>NZ_JAINRE010000034.1 GCF_020400595.1 Streptomyces naphthomycinicus | reverse complement strand
GGCATGACGGTGCGCCGACCGGGCATGACGGTGCGCCGACCGGGCTCGACTGCCGGAGCCATCGTCATGTCAGCGGCCGAGACGGCCACTTCGTACGCTTCGGGGCCCGGCACCGCCGCCGGCCCGCCGCGGGTGGGCGGCCCGCACGGCCGGCCGCCGGGCGATCGCGCTGATCGAGTGATCGCGACAGCCATGTCCTCGTTGCGCCGGTCCGGCACGTGCCCGGTGTGGTGTCGTTTGCCAGATTGTCCATCCGCGACTGGGCGGTCCGTCAGCCTGCCCCGGAGCCCGCGCACCGCACAAGGCGGGGAATGGGAACGGAGACCACTGGATGGTGAGCTCAGCGGCCGGGCTCTTGTCGGCGGGTCAGCACTGGACCTCCCACGACACATGGCTCCTGGCGGTGGTGGGCATCTCCATCGCCGTCGTCGTCGTCCTCATCAGCTGGCTGAAGATCCACGCCTTCCTGGCGCTGACGGTGGGTGCGCTGACCGTCTCGCTCCTGGCCGGGCAGTCCGCCCAGAAAGCCATCGTCTCCTTCACGACGGGACTGGGCCGCATCACCGGCTCGGTGGGCGTACTCATCGTCCTGGGCGCGATCCTGGGCCGCATGCTGGCCGACTCCGGCGGCATCGAGCAGGTCGTCAACAGCCTGACCCGCATGGTCCGGCCGCAACGGCTGCCCTGGGCGGTCACCCTGGTCGCGGCCCTCATCGGCCTGCCGATGTTCTTCGAGGTCGGCTTCGTGATGCTGATGCCGCTGGTGCTGCAACTGGCCAGACAGCTGCACTACCCGGTGCTGCGCGTGGGCATGCCGGTCGTGGCCGGTCTGGCCACGGTGCACGCGCTGGTCCCCCCGCATCCGGGACCGCTGATCGCGATCCAGGCGGTGCACGCGCCGATCGGGCTCACCATGCTCTACGGACTCCTCGTCGCCGTGCCCTGCGCCATCGTCGCCGGCCCCCTGTTCACCGCCTACGTCTGGCCCCGCGTACCGGCCCGGGTACCCGACTCCGCCACCGCCGCCTTCACCACCGGCACACACCACCCGCACGACACGGCGGGCACCGACTCCGGCCCAGGGCATGCCGAGGGGACCGCCGGCCACCGGATGCCGAGCCTCCCGGCCACGCTCGGCACGATCCTGCTGCCCATCGTGCTGATGACGCTCAAGGCCGTCTTCGACAGCATCCCGATGTCCCACGGCACCCTGTACGCCGTCGTGGAGTTCCTGGGCACCCCGATGATCGCGCTGCTGATCACCGTGTTCGTATCGCTGATCACCTTCGGGTACGCGCTCGGGTTCAGCCGGCGCCATGTCCAGGCATCCCTGGCCAGGAGTTTCGCACCCGTCGCGGGTGTCTTCGTGATCGTCGGCGCGGGCGGGGGATACTCGCAAGCCTTGCAGGACACCGGGGTCGATCAGGCCGTCACCCAGGCCGCGGGCCGTCTCCACATCCCCCTGCTCCTCCTCGCCTGGCTCATCGCCGCGGTGATGCGGACCATCGTCGGCTCCGGCACCATCGCCACCATCACCGCGGCCGGCATCGTCGGCCCTCTCTCGCACGGTCTGGCACCCACGCAGGCGTCACTGCTCGCCCTCGCCCTCGGATCGGGCGCAGCCTTCGCGGGGCATGTCAACGACGCGGCCTTCTGGATGGCCAAGGAGTACTTCGGCACCTCGGTCGGCGGCACGCTCCGGACCTGGACGGTGGCCCACACCCTGCTCTCCCTCACCTCCCTGGCCTGCCTCCTGCTGCTCCGCACCGTCGTGTGACGGCGCCCGAGCCGGCCCCGACGGTGCCGCGGCCCCCTCCCGGGCCCGCGCGGACGCCTACGGGAGAAGGACGTTCTACGGGTCAGCAGGACGTCTACGGGGCAGCAGAGGACGTCTACTGGTAGCAGGGGGTCCCGCACAGCACGGTGACCGTGCCGTGCTCGCCGGCCGTCACGTCGGTGTGGTGGGTGACGACCGCGGGGGTCCTGCTGGTCTCCCAGGGCATGGGCGCGGCCACGGCGGCTCGCGGCCCGAGGACCGTGCAGGCCGCGGCGGCCACGATCACGGCGGCCCATGCCCGCTTGCGCAGATGCATCGCAACTCCCTCGACGGATCGGTGGGATTCGGCTGCCGGCCCCTTCCACGGACGAGCCGTCGATGGCCGGCTGTCCATCTCAGCACGCGTCGGTCCCCGAACCAAGCTCTCCGGCCCACACGGCGCCGCATCTCCCCACGGTCACCGCAACCGTCCACGCGGTCGCCCGCACCGACGGAGCCGATCACCGTGCCCGGCCCGGACCCGCCGGGCACGGTGACGCCCCCGGCGGCGATGTCGTTTTCTGCGTGCTGGATGACATTGCCGACGCACGTGCCGGGCCATAGCGTCATGGGTGCAGGTCACCGGACCGATGCACTCCTTCTCAACTCCCCACCTCCAGGCGGTACTCCATGCCCAGAACGACGCCGCGTCAGCTCGACGGATTAGGCGGCACGCCCGCGAAGCCCGCCTCCCGGACGCCTCTTCGCGTCCTCGCCACCCTCGCCGGCCCGTACGGGGTCGTCGTCGCGTCCGAGGGGAGCCCGGGCCGATGAAGCCGCTGCGTTCAGCCGTCGCGCTGTGCACCGCCGCCGTCGTCGCGGCCACCGTCGCCGGGTGCGGCGGAACGTCCGAGGCCGCCTCCCCGGGGAAGGAGCCGTCGGCTCCCGCCACGTCGGCTCCCGTCACGCGGACGAACGTCGCCAAGGACACGACGACGCTGAGGGAACTCAACGGCTTCGACGAGACCCCGGCCGAACTGTCCGACGCGACACTCATCCTCGTCGACTACCAGAACACCTACACCGACGGCGTGATGGAACTCGACGGGTGGCAGCCGGCCGTCGACAACGCGAAGTCTCTGCTGGAGCGGGCCCGCAAGGCGGGCACCCCGGTCATCCACATCGTCGACAAGGGGTACGACCTGAAGTCGAAGGCGGGCCGGATCATCCCGGCGCTCAAGCCCGCCAAGGGGGAGCCGGTCGTCGTGAAGAGCGTCCCGAACGCCTTCCACGGCACCGATCTCGCCGAGAAGGTCAAGAAGGCCGGCAACAAGAATGTGATCGTCGCCGGATTCATGACCAACATGTGCGTCCTGTTCACCGCGCAGGGCGCCTTCCTCAACGGCTACAAGCCGACCGTGGTCGCCGACGCCTCGGCCACCCGGCCGCTGCCGCTGAAGGGCAACCCGAACGGCGTTCCCGCCAAGCAGGTCCACGAAGCGGCTCTCGCCACGGTCCAGGACCTCTACGGCGTCGTGGTGCCGTCGCAGAAGTCCCTGACCTGACATCCGGCGTCAGCCTCTGACCTGACACCCACCCGGCGTCGGTCCCTGACCGGCACCCCGGCACCGGCACCCGACATCCGGCGTCCGGCAGGCGCGGCCTGCCGGAACCGGAACACCGCCGTACCGGAATGCCGGCGGCCGGAACACCGCCGTACCGGAATGCCGGCGGCCGGAACACCGCCGTACCGGAATGCCGGCGGCCGGGATATCGGCCGCCGGCCCGCACACCCCCGCCCGCTTCCCCCACGCACGCCCCCCACCCCGGGCGCCCCCCACGCCTGTCCCCCCACCCTGAACCCCCCCCACATCTTTCCCCCCACCCCGCAGAAACCGATCACTCACCATGGAAAGACGGGGCATGGCAACTCGTAGAGGATTTCTGGGTACCGTTTCGGCAGCAGGGGCAGCCACCTTCCTCACCCAGACACAAGCGGCCACCAGCGCGTCGGCCGCACCCGCCGCGACCGACGAGAAAGCGGCGCGGGACGCGATACGCAGCGTCAACGCCGGGATGCGCACCAACTACGCGTCACTGAAGTCCGAGCTGATCAAATACCTCTCCCCGGTCATCGTCGTCCAGAACAACGCCGTCGGCGGACGCTTCACCCTGATCAACAACGGAGTGCGGGTCGAGACGGTCGACCCGGTCCCCGAGTACTTCGAACTGGCCAAGTCCATCGCCCACATCCCCCTGGGCGTCTACTCCGTGCTCGCCGCCTACCTCGGCGACCAGGTGCCCAACATCCCCAACGCCGAGCGCATCGACCCGCACGACCTGGACATGGTCGCGTTCAAGACCCCGGGCGACAAGGGCTGGGTCACCCCGCTGAACACCTTCCGCACCACCCTGAGTTCGGCACTGGTCAAGCTGCCCACCGCGAACCTCCCCGACGACCTGTACACCTCCTGCAACAAGATCCTCACGGAGGCCGTCAAGTTCATCGACACCATCGTCAAGGCGGGATCGTTCGACATGGTGTCGTTCAACCGGTTCGCCGCGACCGTCTACCCGTCCATCCGCGTCAACATGACCTTCGCCGCCACCGCGCAGATCACCGGCATCGAGGCACTGATGAAGCGGTGGCGCACGCTGATCGGCGAGCAGGCGTGGAGCGACCTGTACGTCACGGTGCTGTCGATCTGGACGACGTCCGAGCTGAACCAGGCGTCCATCATCATCCGCCGCACCATGAACCAGGCGAAGGTGGCCACCCACCTCATCGACCTGCCCACCGTGGAGACCCCCTCGGACCCCATCGCCGTGGCCCTGGACAACCTGGCGCGCATCGTCCAGGACAACGTCGCCGCCGAGATGGTCTTCAACACCGACCTCAAGGTCGCCGACGCCCTCAAGGGCAAGGAGGACCTGCTGTCGGACGAGATCCTCCAGCAGATCGGCGGCACGGCACCCGCCGCCAAGACCGCCGCCTTCGGCGCGGCGGCAGCCGGCACCTGCCCGATCACCGGCCGCACCGCGACGGTGTGACCCCACCGCGGTGACCCCCCGCGCTCCCCGGCCCTCCTCGGGCCGGGGAGCGCTCCGGCCGGCACACCTCCTCGGCCACGGCCGTCCCGGGCCCGGGCCCGGGGGAGAGGGCACCGAAGGCCCGCGGCGGCGAACCCCCGGCCGGATCACGCCGGCCGTGCGCCGGCCGGGGGTTCGCACAGGCGCACGGCGAGGGCGGCGATGTCGTCGTCAAGGCGTCCTCTGCTGTAGTGGAGGAGGTCGCGGTGAAGAGCCGTGAGCAGCTCGTGGGGCTGCGCCGGGGGCTGTCGGCGCATCCAGGCCGCCAGCGGGAAGAACTCGCCGTCGTGGGCGCGTGCCTCGGCGACCCCGTCGGTGTAGAGGAGCAGCAGATCGCCGGGGGCGAAGTCGAAGGTGTCGACGTTGTAGTGATCGCCGATCAGCTCCGCGAGGTTGAGCAGCGGCGAGGGATTGGTGGGTTCGAGGGCGCGGAGTTCCCCGCGGTTCAGCAGCAGCGGCGGGGGGTGTCCGCAGTTGAGGATCTCGATGTGCCGGCCCTCGTGCGGGATCTCGACGAGAAGGGCGGTGGCGAAGCGCTCCATCGACCCCTCGGGGGGAAAGGCGGCGTTGTACCGGGTGCTGCTGGCGTCCAGCCGGCGTGCGACGCTGACCATGTCGGCCTCGCCGTAGGCCGCCTCCCGGAAGGCGTTGACGATCGCCGCGGCCGCTCCCACGGCCGGCAGGCCTTTGCCCCGCACGTCCCCGATGAGCAGCCTGACCCCGTACCGTGTGTCGGCCACCTCGTAGAAGTCCCCGCCGATCCGGGCCTCCGCCGCGGCCGCGAGATACAGCGACTCGATCTCGACGCTCCCGAAGCGGCGCGGCATGGGACTCAGCACCACCTGCTGCGCCGCTTCGGCGACGAGCCGCACCTGGAAGAGGGTCCGCTCCCGCTGGAGCCGGACGTGGCTGCCGTACGCGGCCGCCACGGTGACCGCGATGATCCCCGCGGCCGTCCACCACGTCCCCAGACCGGGGAAGACGATGCTGAGCCCGATCATCAGAAAGAGGCAGACCGTCCCCAGCGCGATGGTGGGGAGCACCGGCCACATGGCGGCGGCGAGGGCCGGCGCGGCGGGCAGGAGGCGGCTGAAGGCCATGTCCGGGGGAGTGGCGTATGCCAGGCTGGCGATGACGACGGTCAGGATGACCGGCGACAGCCGCACAAGGCTGCCGCGACCGTGGCGACGACGGAGCCACGGCCGTCCAGACTCGATCACACTTCACAGAATATCTACGTAATGAGGGCATAGCGCTCTGACATGCGTCCCCGGAGCCGGTTCACGGCGGGGCACCGGGCTCCTCGGTGGCCCGCCCGGCGCCGTCACGCCGTGGTGTGCCATCCGGGTTCCAGGGCGTCGAGGAGGGCGCGGAAGGCCGTGTCCGCCCGGTCCCAGTGGCCGTCCGCGAGCGGGGCGATCAGGAGGCCGAAGGTGGCGTCGGCCAGCACGGTGGCCTGTGTCCGGGCTTGGTCCCGGTCCATGCCCAGGTCGCGGAAGAAGGAGGCGAGCAGCTCCGTCCATTCCGTGACGGTGTCCCGCATCAGGGGGCCGTAGCGGTCGGGGTGCAGCACGCCGGCGCTCGTGATCTCCAGATAGAGGGGGAGTGTGGCACGTACGCCGGGGTCGCTGAACTGCCGCCACACCTCCT
Source organism: Streptomyces naphthomycinicus (assembly GCF_020400595.1). GTDB lineage: Bacteria > Actinomycetota > Actinomycetes > Streptomycetales > Streptomycetaceae > Streptomyces > Streptomyces naphthomycinicus. Next base: position 76,512 of record NZ_JAINRE010000034.1, on the reverse strand, counting down.
CCGCGAAGCGGCGCAGGCCCGCGGGGTCCGTGGGGGAGCCGACGGTCCGGAGCAGGCCGCGCACGCGCAGCAGGGGCCGGCGCTCGTAGACCGCCAGTGCCTCGGCGACCATGCGTTCCTTGGTGCCGAAGTAGTACAGGAGCATGCGGTCGCTGGTGCCCAGGGCCCGGGCCAGCGGGCGCAGGGAGAGATCGGTGAGGCCGTTGCGCAGCACGTAGGCGCGGATCCGGTCGAGGAGGTCGCGCCGTTTGGCCGGGTCGGGCGGGCGAGGCATGCGGGCTCCCGGATGGGCGAGGCGGCGGCCGTCTTCTGTCCGCTATAGATACTTTTTTACAGGTATTTACCGTAACGGTTGCTACGTCTATATTTGATGTAGCGGTCGCTACGTGTATGCACCAGGTAAATATCCCGGGGGTGTCCACCGGCGGACCGCCCACCGCCAGCCCAGAAGGGACTGATCCCCGTGATCACCCAGGCCGTAGGCCGCCCCCTCGCCCGTCGCCGGGATCGTTCCTCTCGTTCCGCTCCCGCCTCCTGGCTCGGCAGGCAGTGCGCCCTGTGGTCCCGCATGTTCGCGCCGCTGCGGCCGCTGGACTCCCCGCGCGGCCACGCCACCCCCTGGGACGCCTCCTGGCCCCTGCGGCGGGAACCCGTCTCCGCGCGCCGGGCGCGGCACCTGGTGACCGGGCAGCTGAGCGACTGGTCCCTGGACGGCCCGGCCGACGCCGTCGAGCTTCTGGTCAGCGAACTGGTCACCAACGCCGTGCGCCACACGCGCGGCCCGCTCCGGCTCAACCTGCGGCTGTGCGGCTCCCGCCTGCTGTGCGAGGTCGAGGACACCGAGTCCGCCGGCCCCGTACGCAACGCCGCCGATCCGGACGCGGAAGGAGGCCGCGGCACCGAACTGCTGGACCTGCTCGCGGACACCTGGGGCAGCAGCCGCACGCCCACCGGAAAGACCGTCTGGTTCGAAATACGGGGGACCGGACCCCGGCGGGCGCAAGGACCGTCATCACGGCGGCCCGGGGAACCCCTTGTCCTCGCCGCGCCCCAGCCGTGCGGCGTGTGAGGGCCGGCGGCGCCCGGACCGTCCGCCCCCGGCGCGGAGCGCGGCCGTGAGGGACCACCGGCCCGGCGGGGCCCCCGCGGCCCCGCCGGAACCGCCCGCCCCCCTGTGGCCGTCTTGTGCGCTGACTGTGTACGGATCGGGGGGACGTGGTGATGCGGAACGTGACGAAGGCGGGCCTTGCGGCAGTGGCCATGGCGACCATGCTCGGGGCCTCGGCCTGCGGCGGCACAGCCGGCGCGGCGGCCGGGGGGAGCGGCGGCAAGCCCTCCGCGCACGGGAAGCGGCAGTCCGCCGCGCCCTCGGAGGACGGGGCCTCGTCCGGCGCGGCGCAGACGTCTGCCGACGCCGTGGGGACGCTGTCCGGGACCGCGCGGACCGCGGCGTCGCCCCTCACCCGGAAGGTGCCGTGGAACCTGGACATCCTGGACCAGCGGTCGCGGCCCCTGAACGGGAAGTTCACCACCACCGCCACGGGCAGGGGCGTACACGTCTACGTGATCGACACCGGGATGGACATCACCCACAAGGAGTTCGGCGGACGGGCCCGCCTCGGCGCCGACTTCGTGGGCCCCAAGGACTCCGGTGACTGCTTCAGCGAGGCGGGGACCGGCCACGGCACGTTCGTCGCCGGGATCATCGGCGGGGCGAAGTACGGAGTGGCGCCCCGAGCCGACCTCGTACGGGTCCAGGGCATCCTCTGCGAGAGCGACGGCGGCGGCTCCCCGGCGCAGGCCGAGGCGGCCCTGGTGAAGTCGGTCAAGTGGGTCACCGCGCACGCGCAGAAACCCGCGGTGGTGAACATGTCGCTCAACCTCGACCACCGGTCGGCGGCCCTGGAGTCCGCCGTGAAGAAGATGGTCGACGCGGGAATCCCGACGGTGGTGTCGGCCGGCAACTTCCACGACGACGCCTGCCGGCACTCCCCGGCCGGCGTCCCCGGCACGATCGTCGTGGCGGCCTCCACCCCGAACGACCGCCCGTGGAACGACGGCGGCTCCTACGGATCGGACTACGGACGATGCGTGGACCTGTACGCCCCCGGCCAGAAGGTGACCGCCGCCCTGGCGGGCGGCGGTACGGCCACGGAGGACGACGGCGCGACGTCCTGGGCCGCACCGCACGCGACCGGCGTGATCGCGCTGTACCTGTCGGCACACCCCCACGCCACGGCCCGCGAGGTCCACGTCTGGCTCGACCACACGGCCACCCGGGGCGTCCTGCACGGCGTCCGCTCCGACACCCCCAACCGGCTGCTCAACACAGGCGGCCTCTGACCCGACCCCGCCCCGTTCCGCCGGCCTGCTCCGGGCCGGCAGAGGCGTTCACGCATGGGAGCTGATGACACCGCCGCTGCTGAGCACGATGTACACGCCGTTGGCGTCGAGACCGGCGTCCTGCTGGTTCGCCTCCAGCGTGGCGTCCACCGAGCCGTCGAGGCCGAGGATCTGCGCGCGGTACCGCAGTTCACCGACCCTCGTGACCTTGGCCTTCCAGCCGCCCGCAACGGTGAAGGTGCCCGGTCCGGTGTGCTCGCCGCCCATCCAGGAGTGGACCTGGCCGCCCAGCGTGAGCACGACGTACATGCCGTTGGCGTCGAGACCGGCGTCCTGCTGGTTCGCCTCCAGCGTCGCTAAGACCGAACCACCGTGGACGATCCTGGTGAGGTAGTGCCCGTCGCCGCGCTTGAAGATCTCGGCCGTGCTGCCGTCCACCAGGGTCTGGGTACGGTCCGCGGGTGCCGTCTTGGCCGTGGCGGCCGGTGCGGTGGTGCGGGACGCGGCGGGCGCCTCGGCCCGCCCGCCGGCCGGAGCCTTGTCCGCGCTGGTCCGGGCGCCGCCGGGGGCGCCGCCGCCCCCGGCGGAAGCCGAAGCGGAAGCGGAGGCGGAGGCGGAAGCGGAGGCGGAGGCGGAGTCGGAGGCAGTGGCGGAGACCTTCTTCTCCGGGCCGGAGGCGGCGTCCTTGTCCCCTCCCTGGCAGGCGGTCAGCGAGAACGCCGCCGCGGCGGCGACGGCCAGCAGGCCGGCGGAACGGGCGGTACGGCGTACACGGCGAGTGGCCATGGTCGAAGTCCCTCACGAAGTGTCAGGACGCGGCCCCCGCACCCGCTTCCGCGGGGCGCCCGGCCGCATCTGCTGTTTCCTGCACCCCGTGAGATGACGCCCGCACAGGAGATGTTCACCCGGTTCTGTCCGCACTTGGTCACAAGGAGACCGGGCGCCGCCGCGAGAGTCCCCAGCCGTCCGAGCCGGTCACGGTCTGCGGGCCAGCGCGCAGGAGATCAGCTGCTCCCACGCCGTCAGGCCGCGCCTGCCCGCCCCGTCCCCGGCGGCACGGTCGCCCGGCGCGGGCTCCGGCCGCCACAGCGAGCAGTTCACCAGGCCCGGTTCGAGCAGTTCGAGGCCGCCGAACAGGCCGGCGATCTCCTCGTCGGTGCGCCAGCGGCCGCGGCCGAAAGTGCCGTGCAGCTTCTGTTCCGCGAGCCGGGTCTCCTCGTTCGCGCCGGAGCGGAAGTGGGAGATGTAGACCCGGCTGTCCGACGGCACCCTGTCCACCCACCAGCGCACGAGGTCGGCCGGCCGCTCGTCGTCGTTGAGATGGTGCAGGACGGCGCTGAAGACGACACCCACGGGCTCGTCGAAGTCGATCAGCCTCCGCACGTCGCGGTGGCGGAGGATCCGTTCCGGCTCGCGCAGGTCCGCCTGGATCACCTCGGTGCCCTCGTCGGCGGCCAACAGGGCCCGGCCGTGGGCGAGCACGGCCGGATCGTTGTCGACGTAGACGACGCGCGTCGCGGCGTTGTGCCGCTGGGCGACCTGGTGCACGTTGTCGGCGGTGGGCAGGCCGCTGCCCAGGTCGACGAACTGGGAGATGCCGTCGCGGCTCATGGCCCGCACGGCGCGCGTCAGGGCATGGCGGTTGGCGAACGCGATCGCCGCCGAACCGGGCAGGTCCCTGATGAAGAAGTCGCCGATCTCGCGGTCGACGGCGTAGTTGTCCCTGCCGCCGAGCAGGTAGTCGTAGACACGGGCGATGCTCGGTTGCGACTGATCAACCGTGGGGGTGCGATCGGTCATGGGAACCAGTCCTGTGGTCTCGGCACGGCGTCGCCGCAATCGTAGGAGAACCGCCCCGGCCGGCACGGCCGTTCACGGACGGTCCCTGGTCCCGGGCGATGGCGCGTGCCCGCGGCGGGCGCGGGCCGGCCGCGCCGCGGCCCCGGCGATCACGAGAGGGCCGGGGCCGCCGGGTCAGGGCCCGTCGGGTTCTTCGGCGGCCGACGGCGCGGGGCGCCCGGACTCGTGGCGGACCAGGACCGACAGCAGCTCCGCGACGGTGGCCGGGGCATCCGCGGGATGACGCAGCAGCGTGCCGGGCGCGATGCGGTAGACATTGGAGCGGCCCTCCCGGACATGGGTCAGGTACCCGCCCTCTTCCAGGTCGGCGATGATCTTCTGGACGGCCCGTTCGGTGAGCCGGCAGCGGGCGGCGATGTCACGGACGCGGGTGGTGCGGTCCTCGGCGATGGCGGCCAGCACCCGGGAGTGATTGGTGACAAACGTCCAGCCTGCGTGGGACTCCGGCGCTCGATCCATGCGCCCCAGGATACGGTTCCCGATTCACGCGTTCAAAAGGCTGAATCACTTTTCATGTCTTGGGGGACGTGAAAGATCGGCGGGGTGATGCCGGGGGTGCTCCGGGAGACGGCATGGGCGGGAGGCGGGCAGTTGGGCCGGATGCCGCGTCCGGATGCGCGCCGCGTCCGCCTCGCCACACGATCCTGACCATGCGGATATTCACGGTGACCCCCTCCTGCCGTCGGCCGGTGCGACGCGGCGGTGTGCGTCACGCCATATCCACCACTCTTGCCTGCGGCCTCCTGCTGGCCGGTGCCACGGCGTGCGACCAGGGAGCCGAGCGGAAGATCTCCGGCGCGCCCGGCGCGGCGTCCGCCTATCCCGGTCAGGCCGTGGGCAGGCGCCTGCCGGGCGTCGGAGACCGGATGTGGGACCAGGTTCCGGCCGCCACCGGGCAGGTGGTGGTCGTCTACGGCGAGCACGAGGATTCCCCCGACGGCCTTGCCGTGCTCTATCAGAAGCGGGACTCGACATGGGTGCGCACGGCGAGCTGGCCCGCGCACAACGGCAGGCGGGGCTGGACGGAGGACCACCGCATCGACGACGAGCACACTCCTGTCGGCGTGTTCACGCTCACCGACGCGGGAGGCACCCTCGCCGACCCCGGGAGCCGGCTGAGGTACTGGTACGACGACAACGCCTACGCGACCATGCTGCCTTTGGAGCAGGCCCACGCCCATGACTTCGACTACGTCATCGCCATCGACTACAACCGGCTCAAGGGCGCTCCGCCGTTCGACTGGAGCCGCCCGGAGGGGGTGGAGAGGGGCGGCGGGATCTGGCTGCACACGGACCACGGCGACGGCACCTCGGCATGCGTCACCGTCCCCGAGTCCGGCATGAAGACCCTCCTGCGCACCCTGGACCCGGCGCAGTACCCCGTCGTGGTGATGGGGGACCGCGCACACCTCGCCTCCTGAAACCCTCAGGGCCCCGGTGTCCGCGGGCGCGGACCGGCGCGCCCGGTGACGCTCCATGGCGGACGGCGACGTCCCGGGCACGCCCGGCTCGCCCGGGGGCGGAGACGCCCGGGCCGGGGGCCGGGGGACGGCCGTGCCGGGGTGCCGGGGACGGCCGTGTCGGGGTGCCGGTTCTCCGGAAAACGGGTGACGCGGCCCATAGGGCGCATGTCACGTCCTAAGGAAGGCCGTAGCGACGCACCGGCGGCAAACAGCGGCGAAAGTCGCCAAATGCCCATTTTCAGGCATTTCTCCGAGGTTAGGTAGTACGTCACATTCTTGCCGTGGTCCCGGCAGGCCGCTAACCATGTTGGTCGTTGCCGCAAGCCGCAGAGCCGACCAGGCGTTGACCGCCGGACGCGCCCCCTGCGCCGTGCAGCACAGGGCCTCGCCCCGAACGCCCTGAAGGCCGCGACCGGTACCACCGGCCGGCGCCTCGAAAGACGTCCCACAGGAGAGTCCCTTCCTCATGACCGCGATCACCGCCACCCCCCGCCTCGCCCGCCTGCGCTCCCTCGCCCTGGCCGGACTCGCCACGACCGGCGCCGCCGCCGCTTCCCTCACCCTGATGCCGACCGCCGCGCACGCTGCCGAGGCACCCCGCAGCGCCCACAGCGTCGCGGCTCCCTCGCGGGACAGCCGCACCGACTCCGGTGCCGTCGGCGGCGCGAACAACCTCGACGGCTGGATCAAGAAGTCCCTGGCCATCATGAAGCAGCAGGGCATCCCCGGCAGCTACGAGGGCCTGCACCGCAACATCATGCGCGAGTCCGGCGGCAACCCCAACGCCCAGAACAACTGGGACGTCAACGCGCAGAAGGGCATCCCGTCCAAGGGCCTGCTCCAGGTGATCGACCCCACCTTCAACGCCTACCACGTCGCCGGGACCGCCCACAGCGTCACCGACCCGGTCGCGAACATCACCGCGGCCGCCAACTACGCCGCGCACCGCTACGGCTCCATCGACAACGTCAACTCCGCCTACTGAGCCACGCAACGCCCCCCGGGCGCAGTCGCTGAACCGCGTCGAGCCGACGCGCCCCGGAACCCGCGCTAGGTCAGTACCAGCCAGCGGCGGCCGTCGATGAGCTCCCGGGCCGCGTCCAGATGACCGGCGTGACATGCGGTCTCGGCGATGACGTGCAGCAGGACGTCGCGCAGGGTGTGCAGGTGCGGCTCGCCGAACAGGTCGTGCGGCCACCAGGCCAGGGCGGCGTCGGCAGGGGTGGCGGTGATGACGGCGTCGGCGAGTTCCGTCTCCCGCCGGTACCCCCCGAGCACATCGGCGGCCGACGCCTCCGGTGCCACCCTCCAGGCTTCGTCGCCGTCCGTCAGCCCACGGATGATCTCCTCGTCGCCGGCGACGACCGCACGGAACCAGAAACGCTCGACGTCCAGCGCGAGATGCTGGACCAGCCCCAGGCAGTGCCACCCGGAGGGCAGCACAGGCCGTCGCAGAGCCTTGGCGTCGAGCCCGTCGAGGATGCCGAGAACGTGGCGGCGCTGCCCGTCCAGGGCTCGGAGAAGAGCCCGGACCTCACCCGCCGGAGTCACTTCGCTCATGTCTTCACTCACAGCCACCCAGGATCCCGCACTTCCCGCAGCTGCGCGGTGAGTTCCCCGGTTCGCCGCCCGGACGGCAGCGAACGCGCTCAGGCCCGGCGCCGTACGCGCAACGGCGTGTAGACGAGCAGGGCCGCGAGGAACGCCACGGGGTAGGCGAGGTCGGCGCCGTGCAGGGCCCGGGCGGCCGGGCCCACGTACAGGCTGGTGCTCATGAACGGCACCGCCACGGCGAAACCGGCGACGAACGCCGTGAGAGCCGGCCACCACGGCCGCGGCTCGGCCTCCTCCGCCGCCAGGTCGACCGGGCGCCCGCCGCGCGCCCGCGCCCGGGCCGCCCAGTCGACGATCACGATCGCGACGAACGCGGGGATCCAATAGCCCACGAACAGCAGCACGTTCTGGAAGCGGGCGGTGGTGTCGGCGGCGTGCATCCACAGCACGAGCGGGAAACCCAGCCCCGCGGCGAGCGCGGCGGCCACCGGCCGCGGCAGCCGCACCCCGACCGTCTGCAGCGCCAGCGACCCGCTGTAGTCGTTCATGGCGTTGCTGCACAGCGCCGCCAGAGCGACCGCGAGAAGTCCGAACGCGCCGAGCGCGCCGCCGCCGAGCAGCCGGTCCACACCCCGGGCGGTCTGGTCGGTGAACTGCGCGGCGCCCCACAGGCCGAGCGCCTGCACCGCGACGAAGGACACACCCACACCGAGCAGGGTGTACCAGAACATGCGCGGACGGGACGCCGTCCGGGGCAGGTACCGGCTGAAGTCACTGGCGTACGGCGCCCACGACAGAGCGAGACTCAGCGCGATGGTGCAGGTCAGCACGAACGCGCCCGCCCGGTCGGCGCCGTGCACGGTCGCGGCCGGCGCGGTCGGGGCGCCGTGCGCGAGCTTCACCGTCAACGCGAGGAACGAGGCGCCGAGCGCGAAGGTCATCACTGTCTGCAAGCGGTGGATCGCCTCGTATCCGATCACACCCAGCGCCCCCTGGGCCGCCAGCATCACCAGGACACCCGCCCAGAACGGCCAGCCGAACAGCTGGGCCAGCGCGTCCCCGCCGAACAGACCGATCAGCGCGTCCCAGGCGATGGACGACAGCCACTGCAGGGCGCCCGGCACAACGACGGCCCGGCCGAACGCCAGCCTCGCCAGCGGCAGCTGGCCCGCCCCGGTCTGGCTGCCCCAGGTCCCCAGCCAGGCCGTGGGCACCGCACCGAGCAGGGTGCCGAGCACCACGGCGAGCAGCGCGGTGGCGAAGTCCAGTCCGAGGACCGCCCCGACGGTGCCGGTGAACACCCCGGTCATCGTCAGATTGGGGGCGAACCACACGGTGAACAGCCGCCGGGGGCTGCCGTAGCGGGCGTCCTCGGGCACCGGCGTGATGCCGCGCGCCTCCACCCGCAGATCCCCGGGGGCCGTCGGCATCCGGCCGTCGAAGACGCGCCGCGCCTCGGCGACGGCCGTCTCTTCATGGGCATACGGCAACGACATACGACATCCCTCCGCCAGTCCTAACTGGTTCAGGTTCAACGGGTGTGATCTCAGCCCCCGCGCGGGGGCACCCCGTGTCCAGGTACGGCGGCCAGAATAGCCCGGACCGGTGACCGGTTTTCGCCGGGACGCGAGGGGGAGGGGCGCGCGCCGCATCGCATCGGTGAGCACCGGCCGACAGGGACAACCGGTCGGCCGGTCAGCCCGGCAGACGAAGCCCCCTAGCCGCCGTACGGGACCCAGGCACGCTCACCCGCGTCGTTCGTGCCGTACCAGTAGCGCGGCAGCTTCGTGATGCCGGTGGTGTGGAACGGGCGGCCGTGGTCGTCGATGCGGATCGTGCCGGTGCGGCCCTGGCAGGACCAGTCGAGTTCGAGGTACCAGCGGGCGTCGTGGGTCTGTGTCGTCGCGTCGACCAGCAGCACCTCCGGGTCCTCGGCGGAGACGCGGTAGGGGAAGTGCACGGCCGGGATGGTGTGTTCGCTGTCGGCGCCGTCCTCCGGGCGGGCGATGGGCCGGTCGGCGTCGAGGTTCACGGTGAAGCGACGGGGCGTGAGCTCGCCGCCGCACCCCTGGTCCATGGCGTACGCGTTCCCGGCGGCCGGGTTGCCGCGGCTGACGACGCGCACGCGCAGCGACTCCAGGACCACGGCCGTGGAGGACCGCCCCTGCACCGAGATCCGCACCATCGTCTGCCGCCCGTGCAGCGCGCCCTGCGTCACCGCCCACGCCCCCGCGTCCTGCTGCACCGGCGGCGGAGGCACCCGCGCGGGCGACTTGTCGATGACGTAGTCGTGGCCGCAGCCCATGTCCCAGACCTGGGAGTCGGCGCTCCAGGAGAGCGGCAGCCCGCCGGCCGGCTGCGCGGCCGCGCTGGGACCGCTGCCGGTGACGGACGGGGCGGGGGCCTGGTGCCGGGGGCCCGGCGACGCACTGCTCCGGGAACGGGCGGGGGAGGGCGAGGCGGCGGGGGAGGGGCCGGCCGAGGGCGTGGCCGAGCGGCGGGGGGTGCCGGGGGCGGTGCTCCGCGGGCCCGCGGCGCGGGAGGCGTCCGCCCCGAAGGAGTGGTCGTCCGACAGGGCGGACGTGATGCCCACCGTGGCGAGCAGCGCGCAGGTGACGGCGGCGGACGCCACGACCCGCCGGCGGCGGTACCAGCGGCGGGAAGCGGGCGGGGACGCGGGCGGGGCGGACGGGGACGCGGGCGAGGGGGCGGGCGTGTCCGGGGCGGGATCGTCCCCGGCCTGCCGCGCGGAGCCGCCCTCCTCGACGCACACTCCGTCCGCTTCCGCCTCCTCTTCCGCTTCCGGTGCCGTCGCCTGCGGCGGACCGGCCCGGTGCGCCCGCTGCCGGGCCGCCACCGCCGACAGCCACAACCGGTGCAGTTCGAGCCGCTCCTGCGGTGTCGCCTCGCAGAACGCCGCGAGCCGTTCCACGGGCGCGAAGTCCTGCGGTACCGCCTCGCCCGCGCAGTACCGGTGCAGCGTGGAGGTGTTCATGGCGAGACGGCGGGCCAGGGAGCCGTAGCTCCGGCCCGTACGGTCCTTCAGCCGGCGCAGCAGCGCCGCGAACTCCTCGACATCGCCGCGAACCGACACCCGTTCCCCCGTCGTCCGCCCGCGATCCCGTATCCCAGGCACCCATATACCTGCACGTCAGATGGGCTGGGATGGTTCCACCGTCGCCAAAAGGGCGGCAGCCGTTGCACCGGAATCCGGTGACCGGCGATGCTCTTGGTGTCGCACCGACCAGGGCCGGACCGACCAACCGGCGCCGGGCGACACACCGATCCGCATGCACCGCACACGTGCGTCCGTCGCACTCCTGCATGCACCGCACTCGTGCACACATGCACCGCACTCGTGCGTCCACCGCACTCGTCCATGGGGGGACACCCATGCCCAAACGCACCCGAGCGGGCGCGTTCCTCGCAGTCGCCGTCACGGGTCTGGCCGTGGCGCTCGCCGGACCGGCCACCGCCGCCGCGAAGGCGCCCGGCTTCCTCGCGGCCGCAGACCTGCCACCGCATCCCACCTCGTCCTGGACGGCCGGCAAGATCGGCGCCGGCGTACCGGAGGAGACGGACCGGGACACCTGCCTGCGGGCGCTGCCGGGCCACGCCTCCGCCTGGCACCGCGACTTCCGCACCGACCTCGACACGAACGCCCGGCAGATCACCCTGGTCCTGCCCGACACCCGGTCGGCGAAGCGGCTGACCTCGTGGCTGGACAAGGACATCACGTCCTGCGCGGCCCGCATCGAACAGCGGGAACCCGACACCGAGGCCACCGGCAAGGACTACGGGAAGCTGTCCGTCGAGGAGGGCGCCCACGTCTACGGCGTCCACACCGAGACCTCCTGGGGCGCGAGCGACGTCCGCCTGCTGTCGGTCGGCCGGGACGGCCGCACCGTCACGGTCGTGAACTGGGCGCAGCTCGGCGGCTTCGAGGGCGCCGGGGTGAAGGCCTTCAAGAAGACCACCGTCCAGGCCGTGAACAAGCTCCGCTGAGGGGGGCCGCACGGCGCCGCCCTCCCGCCACGGGGGTCGGGAGGGCGGCCGGCCGGCACCGACGGCCACGGCACAGCCCGGCCACTCGACCATTCGATCACTCGACCATTCGATCACTCGACCGCTCGATCACTCGCAAACGGAGAACAGACATGAACAGCAAGACCCGCACCGCCCTCACCGCCGGCGTCCTCGCCGTCGCCCTCGGCACCGGCGCCACCGTCCAGGCCTCCGCGGGGACCACCCCGCGCAGCGTCAGCGGCAAGCCGTCCGACAACATCACCCGCATCGCCGACTTCTACGGCGCCTACATCGACGCGGTGACCGACGAGAACAGCGGCGGCCTCGGGAAGGCCCTGCGCAGCCACTACCTCACCGCCGGCTTCCAGAAGGAACTCAACGCCTGGGAGGAGAAGAACCACGCCAACGGCGTCCTGCGCGCCCAGAACGTGCCGCTCGCCTGGAAGGTCACCGACAACGGCACCGCCGACTACACGGAGGCCGTCATCACCCTCACCTGGAGCAAGTCCAGCACGACCAAGCTGATCGTCGACATGACCCGCGGCAGCCACAAGATCTTCCACATCGGGGAGAAGGGCATCGACGGGAAGTGACGACCGGCACCCGACCGGTCGGTCATGCGCGGAGCCGGATCAGGACGCCGGCCGGAGCGTGATCCGGGGGCGCGGTCCGCCCGCACGGGAAGATCATGGGCCATGCCCTTCGACGACTGGTACCTGACGAACGACCTCACCGAACACCTGGCCCGCGCCGGCGGCTTCCTGCGCTCCCGGCCGGACCGGCATACCGTGCACCTCACCGTGACGGAGAACCTGCGTGCCCGCGGCGGACGGCACTACGGCGATGCCCCGCCCGAGTTCGGGGTGCTGGAGACGGACGGTGCCGTGCGGGCGGCCTTCCTCCGCACCCCGCCGCACCCCCTCGTGGTCACCGCGCTGAGCGAGGAGGAGGCCGACGGCCTCGCCCGCCGCCTGGCCGCGGCCGGGCGCATACCGGGCGGCGTCAACGCCGACCACGACACCGCCGCCGCCCTCGCCGCGGCATGGGAGCGGCACACCGGCACCCCGTCCGCGCTGCACAAACGCCTGCGCCTGTACAGGCTGGAGGAGCCGACGGTGCCGCGGCCGGTGCCCCCGGGCCGGGCCCGGGTAGCCGGGGCCGCGGACCGCGCGCTGATGGCGCACTGGTACGCGCAGTTCTGCGCCGAGGTCGCCGAACCGGCCGGGCGTGCCCCCGAGGACTGGGCCGAGGACCGGGCCGAGCGCGGCGACCTGCTGTTCTGGCAGACCCCCGACGGCACCCCCGTCTCCATGGCCGGCACGTCCCCCCGGGTCGCCGGGCAGATCCGCGTGGTCGCCGTGTACACCCCGGCGGAGCTGCGCGGCCGCGGCTACGCGGGCGCCGTCGCCGACGAGGCCGGCCGTGCCGCGCGGTCCCGCGGGGCGGACGAGGTGCTCCTGTTCACCGACCTCGCCAACCCGACCAGCAACGCCCTGTACCAGCGCATCGGTTACCGGCCGGTGTCCGACTTCGCGATCCACCTCTTCGGCGACCGGAGCCGCCCTGCTCCGCAGTGAGCCGCACCGGCGGCCCAGGGCCGCCGGACCCATGCGCCGGGGCGGTGCCGGCACCGGTTTCGTACCCCAGCGTCAGGCGGTTCCGGCGCCGGTTTCGTGCTCATGCGCCGGGCGGTTCCGGCGCCGGTTTCGTGCTCATGCGCCGGGCGGTGCCGGCACCGGTTTCGTGCTCATGCGCCGGGCGGTGCCGGCACCGGTTTCGTGCCCATGCGTCAGGCGGTGCCGGCACCGGCCTCGTCGAGTGCGGCGAGTGCCTCGGCGGCCTCGACCTGTCGCGGGCTGCGCAGCGCGGCGAGGGCGTCGCGGGCGGTGAGCAGCGTCCTTCGGGCCTCGGGATGCCCCATGGCGCCGAGCACCCGCCCCAGATCGAGCCGGGCCTGCCCCGACCAGATCGCCATCTGCGCGGCGTCGAAGGCGGCGAGGGCCTGCCGCAGCGGCGCTTCGGCCTCGTGCCAGCGTTCCAGGGCCGCCAGGTCGTTGCCGATCTGCTGCCGGGCGACCGCGAGATACAGCGCGATCACCTCGTCCGTCCGGCCCGGGACCCCCGCGCGGCAGATCCGCTCGCTGCGGCGGTGGACGTCCAGCGCCTCGGCCGCCCGGCCGGTCTGGCGCAGCAGGGTCCCCAGGGTGTTGAGGATCGTCAGCTCGGCCAGCCGGCCCTGCGGGGACTCCTGCGAGGCGAGGCAGTCGGCCGCCTCGCTCAGGCGCTGCCGGGCCTCCTCCGTCCGGCCCACCCGGTGCAGGGCGCCCGCGGCGTAGCCCAGTGCCCAGCCCTGCTGGAGCCCGTCCCCGCACTCGCGGGCCGCCGCCAGCGCGCCGTCGGCGGCCGTCAGGGCGGCGTGGGGATCGTGCACACAGAGGTTGTAGGCCCAGGCGAGGTAGTTGAGGTGAACGGCCTCCTCCTGCCGGGCGCCCAGACAGCGGGCGGAGTCGGCGGAGCGCTGGAAGACCTCCACCCACTGCTCCCAGTGCTGGTTGCGGTCGGAGAACCAGTGCATCGCCTGCGCCGTGTCCAGGACCTGCCGGTGCCGGCCGGTGTCATGGGCCCGGCGCAGGGCGGCGAGCCACTGGTCCCGCTCGGCCTCCAGCCAGGCCCGGGCCTCCTCCGGGCCGGCGGGCGCTCCGCCCGGGTCCGGGTCGCTGGGCGAGGCGGTCCGTTCGTGCTCGACGTCGAAGTGCAGCGCGGCGGCGGTGGCCCGGCGCAGCATCCAGTGCGCGGTCCGGTCGAGGGCGGCGTCGCGGACCTCGGGGCCGTCCTCGGTCTCGACCTGCTCGGTGGCGTAGAGCCGGAGCAGGTCGTGGAAGCGGTACCGCTCGGCGGCGGGATCGCTCTGGAGCAGCCCGGCGTCGGTCAGTTCCTCCGCGCAGGCGACCGCCTCGTCGTAGGTCAGGCCGGCCAGGAGGGCGCCGGTCTCGGGGCTGAAGTCCGCTCCGGCGGCCAGCGCGGCGCGGCGCAGCAAGGTCCGCGAGTCGGGCGGCAGTTGCCGGTAGGAGAGCGCGAAGGCGGCACGCACCCGCAGGCTTCCGGCCTCCAGGCCGTCCAGCCTGCGGCCCTCGGCGGCGAGCCGGGCGACGAGCTTGCCGAGGCGTTCGTGCGGCCGGCTCAGGAGCCGTTGGCCGGCGATCCGCACGGCCAGCGGCAGGTGCCCGCACAGGTCGGCGAGGTCGCGTGCGGCCTGGGCCTCGGCCCGCACCCGGTCCGGGCCGATGATGCGGGTCAGGAGTTCCACCGCCTCCTCGCGCCGCAGCAGGGCCAGATCGGTGCGGTGGACGGATTCCAGACCCGCCAGGGTGTGCCGGCTGGTGACGATCGTCAGGGACGGCCCGGTGCCCGGCAGCAGCGGGCCGACCTGGGACTCGCCGGCCGCGTTGTCCAGCAGCAGGAGCATGCGCCGCTCGCCGGCCAGGGACCGCCACAGGCCGGCACGGTCGTCGGTGCCGGACGGGATCGCCGTGTCGGCGACCCCTATCGCGCCCAGCAGCCGGGCCAGCGCGTCCCGCGGGGTGGTCGGCTCGGGGTCCATGCCGTGCAGGTCCAGGGCGAACTGCCCGTCCGGGAAGTGTGGGGCGAGGTGGTGCGCGGCGTGCACCGCGAACGCGGTCTTGCCCAGGCCGGGCTGCCCGGCGACCACGGTGACCGCCGGCCGGCCCGGATCGGTGTCCCGCGCCAGCTCCAGCAGCCGGGCCAGGGCCGGGCCGCGCGCGGTGAAGTCCTGGATGTCCCGCGGCAGGGCCAGGACGCCGGAGCCCGCCGCGCCGGTGGCCGCCCGGGGGCGCGGACGGCCGACGGCGGCGGACTTCTCCAGGGCCGCCGAGTCGGCGTCGTCCAGTCCCAGTGCTTCGGCCAGCGCCTGCACCGTGCGGCGCTGCGGCCCCCGGGTGCGCCCGCGCTCCATGTCGGCCAGCGCCCTCACGCTCACCCCGGCCGCATGCGACAGCGCCTCCTGGCTCAGCCCGGCGCGCACCCGCAGGTTCCGCAACCGCTGCCCGAAGTCCTCCGCGGAAGGCGTGCCGTCGAGCACCGTCGATATCCCCGATCATCCGGCCCGCCCGGATGCGAGCCCCCGGCAGAAGTATGGCCGAGGGTAGTTCTGCCGGTGGAACCGCCTGGGCGAGCGGGACCGGAAGTGATCGACTGAGGGCAGACGCGGAACGCCTCCCCGGTACGCGCACTCTGCTCGACACACCCCGGCGGCCCCCCGCCGGAGGGACGGAGCCGGTGCGGGTGCGGGGCGGCGCCGACCACCCGCCGTCGACGGACCGTCAGACCGCCGCCCGCACGCCGTGGCCCACCGAACGGGGACCTCCCGCATGAACAACAGCAACGAGCACACCCCGGGGTTGTCCCGGCGGAGGGTCCTGGCCACCGGTGCGCTGGCCGCCGCCGCCGTGGCGTACCAGACGGGCCGGGCCCCCGCGGCGTCGGCCGCCGCCAAGCCCGCCATCTTCTACGCCCCGCACCAGGACGACGACGCGATCGGCCTGGCCGGGTCGATCCTGGAGCACAAGGCGGCGGGCCGGCCCGTCTACCTCGTCCTGGTGAGCAACGGCCGCAACCCCGATCTGGCCGTCCGCATGAACACCGACCCGTGCCCCCTGACCCAGTGGTCCAGCCCGCACCCGTGCGCCGCGGGCGGCCGGCACAACCTGTCCTGGCCGACCGACGGGACCACCAACGTCGTCGCCGCCCGGACCGCCGAGTTCATGGCCTCCGCGAAGGCGCTGGGCGTGGACAAGGTCATCAACTTCAAGGTGGTGGACGACGGGTTCTCCAGCACCGCCGCCTACAACAAGCTCGTCGACCGCATCGACGCCAAGGTCCGGGCGCTCGCCGCCCAGTACCCCGGCGCCTCGCACAAGTTCACCGCCGGCTGGCTGGAGCACACCGAGACCCACAAGGCGTGCAGCGACGTGGCCTACCGCCTGATGAACGACGGCACGATCTCCGACGTGCGCTTCAACCACGTCTACGCCTACGAACGTCCCGTGCAGGACCGTGCGGACGGCGCGGCCTACGTGCTGAACATCCCCGGCTCCCACATGAAGACCAAGCGCAACGCGATGTACGCCTACAACACCTGGGACCCGAGCCGGAACCTGTACGCGCTCGGCTATCACAGCGTCCCCGAACTGCTGGAGGCCGCGCACGCCGACCCGCGCGAGTTCGTCCACACCCTGCCCTCCGACTACCGGCCGGGCAAGGGCAACTGACCATCCGGAACACACAGACAGACACGACGACACCGGCCGACGGCACCGAGCCGCGGCCCCGCACCACTCACGGGGAACTCTCCATGAACACTCTGCGTCACCGCTCCATGCTGCTCGCCGTCGCGGGCACGGCTCTCGCCCTGTCCCTCACCGCCTGCCAGAGCGACTCGGACACCACGTCCTCGTCCGCGGCGACCCCCACGGCCACGAAGGCGTCGTCCCCGGCGGCCACCGCGTCGACGCCCGCCAAGGACACCGGCACCTCCGGCGCGACCGGATCGACCGGCTCCACCGGCTCCACCGGCTCGGCGGGCTCCGCCGACGCCGCCGCGGGGACGGCCGGCGCGACCGGCGAGCAGGTGGCCGCCTCCACACCGGCGTGCACCGCGGGGGACATCCGCGTCACCGCCGCCCGGCAGGACGGTCCGCCCTACACCCACATCGTCCTGACCGCGAAGAACACCACCCGGCACTCCTGCCGGCTGACGGGCTTCCCGCACCTCCAGTTCCTGGAGAGCCACAAGCAGGACGTCCCGGCCGTCGCCAAGAGCAAGCCGGCCACACCGGTCGTGCTCACGGCGGGCGCCCCGGCCTACGCCCTGGTGAAGCTGTCGGACGGCGGCGTCGACGAGGACAACGAACCCGTGTCGGCGTTCTCCCTCACGCTGGAGGACGACTCCACGGTCATCGCCGTCACCGCGCCCGGCAGCGGCGGTATCGCCGTCGACCCGGCGAAGGCCCTCACCGGCTACTGGACGCCCGAACTCCGCAACGGCGCGGACGACTTCTGAGCCCCACCGCAGGGGACGACGCCCCCGGGCGGACCGCACAGGACACGGTCACACGGTCCTGACGGCCGCACCGGGTGCCGCGACAGCCGGTGCACGAGCCCTCCCGCCACCTGAAACGCGCCCACATCACCCCGGGCGCACGCGGGCCGGCGGCCGCCGGAGGGACGGTCCTGGCCGGAGGGCGGGCGGGAGCCCTCCGGCCGGATCACGGGTGCCCCCGACGAGGGGCCGTCCCGGGTGCGCGCATTCCCCTTCCCCCGGCGGCGGGCGCCCGCGACAGCCGTCACCTGCTCCTCGCCCCCGAGGACGCCGCCCGCGCCGGCCTCCCGGCCCTTCCGGAACAGCGCGGGCCTGCCGCAACGGCACGGCACGGGCCGGACACCGAAGGACCGGGGGACGAGGGGCCGGCACGCCCCGCCACGCGGCTCCGTCCGGGCGTCCCGAGGCCTTCCCGGCCTGGCCAGAATCGAACAGAGCCGTTCAAGCCCTCTTGTACAGTTGCCCGCGTCCTGTACCAACTCACGTACAACCGGACCGTCCGAATGACCGCCCGATGCCCCGATCCGCCGCGGGAAACGCTTGATTTCCCGGCCCGCGGGTGGCGGCCGGCAGTGTTCACGGGCGGTCTCGGCACGTTGAACGGCGCATGAACACACAAGCGGTGCGATTGCGCCCTTTCCGGGACGGTGCATCGCGTCTGGTCGACAACACAGCGTGGTGTCGTCGGTCGTGCCTGTTCGATTCGAGTACGAGCTCGGCGGGAGGCCCTCCGTGTGCGCTCTGCGGGACGAGTCAGCGACCGGCACCACGCCGCCGACGGACGAGGCGTCCGGCTTACCCGGGGCCCCGGACACCGCGCCCCCGGCCGACGCGGTCCCCTGGCCGCTCGCCGCGGACGGCCCGGAACAACTGCGGGCATGGGCGGGACGACTGGAGACCTTCCTCGCCGGGCGGCCGGACCGGTCGCCGCGTGACGTCGGCGCCGCACTGGCCCGACGAGCCCGAGGCGCGGCCGCACACCGTGCCGCGGTGACGGCCGGCGGACGCGAGGACCTCCTGGCCGGCCTGACCGCCCTACGGCTCGGCCGCACCGCCCCCCACCTGCTGCGCGGTACGGCGCGCGAGGGCCGCATCGTGTTCGTGTTCCCCGGCCAGGGCCCGCAGTGGCCCCGGATGGCCACGGCGCTGGCACGGCAGAGCCCGGTGTTCCGCACCAAGCTGGAGGAGTGCGCCCAGGCGCTGGAGCCGTTCCTCGACTGGCCGCTGGACGCGGCGTTCCAGCCGGACTCCGCCGTCGGCGGCGACCTGGACCGGGCGGACGTCGCCCAGCCCGCGCTGTTCGCGGTGATGGTGGCGCTGGCCGAACTGTGGCGCGCGCACGGCGTGACACCCGCGGCGGTGGTCGGCCACAGCCTGGGCGAGATCGCGGCCGCGGTGGTGACCGGCGCGCTCGGCCTCGACGACGGCGCCCGCATCGCGGCCCGATGGAGCCAGGCACAGGCGACGCTGGCCGGGCAGGGCGACATGGTGTCGGTGCGGGCATCGCAAGCCGACGCCGAGCGATTACTCACCCGCTGGCACGGCCGCCTGGTGGTGGCCGCGGTGAACAGCCCGGCCTCGGTCGTCGTCGCGGGCGACCGCGACGCCGCGGCGGAACTGCTCGCCCTGCTGCGGCAGCAGGGCGTCCGGGCCAGGAAGATCGCGGTCGGACTGGCCGCGCATTCCCCGCACATCGACCGGATCCAGCCCCGGCTGCGAGCGGACCTGGCCGGCCTGCGCGCGCGACCGCCGGCCGTGCCGTTCTACTCGTCCTTCCTGGGCCGGGCACTGGGGGACACCCCGCTGGACACCGACTACTGGTGCCGGGCGCTGCGCGGCACGGTGCGCTTCGCCGACGCCGTCCGCGCCTGCCTGACGGACCCCTCTTCGCTGCTGGTGGAGGTCAGCCCGCACCCGGTGGTGACGGCCGCGCTGGAGGAGATCTGCGCGTTCGCCGGCGCCGGCACTCAGGTGGTCGCCACCCTGCGCCGTGACGACGGCGGGCTGGACCGCTTCCACCGCTCCCTCGCCGAAGCCTATGTGGCCGGCGCGGAACCGGACTGGACGACGGTGTTCCCGGCGCCCGGCCGCCCGGCGCCGCTCCCCCCGCCGCTGCCGGCCGCACCGACGCCCGGCACGACGGCGGACGAGGACGACGGCACCGGCCTGCCCCCCGAGAACGCCGACGGCCTGCGGACCGACCTGGGGCGGCTGCCGGCCGCCGCGCGCCGGGACGAACTGCTGGACCTGATCCGCCGGGAGGTCGACTGGCTGTCCGCGCGGCAACGGCCCATCGGCCCGGACGAGTCACTGCACGAGTTCGGCTTCGACTCGGTCACCGCCGTCGAGGCCGGCAAGCGGATCGGCACGGCCCTGGCGACCACGCTGCCGGTGACGGCGCTGTTCGACCATCCGACCCCGCGGCGGCTGGCCGCGCACCTGGCCGCCGAACTCTACGGGGACGGACTGCCCGCCGAGCGGGGAGAGCCGGCGCGGGTGCGCCCCGAGGCCGCCGACGCCGACGACCCCGTGGTCATCGTCGGCATGGGATGCCGGCTGCCCGGCGGCATCACCGATCCCGAGGGGCTGTGGCGGCTGCTCGCGTCCGGCGGCGACGCGGTGACGGAGTTCCCCCGGGACCGAGGCTGGGACGCGGCCGCCGCCTACGCCGATGGCCGCTACTACCAGCGCGAGGCCGGACTCCTGACCGAACCGGACCGCTTCGACGCGGCCTTCTTCCGGATCTCGCCGCGCGAAGCGCTGGCCATGGACCCCCAGCAACGCCTGCTCCTGGAGACCACCTGGGAGGCCCTGGAACGGACCGGCATGGACCCCACCACGCTGCGCGGCACCCGGACCGGGGTGTTCGTCGGCGCGATGACCATGGAGTACGGGCCGGGCATGGACCAGAAGTCGCCGGCCGGGGGCTATCTGCTGACCGGCCGCACCGGCAGCGTCCTGTCCGGCCGCATCGCCTACACACTCGGCCTGCAAGGACCGGCCGTCACCGTGGACACCGCGTGCTCGTCCTCGCTGGTGGCCCTGCACCTGGCCGCGCAGTCGGTGCGGCTGGGGGAGTGCGAACTGGCGCTGGTCGGCGGGGTCACCGTCATGTCCACGCTGGGCATGCTGGTCGAGTTCAGCCAGTTGGGCGCGCTCGCGCCGGACGGCCGGTGCAAGGCGTTCTCCGCCGCCGCCGACGGATTCGGCCTCGCCGAGGGCGTCTGCTCCCTGGTGGTGGAACGCCTCTCGCAGGCGCGTCGCCACGGCCACGAGATCCTGGCGGTGCTGCGCGGCAGCGCGGTCAACCAGGACGGCGAGTCCAACGGCCTCACCGCACCCAACGGCATCGCGCAGCAGCAGGTCATCCGCCAGGCCCTGGCGAACGCACGGCTGTCTCCCGCCGAGGTCGACGCGGTCGAGGCGCACGGCACCGGGACCAGGCTCGGCGACCCGATCGAGGCCGGAGCGCTGCTGGCCGCCTACGGCCGCGACCGCACCGATCACCGGCCGCTGCTGCTGGGCTCGGTCAAGTCCAACCTCGGGCACACCCAGGCGGCGGCCGGCGTGGTCGGCGTACTGAAGATGATCCTGGCGATGCGCAACGGGACGCTGCCGGCCACCCTGCACGTGACCGAGCCCTCGCCGCAGGTCGACTGGGCCGAGGACCGGCTGAAACTGCTGACCGAGGCCGTGCCGTGGCCGCGGACGGGCCGGCCGCGGCGGGCGGGAGTGTCCTCGTTCGGTGTCAGCGGCACCAACGCCCACGTCGTGCTGGAACAGCCCCCGGCGAGCGAACCCCGACGAGCACGGCCGGCCACCCCGACGCCGGGCGAGCCGGCGAGGGTACCGGCGGTGACACCGCGCGAGCCGGCGGTGGTGCCATGGGTGCTGACCGGCCGGACGGCCGCCGGACTGACCGGACAGGCCGACCGGCTGCTGGCCCGGGTCGCCGACGACACCCGCACACCCCCGGCGGACATCGGGTTCTCGCTGGCCGCGGACCGGACCGTGTTCCGGCATCGCGCGGTGGTGCTGGGCGGTACGCGCGCCGAACTGGTCTCCGGCCTGCGGGAGCTGGCCCAGGGAACCCCGGCACCCACCGTGGTGACCGGGGTCGCCGCGCCGGATCCGCAGGTGGCCTTCGTCTTCCCCGGCCAGGGCACCCAGTGGGCCGGGATGGGACGGGAACTGCTGGCGGCCGTGCCGGTCTTCGCCGAGCGGATGGCCGAGTGCGACGCGGCACTGCGCGAGCACGTGGACTGGTCCGCGCTCGACGTGCTGCGGGGCGCGGACGGCGCGCCCGGCCTGGACCGGGTCGATGTGGTGCAGCCGGTGTCGTTCGCGGTCATGGTGTCGCTGGCCGCGGTGTGGCAGTCGCTCGGCGTCCGGCCGGCCGCGGTGCTCGGCCACAGCCAGGGGGAGATCGCCGCGGCCTGTGTCGCGGGCGCGCTGGACCTGGCCGACGCCGCCCGGGTGGTGGCACTGCGCAGCGCGGCGCTGCGGACACTGGCCGGGCAGGGCGGGATGCTGTCGGTGCTGCTGCCGGTCGAGGAGGTACGGAACCGGATCAAGGGCTGGGCCGGCCGGCTGTCCGTGGCCGCGGTCAACGGCCCCTGCTCGACCGTCGTCTCCGGCGACACCGAAGCGGTGGCCCAGGCACTCGCCGACTGGCAGCACGACGGCGTACGCGTCCGGCGGATCGCGGTGGACTACGCCTCGCACTCCGCCCAGATGGAGCACCTCGAAACCGAGTTGACCAAGTCGCTGGCACCGCTCGGGCCGCGCACCGCCGACGTGCCGTTCTACTCCTCGGTGACCGGCCGGCCGCTGGCCGGCACCGCGCTGGACGCCGGCTACTGGTACCGCAACCTGCGCCAGACCGTGGAGTTCGAGGCGGCCACCGGCGCGCTGGCGCGGCGCGGGATCGGAGTCTTCCTGGAGGTGAGCGCCCATCCGGTGCTCACGGTCGGGATGCAGGAGACGATCGACGGGCTGGGCGGCACGGCGGCGATCCTGGACACGCTGCGACGCGACGACGGCGGCCTCGGCCGGCTCCTCGCGGCCGCGGCCGAGGCGTTCGTGGCCGGCGTGCCGGTGGCCTGGGAGAGGGTGCTGACCGGCGGACAGCGGACGCCGCTGCCCACCTACGCGTTCGACCGGCAGCGCTACTGGCTGCCCGACACCACCGGGCTCGACGCGGCCGGCGTGCCGCCGCTGGACCATCCGCTGCTGCGCGCCGCGGTGGTGCTGCCGCAGGAGCGGGGCGCGGTGCTGACCGGACGCGTGCGGCCGGGCACCCATCCGTGGCTGGCCGATCACCGGGTCCGGGGCCGGGTGCTGCTGCCGGGCGCGGCGTTCGCGGAACTCGCGCTGACCGCCGGCGCCGAACTGGGCTGCCACCACCTGCTCGAACTGACCTTGGAAGAACCGCTGGTCCTGACCGAGGACAGGGGGGTGCGGCTGCACGTCCTGGTCGGCCCGGCGGACGGGGCCGGTGCCCGGCCGGTGACGGTGTACTCCGCGCCCGACACGACCGCGGCCCGGCCGGCCTGGACCCGGCATGCCGGCGGGCTGCTCGCGGCGCGGGACGACGTCGTTCCCCCGCCCGCCATGGCGGACCTGGCCGGTACCTGGCCGCCGGCGCAAGCCCGTCCGGTGGCGCTGGAGGAGTTCTATCCGGAACTGGACCGGTCGCTGGGACTGGGATACGGACCGGCCTTCCGCGGGCTGTCCGCCGCCTGGCGGCGGGACGGGGAGATATTCGCCGAGGTCACCCTGCCGCCCGGACTGGAACCGGACGCACAGCGCTTCCAGGTGCATCCGGCGCTGCTGGACGCGGCGTTGCAGGCCGGCGCCCTGGGCGGCCTGCTGGGCCCCCTCCGGGCGTTCCCGCCGGGTCCGCAGCGACACCCACGACACCCCGCCGCGCCGCCGCAGCCGTCACAGTCGCCGGAGTGGTCGCAGCCGTCGCAGCCGCGAGAGTCGTCGCAGCCGTCACAGTCGCCGGAGCCGCCGGAGCCGCCGGAGCCGCCGGAGCCGCCGGAGCCGCCGGAGCCGCCGGAGCCGCCGGAGCCGTCGCAGTCGTCGCAGTCGCCGGAGCTTGCCCGGTGCGAGGACGGTCCTGCGCCCTGCGACGCACCGCACCCCACGCCGCGCCCCGAACCGCGGAGAACGCCCGGACAGGGCCCGGCCGGCGCCGGCGCCGGCGCGGCAGAGCCCACCCGGCTTCCGTTCGCCTGGACCGGGATCACCTTGTCCGCGCGGGGAGCGACCGCGCTGCGGGTGAGGATCGCCCTGGAGGGCACGGACTCGGCGACCGTCCAGCTGGCCGACCCGGCCGGTGCGCCCGTCGCGTGGGTCGACTCGCTGCTGGTCCGCCCGGCCACCGCCGCCCGGCCCGGCGCGGGACGCCGCGGCGAGGGATCGGAAACCCTGCTGCGGCCGGCTTGGGCCGAACACCCCCTGCCCGTGGCCGACTGGCCCGCCCGTCCGGCCCTGATCACCGGACCGGACAGCGACAGCGCGACCGTGCCCGGTGCCGCCGAGCGGGCACAGCCGTACGCCTCGGTCGAGGACCTGGCGGCCGCCGTGCGCGCCGGCGCCCCGGCGCCGGACGTGGTGCTGCTGGCGGTCCCCGTGTCGCCGGCCGGGGCGGACGTGGTGTCCGAGGCACGCCGGCTGATGCGCCGGGTGCTGCGCGACATCGCGCGCTGGTCGGCCGAGGACGCCCTGGCCCCGGCCCGGCTGGCGGTGCTCACCAGATCGGCCGTCCACACCGGAGCCGAGGCCGAGCCGGCCCCGGATCTCACGCAGGCGCCGCTGTGGGGCCTGGTGCGGGCGGCGCAGACGGAGAACCCGGGACGGCTCGCCGTCATCGACCTGGACGCCGCCGCCGGTCCCGACGCGCTGGCCGCCGCGATCGCGACGGACGCGCCCCAGCTGGCGATTCGCGGCGGCCGCGGCTACCTGCCCCGGCTGCGTCCCCTCCACCCGCCGGCTGATGCGGCCGGTGTCCCGCCGGCTGATGCGGCCGGTGTCCCGCCGGCTGATGCGGCCGGTGTCCCGCCGGCTGATGCGGCCGGTGTCCTGCCGACCGTGCTGGGCACCGGGACGGTGCTGATCACCGGCGGCACCGGCGGCCTCGGCACCGAACTGGCCCGTCACCTCGTGCACCGGGGCGCCCGGCACCTGCTGCTGCTGTCCCGCAGCGGCGAGCACGCCGAGGGGGCCGCGGCACTGCGCGCGGAACTGGCCCTGGCGGGAGCCGAGATCAGCATCCGGGCATGCGATGCCGGCGATCGCCACCAGCTCCGGGCGGCGCTGACCGACATTCCGGCAGAACACCCCCTGACCGCCGTGATCCACGCGGCCGGCGTACTCGACGACGGACTGATCCAGTCGCTCACCCCGGAACGGGTGGACACGGTGTGGCGGCCGAAGGTGGACGCCGGCTGGCACCTGCACGAGCTGACCGAGGACATGGACCTCGCGGCGTTCGTGGTGTTCTCCTCGGTGTCCGGCGTGCTCGGCGGCCCCGGACAGGGCAGCTACGCGGCGGCCAACGTGTTCCTGGACGCGCTGACGCAGCACCGCCGGGCCACCGGACGGCCGGCGCTGTCGCTGGCCTGGGGCCTGTGGGACGACCGCACCGGCATGACCGGGCAGGTGGCGGACACGGACCTGGACTGGGTACGACGCGACGGACTGACCACGCTGAGCACCGGGCAGGGCATGACCCTGTTCGACATCGCCTTCGACAAGGTCCTGGCCGGGCCGGACGCGGGCGCGGTCGGCGAGGCGGCGCTGGTGGCCGTCGCACTGGACCGGACCACGCTGCGCGCCGCCGCCCCGAACCGGCTGCCACCGCCGCTGGCCGGCCTGGTTCCCCGCCCCCGGCAGGCCGCCCCCGCCCCCGCCCCGGACCGGACCGCGCCCCGGGCCCGGCCACGCAGCCGGGAAACGGTACTGGCGCTCCTGCGCGATCGCGTCGCCACCCTGCTCGGCTACCCGGACGGCCGGTTCGACAGCGCCACACCCCTGGTCGACCTGGGCATGGACTCGGTGACGGCGATGCGCGCCCGCGCCATGGTGGAGTCGGAGCTGGGCGTGAACCTGCCGGTCGCACGGCTCCTCAACGGCGCGAACCTCGACGACGTCGCCGACCAGGTACTGGCCGGTCCCTCGCGCGGCACCGCCGGGAGCCGTCCGGCCACAGAGACGGCCGGGAACAACGCCCGGCACCCGGCGACGGACCCGGAGGACGCGGGCGTGCCGCACCCGGCGACGGACCCGGAGGACGCGGGCGTGCCGCACCCGGCGGACGGCTCCGAGGACGCGGGCGTGCTGCGGCCGGCGACGCGGGACGTGCTGCGCCTGCTGCGCGCGGAGCAGCAGGGCACACCGGGTGTCACCCACAACATCGGCTACGCGATCGCCCTCGACACCCCCACCACACCGGACAGGCTGGCCGAGGCACTGCGCGCACTGGCCGCCCGGCACGCGGCGCTGCGCACGACGATCGTGCCGGACCCCGAACACGGCGCGCGACTGCGGACCCGACCGCGACCGCCCGCCGATCTGCTGCGCTGGTCGGCGGTCGACGCGCGGCCGGACGTCCGGCAGCGGTTGCTGGACCTGCTGGCGACCCCCTTCGACCTGGCCGAAGGCCCGCTGTGGCGGTTCGAGTTGCTGGCCGGCCCCGGCGACGAGCAGGTGCTGATCTACTGCGCCCACCACGCCGTGTCCGACGCGCCTTCCCTCGCGCTGGTCGCGGCCGAGATCGGCACCGTACTCGCCGGTGCCGAACCGGACACCACCCCGACCGACCAGGACATCGAGGATCTGCTGAAGGCGCAGCCGGTCAGGCCGGCCGACCGCGACCCGATGGCCGCGGAGCGGCACGAGCAGTTCACCGGCTGCTCCCGGCTGGAGCTGACACTGGCCGCTCCGCGGCCGCACACTCGCAGTTTCCGCGCGGGCAGCCATTTCGCCGAGGTGCCCGAGCAGCTGCCCGAACGGATCGCACGGCAGGCCGGCCGGCTCGGCATCACCCCGGCCGCGTTCTGGCTGGGCACGCTGACCGTGCTGCTGGCCCGGCTGCGCGGACGGCAGCGGTTCGCGCTCGCGGTACCGGTGGACACCCGGGCGCAGGTCGGCGCGGACCAGGCCGTCGGCTTCTTCGGCGTGCCCATCCCGTTCGCGGCCCAGGCGGCGCCGGACGAGCCGGTCGAGGCGGTGCTGCGGCGGACCGACGCCCGGCTGCACGGCGTACTAGACCGCGGCGCGTCGTTCTTCGACGCCATGTCCACACTGGTCCGGCAGGGCCTGTACCGTGCGAACGCGCCACTGATCGAGGTGTACTTCAACTACCTCCGCGGCACCTCCCGGCCGGGGCGGGGCCAGCGGTTCCTGCCGGTCGGCACCGGCCACTCCGATCTGGACCTGATGGTCACCGTGCTGTCCGACCTGGGACACGTCCGCATCGACTACAACACGGACATCATCGACGAGGCGGCCGGCGTCCGGTTCGCGCAGGACTATCTCGACCTGCTCGCCGAAGTGGCCGAGAACACCGCGGCACCCGTCACGGCCGCACCGCCCGGCCCTGCCGAAACCCTTGCCCTCGCGGCCACCTTCACGCTCGGGAACCTGCCGGCGCTG
Organism: Streptomyces naphthomycinicus; assembly: GCF_020400595.1. Taxonomy (GTDB): domain Bacteria; phylum Actinomycetota; class Actinomycetes; order Streptomycetales; family Streptomycetaceae; genus Streptomyces; species Streptomyces naphthomycinicus. Next base: position 49,485 of record NZ_JAINRE010000034.1, on the reverse strand, counting down.
CTGGCCTCGGCCACCCGCCTGCCGGTCACCGAAGCGCCCTACCACCAGGTACTGGCGAGCATCCTCGATCCGGCCGGAGTGTTCGCCGCGCCGTCGGCGACGGCCGGCGTGGTGCTGCTGCGCGCCGTGGACTTCGCCCGGTTCGCACCGCCGACCGGCCGGCTGCTGGCGCAACTGGCCGAGGAGTACCCCGCCGCGATCCAGGAACTGTCCCAGCGGACCGGCCTGCCGCTGATCGTCGGTTTCCCCCCGGCGGCCGGCGCGGACGACCGGACGCGCCGGTGGGAGCGGGAGCTGGCCGCGCGGCTGCGCCTCCAGCCCGGCATCGCCGTGCTGGACGGCGACGACTGGCACCGGATCGCCCGGGTGGCGGAGCCCTTCGACGAGCGCACCGAAGCCATCGCGCACCTGCCGTTCCCCCCGGAGTTCCAGGCGGTGATCGCGCTCACCGTCGCCGAGGTCCTCACCGCGGTCCGCCGGACACCGCCCAAGGTGATCGTGGTCGACGGGGACGACACCCTGTGGAGCGGCGTGGCCGGCGAGATGGGGCCGGAGAACGTGGACCTGACCGGCGCCCGTGCCGAGCTGGCCGGCCGGCTGGCGCAGTGGCGGACCGCCGGGGTCCTGCTGGTGCTGGTGTCCCACAACGACGAGGACACCGTACGGGCCGTGCTCGACCGGCCGGACAGCGTGTTGCGCGCGGAGCACTTCGCCGCCCTCTCCGCCGAATGGCGGCCCAAGCCGGTCCGGCTGGCGGAGGTGGCCGAGCAGTTGCGGCTCGGCCTGGACAGCTTCCTGTTCCTCGACGACAACCCGGTGGAGATCGCCCGTATGCGGTCCGCGCTGCCCGAAGTGCTGAGCGTGACCTGCCCGCCGGAGCATCGGCTCGCCGACTTCGTCAGGCGGCTCTGGCCGCTCACGCCCCGGCCGGCCACCCGGGAGGACGCCGCGCGGGCCGAGTCCTACCAGCAGGAGCGGCTGCGCGACCGGGCACGCGCGGAGTGGGGGTTCGCCGAGTTCCTGGAGCGGCTGGAGCTGGAGATGGACTTCCGGCCGCTCACCCCCGACACCACGGAGCGGTCCGTCCAGCTCAGCCGGCGGACGAACCAGTTCAACCTGCGGCCCGTTCCGCTGGACGCCGGGGCACTGGCGCGCTGGCAGCGGGACGGCGAGATCTGGACGGTGTCGGCCCGCGACCGGTTCGGCGACTACGGACAGATCGCCGTCCTGGTGCTCCACGCGGACAGCGCCGCCCTGGAGGTGATGGCCTGGATGATGAGCTGCCGGATCCTCGGCCGGGGCGCCGAGGAACGCGTGCTGCGGTGGCTGGCCGAGCGCGCCGAGGCGCTGGGCGCCGACGTCGTGCGCCTGGTCGCCGAGCGCACGCCGCGCAACATTCCCGCCCGGCGGCTGGTGTCCGCGCTGGGCGGCGGAGACGTCGACGACGAGCGGTTGGTGGTCCTGGCCGCCCCGGCGGAACTCCGCGAGTTCACGTCCCGGGCCACTGGTCGGGCAACGGTTGGGGAGGTGGGCAATGGATGAACCGGACGGCATGGCCACGGCGCGCAACCCGGGGGTCGACCGCCGGCGCGAGGGCGAGCTGATCGAGACCGGCCCGGCCGGGCCGGCGGCAGTGGCCGACCTGCTGGCCGGACTGCGGCCGCAGGCGTCCCCACCGCCCGCCCCGCCCCGTCCGGACACCCCGGCGGCCCCGGAGCCCCCGGAGGCATCGAAGGCACCGGACACTCCGGAGGCACCGGGCGGGCCGGGCGGCCCGGCGGCCACCGGCGCGGACGACGGGCCGGGGGACCGGCCACGAGACCGGCCGTGGGACGTGCCGAGGCTCGCCTCGGCCATCGCCGCGACGGCGTCCCGCTTCCTCGACCACCGCACCCTCGACGCGGAGACGGACTTCTTCGACGCCGGCGCCTCGTCGGTGAGCGCGGTGGAACTGGTCGCCGCGCTCGACCGGGAACTCGACGTCCAGATCAGCCTCGACGACGTGTTCGCCGACGGCCGGCCCCGGCGGCTGGCCGAGCGCTGGCTGCGCGCCACCGACCAGGCCACCGCCACCGCCACTGGCACGGACCTGCTGGTGGCCGAGCCCCGCCCCCTGCTGCCGCAGTCCCTGGCGGACGAGGAGCTCGCCATGATCGCGGCCGACCTGGCCATGGCGGACAGCCTCCCGTTCCGCCCGGAGCCGCTGCGCCTGGCCCCCCGGCGCATCCTGCTCACGGGCGCCACCGGATTTCTCGGCAGCCACCTGCTGTTCGATCTGCTGCGCTACGGCGACGCGCACGTGGTCTGCCTGGTGCGCGGCGAGGACGACAAGGCCGCCGAGAAACACCTCGCCGACTCGCTCGCCTCGTTCGACCTGCCCTGGACGGGCGAACTCCGCCGCCGGATCACCGTGCTCCGCGGGGACGTCCGCGCACCCCGGCTGGGCCTGACCGAGAACCACTGGAACGACCTCGCCCGGGACACCGACGCGATCGTCAACGTGGCCGCGGCAGTCGACTTCCTGCGCGGCTACCCCTCGCTGCGCAACACCAACGTGCTCGGACCGCTGACCCTGGCCCGACTGGCGATGACCGGCCCGCCGAAACCGCTGCACCACGTCTCGTCGATCGCGGTGTTCAACGAGATCGGCATCACCGCGATGGGGGAGGACGATCCGGTCGCGCACATCGACGGGCTGGTCGCCGGATACGACAAGTCGAAATGGGCGGCCGAGGCGGTGTTGCGGCGGGCCCGGGAACACGGCCTGACCGTGACGCTGCTGCGCCCGGGCGGAATCGCCGGCCACACCCAGACCGGCGCCTACAACGCGCACGATCTCAGCTGCGGCTTCAACACGGCGTTCTTCCGCTACCGCACCGTCCCGGCCTTCCGGAACTTCAACTTCTCCGCCGTGGACTGGGTGAGCCGGATCTCCGCGGCCATCGTGTACGACCCCAGCGCCTGGGGCCTGAACTACAACCTCGCCGGCCGGCCCAACACCCTGCCCGAACTCCTGCGCGACATGCAGCTGTCCGGGATGAACATGAAGGTGATGGAGTGGGACGAGTGGCGGGCGGACTTCCTGGCCCGCTGGGAGGCCGACCCCATCCCCCAACTGGACTTCCTGGCCCGCGTCATGCGCAGCCCCACAGCGGTGAAGCTGTGCGAGGCGACCCTGCTCGGGCCGCCCGCCCGCGGCGAGCGCACCGAAAGGTTCGCCGCCCGGCACGACCTGCCCGCCCCGTTCCGCTACGACGCGGCGGCGGGCCTGAAGAACTACGAACGGCTGGCCCGCGACGGCCTGATCGCCCTGCCCCACCCCACCGATCCGCCGCTGCTGTGGTTTCCCGAAACCATGCGCGGCAGGATCGGCCCGGTCGGCGGCGTGCCCGACACGCCCTGCCAGCTGCGGATGACGCTGTCGATAGCGAGCATGTACCAGCTCACCAAGAAGCGCGGGCACACCATCGACATCCGCCGCGGCGAACTGATCTGCCCCCAGGTGCACCGGCAGCCGGTGACCGTCGAGTCCGGCGAGATAGACATCCGCCCCGACGACGGGATGCCGTTGCCGTACGGCGAGTCCCATCCGTTGCTGCACTACCGGCTGCGGCTGCGCGACCGCGACGGCCGGCTGTGGTGGCTGGAAGGCTGGAAGACCGCCCGGCCCCACCACGACGTGTGGAAACAGGCGCGGACCCTGAGCATCGAGATCGGCAGGGACGGCGGGCCGGCCGTGTTCGCCGGCCGGGTCAAGGTGCGCTCCAAGAGCTACCTGCGCGAGCAGGTGGACGGCATCCGGGTCGATCCCGGCCTGTCCTTGCAGGAACAGCGGATCGCGAAGGCGGCCTGGCTGGCCTGGTTCGTACCGGAGATGGTCAAAGGACTGGCCGAGCCGTGGCTGCGCGCCGCCGCGGACGTACTGGACCTGCGCCGGGACGCGATCGACCGGCAGAACGACAGCGACCGCGCGCAGGACCGCAAACGGGTCAAGAGCAGGGAGAGGTGGCCGCGGTGACGCTTCGGCAGCTGGACGCCCGACTGGACGACGCGGCGATCGAGAACATCCCGTTCACCGCGGGCGACGGCACGGAACTCGGGCTGTGCCGCATCACCCGCGCCGACCGGGCCCGGCCGCCCGTGCTGCTGCTGCACGGCCACACCGCGTCCGCGGACATGTTCGTCCTGCCGGAGACACGCAACCTGGTCGAAGTGCTGCTGGACGCGGGCTACGAGCCCTGGCTGCTGGACTGGCGCGGAAGCTGCCGGCTGCCGCACAACGAGGGCCGGATCCGCTACAGCTACGACGATGTCGCGCTGTACGACATCCCCGAGGCGGTGCACTACATCCGCTCCACCACCGGCTCCCGGCAGCTGTTCGTGGTGGCACATTGCATGGGCGCGCTGTCGTTGTCCATGAGCATGGCCGCCGGACTGGTGCCGGAACTCGCCGGGGTGGTCGCGCAGGGCGTGTTCCTGACGCCGAAGATGTCCTGGCCGGTGCGGACCCGGTTCCACTTCGCCGGCGAGCTGCTCCGGTCGCGCTTCACCCATCTGCCCGTCGACATCAAGAAGGTCGGGCTGCGGTCGAAATACACCCCGTTCTTCGCGCTGGCCTCGCTCGGCGCCGACTGCCCCGACCCCAACTGCCAGATGCTGCACAATTCCTCGTGGGGCTCGGGCGGATCACTGTTCGAGCACGACAATCTGGACATGCGCACGCACGATCGGCTGGCCGAGCTGTTCGGCTCGGTGCCCACCTGGATACTCCCGCACATCCGCCGGATGGAAATGGCACACGCGGTGCTGCGGTGGAACACCGGGGACCACCGCTACGACCGGCTCCCGGACAACGCGGTGGACCACGCCGACCGGATCGACTGCCCGGTCCTGCTGATGTCCGGCAGCAAGAACAGGATCTGGCAGGACTCCAACGAGCTGTGCCACGACGTACTGTCCCGCCGCCACCCGCGGCTGGACGTCCGCTACCTGGAGATCCCCTCCTACGGGCACGTCGACACGTTCATCGGCCGCGGCGCCGCGCTCGACGTGTTCGGCCACATCGTCGACTTCCTCGACCAGCACCGGTGACGTGCCGCGCCGCGACCGCACGCCGCCCCCCGCAGAGCCCGCCCCGCGATCCGCTCACCAGGCCCGTCACGGTCGTCGTGGGGCGGGTTCCCGGTCGGGGTGGGCCGGATCGAGGGTGAACAGGGTGCCGTCGGAGGCCGCCAGGACCAGGGCGCCCCGGTAGAACCACACGGTGGGAAGCAGACCGCTGTCGAGTACCTCCGCGCGTGCCGGGGATTCCCACAGCAGGGTGCCGCGGGCCGCGTCCAGGGCGGCCACCCGGCCGCTGCCGCCCGCGAGGTAGACGGTGCGCCCGCCCGGGTCCACCGAGACCGTGCCCGGCGTCTCCAGCGTCGTATGGCTTCGCCACAGCCGCTTGCCCGTCACGGGGGAGACGGCGGTGACCAGACCGCTGGAGGTGGCGAAGTACACCGTGCCGTGCGCCAGGGCGGGGATCCCTCCCCGGTAGCGCTCGGGCAGGTCCGTCACCGAGCGGCCGGCGGTGTCCGGGTCGACGCGCACGATCCGGGTGTAGATCAGATCGGGGCTGTTGGTCACGGGCCGGTCGTCCGACTCCACGAAGAGGAGCCGGCCGCCCTGGACGCCGGCGAAGCTCCGCTGCTGGGCCGGGGACGTCAGGGTCTGATCGGAGGTGCCCGTGGGGTCGACGACGAGGAACTTCGTGGCGTGGGAGCCCTCGGCGCGGGCTGCGCACTCCACGTAGGGGCGGTCGTCGACGGCGACCGGCGAGCAGTCGTACCCGGTGGGGAGCGGGATCTGCCGGCGCACCGTGCCCCGGCGCGCGGAGCGGACGGTCATCGTGCTGCCGTCGCCCTCCTGCGTCAGCGTCAGTCCGGCGGCGTAGGCCGAGCCCAGGCTGTCGGTGCGCACGGGACGGGACCAGAGTCTCCTGCCGTGGACGGCATCGAGCGCGAGGACCGACTGGGACCGCCCCCTGCCGTCCTCGCCGGTGATCGTCAGCTCCACCAGGACCACGCCCTCGTGGGCACCGAGGACGGTCGTGACGTACCGGTCGGCCGGGAGGGCGGCCGGGGTGATCCCCGAGCGCCACACGGTGCGTCCGCCGGCGGCGTCGATGCGTTCGGGCAGGAGCGCGCTGCCGGCGCAGTAGAGGGCGTCGCCGTCCGGTAAGCAGGACGGCGCTCTGTCGCCCTCGTACCCCGGTGCCTTCCGCACCCCCTGCTCGGCGACCGCGTACGCCGTCGTCTGCCACGGCTTCCAGCCGGCGGGCAGGGCGCCCCACCGGGCGGCGGACGGGGAGTTCACCCGTGTGCTGCCGTCGCCGTCACCCGGCGCGAACAGCAGGTACCCCGCCAGGGCCGCGGCGAGCATCCCGGAGACGGCCATGAGCGTGCGCGCGGCGCGTCGCCGCGGGCCGCGATCGGCCGTGGTCTCGCCGACGGCATGGAGCAGGTCCCCGGCAGAGGCGGCGGACTGCCACAGGCCCGGCAGCCGCGGCTCACCGGCGGGCGGCTCCGGCAACGCCTCCGCCAGCACCCGTGCCAGCTCCTCCGGTCGGGGCCTGGCGGCGGGATCCTTCGCCAGACAGCGGTCCAGCACCGCGCGCACCGGTCCGCTCACCCCGTCGAGGACCGGCTCGTTGTGCACCACCCGGTACCCGGTGAGGAAGGGGCTGTCGGCGTCGAAGGGGCCGCGCCCGGTGAGGCAGTACACCAGCAGCGCGCCGAGAGAGAAGACGTCCGAGGCGGGGCCGGCCGTGCGGGCGTCGGCGAACTGCTCGGGGGACATGAACGACGGGGTGCCGATGACCTGACCGGTCTCGGTGAGAGCGTGGTGGCTCTCCGCCGCCCGGGAGATACCGAAGTCGATGACCCGGGGACCGTCGGCGGCCAGCAGGACGTTGGCCGGTTTCAGGTCGCGGTGCACCACCCCGGCCCGGTGGATGTCCCGCAGCGCCTCCACCAGGCCCAGCGCCAGGGGCCGTAACTCGGCGGCACGCAGCGGACCGTGGTCGCGAACGAGAGCGGCGAGCGACCGGCCGGGCACGTACTGGGTCGCCATCCACGGGGTCTCCGCCTCGGGGTCGGCGTCCACCACGGCCGCGGTGAACGCGCCGCTGACCCGGCGGGCGGCCTCGATCTCCTGCCGGAAACGGGCACGGAAGACGGAGTCGCGGGCGTACTGGGGGTGTACGACCTTCACGGCGACCTCACGACCGGAACGCGACCTGCCCCGGTAGACCCGCCCCATGCCCCCGGCCCCGAGCCGGCCGACCAGCCGGTAGCCGCCGATGGACCTCGGGTCGTCCCTGTACAGCGGCACGCGCACCCCCTCACGTCGCCCAGCGCCTCAGGGCGCCAGCATACGGAAGACGGCCTCCCCGCCGGCCGCCGCCGATGGACCGTACGCGTCGCCCGTGGGCCCGGAAGGGTCCGCCGATGAATGACGGGGCGACCGCCGCCTGTCAAGTCCCGAACATCAGGAACATGAACCGCCGCGAGTTCTTCGGCGTAATGGAAGCAGGCCGGAAAAACCAGCCGGCCCGACAAATTTTCCGTCAGGGGAGAAAATCATGAACCGCATTTCCCGCAAGCAGCGTTTCGCCATGCTCGCCGCCACGGCCACCATGGCCGCGGGCGGAGCCCTCCTGCCGTCCGGCGCCTTCGCCGCACCGGCCCCGCATTCGCTGACCGTGGCCGCGGCCGACCACCACCACCACGACCGCGCCGATCAGAACAAGGTCACCACCGTCGTCAAAACCTCCACCCGGACCAGTACCAAGAGCCTGCCCGGCCACAGGCTTCAGCTCACCATCACCGAGACCAGGACCGTCATCAAGATCAGGAATGGTGACGTGATCTCGAAGAAGACCACCGTGGTCAAGCGCCAGCAGATCGTCGACATGAACTTCCACAACTCCCATCACCGCGACGACGACAACGAAAACGCGGACGACGAATAAGAGAAAGAATAAGAGAAGCGAATAAGAGAAACGAACAAGAAAGATGTCCGCCCTTTCCATGGGTGACACGGTCCGGCCGGGACGAACGGCGAACGCGTCCCGGCCGGACCGGGCCGGGCGGCTCGCGGCCCCGGCCCCGGCGCACACGCCGAGACGGCCCCGCACGTGCCGCCGGCGCACAAGTCACTCTTGATCGCCAGGTACTTTGTACTGCAAAGTTGATGCCTCGGCGGGCGGCCGTCAGGCGGTCCGCTCATGAGCGCTGCCGAAGCGCCGACCGCGAGGGGGAGAGATGGGAACATCCGCAGCGAGCGGCGCGGAGCCGGACCCGAGGGCGGCCGCGGCCGCCTTGCTGGCCGCGACGGAAGGGCTGCGGACCACGACCCGCACGCAGACGAACGGCGCGTGGACTCCTCTCCTCGGCTTCGGACTCCTCGCACTGGCGGCTGTCCCGATCGCCCGGTACGCCTTCAACTTCGGATCCCACGGACGCTCCGTCGAGTCCTATCCGGCCTTCGCCTACGCCGAGCTGACCGGCCTGTGCGTCGTCCACGAACCGGGAACCCCCTGTCTGAAGGGCGAGTTCGACGGTGCCGTGCTGCGCTTCGCGGCCTGGGGAGTGTGGTTCGCGCTCCTTCCTCTCGCGTGGTTCGTCTTCGCCCGCTGGTACCGCCTGCGGGGCGAGGCCCGGGGCATCGTCCCCCGGCGCGGCATATGGGTCCGCGTGACCTTCACGGCCGCCACCGTGATCACGGCAGCCCTGGCGGCGCTGCTGTCCGGCAAGGACCAGCCGTGGGAGGCCGTGCTGCTGGAGAACGGCTACGCCTCCCCGTGGTACCTGGTCGGCATCGGTCTCCTCGCCCTCGGCGTGGCCGAACGCAGCTGGATCGCCGTAGCGGCCGGCGCCGCTCACGCGCTGCTGCTCACGGGGTACTTGGGAGCCTCCGCGGGCAGCGGCTGGCTCTTCTGGCGGCACTCCGCCCACCCCGGCTGGGCCGACGGACCGCAGGCCAAGGCCCTGCTGCTCGCCGCCGTCCTGCTCCTCGCCGGCCTGGGCGAGCGGGCGGCGGTGCGCCGCCGGGCCGCGTCCGGCGCCGCGGCCGCGGGTACGGTCGTCTCATGAGCGCCGAAGGCCCGGCCGCCGCGGGGGACGACCACGAGGGGCCGCACCCGACCCGGGCCCTGGACGACACCGTCCACCAGCGCGTACGGCTCGGTGTCCTCACCGTTGCCCGCGAGGCCGACCGGGTCGAGTTCGGCTTCCTGAAGAAGCAACTGGCCGTCACCGACGGAAATCTCTCCCGGCACCTGAAGGTGCTGGAGGAGTCCGGAATGATCACCGTGGAGAAGGGCTACGCCGGCCGGCGCCCCCGCACATGGGTCACCCTCACCCGCGAAGGCGGGCAGGCCCTGGACGCCGAACTCCGTGCCCTGCGCGCACTCGTACGACGCCTGGAGGACCCCCGTCCCGCGCCCGGCGCGCCCGATGCGTGATCATCGCTGCCGGGGTGCGCTCCGCGGCCGACGCGCCTACGCCCCGGCCGCGCCGCGGGTGCCGGAGGGGCGGGTGGCCTCCCAGGCCGCCTCGATCATCCGGAAGATCTCGTCCACCGCGGCCTGCGGATCGGCCGCCTCGCGGGCCAGCGCATAGGCGTCGATCGCGAACCTCGCGATCGCCCGGCAGGCCGTCGGGCTCCGCGACAGGCCGGGATCGGCGGCGATGGCCGCGGCCAGCGATTCCGCGTGGCGCAGCCGCATCGACTCCTCGTACTCCCGCAGGGCGGGCGACGCGTCGATCATGTGCCATATCGGGGCGGCGCCGTCCGCCGTGCAGTGGCGCACCAGGGCGTGGATCTCGCGGCGCAGCGCCGGGATGAGCGGTCCCTGCGGCGCCCGGCCGGTGACCGCCCGCGTGAGGCGCTGCTCGAAGTCCTCGTCCTGCTCGAACACCAGGGCCTCTTTCGAGGCGAAGTGGGAGAAGAGCGTGGTGACGGCCACGTCGGCCTCGGCGGCCACCTCACGGATGCCCACCGCGTCGTACCCGCGCTCCAGGAAGAGCCGCAGGGCGGTGTCGGCGATCTTCTGCCGGGTCGCGGCCTTCTTGCGCTCGCGGCGTCCGGTGGGCGTGCTCATGCCCTCACGCTATCAGGTGCGTTCCCGTAACCGTTTCAAAACGCTAACCGTTAGTGTTACGGTCGCGGTATGAAGAAGGTGAGCTTCGCCGAGTTCGGCGGTCCGGACGTTCTGCACCTCATCGATGCCGAGGAGCCCCACCCGGGCCCCGGCCGGATACGCATCGCCGTGCGGGCGGCAGGCGTGAACCCCGTCGACTGGAGGATCCGTGAAGGGCAGGTCCTCGGGGCCCATCCGGTCGAGTTGCCCGCCGGAGTCGGGCTGGACGCCGCCGGGGTGGTGGACGAGGTCGGCGAGGGCGTCGAAGGAGTCGAGGCCGGCGACCGCGTGTTCGGCGAAGGGACGAGCACGTACGCCGAGTTCGCCGTGCTGTCGGCCTGGGCCCGCATGCCCGAGGGCCTGACGTTCGAAGAGGCGGCCGGATACCCCTCCGTGGTGGAGACCGCGCTGCGCATCATCCGCGAGGCCGGTGTGCGATCCGGGCAGACGCTGCTGGTCAGCGGCGCGTCCGGGGGAGTCGGATCGGCGGTGCTGCAGATCGCCCGCGACCGTGGCATCACGGTGATCGGCACGGCCGGGGCCGCGAACCAGGACTACCTGCGCAGCCTGGGCGCCCTCGCCACCACGTACGGCGAGGGCTGGGCCGAGCGGGTGCGGCGGCTCGGCCGGGTCGACGCGGCTCTCGATCTGGCGGGCTCGGGCGTGATCCGCGAACTCGTCGAACTGACCGGGGACCCGCGGAAGGTGATCTCCATCGCCGATCTCGGCGCGCCGGAACTCGGCGTCCGGTTCTCCGGCACGGCCGGGAGCGTGCCGGACGCGCTCGCCGAGGCCGTCAGCCTCATCTCCCGCGGGAAACTCCGCATCCCGGTCGAGAAGTCGTACCCGCTCGCCGAGGCCGCGGCGGCGCACATCGACAGCCAAGCCGGCCACACGCGCGGGCGCCGGGTCCTGGTCGTCTGACAGCCGGACGCACACGGCCCGCCGGCTCGGGAAAACAGCCGGACCGCGGCGGGCCGACCCGGCGGACGCACGGCGTGCGGCCCTGACCGCGCCGCACGAAGCCGCCCGGCGCACCGTGCCGGGTGACGGCGTGTGCGGCCCACCGGGGACCGAGTTGCCTCCGTGCCCATCGGTGGAACGCTGGCCGTATGAGCAAGACTGCGCTGATCGTCATCGACATGATCAACACGTACGACCACAAGGACGCCGACCAGCTGATCCGCTCGGCAGAACCGGTCGTACCCGTCCTCGCCGGTCTGCTCCGACGCGCACGGGGGCACGAGGCCCCGGTCATCTACGTCAACGACAACTTCGGAGAATGGCGTTCCCACCACGGCGAGTTGCTGGCCCGGGCTCTGGCCACCCCGCACGCCCGGCTTGTCGAACCTCTGCAACCCGACGGCGACTCGCTGTTCGTGCTCAAGGCCCGCCACTCGATCTTCTTCGAGACCCCGCTGCAGTACCTGCTGCGGCAGCAGGGCATCGACCGGCTCGTGCTCACCGGGCAGGTGACCGAGCAGTGCGTGCTCTACTCGGCCCTCGACGCACACATCCGGCACTTCGAGGTGATCGTTCCCGAGGACGCCGTCGCACACATCCACCAGGACCTCGCCCGAGCGGCGCTGCGCATGATGGAGCGGAACATGGGTGCCCGCGTCTGCGCAAGCGGGGACCTCTGGGCATGAGGAGACGCTCCTCCCGCCGACGGCGGCCCGGCACCGCATCCCCGCCGTCGGCGGCCCGGCACCGCATCCCGCCGACGGCGGCCCGGCGGGTTGCCCGAGGACTCCAGGAACCAGGTCACACCCGCGGGCCGCGCTCGGCCGGCCGCCGCAAGCACGAGCCCCCCGTCCCGGCCCCTGCTCCGCCCCCGCGGTCCCGTTCTTGCACCGCCGGTTCCGCGATCCCGCTCCTCTACCCTGCCCGCACCCGCAGTTCGCGCAGTTCGGCCTCGGCTTCCGCCTGCCGGGGGCTGTTCAGTTCACGGAGTGCGTCGTGGGCGTCGAGCAGGGCCCGACGGGCCTCGTCGTAGCGGGCCAGCCGGCGCAGCACGATACCGAGATCGAGGCGTGCGGACTCGGCCCAGGACGCCATGTTCACGCTCTCGAAGATCGCCAGCGCCTGCCGGAGCGGCAGTTCCGCCTCCGCCCAGCGTTCCAGCGCCGCGTAGTCGTTGCCGATGTGCTGACGGGCCGCCGCGAGGTAGATGGTGACCAGCTCGGCAGGCGCCCCGGGCACCTGTGCCCGGCAGATCGCCTCGCTGCGCCGATGGATGGCCAGGGCCTCCTCGGCGCCGCCCGACCGGCGCAGATGACTCCCCAGAATGTTCAGCATGGACAGCTCGGCCAGGCGGCCCTGGGTGGAGGTCTCGTCGGCGAGGCAGGCGGCGGATTCGCGCAGCCGGGCTATGGCTTCCTCGACCCGGCCGACGCGGCTCAGCGCCGACGCCCCGTAACCCAGCGCCCAGCCCGTCTGAAGCCGGCTCCCGGTCTCGCGCGCCACCGCCAGGGCGGCGTCCGCGGTGGCGAGCGCGGCCCGGTGATCGTGCACGCAGTTGTTGTACGACCAGGCCAGGAAGTTGAGCTGGACGGCCTCGTCCGGCCGGCTGCCCAGGGCACGGGCCGCCTCGACTCCGCACCGGAACACCTCCACCCACAGCTCCCAGTGCTGGTTGAGGTCGGAGAACCAGTGCATCGCCCCGGCCGTGTCGATCACCTGCCGGTGGTGCCCCGCGGCCTGCGCATGGTGCAGGGCCGCGAGCCACTGGGCCCGCTCCGCCTCCAGCCACGCGCGAGCCTCGTCACGGTCCGCGGGCGCACCGGCGGGATCGGGATCGTCGTTCGGGGTGTCCTGGTGGCGGTCGGCGTCGAAACGCAGCGCGGCGGCGGTGGCCCGGCGCAGCATCCACTGCGCCGTGCGGTCCAGGGCGGCCCGGGACACCGCGTCGCCGTCCTCCGCGGCCAGCTGCTCGCCGGCGAAGAGCTTGACGAGGTCGTGGAAGCGGTAACGCTCGGCCGTGGCATCGGGCTGCAGCAGACCGGCATCCGTCAGCTCCTCGGCGTACCGGGCCCCCCGGTCGACCGGCAGACCGGCCAGCAGGGCGGCGCTCTCGGGACTGAAGTCGCCTCCGGCGGCCAGGGAGGCCCGGCGCAGCACGGTCCTGGCCGCCGGCGTCAACTGCCGGTAGGACAGGGCGAAGGCCGCCCGCACCTGGAGATCGCCGACCTGGAGGGTGTCAAGACGCCGCTCCTCCCGGGCCAGCCGGGCGGCCAGCTTGCCGATGCGCTCGTGGGGCCGGCCGGCGAGACGCTGTCCGGCGATCCGTACGGCCAGGGGCAGAAAGCCGCACAACTCCGCGAGATCGCGAGCGGCCTGGGCCTCCTGCCGCACCCGCTCCGGGCCGATGATGCGGCTCAGCAGCTCGACCGCCTCCTCCCGGCGCAGCAGCGCGAGGTCGGTCCGGTGGACCGCTTCGAGACCGGCCAGCGAGTGACGGCTGGTGACGATCGTCAGGCAGCGCCCGGCACCGGGCAGCAGAGGACGGACCTGGTCCTCGCTCGCCGCGTTGTCCAGTACCAGCAGCAACCGCCGGTCGCGGACCACGGACCGCAGAAGTCCCGACCGGTCCTCGACCGAGACCGGCAGCGCGTGCTCGGCCACGCCGACCGCCCGCAGCAGAGAGCCGAGAGCGTCGCGCGCCGTGGTCGGCTCCGGGTCCATGCCGTGCAGGTCGAGGGCCAGCTGCCCGTCCGGGAAGTGCGGCGCGAGGCGATACGCGGCGTGCACGGCGAAGGCGGACTTGCCCAGGCCCGGCTGACCCGACACCACACTGACCGGGGAACAGGCGGGAGCCACCCCCTCCACCAGGGCGATTAACCCGGCCAGGGCCGTCTCCCGGGCGACGAAGTCGCCGATGTCACGGGGCAGGGCGAGCAGGCTGTGGGCCCGCGGCCCGGTACCCGGCCGCGGACGGGGCCGGCCCAGGCGGGCCGCCCGCTCCAACTCGGCGGCGGTCTCCTCGTCCAGGCCCATCCCGGCGGCCAGGGCCTGCACGGTACGCCGCTGCGGCCCCCGGGAGCGGCCGCGCTCCAGATCCGCCAGCGCGCGCACGCTCACCCCCGCGGTGTGGGCCAGCCGCTCCTGACTCATCCCGGCACGCCTGCGCAGAGCCACCAGCAGCGGCCCGAACCCCTCGGCGACCGGTTCGGCAGCTTCCCTGTCCATGGTGCGTATCCCCTGTTCAGCCCGGTCCGGGCGTGAAAACGATCTTCCGGCAGAAGTATGGCGCGCCCCAATTCCGCCGGGAGAACTGCCTGGTGCCGTACCCGGCCGCACTGATCAACTAGCTCTGCCGGCACACGAGGCCGGCCCCCCTCGCGGACTCCCGGCACCGCCCGGAGCCGTGGCCGTGGCGGCACCGCCGCCCGAGGGGCCGACCACCGGAGCACGTGACCCACACACGCCGCCCGCACGCCCACGCAGAACACCCCGCACGCCCCAGGAAGAAGAGGAACTCGTGGAGAGAGCCAACCACCTCGCCTACTGCCGAGCGGGCGTGCAGTTCTACGACCACCCGCGCAACTCCCGGGCCGGCACGCCGTTCCCGGCCGCCGAGCGCCCCGCGCCGGCCGGCTGGCACCGCGTCGAGGCCGCCAACTGGGTGTACCTGAGCCCCGAGGACGCCCGGCTCCCCGACCAGGGCTGGAAGATCCACGTCTCGGCCACCGCCGCCGACGCCGCCGAGATCATCGACACGGTGTGGGACTACTGCCTGTCCCGTTCCCTGACCTTCAAGTTCCTGCCGAACTCGCGGGCCCACCAGGCCACCAACGGCAAGTACGCGCCCCGCGGCAGCAGCGGCAAGCTCATCACGCTCTACCCGGCCGACGACGCCGACCTCAAGGGCGTCCTCGACGAACTCGGGCCCCTCCTCAGCGCGTACCGGGGCCCGTACATCCTCAGCGACCTGAGGTGGCGGCAGGGGCCGCTCCACCTGCGCTACGGAGGCTTCGCCCGCCGCGAGTGCCTGTCCGAAAGCGGTGAGCGGACAGCCGCCGTCGCCCGCCCCGACGGGGTACTCGTCCCCGACGAGCGCACCCCGGTCTTCCGGATCCCCGACTGGGCACCGGTACCCGGCTTCATCGCCGAGCAGATCGCCGCCGGCCGTGCGGCCGAGGACGAACCCCCCTTCCCGTACACCATGGAGAAGGCCCTGCACTACTCCAACGGGGGCGGCATCTACCTCGCCACCGACAACGCCACGGGCCACCGCGTGGTACTGCGGGAGGCCCGCCCCCTGGCAGGCCTGGACGGCGCGGGCGACGACGCGGTGACCCGGCTGCACAGGGAGGCCGCGACGCTGCGCCGCCTCGCCCACCTGGACGGCGTCCCCGCGCTGCTGGGCACGTTCACCGCCTGGGAGCACCACTTCCTGGTGCAGGAGTACGTCGAGGGACAGACGCTCCAGCAGTTCACGGCCACCACCAACCCGCTGACCATGCCGGGCCGCGACGCACGGCAGCGCCAGGAGTACGCGGACACCGTGCTGGACATCCTCGACCAGCTCGAACGCATCCTGGACGGCGTCCACGCCACCGGAACCGTCTTCGGCGACCTGAGCCCCAGCAACGTGATGCTCCGCCCCGACGGACGCGTCGCGCTCATCGACTTCGAGATCGCCTACCGGCCCGGAACCGAGGACCCCGAACCCAGCATCGCCACCCCCGGCTTCGTCGCCGCGCACGCCACCGGCTTCGACCGCGACCGCTACGCGCTGGACAGCCTGCGTCTGGCGCTGTTCCTGCCGCTGACCACGACGCTCGACCTCGACCCGGCCCGGGCCGGCCAACTCGCCGCCACGGCGGCCGGACTCTTCCCCCTGCCGGACGAGTGGACCGACCGCGTACGCCACGCACTGACCCCTCCCGGCGTCACGGCCCGCACCGACCGAAGGACGGCCGACCTGTTCGCCGCCGCCGCGGACGACTGCGACTCCCCGCCCGCCCACGAGCTGGAGCAGGCCCTGGTCGCCGCCATCCGGGCCGGCGCCACCCCCGAGCGCACCGACCGGCTCTTCCCCGGCGAGCCCACCGCCCTGCACGACGGCGGCTACACCCTCGCCCACGGTGCCGCGGGCGTCCTGTACGCACTGGCCGCCACCGGACACGAGACCGACCCCGCACACCACGAGTGGCTGTGGCAGGCCACCCACCGTGCCGAACAGCCCCGTCCCGGCCTGTACGACGGCCTGCACGGCGCCGCCCACACCCTCACCCTCCTGGGCCGCCCCGACCACGCCGTCGACGTACTGAACCGGGCCGTCGGCCTCACCACCGACGCGACTCCGTCCGGCCTGCACGACGGACTGGCGGGCATCGGACTCAACCTGCGCCATCTCGCCACGGCCCTGGACATGCCCGCCCTGCACACACACGCCCTGGAAACCGGCGAGCGCCTCGCCGCACGACTGACCGGGCTCACGCGTGCCCGGGCCGGCCGCACCGGACTCCTGCGCGGCTGGAGCGGACCGGCCCTGTTCTTCCTCGGCCTCTACGAGGACACCGGCGAGAGCCGGTACCTGGACCTGGCGCGCCAGGCCGTCCACCTCGATCTGGACCGCTTCCCCGGCACCGCCACGACGCCCACGCCGGACGACGGATCCCGGCCGCTGCCCACCCTCGGGGCAGGCGGCGCGGGCATCGCCGTCGCCCTGGCCGCCTATCTGCGGCACCGCCCCGAGGAAGCACTCACCGCCACCCTCGACGCTCTGCACACCACGCTGGACCTGGACTTCACCGTGCACAGCGGTCTCCTCGCCGGCCGGGCCGGCCTCGCCGCGGCCCTCGCCCACAACCGTGCCGCCGAGCACGATCCGGCTCTGGCCGCCGCTCTCACCGGCCACATCCGCGACCTGGCCTGGCACGCGCTGCCCTACGAAGACGGCATCGCCACCATCGGCGCCCAGAACATGCGCCTGTCCCTGGACCTGGCCACCGGTACGGCGGGCGTCCTGCACGCCCTGCACACCGTCGCCGGCCGCCTGCCCGTCCTGCCCCTGATCCCCCGTCCCCGCGAAGGAGAGGACCGACCGTGACCGTGATCGCCCCGCCACGGAACGCCGACGAGAAGGACCGCCGAAGACGGTCCGCACCGGCCCGGGGCAAGTGGCCATAGCCCCGTGGCACAGGGCCGTCCCGGACGGCTGAAGTTCCCTGTTCGTCCATCAGAAAATTACAAGGAGAACCTCCATGAACGCGATCCTCGACCTCCAGGTCCTCACCCCCCAGGCCGACACCGAGGAGCTCGACGGCGCCATCGGCCAGAGCAGCACCATCTGGTTCTGCCACACCGACATCAAGTAAGCGGTGGTGGGTTCCGGTGACACCGGAACCGGCCTGACCGGCTGAACCGACGGCACAACGAGTGGGGGGCGGGCCATGGGCCGCCCCCCACCCGCGTTCCCACCCGCGTTCCCACCCGCGTTCCCGCCTGCTGCCCGGCCCGGTCCCGGGACGGGCAGCAGGGGTGTCAGGCCAAGGGCTCAGCGCAGCCGGCGCGCGCGCAGCACCAGGTCGTCGGTGTGGTGCGCGCCCGCGCCGCCGTCGGGCGCCACCCGCGGCCGCTGCTCGTCCACCTCCACCACCCAGTCCTCGTCGAGGAGAGCGGTGACCATGGAGGGCCAGACGTAGTCGGCCGGGTCGAAGCCGTTGTCGTGTGCCTGCTGGGCCTCCATCCCCGCATGATGGACGAGCAGCAGCACACCGCCCGGCGCGACGGCCGCGAGCAGCGCCCGCTCGGCCGCGGCACCGGGGGTACGCAGCAGGGCCGGGTACTGGGCGGAGACCAGGTCGAAGGAGGCCGGTGCCAGCGCCGCCTCCGTCAGCGCGGCATGGACCCAGGCGACCGTGACGCCCGCGTCCCGCGCGTGCCCGGCCGCCCGCTCCAGCGCCACGCCCGAGACGTCGAGTGCGGTCACCGCCCAGCCGGTCCGTGCGAGCCAGACGGCGTCCGCGCCCTCACCGCAGCCCACGTCGAGCGCCCGCCCGGGTGCGAGCCCGGCGACCTCGGCCACGAGCGCACCGTTGGGCCGGCCGCTCCACAACTGTTGCCGGTCGGCGTAGCGGTTGTCCCAATCGGCCCGGACCGCGGGATCCCCGAGGTATCCGCCGGTGGTCGAGGGGATGCCGGATGAGTGCGCTGTCACTGCGATGTCGTCGGTCACGGCCCCACCGTCGCGCGGCATGCCCCCCGCACGCCATCTCTGTTGCCGGTCCGGCAAAACGTCAGCGGGTCAGCGGGTCAGCAGGACCGCGGCGACCGACATGACGATCACGGACACGCCACAGAACGCCAGGTGTGTGCGCGGGTAGTCGTACCGCTCGCGCGTCACCCCCTGGTTGATCTCGTGCGCCCACAGCGTGAACAGCCTCCGCGTCGGGTACAGGCCGACCGTCAGCCCGATGAGCGCGAACGAGCACACGACGAGCATGTTCTCCAGGGCGAACCCGCGCCATGAGCCGTACGCCACCGCCCCGGTGCCGCACACCACCCAGATGAAGGGATACACCGTCCAGAATCTCTGGATCGGTACCCATTTCGCCATGGCGGAACAGTGGATCACGAGGGCCGCCATGGCCGACAACCACAGCCACTGCGTGGCAACCGACGTGAGCACGGACTTCCCCCCGAGTCATGTGAACCCGCAGAGAGTAACAGCGAGGGCAGAAGGTCCCGCAGACCGCCGTCGGCCGCGGTCAGGCCTCGTACTCGGTGAGATCGATCCCGTACACCCGCAGGTCGTGACCCGTGTCCGGATCCTGCGCCGTGCCCGTCGCGCGCATGCCGAGTTTGTCCAGCACATTCGCGGACGCGGTGTCGCCGGTACGGCACACGGCGACGACCCGGTCCAGCCCGCGGTCCTGGAGGGCGAACTCGAGCGTGGCCTGGGCCGCCTCCGACGCATAGCCCTGCCCCCAGTACTGGCGTCCGAGCCGCCAGCCGATCGCCACCTGGTCCGCGACGGCGGGCGGGGAGCCGGCGACGTACAGGCCGACCGCCCCGGCCAGCTCCCCGGATCCGAGGAGTTCGACGGCGAAGATCCCGAACCCCTCCTCGTCCCACTCCTCCTCCCAGGCCTCGACGTCCCGGGAGGTCTCCTCGAAGGAGCGCGGCGCACCGTCGCCGATCCACCGCATCACATGCGCGTCGGCGTGGATCTCGGACAGGGGGACGAGGTCGTCGTCCTGCCAGCGGCGCAGGAGAAGACGGGGAGTGTGGATCTCGGTCATGGTCCCATCCTGCCCTCTGCTTCCTCCGGTGAGCGCGCGGTGAGCTTCCGGTGAGCCCTCGCCACGACCGTGGGGTCATCGCCGGATCCGCCGCGGACCGGCCATCTCACAGGGAGCGACGATGAACGTTCTGACCGGCAGGACGGCACTGGTGACCGGCGGCTCGCGGGGAATCGGCCGGGCGGTCGCACTGCGGCTGGCGGCCGAGGGCGCGCTGGTCGCCGTCCACTACGGCGGCAACGACCAGGCGGCCAGGGAGGTGGTGGAGCGGATCGAGGAGGCGGGCGGCCGGGCGTTCGCGATCCGGGCCCGGTTCGGCGAGGACGGCGCGGTCGACCGGCTGTACCGGGAGCTGACCGGGGAACTGGCGGGAGCCGGGCTGGACATCCTGGTCAACAACGCGGGCATCGGCTCGACCAACCCGATCTCACAGGTCACCGAAGAGGAGTTCGGCAGACTGATGGCGATCAACGTC
Source organism: Streptomyces naphthomycinicus (assembly GCF_020400595.1). Classification (GTDB taxonomy): domain Bacteria; phylum Actinomycetota; class Actinomycetes; order Streptomycetales; family Streptomycetaceae; genus Streptomyces; species Streptomyces naphthomycinicus. The sequence goes on along the minus strand of NZ_JAINRE010000034.1, from coordinate 29,573 downwards.
GCCACCCCGTTCTTCGTGATCCAGCGCGCGATGGCACTGCTGAACGACGGCGGACGCATCATCAACATGGGCTCCACCGCCAGCCGGTTCGCGGTCTCCACCCAGATCGGCTACACGATCAGCAAGGCGGCGCTGGAGTCGATGGCACCGTCCCTGGCCAACGAGCTCGGCCGGCGCGGCATCACGGTCAACACGGTCGCGCCCGGCGCAGTGCGGACCGACATGACCGCGGCCTACACCCGCGTCCCCGAGGTGGTGGCCGGGCTGGAGTCGATCACCGCACTGGGCAGGCTGGGCGAGCCCGACGACGTCGCGGACGTCGTCGCGTTCCTGGCCGGCCCGCAGGGCCGCTGGGTGACCGGCCAGACCGTCGACGTCTCGGGCGGGACCTTCCTCGGCCCGATCGCCCCCTGAGCGGGCGTACCCGTGAATAATCGCCGCCATGCGGTTCGCAATCCTCGGCGAGACCCGGGCATGGCACGGCGACGGCGGCGAGGTCCCGCTCGGCGGACCGGCCCGGCGGGCGTTGCTGGCCCTGCTGCTGGTGCGCCCCGGAGAGGTCGTCTCCGCGGACCGCCTGGCCGACGAGATCGACCCCGCCGGGGCGCTCTCGGCACATGCGCTGCAGTCCCAGGTGTCCAGGCTCCGTACCGCGGTGGGTGCCGGCGCCGCGATCGAACGGGCCGGCGCGGGATACCGGATCGTGGTCGCTGCGGACGACGTGGACGCCTCCCGGTTCGAGCGCCTGGCCGGGCAGGGCCGTGCGGCGCTCGCCGACGGCGACGCCGCACGGGCGGCCGTGCTGCTGCGCGAGGCCCTGGAGCTGTGGCGGGGACCGGCGCTGGCCGACCTGCCCGACAGCGAGACCGCCCAGGCCGCCGCCGTGCGGCTGGAAGAACGCCGGCTCGGGGCACTCGAAGACCGCTTCGAAGCGGGGCTGCGGCTCGGCGAGCACCGGGCGGTCACCCCCGAACTGCGCGAACTCGTCGGCCGCCACCCACTGCGGGAACGGCTGGCGGGGCTGCTGATGCGGGCCCTGTTCGCCGAGGGCGGCCAGGCCGAGGCACTGGTGGTCTTCGAGGGCACCCGGCGCCACCTGGCCGACGAGCTGGGCGCCGATCCCTCGGCCGAACTGACGGCGCTGCACCGGGAACTGCTGAGCCCCGGCCCGGCGCCGTCGCCCGCCGCGCCGCCCGCCCAGCTGACGAGCTTCGTGGGCCGCGCCGACGAGGTGACCGAGGTCGCCGAGATGCTGAGGACGGCCCGGCTGGTCACCCTCGTCGGGCCCGGCGGCGTCGGCAAGACCCGGCTCTCGGTCGAGGTCGCGGCCGCCGGGGGCGCCGCGGACCAGGTGTGCTTCGTGCAACTGGCCCCGCTGCGCGACGGCGCCGGCCTGCCGCACGCCCTGCTGGGCGCGCTCGGCCTGCGCGAGAACGGGCTCCAGAGGGACAGCGGCGCGAAGACACCCGCCGACCGTCTCGTCGCGGCGCTCTCCGACCGGCCGCTGCTGCTCGTCCTGGACAACTGCGAGCACCTCGCCGAGGAGGCCGCCGGACTCGCGGCGCGGCTGCTGGCGACCTGCCCGCGGCTGCGCGTGCTGACGACGAGCCGGGAGCCGCTCGGCATCATCGGCGAGCACCTCGTCCCGGTGCGGCCGCTCGACGAGGACGCCGCCGTACGCCTGTTCACCGAGCGGGCCGCCGCCGTACGGCGCGGCTTCACCGCCGACCCCGAGACCGTACGGCGGGTCTGCGCGGCCCTCGACGACCTGCCGCTGGCCATCGAGCTCGCGGCGGCACGCTCGCGCACCCTGCACATCGACGATCTGGCGGAGCGGCTGGACGACCTGCTCGCCGTCGGCGCCCGCGGCAACCGCACGGCGGACGAACGGCACCGCACGCTGCGCTCGGTGGTCGCGTGGAGCTGGGACCTGCTCTCCGAGCCCGAGCAGCGGGCCGCGCGACGCTTCACGGTCTTCGCCGGGGGCGCGACGGCCCAGTCCGCGCTGCGGGTGTGCGCCACCGACGGGGAGACGCTGGAGGCACTGGCCGACAAGTCGCTGCTGGAGGTCGCGGGCGGCCGCTACCGGATGCTGGAGACGATCCGCGCGTACGGTGCCGAACAGCTCGACGCCGCGGGCGAACGCGACCTCGTGCGGCGCGCCCACGCCCGGCGCCTGCTGGAACTGGTGCGGACGGCGGACCCGCATCTGCGGCGGGCCGAGCAGCTGGAGTGGCTGCCCGTGGTCGCGGCCGAGCACGCCGACCTCCTGGCGGCGCTGCGCTGGGCGGTCGAGGAGCCGGCAGGGGAGACGGCCTTCGCACTGCTGTCCGCGGCGTTCAACTACCTCTGGATCCGGGGCGCGTCCGCGTCGGTCGCGCCGCTGGCGATCGCACTGCTCGCCTCGGCGGGCGAAGCGGTCCCCGACGGGCTCGGCGAGGAGTACGCGGCCTGCGTGCTGCTCGCCGGCGCGGCGTCGGCGACGGACGACGGCGGGGAACAGACGTGGCGGCGGCACCGCACGGCGGCCGGCACAGCGCTGGCGGCCGCCTGGCCCGGCGACCGCTCGGGCCGCTACCCGGTCGTCCTGCTGCAGTGGATGATGCGGAACGCCGGCGGAGCGGACCCGCAGGACGCCTTCGCGCTCGTCTCGTCCCAGCACGACTGCCCCGAGCCGTGGGCGCGGGCCGCCGCGCACTACGTGTCGGGGTACGGACACCTCGGCCGACGGGACCCCGCGGCGGCCGAGGACGCCTTCGGCCGGGCCCTGGAGGGATTCCGTTCGCTCGGTGACCGCTGGGGCATCGCGCTGGCCCTGGACACGCTGGCCGGCGTGGCCGGCGCGCGCGGTGACCGGACACGGGCGGTCGCGCTCACCGACGAGGCCCTGGTGCTCACCGAACGGCTCGGCGCCCTGGAGGACAGCGCCGACCTACTGGTCAACCGGGGCGATCACCTCGCCGGGGACGACCCGGCGGGGGCCCGTACCGCCTATGCGAACGCCGCCGCGCTCGCCCGCCGCGCCGGCAGCCCCTCCTCCCTGGCGGCCGCGCTGCGCGGACTGGGCGACATGGCCCTGGAGGAGGGCGACCTGGCGGAGGCCGAACGCCTCTACACCGAGGCGCTGGAGCGGATCGATCCGCACTGGATCAGGAGCCTGGGGCCGCGGGTGCGCACGCTCGTCGGCCTCGGCCGCGTCGCCGCGGCCCGCAGCCACCCCGCGGAGGCGCGCAGGCGCTACCGGCAGGCCGCCGAGGCCACCGACACGGTCGGGGCGGACGCCCCGGAGGTACTGCGCATGCTGGGGCTGTCCGAGAAGGCCGTGGAGTCCGTCCTGGAGGCCGCGGCCTCGGGCCGGTGAACGCGGCGAAAGACATAGGGGGCACGCGCGGGCGCTGGCCGCGCCCTTCCGCACCACCACGCGCCGGAGTGACCCCCGGAGCGGGTGGCCGCGGCCCCTTGCCGCCGCCGTCGTCCCCGCTCACCGGCACGCCGGCAGGGGCCCCTCGAAAGAGGCCCCTGCCGATGAGCCGGGCGGCCGTGCCCGCTCGGATTTCCCGCAGGCGACCGGAGGCCGGGGCCGGCCCGGCTCCGGCGAGCCGGTGCCGGCCGCGCGCGTTCAGCAGGCGCCGAGGTCCTGCCAGACGCCCCACTCGCCGGTGGTGCCGGGCTCCTCGCCCGTCGTCCACCACTTGGCCTTCCAGACGTGGCCCTTGTACGAGACCTGCTGGCCGCCGGTGTACACCTTGTCCTTGGCCCACGGGGCGTCCGTGCACTGGTTGCCGGAGCCGCCGGTGACGGTCAGGGAGTAGACCGCCGAGTGGCTGCCCGAGGTGCCCGCGCCGGTCACGGTGACCGTGTAGGTGCCCGAGGCCGCGGCCGAGGTGGTGGCCAGGGTGAGCGTGGAGGTGCCGCCCGCGGTGACCGACGTGGGGCTGAGGGAGGCGGTGACGCCCGCCGGGGCCCCGCTGACGCTGAGCTTCACGCTCTGGGCGTCCCCCTTGGTCACGGCCGTCTTCACGGTGGCCGTGGCGGACTGGCCTGCCGTCACGGAGGCGGAGGCCGGGCTGAGCGCGACGGAGAAGTCGTTGGACGGGGTGGTGGTGCCGCCGGTGAACGGCGCGAAGATGTGCGTGAAGTCCCAGGTGTTCTGCTGGATGCCGGAGCAGTTGTCCGCGGCGGCCCCGCCCGGGCAGCCGCCGTTGTCCCGTTGCAGCGCCCAGAAGGACAGGGTGTTGATGCCCTTGGCGACCGCCCAGTCGTACACGGTGCGGGCGTTGGCCAGGGTGAAGGTCTCCGCCTTGCCGAAGTCGTCGACGCCCGGCATCTCGGTGACGCCGACCATGTTCCACAGCTGGGCCGGGCTCTTGCCCGGGTACAGCTCGGCGAGCAGGTCGTACAGACCCTGGGCGGCGGTCTGGGTGTCCTTCGCCATGTCGTGGGCCTGATTGTCGTAGTAGTCGAACGTCATGAGGTTCACGACGTCGACCCGGGTGCCGTTGCTCACCGCGTTGCGCAGCAGCGCCTCGCCGTTGTCCGCGAGGCCGTGCGTGGTGGTGGGCAGGGTGTAGGAGATCTCCACCTTGCGCCCGTTGGCCGCCGCCCAGTCCTCGACCAGCTTGATGGCCTTGTTGCGGCGGTCGATGGCGGCGGTGTTGTCGAGCGAGTCGACCTCGATGTCCATGTCGAGCCGCGAGATGTCGTAGGTGGTGATGACCTTCTCGTACGCGGCGGCGATCTGCTGGACGTCGGTGCAGCTGTCGGCGATCTCGGTGCCGGTGGTGTCGGCCGTGTACCCGCCGAACGAGGGGATGACGTCGCCGCCGGCCGCCTGGATCGTCTTGATGTCGGAGCCGAAGGTCGAGGCGGCGACCGGCATGCTCGTGTCGCCGTTCCAGTACGGCGTGCAGGAGCCCTTGGCGGCGGTCTGCAGGAACGCCATCGTCAGGTGCTTGGCGCCCGACTGGGCGGACAGGGCGGCGGGGCTCTCACCGGTCCAGGCCTCGAAGTAGGGGGCGAAGACGTGGTTCGGCAGCGGCGTCGCGGCCTGGGCGGTGCCGGTTCCCGTGAGGGCGAGGCCCACCGCGGCCGCCGTGGTGGCGGCTGCGGTGAGGGCCGCGCGGAAGGAACGCACGAGTCTCATGTCAGTCCCGGTGTGTGGAGGGGGTGGCCAATGTTCTTGCGCGGACAGGGCGTTGCCGACTACTGGAATAGCGCCCGCCCCAGAGGCGGGTCAATGGTCTGGACCAAGAAGGGACTAGACCAATTCGAGGCGTCCGGGCGCCATCTCCCTGTACAGGGCACACGACGGCGGACTGGACCACGCCCGAACGTTCCACCAGTTCACGGCGCCGGCGGTGGGCCCGGCCGCCCGCTCACGCGGACGTCGGCGTGTTCCGGGACCACGGCGAACCGCCCGGGCCGGCGGCGGGCCGCCGCCGGTGCGGAAGCAGGGACGCCAGTGCCCACCGGCCCGGTCCGAGGGCGGCGATGAGCAGGAACGACCAGCAGAACATGGCCGCCGGCTCGCCGCCGTTCTCGATGGGGAACGCCGCGTGGGACTGGTGCACGTCGAAGTAGGCGTACGCCATGGACCCCGAGCACAGCACGGCGGCGACGCGCGTTCCGAGGCCGCACAGAACCAGTGCCCCGCCGGCCAGCTGGATGACCGCGGCCCACCAGCCGGGCCATGCGGCGAAGTCCGGCCCGGCGCCGTGCGGACCGCCCAGGACGCCGAACAGAGTGGCGGCTCCATGGCAGGCGAACAGCAGTCCCACGACGATCCGGAACAGTCCGAGCACATGCTCCTTGCTTCTCTCCAGCGCTTCCATGGGAGGTGCTCCTCTCTCGCGCGGCGACCTCGGGACGCCGCGCCGCGGTGGGGGTGCCGGAACGGGGGTGCGCCCGCGGGTGCGCCCACCCGGGCGGCGTCGGTGCGGGGTGCCCGCGGCGGCGCTGCGGTGGGTGGCGCGGGTGCGTCCGCCGACACGTTCGTGAGCTGCCGCACGGCGGGGCGACGGCTTCGGTGCCGTCCGCCGGCATGTGCGCGCAGTCGCACTGTGAAGCATTTCGGCCAGGCTTGTCTAGACCAATAGGGAGAGGAATTCCAGAGCCCGGCGCGGTGAGCGGAAGGGTCCTCCTCGTTTGTGAAGTAGGCCCCGCGGGCCGGAAGTTCACCTCGCCCGGGCTCTTGACCGGGCCGGATCCGGGGCTATGGTCTAGACCTAATTGGCGTCAGGTCCAGACCTGTGCCGGGCCTGCCCTGGCCGCACGGCGCCGGTGTCGAACACCCCCGAAGGAAGTGACATGGCATGAACGCAAAAAGACGAGCGGCGTTCGCGATCGGCGCGCTGGCCGCTCCGGTGCTCGCCGTCAGCCTCCCGGCGAGCACGGCCAGCGCCCACGGCTGGGTGACACTGCCCACGAGCCGGCAGGAACAGTGCGCCGAGGGCCTCGTCGACTGCGGCCAGATCAAGTACGAACCGCAGAGCGTCGAGGGGCCCAAGGGCCTGCAGAGCTGCAGCGGCGGCCACGCGGAGTACGCCGAGCTCGACAACGACGGCAAGGCCTGGAAGGTCACGCCGGTCGGCTCGACGGCGACGTTCACCTGGCACAACACGGCCCGGCACGCCACCGCCAACTGGCAGTACTTCATCGGTGGCCAGAAGATCGCCGAGTTCGACGGCCGCAACCAGCAGCCTGCCGCGGACGTCAGCCAGCAGGTGAACTTCGGCGGCTTCACGGGCCGTCAGAAGGTGCTCGCCGTCTGGAACATCGCGGACACCGCCAACGCGTTCTACTCCTGCGTCGACGTCAACATCGGCGGCAGCGGCGGTGACACCGGCGGCGGCACGGGCGGGGGCACGGGTGGCGGCACCGGTGGCGGGGACACCTGCACCACCGCGGCCTGGGACGCCGCACGGGTCTACAACGGCGGTGACACCGTGTCCTACGGCGGCCACAACTGGCGCGCCAAGTGGTGGGTGACCGGCGACAAGCCCGGTACCACCGGCCAGTGGGGTGTCTGGGAAGACCTCGGGGCCTGCTAGACGCAGACCCCGTCCCGCCGCGCCGCCCGGCTCACGGGCGGGCGGCCGCGGGCGCCGGAGACACGGCGGACGGTCCGGGTCTCCGGCGCGCGGTACGTGTGCTGCCCTTGGCTCGCTCGTTCCTGCCAGGGCAGCACGCGTACCCCCGGATGCCGAATGCCGGATGCCGGGTGCCGGGTGGCAGGGGCGCTCGGAGCCCGGCGTGCGCGCCCCGGACGCGCCGTGTGCTCCCGCTGGTGGCCGATGCGGGGAACGAGGGCCAGAGTGCGGGGCGTCCACCCGAGTGACACACGGGGGCGGGCGGGGGGAGCGTCATGAGCAAGCTCCAGGACGCCACGTGGCGGGACTGGCTGAGGCGGACGATCCAGGCGGCCGCCGGCGGCTGGCTGGCCTGGACCTTCACCACCCAGGGCGTGTCGACAGCGGACAGCCTGTCCTCGGTCCTCGCGCTCGTCATCGGCCTGCTGTCGCCGCTGATCCAGAACCCTCCCGCCAGGCCGACGCTCACGGACGTGCTGCCCAGACTTCGTACAGACGTGAGACGGTACTGGTCCGGCGAGCGCAAGCGGCGCGGTCTGCACCGCAAGCCGCTCATCTCCGTCACGTTGACCCATGCGTCGTCCCCGGCGCCCCCGGCCCTGCTGCTGGACTACAGCGTGTGGGACGTCAAGACGTACGCCGACAGGGCGGCTGATCTGCTCGCGAGCGGCCGGCTTCCCGGCAAAGCCGTGATCTTCGGTGAGGCGGGCATGGGCAAGACGACCTTCGCCGTCCTGCTCACCTACGGACTGGCCAAACGCGACGGACACATACCGCTGTACCTCTCGCTGGCCTCCTGGAGCCCGCGCGACGAGACGTTCCCCGCCTGGTTCGAGCGGCAGGTGCTCACCACGTTCCCGCGCCTGCGCGAGGTCGTGCCGCCCTCCGAACCCCTGGTGCGGGAACTCCTGATCAGCGACGAAGTGCTCCTCGTCCTGGACGGCCTCGACGAGCTGCGTGACGGCCGGGCCCAGGACTTCGCCCTCCGGCAGATCAACGACTGCATCGACGACGACATGCCCGTGCTGCTGCTGACACGTACCGCTCCCGCGCTGCCGTCGCTGCACGACGCGCAGCCGCTGAGGATCGAGCTGCTGAACGGCCCCGACGTCGCTCACCACCTGAGCACCATGACCGCCGGCATCGTCGGCGACACCCATGTGCCCCAGGCGCACCGGTCCGCCTGGGTGGCCGTCCACAGCCAGTTCACCGGCGGCACCTCCGCGGCCCTGACCCACCTGCTGAGCAGGCCGCTCTACCTGGACCTGCTGGTGCGGACCGGACTGCGCAACCCCTCGCTGTCGGTCGAGTTCCTCAACGCCGTCGCCCAGGGCGTCGAGGCGGGCAAGAAGGTGCTGTACAAGTCGTTCGTCGACGACGCCCTCGACGCCCGGTTCGACCCCGGCGACCGCCGGTCCCGGCAGGCGCGCCGGCTGGCGGTCCGGATGGCCACGGAGATGTCGAAGCCGCCCGCGGCACGGACGATGGCGTGGTGGCGCCTCTACGCACGGGTGCCGCCGGCCGTCTTCGGGGCGGCGATGGTGCCGCTCACCGCGCCCGCCTACCAGTTGTGCCTGTTCATGCCCGCCGGCCTGACCCGGGGTTTCGCCCTGGGCACGGTCACGGGCGTGGTCCTGGGCATGTGCCGAGGCGTCGACACCCGTGGCCCCGCCTGTGTCGCGGCCGCGGTCGCCGGGAGCGCCGCGGCCATCATGGCGGTCGGTGCCTTCTGGGTCGGCTGGCGCATCGCCGTCGTCGACACCGTGGAGATCGCGCCCGTCGTGGGCCTGGTCTTCCGGGGCCGTCACCTCCTCGTCTCGGGCACGTGGCACGACCCGCGTACCTGGCGGGACATCGCCTCGTGCGTCGCCGGCGCCGCGACCGCCAGCGCGGTGGCGACCTGCGCGACGGCCGCTGTGCTGGCGCCGGGCGCCGATCCGCCGCGTTCTCTCCTCGGAGTGTTCATGGCGGTGTGCATGGGCCTGATCGTGGCCACCGTGTCCGCGCGGTTGCTGACCAGCCCGGCCACGGACCTGCATCCGGCCACTGCCGGCTTCCAGCTGCGGGGGAATCCCCTGCCGCACCTCGTCGCCGCCACGACCGCCGCGGCCGCCGTGGGCATGGCCGGCGGATTCGTCGGGGGCGTGTCGCACAACACCAGCCACGGCCTCCACGTCGGACTCTTCTTCGGCGCGGTCGCCGGCCCCGGCATCGGCCTCGCCGGCGGGCTCATCCGATGGCTGAACCGGCCCGGTCCCCAGACCACGGCGACCGCACAGCGCCTGTACCGCCATGACCGCCGGCTTGCCGTACTGAGTGTGGCCGGTGTCGCCGCGGGCGCCACCGCCGGACTGGCGGCCCTGAACCTCTTGTCACCCGAGTTCATGCACTCCCTCAGCGACAGCTCCTTCACCGCCCGCCCGGTCGACGGCGTCCTCTTCGGCGCGACCATCGGAGTCATCGTCGCCGCCTTCAACACCGCCTGGCCCAACTACGCGGTCTGCATGGTCTGGTTCACCGCTCGGTACCGCGTGCCGTGGTCGCTGCTGCACCATCTCGACGTACTGCACACCTGCGGGATCCTGCGCCAGGAGGGGGCTCTGTACAGTTTCCGGGACGAGGGCCTGCAACTGCATCTGGCCGAGTGACGCGACGGCCGACGGCGCGGGGGCCCGGTACGCAGCCGTCCGGTCAGGGCTTCCCCGGGCGGCCCGGGCTCTCCGCGGTAGCCTCCGCCGTCGACTTGCGTGCCAGGTCCGGGACCTCGCAGTCGGCCGCGGCGTAGCCGACGGGAAAGAGGATGTAGGGCCGTTCGTTGCCGGGCCGCTCGCAGATCGCGGTGAGGAAGCCCATCGGGTTGGGCGTGTGTGTCAGGGTGCTCAGCCCCATCGCGTGCAGGGCGGCGATGAAGAAGCCGCACGCGATGCCCACACTCTCGTTCACGTAGTAGTTCTTGCGCAGTGAACCGTCCGGCATCGCGGTGCTCTTCTCGGCGAAACAGACGACGATCCACGGCACGACGTCGAGGAAGCCCTTGTCCGAAGTCGTCTCCAGGCGGGCGAGCGCGGCGCGCCACTCGGGCGGGATCCGCCCGCCCTCGTAATTGGCCTGTTCCTCCTCCTCGGCCGCGACCCGGATGCGGTGCTTGGTCTCGGCGTCGCCGATCACGGCGAACTTCCACGGCTGGAAGTGGGCCCCGGAGGGGGCGGTGTTCGCCGCGGCGACGGCAAGGTCGATGCAGGTGCGCGGGACCGGCTCGTCACTGAAGAACCGCACACTGCGCCGGCGGTCCAGGAACGACACGAACTCCTTGCCCCGCCGGACCATCCCGGCCTCGTCGTACCGCTCGGGCCGGTAGGGGACGAACGGGTGGGTGTGCTGCCTCACGACTGCTCCTCGTGGACGGGAGCCCACAGCGTGGGCCATGGGCTGTCGCATGGGCAACGGACTCCTCATCGCCTTGCTAATCTGACAACGGACGAGGCGTGGGGGTGCCTTGGAGGTCGCAGATCGGCAGGTGCGGTGGCACGGCAGGGACTCGACGCGCTCGACGGCCGGATGCTGCGCCTGCTCCGGGAGCGCCCGCGCGAGGGCCTGCTGGAGATCGCCCGCCGGCTCGGCGTCGCACGCGGCACACTGCAGGCACGACTCGACCGGCTGGCCGGCTCCGGCGTCGTGACCGGCTACGGACCGGACGTGGACGTCGCCGCTCTCGGCCACGTGGTCGAGGCGTTCACCACGTTCGAGGTGGACCAGCCGGCCCGCGAGGCCATCACCGCCCGCCTGCGGGCCGTGCCGCAGATCCTCGAAGCCCGCATCGTGACGGGCCCCGGCGACATCTGGTGCCGCATCGCGGGCACGAGCAACCAGCACGTGCAACAGGTGATCGACCACGTCCTGGAGGTGCCGGGCGTCCGCCGCAGCACGACGGTCATCGCCCTGAGCGCGGTCATCCCCTACCGGGTCCAGCCCCTGGTCGACGAGGTGGCCGGGCTGCCGGGCGATCCGGACGCACGGCGCGGCCGGGACGGGTGACCCGGGCGGGCGGTGCGTGCCGTCCGCCCGCCCGGGTGCCGCGCCACGGCGCGGGGCGCCGTGGCGGCTATCTCAGCCCGTCGTTCAGCGCGGTCATCAGCTGACCGTTCGGCGTGTCCCCGGACATCTCCCAGACGAAGCCGCCCAGCAGCCCCTTGGACTTGATCCAGGCCGTCTTCTTCCCGATCGACCAGGCGTCGTCGAACGTCCACCACTGGCCGCCCGGACCGGTGTAGCCGTACGTCGAGACGGACTGCTCGTCGTGGCGGACGGTCATGGCCGGGAAGCTGGTGATCAGGTTGTGGTAGCCGCGCACCCCGGCCTCGGTGTCGAACTGGCCGGGCGCAGCACCGCCCGCGTCCTGCCACTCACCGGCGACCCCGCCGTCGGTCACGCCCTGCCAGCCGCGCCCGTAGAACGGGAAGCCCACCGTCAGCTTGCGGGGGTTGACCCCGGCTTCGAGATAGACCTCGATCGCGTCCTCGACGCTGAAGTGGAAGGGGTAGGGGTCCTGCGCGTCCGCGTAGAGGCTGGAGCCGTGGCCGGTGCGCTTGGGCTCCCAGGAGTTGTCGCTGCCGGCGCCGTGGAAGTCGTATCCCTGGACGTTGGCGTAGTCGAGCGAGTCGAAGATCCGGCTCAGGTCCCAGCCGGCGGAGATCTTCGCCGGGTCGGCCGGGGTGAACGCGGTCAGCAGCCGGTGCCCGCCGCCGAGCGCGTCGAGCTGCTTGCGGAACTCGGCGAGCAGCGCGGTGAGGTTGGCCTTGTCCTGGGTACCGTAGTGGTTGCCCGGATGTCCTTCGGAGCCGGGCCACTCCCAGTCGATGTCGATGCCGTCGAAGATCCCGGCGGCCGTGCCCGCCCCGCCCGCGCCGTTGTAGACGGGCAGATCACCCTTGATCCACACGTCGACGCAGGACTTGACGAACTTCTCCCGGGAGGCCTGCGTGGCAGCGGCGTCCGAGAAGAACTTCGAGTACGTCCAGCCGCCGAGCGACACCACGACCTTCAGCTTGGGGTACTTGGCCTTGAGCTTCCTCAACTGGTTCAAATTGCCCCGGAGTTTGCCCCAGCCGTCGTCGGCGACCCCGTCCACCGACTGCCCGGCCGACATGGGACGCGCGTAGTCGGCGTCCGCGTCGCCCGCGCCGGTGCCCTCGTCGGGGTCCTGAGGGTTCGCGGAGACGCCCTTGGTCACCCCCGCCTGGCAGGTGAGGTTGGCCGGGTCGAGGTTCTCGAAGGCGTAGTTGACCACGTCGAGCTTGGCCGCGGCGCCGGAGGTGTCCAGGTTCTTCACGAAGTACTGGCGGCCGTAGATGCCCCACTGCGCGAAGTAGCCCACCTTGAGCTGCTTGCCCTGTCCGGCCACGTCGTCGGTGGTGGCGGACACCGGGTTCGACGCCGGTGAGGTGTTGTCGGCGGTGTCGCGGGCCTTGACGGTGAAGGTGTAGGCGGTGGCGGGGGAGAGCCCGTCGACGGTGGCCGTCGTGGTGTCCGCGCCGACGGTCTTCGCCAGGACGCCGCCGCGGTACACGTCGTAGGCGGCCACGCCCACGTTGTCGGTGGACTTGTCCCAGGCCAGGCCGACGCTGGAGGAGGTCTTGCCGGTGGCGCGCAGACTGCCGGGCGCCGTCGGGGGTGCCGGGTCGGTGGCCGGGTCCACGGTCCGCACGGTCAACGGGGCACTGGCCGGTCCCGCGTTGCCGCGCGTGTCCTTGGCGCGCACGGTGAAGGTGTAACCCGTCGCCGGTGTCAGGCCGGTGACGGTGGCGGAGGTGCCGGTCGCGGTGGCCACGGTGTCCGAGCCGCTGAGCACCTCGTAGGAGGCCACGGTGTGGTCGCCGCCCTGCGCGGCGGCCCAGCTCAGCGTGACCGAGTGCGCCGTGACCGCGGTCGCCTTCGGTGTGCCGGGCGCGGTCGGCGGGACGTCGGGGGTGCCGTCGCACTTGTCGCCGTTGACGGTGCAGCCCGTCGGGGTGCCGATCGGCCCGTTGGCGATGAACCAGTAGCTGTACGGCTCGGTGCTGCCGCCGGCCGGGACGTTGGCGTTGTAGAAGGCGTTCTGCACGCTCACGTGCCGCCCGGAGACGGTCGCGTCACCGTTGTAGTGGCCGGTCACGGAGACCCCGGCCGGCAGGTCGAACTCCAGGCTCCAGCCGCTGACGGCGGCCGGGCCGCTGTTGCGGACGACGTAGGTGCCCTTCCACCAGGAGCCGTTGTCCTGGGTGGTGAACGTCGCCGTCAGCCTCCCGGCCGCGTGGGCGGGTGCGGCGAGCGTGGTGAGCAGCGCGAGCGGCAGGAGCAGTGCGGTGCCCAGAGCGGCGATCCGCCGCCGGAGCCGGGCACCCGGACGCCGGACGCCGGGTCCGGGGCGGTCGCGGAGTGCTCCGAGCGGGCCTCTGCGTAACGGTGCGAGGGGTGGTCTGCGCCGGTGGAACATGGCTCTCCCTGTCATCGTGGGGTGGTACAGGGGCGAGGTGAACCGTTGCGTGCGCGTTGTCCGACTGAGGGCTCACAACGTAGAAGGTCTGGACCAATGCGTCAACGGCTTCGGTGGGGACGGAGGACCGGACGCGGTCTCCCGCGTCGACGGGGCGCGTGCGCACGATCCGGGCCCGGCGACGACGACATCGGCCCCCTGCGCGGCCGGCGGGGAGTACGGCCTCATGGGTGCTCCGGGCGGCTGTGATTCCCGACAGCCATGCCGAGCCCGGCATTCGGCTGCACAAGAGCCCCCGGCAAGAGCCCCCGGCAAGAGGCCTTTGTCCCGGCGGTAATCGAAGGCGGACCGCTTGCGGGAAGGGGGAATCGGCGGCGCCGAATACCGGGGTACGAACGCCGAACCGGGACCGGGCCGCCAAGCGCCCGTGTGCCCCGGCCCCCTGATGCGAGGCCGGCGGCACCCGAGGAAACGATGTCGTCGTCCGCCGGACGGCAAATGCGTTGCCCCTGTCGACGGGGAGCCGGAAACAGTTAGTCGCGGTTCTGTTAATTTTTGGACCGCCCATCAGTCTTGTCAGGGACACGCGTACGCCAGGAAGGTTCTCCTGCGGGTTCGGCAACAACTCTCCGACCGAAATCCGCACTTCCCCCCACATGGCCGCCGCGGGCGGCTGTCCGGAAATGGAGACAAGGTGCTTCGTCTACGCGCGATCCTGGCCTCGGGTGCCGCAACGGCGGCATTGCTCATATCCACGGGTGCCGTCTCGGCTCACGGCGCCACCGCGACCGACTCCGCGGCCACGGACGGCCGTTACCCGAAGCAGATGGTGCACGCGCTCGCCGCGTCCCTCGGCATCAGCGACACGGCGGCCGTACGCAGACTCGACTCCCAGGCCCGTCAGCAGACGGCCCTCGAAGGCCTGCGTTCCGCCGGGGTCGACACACGCGGAGCCTTCTTCGACGGCGAGGGCCGGCTGACGGTGAACGTCACCGCCGCGGACACGGCCCGTGACGTCGAGGCCGCGGGGCTCACGGCCCGCCTGACCCGGCACAGCGCCGCCGAACTGGACCGCGTCAAGGCCGCGCTGGACAAGTACGCCGAGATCAGCACGCCCGCCGGCGTACCGGGCTGGGGCGTGGACCCCGTCTCCGACACGGTCGTCGTCCAGGTGCGTGACACCTCCGCGGCCGGTACCGGGCCGTTCCTGAAGAAGGCCGGATCCTACGGCTCCGCGGTCACCGTGCGACGCGACGCGGGCAGAGCCGTCTCGACGGCCGGCACCGTCTACCCGGGCAGCCGGATGGACTACGGCAACCACTACTGTTCGGTCGGCTTCGGTGCCCGCGACTCCTCGGGCCGGCAGGTACTGGTGACCGCCGGCCACTGCGTCGAGACCCTGCCCGACCTGTACTTCAACGGCTCCCACTTCGCCAAGGGCACCACCACCCGCTTCCACCACGGCCAGACCAGCATCGACATGGGCCTCGCCTCCGTCGACACCGGTACCGCCATCGCCACCCGGGTCGGCACCTGGAACAACGGCGCCGACATCGCCGTCCAGGGCAGCCGGCGCGCCCCGGTGGGCTCGGACGTCTGCAAGTCGGGAGCCACCTCCCACTGGACCTGCGGTTCCATCACGTCCTACGACTACTCGGTGACCTACACCGACCCCGGCCAGCCGGCGACGCTCGTGACCGGCCTCGGCCTGAGCAACGTGTGCGACCTCGGCGGCGACAGCGGCGGCGCCTGGGTCTCCGGCAACCAGGGCCAGGGCATGACCTCCGGCGGCCGCACGGACAACCGGTGCGACGGCGTCTACGGGCAGGGCACGTCCTACTTCCAGCCCCTGGACGACACCCTGAGGTACTACGGCCTGAGCCTGAACACCGCCTGACCCGGCCCCCCGACGGACCTCGGCGCGACGGCCTCCCCAGACGCCGTGCCGAGCCGGCGCGACCCCGGACCGGCGGCTCCGACAGGTGCACCACCGCGGCGGCGGGTCCGCCGCGCACCACCACGGCGGACCCGCCGCCTCCGACCCCCACGGGGGTCGCGCAGCGCACCACCCTGGCAGGGCCGCCGCGGCGAACGACCGCGGCGGCCCTGCCGAACTCCTCTCGCACCGCCGTCCCGGGAGCGTCCATGAACCAGCCGGACCACCTGCCGGCCCCAGACCGGACCACAGAGCAGAGTGCGCACCGGACCACAGACCGGAGTGCGTACGGGACCACAGACCGGAGTGCGTACGGGACAGCAGACCACAGTGCGCACCGGACAGCGGACCGAGCCGCGGACCGGACCGAGGGAAGACCGCCGCCGTCCCGCAGCACGTTCGGCGAGGCGTTCCGCACCGCGCTGAAGGCCAGCGGGCTGTCACTGCAACGTCTGCACCACCATCTCGGCGAACGCGGCGTCGCGGTGAGCCCGGTGACGCTGAGCCGCTGGCAGCGCGGCAGGAGCCAGCCCGAGCGCCGGCAGTCGCTGCGCGCGGTCGCGGAGATCGAGGGCATCCTCGGCCTGCCGCGCGGCACGTTGCAGACCCTGCTGACCAGCCGCCGGCCCCGGGGCCGGGCCATGAGCACGCGGGGCGAGACCTCCGAAGCCCTCTCGCGCATTCTGAGCCCCGGCGCACCGCTCGAAGTGGCGCTGGGCGCCGACGCCTACCGCTTCAACGAGCACCTCGTCAGCCTCTCCGTCCACGAGACACTGCGTCTGGACGCGCACGGCTGCATAGCGCGCTACGCGGTCAGCCACGTCGTGCGTGCCACGCAGGACGGGGCGAGACGCCTGACCGCCCATCACAACCTCGACGACATCGAGACACCCTCCGTGCAGGTGACCGTCCAGTGCGGGCGTCTGGAAGCACTGCGATTCCGCCAGGAAGTGGGCTCGGCGGTCTTCGACATCGGTTTCGGACGCCCACTGCGCCGCGGAGACACCGCGATCGTCGACTACACCCTCGACGTCGGCCCCCGCTGGAAACCCTCCGACCACCACGAACGCACCCTGGCCGTCCCGGTGAGGCAATACCTCCTGCACATCTTCTTCCACCCCGAACGTCTTCCGTCAGCCGTGTACGGGTACTACAAGCAGGCCTCCGGCGCGGAACGGCAGGACATCCGCCCCCTCGTCCTGGACGCCTCGCACAGCGTGCACATCATGCCCGCCAAGTGCAGTGCCGGGATCTACGGGATCGCATGGAACCGGGACGGGACCGACCCCTGAGCGGGACCGCCGCACACACCGTACGGCGCCCCGCCGAGGAGGCACCGCATCACCCGCTCCCGCTGGACCTCCGCCACCACCGCCGCCGTGCGCACCGTACGGAAGAGGATGTGCGCCCGGCCGGCACGCTGATCAGGTTCGTCGAGTGGTGTCATGCGCTGCTGCGCTGGGGCAGGGGTGGTCGAGCCAGTACGGTCGAGCCAGTACAGAGCGGTGTCCATGTCCGGTGGTGAGGCCGCGCCCCGCGGACGCCGGCGGTTACTCGGTGGAGGCGAGCGGGCGAAGGCCGGCGTCCAGCAGGCGCATCAGCTCACCCACCCGTCCGCCGCCACCCGGCGCCGCCGGAAAGCGTGTGAGGACGTCGACGACGGCCGGTGTCGCGCGATGCAGCATCCGCTCGACGTGTTCGACACCGACGCTCCGGTCGTCGCCGGCGACGAGTTCGGCCGCTCTGGCCGCGTAGGCGCCGGCCCCGAGGATGTGCTTGACCTGGGTGGCCTTGGCCAGCGGATGCAGGTAAGGGGCGCCTGCCGCGGACATCGCAGCCCACGCCGCCTCGCGCGCGGCCGAAGTGTCCGCGCTCTGGGCCGCCTTGAGGGCCGCCACCGCCGTGTCCCGCAGAAGTTTCCCGCGCTCCCCACCCCGGGCGAACTCCCACGCGGCACCGATGGCCTCTCGTGGCCGCGAGTCGTCCGGCCGGCCGGCCTCGAATATCTCCAGCACCGCCTCCGCGCAGGCCGCGGCGAACGCCGTGACCTCACGAAGGTCCTGCTTGCTCAGAACGACCTCGCTCGCTTCCCCTGTCATGGTCCCATCTTCGACGACCGCGCCGGACAGCGCGGAGGCAGCCTTTCCGCCACCGAGGCCGGCGGCGGGGGCGGGGTACCGGGCAAGCGGTAGCGTTCCGGCATGACGTCAGCACTGCCCCGGTTTCCGCCGTATCCGATCCGTGGTGTGCGGGTGCTGCATCAGAGGCAGAACTGCGCGCCGCATTTCGCGCATGTCGAGGTGGATTTCGAGCCCGCCGCCGAGGGTTTCTCCTTCGAGGTGGCCCCGGATCTGACCGTGGAACACGAACCCGCCGAGGACGTGCCGCGCTTCTTCAAGGCTGTCGCCGGGGGGATCGAGGAGCAGCTGAGATCGCCCGAGCACAAAGTCGTCATCGCCGCTCGGGTGGTGCTGCGGCGTGCCCGCACCGAAACGGCCGGTTCCCACGAACTGGCGTTCAGAATCGCGGGCTACCTCGCCGCCCGAAAGGCGTTGGAGGGTACGGGGTACCCGCGGTGCTGAGCGGTGCCCCTCACGACGGGCGGTGGCTCGATCCGCGCCGTCAGCCGGACCTCAAGGGCCGGCGGACACGGATCGCGGACCGCGCGGCCGATCTCCGCCCGCACCGCCCATGGCCCGATGATCCGCTCACACCGCTCCATGGCCCGCCGCTGCATGGCCCGATGATCCGCTCACACCGCTCCATGGCCCGCCGCTCCGTGGCCCGATGATCCGCTCACACCGTCCCGTGGCCCCGGCCGAGCCGTGGCCCGACGGTCCGGCCGGCGGTGAAGCCGCAGGTGATCGCCGGTAGGCTGCGCAGGTGCGCACGGTCGAACTCCTGTTGGACGAGGCGGCGGAACTGGCGGTCCGGGAGGCCTGGCGGCGGCTCGCGGAGGCGGGGCTGCCCAGTCAGGCGCGTCACCGCTCACCGACCAACAGCCCGCATCTCACCCTGGCCGCCTGCCCGGAGCTGACCGCCCCGATCCGCTGGGAGCTCGCCGAGGTGGCCGCCGCCCTGCCGCTGCCGGTGCGGTTCACCGGCGTGATCCGCTTCGAGCGGCCCACCTCGGTGCTGGCCTGGGCGCTGGAGTGCGACTCCGCGCTGGCCGGCCTGCACCGCCGGGTGTGGGAGGCGGTGGCCTCGGACAGCCCGCCCGAGACCCTCAAACCCTTCCACCAGCCCGGCCGCTGGAGCCCGCACATCACCCTCGGCCGGACCCGGCGGGCCGGTGCCTTCACCGACCGGCGGCTTCCCGAACTGCTGCCGGCGCCGCCACTGTCGGCCCGGCTCATCACCCTGCGCAGCTACGACACCCACACCGGCGCCCTGGAGGTGCTGGCCCCCCGCCCCTGAGGCGCCTCCGACATCGGGGCCGTCGCGGGTGCGGCGAACGACCCCGCCAGGCGTAAGTGAACCCCTGCGCTGTATCCGCCGCCGGTACGCCTCCGGCCGCAGGGCCCGGCCCGCTCCCGTTCGCCCCGGGGGAGAGCGGCCCGTCTGCCGGGGGCGGTCAGCGGACCGGCTCCGGTCCGCGGCCGGCGAGGAAGGCCAGGGCCACGGCGGCCTCGCAGGCGATCCCCGCGGCGAGCGCGTCCTCGTCGAGGACCATGCGGGACGAGTGCAGCGACGGAGCCTCATGCGGCTCCACGTCCGGCGGGCACACGCCGAGGAAGGCCAGGGCACCGGGAACGGCCCTGATGACGTAGGAGAAGTCCTCCGCCGTCATCAGGGGGGCGGGCAGCACGTCCACCGCCTCGGCGCCCAGCACGCTGGTCCCGGCCCGCAGGACGAGGTCGGTGAACTCGGCGTCGTTGACGGTGACCGGGTATCCGGGGGTGACGGTCACCTCCGCGGTCGCCGCGTGCGCGGCGGCCACTCCCCGGGCCACCCGGGCGATCGCGGCGTGCAGCCGCTGCCGGGTCGGCTCGGCCAACGTGCGCAGTGTGCCGGCCAGTTCGGCGCTGTCCGGAATGACTCCGGAGGCGGTGCCCGCGGTCAGCCGGGTCACGCTCAGGACGGCGCTGTCGTCGGCGGCCACCCCACGGGTGACCGCCGTCTGCAGAGCGAGCACGATCTCGCAGGCCACGGGCACCGGATCGCACGTGGTCTGCGGCGCCGAGGCGTGCCCGCCGCGCCCCCGGACCAGGACCCGGAACCGGTCGGAGGCCGCCATCTGCGGTCCCGGCCGCAGCCGCAGCGCCCCGGCCGGCATGTTCGGGTGGACGTGCAGCGCGAAGGCGGCGCCCGCCCGGACCCCGGACGCCTCCAGCACCCCTTCCTCGATCATGTGGCGCGCTCCGTGCTCGCCTTCCTCGCCGGGCTGGAACATGAACACCACACGCCCGGCGAGCGCGGCACGCCGCCCGGCGAGCAGTCGCGCGGCGCCCACCAGCATCGCCATGTGCGCGTCGTGCCCGCACGCGTGCATCAGCCCCGGGGTGCGCGAGGCGAACGGCAGCCCGGTGTCCTCGGCGACCGGCAGCGCGTCCATGTCGGCGCGCAGCAGGATCGTCGGACCGTCGGCCGCTCCGGCGAGGGTCGCGGTCACGGAGGACAGCGCGCGGCCCGTACGGATCTCCAGGCCGAGACCGTCGAGCGCGTCCAGGATCAGACGCTGGGTGCCGGGCAGGTCGAGGCCCAGCTCGGGGCCGCCGTGCAGAGCCCGGCGCAGGGCGACCGCCTCCGGAGCCAGCCGGCGAGCCTCCGCCAGCACAGCCGAGTCGACGGTGACGGCGGACGGCCGGACAGGGGCGGCGGCCGAAGCATCGGACGGGGCGGCATCCGGCGTGCCGTGCGCGGCCCGGGGCGGAGGTGTCATGCGGCCGTTCTCCTTCCTGGGACCGGCCCGTGGCGGCGCGGCCCGCATCGGCGGCACACGAGGGCGCGGCACGCCCCCTGCGCGCGGGGATCACGACGCGATGGGCGCCCCTCTCACCCTAGGGAGAGCACGGCCGTGCCGGACAGTCCCCGACGGCCCCGGCCCCCGGGATTTGGACAGGACCGGCTGCGGACAGGATGGCAAATCCGCTCCGCTGACCGGGGCCGACGCGCTGACATGCTCCGACCTCGCCTGCCGCCTTCACCGACGGTCCCCGAACCGCCGGCCGACGGCAGACGACCCGCGCCTGCCGCCTGCCGCCTGCCGCCTGCCGCTGCCGCCGGGACTCGGCGCCGGCTCGTGGGCCGTGGTCGGCCAGGCGGTCGGCCGGCCGGGCGGTCGGCCGGTTGGGCGGGCGGCCGGTTGGGCGGTCGGCGCGAGCGACGCCGTGGCGGACTCCCGGACACGTCACCGGTTCGTGCGCGGCACCCCGGCCTTGGTGAGCCGCTCGTGGTGCCGCATACACTCGGGCCTCTGCCGCACGGTTGAAGGAGGGGTGCCGGTCGTGCCGACGGAAGGAAGAGGGAGGACTGCCGCTTGGGCGAAGGTTCTGGCAGGCATCGTCCTGCTGGTTCTTCTCCCGCTGGCCCTCTGGTTCATGCTCTCCTTCCCCCGGACGAACCACATCCCTTGGTGAGCGGGCACCGTCCCGGCACGGCCTTGCCGCAGGTGCCCGGAGGCCGGCGACCGTTCCTGACCAGGTCAAGCCTCCCGGCGGTGGGCCGTTCGGTCCGATCGGGCGAAGGCGGTTCGGGCGCGGCCCTCCGCTCGCACGGCACTCATGTGAGTGCAAGCTTCAGCGCCGAAACCACCGGCCCCGAACTGGTCGAGGGGACCTGCCACCGATAGCTGTCACCGTTGCCGTCGACGTACAGGAGGGTGCCGCCCTTTTCGGCGTCGGTGATGTCGAAGGCGACGGTGTTCCGGTGGAAGGTGCCGGTCGGGACGGTGGGGCCGCCGTCGGCGAAGCCCGGGGGAGCGATCCTTGCCGCGCTCTTGCTGTTTCCTGCGCCGACGGTGTGCCCGTCGGCTGCCTTCCAGCGGAAGCCGCCGGTCTTGGTGGTTGCCGTCACGGCGCTCTTGGAGCGGTTCTCGGCGCTGAAGGTGACGATGGCGTACAGATCGTGCTCGGGGGTGCCGGTGTTCGTCCTGGGGATGTAGAGCACGGTGTCGGGGGTGATGCGCAGGGTCCCGTCACCCCCGGCACCGGCGGTGTCGGCGCCCTGGCTCAGCCTGAGCGCCGCATGCGCGCTCGGCTCCGGGGTGCTCCCGCTGCCGTCGTCGGTGCAGGCGGTGAGAAGTCCGAGGCAGCAGACAGTGACGAGGGCGGTGGATACGGCGGTGCGGTGCATGGTTCCTCTCGGCGGCGGAGCACTACGGTCGGGTGCCGGGGCGGGAGAGCAAAGGCAGCCCGCTCAAGGACCGTACAGCCCTTGAGCAAAGGGCGAGTTCGTGAGTACCAGGCCGTACCGACCGACGGCGCGCCGCGCGACGCCCCCCATGCACATCTGCCTCTCGTCGACAGCCGCCGTGCCTCGGCCTGAAGGCCGGCCGACCGCCACTGTTCACCGGGAGGGCCGGGCCGGGCATGAGTACGCGTACTCAAACGCGGGCCCCGGCCACGCCCGCCGCCTCTTGCGGGAATCGCCCTCTCCCCACGCAGGACGAATGAGAACGACCTCTCGGAAGCCCCGTTCTCGGAAGCCCCGTCTTCGCCCCCGGTTGATCGCCTCGTGCCCGCCCGGCCGCATCGCGGTGCGTGCGGACAGCACCGAGCACGAGTTCAGCCGGACGGCGTGAGCGGGGACCGCATGCCGAGCCACTGCTCGGCGCCCCATGCCTCGAACCGCTCCACCTCGGTGAACCCCAGCTTCGCCGCCAGGCGCATCGAGCCGGCGTTGGCGGTCTGGGTGGTGAGCACCACCGGCTCGCCGGGGAGCGCGTCGGCGAGCCAGCCGAGTGCCGCCGCGCACGCCTCGGCGGCGTACCCGGACCCCCACGCCCGCGGCAGGAACAGGTAGCCGAGGTCGGCCTTCCCCGCGGCGGCCGGGCGGCGGTGCCCGGTTGCTCTCCTGAGCAGGATCTGACCGATCATCGCCCCGTCGAGTTCGACGACGAAACTCCCGGGCCACCGCTCGGGCACCTCAGGCGTCTCGCGCTCGAGCTCCGCACGCCGCCGGGGACCGCCGAGGTAGGCGTTCACCTCTGGTGAGGCGAGCAGCTCGATGAACGTCGCACGGTCCCGGGGCTCGGACTCACGGAGCACGAGCCTCTCGGTCCTGATCGGGGCAGGCGGCCAGACGACGGATCCGAGTTCGGTCATGCCGGCCATCTCATCAGCGGGCTCGGCAGCGATCAAGACTCGCGCACCGGTCAACCCGCCCGCCCGGCAGTTGTCGTGGGCGGCCCACGCGGGTGGCGAAGGCTGCCCCGGGCCGGGCGGCCGGGGCGCTCACGTCACCAGGCGCAGTGACGTCGCCGCGATGCCCAGCCGTACGCTCTGACCCCAGGTCAGCTCCAGGGTGTCGGCCTCCATTCCGTCCCCGAAGACCACCATCCGGTCCGACTCCACGGTCAGCCGCAGCACCTGCCCCCGCCCCAGCTCACCGGCGACCCTCGACGTCCCGGTCGCGGGCGACGGCCAGGCCTCGCGCACGAACCACAGGAGCCGCGGGTCGCGCGGCGCGGGCATCGGCACGGTGCTGCCGCGCTCCAGCCACAGGGAGCGGAGCCAGCCGGTGGCGCCCGTGCCGGTGCCGACCAGCACCCCGGAGGAGGCCTGGGCCTCGCCCGGGTCGGTTCCCTCGCCGGTACCCAGGCGGTAGCGGACCGTCTGGTGGCCGGGCGGGCCCAGGTAGATCTCGTTCAGCGCGAGAAGGCGCTGGGTGTCGTCGGCGACGGCCTCGACCATGGTCAGCTCCTCCGCCCGGTCCCCGGCGGCGATCGCGGTCCGCAGCAGGGAGGCCGCGTCGGTGCGGCGGTGACGGACCAGGACCCCCGGATTGCGCCCCGGGTCGGTGTCGATGCCCACCACCGGCTGCCCGGAGAGGTACTTCGCGGTGTTGGCGACCAGACCGTCCTGGCCGACCACGACCACCACGTCCTCCGGGGCGAACAGGAAACGGTCCAGGTCCGCCCGCTCCACCGTGGAGCTGCGCCAGGTCAGCGGCACCGCCGACGCCACGTCCCGCAGCGCCTGCCGGGTGTCGTCGTGGCGGCGGGCCACCTCGTCGATGGAGCGGCCCCGGCTGGAGAGGAAGAACGCGGCCTGGCCGTGCGTCCCGTGCCGGGCGAGCAGTTCCTCGTACTCGGTCCTGCGGTGCACGAGCACCGCCCGCGGTGCCAGGCTCACGCGTCCGCCTGGCCTTCCGGGCGCCCGAGTCTGGCCAGGAGCCCGGTGAGCACGTCGGGGGAGAGGGTGATGCTCTCGATCCGCGGCAGGTTCTCCGCCAGCCGGGTCGCCGCCAGGGCGTGCAGCGTGGCCGGGTCGACCTCGCCGTGCACCCGCAGCCAGGCGGCCTGGGCCTCGGCGCGCGCCGCGCCCGTCGCGCGTGCGGCCTCGGCGTCCGCGTGGGCCAGGCGGACCTTGCGGGCCGCCTCGGCCTCGGTCCGTACGCTGTCGGCCGCCGCCTTCTCCTCGGCCTCGCGACGGGTGTTGGTGCCGCGCTGGTCGACCAACTGCTCCTCGCGCCGGGCCAGTTCGATCTGGCTGGCCAGCTCGTTCTCGGCGATGGCACGCTCGCGCTCGACGGCGACGGCCCGCCGCTCGTAGGTGGCCCGGTCCGCCTCCTGCTGGATCTGCTCGCGGGCCGGGGTGCGCAGGGCGCGCTCCACCTCGGCCTCGGGCCGGATCGCGACGACGCGCACGGCCACCACGTCGATGCCGGTGGCCGGGAGGCGGGGCTCGGCGGCGAGACCGGTGGCGACCCGCTCCCGCACGGAGGCGACGCCGTCCACCAGGGCGACGGCCAGCGGAGTGCGGGCCAGTACGTCCAGCGTGTGCTGCTGCGCGGTCTCGGTGAGGAGGGTGGCGATCTGCTCCAGGGGCGCGCCGCGCCAGTTCCCGCTGTCGGGGTCCACGGAGAAGTCGATCCGGTTCGCCGCCTCGGCCGGGTCGGTGATCCGGTAGGTGACGGTGGCCTGCACGGTGACGTCCTGGAAGTCGGCGGTACGGGCGTGGAACGCCATGGCCAGCTCCCGGTCGTCGACCGGCACCTCGGAGAGCGCCGCCGACAGCGACCGGTACCAGAAGCTGAGCCCCCGGCCGTCGTGGACGAGCCGGCCGCGCTTGTGGTGGCGGATGTGAGCGGTGGGCGCGGAGCGCAGATGGCGCCATCCGAAGCGCCGGGTGATGTCGGCCATGGTGGACCCCCCTTGATTTCGTCAGTGAGACGATATTGGAGGTACTTCATATCGTCAACCAGACGAAAACGGGGCGGCCCGCGGATCGCGCACCCGCGGGCGAGGCCACGGCTCACTCGAAGGCGGACCCGCTCCTCTCCGGGCCGGCCGCTGCCCACGGGCCGAGGGCGAACCCGTCACCGTCCCGCCGGACTTCCAGGGCACCCGCACCACCGAAGTGCGCGGGAACGAGCAGCTCGTGTTCATCGGCCGCCCTCCCGAGAACCCGACGGCGACTGGCCACCGCCTGTTCCGGGGCCAGGCAGGCGTTGCTGTTGCAGCGGGGATGCAGGATCTGCACCGGGCTGTGCAGCAGATCTCCGACGAAGACCGCCCGGTCGCTCCCGGACGCGAGGCGCAGCACGGACGAGCCGGGCGTGTGACCGGGTGCGGACTCCAGGGTGAGGTGCTCGTCGATGCGGTGGAGGCCGTCCCACAGCACGGCCTGTCCGGCCTGGTGGACGGGCGCGATGCTGTCTTCGTAGATCAGGCGGTCGACCTCCTGCGCGCCGTTCCCGTACGCGTTGTCCGGACCGTAGTGGAAGTCGTCGGCGGCCGGAATGAGGTACTGGGCGTTGGGGAACGTCGGTACCCACTGCCCGTCCGCGTCGACGGTGTTCCAGCCGACGTGATCGACGTGGAGGTGGGTGTTGACGACGACGTCGACATCCTGCGGACGGACACCGGCCTTCGCCAGGAGGCCCGGGAAATCACTCCGGGAACGGTGGAACGGCCCCATGCCCGGCCGCTCGCGCCCGTTCCCCGCTCCGGTGTCGACCACGACGGTCCGGCCCGCACTGCGCAGCACCCAGCTCTGCAGAGCGAGCACCGCCAAGTCACGGCCCGGCTCCCAGTGGTCCGGCGCCAGCCAGTCCTCGTTGTCCTTCCACACACCGGCGGCAACTCCCGGGAACATGCCGGACGCGGGCAGGAACGGTTCGTGCCACTCGACAACCCGGATGACCTCGACGTGCCCCAGCACCATGCTCTGCACACGCTCGTTCTCGTTCGTCACGCGACCGACCTTAGGGACGGCCGAACGATCGCCTCGACATCCCTCCACCCCCGTACTCCGGCCGTAGACCGTCATGCCCCCAGGTCTCGGGGCTGTCCGCCCGGGGGAGGAAAACCCCGGGTGGCCTCAGCGCGCCGTCCCGGTACAGTCGGGCAGTGCCCGAGCTGAAACGGCTGCATGCCGACGATGCCCCCGCGGTCCTGGCCTTCGAACGGGCGAACCGCGCCTACTTCGCCGCCTCGGTCTCCGACCGCGGCGACGAGTACTTCGCCCGGTTCGCCGACCGCTACAGCGCCCTGCTGGCTGAACAAGAGGCCGGCGTCTGCGCCTTCTACGTGCTCGTCGCCGACGACGGCTCGGTTCTGGGCCGGTTCAACCTGTATGACTTGCAGGACGGCACCGCAGTGCTCGGCTACAGGGTCGCGCAGCACGCCGCCGGCCGCGGTGTGGCCACCGAGGCCGTCCGGGAGCTGTGCCGGCTGGCGCCGGCGCGGCACGGGCTGCGCACACTGCGGGCGGCCACCTCCCACGGCAACGCCGCGTCCCAGAGGGTGCTCGCCAAAGCCGGGTTCGTGCCGGCCGGCCCGGCGGACCCGGCCGACCTCGGCGGTGAGGCCGGCATCTGGTACCAGCGCGCTCTGGTGCCCGAGCCGTAGACCGTGACCTTGCCGCCGCCCCTGTGAGCTGTCCCGCCTGTCTCAGCGAGGGCCCTCTCCACGGCGGTGCGCGAGGCGGAGCGGATCCGCCAGGCGCGGCACCCGTCCGTCGACTCCCGGGCCACCCCCACGCGCGGGGAGCGGCGGGCGGGAACGCCCCGGGCCCGAGGACGCCGGGCAGCCCGCCGGGCGACACGGCCGCCCAGCCTCTACAGGTCGCCCTTTTCGCAGATCCGGCGGGCGACCTCGCGCAGTTTGATGTTCTTCTCCTGCGAGTACCGGCGCAGCACGTCGAACGCCTGCTGTTCGGTGAGGTGGCGTGCTCCCATGAGGATGCCCATGGCCTCGCCGATGGTGTGACGGGTGGCGACCGCCTGCTCCATCTGAGCGTGGGTGCGGGCACTGGAGAAGGCGACTGCGGCATGGGAAGCCAGCAGCCATCCGGCCGTCTCGCTGACCTCGGTGAACGCGCCCGGCTCGCGTGAGTAGAGGTTCAGCGCACCGAGCTCTTCGTCATCGGTGTACAGCAGGAAGCCCATCATGCTGCCCACGCCCAGGGCCCGCGCTTGGGGAGCGTAGGCGGGCCAGCGGGGCTGTTCATGGGTGAAGTCGGCGATCCGGAACACCCGCGCGCCCTGGCGAGTGCGGGCGGCATCGAAGCAGGGCCCTTCGCTCAGGCGCTCCTGCAGCCGGTCACTGTCGATGACCAGCCGGCCGGTCGGAGCCAGCGTCTGCACCGTGTGTCCGTGCAGGACCAGGATGCCGGCCGCGTCACAGCCCTCCACCAGCTCGGTCGCCGACGACGTGATGCACGTGAGCGTGTCCTCGACCGACGACTGCGCCAGCAGCTCCCGTGACATGGAGGCCATCTGCTGCGCGAACTCACGCCAGTCCATCAGCCGCTCCATCCCATCCGCCACACCCTTCCTCCCGCCCACCCTCGCACACACCGTGCACGGTGCGGACGACCTGCTCTGAGGGCGCGGCCGGTTCAACGGAACGCCGACGGCCCGGACCGTCCACGCTGGGCCCGGACCGTCCACGCTGGGCCCGGACCCTCCACGCTGGGCCCGGACCCTCCACGCTGGGCCCGGACCGTCCACGCTGGGCCCGGACCCTCCACGCTGGGCCTGGACCGTCCCCCCCGAACGGACGACCAGGCTCGCGGCGCGGGCCGCGGCACCGCCTCCCACTCGGGCCTCCCGCACCCCGCTGGAGGGCCGCCGGCAGCCTTCCAGCAGCACCCGGGGCGGAGGTCTGGCAGGAGAGGCGGTGGCGGTGGGGTCTCCCGGTACGACGATCGGCTATTACGCTGCGCAGGTGGAATCCGTTGGCCCGGCAGGGGGACGCCGGCACCGGAATGCCCGCGAACGGGCAGCTTCGGGGTGACGGGCTGCACCAGGCAGCCGAGGCACCACCAGGAGCACGCATGCGCATCCGCGCCGCCCGCCCCGACGGCGCCCCGGGCAATCGCCGACGCCCGCCGCTCCGTCAGGACCCCTGAGGCTGCCGATCCCAGGGTTCGCCCGTGCTGGGGTCAAGGCCCGCCTCCAAGCGACGTTTCTCCTCACGCCAGTTGACAAAAGAGTGCTCCTTCGGAAGGACGACGCTGATCGTCTCTTCCTGGAATTCATCGTCGGTGAGCAGTCGGCGCAGGAATTCCACCATCCCGAAAGGGTGGACCTGGAAGGTGGGATTCGTGTGCCGACCGCATACGAGCACGGGCCACCGGTCGGGATCGTCGGCCGTTGTCAGCCAGCAGTAGATGTCCGCGCCGCTCGTGACACCCCACGCCACGAGGGAATCGGGGTCCACGTCCAGGGCCGCTCTCCCACCGAGCATCTCCCAGGTGCCACGGGCGTTGGCTGTCTCCTGCCGCAGGCCGGAGCCGTCCGCATAGGCATCGGACCGCGGAACCGGCAACAGTATTCCCACTTCCCTGCCGACGCTGCCTGCCCCGTACACCTCCATGAAGGCGACATAGTCGGCCGGAAACCGGGTCCCCCAGATCTCCTCGACCGTACTCCAGTCGATCCGCTCATCCACGCCGTCCGTCGTGGGCAGGACCTGTGCGAGCGCCGCCACCTGAGAGTTTTCGCCCACTGCCGCTCCTTCTCGCGCATCTTCGAGGAGCCACAACCTATGTGATCGCACCGACCGTGAAGACGGATGGGACACTGCGACTTCAGCTGCGCCTCGAAGCCCTCCGGCGCTCGTGCCGGCGGCGCATTCCAGCAGACGACCGACCGATCCGGACGGCACTGCCTGGCTAGGCTCCCCGCATGATGGACAATCCCTGGGCCCGGACAGCCAGCCACGCGCCGTACGGCTGCCCCGCCGATCTGCCCCATCTGGAGGCTTTCAACGCCACGCTGAAGGCCCACGAGTCCCGTTGTCGCCTGGACTTGAGCCTGCCGCCCGAGCCGTGACACCAACCATCGCAGACGACCAGAGCAAGCTGCGACGGCCGGCCTCGACCGTCCGGGCCGCCCCGCTCGACCGCGTCGTCCGGCGCGGCCGGCCGGCAGGCGTACCCCCGAGAAGCGGGCCCCCCTCGGCTGCCGCCCCCTCCGGTGCTTCCGAGCCGCTGCTATGTCGGGCATCTGGGCAGTACGGTGCTCAACTGGACCAGCGTGTCGGGAGTGACGCGGATCCCGGGCAG
Source organism: Streptomyces naphthomycinicus (assembly GCF_020400595.1). Lineage (GTDB taxonomy): Bacteria > Actinomycetota > Actinomycetes > Streptomycetales > Streptomycetaceae > Streptomyces > Streptomyces naphthomycinicus. Next base: position 401 of record NZ_JAINRE010000034.1, on the reverse strand, counting down.
CCATAGATGCTGCCCCTTCCGCGCGACCTGGATCCAGATGCTGCTGTGTTTCTCTTCCTCGTCGGTGACGGTGACGCCGTCGGCGATCCGGCAGCGCGCGTGCAGCAGGTCATGGTGCCAGACACGGTCGGCGGAGTTGGCCGTCGTGTAGGGACGGTAGGGATCGAACGCCAGATGCAGCGCGCATTCGTGCGTGCGGGGTTTCTGGCATTTCTCCTCGACGTTGTGGACGAGCACGCCGGCATTGCCGTAGCCGGTCTTCGCGTCCTTCCCTTCGGTGACGCCCTGAGCAGGGGGAGCGGTGGGTGAGTGCTGGAGGCCGAACAGCGTCAGCCCGGCCGCAAGGCCGACGGCGATGCCGGCCGCGGCGAAACCCCATGGACCGGACAGACGCTCACGCA
>NZ_JAINRE010000033.1 GCF_020400595.1 Streptomyces naphthomycinicus | reverse complement strand
GACGCAGTTCGCGCTGGCGGGCGGCGCCAACCCGATCTGTGTCGTCTCCAGCGACCAGAAGGCGGACATCTGCCGGTCCATGGGCGCCGAGGCGATCATCGACCGCAACGCCGAGGGCTACAAGTTCTGGAAGGACGAGAACACCCAGGACCCGAAGGAGTGGAAGCGCTTCGGCAAGCGCATCCGCGAACTCACCGGCGGCGAGGACATCGACATCGTCTTCGAGCACCCCGGTCGCGAGACCTTCGGCGCGAGCGTCTTCGTCACCCGCAAGGGCGGCACCATCACCACCTGCGCCTCGACCTCGGGCTACATGCACGAGTACGACAACCGCTACCTGTGGATGTCGCTGAAGCGGATCATCGGCTCGCACTTCGCCAACTACCGCGAGGCCTGGGAGGCCAACCGCCTCATCGCCAAGGGGAAGATCCACCCGACCCTGTCGAAGACCTACTCTCTGGAAGACACCGGTCAGGCCGCCTACGACGTGCACCGCAACCTCCACCAGGGCAAGGTCGGCGTGCTGTGCCTGGCCCCCGAGGAGGGCCTGGGCGTGCGCGACGAGGAGATGCGCGCCCGGCACATCGACGCCATCAACCGCTTCCGGAACATCTGAGGCCCGGAGAGTCATAGATGACAGAGCGTCAGAAGGACCGTCCGTGGCTCATGCGGACGTACGCCGGCCACTCCACGGCCGAGGCGTCCAACGAGCTGTACCGGCGCAATCTCGCCAAGGGCCAGACCGGTCTGTCGGTGGCGTTCGACCTGCCGACCCAGACCGGCTACGACTCCGACCACATCCTCGCGCGCGGCGAGGTCGGCCGGGTGGGCGTGCCCGTCGCGCACCTCGGTGACATGCGCCGGCTGTTCCAGGACATCCCCCTGGAGCAGATGAACACCTCGATGACGATCAACGCCACCGCCATGTGGCTGCTGGCGCTCTACCAGGTCGTCGCCGAGGAGCAGGGCGCGGACATCACCAAGCTCCAGGGCACGACCCAGAACGACATCGTCAAGGAGTACCTGTCCCGCGGGACGCACGTCTTCCCGCCGGGCCCCTCGCTCCGCCTGACGACGGACATGATCGCGTACACGGTCTCCCACATCCCGAAGTGGAACCCGATCAACATCTGTAGTTACCACCTACAGGAGGCCGGGGCCACGCCGGTGCAGGAGATCGCGTACGCGATGTCCACCGCGATCGCCGTCCTCGACGCCGTGCGCGACTCCGGCCAGGTGCCGCAGGAGCGCATGGGCGACGTCGTCGCCCGTATCTCCTTCTTCGTGAACGCGGGCGTCCGCTTCGTCGAGGAGATGTGCAAGATGCGGGCGTTCGGCCGGATCTGGGACAAGATCACGCGTGAGCGGTACGGCATCGAGAACGCCAAGCAGCGCCGCTTCCGCTACGGCGTCCAGGTCAACTCCCTCGGCCTGACCGAGGCGCAGCCGGAGAACAACGTCCAGCGGATCGTGCTGGAGATGCTCGCGGTGACCCTGTCGAAGGACGCCCGCGCGCGTGCCGTGCAGCTGCCCGCCTGGAACGAGGCCCTGGGTCTGCCCCGGCCCTGGGACCAGCAGTGGTCGCTGCGCATCCAGCAGGTGCTCGCCTACGAGAGCGATCTGCTGGAGTACGAGGACATCTTCGAGGGCTCGAAGGTGATCGAGGCGAAGGTGGACCAGCTGGTCGGGGACGTCCTCGCGGAGATCGACCGCATCCAGGAGATGGGCGGCGCGATGGCCGCCGTGGAGTCCGGCTATCTGAAGTCGCAGCTGGTCTCCTCGCACGCCGAGCGCCGGGCCCGGATCGAGTCCGGCGAGGAGAAGATCATCGGTGTCAACATCTTCGAGGGCACCGAGCCGAACCCGCTGACGGCCGACCTGGACACCGCGATCCAGACGGTGGACCCGGCGGTCGAGAACCGGGTGATCGAGTCGCTGCGGCACTGGCGGGACACCCGCTACCAGCCGCCCTTCAACCACCCGCGCCCCTGCAAGGCGCTGGAGCGGCTGAAGGAGGCCGCCAAGGGCACCGACAACCTGATGGAGGCCACCCTGGAGTGCGCCCGCGCCGGGGTCACGACCGGTGAGTGGGCCGGGGCCCTGCGCGAGGTGTTCGGCGAGTACCGGGCGCCCACCGGGGTCTCCTCCGCGCCGGTGGCCGTCCCCGCCGAGGCCGGCTCGGCGCTCGCCGAGGTCCGCGCCAAGGTGGAGGACACCGCCCGCGACCTGGGCGTCGCCCGCCTGCGCTTCCTCGTCGGCAAGCCGGGTCTGGACGGACACTCCAACGGCGCCGAGCAGATCGCGGTCCGCGCGCGGGACGCCGGCTTCGAGGTGGTCTACCAGGGGATCCGGCTGACGCCCGAGCAGATCGTGGACGCGGCCCTGGCCGAGGACGTCCACGCCGTGGGCCTGTCGATCCTGTCCGGTTCGCACGCGCAGCTGGTCCCGGACGTACTCCAGCGGCTGCGTGTGGCAGGTGCCACAGATATACCGGTGATCGCTGGTGGCATCATCCCCAACGGGGACGCGGAGCAGCTCAGGGCCGCCGGAGTCGCTGCCGTCTTCACCCCGAAGGACTTCGACATCACCGGAATCATCGGCCGCATCGTCGACGAGATCCGGAAAGCGAACAAGCTCGACCCCCTGGAGGTCCCCGCATGACGACCGTCAACCGCCTTCGCCCGCGGCGCTCCTGCCTGGCCGTACCGGGCAGCAACCCGCGCTTCCTGGAGAAGGCGCAGGGGCTCCCCGCGGACCAGGTCTTCCTCGACCTGGAGGACGCCTGCGCACCGCTCGCCAAGCCCGGGGCGCGGCACACCATCGTCAAGTTCCTGAACGAGGGCGACTGGACGGGCAAGACGCGGGTCGTGCGGGTCAACGACTGGACGACCGAGTGGACGTACCGGGACGTCGTCACGGTCGTCGAGGGCGCCGGCCAGAACCTCGACTGCATCATGCTGCCGAAGGTGCAGAACGCCGAGCAGGTCGTCGCGCTGGACCTGCTGCTGACGCAGATCGAGAAGACCATGGGCTTCGAGGTCGGCAAGATCGGCATCGAGGCGCAGATCGAGAACGCCCAGGGCCTCAACAACGTCAACGCGATCGCGCAGGCCTCCCCGCGTGTCGAGACGATCATCTTCGGCCCGGCCGACTTCATGGCCTCCATCAACATGAAGTCGCTCGTCGTGGGCGAGCAGCCGCCCGGCTACCCGGCGGACGCCTACCACTACATCCTGATGAAGATCCTGATGGCCGCCCGCGCCAACAACCTCCAGGCGATCGACGGCCCCTACCTCCAGATCCGCAACGTCGACGGCTACCGCGAGGTCGCCCGGCGCGCCGCCGCGCTCGGCTTCGACGGCAAGTGGGTGCTGCACCCGGGCCAGGTCGAGGCCTCCAACGAGATCTTCTCGCCCTCCCAGGAGGACTACGACCACGCCGAGCTGATCCTGGACGCGTACGACTACTACACGTCCGAGGCGGGCGGCAAGAAGGGCTCCGCGATGCTCGGCGACGAGATGATCGACGAGGCCAGCCGCAAGATGGCCCTGGTCATCTCCGGCAAGGGGCGCGCCGCCGGCATGCAGCGCACCAGCAAGTTCGAGATCCCGGAGGCCTGAGCGCGATGCAGTTCGGACGCACCTACGAGGAGTTCGAGGTCGGGGCGACGTACAAGCACTGGCCGGGCAAGACGGTCACGGAGTACGACGACCACCTGTTCTGTCTCCTCACCATGAACCACCACCCGCTCCACATGGACACGAACTATGCGGAGAAGACGACGGACTTCGGCAAGAACGTCGTCGTCGGGAACTACATCTACTCCCTGCTGCTCGGCATGTCCGTGCCGGACATCTCCGGCAAGGCGATCGCCAACCTGGAGATCGAGTCGCTCAAGCACGTCGCGCCGACCTTCCACGGCGACACGATCTACGGCCAGACGACCGTGCTGGACAAGTGGCCGTCGAAGTCGAAGAACGACCGCGGGATCGTCTACGTCGAGACCAAGGGCTACAAGCAGGACGGCACGCTCGTGTGCGTGTTCCGCCGCAAGGTCATGGTGCCCACCGAGACGTACATCAAGGAGCGCGGCGGCGAGCAGCCGGGCCGCCCGGAGCTGAACGCACCTACCGAAAAGACGGAGAAGTAGGCCATGGCCCGTCTCGCCCAGACCGCCGGTCTGACCGACGTCCAGCAGGAGATCCTCTCCACGGTTCGGGACTTCGTCGACAAGGAGATCATCCCTGTCGCGACCGAGCTGGAGCATCGCGACGAGTACCCGCAGCAGATCGTGGACGGCCTGAAGGAACTCGGCCTCTTCGGTCTGATGATTCCCGAGGAGTACGGGGGCCTGGGCGAGTCGCTCCTCACCTACGCCCTGTGCGTGGAGGAGATCGCCCGCGGCTGGATGTCGGTCTCCGGCATCATCAACACGCACTTCATCGTCGCGTACATGCTCAAGCAGCACGGCACGCAGGAGCAGAAGGACCACTTCCTGCCGAGGATGGCGGCCGGCGACATCCGGGGCGCGTTCTCGATGTCGGAGCCGGGCCTGGGCTCCGATGTGTCGGCCATCACCTCCAAGGCGGTCAAGGACGGCGACGAGTACGTCCTCAACGGCCAGAAGATGTGGCTGACGAACGGCGGCACGTCCTCGCTCGTGGCCGTTCTGGTCCGGAGTGACGAAGGACACCCCGAGGGCACGGCCGCGCACAAGTCGATGACGACCTTCCTGATCGAGAAGGAGCCGGGCTTCGGCGAGGTCCGTCCGGGCCTCACCATCCCCGGCAAGATCGAGAAGATGGGTTACAAGGGTGTCGACACCACCGAGCTGATCATGGACGGCCTGCGGATTCCCGCCGACCGGGTGCTCGGCGGGGTGACCGGCCGAGGTTTTTACCAAATGATGGACGGAGTCGAGGTCGGCCGGGTCAATGTGGCGGCGCGTGGCTGCGGCGTCGCCCAGCGTGCCTTCGAGCTGGGCGTCCAGTACGCCCAGCAGCGGCACACTTTCGGCAAGCCGATCGCCCAGCACCAGGCCATCCAGTTCAAGCTCGCCGAAATGGCCACCAAGGTCGAGGCGGCGCATGCAATGATGGTCAACGCGGCACGCAAAAAGGACTCCGGGGAACGAAACGACCTCGAAGCAGGGATGGCGAAGTACCTCGCCTCCGAGTACTGCAAGGAGGTCGTGGAGGATGCCTTCCGGATCCACGGCGGCTACGGCTTCTCCAAGGAGTACGAGATCGAGCGCCTCTACCGGGAGGCCCCGATGCTGCTCATCGGTGAAGGTACCGCCGAGATCCAGAAAATGATCATCGGGCGCAGACTGCTCGAAGAGTATCGGTTCCAGAGCTGATTGTCCGGGTACGGGGTGTTTTCTTCGAGAAGAAGATCACACCCCGTAGACGGTCTTCAGCCGCCGACTCGGCTTCCTGGCTTGCCCAGTTGTGGCCCACGAACGGTACGATCCCCGGAAAGCCGCCGTCCCCCGATCAGAGCGCGGCATCATCCGCTACGAAGGTCATCCATGCCCCACAGCCAAACCTCTGCACACCGCGACAGCCTGGTAGGCGCACGCCTCGCGCGCGGAGCATCGCCGTGGCTTCTCCCGACCGTCGCCACCGCAGCCCTCAGCCTGGCGCGCGCCCGCCGCTCAGGCGCGGCCAAGGCCGTCGCCGTGCCCGCCACCGCGCTCGCAGCGGGCATGCTGTGGTTCTTCCGCGACCCCGAGCGCGAGATCGCCCAGGGCCGGGTCATCTCGCCCGCCGACGGTGTGGTGCAGAGCATCATGCCGTGGAAGGACGGGCGTACCCGCGTCGCGATCTTCATGAGCCCGCTCAACGTCCACGTCAACCGGGCGCCCCTGTCGGGCACGGTGACGTCGGTCGAGCACATCCCCGGCGGCTTTGTTCCGGCTTTCAACAAGGAGAGCGAGAACAACGAGCGCGTAGTCTGGCATTTCGACACCGAACTCGGCGACATCGAGATGATCCAGATCGCCGGCGCGGTGGCCCGCCGCATCGTGCCCTACATCCCGGAAGGCACGAAGGTCGAGCAGGGCGACCGCATCGGTCTGATCCGCTTCGGCTCGCGTGTCGACCTCTACCTGCCCGAGGGCGTGGAGGTCGCGGTCGAGGTCGGTCAGAAGACCGTGGCTGGGGTGACTCGCATTGACCGTGATTGATCCGGAGACCCAGGCCGGCTGGGTGCCCGAGGCAGACGATGTGGACGAAGAGGAGGAGATGCCCCTCTCTCTCCGTCTGTCGATAGCGGACACCCTCACCCTGGGCAACGCCACGTGCGGCTTCATGGCGGTGTACTTCACCACCACCGGCATCCTGATCCCGCACCTCACCGGCAGCCAGGAGTCCGGGATGGCCCGCCACAGCGCGGCCACCGCGGTCATCCTGATGCTCTGCGCGGCCGTGTTCGACCTGTTCGACGGACTGGTGGCGAGGAAGCTCCGCTCCTCCCCCATGGGCGCCGAGCTGGACAACCTGTCCGACCTGATCAGCTTCGGCCTGGCGCCCGCGTACTTCGTCCTCGTCTACGGCATGGTCGCGGACGACGCGCACCAGCGGGTGGCGGCGGTGGGAGCCATCGTGGTGCTGCTGGCGGTGGTGCTGAGACTGGCCCGCTTCTCGTGCGTGACGATGAAGGACGGCATGTTCCAGGGCATGCCCTCGCCGTTCGGCGCGCTGACCGTCGTCTCGATCGTGCTGCTGGAGCTGCCGTTCGTGGCGACTCTGCTGGCGATCCTGGGGACGGCCTGGCTGATGGTGAGCCGGGTCGAGTACCCGAAGCCGCGGGGCCGCCTCGCCGGCGCGATGCTCACCTGGATCGTGCTGTCGATGGGCCTCCTGGCCGCCTGGGCCTTCGACGCCCCGAGCGGTCAGCTGCTGCTCCAGACGGGCTGTGCGCTGCAGCTGGTGATGGGCGCGGTGATTCCGCTGTTCGCCACGGCCCGGCGCGTGAACAACTTCCGTGACAATCGTCGTGAGGCACGGGCGGCGCAGCTGCCGTAGCGCGACGCGGAGGCGTACGACGAGGGCCCCGAACCCGGGACGGGTTCGGGGCCCTTCGCTGTCCGGCACGGGCGTCGGCCCGGCCCGCCCGGGCGGAGCCCCCCGGCGGCCTCAGCCCAGGTGGTCCTCGGCGATGCGGGCGGCGACGCGCTCCAGGATCGGTCCGGCGTCCGCGATGCACTTGGCGACGTCGGGCTCGACCGAGGTCAGCGGGTACGCCTGGGAGATCCCGGCCCGGACGAGCGCCTCCGTCGGCAGGGCGAGCCGTCCGCACACCGCGACGACCTCCTTGCCGGCGGCCCGCGCGGCGGAGGCAACGCCCGCCGGCGCCTTGCCGTGCAGCGTCTGCTCGTCCAGGGAGCCCTCGCCGGTGACGACCAGGGCGGCCCGCTCCAGGGCGGGCGCGAAGCCCAGCACCTCCAGCATGACCTCGATGCCGGGGCGGAAACGCGCGCCCAGCAGGAGGGCGCCGTAACCGATGCCGCCGGCGGCACCCGCGCCCGGGGAGGCCGCGTACTCGGCGGCCCGCGGGCCGGCCTCCGCCTCCAGCACCTTCGCGAAGTGGGCCAGCGCCGCGTCCAGCGTCTCCACGTCGTCCGGCGAGGCCCCCTTCTGCGGCCCGTAGACGGCGGGAGCACCCTTCGGGCCGGTCAGCGGGTTGTCGACGTCGCTGGCCAGCACCAGCTCGACCGAGGACAGCCGGGGGTCCAGACCGGAGAGGTCCGCGCGGGCCAGCTCGGCCAGTCCGCCGCCGCCCGGGGGCACCGGCTCGCCCTCCTCGGTCAGGAACCGCGCGCCCAGCGCGGACAGCATGCCCGCGCCGCCGTCGGTCGTGGCGCTGCCGCCGACGCCGAACACGATCGTGCGCGCGCCCGCGTCCAGCGCGGCCCGCAGCAGCTCGCCGGAGCCGTACGTCGAGGCGGTGAGCGGGGCGAAGACCCCCGCCGGCAGCCGCTGCAGGCCGCTCGCCTCCGCCATCTCCACGACCGCGGTGCCGTCGCGCAGCGCGAACGCGGCCGTCACCTCCTGGCCGAGCGGCCCGGCGACCCGGATCTCGTGCCGCTCGAAGCCGGCCGCGACCGCCGCGTCCACGGTCCCGTCGCCGCCGTCGGCCACCGGCAGCGCCTCGACCTGGAGATCCGGCACGACCCGGCGCAGCCCGGCCGTCACCCGCTCGGCGACCTGCACGGCCGTCAGCGAGCCCTTGAACTTGTCCGCGGCGATGAGCACCCGACGGGTCTCGTTCACTGCAGCGTCCGCCACCTTGTCTTCCCCTTGCTCTCCGGGCCCCGCACACGGCGGGGCCAGTCGCGCCGCTGTGACCATAACCGCAGGACACCCCCGCCGTCATGCCCCGCCCGAACCCTGGGAAGCCGCTGAGAGCCGGCCGGGCAAAGTGGGTACACCCCTGCCATGAGCACCCAGCGCACCGAGCCCGGCCTCGCCGACCGCGTCCACGGCGGCTGGCTCGGCCGGATCGCGGGCAACATGCTCGGCAAGCCGGTCGAGCAGGGGGAGGTGTGGACCCGCGACCGCATCGACCGCTATCTGCGCCGGGCCGCGGCCCTGCCGCTGACCGACTACCTGCCCGAGCCGGCCGACCCGGACGAGGCCGCCGTACTGCGTCCGGAGTGGCGCCAGTGCGTGCGCGGGCGGATCCAGGGCAGCTGCCGGGACGACGACGTCGACTACGCGATCCTCGGCCTGCACCTGCTGGAGACCCACGGCTTCGGCTTCAGCACCGAGCAGGTCGGCGACCTGTGGCTGCTCAGGCTGCCGTATCTGCAGACGTTCACGGCGGAACGGGCGGCGTACCGGAACCTCGCGAACGGGATGAAGCCCCCGCTGACGGCGACGTACGACAACCCGTACCAGGAGTGGATCGGCGCGCTGATCCGCGCCGACGTCTACGGCTGGACCTGCCCCGGCGATCCGGTCCGGGCCGCGGGTCTGGCCCGCAGGGACGCGGTGCTCTCGCACACCGGCAACGGCGTCTACGGCGCGATGTGGGCCGCCGCGCTGATCTCGGCGGCCTTCACCGCCCCGGGTGTCCGGGAGGCCCTGGACACCGCGCTGACGGTCGTACCGGCGAGCAGCCGCCTGGCCCGTACGGTACGGCGGGTCACGAGCCTGCACGAGGCCCGGCTGCCCTGGGAGGAGACCCTGACCACGTTGTCCGCGGAGACCGCCGGGCTCGGCTGGATCCACACGGTCCCGAACGCGGCCGTCCTCACCGCCGGGCTGCTCTACGGCGACGGCGACTTCACCCGGACCATCGCCCTGACCGTGCGCGGCGGACTGGACACCGACTCCAACGGGGCGACGGCCGGCTCGGTGGCCGGGGTCCTCACCGGGGCGGAGTCGATCCCGGCCCGGTGGCGGGACCCGCTCCAGGACACGGTCCGCAGCGCGGTGTTCGGTTTCGACGGCGTGCGGATCAGCGCGCTGGCCGAACGCACCCTGCGCCTGGCGACGAGCGGGACGTAGCGCCGGGGCGCCGGGCACCCCGGCTGGTCACCCCGGCTGGTCGCCGCAGCCGGACACACCGGCTGGTCAGCCCGTCTGGTCGCCGCGCCCGGGCACCCCGGCTGGTCGCCGCGGCTGGTTACCCTTCCTCAATGACCACCACTGATGACTTCGCCGCGTACATCGCGAGTCTGCCCCGGGTCCTCGCCGGTGCCGCCGTGCTCTTCCGGGACGCCGAGGGCCGGGTGCTGCTCGTCGAGCCCAACTACCGCGAGGGGTGGGCGCTGCCGGGCGGGACGATCGAGTCCGACACCGGGGAGACGCCGCGTCAGGGTGCCCGCCGGGAGACGCTGGAGGAGATCGGGCTCGACCGGGAACTCGGCCGGCTGCTGGCCGTGGACTGGGCGCACGGCACGGGCCGGCCGCCGCTGGTGGCGTACCTGTACGACGGCGGGGTCCTCGGCGAGACCGAGCTGGCGTCCATCCGCCTCCAGGAGGAGGAACTGCTCTCCTGGCGTCTGGTGGCGCGCGAGGAGATCACCGCCCATCTGCCCGGCTCGCTCGGCCGCCGTGTGCTGGCCGCGCTGGACGTCCTGGCGGACGGTTCGGCCACGGCGGAGCTGGAGAACGGCCACCGCGCGGCCTGACCGTCGGGCCACCTCGGCCGTGCCCGGACGCCGGCACCGGGTCCCCTCCGCCGCAACCGGTTCCCGCGACCCCGTGCGCGGGCGGTGACCGGCCGAGCGATATCCGCTCGCGGCCGCCCGCGGTCCCCGCCTACCCTCGGTGGCATGGCCAAGCCTCTCGTCGCCCTGCTCAGCGGGGCCGGTATCTCCACCGATTCCGGGATCCCCGACTACCGTGGTCCGAACGGGCTGTGGAAGCGGGACCCCGAGGCCGAGAAGCTCGTGACGTACGAGTACTACATGAGCGATCCGGAGATCCGGCGGCGGTCCTGGCAGATGCGGCGCAAGAACCGCACGCTCAGGGCCGAGCCGAACGCCGCGCACCGGGCGGTCGCCGGGCTGGAGCGGTCCGGCATCCCGGTCCGGGTCATCACGCAGAACGTGGACGGGCTGCACCAGCTCGCCGGGATGCCCGCCCGCAAGGTGCTCGAACTGCACGGCAGCGCGCGCGACGTGGTGTGCACCGGGTGCGGGGCGCGGGGGCCGATGGAGGACGCGCTCGCCCGGGTGGAGGCCGGCGAGGAGGACCCGGCGTGCCTGGTGTGCGGGGGCATCCTGAAGTCGGCGACCGTGATGTTCGGCCAGCGGCTGGATCCGGTGGTCCTCGGCGAGGCGCTGGCGATCAGCAAGGCGTGCACGGTGTTCCTCGCCGTCGGCAGCAGTCTTCAGGTGCAGCCGGCCGCCGGCCTGGTCGGGGTCGCCGCCGACAACGGCGCCCATCTGATCATCGTCAACGCCGAGCCGACGCCGTACGACGAACTCGCCCATGAGGTCGTGCGGGAACCGATCGGCACCGCGCTGCCCGCGCTGCTGGACCGGCTGGCCGCGGAGTACGACCGGTAGCGGGCGGGGCGGGTCAGAACAGGGCCGTCCCCCGCTCGAAGTCCAGCAGGCGGCGCTTGCGGTCCAGGCCGCCGCCGTAGCCGGTGAGGTCGCCGCCCGCGCCGATCACCCGGTGGCAGGGCACGATGATGCCGATCGGGTTCCTGCCGTTGGCGAGGCCGACCGCGCGGGACGCCTTGGAGTTGCCGAGCGCGTCCGCGAGCTGGCCGTACGAGCGCGTCTCGCCGTACGGGATACGGGTCAGCTGGTCCCAGACGCCGCGCTGGAACGGGGTGCCGTGCAGCCGGAATTCCAGCGTGAACTCCGTCAGCTCGCCCGCGAAGTAGGCCGACAGCTGTTCCTCGGCCGCCGCGAAGGGGGCGTCGTCCGGTGCGCCGAACGTCTCCTGCGACGGGCGGTGGCGCTGCTCGGTCATGTAGAGACCGCACAGTACGCCGTCGTCGGCGACGAGGGTGAGCGGGCCGTAGGGGCTGTCGATGACGGTGTGCTGCTTCATGTCGTACGTCCTTATGCGGGCAGGAAGTTGATCGGGTGGCTGTCGGTCGCCCACAGGTACTGCACCGCGTACGCGCGCCAGGGCCGCCAGCTCTCCGCGCGGGCGGTGAGCGCGGCCGGGGTGGACGGCAGGCCCAGCTCCCGGGCGGCCCTCCGGACACCGAGGTCGGTGGGGAGGAAGGCGTCGGGGTCGCCCAGGGCACGCATGGCGATGACGTCCACGGTCCAGGGGCCGAAGCCGGGCAGTTCGAGGAGCCGGGCGCGGGTCCGCGCCCAGTCGGCGTCCACTCCCAGGCGCAGTTCCCCGTCGGCCAGCCGGCTCACGAGGGTGGTGAAGGTGGTGCGCCGGGTGCGGGGCATGGCCAGGGTGTCGGGGTCGACGCCGGCCAGCGCCTCCGGCGACGGGAAGAGATGGGTGAGGCCGCCCTCGGGATCGTCGAGGGGCTTGCCGTGCGCGGTGACCAGACGGGCCGCGTGGGTGCGGGCGGCGGCCGTGGACACCTGCTGGCCGAGCACGGCCCGGACGGCGAACTCGGCCTCGTCGACCGTGCGCGGCACCCGGCGGCCCGGGGCCCGGTCCACCAGGGGCGCGAGCAGCGGATCGGTGCGCAGCCGCTCGTCGACGGCGACCGGGTCGGCGTCCAGGTCGAGCAGACGGCGGCAGCGGCTGATGGCCACGGTCAGGTCGCGCAGGTCGCTCAGGGTGAGCCGGCAGACGATGTGGTCGGGGCGGGGTGCGAGGGCGGCGATGCCGTGGCCGTACGGCAGCCGCAGGGTGCGCCGGTAGGCTCCGTCGCGCCACTCCTCCACACCGGGTACGGCGGTGGCGGCGAGATGGCCGAAGAGATTGGACGGGTTCAGCGGGGCCCGGAACGGCAGCCGCAGGGTGAGCATGCCCGGAGTGCCCGTGCCGGGGGTGCCCGCGCCGCTCCTGGGAGCCCGGGCGCGCAGCTCGCTCGGGGACAGCGCGAAGACCTCGCGGACGGTGTCGTTGAAGGCGCGGATGGAGGAGAAGCCGGCCGCGAACGCGATCTCCGCCATGGGCAGCGAGGTCGTCTCGACGAGCAGCCGCGCGGTCTGGGCGCGCTGGGCGCGGGCGAGCGCGAGCGGGCCGGCGCCCAGCTCGGCGAGGAGCTGCCGCTCCACCTGCCGGGTGCTGTAGCCGAGCCGGGCGGCGAGGCCGGGCACGCCCTCGCGGTCCACGACGCCGTCGGCGATCAGCCGCATGGCCCGGGCCACCAGGTCGGCGCGCCGGTTCCACTCCGGGGAGCCGGGGCTGGTGTCGGGGCGGCAGCGCTTGCAGGCCCGGAACCCGGCCTGCTGGCAGGCGGCGGCGCTCGGGTGGAACGTCATGTTCTCCGGCTTGGGCGGCACGGCCGGGCAGCTCGGCCGGCAGTAGATCCGGGTGGTCAGGACGGCCGTGAAGAACCATCCGTCGAACCGCGCGTCCTTGGACCGCACGGCGCGCACGCAGTGCTCCCGGTCGAGGGGCATCCCTGTCTGCATGCCTCCAGCATCGGCCACCGGACGGCCCGGCCGCTGGCGGAAATCCGACACGTACGTGGCTCCGGCCAGGGGCCCGGCCGGATCAGGCGGGGTGCGTCGCGGGGGTGCTCCGCTGCCGGAAGCGGGTGATCCACTCGGCGGTGGTCCGCAGGCCGCCGAACGTGTAGAAGTGCACCTTCACCGTGCCGTGCCGGGCGGGGTCGTAGCGTTCGGCCAGGGTGTGCAGAAAGCGGTCCGGGCCGGTGGTGCCCATGAGGTTGGTCAGCGAGAACCCGTACTTGCGGGCGACGGAGGCGCTGGTGCCGACGCCGAACCGGGTGGCGTAGCCCAGCAGCCGGCGCACGCCGGCCGGTCCGGGGACACCGATGCGGACGGGCAGCTGCACGCCCCGGGCGCGGAGGGCCTCCAGCCAGCTCAGGACCGGTTCGGTGTCGAAACCGAACTGGGTGATCACGTCGCCCGTGAACCGGCCGGCCCCGATGGCCGCCGCCTTGTCGGTGAGCGCCGACCACAGAGCGTGGTCGGTGATGCCGGGGTGGCCCTCGGGGTAGCCGGTGATCCCGACGTGCCGGACGCCGTGGTGACGCAGCAGTCCGGTGCGCAGAACGGCCAGGGCGTCCTCGTAGGGGCCCTCGGGCCGGGCGGGGTCGCCGCCGACGACGAACACGTTCTCGGCGGTTCCGTCGGCGGCCAGCCCGGCGAGGAACTCCTCCAGGGCGGACCGCGAGGGCAGGCGGCGGGCGGATATGTGGGGTACGGGGACGAAGCCGAGGCGTTTGACCGCACGGGCGGCCGTCAGCCGGGCACCGGTGTCCTCACCGGCCAGGAAGGTGATGTTGATCCGGGTACCGGGCGGGATGCTGTCGCGCGCCTCCTCCAGCCGGGCCACGTCCTTGCCGGTCATCTCCAGGGAGAAGTCGTCCAGCAGCGAGGCGCCGCCCTGCTCCGCGCTCCCGGTGCCGTGCGGGCAGCCGGCATTCCCCTCGGGCGCCTGGGTGAGAGCGGGGTTCATGGTGCTCCTCGTGCTTTTCGGTACTCGTCGTGCTGCCTGCGCGACCCGTGCGGCCTGCGCGACCCGTGCGGCCTGTGCGACCCGTGCGACCCGTGCGGCCTGTGCGACCCGTGGGGCCTGTGCTGCGCGGGCTCGCCGTGGTGCGTGCGCGGCGCGTGCCCGTCGGGCCGCCGTCGCCGCGCGGGCTCGCCGTGCTGCTCGGGACTCGTCGGGCTGCTCGTGCCGCTCGTGCGTGTCGGGCCGTTCGGTCGTCGGGCCGTTCGGGCCGTTCGGTCGTCCGGCTGCTTCGCGTGCCTCGCGGCCGGCCCGGCCGATGATGTCACGCGGGCCGCCGCGGACTCCGGCCAGGGGCGCCGGCGCCGGTCTATGGACCGGTCGACCGCACCTTGTTTGGCCCTGGCCCGCGGTCCAAGCGCCGGGCAGGGTGGTTGGTGTTCCCGATCACCGAGGAGATCCCGTTGAGCGTTTCGTCGAACCCCGGCGTCCGAGCGGTGGTGGCGTGACCGTGCGATTCCGGCATGCCGACGCGGTCCGGGCCGCGTACCCCGAACTCTCCGCCTGCGCGCTGTACGCCGCCGGCGTCGGTGCTCCCGCGGACACCCGCGAGCGTGCCGCCGCGTACACCGAGCGGGCCGTGGCCCGGCTGGAGCGGGCGACCGAGGGCGAGTTCCCCGAGGTGCTGGCCTGGCGGCGGACCTTCGCCCGGATGGGGGTGAAGCCGACGCAGTACCGGTCCGCCTCGGAGTCGCTGCTGCGCCGGCTGCGGAAGGAGGGCACGCTGCCGCGCATCCATCCGCTGGTGGACCTGTGCAACGCGATCTCGGTGGCGTACGCGGTGCCGGTCGCGGTCCTCGACGTCGAGCGGGTCGCCGGGCCGCTGCTGGAGGTCCGCCCGGCTCGCGGGGACGAGACGTACACGCCGTTCGGCGGCGGCGTCGAACGGCCCGTGCCCGGTGAGATCACCTACGTGGACTCCGCGGGCCGGGCGCACGCCCGCCGCTGGACCCATCGGCAGAGCGGGCACTCGGCGGTCGGCGCGCACACCGGCCGGGTGCTGGTGGTGGCGGAGGCGATGCACGACGGCGGCGCGGACGTCGTGGCCGAGGTGCTGAAGACGGTCGAGGAGGAGGTGGCCGCGCACTGGGGGGCCACTACCGCGGCGGCCCTCCTCACTCCGGGCCTCCCCGAGTTCGTCTTCGGCACCTGACCGGGACCTCACCGGGCCGGCCAGCCTGCCGGGCCGGCCGCACCTGCCGGGCAGCCCGGGCCGACCGGGCCGGCCAGGCCACCCGGAGCTGCCGGGCCCCCCGGGCCCCCCGGGCCTGCCGGGCCTGCCGGGCCTGCCGGGCCTGCCGGGCCTGCCGGGTGCCGACGCGACGCGTGGCAGCATGAGCGGGGTGGACGAGGGGCGGGACGCGGTGGGGGCGACGGGGGATGTGCCGGCGCGTGGGTCCGACTTCCTTCAGCTGGCCGTCGGTGACGTGCCCGCCGGCGGGAAGGCGGAATGGCTGGCGGGTCGGCTGCGGCAGGCGATAGCGGACGGCCGGCTGGCGGTGGGCAGCAGGCTGCCGCCGACCCGGGTGCTCGCCGCGGAGCTGCGGGTCTCCCGGGGGGTGGTGACCGAGGCGTACCGGCGGCTCGCCGAGGACGGCCAGGTGGCGGGCCGTCGGCGCGGGGGCACGGTGGTGGTCGCGGCGCCGTTCGCCGTCCGGTCGCCCACCGGCGGGCCGGGGACCGGAGGCCGGTCGTCCACCGGCGGGCCGGGGACCGGAGACCGGTCGTCCACCGGCGGGCCGGGGACCGGAGACCGGTCGCCCACCGGCGGGCCGGGGACCGGAGACCGGTCGCCCACCGGCGGGCCGAGAACCGGAGGCCGGTCGTTCGTCGGCGGAACCGGTGCCGGAATCGGGCTGTTCGCCGGCGAACCCGGGGCCGAGGTCTTCGACGCGCTGCGGGCCGCCCCGGCCGCCGTCGACCTCACCCCCGGCCGGCCCGACCTGAGCACCTTCCCGCGGGCGGCCTGGCTGCGTGCCGAGCGGGCCGTGCTCGCCGAGCTGTCCGCCGACCATCTCGGCTACGGCGACCCGCGCGGCGCGCCCCGGCTGCGGCGGGCGGTCGCCGACTGGCTCGCCCGGGTCCGGGGCGTACGGGTGGAACCGGACGCGGTGCTGATCGTCGCGGGTACCGCTCAGGCGCTCACGCTGCTGCACCCGGTGCTGCGGGCGGACGGCGTCGACGCCGTCGCGGTGGAGGACCCCGGTTCGCTCGGGGCCCGTCAGCATCTGCGGAACGGGGGCCTGGCCACCCCGCCGGTACCGGTCGACGAGGAGGGCGTCCGGGTCGACGCGCTGCGGGCGACCGGCGCCCGGGCCGTCCTCCTCACACCCGCCCATCAGTTCCCCACCGGTGTGGTGACCAGCGGCGAACGCCGTCGTGAGCTGCTGGAGTGGGCACGGGAGGGCGGTGTGATCCTGGAGGACGACTACGACGCCGAGCACCGCTACGACCGGCCCCCGGTCCCCGCGCTGCGCGCGCTGCTGGCCGACCGGGTCTGCTATCTGGGCAGCGTGTCGAAGCTGCTCGCGCCGGCACTGCGCATCGGCTGGCTGGTGGCACCGGCCCGGCACCGCGCGGCGCTGGTCGACGCCAAGCGCTTCAACGACCTGGGCAACGCGGTGCTGCCGCAGCTGGTGCTCGCCCGGCTGATGGAGTCCGGTGAACTGGAGCGGCACCTGCGGCTGTCGCGGGGGCGGCACCGCAGGCGCCGGGACGCGATGATCACGGCTCTCGCCGAGCACCTCCCGGGTGCGCGGGTGCACGGCGCCGCCGCGGGCCTGCATCTGACGGTGACGTACGCCTCGGACGTGCCCGACACCGAGTTCGCCGCGGCGGCGCTGGCCCACGGGGTGAAGTGCCAACCACTGTCCTGGCACCGGCAGTTGCCCGGCCCGCCCGGCCTGGTCCTCGGCTACGCGGCCACCGCGCCGGGGGTCGTCGCCGAGGGGGTGGCGCGGCTCGGCGGGATCCTGCGCGCCCTGGGCTGACGACCCCCGTCCGGGATTCAGCCCAGCGCTTCCTGACGGGACGCCAGGGCCCAGATCACGAAGATGTCGATGCCCATCATGATCAGCGACCAGACCGGCGAGTACGGCAGGAACAGGAACTGCGCGATGAGGCTGAGCGAGGCGAGGAACAGACCGGCGAAGCGGGCCCAGGTCATGTCCTTGAGCAGGCCGATGCCGGTCACCAGGACCAGGGCGCCGATGACGATGTGGATCACGCCCCAGCCGGTGAGGTTGATCCGGTAGACGTAGTGGCCGACGAGGGCGTAGACCTCGTCCTTGGTGACGGCGGCGATCCCCTGGAGGATGGCGAGGATGCCGCTGCACAGCATCAGGACTCCCGCGAACGTGACACCGCCGGTCACCCAGCCGTTGCCCCGGGCCGCGGGCTCCCGCGGCGGCCAGGAGCCGCCCGAGGCGTTCGGTCCGGTGGGTTGCGCTGCCTGGCTCATGAGCGTTCCTTTCTGCCTCCCGCGCATGCGGTGCGCGCGTCCCTCGCGGGGCGCGCAGGGGCACTCCGAGCGTTGGCCAGGCAGCCGCCGGACGCATCGGGGACTACGCCGTTCGGGTGAATCGCACCGGGCCGTGACGCGGTGCACCGCATGTCCCGCACGGCGTGACCGGGGGCGGACCGGACCGGCGAGAGCGTTCCGTGTGCGTCAGCCGGTCCGGCGGGCGAACGCCTCGTACGCCCGGTCGTCGAAGAGCACGAACCGCACCTCCTCCACGGCCGTCGGCGTGCCCCGCACCGTTTCCACGGCGATGCGGGCCGCGTCGTCCATCGGCCAGCGGTAGACGCCGGTGGAGACCGCGGGAAACGCGACGGTACGGGCACCGAGCTCGTCGGCGACGCGCAGCGACTCCCGGTAGCAGGAGGCGAGCAGGTCCGAGCGGTCCTCGCTGCTGCTGTACACGGGGCCCACGGTGTGGATCACCCAGCGGGCGTCCAGTGCGCCCGCCGTGGTGGCGACGGCCTGTCCGGTGGGCAGGCCCCTGCCGTACCGGGAGGCGCGCAGCGCGCGGCACTCCTCCAGGATGGCCGGGCCGCCGCGGCGGTGGATCGCGCCGTCCACGCCGCCGCCGCCGAGGAGGGAGGAGTTGGCGGCGTTGACGATGGCGTCGGCGCTCTGCCGGGTGATGTCGCCCTGGACCAGGGTGATGGTGGTCATGTCTGCCTCAGTCTCCGCCAGACGGCCTTGGCCGCGTTGTGCCCCGACATGCCGTGCACGCCGGGCCCCGGCGGAGTGGCCGAGGAGCAGATGAAGACGGCCGGGTGGGGCGTGTGGTACGGGAACAGGGACAGTCTGGGGCGCAGCAGCAGCTGGAGTCCGGAGGCCGCGCCGCAGGCGATGTCGCCGCCGACGTAGTTGGCGTTGCGGGCGGCCATCTCGGCGGGGCCGGCGGTGGCGCGGGCGAGCACGCGGTCGCGGAAGCCCGGGGCGAAGCGCTCCAGTTGGCGTTCTATGGCGTCGGTGAGGTCTCCGGACCAGCCGTTGGGCACATGGCCGTAGGCCCAGAAGACGTGCTTGCCCTCGGGGGCGCGGGAGGGGTCGACCACGCTGGGCTGCACGGTGATCATGAAGGGCTTGTCGGGGGCGCGGCCCTCACGGGAGGCGGCGCGCAGGGCGGTGCCGATCTCGGCCTGGCTGGCGCCGATCTGGACGGTGCCGGCGGCGCGGGCCTCGGGCGCGGTCCAGGGCACCGGGCCGTCCAGCGCGTAGTCGATCTTGAAGACGCTGGGGCCGTAGCGGTAGTTCGCGTAGTAGTCGCCGAAGCCGGCGATGCGGGCGAGCGCGGCGGGCGAGGTGTCGAAGACGTAGGCGCGGGCGGGCGGCAGGTCGTCCAGGCGCTTGACCTCGTAGTCGGTGTGCACCTGGCCGCCGAGGTCCGTCAGGTAGGCGGCGAGGGCGTCGGAGATGGCCTGGGAGCCGCCGCGGGGCACCGGCCAGCCGCGGGCGTGGGCGGAGAGGGCGAAGACCAGTCCGATGGCGCCGGTGGCCAGGCCGTCGAGCGGTGCCATCACATGGGCGACCAGGCCGGCGAAGAGGGTCTTGACCCGCTCGTCCTTGAAGCGGCGCATCAGCCAGGTGGACGGCGGGAGGCCGGCCAGGCCGAAGCGGGCCAGGGTGACGGGGTCGCGCGGGAGCGCGGTCAGCGGCAGGGACATGAAGTCCCGCACGAGGGTGTCCCAGTGGGCGAGGAGGGGCTCCACGAGTCTGCGGTACGGACCCGCGTCGCGTGGTCCGAAGGAGGCGGCGGTCCGGGCCACCGAGCGGGCCAGCACGGCCGCGCTGCCGTCCGGGAACGGATGGGCCATGGGCAGCGGGGCGTGCAGCCACTCCAGGCCGTACCGGTCGAGCGGCAGGGCGCGGAAGGCCGGGGAGTTGATGCCCAGGGGGTGCGCGGCCGAGCACGGGTCGTGCCGGAAGCCGGGGAGGGTCAGCTCCTCGGTGCGGGCGCCGCCGCCCACGGTGGACTTCGCCTCGAACAGGGCCACGGAGAAGCCGCGCCGGGCCAGCTCCACGGCAGCGGTCAGTCCGTTCGGTCCCGCACCCACCACGACCGCATCGAGCATCGACGGCACCTTCGGACCCCATTCGTCAGCCGACGGCCATTCGGGATCAGGATATGCCGCGGGACCGGCACTCCCTGGGCCCGGGGGCCGTCCGGAGCGTCAGGAGGCGCTGCGCAGCAGGTCGGCGACCCGGCGGGCGGTGGCCGCGTCCCGGGCCGCGGTGAACGGCAGGGTGTTGCCGCCGGTGATGCGGAAGGGCTCGCCGGCCAGGGTGAGGTGTGTGCCGCCCGCCTCCTCGACCAGGAGCAGACCGGCCGCGTGGTCCCAGGCGGCCTCCCAGGAGAACGCCACGGCGTCCGACTCTCCCCGGGCGACGGCGAGATATTCGAGACCCGCGGAGCCGCACGGGCGCGGGGCGAGGCCGTCGGTCCACAGGGCGCGCAGCGCGCGCTTCTGCTCGTCGGTGGTGTAGTCCGGGTGGGAGGTGGCGACGGCGAGGTCCCGGCCGGGCGCGGGCGGCCCCGCGAACAGCCGCTCCCCGTCGAGGAAGGCGCCCTGGCCGCGGACGGCGGTGGCGAACTGGCCGCGCGCCGCCGCGTAGGTCCAGGAGGCGATCACGACGCCCCGCTGGGCGAGGGCCACCAGGGTGCAGAAGCCGTCGTCGCCGTGGACGAACTGGCGGGTGCCGTCGACCGGGTCGACGATCCACACCGGCGCGTCGCCCTGGAGCGCCTCGTACACCGCCGGGTTGGCGTGCACCGCTTCCTCGCCGACCACCACCGAGCCGGGGAGCAGGGCGCCGAGGTGTTCGGTGAGCCGCAGCTCGGCGAGCCGGTCGGCGTCCGTCACCAGGTCGTGCGGGCCGCTCTTCTGGTCCACCTCGTGCGCCGCGAGGCTGCGGAAGCGGGGCAGGATCTCGGCCTCGGCGGCCTTGCGGACCGCTTCCTCCACGTCGGCCGAGCAGCGGGCGAGAAACTCCTCGATGGTTTCCATTTGTTCGATCATGTCTCCCATAAGAGCACGTCCCACTGACAATCCCCGCCCCGCGGGTGTCCGTGAGACGGAATCGGGATGAAGAACGGGGGCCCCGGTGTGGGTGTCAGCGGCCCACGGCGTACCCCTGCATCCCCCGCGGGTTCGCCGCCGCCGACAGGACGCCGGTCTCCGGGTCCCGGGCGACGGCGCACAACCGCCCCTCGGACCAGGCGGGACCGACGGTGACGTCGTGCCCGCGCCGGCGCAGCTCCTCGATCACCTCGGGCGCGGTACGGGACTCCACGGTGACGTTGCCGGGGCGCCGTCCGCGCGGGTGGAAGGAGCTGGGGAAGCTGTCGTTGTGCCAGTTCGGGGCGTCGACGGCACCCTGGAGGTCGAGGCCGCCGCGGACAGGGGCGCGCAGGGCGGCCGCCAGGAAGAAGTGCAGCTGCCACTGGTCCTGCTGGTCGCCGCCGGGCGTGCCGAACGCCATGACCGGCACGCCGTCGCGCAGGGCGAGGGACGGGGTGAGGGTGGTGCGGGGGCGGCGGCCGGGGGCGAGGGAGGCGGGCAGGCCCTCCTCCAGCCAGGCCATCTGCAGGCGTGTGCCGAGCGGGAAGCCGAGCTCGGGGACGACGGGGTTGGACTGGAGCCAGCCGCCGCTGGGCGTGGCCGCGACCATGTTGCCCCAGCGGTCGACGACGTCCAGGTGGCAGGTGTCGCCGCGGGTCGTCCCGTCGGCGGCCACCGGACCGTCCCCGGTCGCCTGCGCCTCCCCGGTCACGTCCGCGACGGCCGGCCGGCCGGGCAGCGCCGCGACGGTCGGTTCGCCGGCGCCCATCGGGTCGAAGCCGGGCCGGGTCCCGGCCGGCACGCGCGCGTGCGCCAGCGCGGGGAGCCGCGGGGTGCGGCCGCCCGGGCTGCCGGGGCGCAGGTCGTAGGAGGCCCGCGCGCCGATCAGGGCCCGGCGCGCGGTGTTGTAGCCGTCCGACAGCAGGTCGGCGAGGGGCACTTCGGCGGCGTCCCCGTACCAGGCCTCGCGGTCGGCCATGGCGAGCTTGCAGCCCTCGATCAGCAGGTGGACGTAGTCGGCCGAGCCGTACGCGGGCAGCCCGGGCGGGAGCAGGGCGAGCTGCTGGAGCAGGACGGGGCCCTGGCTCCAGGGGCCGGCCTTGCACACGGTCCAGCCGTTCCAGTCGTACGTCACCGGTGTCTCGTAGGTCGCCGACCAGCCGGCCAGGTCGGCCTCGGTGAGCGTGCCGGTGTGCCGTTCGCCGCTGGTGTCCATGGTGGGCCGGCGGGACTGCCGGAGCAGGGCCTCGGCGATGAAGCCGGAGCGCCACACCTCGCGCGCGGCGTCGATCCGGTCCTCCCGGCCGCCCGCGTGCGCGGTCTCGGCCAGCAGCCGCTGCCAGGTGGCGGCGAGCGCGGGGTTGCGCAGCAGCGCGCCGGGCCGCGGCGCCCGGCCGCCCGGCAGGTACAGCTCGGCCGAGGAGGTCCACTCGGTCTCGAACAGCCGCCGCACGCTCTCGACGGTCGCGCCCACGTTCTCCACGGGCGCGTGCCCGTGTCCGGCGTAGCCGATGGCGTACTTCAGGACCTCGTCCAGGGACTTGGTGCCGTGGTCGCGCAGGAGCAGCAGCCAGGCGTCGAAGGCGCCGGGCACGGCGGCGGCGAGCGGTCCGGTGCCCGGTACGAGGTCCAGCCCGAGCCCCCGGTAATGGGCGGGGGTGGCGCCCGCCGGGGCCACGCCCTGCCCGCACAGCACGCGCACCGCGCCGCCCGCCGGGGCGAGCAGGATCGGCACCTCGCCGGCCGGGCCGTTGAGGTGGGGCTCCACGACATGCAGGACGAACGCCCCGGCCACGGCAGCGTCGAAGGCGTTGCCCCCGCCCTCCAGGACCGCCATCGCCGACTGGGAGGCCAGCCAGTGGGTGGAGGAGACCATGCCGAAGGTGCCCTGGAGGGTGGGTCGGGTGGTGAACTGCATCTCTCACCTCGCTGTCGAGGGCCTCGCGGGGAGCGAGCGGCGACGCGTCTCGTTCCGCGCCTCGGGGGTGTGGTGCCCTCGCACGAGGCCCGTCGGTTCATCCGGTCGGTGGGCAGGCTATCGAGCGCCGGTGCAGGTGATCGGCGCGTACGTTCACGCGGGGTGTGCTGGGCGAGACGGCCGTACGGGAGGGCGACACCCGGCTCGCCGACGTACAGGCCATGACCGGATCGTCAAGTATCCCGCGTTCCGGCGGCGGCGTGCCGGGGCCTCGTGGCGCGGTACGACCGCCGAGGAGCCGCACCGGCTCCGCTGAGCCGCCTGCGAGGCGCTGCGACGCCCGGGGGCGGGCTGCGTGCGGGCCGGCCGCGCGGGTCCGTCCCCCGGCCGCGTCCACCGCGCTCGTGCCCGTGCGCCCGGGAACACCCCGGCCCTCACCCGCGTTGACCTCTGCGGCAGGAACGGAGGCCCCAGCGGTGCACGGTGAGTACAAGGTCCCCGGCGGCAAGCTCGTCGTCGTGGACGTGGACGTGGCGGACGGTGTGCTGCGCCGGGTGCGCGTGGCGGGTGACTTCTTCCTGGAGCCGGACGAGGCGCTGGACGCGGTGAACCGCGCGCTGGAGGGCGCCCCCGCCGACACCGACACGGCGGGACTGGCGGCGCGGATCGACGCGGCGCTGCCCCCGGGCACGGTGATGTACGGCCTGACCTCCGAGGGCGTCGGTGTCGCCGTGCGCCGCGCCCTCGCGCACGCCACGGACTGGACGGACTACGACTGGCAGCTGATCCACGAGGCCCCGCAGCCGCCGGCACTGCACATGGCGCTGGACGAGGTGCTGACCGCCGAGGTGGCCGCGGGCCGCCGGCCGCCGACGCTCAGGGTGTGGGAGTGGGGCGCCCCGGCGGTGATCATCGGCAGCTTCCAGTCGCTGCGCAACGAGGTGGACCCCGAGGGCGCCGCCCGGCACGGCATCGAGGTGGTGCGGCGGATCTCCGGCGGCGGCGCGATGTTCGTGGAGCCCGGCAACACGATCACCTACTCGCTGTCGGTGCCGGAGTCCCTCGTGCAGGGCCTGTCCTTCCAGGACAGCTACGCCTATCTGGACGACTGGGTGCTGGGCGCTCTCGGCGACATGGGCATCCGCGCCTGGTACCAGCCGTTGAACGACATCGCCACGGACCAGGGCAAGATCGCGGGCGCGGCGCAGAAGCGGATCGTCGGCCCGGACGGCGGCCCGGGCGCCGTGCTGCACCACGTGACGATGTCCTACGACATCGACGCCGACAAGATGGTCGAAGTGCTGCGCATCGGGCGGGAGAAGCTGTCCGACAAGGGGACGAAGAGCGCGAAGAAGCGGGTGGATCCGCTGCGCCGGCAGACGGGCCTGCCGCGCGAGACGGTCATCGAGCGGATGATCGAGTCGTTCCGCGCGCGCTACGGCCTGACACGGGGTGGGCTCACCCCCGAGGAGCTGGCCCGGGCGGACGAGCTGGCCCGCACCAAGTTCACGTCGCCGCAGTGGACGGCGCGGGTGCCGTAACCCGCGCCGCGGCGGGGGCGCGGCCCGTGCCCGCCGTCGGCCGGGCGCCTCCGTACTCACGGCCCGTGTCCACCCCGGCGGAGTCGGCGCACGCTGCCGGCCGAGGCGCATAACGGGCAGAGCAGTACGTCGTGAACGCGCTGCCGTGACCGTTCGAGTACGCAGCGAGTTGACACTTCCGCCGCACAGACAGTCGTGTGACACTGTCGTCCCCGTCCACCATGCGGACCCCCTCCCCCACGAGAAGTGCGCTTGTGCGTTCCCTTCCTCTGCCGCTCGCTCTCACCGCGCGCCTGACCCCGGTCGCGGTACTCGCCTGCGCCGGCTGGGCGCTGACGTCCGGCCCGGCCACTCCCCCGGCCGCCGCCGGGCACCAGACGGCCCGACAGGAGAGCTCCGGCTCCGCCGCCGCGCAACCGTCGTCCACCACGGCGGCGAAGACGTACACCGCCGCGCCCGCCCCCTGCTCCGGCGTGCCCGCGGCCATCGTCAAGTCCCTGGTGCCGGGGGCGAAGACGGCCGGCAGGGAGATCCCGTCGACGGACACCGCACTGCGCCGCACCTGCTCCTGGAACGCGCTCCAGGGCTACGACTACCGCTGGCTCGACGTGTCGTTCGAGATCAGCGAGTCGGACCAGGAGGCAGGCAAGGAGTACGAGCAGCGGGTCGGCGAGAAGAGCGGCGGCGGGGCCGTTCCGGGGCTCGGGGACAGCGGCTACTCCGTCGTGAACCTCACCACGGAGGACAAACAGCAGACCCGTGAGGGCGTGGTGATGGCCCGCGTCGCCAACGCCCTCGTCATCGTCACCTACAGCGGCAGCGACTTCGAGACCAAGAAGGCTCCCGGCACGGACGAGATCAACAAGGGTGCCATCAAGGCCGCGAAGTCCGCGGTCGCCAAGCTGGGCGGCGGACAGGGCTGAGCCCCCCTCAAGCCGGTGCCTTGCACGCCGGTCCCCCCTCACACCTGCGCCCCCTCACACCTGCGCTCCCTCACACCTGCGCTCCCTCACACCTGCGCCCCCTCACACCGGCGCCCCCCTCAAGCTGCTGGTGCCTTTCATGCCGGTGCCCCCTCACACCGGCACCCCACTTACGACGGCGCCCCGTCCGCCGGTTCCGCGGGCTCTTCCTCGATGCCGCGCACCACGAAGCTCACCCGGGGGCCGAGTTCGACCCGGTCGCCGTTGCGCAGACGGACGGCCCGGTCCGGCACCAGGACGCGGTCGTTGACGCGGGTGCCGTTGGTGGCGCCCTGCGCGACCTCGGTCACCCAGGCCGCCCCGTCCGCGGAGTGCACGACGGTGGCGTGCCGGGCGGAGACCGTGTCCTCGCCGGCCAGGAACACCGAGGCCTCGGGGGCCCAGTCGCCGCTGCGGCCCAGCCGGAGTCGGCCGCCGCGCGGCACGTCCAGATGCCGGCCGCCGGCACGGAACACCAGCCGCAGCACCCCGCCCGCCAGCCGCTCCGGCCGCCCGCCCGCACCGGCCTGCCCGGGTGTGCCGACCGAGGCCAGGCACACGGGGCACCCGGGCGTACCGGCCGGCACGACCGTGGCGCAGCCGGGGCACCGCACACCGACGGGCGGCGGCGCGGACGGGCCGGGCGAGTGGGGCGGGCTGACGGGGGCCGCGATGCCGGAGACGGTCTCCCAGTCGTCGTCCCCCTCATCGGAAGCGGACGTGTCGCCGGAGTCCCACGCGTCGCCGGAGTCCCACGCGCCGTCGGAGTCCCATGTGCCGTCGGAGTCCCACGCGCCGTCGGAGTCCCATGTGCCGTCGTCGGAATCGTCGGGATCCGGCTGGTCGTGGCGGCCCGGCTCGTCGAGACGGTCCCAGGCGTCGTCGTCCTGGTCGTCGGCCCGCTCGTCCTCCCGCTCGTCGGCCCTCTCGCCGGCACGCTCGTCGTCAGCCACGTCGGCCGCCCGCGCCCACGGTGTCTCCCGCCTTCAGGACGACCGTCGATTCCACCCGCCCGCTGTCGGCCTCGTGTACGTCCGTCACCACGACCGTGGTGCCCGGCCCGAGGTCGGACGCGGCGAACAGCTCCCGGGCGAGCGGGTTGATCAGATGCGTCTCCAGCACCATGCCGATGCCCCGGCCGCCGTTCCACTTGTCCCGGGTGCAGTGTTCCAGGAGTTCGTCCCGGGCCTTGTCCTCGATCCGGAGGACGAGCTGGTGGGTCTGGGCCAACTGCCGCTGGATGTTGCTGACCTGGAGGTCGAAGATCTGCTCGGCGACGTCGTCGGAGATGAAGTCGAAGACGACGACGTTGCCGCCGATCCGGTTCATCAGCTCCGGCCGGCCGATGACCTGTTCGAAGTGCTTCTTGACGTTGTCCCGGACGGTCGTCTCCAGCTCCTTGTACGGCGTGCCGGGTGCCACGATCCACTCGCGTTCCCCGGTCTCCGGATCCGTGCGCTGCACGCCGAGGTTGGAGGTGAAGATGAGTACGCACTCGCTGAAGTAGGTGGTGACACCCTGCCCGTCGGTGAGCCTGCCGTCCTCCAGCACCTGGAGGAACTTGTCGAGGATGCCCTTGTCCGCCTTCTCGATCTCGTCGAAGAGGATGACCCGGAAGGGGTTCTCCCTTACCGCGGAAGTGAGTTCGCCGCCCGCCTCGTAACCCACGTACCCCGGGGGCGCGCCGACGAGCCGGTCGGCGGAGTGCGCGGCCGAGAACTCGCTCATGTCGAAGCGGAGGTACGCCTGGTCGCTGTCGAAGAGGACGGAGGCCACGGCCTTCGCCAGCTCCGTCTTGCCGGTGCCGGTCGGGCCGGCGAAGAACAGCACACCGCGCGGCCGGTGCCCGGGGCTGGTGGCCTGCGCCCCGGACAGCCCCAGCGCGGCCCGCTTGAGGATGTCCAGGGTCATCGCCACGGCCGCCTCCTGCCCCAGCACGCGCCGGGGGATGGACCGCTTGTCGCGGCGGTCCTCGCCGGCCAGGATGCGCTGCCGGATCTCGCCGCGGCTCCAGGGGTTCTTCTCCACGCCGAGCCGGTAGATCCGTACGGCGTCCGGCATGGCGGCGAACGGCAGGCCCCGGGAGCGGGCGAGCTTCACGCTCTCCTCCATGGCGCGCAGGCTCAGTCCGGTGGCCGCCCGGGCGAAGGCGCCCACCGCCCGTGCCGTCTCCTCGGCGTCCGCCTCCGCGGAACCGTCACGGGTGCCGCGCCCCGCGTACCGCTCGTAGTTCTCGTGGAGGAGTCGGGCCATCGTGGTGCGTTCGTCGGCGTCCGGCTCCGGCACGGCGACCGCGCGGATCCGCTCACTGCCCGAGATCAGCCACGCGGGGACGTCCCGCTCGCCCTCGGCCAGCCAGATCACCGGGTTGAACAGGCCCGGTGCCTTGGGTACGACTCCGGGGCCGGTCCGGGGCGGCAGTGTCGTCGCCTCGTGGGCGAGTTTGAGGCAGGCGAGGAAGAAGTCCCGTTCGTCGGGGGTCAGCCGGGACGGATCGGTGAGGAGGCGGGAGGCGTGGTCGATCACCAGGGCGACCCGCAGCGGCCGGAGCCGGCGGCCGTCGCGCACCATCTCGTCCCGTTGCCGCGCCCACCCGTCGGTGATGCCGCGCATCCGGTCCAGCACGGCCTGGCGTTGCCGTCCCGGCTGGCCGGGGAACTCGTTCGGCCCCTGGAGCAGTTCCGCCACGGCCGCCTGGGTCCCGCCCTCGCCGGCCTTCGCCACGTGGAAGCCGCTCACCTGGTCGCACAGGACCAGCGCCTCGTAGCCCTTCTTCCGCAGGGGGTTCCACAGCACTTCGAGCAGCGAGCGGAACTCGTCCTGGCCGCGCCTGCGCACCAGGTGCAGATCACGGATGTTGCCGTGCAGGACGTACTGCGCGTGCACGCCGAGTGTTCCGATCAGCTCCTCCACGAAGGGCGGGAGCCGGTCTTCCTTGGACAGGTCCATCGTTCCTCCCCGATGCGCGCTGTTCCGGGCCGCGCGCCGGCCATGGGTGGTGCGGTGCTTGCGGCGACGCCCGGAGGCGCCGGGGCTGCTCAGCGTCGTCCTTCGCCGTCCACGGTCCGGTACCGAGGTGCCTCCCCGGGTACGTCCCGACGCGGGCCGGCGGCCCGGTCGTCCTGGTCGGCCCGTCCCGCCTGGCCGAACAGGTCGTCGACCACCAGGGCGTCCTCCCCCAGTACTCCCGGCAGCGCCCCTTCGGTGCGTTCGAGTGTGAACTCCAGCCCCAGGCCGAGCAGGCCGGTGATCTCCTCGAACTGGGTGAGCCGCTCCTGGGTCTCGGCGCAGCGGGCGTCGTCCAGGGCACGCTGCCGCGGGGTCCGTTCGCCCGGCCCGCCCCGGTACATGGTCGCCACCCGGAGCCGGCCGTCGACCAGGGTCGCCCTGAGCCAGTGGCCGCCCTCCCAGCCCTCGGGGGTCCAGTCGATGCGGATCTCCTGCCCTTCGGGCCGCCCGGCCCCCGCCTCCCCGCCGAACCGGTCGGCCAGCTCCGCGACGGCGGTGGCGCACTGCTGCCGGACGTAGATCGCCTCCAGCGCGTGCAGCCGTTCCTCCACCCGGCGTTCGACCAGCTCCCGTTCGCCCGAAGTGAGCGGGGCACCGTCGTCGAGGGTCCGTCGCAGCAGCGCCACGGCGTCCGGCGCGGGGGCCAGGTCCTCGGCGCCCTCCGGGGTCTCGTACACGAGGAAGTCGTGGTGCAGCGCGACGCGTTCCTGGGCCTCGCGAGTCTCCCGCGCCTGCTTGTTGGCGTCCCTGACGAACTTGTGGGCCTCGCCGAGGTGGATGCGTGCCCGGCGGGGGTCGGCGGCGGCGCGGCGTACGGCGTGCCGGACGGCCTGCGCGGCGAGTTCGGCGGTCTCCGCGGCGGCGTACGGGTCCAGTCCGCCGAGGATCTCCGCCCCGGTGCGGCGGACCTCCTGGGGGTCGAGGGCCGTGGCGGCGCGCCGGTCGGCGGGCTGCCGGGGCAGCTGCCGTGCCTCGGCGTCGGCGGTGCGTTCGGCGGCGAACCGGGCCAGCGCGGACTGCCGGTTCGCGCGCAGGGCGGACTGCCAGTCGTCGTCCTGGTCCTCGTCCAGCCGGAGCCGGGCGGCGAGCCGTCGCTGTTCCCACGCGGCCTGGCGTTCCTCGGCGCGGCACAGGGCCTTCTCGGCGCGGGCCAGCTCCTGCCGCAGTGCGCCGAGCTCTTCCCCGACGGGTGCCAGGGGCGGCGGTACCGAGGGGTTAGGCGGGGGGCCGGGCGGGCCGCCGCCGGCCGCGGACCGCGCCACTCTGGCCAGCAGCGCGTGCCTGCGGGCGTTGATCCGGACGGTGGCGAACGCGGCGGCCTGCCACTGCTCCGCGGCCGTGGCCGCCAACTGCTGCTGCCGTTCCAGGCACCGCTGTTCCTCCGCGGCGCGGACGGCCGCCGTGGCGAGGAGCCGGGTGCCGAGCAGGGCGGCCCGCCCCACGAGCAGGACGCCGCTGAGCGAACCGAGCACCTGGAGCGCCGCGTCCGCGGCCTGGTGGGCGGCGTGCCCGGCGGCGTCGGCCAGGTGGGCGGACGCCTGCCCGGCCGCGTCGTGCAGGTGCAGCATGCCGGTGTGCGGCAGCGCCGCGGGGTCGACGGGCGGCGGGGGCGGTGCGAAGTGCACCGCGGGGGCCACCGTGTGGATCGTGGGCAAGGCGAACCCCGAACTCATGCCTGCTCTCCTGTCGTGTCGTTCGTCGTCCCGGTTTCCCGCCGGGCCGCCCACCGCGCCCGCACCGCGTGCCACGGCCGCCGCGGGCTGCCGCCGTGCCGGCGGGTTCCCGGCCGCCCCGGACGGGTGTGCCGCCCGTTCCCCGGGGGTGGCGCCCCCGCGCCCGCGGTGCCTGGCATCCCGGCCGCGCGCCGGGCCGCCCGGCGCGCCCGCAGGCCGCGCCACAGGCGCGCGGGAGCCCCGTCGCGGCACCAAGCCGCCCAGCGTGTCCGCACACCGCGCCACACCTGCCGGACGTCCCGCGCGAGGGCCCCGAGCCACGTGCCGTCCTCGCGTCGCCGGCCCCGGCTCCCGCTCCGCAGGCGCCGCCAGGCCCAGCCGCGCCGGACGCTCCACACGGCGACGGCGGCGGCCGAGGCGAGCGGCCACAGCCACGGTGCCACGGCGATCGCGTAGATCCCGGCGAAGCCGGCCAGGACGAGCAGCGCCGCTCCGATCCAGCGCCCCCACCGGGTGCGGGCCAGCCGGCCGGGGCGCTCGGAGCTGCGGATCAGGACGCCCGCGAGGGACCTGGCGGGATGGTAGAAGGGCGGGCCGATGTACACGGCGGTCCACATCTCCACCACGAACACGAACGCGGCGGCGGGCAGCGCCTCCAGCCAGGCGGTGACGACCGCGTCCTGGGAGGCACGGCCCAGTACGTCCGCGAGTCCGATGACGAAGGTCCAGGGGGCCGTGACGACGGTGGCGCCGAGCAGCGCCCAGCCCAGGGTGGGCAGGCGGTCCATCCGGCGCAGGACGGTGGTGAGTCCGTCCTGGTCGGCGGCGAACAGCCGGGCGCGTTCCGCCTCGGCGCGCCGCTCCCGGAGCGCTTGCGCCTCCTCCTGGGCGCGGGCGGCGAGCAGGTGGGCGACGACGAGGCGGACGTCGTCGTCCTGGGCGAAGAGCAGCGCGTCGAACCAGGGCACGCGTTCGGGGAACTCCCCGCGGACCCGCAGCAGCGCTCCGGTGAGCCGCTCGCGGGTGCGTTCCGGTTCGCGGGCCAGCTGGAGCAGCCAGGCGTCCACCGCCGTGGTGCGCCTGAGGTCGGCCCGGTCCCGGCGGTCTCGGCGCAGTTCCCTGACGGTGGGCCCCCACCGGTCGCGCAGGACGCGCCAGGCGCGGGCGGTCTCGTCCAGTCGGTGGCCGCCCCGCCGCTGGGCGAGTTCACGCAGGACCTCGGGGTGGTCCGCCAGGTGCCGCAGCAGCGCGACCGCGTCGGCGTGCCCGTCCCGGGCCGCCTGGCACAGCCGGCGCATGCCGGGGACGTCCAGGGAGGCGCCGTGCCAGGAGACGTCCAGGTCGGGGCCGAGCCAGTTCAGGAGCCGGACGGTGTCCTCGACGGAGGGGGGCCGCTCCAGGGTGCCGCGCAGGGCGGCGAGCCGGCTCAGCTCCTCGGGGCTGCGGTTGCCGACGGTCGCGAACTGCTCCAGCCACACCACCAGCCGGGCCCGGTCGGTGTCGTCGGCGAGCATGTGCGCCGCCGAGACGTGGTTCTGGTCCAGGTGGACGGCGAGCCGTTCGGTCCCGGTGAACTCCTGGCCCATGAAGGGAAAGGGCTGGAGCACGGGGCGGTCGGGGTCGTCGGGGAAGATCCGCCCGTCGGTGCGCGGGGCGACGTCGGGGTTCTCGCCGCGCAGCCACTCCCCCACCTCGTCCGCCTGCCAGCGGTGCTCCGGGGCCCGGGTGAGCAGGCCCTCGCAGAGCCGGCGGGTCCGCCGGTGCGTGATGCCCGTGACGTCGGGGTCGTGCGTGGCGATCTCCGCGAGCACGTCCTCGTCCCGGCGGAACTCGATGGGGTGCCGGCCGAGGGCCAGCTGGGCGACGACCATGCCGAGCGACCACCAGTCGCCCGCCTCGGAGACGGTCTGCCGGAGCAGTCCGGCCTCCGGTGCGAGGTAGAGGGGTTTGCCGCGCCAGTCGGTCCGGGGCTCCAGCGCCTCGTCGGGCCGGTGGACGGCGGCGCCGAAGTCGACCAGGACGAGGTCGACCGTGTCGCCGCGCCGGCTCTGCACCATGATGTTGTCGGGCGTGATGTCCCCGTGGACGACGCCTCGTCCGTGCAGGGCGCCGACGGCACGGTGGAGCTGGCGGACCACCGCCCGGACGGCGTCCGGGGGCAGACCGTCGGGGTGGTCCTCGTGGTACTTCTCCAGCGTCTCCTCGCCGTGCGACCAGTACAGGTGCCAGGGGTGTCCGTGCGCGTCGCCGGTCTCCAGGAGGCGTTCCAGATGGGAATCCGGGCGCTCGCCGAGCTGCCGCAGCTCGTGTTCCACGTCCGGATCGGGGGCGTGCAGCCGGTGGTACCACTTGAGGACCAGGGGTATCTGCTCCGGGCCGTGACGCGCCGTCAGATCACGGACGCGCAGGACGACCGGCTCGGCGGGGCGCTCCGCCTCGGAGAGCAGGGCGACGAACAGGAAACGGTCCGCGAGTTCGGGCGGCACCTCGGCGCGGACGGGACGTGTCTCGTTGACCCGGGCATTGGTGAAACCCCCGTCCCCGGGGTCGACGAATCGGGTGGGCGGTGTGGTCGTCATCTTCCGGCCTTCCGGGAAACGCGCTGGGTGAACCGGGGGGCCACAATGCGGAACGAACGGGCCCGACGCGCGGCCCGCAGAACGAAGAACATATCCCGATTCCCCGCCGACGATGAGGAGTTTCCGGGATCTTCAGCGAATCCCCGGCCGGGGCTACCATGCGCATCATGCACCCCCTGCCCCCGCACGAAATCCTCGTCGCCGAACTCAGGGAGCTGAGGCGCCGTGGCCTGCCCGGATTGCGCCACTGCACCAGGGACGCGCTGCGCCAGGCGGCGATCGCGGCCGGCCTGTGCACCGGGCCGGACGACGAACAGACCGGGATCGAGGAGCTGCTGAGCGCCGCGGTGCGGCGGCTGGCCGGCGGGCGTCCCGTGCGGGACGACGAGTCCTGCGATCCGCTGGCCCGCGCCGCCGCCCACTCCTTCGGCATCTTCGCCGCGCGCCGCGGGGTCCCCGGCACCGATCGCCGCAAGGCCGCGGCCGGCGTCTACGGCGTGACCACCGAGCGCTTCCGCAAGAGCCAGGAGCGCGATGTCATCGCGGAACTCGCGGCCGCGGTCCTGGCCGTGGCCCGGGAGGCGAGCACCGGCGAGACGGCCGGCCGACGCGACGTGGTACGGGACCCGGGCCCCCTGGCGCCGACGGCGCCCCCGGTGCACGCGGCGCCGCCGGCCGGCGGACCGGCGGCGCGACGCCCCCCGGGCGGCCGGGCGGCCACCGTCGCGCCGGCCGCCCCGGCGGGCCGGATAACCGTCCGGGTCTGCCCGATCGAGGAGGTGCGGGACGTGGACATCCTGGTCTCCTCGGAGAACACCTATCTGGAGATGTCCAAGACCTTCCGTCCCACCGTCTCCGGTGCCCTGCGGCGGGCCGCCGCCCTCCGGGACGCCGCGGGCGAGATCGTGGACGACGTCCTCTCCCGGGAGCTGAACGTGTGGCAGCGGACGCACGGCAGGTCGGGGAGGCCCGTACGGCCGGGCACGGTCGTCGCCACGTCGTCCGGCGCCCTGGCCGCGCAAGGGGTGCGGCGCGTCCACCATGCGGCGATCGCCACCCCGGTCGGCGACGGCGACCGCTATCACGTGTCCCCCGCCGTGCTGGGCGAGGCGGTGCGTACGTCCTTCGAACTGGCCCGCCACGAGAGCGAGTTCCTCTCTCTGCCGATGTCCTCGATCTGTTTCCCGCTGCTGGGCAGCGGGCGGGGCGGGCTGCCCGTCGAGACGGTGGCCCGCCGGCTGCTCGACGCCATCCGGGAGGAGCTGCGCCGCGACCCGTCCTGGTCGGTGCTGCTGGTCACGCCGGAGGAGAGCCACGCCCGTCTGCTCATGGCCGCCAGCTCCGCTCCGTGAGGCCCGTCCCGTCGTCCCGCAGCCGCCGCTCCAGGGCCGCCAGTTCGCCGCGCAGCGGGACGCCGTAGAGCCGTAGCCCCCCGTCCTCGCCGGAGACGGCCTGGAGGCGCGGGCCCGTCGACTCCCCGGCCAGGTACGGGGCGTAGCGGAGGGCGCCCCGCGGTGTCAGCGGGACGATCCGCTGGTTGGCCGAGCCGCGCCAGGGCAGCCGGGTGGGCTCCGCCACCCGGAACCGGCCGGTGACCACGGCGTCGGCGCCGCCGAGGGCGCTCCGTCGCTCCGGGGTGAGTTCCCCGGTGTCGTACCCCGTGTACACCAGCAGGTCGGCGGGGTGGGGCCCGGCGCTCCCCTCGTGCCGCCGGGCCCCGTCCCGCAGGCGTGCCGCACCGGCCAGGAGTTCCGCGAGCGCCGCCGCCTGCTGGAGGGGCTCGCCGCCGCTGACCGTGAGGCCGTCCGCGCCGTCGGCGAGGGCCCGCCGCCAGGTCGCGAGCACCTCGGCGACCGTGGTGCGCGTCCCCGCCTCCGGATCCCAGGTGTGCCGGGACATGCATCCGGCGCAGGCCAGCGTGCAGCCCTGGAACCAGACACCGAGCCGTTTTCCGGGGCCCAGCGTTTCGAGCGGGTAGTGCGTCCCGTCGAGGCGCAATTCCACGGCATCTCCTCCTCGCACCGGCTTGGAGTATCCAGTGCGGCGAGGGTCGCCCGCAATTGCCGGAAGGCCGCGATCCGGCTCTTGGCCGGGCGGGATCCGGTTGTTTTCCGGAACGCCACAAAGACTGATCGGTTTCCCCCAAAACAGCCGTCCCCCGAGGGGTTTTGCTCCGCTACTCTCTCCCCATCGCGGCGCCTTCCCACCCGGACCGCCCGCGACGAATGGGGGCTCTTCGAAAATGATCAACAAAGGTCGAATAAATGTCCGGGTCCGACGGCTGAAAGCGGGGCGCCTCTCTTCGGCGCGCGCCCGGTTTCACGGCCGCCGGGACGCGGCGGGTCTGCGGGAATTCCTGGCGGACGCGGCGGCGGGCGGCACTCCGGCCGACGAAAGCCTGCCGCCGTACATCCTGGGCCTGCGCGTGCAGGTGGGGCGCAGCTCCGCTCGGCTGCGTTCCCGTACGTTCGCGGCGCACCGAGCGCTGCACATCCGGATCCACGCCGAGTCGGTGCGGGTGGTGACCCAGTACACCGTGCGGGGGGAGCCGGCCCCGGCCGCGCTCGCCCGGTACGGGCAGATGGTCGGCGAGTGGCGCTCGGCCGCCTCCGTGTGCCGGCAGCAGGCGCAGCAACTCGCCGACGAGGCCAACCAGTTGATGGCCTGCTACTGGGACGCCGCCTGGACCCGCACGCAGCGTGACGGCCATGTCAGCGAGCCGCGCCCCACGGGCTGGCTGCCCGGACAGATCACCCTGGACCGCACCTGGGCCCGGCTGGACGACGGCCTGCTCAGCGACCGCTGGTACGCCCCGGAGCGGGGCGGGCGCGACGCCGATCCGTCGGCGGTCGCCCAGGCCCTGCACATCCTCGACCACCAGGCGGCGCGCGGCGGCGGCGCCACGAGCGGCGCGCGGCGGGGATGACCCGTCCGCGCCCGCTCGCCGTCCGCCGCCTCTCCGCTCCCCGTCTCCCAGGAAGGCCAAGGAACGTCATCGTGCATCACTCGGCCCGGACCGCCCGCCGGTCCACCGTTCGCGCCGCCCGCCGGTTCGCCCTCGTCGTCCCGCTGGTGTGCGCGCTCTCCGCTCTCGTGTCCTGCACCAAGCAGGAGGCAGCCCTCACCACGCCCTGCGGCGTGGTCGTCGACGGTTCGGGGTCGGCCGCCGCGGTGAAGGAAGGCTTCGACTCGGAGGCCAAGCTCAAGGACAGCCTCGTCGAGTTCCTCACCGACCAGAAGTGCGGAACCGTCGACTACGCCCCCATCACCCGCTCCTCGCGCAGCTCCTCGTGCCGGCAGCGCCAGGTGGACCTCGACCCGCCGCACGACGCGAACACCGATCAGAAGGTCCAGCGGGCCGACGCCCAGCACGACGCGGCCGTCGCGGCACTCGCCGAGCTCAAGTGCGCGCGCACGCAGAACGGTTCGGACGTGTGGGGGGCGCTGGCCCGCATCGGGGAGGCCGTGCCCGACGACGGCGACACGCCGAAGCTGCTCGTCGTGAGCGACTTCGCCCAGGCCGACCCGGAGTTCCTCCTGTCCCACCAGGACCTCACCACCGAGGGCAGGCGGTCCAAGGTCATCGACTCGCTCGTGAAGAAGCGGGGGCTGCCCGGCATCGAGGGAATGGACGTCTTCCCCGTCGGGCTCGGCATGCAGTACGGCAGGAAGCCCAGCGAGGCCGACGACTTCGAGTCCTTCTGGGTGCAGGCCCTCGAAGGGAGGGCCAAGGCACATGTCGACAACGAGTACAGGCGCTGACGGACAGCGGCGGCCGCTCCGCCGGCGCCTCACCCGCTATGTGCCGCTCCCGGGGCGGACGGGCCAGCAGAGCGCACGGCCCGGCGCCGGCACCGGCACCGGCGGGCTCGCCGGCCGCCGGCCCCTGGTCCTCGACGCCGGGGACGGCGGCAGCCTGCTCTCCGACTCCTGGAAGAGGGGGCGGCAGGCCGGCAAGAGGAAGACGCTGGACCCGTGGGTGCTCAACAGCGGCGACCGGTTGCCCTACTTCGCCGAGCTGGCCTCCCTGCGGGACGCCGTGGTCCACCGGATCGAGGAGGAGCTGAGTCTGCGCGAGGAGGAGGCCCGTCTCCGGGACGCCCAGGCGGCCTCCGACGTGACCTCGGGGGAGGAGGAGACCAAGCTCCTGGACGAGCGTCTGCGGGAGGCCGATCAGGCCATCGAGGCGGCCAGGGACCAGCTCAACCTCCTCGCGGTCCGTTCCTCGCGCTGGCTGCGCTTCCGGGACCGGCTGCGCGAACGGGTGGAGGAACGCTGGCTCCGGGCCCGCTTCCCCGACCCGCCGGCCCGCCCGGCCGGCTCCGCCGCGGGCCCGGCCGGACCCGGCCTCTCGGAGGACGGCCCCGACCGGGGGGAGGACACGGACGCGGGCGACGACTGGCAGTCGGTGTCCACGACCGGCGCCGCCCCGGACGACACCTCGTTCGCCGGGCTCCGGGAGGAGTACCGCGCCGCCCGGCGGGAGACCGGCCGGAGCGAGTCGGTCGAGGGCTGGGAGGGGTCCACGGTCCGCCCCGGGCTGCCCCGGTGGCTGTCCCTGTCCCTGCTGTTCGTCATCATGGCCGTGGAGGTGCCGGTCTACTGGGTCGCCTACCAGCCCTTCCACGGGGTCGGCAGCACGGGCGGGGACCTGCTGTCCGGTACGCTCGCCGTCTCGTCCGCCGTGATCATGCTGATCCTGCCGCACCTGGCGGGGCACATGCTGCGGTGGCGCTCGGCGACCGGTTCGCCGCGCAGCGGCTGGCTCCCGTCCCTGTCGCTGCTCGGTGTGTGGGGCGGCCTGACCTGGCTGCTCGGCACGCTGCGCGCCAAGTTCGTGATGCAGCACAACGCTCCCGCTCAGGCCACCACGGACACCGCGGGCTTTCGCGGGCTGGGCGGCTCGTCCGCCGGCACCACCACGCTGGTGGACCGGCTGCACCTGACGACCCAGACGGTGACGTGGCTGTTCTGCGCGCTGCTGCTGCTCTCGGGCGGCGTCGGGTTCCTGCTCGGCCTGTTCCGGGAGCACCCGTTCCTCGACGCCTACCGGACGGCGGTGGAACGGCGTGCGGAGCTGCAACAGCGGCGCGAGCAGAGCATCACCGCGACCGAGCGGGCCCGGGCGGCACAGCAGACGGCCGACGACCGGCAGCGGGACCGCAGGGATGCAGCGAACGAGCGGATCGCCGCGGCCCGCCAGCTGTACGAGGCGGCCGCCCACGAGTATCTCGACGGGGTGCGGGACGCCGCGAAGGATCCCGCCGTCACGGAGTCGGCGATGCGTCTGTCCCGCACCTGGCCGCTGCTGCCGGCACCCGTGCGGAACCGCTGAACGCGGGCCGCGCGGGCCCGCGCCGAAACCGCCCCGGCCCCCTGGTGAGAGGGGGCCGGGGCGGTCGCGTGTCCCGGGCCGGTGCGGTGCCCGCTCACTCCTCCGGGGCGGAGACGACCGCGCCCAGCGGCGCCAGCAGCCGGTTGACCTTGCGCACGTCGTCCGTCGAGGCCAGCCGCAGCCGCTCCCGCGGGCGGGGCTCCAGGGGCGGGTCCGGGCAGCGGTCCCGGAACAGCTGGAGCGCGGGGCGCGGCCGGCAGCGTTTGGACGTCCACCACAGGCCCTGGACGTCGGCGCAGCGTTCGCGGATCACCCGCACCCAGTACCGGGTGCCGGCGTACTCCTCGGTGTCGATCAGCCAGTCGTCCTGCCAGACCGCGGCCAGCCCCTCCGCGGTCGTGAGGTCCACCAGGGAGAGGTCCGCCGTGGTGCGGACCGCGGAGAGCACGTACCGGGACGCCTGCGCCCAGGGGATCTGGCGCACCGCGTCGTCGTCGTACTCCACCGACCGCAGCAGGACCTCGCACAGGGCGGTGACCGGGTCGAGGGCGGCGTAGAGATAGGGGTAGGGGTCCTTCTCCGTGGGGTCGAAGCGGCTGCCGTGGAAGAACTCGTGGGCGACGCTCGGGTTGAACTCGCTCGCCGCGTACTGCTCCTCGTGGCACCGCCACAGCACGGTCCCCGCCGTGAGCGTGTGCCGCCTCGGCTTCATGACGGCGTTCCTGGGCGGTATCTGAGCGGGCATCAGAGACCCCCCACCAGTTCGGCGGCGGCGCGTTCCAGCTCGTCGTCCGGCAGGACACCCAGCAGGTCCGCCGGGACGCCGCCCAGCCACCGGTTGCCGCCCAGCCACCAGTCGGCGGCCCCCCAGGGGTCGCGGTCCGCGCGGAGCAGCGCGTTGATCCGGCGGACCACCGGCAGCGGCTCGGCCGTACCGGGTTCGAACTGGAAGCGGGGGTAGCGCAATCCGCGGTCGGGGTCGCGCAGCCGGATCAGTCCGGCGGTCGCGTCCGGGCCGCCGGACGGGACCTGCCGGGACCCGCTCAGCGCGGTGCGCTCGGACTCGGACAGGGCGGGGGCGGCGAGGAGCCGGCGGCGAGCGGTCCGCAGCAGTTCCGCGGGGTCGGGCGGCGGGGTGCCGAGGACGTCGAGTACGGCGTCGATCGTGGTGAGGCTGGGGAGTTCCCGGGTGGCGGTCGCGTAGCGGTGCCCGCCGAGTCCCTCGGAGACGGGGTGGTCGGGCGGGAGCGCGGACAGGGTGCGCTTCAGGCGGCGCACGGCACGGGCGACGGCCGTGGGGTTCCCGGCGGCGGTCTCCTCGCGCATCTCCCGCAGGGCGCGGGAGAGTTGCCCGAGGTCGTCCTCGTCCAGCCCGGTGATGACGGTGGTCCAGTGGTTCTCCAGGAGCCGGAGCAGTTCCTCCGACGTCATACGCGTTCTCCTTCCCGCTGCCGGGCGGTAGCCGGTGCCGGGTTGCCGTGGTGGACGAAGGCCGCCCAGGTGTCGGGCCGGTCGCGGAGGTCCTCGGTGAGCCGCCAGACGGCCGAGATGTCCTTGAGCGCCGCGACGGGCGGGCGCTCGTCCGGCGGGGCGAGCATCCAGCGCTGGGCGGCGCGCAGCGCGTCCGGCGGCGCCAGGCCCTTGGCCAGCGCGTCGTGCAGGACGAGCATGAGCAGCTCGGACCGCATGTCGTCGACCTTCCACCGGGAGCCGATGGCGTCGGCGGCGAGCCGGTGCACCAGCACCGAGGTGACGGTCAGGGCCTCGTCGTGGTCGCGGGTGGTGAGGTCCGTCTCGCAGCCGCCGCACACCACCAGGGGCCCGGCGGAGCGGAAGGCGTCGCCCTCGGCGGGCACCTCCAGCAGGGTGCTCAGCGTCAGCTCCCCGCCGGTGCCGTCCGGCTCGGCGCCGGCCAGCCGGAGGGCCGACCGGGTGGGGTCCGGCCCGGCGAGCCCGTGGCAGGCCAGGTGCACGAGGGAGGCGGGGGCGTCGGACCGGCCGCCGAGCAGCGCCAGGACCGTCTCGGGGGTGGCGGGGTCCTCGTGGGGGCGGTGGACCACGGCATCGGGGTAGTGGACGTCGGCCAGCGTGTCGATCTCCTCCTCGGCCCACGCCAGGTCGTCCGCCCCGTGGAACACCAGGGCCGGCCGCTCGGCGAGTGCCATGCGGCGGCGGGCGGCGGCGCGCAGGAACTCCCGGCCGGAGGCGGCGTGGGTGAGCACGGCGATCTCGCAGGCCCGGACGGGACGCCCCGCACCGTAGCCGCCGGGCACCGGGAGGACGGCCGCCTGCCACGGGACGACGCCCAGATCGCCACAGGGCACGATGACGAGGCGCACGGCGTCGCTCCGGCCGGCACCGGCGGGGCCGGCGACTCGGCCGGGGCCACCCCGCAGGCCCGACCCGGCCGAGTCGCCATCACGCGGGCCCGGCCCGGCCGAGTCGCCGTCCCGCGAACCCGACCCGGCCGAGTCCCCGCCCCCCGAACCCGGACCGGCCGAGTCCCCGCCCCCCGAACCCGGACCGGTCCAGGCGCCGCCTCCCAGGCCCGACTCGGTCATGGCGCGGTCCCACAGGTCGAGGTGGTCCAGCGCGGGGCCGAGCACCCCGCCGGCCCATGCGCACAGGCCGTCCAGGGCCCGCAGCCACCGTGCCTCGGCGCGGTCTTCCGCCTCCTGGCCGGTGCCGGTGCCGGCGGCGGCCTCCAGGCGCTGCCGGTCCGCGCCGGCCGCCAGATAGTCCGTGACGGGCCCGCGCCCGCCGGCGGCCAGGCCGGGCAGCGGCAGCACCGTGACGGGTCCGTCGCCGGTGACGACCAGTACGGCCCCGTCCGGACCCTCGACGCCGGGCACCAGATACAGCAGCGCGTCCGCTCGCGATTCCCGCAGCCCGGCGCGCAGATCGCTCACGGACGCGGGCACCGGGTGCACCTCGGCCCCGTCCCGCCCCCGCAGGACGTCCAGCGAGCGGCGCCGCAGGTCGCCGGGGAGGTCGGAACCGCCGGCACCCGCCGCGGAGAGCATCTCCAGCGGGGAGCGGTCCCGCAGGCGGCCGAAGGTGTCCGTGTCGGCGGAGAGCGGCGGGAACGAGAGGCCGTCGCCGTGCTCCCCGGGGGACTCGGCGGCGGCCTTCCAGCGCTCGGCCAGTTCGCCCTCGCCGAGGGCCGCCAGCCGGTCGGCGACGCCCGCGGAGACGGCCGCCGCGCCGAGCACCAGGGACCGGCCCGCCTCCAGGCACCCGATCGCCTCTTCGGTGAGCCCGGCGCCGAGCGCCCAGAAGGCCGCCCTGCGGCCCCGGTCGGCCGCCGCGCGGGCGATCCGCAGGCCGCGGCCGACGCCCTGCTGGAGCAGGACGTCGTCGGCGGAGAGCCGCAGCGAGGCGCGGGCGAGGCCGACGGCGGCCCGCAGGTCGTCGGCGGCGCCGGGCGTGCCCGGCGCGAGCGTGGCGCGCTTGGCGCGCAGCGCGGCCAGGTCCCAGGTGAGTCCGGCGCCGCCCGGCCCGCCGTCGGGCAGTTCGGCCAGTGCCTGCGTCAGCTCGGCGATGGCCTCGTCCAGCGCCGCGGTGTCGCCGGTGAGCAGGTGCAGGGTGTCCAGGGCGAGAGCGATGCCGCCGCGCGCTCTGGGGCGGAAGTCGGAGGTGAAGCCGGTGTTCTCCAGTGCGGCCCGGGCACGCCGTACGCCCTCGGCGATACGGCTGGGGTCCGACTCGACGATCGCCGTCAAGGTGAGCAGCGGAGCCCAGGTGATGTCGAGGAGGCTCTGCATGACCGGCATGTCCACCGAGGTCTCCACGGCCCGCTGGAGGTGGTGCACGGCCGCCCGCAGGTCGGTGAGCCGGTCGTCCGAGGCCGGGTCGAGCACGACCCGGCCCAGGTAGGCGGTGCCGAGGACGAAGCCGGTCAGGACTCCGGTCCATTCCTCGGCGGCGTCGTAGGTCTCGTCCAGTTCCAGCTCGTACATGGCGTCGACGACGTCCTCGACCGCCGTGACGTCGCCCCGGTGCAGGGCGGACATCAGCCGCACATGGAGCCGGACGGTCTCGCCGCACAGGCGCAGGGTGGCGGCGACGGGGCTGGAGGGGTCGCCGTCCCACTGCTGCGCCTCGAACAGGTCCCGGGCCATGTCCTCGTCCGACAGGCTGCCGCCGGTGAGGGCGGCGGCGATGAGCACTCCGGGCACGACGACCCGCAGCCACTCGCCGTGTGTGCGGCTGTCGAGTTCCCCGTTGTCCGACGCCTCGTGCATCAGCCGGAGCGCCTCGCGGAACCCCTGCATGTCGCCGGTGCGGGTGGCGAGGGCGACGTGGACGAGCGCGGCGACCATCCTCGACGGCAGGGGGGCGCCGCCTTCCTGCCCTGCGGTGCCCGGTCCGCCCGAGAGTTCGGCGAGGAGCCGGGACACGTCCTCGGGATCGATGGTCCCGGGTGACATCACCTCGGCCAGGGCGAAGTACTGGGTGAGTGTGTGCCGGACCTCCGCGGACACGTCGGCGTCGTCGGCCGGCGCCCCACCGGTCGCGTCCGGCTGCGGGGACGTGTCGAGGGAGCGCTCCATCTGGCCGAGGATCCACGGCAGGCTGTTCAGCGGCGGCGGCAGCGCTCCGTCCGGCATGGTGCCGACGAGCCGCTGGGCCCCGCGGACGAGCGTGGCGGTGTCGCCGGTCAGCAGCGCGTCGGTCATCTCGCCGAACGCCTCCAGATTGGCGCGCAGTTCGGGGGTCATCCGCGGGTGTCCGCGTTCCAGCAGCAGCCGGGCGAACAGCGCGCTGTCCTCCACCACGCCCGAACCTCCCTGGGCGAGGGGGGTGCCGAGCGCGGCCAGGGACAGGGCCCGGTCGACGAACCACTGGTCCGGGCGGCCGGCCGTCACCTCGCGGTTCAGCCGCACCAGCCGCGACCCGATCAGAGCCATCAGGTCCCGGTCCGCGGCCTGCCGTTCCTCCTCGCCCAGCAGGGCGGACGTACGGGCCTCGGTCAGCAGCGGCAGCGCTCGCTCCCGGTCGGCCGGGTCGCCCGCCAGGACGAAGCGCACGGCCCGGCACCGGCCGAGCCGTGCCGCCACCGCCGCGGCCGTCCCCCGATCGCCCTCGCGATGTTCCAAGTCGGCGTGCAGCGACTCCAGTTCGGCGGTGAGTGCGTCGAGCGCGGGTCCGCGTATCCCCTCGTAGGACTCCGGTTCGACCGGCACGAAGAAACCGTCCGTGCGTGCGAGTGCGGTGGTGGCACGGTCGGCCTCGGACACGGGCCCGGCTTCGGTCATGCGTCATCCCCTCCGCCGCTCATGGTGCCCGTTCCGGCGGTCCGGCAGCCGGGTCCGGCGCACCTCTCCGGCATCCTGCCGGACAACGCCCGGACATCGGCCGGTTTCCGCCCGATCCGTCGCGGTCCGGGGGGCGGGTGTGCCCGGATCCCGGCCGCGACGGACGACCGCTCGGGGGCGGCGCCGGGTGACGACGGCGGGCCGGCCCCTCGGGAGGGCGGCGCCGGGTGACGACCGCTCAGCCGGTGCGGGCACCCCGGCCCGAGGCCAGGGTCAGGGCCAGGTACAGCACCAGGGAGGTGCCGAGGCCCACCGCCCAGCCGTAGTCGGCGAGCGGGGCCAGCGCGGGGACGGGGCGGCCGTCGGTCAGGGGCTTGAGGCTCGCGCCGCCGATCGCGAGGACTCCGCCGGCCACGAACGCGACGACCGCTCGCCAGTTCCAGCCGCCCGCGTACCAGTACCGGCCGCCCGCCCGGTACAGGTCGGCGAGGTCGAGGCGGGTGCGGCGCAGCAGCCAGTAGTCGGCGACGAGGAT
Source organism: Streptomyces naphthomycinicus (assembly GCF_020400595.1). GTDB lineage: Bacteria > Actinomycetota > Actinomycetes > Streptomycetales > Streptomycetaceae > Streptomyces > Streptomyces naphthomycinicus. Next base: position 44,541 of record NZ_JAINRE010000033.1, on the reverse strand, counting down.
GCCCGCCACCGTGCCGAGCAGGCCGCCGACCAGGCCCAGCCAGGTGAAGATGTAGCCCTGCGGGTCGGAGTACAGCTTCCACGGGAAGATGAGCACGGCGAGGACCGCGGTGATCAGCGCGCCGGTACGGAAACTGACCTTTCTGGGGGCGAGGTTGGAGAAGTCGAAGGCCGGCGAGACCAGGTTGGCGGCGATGTTGACGGACAGGGTGGCCACCAGCACGGTGACGAGGGCGTAGAGCAGGCCGACCACGTTGTCGGTCTTGGCGGCGAGCTGGACCGGGTCCCAGACGGGCTTGCCGTACACGGCCTGCGAGCCCGAGGTGACGAGCACGGAGAGGAAGGCGAACAGGGTCATGGTGGTCGGCAGGCCGAGGGCCTGACCCCAGGTCTGCGCCTTCTGGCTCCGGCCGTACCGGGTGAAGTCCGGGATGTTCAGCGACAGCGTGGACCAGAAGCCGATCATGCCCATGAGGGAGGGCCAGAAGAGCTTCCAGAAGTCGCCGCCCCAGCCCAGTCGGGAGGGCTGGTCGAAGAGCGGGCCGACGCCGCCCGCCTTGCCGCTCATCCACCACAGCATCACGAAGGCGCCGACGAGGACGAAGGGCGCGGCCCAGTTCTCGAAGCGGCGGATGGTCTCCATGCCGCGGTGGATGATGGCGACCTGGATGGCCCAGAAGATCGCGAAGGACAGCCACATGGTCCAGGCGTGGCCGCCGACGCGCGAGGCGTCCGCCCAGCTGTCGCCGATCAGCTTCCCGGCCAGGAAGTAGATCGCCTCGCCGCCGATCCAGGTCTGGATGCCGAACCAGCCGCACGCCACCAGTGCCCGTACGACGGCGGGCAGATTGGCGCCGCGCACGCCGAAGGAGGCGCGGGCGAAGACCGGGAAGGGGATGCCGTACTTGGGGCCCGCGTGCCCGGTGAGCAGCATCGGGGCCAGCACGATCAGGTTGGCGAGGGCGATGGTGAACACGGCCTGTTTCCAGTCCATGCCCACCGCGATCAGCCCGGACGCCAGGGTCCAGGAGGCGGTGTTGTGGGCCATGCCGACCCATAGCGCGGAGAAGTTGTACGTCGTCCAGGTGCGCTGCGCCGCGGGGACGGGGAGAAGGTCCGCGTTGGCGTAGGGACCGCTGGGCGGGGGCGTGCCGGGGGCGAGTTCCACGCGCCCGTCGGGGAGGGTGACCTGGCCGGATGTCGGTATGGCCGGAGGAGCGGTGTCGGTCATGGGCTGGCCAATCGGGGAGAGGCGGACCGGGCAATGCCGTGCGGGCACCAGCCCCCTCCCCGGGACGGCGGGGAGGGGTGACCAAGGGGGGCGTGGGGGCTCGGGGAAGGGGGTCAGGCGTTGACGGCGGGGATCACCTGCGTGCCGTAGGCGTCGATGGTGGCCTCCTGGGCGTCGTGCATGTCGTACACGGCGAACTGGTCGACGCCCAGTTCGCGCAGCGCGTTCAGTTTCTCGATGTGCTTGCGGGGCGGGCCGATGAGGCAGAACCGGTCGACGATGTCGTCCGGTACGAACGCGGTGTCCGGGTTGTCGGCGCGGCCGTGGTGGGAGTAGTCGTATCCCTGGCGGGCCTTGATGTAGTCGGTGAGTTCGCCGGGGACCTGGGCGGAGTGCGCGCCGTACTTGGCGACCAGGTCGGCCACGTGGTTGCCGACCATGCCGCCGAACCACCGGCACTGGTCCCGGGCGTGGGCGAGTGCCTCGGGCGAGTCGTCCTCGGTGACGTACGCCGGGGCGGCCACGCAGATGGTCACCTCGGACGGATCGCGGCCGACGGCCACCGCCGCGTCCTTGACGGCCTTCACCATGTACTCGGTGAGGTACAGGTCGGCGAGCTGGAGGATGAATCCGTCGGCCTCCTCGCCGGTCATCTTCAGCGCCTTGGGGCCGTACGCGGCCATCCACACGGGGAGCCGGGCGTCCGGTTTGATCCACGGGAACCTCACGACGGTGCCGCCGAGGTCCGCCTCCTCGCCGCGGCCCAGGGCCCGGATGACCTTCATGGCCTCGCTGATCCGGGCGAGGGTGTTGGGTTTGCGGCCGGCGACGCGCATGGCGGAGTCGCCGCGGCCGATGCCGCAGACGGTGCGGTTGCCGAACATGTCGTTGAGGGTGGCGAAGGTGGAGGCGGTGACCTCCCAGGTGCGGGTGCCCGGATTGGTGACCATCGGGCCGACGGTCAGCTTCCGGGTGTTCGCCAGGATCTGGCTGTAGATCACGAACGGCTCCTGCCAGAGCACGGCGGAGTCGAAGGTCCAGCCGTAGCGGAAGCCGTTGCGCTCGGCCCGTTTCATCAGGCTGACGACGCGGGAGGCCGGCGGGTCGGTCTGCAGGACGAGTCCGAAGTCCATGGGCGCCACTCCTAGTTGAGGTACTGACAGGTGGAGCGCGGGGTGAAGACGCCGTGCCCGGCGTGTCCGGTGTACTCCCGCCGGTCGATGACGACCTCGCCGCGGGACAGGACCGTCTCGACGCGGCCGGTGACGCGCCTGCCCTCGTACGCCGAGTAGTCGACGTTCATGTGGTGGGTCCCGGCGGACATCACCTGCTCGGCGTGCGGGTCGTAGACGACGACGTCCGCGTCGGCGCCCGGGGTGATGGTGCCCTTCTTCGGGTACAGGCCGAACATGCGGGCCGGGGTGGCGCAGGCGATCTCGATCCAGCGCCGGCGGGAGATGTACCCGTCGAGGACGGCCTGGTGGAGCAGGTCCATGCGGTTCTCCACGCCCGGCAGCCCGTTGGGGATCTTGGAGAAGTCGCCGCGGCCCAGCTCCTTCTGGCCGGTGAAGCAGAAGGGGCAGTGGTCGGTGGAGACCACCTGGAGGTCGTTGGTGCGCAGGCCCTTCCACAGGGCGGCCTGGTGCTCCTTCGGCCTGAGCGGTGTGCTGCACACGTACTTGGCACCCTCGAAGCCGGGTTCGGCGAGGTTGCCGGTGGACAGGAACAGGTACTGCGGGCAGGTCTCGCCGAAGACGTTCAGCCCCTCGTCCCGGGCGCGTACCAGCTCGGCCACCGCCTCCGCGGCCGAGACGTGCACGACGTACAGGGGCGCTCCGGCGACCTGGGCGAGCCGGATGGCCCGGTGCGTGGCCTCGGCCTCCAGCAGGGCCTTGCGGACCTCCCCGTGGTAGCGGGGGTCCGTCTCGCCCCGGGCCAGCGCCTGCTCGACCAGCACGTCGATCGCGATGCCGTTCTCGGCGTGCATCATGATCAGGCCGCCGTTCTCGGCGGAGCGCTGCATGGCGCGCAGGATCTGCCCGTCGTCGGAGTAGAACACGCCGGGGTAGGCCATGAACTGCTTGAAGCTCGTGACCCCCTCCTCGATCAGCAGGTCCATCTCCTTGAGCGTCTCCTGGTTCACATCGGAGACGATCATGTGGAAGGCGTAGTCGATGGCGCAGTTTCCCTCGGCCTTGGCATGCCAGGTGTCCAGGCCCTCGCGCAGGGTGTGACCGACGCTCTGCACCGCGAAGTCCACGATGGTCGTCGTGCCGCCCCAGGCCGCGGCGCGGGTGCCGGTCTCGAAGGTGTCGGAGGCGAAGGTGCCGCCGAACGGCAGCTCCATGTGGGTGTGGCCGTCGACGCCGCCCGGGATGACGTACTTCCCCGTGGCGTCGATCACGCGGTCGGCGGTGAACGCCTGGGCGGCCGGGGTGCCGGAGGCGGCGAGGGCGGCGATGCGGCCTTCCTCGATCAGGACGTCGGCGTGGATCTCGTCCGACGCGGTGATGACGAGACCACCACGGATGACGGTGCGGCGGTTCATGGGCCCTCTCCTTCGCGGTCGTCTTCGGGTGCGTTGTGCCTGGGCGTGCCCGCGCGGGGGTGGCCGCGTATCGGGCACTGCCCGCGTTCCTTCGGGGGCGCCGCTACGGTGCCGTCAGCGGTTCGTACGCTCCCGGCGCCCGGTCGCGGTAGAACTGCCAGCGGTCGCGGACCTCGCGGAGCCTGGCCAGGTCCAGGTCGCGGACGACGAGTTCGGTCTCCTTGTCGCTCGCCACTTCGCCGACGAACCGCGCCTCCGGGTCCACGAAGTACGTGGTGCCGTAGAAGTCGTTGTCGCCCAGGTCCTCCACGCCGACCCGGTTGATCGCGCCGACGAAGTACTCGTTGGCGACCGCCGCCGCGGGCTGCTCCAGCTGCCACAGGTAGCGGGACAGGCCGCGGGAGGTGGCCGAGGGGTTGAAGACGATCTCGGCTCCGGCGAGTCCCAGTGCCCGCCAGCCCTCGGGGAAGTGGCGGTCGTAGCAGATGTAGACGCCGATCCGGCCGGCGGCGGTGTCGAAGACGGGCCAGCCGCTGTTGCCCGGGCGGAAGTAGAACTTCTCCCAGAATCCCTGCACTTGGGGGATGTGGGTCTTGCGGTACTTGCCGAGGTAGGAGCCGTCCGCGTCGATCACCGCCGCGGTGTTGTAGAGCACGCCCGGCTGCTCCTCCTCGTACATGGGCAGGACCAGGACGATGCCCAGCTCGTGGGCGAGGGTCTGGAAGCGCCGGACGGTCGGGCCCTCGGGGATCCGCTCGGCGTACTCGTAGAACGCCTTGTCCTGGACCTGGCAGAAGTAGGGGCCGTAGAACAGCTCCTGGAAGCAGAGGACTTGGGCACCCTGGGCGGCGGCGTCGCGGGCCGCCTGCTCGTGGACCTGGATCATGGATTCCTTGTCGCCGGTCCAGGCGGTCTGGAAGAGGGCGGCACGGATCACTCGGCTCATCGGGACCTCCGGTAGCTCGGTGTGCGGTGAGCCTAGGAAGCCAGGACGGCCGGTTCGACGGGCAGCGTGTCACGTCCGCGGGCGGTCGGCGTGTCACCGTGTCACGTGTGCGCGGTCCCATGTTTCACCGTCGTTGTCGCAGGTCGTCGCATGTTTCACCCCTGTTGCGCGTCGTGCGCGAGGAGCGCTATGTGCACGGAGGCCGCCTGTTCGAAGTCGTCCAGGTCGACACCGAGGCGGCCCTGTATGGCCTCCAGGCGGCGGTAGAGGGCCGGGCGGGAGACATGGTGGAGCTGGGCGGTGCGGGACTTGTTGCGGCCCGTCGCCAGATAGGTCCGCAGGACGTTCAGCAGTTCGGGTTCGGCCGCGCACAGCAGCCCGTCCAGCTCGCGCTCCGCGAACGACTGCACCTGGGGGTCGTCGCGCAGCAGCCGGATCAGCCCGCGCAGATGCACGTCCTTGAGGCGGACCACGTCCGGCAGGTCCAGGGCGGCGAAGGAGCCGGCCACGGCGTCCGCGACGTGCTGGGCCTCGCGCAGTCCCGCGGGCACGTCCTCCCAGCCGGTACGCGGGCCTGCGGCGGCCACCACGGCCGGTGCCCCGGCCCGCAGCCGGGCCGCGAAGTGCGCGGTGAGCGCCTCGGCGTCCTGGTCGCGGGCGAGGCTGAGCAGCACGGCGGCGGTCCCGTCGGCCAGTTCGGCGACGATGCCCGGCAGCCCCAGCAGGCGGAGCACCCGGTCGAGCCCCTCCGGGCTGCGGTCGCGGACGACGAGCGGGACGAAGGTGCGCCGGTTGACCGGCAGTCCGGCCGCCCGGGCCCGCGGCAGCAGCTGCCGGGCCGGTACGACCCCGGAGACGAGGTCGGTCAGCAGGCTCTGCGCGGACTGCTCCTCCCAGCTGTGCGCCGAGCCCCCGCCGAGCATCCGGTGCAGCACCAGGGCCTCGGCCCCCCGGTCGGCGAGCAGCCGCCCGGTGGCCGGCTCGCCCCGGTAGCCGCACAGCAGCAGCCGGCCCCACCGCTCCCCGCGCCCGCCCAGCTCGGCGTGGATCCAGCCGTCGGCCGCGCCGGCGCCCGCCTGCCGGGCGATCCGCTCCCAGTCGCGCAGCACGTCGTCCACCGCGGACCGCTCGCCCGCCGTGCCGAGGACGCGGTGGGCGAGATTGGTGACGACGACCGGGCAGCCGCTGTGCCGGGCGATCTCGTCGAGCAGCCCTTGCAGCGGGGCGCCCGCCGTGATCAGTCCGGTGAGGGCGGTGCGTACCGTCTCCGACAGGCTGATCGCGGCGTACTTCCGCCGTACCAGCCGGGACTGCACCTCCTCGGTGAGCTCGGCGAAGGGGAACGGCCGGTGCAGCACGACCATCGGCAGCCCGCACCGCTCGGCCGCCCGCCGCATCACCTCGGGCGGGGCGGGAAAGGCCCGTCCGAGGCCGAGGACGACGGCCGCCGCCTCGGCCCGGTGCAGGGACCGGACGTACTCGGCCTGCCGGGCCTCGTCCCCGGCGAGCAGCACACCGGTGGTGAGGACCATCTCGCCGCCGCTGAGCATCACGCCGACGTCGGCGGCCTCGGCGACATGGACCCAGCGCACCGGCCGGTCGAGCTGTCCGGCACCGGCGACGACCTCGGGCTCACCGGCGAGCACCCGCTCCAGGGCCAGCACCTGGCGCACGGAGAGGACGGGTTCGGGCGGCTGCGGACCGGTGTGCCGGTACTCCGGGGTCGTCGTCATGGCCGTACACCTGTTCTCTCGTACCTGCTCCCCCACGGCGCGGTGCGGGCCCCTCAGCCGTGCTCGTACGGGCTGCGCAGCGCGCGCTCCAGGATCGCCGCGCCCTCCTCGGCCTCGGCGACGGTCAGCGACAGCGGCGGGGCGATCCGGAGGGCGCTGGTGTCGTGTCCGCCGCCCTTGCCCAGGAGCAGCCCGCCCTCCCGTGCCGCCTCCAGCACGGCGGCGACGGCCCGCGGGTCGGCCTTGTCCGTGCCCGGTTCGACCAGCTCGACGCCGATCATCAGGCCGCGCCCGCGCACCTCGCGCACCCCCGGCAGCTGCGCGGCGACCGCCCGCAGCCGCTCGATGAGCAGCCCGCCCACGCGCCGGGCGTTGCCCTGGAGATCGTGTTCGAGGAGGTAGGCGAGGTTGGCGAGGCCGGCGGCCATGGTGATCTGGGTGCCGCCGAACGTGGAGATGCTGTTGGCGTCCAGGCAGTTCATGATCTCGGCGCGGGCGATGACGCCGCCGACGGACATGCCGTTGCCGATGCCCTTGGCGAAGGTGACGATGTCCGGCGGGCCGCTGCCGGCGTGCGCCTGCCAGCCCCAGAAGTGGTCGCCGGTGCGGCCCCAGCCGGTCTGCACCTCGTCGGCGATCCACAGGATCCCGTGGGCGTCCAGCACTTCCCGGAAGGCCGCGTACAGCCCGTCGGGCGGCGAGGTGAAACCGCCGACGCCCTGCACCGGTTCGGCGATCAGCGCGGCCGGCGGCCGGGTGTGGCCGAGGACGTCCTCCAGGTCGGCGACACAGGCGTCGACGAACGCGCGGTCGTCGAGAGCGGCGAACGGCCCCCGGGTGCGCACGCCCCCGTGGACGTACAGGGTCTGCAACGGGGACAGGGAGGTCGGTGACCAGCCGCGGTTGCCGGTGATGCCGACCGTGCTGAAGGACCGGCCGTGGTAGCTGTTGCGCATGGCCAGGACGGTGTTGCTGCGGCGGTGGGCGGTGGCGAGCAGCAGGGCGGTGTCGTTGGCCTCGGTGCCGGAGGTCGTGAAGAACACCCGGGCGTCCGGGACGCCGCTCAACTGGGCGATTCGTTCGGCGAGTTCGACCATCGGCCGGTTGAGGTAGAGGGTCGAGGAGTGGATGATCCGGCCGGCCTGCTCGCTGACCGCCTTGGTCACCTCGGGCAGCGCGTGCGCGGTCATCGTGGTCAGGATGCCGCCGAAGAAGTCCAGGTACCTGCGTCCCGCGGAGTCCCAGACGTGCCGGCCCTCGCCGTGGGTGATCTCGATCGGGTCGTCGTAGTAGAGCGCCAGCCAGTCGGGCATGACCCGGCGGTGGCGGGAGTGGAGGTCGTTCACGGCTGCACCAGCCCTTCGTAGGCGTCGGGGCGGCGGTCACGGTAGAAGGCCCACTGCTGCCGCACTTCCTCGATGAGGTCGAAGTCCAGGTCGCGGACGAGGAGTTCCTCGGTCTTGTCGCCGGCCGGCTCGCCCACGAACTGCCCGCGCGGGTCCACGAAGTACGACGTTCCGTAGAAGTCGTTGTCGCCGTACTCCTCCTGGCCGATCCGGTTGATGGCGGCGACGAAGTACTCGTTGGCGACGGCCGCGGCGGGCTGCTCCAGCCGCCACAGGTGGGCGGACAGGCCCCGGTGGGTGGCCGAGGGGTTGTAGACCAACTGGGCTCCGTTGAGTCCCAGTTGCCGCCAGCCCTCGGGGAAGTGCCGGTCGTAGCAGATGTAGACGCCGACCTTGCCGACGGCGGTGTCGAAGACGGGCCAGCCCAGGTTGCCGGGCCTGAAGTAGTACTTCTCCCAGAAGCCCTTGACCTGCGGGATGTGGTGCTTGCGGTACTTGCCGAGACAGGTCCCGTCGGCGTCGATCACGGCGGCGGTGTTGTAGTAGAAGCCGGACTGCTCGACCTCGAAGACCGGGACGACGATCACCATGCCGGTCTCGCGGGCCAGGTCCCGCATCCGGCGGACGGTCGGCCCGTCGGGCACGGGCTCGGCCCAGCGGTAGTGCTCCGGCTCCTGGACCTGGCAGAAGTACGGCGCGTTGAAGACCTCCTGGAACCCGATGATCTTCGCGCCCCGGCGGGCCGCCTCGCGGGCGTGCTCCTCGTGTTTCGCCACCATGGACTCGGTGTCGCCGGTCCAGGTGGCCTGGACCAGAGCGGCGCGGACGACGTTGGCCATGAGCTGCTCCTTCGACACGACGTCAGAGCCTCTACGCCCGTAGAGCAGGCCGTAGAGGCACGAACGTAAGCCTCTGCGAGGCCCTTGCCAAGACCATCGTCGTCAACCCGCGGAGTCGATCACGTTTCACACTCCTGTGGGTGAGCGGGTCCCCCGGTCAGGGGGCGGACCGGGGCAGACCGGGACGCCGCCGGCCGGCATCGGTCACGGCGCGTACCCCGCGACGCGCAGTGCGTGCACGAGATCCCAGTGCCGTTCGTCGGAGACGCCGAGCGCGGCGCCCAGCAGCAGCGGAACCAGCCGCCCGGGCTCGACGGCGGCACACCGGGCGGCCTCCTCGGGCGTGCGGCCCCGTACACAGGCGTCCAGCAGGGCCCGCAGCTCCCTGTCCCGCCCCTCGTCGGCCAGCCGGAGCACGGCGGCGCCGAGCTGCTCCGCGGGCCGCGCCACCCCCTGCCGCAGCATCTGCCGCCCGTCGTCGTCCCGCCCGGCCGCGGCGAGCGCGTCGGCGGCGGCGACCAGCCGTTCGGCGGGCAGCGCGGCGGCCTCCCACAGCAGCGTGGCCCAGTCGGCGCCGAGCCCGGCCCGGTGCAGGGCGTCGGCGAGCAGCGGCAGCCGGCCCACGGGCCATCGGGCGGCCTCGACCAGCAGGACGTGCGCCTCGCCGCTGCGCCCCTCGGCGCGCAGCCGTGCCAGCCGTGCGACGGCTTCGCCGACCGCCGCGCCGGCCTCCTCGTCCACCACCGGCGCCACCGCCTCGACCACCTCCCCGGCTCCGGCGAACCGGGCCCCGCGAGGCGTACGGCGTCCGCCGCCGGCCTCCGGCCCGGCCGAGGCCGCCTCCGGCACGGCGACCGGGGTGACGACCGGGGCGACGCCGTCCTCGTCGGCGCCTCCGGCGAACCGCGCACCGCCGCGTCGCCGCTTGCGGGGCCGGGCGGGAGCGCCGGACGAGGCGTTCTCGCCGCGGGCCGGGGCGGGGGCGCCGGGTAAAGCGGCGCCGCCGGGCGAGAGCGGGGCGCCCGACGGCGGCGCACCGGCGATCGGGGCGGCGGGGGCGGGGGCGCCGGGCACGCTCGTGGGGTCGCCGGGCCCGCTCGTGGGGGCGCCGGCCGGGTGGGCGGATCCGGTGGCGGTGGCTGATAGTCCGGCCGGGTGGGCGGATCCGGCAGCGGCGGCGGTGGCCGGTGGTCCGGCCGGGTGGGCGAGTCCGGCGGCGGTAACCGATGGCCCGGCCGGGTGGGCGAGGCCGGTGGCCGGCGGTGCGGCCGGCCGGGCGGGGGGCGCGGGCGTGGCCGCCCGCGGGGGCGGTCCCGTCGGCCGGCGCCGGTCCGACTCCGCCAGCCGGGCGCGGAGTTCGGCGCAGCGGGCCGTGGCACGGGCGTGGTCGTCGCGGGCCCAGGCCAGGTCGGAACGGAGGGACTCGGCCTCCTCCGCGGTTCTCGGCGCGGACAGCAGGCGGCTCAGCTCGGCGTGGCGCTCCGCGGCGTACCGCTGCTCGCGGAGCATGCCGTCGAGCCGGCCGAGCAGCACGTCCCGGGCGCCGGACCGGGCGTCGTACGCGGTGAGCGCGGCGGTGTGCAGTGCGCGGGCCCGTTCCCGCTCGGCCGTCGCGGCGGCGGGGCCGTACGCCGCGCCGAGGTCCTCCAGCAGCGACTCCACCACGTCCCACGGCGGCACCTCGCGCCCGTCCAGGCAGGCGCGCATGCCCTCGGGGTCCCGCTGCCAGAAGACCCCGCTCCAGCCGCCCCGGGGATCGAGACGCGCCAGCAGGGCGTCCAGATAGCTCGCGAACTCCCGTACCCGACCGGGTAGTTGTCCCACAGCCATCGCCCAGCTCCCGCCCGACCGCCAGTGCTCCGTCCGGTAGGCAACACCAGTTGTGTTACGGGCTTGCTACGGAGAGTTTTCCGGCAGAGCGCGGAGACCTCAGACGGGCACCAGGGCACACCGTGCGACCAGTTCGTCCATGGACAGACCGAGGACGCCCGCCAGCGCGGCCACGGTGAAGAACGCCGGTGTGGGCGCCCGCCCCGTCTCGATCTTGCGGAGCGTCTCCGCGGAGACACCCGCCTCGGCGGCGACGTCGGCCATGCTCCGGCCGCCGCGCGCCGCGCGCAGCAGCTGCCCGAGCCGCTCGCCGCGCTCGCGCTCTTCGGGGGTGAGTGGGGTGCGCACCATGCCCCCCATTCTGCCCTCTGCTCGACCCCATTCAAATACCGGTATAGTAATTGGCATGATGGAACTGAAGACGAAGACGTCGATCGACGCGATGCACGCGGCGGGCCAAGTCGTCGGGCGCGCCCTGACGGCGGCACGGAAGGCCGCGGGCGTCGGCGTCTCACTGCTGGAGCTGGACGAGGTGGCCCGGGAGGTGCTGCGCGAGGCGGGCGCGTCCTCGCCCTTCCTCGGCTACCGCCCCTCCTTCGCGCCGACCCCGTTCCCCGCGGTGATCTGCGCCTCGGTGAACGACGCGATCGTGCACGGCATCCCCACCGGTTACCGGCTCCGCGACGGCGACCTGCTCTCCCTCGACTGCGGCGCCGCCCTGGACGGCTGGGTCGGCGACTCGGCGATCAGCTTCGTGGTGGGCCGCCCGCGCCCCGCCGACCTCCGGCTGATCGAGACCGCCGAACAGGCGCTGGCGGCGGGCATCGCGGCGGCCGTCGTGGGCAACCGCATCGGCGACATCGCCCACGCCGTCGGCCGGGTCTGCCGCACGGCCGGCTACGGCATCCCGCAAGGCTTCGGCGGCCACGGCGTGGGGCGCCGGATGCACGAGGAGCCCGAGGTCCCGAACGAGGGCCGGCCCGGCCGCGGCGTCCCGCTCCGCCCCGGCATGGTCCTCGCCATCGAGCCGATGCTGATCGCCGGCGGCACGGACGCCTACCACGAGGCGGACGACGGCTGGACCCTGAAGACGACGGACCGCTCCCGCGCGGCCCACGTCGAGCACACCGTGGCGATCACGGAGGACGGCCCCCGGGTGCTGACGGCGAGGGAAACCCCCTGAGCGACCGGAGGCCCAGCGGGCACGCGGCCGCGCCCCGCGGCCGCGGCCGGCCGGATCCCGCCCGCCACCGCCGGACGACAGGCACGGCCCGGCCGCCCGCCACCGCCGGACGACAGGCACGGCCCGGCCGCCCACGACCGCCGGACGACGGTGCACTCCTCCCCCGCAGGCGAACATGCCCACCCCCACAGATCGTGACATCGTGGGCATGAGCAACCCGCCTCCGGGTTACCCGGCCGCTCCGCATGTCGTCAGCGAAGGAATTGCGCCATGACCAACGGCTACCCTCCTGACCCCTTCGGCGAATTCATGGCCCGCTTCTTCGGGGGTCTCCCCAGCAGCAGCGGAGCGCAAGGGCCGCGCCACATCGACATCGGCCGTCTGCTCAGCCAGCCGGCCCGGGAGCTGGTCAGAGGAGCCGCCCAGTACGCCGCCGAGCACGGCAGCCGGGATCTCGACACGCAGCACCTGCTGCGGGCGGCCGTGTCGAAGGAGCCCACCCGGAGCCTGCTGAGCCGGGCGGGCGCGGACCCCGACTCGCTCGCGACGGAGATCGACGACCGCGCGGGCCCGGTCCAGCACCAGCCGGGCGAGGCCCCGCCGCCGACCTCGCTGTCGCTGACCCCGGCCGTCAAGCGGGCCCTGCTGGACGCGCACGACATGGCGCGGTCGAGCGGCGCGGGTTACATCGGCCCGGAGCACGTGCTGAGCGCGCTGGCCGCGAATCCGGACTCGGCGGCCGGGCACATCCTGAACGCGGCCCGGTTCTCGCCGGGCGCCCTGCCTCCCGAGACGCCGGAGGCCACGCAGCCCCGCCCGGAGCGGCAGCGGCCGACCGGCACGCCCACCCTCGACAAGTACGGCCGCGATCTGACCGAGATGGCCCGGCAGGGCCGGATCGACCCGGTGATCGGCCGGGACACGGAGATCGAGCAGACCATCGAGGTGCTGTCGCGGCGCGGCAAGAACAACCCGGTGCTGATCGGTGACGCGGGCGTCGGCAAGACGGCCATAGTGGAGGGGCTGGCCCAGCGGATCGCCGACGGGGACGTACCCGACGTCCTGGCCGGGCGCCGGGTGGTCGCCCTGGACCTCACCGGCGTCGTGGCCGGCACCCGCTACCGGGGCGACTTCGAGGAGCGGCTGAACAACATCGTGGAGGAGATCCGCGCCCACTCCGACCGGCTGATCGTCTTCATCGACGAGCTGCACACCGTCGTGGGCGCCGGTTCCGGCGGCGAGGGCGGCGCGATGGACGCCGGGAACATCCTCAAGCCCGCCCTCGCCCGGGGCGAGCTGCACATCGTGGGCGCCACCACGCTGGAGGAGTTCCGCCGGATCGAGAAGGACGCGGCGCTGGCCCGCCGGTTCCAGCCGATCCTGGTGCCCGAGCCGACGGTCGAGGACACGATCGAGATCCTGCGCGGGCTGCGCGACCGCTACGAGGCCCACCACCAGGTCCAGTACACCGACGAGGCGCTGGTCGCCGCCGTGGAGCTGTCCGACCGGTATCTCACCGACCGGCGGCTGCCGGACAAGGCGATCGACCTGATCGACCAGGCGGGCGCCCGGGTGCGGCTCGGCGCCCGGACCAAGGGCACGGACGTGCGCGCGATGGAACGCTCGGTCGAGCAGCTGGTCCGGGACAAGGACCAGGCGGTCGCGGACGAGGACTACGAGCAGGCCAAGCAGCTGCGCGACCGGATCGGCGAGCTGAAGCGGCAGATCGTGGAGGCCAGCAACGAGGACAAGGCCGACGAGGGGCAGCTGGAGGTGACGGCGGAGGCCATCGCGGCGGTGGTGTCGCGGCAGACCGGCATCCCGGTCAGCCGGCTGACGCAGGAGGAGAAGGAACGGCTGCTCGGCCTGGAGGAACATCTGCACCAGCGGGTGGTCGGCCAGGAGGAGGCCGTCGCCGTGGTGTCCGAGGCGGTGCTGCGGTCCCGCGCGGGGCTGGCCAGCCCGCACCGGCCGATCGGCAGCTTCCTCTTCCTCGGCCCGACCGGCGTCGGCAAGACCGAGCTGGCCCGCGCGCTCGCCGAGGTGCTGTTCGGCAGCGAGGACCGCATGGTCCGCCTCGACATGAGCGAGTACCAGGAGCGGCACACGGTCTCCCGGCTGGTGGGCGCCCCGCCCGGCTACGTGGGCCACGAGGAGGCCGGGCAGCTCACCGAGGTGGTGCGCAGGCACCCGTACTCGCTGCTGCTGCTGGACGAGGTGGAGAAGGCGCACCCGGACGTCTTCAACATCCTTCTCCAGGTCCTGGACGACGGCCGGCTCACCGACTCCCAGGGCCGGACCGTGGACTTCACCAACACGGTCATCGTCATGACCAGCAACCTGGGCTCCGAGGCGATCACCCGGCGGGGTGCCGGGATCGGGTTCGGGCCGGGGGGTGCGGAGGCCGACGAGGAGGCGCGGCGCGAGCAGATCCTGCGTCCGCTGCGGGACCACTTCCGGCCGGAGTTCCTCAACCGGATCGACGAGATCGTGGTCTTCCGCCAGCTGACGAGCGAGCAACTGCGGCAGATCACCGATCTGTTGCTGGAGAGCACCCGGCGGCTGATGGACGGGCAGGGCGTGACCGTGGAGTTCACGCCCGCGGCCGTGGACTGGCTCGCCGAGCGCGGCTACCAGCCGGAGTACGGCGCCCGGCCGCTGCGCCGCACCATCCAGCGGGAGGTGGACAACCAGCTGTCCCGCCTGCTGCTGAACGGCACGGTCACCGAGGGCGGCCGGGTGACGGTGGACGCCCGGGACGGACGGCTGGACTTCCGCGCGGAGGAAGCGCGGCCGCCCGCGCCCGAACTCTGACCCCGGGGCCCGCGGCGGCGGCCGTCGCCATCAGGGTGACGGGCGGGCCGCGCGGACGGTGGGGGGCCGTCGGAGTGCCGGGTTCACCACCGTCCGTCAGGCTGCCGGGTGCACCACCGTCCGGGTTCACCGCCGTCCGTCAGGGCGGCGGGTTCACCACCATCCTCAAGGTGTCGTCAAGGTGCCGGGTTCACCACCATCGCGGAGCCGCCGCCGCGCCGTACCTTCTCGGCGGCGGCCAGCCACTTCCCGTCCGGCAGCCGCTGCACACCGGTGGCCGCGCCGATCTCGGGGTTGAGGCCGAAGGAGTGCCCGAGGGCCTCCAGCCGCCCCCGCAGATCGCTGTTGTACAGGCCCGGCTCCAGCTCGGTGCGGGCGGCGTTGCGCTGGCTGGCGCGGGGTGCGGCGATGGCGTCCACCAGGGGCAGGTGCCGGTCCAGGAAGCCGGTGAGCGTCTGGAGCACGGTGGTGATGATGGTCGCGCCGCCCGGCGAGCCGAGCGCCACCACGGGCCTGTCGTGCCGGTCCAGGACGATCGTCGGCGAGATCGAGGAGCGCGGACGCTTGCCCGGGCCCGGCAGGTTCGGGTCGTGGACGGCCGGGTTGGCCGGGGCGAAGGAGAAGTCGGTCAGCTCGTTGTTGAGCAGGAAGCCGCGACCCGGGACGGTGATGCCGCTGCCGCCGGTCTGCTCGATGGTGAGCGTGTAGGCGACGACGTTGCCCCACTTGTCGGCCACCGTCAGATGGGTGGTGTTCTCGCCCTCGTACGTCGTGGGAGCGGCCGTGCCGCCCTTGCCGCAGGCGGCGGGGTGGCGGGGGTCGCCCGGGGCGAGGGGGCTGGCGAGGACCGCGTCGTCCTTGATCAGGCAGGCCCGCGAGTCGGCGTACCGCTGCGACAGCAGCTGCCTGGTGGGTACGTCCTCGAAGGCGGGGTCGCCGACCCAGCGTCCGCGGTCGGCGAAGGCGATCCGGGAGGCCTCGATGTAGTGGTGCAGGTACTGCACCTCGCTCGCCTTCGAAAGGTCCGTGTTCTCCAGGATGTTGAGGGCCTCACCGACCGTGGTGCCGCCGGAGGAGGAGGGGGCGATGGAGTACACGTTCAGGCCGCGGTAGGACGTCCTGGTGGGCGCCTGGAGCTTGGCGCGGTAGACGGCCAGGTCCTTCTCGGCGAGCTTGCCGGGGCGGGCGTTCCAGCCGGAGGCGGGGTCCACGGGCGGGTGTTCGACCGTCTTGACGATGTCGTCGCCGATGTCCCCGCGGTAGATCGCGTCGACGCCCTTGCGGCCCAGCTCCTCGTAGGTGCGGGCGAGTTCGGGGTTCTTCAGGGTGGAGCCGACGACGGGGAGCCTGCCGTCCGGCAGGAACAGCTTCGCGGTGTCGGGGAAATACCGGAACCGCGTCTCGTTGGACGCGGTCTGCGAGCGGAAGGTGTCGTCCACCGTGAAGCCGTCGCGGGCTATGCGCTCGGCCGGCTTCAGGACGGTGCCGAGGCTTCTGCTCCCCCATGCGTCCAGCGCCCGCTGCCAGGTGGCGGGGGTGCCCGGGGTGCCGACAGCGAGGCCGCTGCTGACGGCGTCGGCGAAGGGGAGCGGCTTGCCGTTCTCGGTGAACAGGTCGGAGTCCGCGGCGAGCGGTGCGGTCTCGCGGCCGTCGATGGTGTGCACGGTCCGGGATCCGGCGTCGTAGTAGACGAAGTAGCCGCCTCCGCCGACACCGGCGGAGTAGGGCTCGGTGACACCGAGCGCGGCGGCGGTGGCGACGGCCGCGTCCACCGCGTTGCCGCCGCGCTTGAGCACCTCGATGCCGGCGGCGGAGGCGTCCGCGTCGACGCTGGCGACGGCACCGCCGTAGCCCACGGCCACGGGAACCTTGGCGGCCGTCCTGCTCGTCGTCGCGGCGGGCGGCGCCGCCGCACCCACCGACACCACGGCGGCCGAGACCGCCAGAACCGCCAGTCTCCGCGTACCTGGGCGACCCATGCGTACCTCCCGTCGGGACAGTCCGCGCAGCGTAACCAGTTCGGTGCTGTACCGACAGTACGCCTCGGTGCTCCTTCACACCACGTCACAGATCGAACGCAGGTACGTAGGGGTCGTCCGGGGCCGCTAGCATGCGCGGCCATGAACGACGACGTGCGCAACATCGTCCTGGGTGTCATCGCCGCGGGCGTCTCGGCCGCGCTCGGCTGGGTGTCCCGGACGTATCTGTGGAAGCGCCGACTGCGGCGCAAGCAGGTCTTCTTCGGACTGCCGGACCACTCCGAGTCGCTGATGGTGGTCAACCACAAGGCGGGCGGGCCGGAGCTGGCGGTGATGCGGTACGACGTGTTCGCCCTGCTGGAGCTCGCCGCGCTGATCAAGGACTGCAACGCGCGCGCCCAGGTCGTGGCGCACGACGCCACGCAGCAGGGCTTCGGCGAGCGTACGGAGTTCTGCGTGGGCGGGCCGTACTCGAATCACCGGATGGCGGCTCATCTCGCTTCGCTGCTGCCGGGCGTGCGGATGAACGTCGAGACCGACGCGGGGCCGGAGCAGGGCAGCCTGCGGATCGGCACCGAGGAGTACCGCATGGACCGCGGCCGGAGCGAGTACGTGCTGCTCGCCCGGCTCACCGCGGACGGGCGGACGAACTCCCGCCCGGTGTTCCTCTTCTGCGGCCAGCGCGCCATCACCAACCAGGCCGCCACCCGCTATCTCGCCCGGCACCACGAGCGGCTGCACCGCAAGCACGGCACCGGCCCCTTCGTGCTGCTGCTGAAGGTGGTCAACTCGCAGGCGTACGGCCCGGACGTGGTCGAGCTGGTGGCGGACGTGACGCGGGCCGCGCTGCGCCCGCTGCCGGAACCGGCCTCCGCGGACGCCGCCTGACCGTTCAACAGTCTCACACGTCAACAATCTTTACCCGCACGTAACTTACCGACGGGTTACTTACGGTAAGAGGGCGCGGTTACCGTCGGGTCACTTTGCACTGTCACGAGTGAAGGAGTGACCCATGGGACCAGGTCGCACCGCTCTGCGCGCCTCCGCCGCCGGAGCCGTCTCCGCGGCACTGATCGCCGGCACCGTCGTCGGTCTGGCACCGGCCGCCGAAGCCGCCCCCTCCGTCCGCTTCGTGGACATCGCCGGGGACGGCGGCACCGTACTGAAGGCCAACGTCCTCACGCCCCAGGGCGCCGACGGATCGCACCGCTACCCGCTCATCGTGCTGCCCACGAGCTGGGGCCTGCCCCAGGTCGAGTACCTGGCGCAGGCGCAGAAACTCGCCGACTCCGGCTATGTGGTGGTCAGCTACAACGTGCGCGGCTTCTGGCAGTCCGGCGGCCAGATAGAAGTGGCCGGTCCGCCCGACACAGCGGACGCCTCCAAGGTCATCGACTGGGCCCTCGCGCACACCCCGGCCGACCCGGACCACGTCGGCATGGCAGGGGTGTCGTACGGCGCCGGGATCAGCCTGCTCACCGCCGCCCACGACAAACGCGTCAAGGCCGTGGCCGCGCTCAGCGGCTGGGCCGACCTCATCGACTCGATCTACTCGGGCCGCACGCAGCACCTCCAGGCGGCGGCCGTCCTGGACGGCGCGGCCACCCTCACCGGCCGCGAGAGCCCCGAGCTGCGCCGCATCTTCGACAACCTGTACTCCTCGAACCTGGACAGGGAACAGGAGATGATCGACTGGGGGCGGAAACGTTCCGCCATGACCTACGTCGACCAGCTGAACAGCAACGGCGCCGCCGTCATGCTCGCCAACGCCTGGGGCGACACGGTCTTCCCCGCGAACCAGTACGCCTCGTTCTACGAGAAGCTGACGGTCCCCAAGCGGCTGGAGCTGCGCCCGGGCGATCACGCGACCGCGGAACTGACCGGCCTGTTCGGACTGCCCAACGACGTCTGGACGGACACCGAGCGCTGGCTCGACCACTACCTCAAGGGCGCCGACAACGGCGTCGAGCGCGAGCAGCCGGTCCGGCTGAAGTCCCGTGGCGCGGGGGGATACGAGGGCTACCCGGACTGGAAGTCGGTCGCCGCGACCCGGAAGAAGCTGGCGCTCGGCGGCTCGACCACCATCCACGCGAACGTCGACTCCGGCGCGGACGGCGGTGTCGTCTTCCTCTCCAGCATCCTGGACCAGGTCGCCCAGCTGCCGCCGGTCGCCTCGATGCCGCTGCTGCCGCGCCGCTGGGCGGCCGTGTGGCAGTCGGAGCGGCAGGGCAGCGCCCAGCGGGTGCGCGGCACGGCCCGCCTGCACACCACGCTCACCCCGACCGACGAGAGCGGCACCCTCGTCGCCTATCTGTACGACGTGGGCCCGCTCGGGATCGGGAAGCTGGTCACGCACGCGCCCTACTCCTGGCACGGGCGGACGCCCGGCGAACCGATCGCCGTCGACCTGGACCTGTTCTCCACGGCCTACGACGTGCCCGCCGGGCACCGCCTCGCGCTGGTGGTCGACACGGTCGACCCGCTCTACGCCGAGCACAACCCGTCCGGCGCGCAGCTGACCTTCTCCTCACCCGCGGACGACCCGTCGTACGTGTCCGTCCCACTCGGCGAGCAGTGATCTCCGGCTGCCGCCGGACGAGCCTGGCCCGTGTGAACTGCCGCCCCCCTTACGGTCGCGGGGCCATGGGGGGCTCCCCACCCGGCAGCAGCGCCCCGGGGCCGGCCGTGGCGTGAGCCACGGCCTCGGCCCTGGGGCTGCGCTGCTCACGGCGGGACACCCGGCCGGCGAACCACGAGAGCAGCATGCACATCCCGATGTAGATCGGCGAGATCACCATCACCACGGGGATGAACGGCAAATCGTAGTCGAGGTTGGAGGCGATGAGTTTCCCGGCATGGAGGAACTCCTCACAGGTGATGAGAAAGCCCAGGGAGGTGTCCTTCAGCACGACCACCAGCTGGCTGATGACGGCCGGCAGCATGGCACGCACCGCCTGCGGGACCAGGACGTTCGCCATGACCTGCGTCTTGCGCATGCCGAGCGCGAACGCGGCCTCCCGCTGGCC
Organism: Streptomyces naphthomycinicus; assembly: GCF_020400595.1. GTDB lineage: Bacteria > Actinomycetota > Actinomycetes > Streptomycetales > Streptomycetaceae > Streptomyces > Streptomyces naphthomycinicus. The sequence goes on along the minus strand of NZ_JAINRE010000033.1, from coordinate 25,067 downwards.
GCGTTCGACGGCCTGGACGCCGGAGCGGAAGACCTCGGCGAGCACCGAGCCGTTGTAGAGGGTGAGTCCGGCCACCAGCGCGGGCAGCGGCCGCGCCTTCAGCGCCACGAAGACGAAGAAGATCATCACGAGGACGGGCATCGCGCGGAAGAACTCCACGACGACCGTGGCGAGCCGGCGCACCGGCCGGTGGTCCGACAGCCGGCCGGTGGCCAGCACCACGCCCAGGGCCAGGGAGAGCACGGCCGCGATCGCGAACGCCACGAGGGTGTCGGCGAGGCCGCGCAGCAGCAGTTCCTGGACGCCCTGGTAGGCGAAGGGCATCCACTTGGCGGAGGTGAACTGGCCCGTTTCGAAGAGGAGATACAGGATCCAGGCGGCGAGCGTGAGCAGGACGGCGACGGACAGGACACCGTAGAGCGCGTGCCGTCGCCGGGCGTGCGGACCCGGGACGTCGTAGAGCGCGGTGGCCTCGGTCATCGGACGACTCCGAACTTGCGTTCCAGCAGATGGAACAGGGCGCTGATGGCGAGCGTGATGGTCAGATAACCGACGGCGATCCAGACGAACGTCCAGACGGCGTCGTAGCCGAGCTCGCCGAGCGTCCTGTACGTGCCGAGCAGCTCGGTCACGCTGAAGGCGCCGGCGATCGCGGAGTTCTTGGCGAGGGCGATGAGGGTGGAGCCGATGGGCGGGATCACGGACCGGAACGCCTGCGGCAGCACCACCAGCGACAGGGTCTGCCCGAAGGTCATGCCGAGGCTGCGGGCCGCCTCGCCCTGGCCCCTGGGCACCGTGTTGATGCCGGAGCGCAGCACCTCGCAGATGAACGCCGAGGTGTAGCAGCCCAGGGCGAGGACCGCGAACACCTCGAAGGGCAGCACGAGTCCGAACCGGGGCAGGCCGAGCAGCACCGCGAAGAACAGCAGGGTGAGCGGGGTGTTGCGGAGCACGGTCACCCACGCGGTGCCGAAGAACCGCAGGGAGCCGACGGGCGCGACCCGGAAGGACGCCATCACGAAGCCCAGGGCGAGGGCCAGCAAGGACGCGTAGACGGTCAGTTCCAGAGTGCCGAGGAAGCCTTCGCCGTAGGTCGCGAAGTTGTCTGTCAGTACGTTCATGCCGTCCTCGCTCAGCGTGCGGGGTAGCGGTCGACGGCGGGCGGTTCGGGGGCGGGCACCCCGGACAGGCCGAGCGTGGCCTCGTAGGCCGCCTTCCAGTCGCCGTTGCGCTCGCGGGCCCGCAGTGCGTCGTCGAGGGCGAGGCGCAGGGCGTTGTCGGTGCGCGGGACGCCGATGCCGTACGGCTCCCTGGAGAACGGCCGGCCGACGACCTTGAGCTCGTCGGGGGCCTTGGCCGCGTAGCCGATCAGGATGGCGTCGTCGGTGGTGACCGCGTCGACCTGGTAGGTGAGGAGGTTGTCGACACAGATCGAGTAGGTGTCGTAGGCGACCAGGACCGCCTTGGGATGGCCGGCCTCGATGCGCCGGTACGACGTCGAACCGGCCGCCGAGCAGACGCGTCTGCCGGCGAGGTCCCGGGGGCCGTGGATGTCGTTCTCGTCCGTGCGGACGAGCAGCGACTGACCGGCCATGTAGTAGGGGCCGGCGAAGCCGACGAGCTTCTTGCGGTGGGCGTTGACGGTGTAGGTGCCGACGTAGTAGTCGATCTGGCCGTTCCGGAGGGCGGTCTCGCGGTTGGCGGAGGCGATCGTGCGGAAGCGGATCGTCCGCGGCGCGAGGCCCAGGGAGGCGGACATCATCTTGGCGATCTCGATGTCGAAGCCGGAGTAGGCACCGGTGGCCGGGTCCTTCTCGCCGAGGTAGGGCTGGTCCTCCTTGGCGCCCACGACGAAGTGGCCGCGTCTCTTCGCCCGGACCCAGGCCGGGGAGCCGGGGAGGCGGAAGTCCCGGGCCACCCGGTAGTGCGGGAGCCGCTCGGGCGCCGGGCCCTTGCGCGGCGGGCTGCCCTCCTTGCCGCAGGCGGCGGCCAGAAGGGCGAGGAGGACGCACAGGACGCGGGGCACCCGGGTGGTACGGCACATGGGTCGCGGTCCCCCGGTCGGTGCTCGAGGATCTCGGAGAGGAAGTCGTGTCCTGGTCGCCGCAACCTATCCGGACGACAGCGGAGCCAGCAGCCGACACGCACCTCTCCGGCATTAGCCGTATTTAAGTCAGCCGGGAGGGGAGACGGGCCCCAGGGCCGCGACGGGTCAGGTCTCGGCGATCTCGGCGTACAGCTGGGACAGTTCGGGCGCGCCGTTCGCGGCCCACTCCTGCCCGGCCGGCACCACCTCGACCGCGCGACCGGAGGCGAGCCGTACGACGGGTTCGCCCGCGGACCGGATCTGCCAGACGGCACCGGGCACGGTCCGCACCACCACCGTGCCCAGATACAGCCCGGCGTCATGCCCCAGCCAGGGCAGCGTCTCGGGGTCGTCCCGCCAGCGCGGGACCATCTGGTCCAGGGCCTCCAGGGAGGCCGGGGTGTGGTCGAGGCGGACGCCCGCCCGAGCCGCCTGCGAGCGGAGCAGCTCGCACTCGGACAGCAGCTCGGCGACCGCGTCGGGATCGGCGGGGGGCTTCCCCCCTCCCGCCCGCGCCCGAGCGGGCGGGGCCCCCGTCTCGGGGGCACCCCCGTCGTCACCGTTCTTCTTGTGCCGGCGGCCCGGGAACGGAAGGTGCATGGACCCAGCGTGGCATCACACGTCGAGGTCGACCACCACCGGCGCGTGGTCCGAGGCACCCTTGCCCTTGCGCTCCTCCCGGTCGACGTAGGAGTCCTTGACGGCCTTCGCGAAGGGCTCGTTGCCGTACACCAGGTCGATGCGCATGCCGCGGTTCTTCGGGAAGCAGAGCTGGCGGTAGTCCCAGTACGTGAACGGGCGGTCGTACTTCAGCGGGCGCGGCACGACGTCGCTCAGGCCGGCCTCGCGCAGGGAGGCGAGGGCGGCGCGCTCGGCGGGGGTGACATGGGTGGAGCCCACGAAGGCGGCCGGGTCGAAGACGTCGTCGTCCGTCGGCGCCACGTTGTAGTCGCCCAGGACCGCGAAGGGGCGGCTGCCCTGCGCGTCGCCGGACACGGCCGCCTTCAGGGCCTCGAACCACTGGAGCTTGTACGCGTAGTGCGGGTGGTCGACCTCGCGGCCGTTCGGCACGTACACCGACCAGACGCGGACCGGGCCGCAGGTCGCCGAGAGGGCGCGCGGCTCGGCCACGCCGTCGTAGCCCGGGTCGCCGGGCAGGCCCTTGACCACGTCCTCCAGGCCGACGCGGGAGAGCACCGCCACGCCGTTCCACCGGCCGGTCGCGTGGACCGCGGCCTCGTACCCCAGCTCGCGCAGCTGGTCGGACGGGAACTGCTCCTCGGCGACCTTGGCCTCCTGGAGGCAGAGCACGTCGGTGCCGCTGCTCTCCAGCCAGGCCAGCAGCCGCGGCAGGCGGGCGGTGATCGAGTTCACGTTCCAGGTGGCGATGCGCATGTCTCACAACCTACCTGGCGGGTGTGACATCCCCCGCTCCCCCGCTCGCCCCCCGCTCACAGCTCACAGCTCACAGCTCCGCCGACGCCCCGGGAGCGAGCCGCTGGTGGTCGGTGCCGCCCAGGGCGCCGATCTGGCGGTCGTAGATCGGGCGGGCGAGGTCGGTGAGCAGGGCGTCGTGGACGTCGTAGGCGCGCCGCGGGCCGACCTCGCGGACGTAGTCGATCACTTCGGAGATCTTGTTCCAGGGGGCCATCACCGGCAGCATCAGCGTCTCCACGGGGTGGCCGGGGACGGTGAGGGCGTCACCGGGGTGGAAGACCTTGCCCCCGTCGATCAGATACCCGACGTTGGTGATGCGCGGGATGTCCGGGTGGATCACCGCGTGCAGCTCGCCGTGGACCTGCACCTCGAAGCCGGCGGCGGTGAAGGTGTCGCCGTGGCCGACGGTGTGGACACGCCCCGGGAAGGCCGCCGTGATCTGGTCCGCGACGGATTTCAGGGTCCAGATCTCGGCGGCCGGGTCGGCCTCCAGGGCGGCCCGCAGCCGGCCCTCGTCGAAGTGGTCCGGGTGCTCGTGCGTGACCAGGATCGCGTCCGCGCCGACGGCCGCGTCCTCCTCGGAGAACCCGCCCGGGTCGATGACGAGCGTCCGCCCCTCCTTGGCGAGCCGGACACAGGCGTGGGACTTCTTCGTGAGCTTCATGTCTCACCATCCTGCCGCGTACGGCCGCCCGGCGCGGGGTCACTCCGCGGGTGTGGTCTCCTCCCGGATCACCTGCTGCGCCACCCGGAACGCGCTGTTCGCGGCCGGCACCCCGCAGTAGACGGCGGCCTGGAGCAGCACTTCCTTGATCTCGTCCGGGGTCAGTCCGTTGCGCAGGGCCGCCCGGGTGTGGAAGGCCAGCTCCTCCCAGTGCCCGCCCGCGACCAGCGCGGTGAGCGTGATGCAGCTGCGGGTACGGCGGTCCAGGCCCGGCCGGTCCCAGATGTCGCCCCAGGCGTAGCGGGTGACGAACTCCTGGAAGTCCCCGGAGAACTCGTCGGCCTGTGCCAGCGCCCGGTCCACGTGCGCGTCGCCGAGCACCTCGCGCCGGACCTTCAGCCCGGTCTCGTAGCGGTCGGGCCGCTGCCCGGCGGGCTGTTCCGGTACGGCCGCCGGGGCGATCTCGGCGACGGGGGCGGCCTGCGGCGGCGCGGCCGGGGCCGGCATGGCCGGGGCGGCCGGCAGGACGGTCTGGCCGGTGTCGAAGGGCTGCTGCCAGGCGGTGGAGAAGTGATGGACGAGCAGGTCGGTGACGGCGGCGGGCTGCTCGACCGGCACCAGGTGGGAAGCGCCGGGCACGACCGCGAGCCGGGCGTCGGGGATGCCGGCGACCAGGGTGCGGGCCTCGGCGGGTCCGGTGACCTGGTCGTCGGAGCCGACCAGCACCAGGGTCGGCGCCCCGACCCGGCCCACCTCGGGACGTACGTCGAAGGCGGCGAGGGCCTCGCAGGCGGCGATGTAGCAGCCCGGGTCGGTGGTGCGGACCATCTGCACGGCCCACTCGGTGATCGCGGGCTGCGCGGCGGCGAACCCGCTGGTGAACCAGCGGTCGGGCGCGGTCCGGGCGATGGGGTCCAGCCCGTTGGTGCGGACGACCACCCCGCGCTGCCGGAACTCGTCGGCGGTGCCGAACCGGGGCGAGGCCGCGACCAGCGCCAGGGAGGCGAGCCGCTCGGGGTGGCGCAGGGCCAGCTCGATGCCGATGGCGCCGCCCAGCGCACAGCCCGCGTAGCCGAACCGCTGCACGCCGAGCGCGTCCAGCGTGGCCAGCAGCCGGCCGGTCAGCTCGCCGACGGAACCGGCCGGGTGTGCGGGGGCACCGCCGTGGCCGGGCAGGTCGAAGCGGAAGACCCGCCATTGCCTGACCAGCTCCGGCACCTGGCGGTCCCACATGTGCCAGGTGGTGCCGAGGGACGGTCCCAAGATCAAGACAGGGGCGTCTTCTGGCCCGTCAAAGCGGTATTGCAGCGTTTCGATCCTGGCTTCGCTCACGGGTTCACACCTTCATCTGTCACGATCTGTCACACGCCCCCTGCGAGACCTCCCCATCGCCTCCGCTACGGGAAGCAGGTCCGCCACGTCCGGCTTCACGTACCACTTCTTCGTCGTCTTCACGTTCGTGTGTCCGGCCCACATGACTAGGAGGTGATCCGGCACCCCGTTGTGGGCGAGGTACGTGAGGCAAGACGCCCGAGCATCGTACAGACGGACCCCGTGAGGGCCGTCTTCGTCCATGATCTTGTAAGCTCGCACCGGCGACCGCCGTCTCCGCGTGCAGGCGATGCCCCTCCCGGGATGTGCACTTCGCCGGCTGCGTCGACGGTCACCAGGCCGCGCGTGACAGCCGGTTCAGGGCATCCTTCGGCACATCTCACAGGCGATCGGAAGACCGCAATAGCGTGTTCAGCGTCGGGCCGATGATCGAAAGTGGTTCCGGTTCTCCTGAGCCAGTCCTCTTTGCCGTTCGGGGTCAGCGGCAGCGCGTCGATCTGGACGAAGGCCGCTGGGACCGTGAAATGAGGCAGTCGGCTCGCCGCGTGCTCGCGCAGCTCCGTGTAATCGAGTTGCCCGTCGGGGCGCCGGCGGACGAGGTCGCCGGTGCGGTACTTGCGCTCACCGGTGCCGAACGGGCAGGCCAGGAACCGTTCCGCGGCGTCGGGTTCCTCCACCGTATTGGCGTGCAGGGCGTCGCAGGGGGAGCCCGGCAGGCGGCGCAGCAGCGCCAGAGCATCGGTCGCTGATCCGCTGTACGTCGCCGACGCGAGCAGCTCCGACTCCTCCGGCCGGGCCCGCGCGCGCTACGGGTGGGTGTCGCGGCCGTCACCGTCGTAGCCGGGCACGGCCGCGGACATGACGTCCTCGGCGACCTTCCACAACTCCGGGAGGCAGGCTCTGGTCGCCTCACCGCGTCGCCGCAGGTCCTCGCTGTCGAGGATGCCGAGGTCGGCGAGGAGGTCGGAGAAGGCCGGGGCGAGTTCCTCGTGCAGGGCCGGGTCGTCGGCCGCGAGGATCTTGTGGCAGCGGGCGAACGTGGCCACCAGCCAGAACACGATTTCCCGGTGGTCCCCGCGGCGCACCAGTTCACGGCTCGCATCGATCGCGATCGGCCGCGCGGCAGGGGTGATGTCGGAACTGAAGAAGAAGGAGGTCCGGGCGACCGCCGCCGTGGCGTCGAAGGTGGCTGCGAGCCGGTCGGCATGATGGGCGGCGCGCTCTCTGGTCAGCTCCTCGCAGCCCAGTTGACGCAGCAGGGTCGGATAGTGGTCCGTCAGGCCCAGTTCTGTGAGCAGCTGCCTGGTCCGCAGATACCGCAGCCGAACTGTCGGGTTGCGCAGCCCGGCGACCAGCAGGAGATGAGTGGTGATCCCCGTGGGGAACAGCCAGCTGGTCACCTGGTCGTACCAGGGTGCGCCGGCGTCCAGTGCCCCAAGGGCGGCATCGATCTTGTCACGGATTCCCGTGCACCGGCGCCGTACCTGCTCCGGGTCCGCGAACTTCGCGGCGACCTCCTGGTGGAGCCGGTGCAGTTCGCCGGTCGGATCGTCCAGGATCAGGCCCCTGTCGAGGCCGTGGGCGAGATGGTAGTTGCCCAGCGCCCGGTCGGCGGGTGTGATCGCTTCCCGGGCCAGGTCGGTGACCTCCAGCAGCGCGCCCCGGTGGAGGAACTTCCCCGGTTTGAGCCCGGCCGGCGGCTGCTGGGTGATCAGCATGATGTCCACATCGGTGCCGACGGGGAGTTCGCTGTGCCCGGCCAGCGCCGTGGTGGATCCGCTGAGGTAGGCGCCGAGGTAGCCCTCGGTGGTGCGGCCGACCCGGTGGACCCAGTCCCGTGCGGCGGCACGGGCTTCGCCGATGTTCATGACAGCCTTGCTTTCGTGGGGTTCGGTCAGTGCGGGTGGCCGCTGCGCGCCGGGGCCGGAGCGACCGCGCAGGCCGTACTCCAGCGATCACCGGTGCCGGACCGGCGCTCGGACACAGCCGGCGGATCCACAGAACCCAGTGCATCACGAAAGTGGTAACGATCCTTGAGTTCAGGGACGAAATAGACCGGCTCCCCCACGAACACCCTTTCCCCTCCATCGGCGACAGATATAGCTCAGTCCTCGCAGCGGAGATCGACAGCGATTGCGATGTGCATCGTTAAAGAGAATCCAGGGCGATGACGACCATCTTTCAGACCTGGATCAGCTGGCGGACGACGAAGTGCAGACCGGCCTCGCGCAGTTCGCTTCCCCGGTGCCGACGGCCCTGTCCTCGACGGCCCCGATCTCACGCTGCGGCCCGGCGAGGTCCCCGCACTGGTCGGGACCGACGGAGCCGGCGAGTCCACACTGGCCGAGCTGCTCGCCGGACTGTACCGCCTCCGGGAGAATGCGTATCGCGGGCCCTGACGATCCCCGGGTGGGTCCGGGCTCCGCGAGTTGATGCGTGATGTCGGCGGAAGGTGCGCCGGGCGGCCCCGGACGGCTTCTACGACATGTGCCATGTGGTGCCCGGGGAGGGACCGCCGGCGCACCGCGTCATCCCGGAGGGATGCGGAACTCGAATTCGGGGCGGTCCCACGGCACGGCGGGCGGGTTCGCCCGCGCGGTCCCGGTCCTGACCGCACCGACGCGGTGGTAGAAGTCCTCGGCGGGCAGGTGCGACACGACCTTGAGACGGTCGATCCCGGCGGCACGGGCCTCGGACCGCATGTGCGCGACGAGCAGCCGTCCGATGCCCCGTCCCTGCACTTCGTCGGCGACGAACAGCAGATCGAGCTCCGGTGGGGCGAGGACGAGCGAGTAGAAACCGAGGACGCGGCCCCCCTGCTCGCCGGCGCCGACGGCCACGAAGGCGCGGTGGGCCTCGATGTAATCAGGACCGACCCGGTAGCCCGCGACCGCGGCCGCGTACTTGCCCTGGTAGGCGCCTGAGCCACGGACGAGCCGTGTGAGCCGCTTGGCATCCCCCGCGACGGCCCTCCGTATCGTGATCGGCTGGCTGGCCGGGGAAGTGCGTCGACTCATCGGGAGAGTATGTCGCACCGGGGAGTGCCTTCGTGCGGCGGGTCGGCTCACCCCACCGGAACGGGCCCGCCCGGCGCGCCTTCGCTACTAAAAGTACATAATATGTAACCGTCTGCACATGCTGCACGTGAACCCCATCGGCGTGACCGCGCGTCGTCGCACCCCTCCGCGGGGACTGCGCACGGCGCTGCTCTCCTTGACCTCCGCCGCTGCCCTCGCCACCGGTCCGACGGCGACCGCCCTGCCCCTCGACCGCCTCACCGCCGACTGGGACGCCATCGCCGCGTGCGAGTCCGGGAGCAACTGGAAGGCGAACACCGGCAACGGATACTTCGGCGGGCTGCAGTTCAGGCAGTCCAGCTGGGTGGCGGCCGGCGGTCTGCAGTACGCGCGCCGAGCCGACCTGGCCACACGCAGGGAACAGATCGCCGTGGCCAGACGCCTGGCGGCCATCCAGGGGATGTCCGCCTGGGGCTGCACCTGAGCGGCGATGCGTAGCGCGGGAGGACGCTCGGCGCCGCCGCAGCGGGGTCAGGGCGTGCCCAGGAGGGACGCCCGGTCGATCTTGCCGTGCGGTGTGAGCGGGATACTGTCCACGAAGACGTAGTTCTGCGGCACCATTTCGGCGGGCAGGAACCGGCCGGCGAACTCCTTGAGCACCGCGGCCGAGCGAGGCTCCGCATCCCGCGGGTCCCCGGCCACATAGGCGGTGAGGGCGGCCCCGTCCCGGTCCCGGTCGACCACGACGTCGCGCACCCCGGGGCACCGCCCCAGCACTCCCTCGATCTCCCCCGGCTCGACCCGCACCCCGCGCACCTTGATCTGCCGGTCGGTCCGCCCGAGGAACTCCAGTTCGCCCTCGTCGTTCCGGCGCACGAGGTCACCCGTGCGGTACCACCTGCGCCCGGAGCCGGAGAGGCGCACAAAACTCTTCCCGGTGGCCGCCGGGTTCCGCCAGTAGCCGAGGGCCAGGCAGGCACCGCCCACGAGGAGTTCTCCCGCGGCACCGGCCACGGCCTCCCGTTCGCCGTCGAGGACCAGGGTCCGGGCCGGGCCGATCGCCCGGCCGATCGGGACGGGGCCGGTGCCCGTCGGTGCCACCTCGTGGCTGGTGGCGACCACGGTCGTCTCCGTGGGGCCGTAGTGATTGACGAAGCGCCGCAGGGGGTGCCCGTCCCACAGGCGCAGCCGGTCCCCGCCGGTCAGCAGGCAGCGCAGCTGCCCGAAGCGGGTGCCGTGCCGCAGATATGCCTCGGCCAGCGGAGTCGGCAGGAACGACAGGTCGATGGCCGCTTCCCGGTACCAGTCGCCGAGTTCCCAGGGGGCCAGTTTCAGTTCGTCCGGCGCGAAGTGGACCGACGCCCCGTGACAGAGATACGGCCAGGTCTCCCACATGAAGGCGTCGAACGACATGGCGGCGATCGACGAAGCCCGGTCCGCGGGCGTCACGTCGTAGGTGTCGCCGTGCCAGCGCGCCAGCAGCGCGAAGGACTCGTGTCCGACGAGCACGCCCTTCGGAACCCCCGTGGAACCCGAGGTGTAGACGAGATACGCGCCCGCTCCCGGCGCACCGGGCGCCTCCGGTTCCACCCCGGCGCAGGCCGCCAGGTCGATCACCCGGGGCACGCCGGGCAGGTCGGTGTCCGCGGCACCCGAGGAATCCGCGACGACGGCTTCCGGAGCGGCATCGGCGAGGATCGCCTCCAGCCGGCCGTGCGGCATGCCGGGAGGCAGCGTGAGGCAGATTCCTCCCATGAGCCAGACGCCGAGCTGGGCGGCCGGCACCGCCACGCCGCGGTCCAGATGGATCGCGACCACCGCGCCCGGCCGGACCCCGCTGCGGGTCAGGGCGCGGGCGACGCCGGCGGCTCGTGTCACCAGCGCGCGGTACGTGGCCGGCTTCCCGCCGCCCTCCAGGGCCGGCGCGTCGGGCTGCCGCCGCGCCTGCTCCAGGACCATCTCCGCAACGGAGCCGGTGCCGGCACGGCCCGTGGGGGTGTTCACTCGCTCTCCACCGTGACGCAGGCCGCCGCCACCGCCTCGGCGCGGGCGTCCGTCAGGAACTGCCGTGCCGGGACGGTCATTCCGTACTCGCTGCGCAACAGCGCGATGACCTCCATGACCAGCAGGGAATGGCCGCCGATCTCGAAGAAATCGGATTCCGCGCGGATCTCGGACGTTCCGACGACCTTCGCGTAGGTCTCGATCACCGCGTCGAGCGAGTTGTCCATGTCGTTTTCTCTTTCTTCACGTGTCTCTCGGGGAGCTGGGCGAGTGCGTCGGCGGGAGGGGCGCTGCCGGGCACGAGGGGTCAGGCAAGCCGGACGACGGCGGATTCGAGCTTCCGGTAGCCGGTACCGACTGCCCACCGGACGGTTTCCGGTGCGAGCCGGGCCGCGGGAAAGGCGGCCGTCCACTCGGAGATCGCCGTCCGCGCGGCTCCGCGGGCCGTCGGGGCGCCGAGACAGTAGTGGACGCCGACTCCGAAGGCCACATGCCGCTGGTTCCGCGCGAAGTCGAGGACGTCGGCGTCCGCGGAGTTCCGCCAGTCCCGGTTGGCCGCGGCCAGCAGCACCAGCATGCGGTCGCCCGCCCGGATGGTGTGTCCCTCCACGGTCAGGTCGGCCAGCGCGACCCGGGGGACCTGGGGAACGGGCGTGTCGAAACGCAGCAGTTCCTCGACGACCGCCTCGGGTGCGGCCTGTCCCGCGGAGACCTCCTTGTAGAGAGCGGGTTCGCGCAGCAGGTGCAGCAGCCCGGTCGCGATGAGTCCGGCCGTGGTCTCCTGGCCGGCGAAGGAGAGGAGGTGCGCGGTGTGCAGGAAGCTGTCGTCGGGCGCCGCCGGGTCGTCGCCGACCAGGGGGAACAGGGCGCTGTCCGGCGAGAGTTCCGGGGCGAGCGCACGGTAGAGGCCGTCGAGCCGGCCGACGGCGTCAGCCGCCTGCGCCGCGAACTCCTTCTTGTGCGGCAGGGCCAGGAAGCCCGCGATGGTGCCCATGTGCGCGGCCGCCGCGGAGACGACGTCGACGGGCACGCCGAGAACGCGGGCCAGCACGCCGCCGGCGACCGGGGCGGAGAAGTCCTCGGCGAGGTCCACGGCGTCGAGCGGGCGGATCCGTTCCAGCTGCGCGGCGACCACGTCCTGGAATTCACCGGCCAGGCTCTCCACACGGGTGCGGGCGAAGAAGGACTGCACGGTCCGGCGGAGCCGGGTGTGTCCCGGTGGATCCATGAGCATGAACCAGCCGCGCAGCATCCGTTCCAGTGCGGGGAAGTCGCGGGCGGCCGATTCCCCGGCGTTCAGCCGAAGCCAGTCCGAGGACACCTCCGGCGAGCGCAGCACGGTGTGCACCGCGTCCCGGCCGGTGATCACCCAGACTTCCAGCATGTCGTCCCAGAACACGCCGGACCGCTTCTGGAAGTTCTTGTAGACAGGGTACGGATCTTCCCAGAACGAAATCCCCACGGCCGCTGCTCCCTAAGCTGTGTGACGTCGTGCGGTGGTCTCGTGGTCCGTGACCACCTCCGCGAGGAGTTCGCGGTAGGCCGTCCGCACGGCGCGGACGGTCCGCGCGCGAACACGTTCCGGCTGGTGGTCGAACGTGACCCGGACACTGCCGTCGGGCCGCGGCCAGGCTTCCACGACGAGTTCGTGCATGGAGCGTGGATGTCCGGCGTCGACGACGGTGACCCGGCAGTCCGGCAGGTCGAGCGTCTCCTGGTCGACGTCCTGAAGGGCGAACATGGTCTGGAACAGCGGGTTGCGGTCCGAGCGGGCGGGCCGGACGGCTCCGACCACCTCGGTGAACGGCACGTCCTGGGCGGCGAACGCCTTCGTCACGATGTCGTGGGTGCCGAGCAGCACCGACGGGAAGTCGTGGTCCAGGCCGTGGAACGGGATGCACAGCGTGTTGATCAGACAGCCCACGAAGCTGTCGGCCGAGGGGATGTCGCGCTTGGCGACCGGTACGCCGATGCCGAACTCGTCCTGGCCCAGGGTCCGGTGGAGTGCCGTGGCGTAGGCGGCCAGGAGCAGGGTGAACAGCGTCGTACCGGATTCGACCGCCGCCTTTTCGAGCGTGGCGGCGTCCGCCGCCGACAGCGAGAAGGACGCCTCGGCGCGTCCGAGGGCGGGGTCCGGTGAGTGCGGTGGCCGGCCGAAGCCGAGCGGCGGCAGTCCGGTGAGCGCCTGCGACCAGAACGCGAGCTGCCGTGTCGCCCGGTCCGGGGGGAGTTGCAGCGCGCGCTCCCGGACGACGTCCGCGAGGAGGGCCGGGGCGCGGCCGAAGTCCGGCTCCGCCCCCGCGCGACGAGCCGCATAGGCAAGGGCCAGCTCCTCGCGGAGGATCCGCTGCGACCAGGCGTCGAAGGCGACGTGATGGACGCAGAGCGCGAAGAAGTGCGTGGCGGCGCCGGTGACGGCGGCGCACCTCCACACCTCCCCCTTCTCGATGCCCAGCGGCGCGAGCACGTACTCCCTCAGCCGGCGGACGGCTTCGGCCTCGCCGTCCGCCGCGGGCAGAACGTGCAGGGAGGCGGGTGCGTGCGCGGCGCCCACGACCGCACGAGGTCTGGGCACGGCCTGGTAGGCGGCTCCGAGGGACTCGTGGCGGCGCCCCACGTCGTGCACGGCCTCGGCCAGGGCATGGAGGTCGAGGGGGCCGTCGATCCGCCAGACGGAGGGGCAGAGCGGTGCCAGGTCCTCGGGGTGGAACTCGTGCGCCATCGCGAAACCCGCCTGCATGCCGAGGAGTTCCACCGCCCGCTGCGGCGAGGCGTCCCGTGGACCGGCCGTCGCGGGCCGGGGCGCGTCCGGTCGCGGGCGGCGCAGTTCGTCCAGGAGGCCGCCGAGCGTGGGGTGGGCCATGACCAGGGAGACGGGGACGGGTGTCCCGAGGCGCGCCCCCAGCTTGGTGCACAGCCGGCCGGCGTCCAGGGACGTGCCTCCGAGCGCGAAGAAGGACGCGTCGGATGCCACGCTCTCGCGACGCAGGACCTCCGCGAACGCGGACCGGACGACGGCTTCCAGCCGGTCGCGGGCGGTCGCGTCGTGCGCCGGGGCGGACGCGGGCGGAGGGGGCAGCGAGGCGGCCAGCCGCCGGTGGTCGACCTTGCCGTTCGCGGAGAGCGGGAAGGCGTCGACGTGAGCGAGGTGGTCCGGGACGAGGTGCCCGGGAACGCGAGCGGTCAGGGCGCGGCGGAGTTCGTCGGGCCGTGGGTCCGCCGGGTGCTCCGTGGTGTAGAAGAGAGCGATGCCGACGCAGGTACCGTCGCCGTCGGTGCGGGGGACGGCGACGCAGTCCGTCACCCCCGGCGACTGCCGGACCAGCGTCTCGATCTCCGCCGGTTCGACGCGGTGTCCGCGGAGCTTCACCTGCCGGCCGAGGCGCCCGTGGAAATGGAGCACTCCGGCGGTGTCGGTGGAGACCAGGTCGCCCGTCCGGTACATGCGCTCCGCGGCGCCGGGACCAGCGGCCCGGACGAAGCGTTCCCCGGTGAGCGCGGGCTGCCCGAGATAGGACAGCGCCAGGCCGTCCCCGGCGACGAACAGCTCGCCGGGCTCTCCCGGCCCGCACGGCTCCCCGTCCCGGAGTACGTGGAGCCGCCGGCCGGCGACGGCCCTGCCGATGGGGATGCCGCTCTCGCGTGCGCAGTCCTCTGCCGTGATCTCGTGCACCGTCGCGAAGACCGTGCTCTCCACGGGACCGTACCCGTTGACCAGCGTGATGGCGGGGTGGGCCGCCAGGAACCTGCGCACATGCCCCGGCGAGAGACGTTCGCCGCCGATGAAGAGGTACTGGAGACCGGTGAAGCAGTCCGGGTCCTCCTCGACGAACATGTTGAAGAGCGAGGCGGTGAGCCACAGGACGTTCACCCCGTGGCCGGCGATCAGCGTGCGGAGCGCGGGCGGCAGCAGGTAGGGGCCGTCGATCAGCACCGATGTTCCGCCGGACAGCAGCATGCCCCACAGTTCGAGGCTGAAGGCGTCCCAGGGCAGAGCCGCGGCGAGCGGCATGGCGGCACCCGGCGCGAAGCCGCGGAACACCGGGTCGGCGAAGAGACCGACGGTGGCCCGGTGCGGTGACACCACCGCCTTGGGCACGCCCGTGCTGCCGGAGGTGAAGAAGACGGTGGCCGGGGCGTCGGGGCGGACGGCGGGGATAGCGGGGGGCGTGGGCCGCCGCTCCGCCCGCTCGACGGGCGGGGGGACGAAGGTGGGGCGGTCCCACCCGGCCGTCCCGGTCGTCACGACGACCGGCGCGGCCAGCAGCCGCACCAGCTCCTCCTGCCGGGCGCGCGGCCACTCCGGGGCGATCAGCGAGTACGCGGCGCCCGTCTTGAGGACGGCGAGGAGCACCGCGACCAGCTCGGCCGAGCGCGGCATGACGACGGCGACCGTGTCACCCGCTGCCGCGACCCCGCGCCGCGTCAGCTCCCGGGCCCAGGCGTTCGAGACCTCGTCCAGGGTGCGGTAGGAGAAGCGCCTTTCCCCGTCGATCAGCGCGGTGCGGTCTCCCCGCTCCCGTGCCCGTTCGGCGAAGGACCCGCACAGGGTGCCGTCCCGGTCCGTGAGCCCCCCGGGTCCGGGCGCCTTCGTCTCGTTCGTCATCTGCCGGTCGTCCCGGACGAACCGTGCCTCGCCGTTCCCGCCATGCCGCTGGCTCCTCGTGCAGTCGGACCGTCATCACGCCAGCTCAGAACGTAGGTGGCACAGCTTTCGTCTCGTTATCGCGCACGCTTCGCACCCCGGTGTCCCGGTGCCCGGGAACGAGCGCCCCGCCGGGCGACTGATACGGCGTCGATAAAGCGCCCCCCTAGGGTCCCTGCCGCAGTCCTTCCTCGATCCGGTCCTGAGTAGTGGATGGAAATGTCTGACCTTCTCCCCAAGACCTCTCGGTCCGTAGTTCTGCGTGCGTTCGGCGAGCCCCTCGCCCTGGAAGAGCTGGACGTCACCGAGGTGGGTCCCGGGGAAGTCCGGGTCAAGGTGGAGTACGGCGGAGTCTGCGGCACCGACGCGCACCTGTGGAGCGGACGGCTGGACATCCCCACGCCCGTGGTCCTCGGTCACGAGGGGCTCGGAACGGTGGAACGGATCGGCCCCGGCGGACTGCGGGACGCGGGCGGCGACCCCTTGAACGTCGGCGACACCGTCATGTGGGCGTCCTCGATCTCCTGCGGTACCTGCGTCCCCTGCCGTATGCACGAGGAACCGACCCTGTGCGAACGGCGCACCACCTACGGCGTCAACATCCCGGTGTCGGACGCCCCCGGCCCGTCCGGGTCGTGGTCGCAGCGCATGGTCCTGCGCGCCGGCACCAGCCTGGTCAGGGTCCCGGCGGGCGTGGACCCGTCGGCGGCGATGTCACTGGCCTGTGCCGGGCCCACCATGGTGCACGCCCTGTACGGCCGGCGTCCCGTCAGGCTCGGCGAGACGGTCGTGGTCCAGGGCAGCGGACCGGTGGGGCTCGCCGCCGCCGCCATGGCACAGCTGGCCGGAGCGGCCCGGGTGATCGTGGTGGGCGGCCCCGAGGCCCGCCTCGCGGTCGCCGCGGGACTCGGCATCGGCGACCTCCACCTCGACATCGTCGGCGACCGGGACGCCACGGCCGTCCTCGACGAGGTCCGCGCGGTGACCGGCGGCCACGGCGCCGATCTCGTCATCGAGTGCGCGGGGGCTCCGGACGCCATCCCCCAGGGCATCGCCATGGCGCGGCGCGGCGGCTCCTACCTCGTCGTGGGGCAGTACACCGACCGCGGCGAGATCGGCATCAACCCGCACCAGCTCGTCCACCGTCAGCTCTCCCTCTTCGGCTCCTGGGGCTTCACCGGTGCCCATCTGGCCGCCTACGTGAATCTGCTGCCGGCCCTCGGCGCGCGGTTCGACCTCGCGAGCCTGGTCACCGAGTACCCGATGGCGGAGTGCGAAGAGGCCCTGCGGCACGTGGGCGCGGGCTCCGTGCTCAAGGCCGTGCTGCGTCCGTAGCCGAGAACCACGTCCGAGGGGGAGCCCCGTGCGGCTGAGCACCGTCATCCTGCCCACCCGGCGCTGGAGCGAGGGCGGTGGCCGCAGCTGGCGGCGTGCCGAGGACCTCGGATTCCACGCCGCCTACACCTACGACCATCTGTCGTGGCGCAGTCTGCGCGACCGGGCCTGGTTCGGCGCCGTGCCCACGCTGGCCGCGGCCGCGGCGGTCACCCGGTCCATCCGGCTGGGCACGCTCGTCGCCTCCCCGAACTTCCGTCATCCGGTGCCGTTCGCCAAGGAACTCATGTCCCTCGACGACCTCTCGGGCGGGCGCGTCACGCTGGGGGTGGGCGCCGGAGCGGACGGCTTCGACGCCACGGTGCTGGGGCGGCCGGCCTGGTCGCCGCGGGAACGGGCCGCCCGCTTCGAGGAGTTCCTCGGACTTCTCGACCGGCTCCTGAGGGACCCTGCCGTCTCGTACGACGGCCGGTTCTACCGCGCCCACGAGGCGTACAACCTGCCCGGGTGTCTCCAGCGCCCCCGGCTGCCGTTCGCGGTGGCCGCCACCGGGCCGCGGGGCATGGCGCTGGCGGCCCGGCACGGGCAGGCCTGGGTGACCCTGGGCGATCCACGGCTGCCCGACGGCGACGAGCAGCAGTTCCACGCCACGATCGCCGAGCAGGTCGAGAACCTGGACAAGGCACTTGCCGAGCAGGGGCGAGCGGCGGGGGACATCGAGCGGATCCTGCTGACGGGCTTCGGCGGCGGCAGCCCGCTCCGGTCCGCCGACGCCTTCGTCGACTTCGCCGGACGCCACGCCGAACTGGGCTTCACCGAGATCGTCGTCCACTGGCCCGTACCGGATTCCGTGTTCGAGGCCGACGAGGAGATCTTCGAACGCATCGTGTCGGCCGCGCGGACCCAACTCGCCGGCCCGGACGACGGGAGCGGTCATGCCTGAGCTGCACAGTGGGGACGCCGACCTCGTCTACACCCGCAAGGGTGCGGGCGAACCCGTCCTGCTGATCACGGGGAGCGGTGGACGGGCCCGGATGTGGGACGCCCACCAGGTGCCGGCTCTGCTGCGGGCCGGCTACCAGACGGTGACCTTCGACCAGCGGGGCAGCGGACCGGGGCCCGTCAAGCCCTTCGGCCTGGACGACATGGTCGCCGACGCCGCCCGTCTCATCGAGGCCCTCGGTCTGGCCCCCTGCCGGGTGGTGGGCGTGTCGCTGGGCGCCATCGTCGCGCAGGAACTCGCCCTGCGCCGTCCCGCCCTGCTGCGCCAGGCCGTCTTCATCGCCACCCGTGGCCGTACCGACGCCATGCGCCGGGCCATGGTGACGGCCGAGATCGAGCAGAGCCTCGGCGGCCCCACGGTCTCGGCCGCCCACCGCGGGATGCTGCGGGCGATGCAGAACCTGTCCCAGTCCACCCTGGCGGACGACTCCCGGGCCGAGAACTGGATGGCCCTCATGGAAGGACCGCTCGACGCGAGCGAGGGCTACCGGTACCAGCTGGAGAGCACGCTCGTCCCGAACCGGCTGAGGGACTACGCGGGCATCCGGGTGCCCTGCGCGGTGATCTCGTTCGGGGACGACCTCGTCACCCCGCCGCACCTGGGCCGCGAGGTGGCCGAGGCCGTCGAGGGCTGCCACTACGTCGAGATTCCGCGTTGCGGGCACTTCGGGCATCTGGAGGACCCGCGGTCGGTGAACGACGCACTGACCGCGTTCTTCGCCACGTCCCCCGCCGCTCGCGTCACCGGCTGAGCGGCGCTCCCTCCCGGTCGTGTCCTGGTACGGCCGCTCTCCACAGGCCCGCGTAATACCCGTCGCGGGCGAGGAGTTGATCGTGGCTGCCGTCCTCCACCACGGTGCCGCCGTCCATCACGAGGATGCGGTCCGCGCGGGCGGCGGTGGCCAGACGGTGCGCCACCAGCAGTGAGGTGCGGCCGGTGGTCAGCCGCGCCACGGCACCGGACACCGCCGCCTCGGTCGCCGGGTCGAGCGCGGAGGTGGCCTCGTCGAGCAGCAGGACGTCCGGGTCGACGAGCCGGGCGCGGGCGAGAGCGATGAGCTGACGCTGGCCCGCGGAGAGGTTCCGGCCGCCCTCCCCGACCGGGTGCCGGTAGCCGCCGGGGAGCCGGGACAGCAGGTCGTGGGCGCCGACGGCGCGGGCCGCGGCGATCACCTCGGACTCCGTCGCGGCGGGGCGGCCGTAGGCGATGGCGTCGTGCACCGTGCCGCCCGAGAGGTGTGTCTCCTGGGGGACGACGCCGAGCCGGCGCCGGTAGTCCCCGAGTTCCAGGGTGCGCAGGTCGTGCCCGTCGGCCCGGACGGCACCGGAGGTCACGTCGTAGAACCGCCCGACCAGTTTGACGAGCGTGGACTTGCCCGCTCCGGTCTTGCCGACCAGTGCGACCGTCTGCCCGGCCGGGATGCTCAGCGTGACGTCGTGGACCGCGTCGCGCGCGGCGCCCGGGTAGCGGTAGCGGACGTCCGCGAGATCGATGGCGCCGGCCACCTGCCGTACCGGCAGGGGCTGTTCCGCCCGCGGTGTGCCGCTCGGGGTGCGGAAGAGGTCCTGGATCCGGCGAAGCCCCACGGACGCCTGCTGGTAGCCGTCGAAGACCTGGGAGAGCTGGAGCACCGAGGCGAAGAGGACGTCGACGTAGAGCAGGAACACCACGAGCAGCCCTATGGTCAGGGCGCCGGAGCGGACCCGCCCCGCCCCGAAGGCCAGCACGCACCCGGCGCTCGCGGCCGGCAGCAGTTCCACGAGCCCGAAGTAGCCGGCGGCGTAGCGCTGGGCGCGCAGTCGGGCGGTGCGGTAGGCGGCGCTCCTGCCGGCGAACCGGTCGGCGACGCGCTCCGTCTGCCGGAACGCCTGGGTGATGCGCAGGCCCGCGACGTGTTCCTGCAACTCGGCGTTGAGGGCGCCCGAGGTGTCGCGGGCGGCGTCGTACGCCTTGGCGGACGTCAGCCGGAAGACGACGGTGGCCACGGCCAGGACGGGCAGGGCCGCGCACACCACCAGGCCCAGTCGCCAGTCCAGGACGAGCAGCACGGTGAGGACGGTGACGGTGGAGACGAGGCTGACGAGCGCCGTGGCGAAACCGGTCTGGCTGAACGCGGCGACCGCGTCGACGTCGGCGGTCAGCCTGGTCATGATGCGCCCGGACAGCTCCCGCTCGTAGTAGGACAGGTCGAGGCGCTGGAGGTGGGCGAAGCCCCGCAGCCGCAGCAGATAGCGGATCCGCTCGCCGAGCACGCCGTTCGTGCGGATCTGGGCCAGGCTGACCGCCCAGCCCGCCAGTACGACGGCGACGGCGGCGACCGAGGTTCCGAGCAGCACGGGGGACGCGGACCGCCGGATGCCGTCGTCGATGCCGGTGCGGATGAGCAGCGGGACGAACACGCTGCCCAGCGCGTCGAGGAGGACGAGGACGGCGCCCAGGACGAGGGCACCGCGGAAGGGACGCAGCAGGCTGCGCAGGCCGAAGCCGGGCTCCGCGTCGGGAGCGGGCGAAGTGGCGGCCGGGGTCAGGTCGGCGAGTTCGCCGGGGGCGGGCGGGGCGGTGCGTTTTCCTGGGGCGGCCGGGGTGGTGCGTCTTCCTGAAGCGGCCTGGGTGGTGCGCTCCTCGGCGGCGGCCACGGCTCCCGCCGGCCGGGACGCCTCCCGGTGCGCGGGCTGCACGGCTCCCGCCGGCCGGGACGCGTCCCGGTGCGCGGGCTGCACGGTTGCCGCCGGCCGGGTCGCGTCCCGGTGCGCGGGCTCTCCGGCCGCCGCTCCCCCGCTCTCGCCGCCCGGTTCCCGCTCCGGACCGGCCAGCAGGTCCTGGTACGCCGGGCAGCGGGCGAGGAGTTCGTCGTGGGTGCCGCTGTCGACGACCCGGCCGCCGTCCAGGAAGGCGACCCGGTCGGCGAGTCGGAGGGTGGCCCGGCGGCGGGCGATGAGCAGGGTCGCCCGGCCCTTCATGACCTGCCGGAGCGTGGCGTGGATCTCCTGTTCGGTCCGGGGGTCGACGGCCGAGGTGGCGTCGTCGAGCAGCAGGACACGCGGGTCGGTGAGCAGCGCGCGGGCCAGTGCGATGCGCTGCCGCTGCCCGCCGGAGAGGGTGAAGCCCCGCTCGCCGACCCGGGTGTCGTAGCCGTCGGGCAGTTCGCGGACGAACGCGTCGGCTCCGGCCGCCGTGGCGGCCGCGGTCACCTCGGCCCCGGTGGCGTCCGGACGGCCGTAGGCGATGTTGTCGCGCACGGTGCCGGTGAAGAGGAAGCTGTGCTCCGGTACCAGGCCGATCGCGGAGCGCAGCGAGTCGGCGGTCAGGTCCCGGACGTCGTGGCCGCCCACGCGGACGGCGCCGCCCCACACGTCGTAGAACCGCGGGAGCAACTGCGCCAGGGTGGACTTGCCGGATCCGGGCGCGCCCACGAGCGCGAGTGTCTCGCCGGGCCGCACGGTCAGCGAGATCCCGTCGAGGACCGGGGGCGCCTCGCCGTCCGGGCCGTAGCCGAACGTCACGGCGTCCAGTTCGACACCGGCCGGTCCGGGCGGCAGGTGCGCCGCGCCGGGCCGGTCCGTCACCAGCGGACCGGCGTCGATCATCTCGAAGACCCGGGCGACGCTGGCACGCGCCTGGTGGACACCGGTGACGACCGTGGCCAGGCCGCGCAGCGGGGACACGATCTGCGCGACGTACGTGGAGAACGCCACGAACGTGCCGAGGGAGATGGAGCCCCGTGAGGCCAGCCAGCCGCCGGTGGCGAGGATGCCCACCTGGCCGAGGAGCGGCAGCGCCTGAAGGGTCGAGCTGTACAGGGAGTTGAGGCGGACGACGCGCCGCCGCGCGGTGAACAGGCCGTGCGCGACGGCGCTCAGCCCGCGCAGCTCCCGTTCCTCCTGGGCGAAGCCCTTCACCACGCGGACCCCCGTGACCGCGCCGTCGACGACGGAGGCGACGCCGGCCTCGCGCTCGCGTGCCTCCAGGGTGGCGGGGTACAGGCGCCTGCTGCTGTGCCAGGCGGTCAGCAGCAGCGGGGGCAGCACCAGCAGCATCACCAGGGTGAGCAGGGGTGAGAGGGTCACCATGACCGCGAGGGACAGCACCAGCAGCAGGACGCTGGCGAGGACGTTGGGCAGCAGCGCGAGCAGGCCCTGTGCCATGGACAGGTCGTAGATCGACCGGCTGACCACCTGCCCGGTCGGCAGGGCGTCCTGTCCCGCGCCGTCGAGCCGGGACAGCGCGCGGAACGTGCGGATCCGCAGATCGTGCTGGACGTCGCAGGACAGGCGTGCCGCGAGACAGCGTTG
The DNA here is from genome assembly GCF_020400595.1 of Streptomyces naphthomycinicus. Lineage (GTDB taxonomy): Bacteria > Actinomycetota > Actinomycetes > Streptomycetales > Streptomycetaceae > Streptomyces > Streptomyces naphthomycinicus. The sequence continues at coordinate 3,252 of NZ_JAINRE010000033.1, read as the reverse complement.
CGCGGCGCCGGCGCCGAAGCGGACCAGTCCGGCGCCGGCGAGCGCCAGCAGGCAGGGCAGCAGCGGCAGTTCGCCCGCGACGATGACCCGGTCCACGATGGCGCGGCTGATCAGCGGCATCGCGGCGGCGGCCGCGATGGCCGCCACGGCTGCCGCGACGGTGAGCGCGATGGTGCGGGGGTATCGACGGCAGCAGTGGAGCAGGCGCCGCATCGGTGAGCCGGACGGGCCGGTCCCCACGGTGCGGTGCGGCCCGCGCGGCCTGACGGACGGTGTCATCGGGCGTCTCCGTTCCCGGCGAGCTTCGCGGCGACGACCTCGGAGATCTCCTTGAGGGGAGCCCCGGTGGTCATGTCGGCGTGGGCGCAGTCGACCGGGTGGTCGGTGAGGTGTCCCGCCACGTAGGGGCCCCACAGGGAGTGGGCGCCCTGCCGGTCCGGCCGGCCCGCGGTGGCGGTGAAGAACTCCACGTCCCCGCGGAACACCCCGGGCCGGTGGCCGGCGGAGATCCGCATGCCGTTGGCGCAGACGGCCACGACCCGGGCGAGCGTCTTCTCGTCGAGTCCCGTCAGGGCTCCGCCCTGGTGCCGCAGCAGTTCCGCCGCCCTGACGAGCGGGGGGACGGCCGCGTCGCGCAGGTCGTCGTGGATGCCCATGTCGCGGAGCAGCCCGTGCAGGATGTCGACCTCGTCCGGAACGTCCGCGTCGACCGGGCCGGTGCCGCTGGGCGGGTAGCCGTCGAGGAGCGCCAGGAACGCGACGCTCTCCCCCTGCTCCTGGAGCGTGGTCGCGACGGCGTGCGCGGCGAGGGCTCCGAACGACCAGCCGAGCAGGTGGTACGGGCCGGTCGGCTGGACCGCCCGGATCTGCGCCGCGTAGTCGGCGGCCATCTCCTCCAGGGAGCCGGGCAGTGCCCGTTCCTCGGCGATGCCGCGCGCCTGCAACCCGTACACCGGCTGGTCGGGGTGAAGGTGTTGCAGCATGCCGACATAGGCCCAGCTCAGGCCGCTGGCGGGGTGGACGCAGAAGAGCGGGGGCCGGTCGCCGTCCGGTCGGAGCGGCATGAGCTGGGCCAGGCCGTCGCCCGGGTCCTCGCTGTCGAACCGCTGGAGCAGACGGGCCACGGTGGGGGCCTCGAACAGCGCCCGCAGGGAGACCCGTACCCCGAAGACCGTCTTGATCCTGCTGATCAGGCGGGTCGCGAGCAGGGAGTGGCCGCCGAGAGCGAAGAAGCTGTCGTCGATGCCGACCCCGGTGGTGCCGAGCACTTCCGCGAACAGGCCGCACAGGGCCTCCTCCTGCGGGTTGCGCGGCGCGCGCCCGGCGCTGCGGGCGGTCAGGTCGGGCCGGGGCAGGGCCCGTCGGTCGAGCTTGCCGTTCGGCGTCAGCGGGAAGGTCTCCAGGGCCACGAAGACGGTGGGCACCATGAAGTCGGGCAGCAGCCCGGCGAGGCGGCCGCGCAGTGCGTCGAGGTCGAGCGGGGCGCCGTCGGCGGGCAGCACATAGGCGACGAGCCGCTGGTCGCCGGGCCGGTCCTCGCGGACCACGACGGCGGCCTGGGAGATCTGCCACTGTGCCGTCAGCGCCGCCTCGATCTCGCCCAGTTCGACGCGGAAGCCGCGCAGCTTGACCTGCTCGTCGACCCGCCCCAGGAACTCCAGCTCACCGCCGCGGCGGCGCCGCATGAGGTCGCCGGTGCGATACATGCGCGTGCCGGGCGGCCCGTAGGGGTCGGCGACGAAGCGGTCGGCGGTCAGGTCCGGGCGGCCCGCGTAGCCGCGGGCCAGCTGGTCGCCGGCCAGGTACAGCTCGCCGGGGACGCCCGCGGGCACCGGCCGCAGCCCGTCGTCGAGGACGTACGCACGCACCCCGGGCACGGCACGGCCGACCGGCAGACAGGCGTCGGTTCCGGTGCGGTTCCGCCGGGCCTCGTGGTGGGTGACCTGGACGGTGGACTCGGTGGGCCCGTACAGGTTGACGCACGGCACGCCCCAGGTGTCCTGGGCGAGTTCGGCCAGGGCGGCGGGCAGTGGTTCGCCGCCGACGAACAGCCGTCGCAGGGACGCCTGCGTGGTGCCCGCCGCCACCGCGGCCGCGCACAGCTCGGACAGCAGTGAGGGGACGACCTGGGCGACCGTGACGCCCTGCCCGGCGATCTGGTCGGCCAGCCGGTGCGGGTCGGCGGCCACCTCGGCGCTCACCAGGTGCATGGCGGCTCCGGTGAGCAGCGGCAGCCAGATCTCCCAGACGGCGGCGTCGAAGCTGAACGAGGTACGGGCGAGCACCTTGTCCGTGGCATCAAGGGGGTAGGTACGGGCCATCCAGCGCAGGTGGCCGGTGATCGCCTCGTGGGGGACGACGACGCCCTTGGGGCGGCCCGTGGAGCCCGAGGTGTATATCAGGTACGCGGGGTGGCCGGGCAGGAGCGGACGGTGCCGCTCGGTGTCGGGCACGTCCGCGCCGGCCTCCCGGGCGACGGCCTCCGCCGCCTCCTCCAGCACGACGACCGTGCCCCGCGGCACGGACGCCCGCTGTGCGGCGCTCGTGAGCACCACGGTGGGCCGGGCGTCCTCCAGCATGTGGGTGATCCGCTCGGCCGGGTACCGCGGGTCCACCGGCACGTAGGCGGCGCCGGTCTTCACGGCCGCGAGCATGGCGACCACCGCGTCCGCGGAGCGCGGCAGCACCAGGGCCACGGTGGTCTCGGGGCCCGCGCCGTGTCCGATCAGGTGCCGGGCGAGGCGGTTGGCGCGCTCGTTGAGTTCGGCGTAGGTGAGTTCCGTTCCGTCGAAGACGACGGCCGTCGCCTCGGGGCGGCGCGCGGCCTGCTCCTCGAAGAGATCCGGCAGCGTGCGCGGGCCGGCGGTGTCCGGGCCGGGCGCCCCGGCGACGAGTTCCGCGCGCTCGGACGCGGACAGGATCTCCAGGCCGCCGACGGGCCGGTCGGCGTCGGCCACGGCGGCGCCGAGCAGTCGTCCGAAGCGCGCGGAGAGTTCTTCGACCGTCACCCGGTCGAACAGATCGGCCGCGAACTCGAAGGTTCCGGCGAGCCCCGCGGGGGCGCCGTCCGGGCCGGACGTCTCGCGGACGCTCAGCGACAGGTCGAACTTCGCCGTGGTGGCGGGTGTCGCCTCCGCCGCGACCGCCAGGCCGTCGAGCCGCATCTCGGCCTGTTCCGTGTTCTGGAAGGTCAGCATGACCTGGAACAGCGGGTGCCGGGACGTGGAGCGGGTGGGGTTGAGGACTTCCACG
>NZ_JAINRE010000032.1 GCF_020400595.1 Streptomyces naphthomycinicus | reverse complement strand
CACCCAGTTGGCGCTGGCCGGCGGCGCGTTCCCGGTGTGTGTGGTCTCCAGCGAGCAGAAGGCCGCCGTCTGCCGGGAGATGGGCGCCGAGGCGATCATCGACCGCGGCGCCGAGGACTACAGGTTCTGGAAGGACGAGAACACCCAGGACCCGAGGGAGTGGAAGCGCTTCGGCAAGCGCATCCGGGAACTCACCGGCGGCGAGGACGTCGACATCGTCTTCGAGCACCCCGGCCGGGAGACCTTCGGCGCCTCGGTGTTCGTGGCCCGCAAGGGCGGCACGATCGTCACCTGCGCCTCGACCTCGGGCTACCGCCACGAGTACGACAACCGCTACCTGTGGATGTCGCTGAAGCGGATCATCGGCTCGCACTTCGCCAACTACCGGGAGGCCTGGGAGGCCAACCGCCTCGTCGCCAAGGGAAAGATCCACCCGACCCTGTCGAAGACCTACTCCCTGGAAGACACCGGCCAGGCCGCCTACGACGTGCACCGCAACCTGCACCAGGGCAAGGTCGGCGTGCTGTGCCTCGCTCCCCGGGAGGGCCTGGGCGTGCGCGACGAGGAGCTGCGCGCCCGGCACATCGACGCCATCAACCGCTTCCGGCCGCCCACGACGGCGGCCTCTTCGAAAGGAACGACGTCATGAGCAACCCGTTCGACAACGAGGACGGCCGCTTCTTCGTGGTCGTCAACGACGCCGGCCAGCACTCCCTCTGGCCGGCCTTCGCCGAGATCCCGGCCGGCTGGGCGGTCGCCCACGGCGAGGCCGACAAGGCGTCCTGCCTGGAGTACGTCACCACGCACTGGACCGACATGCGGCCCCGTCAGCTGGCCGAGGCCATGGCGGCGGAGAGCTGACGGGCCGGGCGCCGCGGCGCGGGCGGCACCGGTGGACCGGTGCCGCCCCGGCGGTGTGCGTCAGGCCAGGATCTTGGCGGACTCGATGACCACGGACTCGGTGGGGACGTCCTGGTGGCCGTGGCGGCTGCCCGTCTTGATCCCCTTGATGGAGTCGACGACATCCTGACCCTCGGTGACCTTGCCGAACACGGCGTAGCCCCAGCCGGTCGGGGTCTTCGCCGAGTAGTTCAGGAAGGCGTTGTCCGAAACGTTGATGAAGAACTGGGCCGTCGCCGAGTGCGGGTCGCTCGTGCGCGCCATCGCGACGGTGTAGTTGTTGTTCTTCAGCCCGTTGTCGGCCTCATTCTGGATCGGCCCCTGGGTGGGCTTCTGGTCCATGTCCGGGGTGAAACCGCCGCCCTGGACCATAAAGCCGTTAATTACCCGGTGGAAAATCGTGCCGTCGTAGTGGCCGCTGCGGACATACGACAGGAAGTTCTCGACGGTCTTGGGCGCCTCGGCGTCGTTGAGTTCCAGCACGATCCGGCCGAAGTTGGTGTTCAGCTCGACTGTCGACATCAAAAATCTCCTTATTCCAGTGGGTCATGCCCACGCTACGGTACGGCCCCGGCGGCCGTTCTCCGGTGCGGCCGAGGACCACGCCGGTCCGGCGGCTCAAGCGCACCAAGGAATATACGACCACAGGGCACATGCACCGTGCTGCGGCGCCCCGGGGTTCGAACGGCCATCCGGGTCATGGCAGGCTCGGTCCGGGGGTTCCCGGACGCTATTCCTCGGCATTCCCGGGCAGCGGGAGCGCCGTCCCGTCCGGCGCCGGGGGCAGTGCCAGATGGGCCAGGTCGCCCGGCGGCGGCGTGGTCACCGGCCACAGGGGCGCCGCGACCCCGTCGGCGAGCGCGGCCGGCGCGTCCGTGAGGTTCATGCGCTCCCGCAGCCGGCCGTAGAAGTCCGTAGGACCGAGCCGGACCGCCTTCAGCCGGCGCGGGGCCGCGTATACGCCGATCCAGTCGCCGGGGCTCAGCACCCCGCGCAGCTGGCCGTCGATGCTGACCGCGGCCTGGCCCGAGCGTTCGAGCACGCGCAGCGCGATGGGCTCGTCCGGCGCGGCCACGACCGAGCGGTTGAACACCATGTGCGGGGCGACGGGCGTGAAGACGAGGCCCTCGGCACGGGGCGAGACCACCGGGCCGCCCGCGGCGAAGCTGTACGCGGTGGACCCGGTGGGCGTGGCCACCAGCAGCGCGTCGGCCGAGTAGACGGCCAGCAGCCGGCCCGCCAGATAGACCCCGACCGACACCTGCCGGTCCCGGGCCAGCTTCTCCACGACCACGTCGTTCAGCGCGATGACGTTCAGGGCGACGCCCCAGTCGTTGCCCACCTCGCACTCCGCGCGCACCCGCGGCGGGGGCAGCATCGGCCCGCGGCCGTACCGCAGCAGCGCCTCCATCTGCGCGGGCACCTCCAGCCGGCACGAGGCCCGCATGGTGAGGAGCATCCGGCTCTCCACCGTGATCCGTTCCTCCCGCACGGCGTCCAGCGCCTCCCGTACGGCCGGCGCCGGGACCTCGGTGAGGAAGCCGACCCGGCCGAGGTCGACGCCGAGCACCAGGGCGTCGTTCTCGGCCGCCAGCCGGGCGCCGCGCAGGAAGGTGCCGTCGCCGCCCAGGGTGACGATCAGGTCCGGGTCGCCCGCGCTGTCGACCTCCTCGCGGGCGCTGTGCCGGGCGCCCTCCTGCCACACGTCGATGTCCGCGCATCCCACCGCGTACTCGGCGCACCAGGCGCGCACGGTCCGCGCGGCGGCCACCGCCTCGGCGCGCCCGCCGTGCACGACCAGGCCGACACGGTTCACCGTCATGTCCGCACACCGCCTCCCAGTCGGCTCCTGCCGAGCGCCATCCTCGCCGCGGAGCGTGCCGGCAGGGTGCGCGCCACGCCGCGGAGACGGCCGCGCGGGGCACTCTTCCCGGCCCGGCCGGCCGCCCCCGTGTCCGCCGCCCCCGTCTCTGCCGCGCCCGGGTCCCCGGGCGCTGGGACCGCGCCCGGCACCGCGCCGGGTTCTTCCTCCGGCAGCGCGCCCGACTGTGCCGTGGACGCGCTGGAGGCGACGGCGGACCAGGCCGCCGACCGGCCCCGGGGCACCGGCACCGGAGCGGCGGTCGTCGGGTTCACCAACGTCTCCGCGAGGACGTGCGTGCTGCGGGGCCACCCCACGGTGGCCGGGGCGGGCAACGGTTCCCCCCCAGCACTCCAAGCCGCTGAAGGTGACCCGTACGGGCACCGCGGTCCCCGTGAAGCTCGCGCCGGGCGGCAAGGCGTGGGTGAAGCCGACCTTCGTCCAGGTGCGGGGCGAGGCCGACGGGTACTGCGAGTCCGGCGCGGCCCCCTCCTCGTACCCGACGATGGTGATCGGCCTGCCCGGCGCGGGCGCGCACCAAGTCGCCCTGACGGACGGAGTGTTCGCCGAGTACGACGACAAGGTCACCGTGACGGCGGTCTCGGCGGCTAAGCCCTCCTGAACGCGCGGGCCCTCCGGCGCCGCCGCGCCGCCGGCCCCGCCGGGTCCCCGGCGGGGCCGGCCCCCGGGGCGGGGGCCGGGATCCGTCAGCCCCGGGCGTCCGCCGCCAGGAACGGCTCCAGCAGGCCCAGCAGTGCGTCCGGGCGGTCCAGCGGCACGATGTGGCCGCAGCCGGGGATCACCTCCCCGGTCAACCGGTCGGCGTACGGACGCAGTTGCCGTTCCAGGGCGCGGCCCACCGGGTGGGCGCCGATCGTGAGCGCGGGGACGGTGAGCCGGGCACCGGCCACCGCCTCCCGGATCTGCCGGGCGCTCGCCGGCAGCGCCCGGTACGGGCCGAACGCGGCTTCCAGCGCCTCGGGTCCGGCATAGGCGCGGGCGAACTCCGCGCGGACGTCCGGCCGCACCCCGCGGCCGAGCGTGCCCCGCTCCAGGAACCAGCCGACGTACGCCCCCTCGTGCCCCGCGAGCACGGTCTGAGCGAGGCCGGGTTCGGCGTGGAAGCCGAACCACCAGGGCGGGCCGCCGGCGAGGAACTCGTCCGCGCCCGGGAGATCGCCCAGCAGCGACTCCATCAGCACGAGCCGCCGCACCCGACCGGGCCGCCGCATGGCCAGCAGGAACGCGGGCGGTGCGCCGAGGTCCATGCCGACCACGGCGGCCGGCCCGGCGTCCAGCGCCGCCAGCAGACCCTCGGCGTCGGCGGCGAGCGTCCCCGCGTCGTACCCGTCCGCCGGCCGTTCGCTGTCGCCGAACCCCCGCAGGTCCGGCGCGATCACCCGGTGGCCGCGGGCCAGCGGGCCGATGACCTCGGTCCACAGCCGCCAGGTGTGGGGGAAGCCGTGCAGCAGCAGAACGGCCGGTCCCGCGCCGGCCGTGGCGACGTTGAGCGCGACGCCGTTGACGGTGACCCGGCGCAGCCGGACGCCGGGGACGGAGGTGGCAGACATGGGCGATCCCTCGGGTAACCAATGGTGACAAGGAAACGCTAGGTAACTAGCCTGGGGCTCACCAGACCGCACTTTCCCGTCAGTTGGTGAGCTTCAGGTGACCTCCCAGGCCAAGGGCGCGCCCGTCGCGCGCGGGGACCTCTTCGACCCCGCGTGCCCCACGCGGCGACTGCTCGACCGGATCGGTACGAAATGGACGTCGATGGCGGTGAAGGTGCTGGCGGAGGCGGCGCCGGGGGAGGTGCGGTTCGCCGAGCTGCTGCGCCGGATGCCGGGCGTCTCGCAGAAGATGCTGTCGGTGACCCTGCGGAACCTGGTGCGGGACGGCCTGGTCGCGCGCCGGGTGGAGCCCACCGTGCCGCCCGCGGTGCACTACCGGCTCACCGGACTCGGCCTGTCGCTCGACACCGTGCTCGCCGCCGTCCGGGACTGGGCGGAGGAGCACATGGCCGAGGTGGACCACGCCAACGCGCTGAGCGACGCCCGGGAGGACGGCGCCGGAGCGAACTGACCGCCCCGGAACGCGCGCGGCGAGCGGGTCCGCCGCCTCGGTGTGATCTTCCCCCTTGCGGCCGTGACGCCGCTCCTGTGAGCCTCCCGTCGAACGATTTTCCGAAGAACTGTTATCGGCGCCGCCCCGGGCGGTCTCCCAGGTAACGGACAGCAAGGTTCGGCGTCGAGGACAGGGAAGCTTGATGAGGACACAGCCCACGGTGGATCCGGCACTGGTGACCGCCGCCCGAGCGGGAGACCAGGCGGCCCAGGACGCCCTGGTCCACGCCTGCCTCCCGCTGGTGTACAACATCGTGGGGCGGGCCCTGAACGGTTCGGTCGACGTCGACGACGTGGTCCAGGAGACCATGCTGCGGGCCCTCGGCTCGCTCGGCGACCTGCGGACCCCGGAGAGCTTCCGCTCCTGGCTCGTGGCCATCGCGATGAACCGGGTCAGGGCGCACTGGCAGGACCGGCAACTCGCCCCCGGCGCCGTGGAGGAAGCCGGCGACGTGGCCGATCCGGGTGCCGACTTCGTGGATCTGACCATCGTGCGGCTCCAGCTCTCCGGCCAGCGTCAGGAGACCGCGCGCGCCACCCGCTGGCTGGAGCCGGAGGACCGGGAGGTGCTGTCGCTGTGGTGGCTGGAGTGCGCCGGTGAGCTGACCCGGTCCGAAGTCGCCACGGCACTCGGCGTGTCCCCGCAGCACACCGCGGTACGGGTGCAGCGGATGAAGGCGCGGCTGGAGGCGGCCCGCGTGGTGGTACGGGCGCTCGACACGCGGCCCGTCTGCGAGGAACTGCACGGTGTGCTGGCCTCCTGGGACGGTCTGCCCTCCGCTCTCTGGCGCAAGCGCATAGCCCGGCACGCCCGCGAATGCGCGCGCTGCGGCGGTCTGTGGAGCGGGCTGCTGCCCGCCGAGGGGCTGCTGGCCGGGCTGGGACTGGTCGGAGTCTCGTCCGCGCTGCTCGCGACGGTGCGGTCCACCGCGACCGGCATGACCGCGGCCGGCTCGTCGGCACCGGTCCCGCCGGACGCCCCGGCCGCCGCCCCGGCCGCGTACGCGGACCCGGCCGGAGGGGAGCAGGGTGCCACGAGCGGCAGCGGCTCCGGTGCCCGGACCGGGCTGCGCGCCTCGCGCCGTCGTTCGACGGCACGCGACGAGGCCCGGCGCCGCCGTCGGGGCCGGCGCCGGGCCGTCGGGGGCGCCGTGGTGGCGGCCTGTGTGGCGGGCGGCGGCCTCTGGTACTTCGGCACCGACTCCGGACCGCAGGCCAAGGACGCCACCGCCGCGCAGACCGCCGGCGCCCCGGTCATGGACCTCTCCGCGCCCAGCGCCGCCGCGACCTCGGCGTCCCCCTCGCCGTCCTCGTCGCCGTCCCCGTCCCCGTCGCACTCGAAGAAGCCGAGCCCCTCCAAGAGCCCCCGCCCCACGAAGAAGGCCGCCACCCCCAAGGCGGAGCAGACCGTGCGCGCCGCCCCCCGCGTCTCCCGTACACCGCAGGCGCAGCCGGCGCCCACGGGCACGGTCGCGCAGGTGGTCGACCTGGTGAACAAGGAGCGGGCGGCGGCCGGTTGCGGTCCGGTCACCGAGGACCCGCAGCTGGAGCGGGCCGCGCAGGGCCTCTCCGACGACATGGCCGCCCGCGGCTTCTTCGACCACACGGACCCGGACGGCAACGGCCCCGGCGAGCGCATCACCGCGGCCGGCTACCGCTGGTCCACGTACGGCGAGAACATCGCCCGGGGCCAGCAGACCCCGCAGGCGGTGATGGACTCCTGGATGAACAGCCCCGGCCACCGCGCCAACATTCTCAACTGCTCGTTCAAGAACATCGGCGTGGGCGTCCACAACGGCTCCGGCGGCCCCTGGTGGACCCAGGACTTCGGCGCCAAGCTCTGAGCCGCGGACCGGGCCGTGCCGTCACGGCCGCCCGGGGCCGCCGGCGCCGGATTCCTCCGGCAGCGCCGCCGCCGGGGCGCTGCCCGGGGTGTACCCGAAGGTGCGCCGGAAGACGTCGATGAACGCGCTGGCCGAGGACCAGCCGCACCGGTGCGCCACCGTGGTCACCGGCGTCCTCCCGGCCAGCAGGACCAGGGCGTGGTACAGCCGCACCTGGGTGCGCCACTGCGGGAACGTCATGCCGAGGTCGCCGCGGAACAGCCGGGAGAGGGTGCGCTCGCTCGCCCCGACCTCCCGGCCCAGCGCGGCCAGGGTGCGGCCGTCGGCCGGATCGGCGCGCAGGATGTCGCACAGCGCGCGCAGCACCGGCGACGAGGGCGTCGGCAGATGCAGCGGCTGCTGGGGCGCGGCGCGCAGCTGGTCGAGCAACACCGCGCGCAGCCGCGCCCGTTCGGGACTGCCGTCCTGCGCCCCGCGGGCGTAGGCGGCGATCAGCTCGCGCAGCAGCGGACCCACGGCGAGCACGGTCGGCGCGTCCAGGCCGAGCGGGTTCTCGGTCGCGGGCAGGCCCACCAGATGCAGTTCGAGCGCGCCGTGCGCCTCGTGGGCGTGCACGGTGCCGGCCGGCACCCACAGGGCGCGGGTGGCCGGGGCGATCCAGGAACCCGCGTCGGTGGTGACGGCCAGCACGCCCCGGCCCGCGTGGACGATCTGGTGCTCGTCGTGCCGGTGGGCGTCGACCGACGCGCCGGAAACCAGCCACTGGGTGCGGGTGGGGGCCACCGGATCATGGCGGATCTGCGTCATCGCCTGGCAGTTTATCGACAGCGCGACAGGCCGGCGGGGTCCGAGCATGACGGGGTGCGAAGGAATACATCGATCACCCTGCTGACCCTGGGGCACGCCTGCGTCGACGTCTACCAGGGAGCCGTGGCGTCCCTCGTCCCGTACCTCGTCGCCGAGCGCGCCTACGGCTACGCCGCTGCCTCCGGGGTCGTCCTGGCCGCCTCGCTGCTCTCCTCGGTGGCGCAGCCGCTGTTCGGCGTGCTCACCGACCGCCGGGCCGTGTCCTGGCTGCTGCCGGCCGGTACGCTCCTGGCCGGTCTGGGCATCGCGCTGAGCGGCACCAGTGGTTCGTACGCGTTCACCCTGGCCGTCGTGGCGGTGTCCGGGACCGGCGTGGCGGCCTACCACCCCGAGTCCGCCCGGGTCGCCCGGCTGGCCGCCGGGGACAGTCATGGCGCGATGGGCTGGTTCTCCCTGGGCGGCAACGTCGGCTTCGCCCTGGCCCCGGTCCTGGTCGCCGCCGTCGTGGGCACCCACGGGCTGCGCTGGACCCCGCTCCTGGCGCTGCCCGCGCTCGCCGGCGCGGCGCTCGCCCTGACCGTCCTGCGCTCGCCGGCCCGGCGGCGGCCGCTCGGGGCGGCACCGGCGGCCGGCACCGACGACCGGGCGGCCTTCCTGAGGCTGTCGCTGGCCGTGGTGTGCCGCTCGGTCGTGTTCACCGGCCTGAGCAGCTTTCTGTCCTTGTACGCGGCACAGCGCCTGGGCGGAGGCCCGGCCGCCGGTACGACCGCGCTGTTCGTCCTCTACCTCGGCGGCGCGCTCGGCTCCGTGCTGGGCGGGGTGCTGGCGGGCCGCCTGGACCGGGTGACGGTCTGCCGCCGGGCGTACCTGCTGTCGGCCGTGGCGGTCGCGGGCGTCGTCCTCGTCCCCGGGCCCGCCCTGTACCTGTGCGTGGCGCTGACCTCCGTGGGCCTGTACGTGCCGTTCTCGCTCCAGGTCACGCTCGGCCAGGACTACCTGCCCTCACGCGTCGGCACCGCCGGCGGCGTCACCCTCGGTCTGTCCGTCGGCATCGGCGGGCTGGCGAGCCCCCTCGTCGGCCGGGTGGCCGACGCCACGTCCCTGCGGACCGCCCTGGCCCCCTTGGTCCTGATGCCGCTGCTGAGCTGGCTGCTGTTGCGCACCCTGCCCGAACCCGCGGGTCCCGGCCGGCGGGAGGACCCGCCGGCCGGGGACGCTCAGCGGGCCGTACCGAAGTCCTGGGTCCAGTAGCTGCCGGGCTGCGCGAGACCGACGCCTATCTCCTGGAATCCGCAGTTGAGGATGTTGGCCCGGTGGCCAGGGCTGGACATCCAGCCCGCCATGACCTGCTGCGCCGTGGAGTAGCCGTAGGCGACGTTCTCGCCGTAGCTGCTCCAGGTGTAGCCGGCCCTCGTGATGCGGTCACCCGGGGACGAACCGTCGGATCCGGTGTGCGACATGTTCTGGTGGGCCGCCATGTCCGCGCTGTGGGCCTGGGCGGCCTTGGTCAGCGTCGGGTTCAGCGTCAGGGCGCGGCAACCGGCCTTGGCCCGCTCGTCGTTCACGAGCCGCAGGATCTCGGCCGTGACCCCGGTCGCCGTGGCGGTGGCCTTGGGGGTGCTCGGCGCGGCGGGGGCCGCGGACGCCGTGCGGGTGGGGGCGGGGGTGGGGGCGGCCTTCGGGGTGCTCGGCGCGGCGGTGCGGCCGGGGTGGAGCACCGTGATCTTCTTCGGGGCCGCCTGGGTGCTCGGCGGAGCCGCCGCCGGAGGCGTGGTGGGTGCGCTGGTCCGCGGCGCGACGGTGCTCGGGGCGGTGGTCTGCGGCGCGCCCGCGCCGAAGACATTGCGGTGGTGATGTGTGTGGGGGTACTGCCACTGCCCCACGGGCGCGGTCGTCGCGGTGGCTTGTGCCGGGGCGTCCGTACCGGACGGCCACTCGGAACAAGCCAGGGCGACGGATGGCACGCCCACGGCGCCGATGGCGACGGCGGTGATGACTATCCGCCGGTAGTGCTTCGTCTTGCGGTGCTGGCCCATTCGTCAACCTCACTCGGTGATCGCCGGGCGTTCATTCTCAGGACGGCGTCACATGGAGTGCAAAGGCTTCTCCTACTACCGTGCTTCGTAGCCCCCGACGGCCCTTGTCAGACGAGCCGCGAGCTGCCGACTTCGCGACTGCGATGTTTGCGAATTGCTGTCGCCCTGTCAGATGCGGGTATGCCGCGACCGATGCGCGGAGGGGTCGGGCGGTCCGTGCGCCCCTCCCCTGATCGCCCCTCGCGCGCACCGCAAGCCGGACAAATCCCATATGTCGTGGGAGCGGAATCTACTATGCGGCCCCCATAGTCGCCGACACCGCTGTGACAGATGTCACCTCAGGGCGGTTCGCAGGTTGTAAAGGCCACGAAACAACCGGGCAATACCGCGGCACGAACCTTCCCTGCACCGCCCCGGGCCGTCCGGGAGCCGCGCAGGAAAAGGGGAGCGCCGTGACGGAGATCGTCGAGAACCAAGCGCCATCGGCCCCGCCCGGCAGCCGTTCGTACAACGACTGGGCGAGGAAGGACACGCTGGAGGACTACTCGCTGCGGTACGCGCCCAAGTCCTTCCGCCGCTGGACGCCGTACGTCGTGGCCACCACGGCCCTCGGCGGCATCGCCTATCTGGCGGACTTCGCCATCGGCGGCTCGATCGCCGTCGCGCACGGCTTCTCCAGCGCCCTGGTGGCCATCCTGGCCGCGGCCGTGGTCGTCTTCCTCACCGGCATCCCGATCTCGTACTACTCGGCCAAGTACTCCATCGACATGGACCTGCTCACCCGGGGCGCCGGCTTCGGATACCTCGGCTCGACGCTCACCTCGGTCGTCTACGCGAGCTTCACCTTCATCTTCTTCGCCCTCGAAGGCTCCATCATGGCCCAGGCGCTGGAACTGGGCCTGCACATCCCGCTGGCCCTCGGGTACGTCATCTGCTCCCTGGTCATCCTGCCGCTCGTCGTGCACGGCATGACCGCGCTGTCCCGGATGCAGGTGTGGACCCAGCCGGTCTGGCTGGTGCTGATGGTGGCCCCGTTCGTGTCCATCGCCGTCCAGGAACCCGGCAAGTTCGCCGAGTTCACCCGCTTCGCGGGCGACTCGCCCACCGGGTCGGCCCTCGGCATGCTCGGCGTGGGGGCGGGCGCGGGCGTCGCGCTGTCACTGATCGCCCAGATCGGCGAGCAGGTCGACTACCTGCGCTTCATGCCCGACAAGACCCCCGAGAACAGCGGGCGGTGGTGGGCCGCGGTGCTCGGCGCCGGTCCCGGCTGGGTGGTCCTCGGCGCGCTCAAGCAGATCGGGGGCGCCTTCCTCGCCTTCTACATCGCCGGCAGCGTGGGACTGGGGAAGGCCGACGAGCCGATCCGGCAGTACGTCCACGGGTTCGGGACGTTCGCCGCGCCGGTCGCCCTCGGCCTGGCCACCTTCTTCGTCATCCTCTCCCAGATAAAGATCAACTCGACCAACGCGTACTCCGGTTCCCTGTCCTGGTCGAACTTCTTCTCCCGGCTGACCCACCGTCACCCCGGGCGCGTCGTCTACATCTTCCTCAACGTGGGTGTCGCGCTGGCCCTGATGGAGGGCGGCGTCTTCGGCCTCCTCAACACCGTGCTCGGCTTCTACTCCAACGTGGCCATCGCCTGGATCGGCGCGGTCGTCGCCGACCTCGTGATCAACAAGCCGCTGCGGCTGAGCCCGTCGTACATCGAGTTCAAGCGCGCCCACCTGTACCACTTCAACCCCGTGGGCTTCGGTTCGATGCTGATCGCCTCCGCGGTCTCCATCGCCGCCTACTTCGACGCCTTCGGCGCGTACGCCAAGGCGTTCTCGCCGTTCATCGCGCTGTTCCTGGCCCTGGTGCTCTCCCCGTTGCTCGCGGTCCTCACCAAGGGCCGCTACTACATCGCCCGCGCCGACGACCTGCCCGAGCCGCTGCTCGGCGCGGACGGCCTGCCCTCGGCCGCCGTACTGACCTGCACCGTCTGCGCGACCGGCTTCGAACGGCCCGACATGGCCGGCTGCCCCTTCCACCGGGGCGCCGTCTGTTCGCTGTGCTGCAGTCTGGAGAAGAACTGCCACGACCGCTGCAAGACCGGCACGGGCACACCCGGCCCGGTACCCCTGGACATGCCGGTTCTCCGGGCCGGCGACGGACCCGCGGCATGAACGGGGCGGGGACGTAACCGTCCGCGGGCCGTCTTGACGCTCTGTGTGGGGCGACCTAGCGTGACCGGACACGTCCGGACAGGCAGGGCAGGTGGCTCGGCGCATGACGTCCCCGCAGGACCCCCTCGGCGGCGCGTCCGGCCGCTCCCTCCGGGTGGAGACGCACGGGCTGGACGTGATCGAGGAGGCGGAGCGCCGGGGCACCCCGCGCACGCTGTTCCAGCCCTGGTTCGGGGCCAACGTCTCCGTCCTCGGCCTCGGCTACGGCGCCTTCGCGTACGGCTTCGGCATCTCCTTCCGGCAGGCCCTCGCCGCCGGGGTGCTCGGCATCGTCGTCTCGTTCCTGCTGTGCGGCTTCACAGCGGTCGCCGGGAAGCGCGGCTCGGCCCCCACCATGGTGCTCAGCCGTGCCGCGTACGGCGTCCGCGGCAACCGGCTGCCCGCCGTCGTCTCCTGGATGCTCACCGTGGGCTGGGAGACCGTCCTCACCGCTCTCGCCACGATGGCCACGGCGACGGTCCTCGGCCGCCTCGGCTGGGGCGGCGGCACCCGGACCGAGGTGGCCGCCCTCGTGGTGGTGGCCGCGCTGACCGTCGTGGGCGGGGTCATGGGCTTCGACCTGATCATGCGGATCCAGACCTGGATCACCGTGGTCACGGGCGTGCTGACGCTCGGCTACATCGCGCTCGTCGCCGACCACGTCCACTGGAGCGCGGTGAGCGCCGTACCGGCGGGGTCGGCGCAGCACTTCATCGGCGCGCTGGTGTTCATGATGACCGGCTTCGGCCTCGGCTGGGTCAACGCCGCCGCCGACTACTCCCGCTATCTGCCCCGCGATTCCGCCGGCCGGGCGGTGATCGGCTGGACCACCTTCGGCGCCTCCCTCGCCCCGCTGGTCCTGCTGGTCTTCGGGCTGCTGCTGGCGGGCTCCTCGCCGAGGCTGAACGCGGCGATCGCGGCCGACCCGGTCGGCGCGCTGACGACGATCCTGCCGGCCTGGTTCCTGGTGCCGTTCGCCGTGGTCGCCGTCCTCGGTCTGGTCGGCGGCGCCGTCCTCGACATCTACTCCTCCGGGCTGGCCCTGCTCTCCGCCGGGGTGCGGGTGCCCCGCCATCTGGCCGCGCTCCTCGACGGACTGCTGATGATCGCCGGCGCGATCTACATCGTGTTCTTCGCCGACGACTTCCTCGGCCAGTTCACGGGCTTCCTCACCACACTGGGCGTGCCCATCGCCGCCTGGGCCGGCGTCATGCTCGCCGACCTGCTCCTGCGCCGCCGCGACTACGACGAGGGCGACCTGTTCCGCCCGCACGGCCGCTACGGCGACGTCCCCCTCGTCCCGCTGTTCCTCACCCTCGCCGCCACCGCCGTCGGCTGGGGGCTCGTCACCAACACCTCCGCGGCCTGGCTGACCTGGCAGGGCTATCTGCTGGGACCGTTCGGCCTCGGCGGCCGGACCGGCTCCTGGGCGTACGCCAACCTCGGCGTCCTGGCGGCCCTGGCGCTCGCCTTCCTCGGCACGCTGCTGCTGGGCCGGGGCCGGGTCAGGGACCAGGAGGCCCTGGCGCCCGGCCCGGCAACCGGCCAGGAGGTGCCGAACCCGTGAGCGAGGAAGGGACGCCGAGCGACCGCTGAGCACGGCGGCGGTGCCGAGCGGAGGAGCAGGGGCGGACCGCGGAGCCGAGGACCGGGTCGGCCCGGAGGGCAGCCTCGTCCCGGCACCGGCGGACCGGCCGCGTCCTCGCCCGGGAGAACCGCGCCCCCCCCGCCCGGCCTCCCGCGGATCTCCACGCATGCCCTCCACCTCACCGGGTACGCGACGCGGGAGCCCGCCCGGGCACCAGCCCGCCCGGGCGGCGCGTAAGACCGCCGCTACCTGGGGATCAGCCATGGAGACATCCGCACACGACGACCACCTGCCCACGCCGGCCCAGCAGGCACTGGACGCGCTGGCCGTGAACGCCGAGGACCAGGCCGCCCTGGACACCCTCGCCCACAGTGACGTACTCGTCCCGGTGCCCGACGACGCGGTGGACGGGGAGGGCGCCGACGCCACGACGGTGGCCCTGCCGATCCTGGAACAGCCCGGAGGCGATCCGGTCGTCCCGGTGTTCACCACGGAGGGCGAGATGACCGAGCTGCTGCCGTTCGTCTCGCGCTACCGGCTGATCCCGCTCGGCGCGCTCGCCTCGCAGTGGCCCGACGAGGACCTCTCCCTCGCCATCGACGGCAGCTCCGCCCACGCGCTGACGCTCACGTCGCAGGGGGTCCGCACCCTGCTGGCCCGGTGATCCGGCACCCCTCCACGATCACCGTGTCCCCCCGGGCTTCACAATGAGCCCATGGAATACATCGCCGGCGCAGCGGGGGTCCTGGTCCTGGCCCTGGTCCTGACCAGCATCCTCCGCACCCTGGTGGTGCCTCGCGGCCTCTACTCCGCGCTGGTGTTCCGCCTCTGGTGGCTGCTGCGCCGGGCACTGCGGCTCAGGGCGGTGCGCGGCGGCTACGACGCCATCGACCGCGCCCAGACGTGGCTCGCGCCGCTGATGCTGGTCGGCATGCTCGCCAGCTGGCTGGCGGGCGCCCTCCTCGGCTTCGGGTTCCTGCTGTACGCGTTGTCGCCGCTGTCCTGGACCACCGCGTTCCGGGAGGCCGGCTCCAGCCTGTTCACGCTGGGCTTCGCGAGCGGCGCCCGGCTGAAGCTGTCGGTGCTCGACTTCATGGCGGCGGCCACCGGACCGGTCCTGATCGCCCTGCAGATCGCCTACCTGCCCACCCTGTACGCCGCCTACAACCGCCGCGAACTGGAGGTCACCCTCCTCCAGTCGCGGGCCGGCGAACCCGCCTGGGGCCCGGAGATCCTCGCCCGGCAGTGGCTGGTGGACACCGAGACCGCGCTGCCCGAGCTGTACCGGGCCTGGGAGCGGCTCGCCTCGGACATGGGCGAGAGCCACTCCACCTATCCCATCCTGCTGACCTTCCGCTCCCCGCGCCCGCACCGCAGCTGGCTGGTCGGGCTGGTCGCCGTGATGGACGCCGCTGCCCTCCAGCTCGCCCTCGCCCCGCGGCTCGCCCCGCCGGAGGCCCGGCTGGCGCTGCGCGCGGGCTTCACCGCGCTGCGGGACATCGCCCGCGCCCTGCGCATCCCCTTCGACGCCGACCCGTCGCCCTCGACGCCCGTCCGCCTGACCTTCGCCGAGTTCGACGCGGCGGTGGCCATGCTGGAGGCGGCCGGCTTCCGGTCCGGGCGCACCGCCGAGGAGGCCTGGCCGCACTTCCGGGGCTGGCGGGTCAACTACGAGGCGATCGCCTACGAGCTGTGCCGCCGTTGCGACGCCGTACCCGCGCTGTGGACCGGGCCCCGTGACTTCGCGGGCGGGGCCATCCCGCCGCGGCGCCCGGTGGACCGGCGGCCCGGCGAAGGACGGCCGGAACTGCCCCCCGCCGCCGGGTAGTCACCCGCCCCGGTGAAGGGAAGATCCCAGCGGGGGACAGGTCGGGGCGAGCGCGAAGGAGCCGATGGTCGTGAGGGTCGTCCTGCTGGGCACCGCCGCCGGGGGCGGCTTCCCGCAGTGGAACTGCGCGTGCGCGCTGTGCGCCGCCGCCCGGGACGGCAAACTGCCCTCCCGCACCCGAGAGTGCGCCGCCGTCACCGGCAACGGCCGCGACTGGTGGCTGCTCAACGCCTCCCCCGATCTGCGGGCGCAGCTCACCGCCGCCCCGGCCCTCCGCCCCGGCCCCGGCCTTCGGGACACCCCGCTGCGCGGCGTACTGCTCACCGACGCCGAGGCCGACCACGTGACCGGTCTGGCCGAGCTGCGCGGGGCGGCCGGTCTGAAGGTCTACGCGGCGCCGCCGGTGCGCGCCGTCCTCGGGCCCGCCCGTGCCGCGCTGGGCCGCTACGCCCCCTGGGAGTGGGCCGACAGCCTGGCCGACGGCGGCTTCGTCCTGGCCGGCGGACTCGTGGTGACCGCCCACCCGGTGGGCACGAAGATCCCGAGGTACGTGCCCGCGCAGCTGCCCGGCCCGGCGGGGCCGTGGGTGACGGCGTACCGCGTCGAGGATCTGGCCAGCGGGGGAGTGCTGGTGTACGCGCCCTGCGTCGGCGCCTGGAGTCCCGCCCTGGACGAGTTGTGCGCCGAGGCCGACTGCGTGCTGCTGGACGGCACGTTCTTCGACGCCGACGAGCGGGACACGGCGGTGCGCCCCGGCGCCGGGCAGGCGGCCATGGGGCATCTGCCGGTCACCGGGCCGGGCGGATCCCTCGCCGAGCTGGCCCGCCACCGGGACGCACGCCGGATCTACACCCACCTGAACAACACCAACCCGCTGCTCGACCCCGCCTCGCCCGCCCGCGCACACCTGGCCGGGAGCGGCGCCGAGATCCTGCCGGACGGGGCCGAGCTGCTGCTTTAGGGCCTGTCCGACCATTCGCGTCGTCGCCCGAAGGGCGGCCGCGCGGCGTCAGGCGCGTGCTCTCGGCGTGCCGGCTCCAGGCCCTCGTACTGGACGTACCTGGGTCTGGGGCCGGTGCGGCGAGAGTGCGTGCATGGCGTCGCGCGGCAGACGGGAATGGTCAGACAGGCCCTAGTCCTGCTGTCCGGCCAGCATGCGCCGGAGCGCGGCGCGCTGGAGCGGCAGCACCTCGGTGTGCAGCGCGCGGCCCTTGGGCGTCAGGGCGACCCACACCCCGCGCCGGTCCTCCGCGCACACCGAGCGCTCCACCAGACCGTCCTTCTCCAGCCGTCCGATCAGCCGGGACAGCGCGCTCTGGCTGAGATGCACCCGGCCGACCAGGTTCTGCACCCGGCACTGCTCGCCCTGCTCGGGACGCTCCGTGGCCAGGATGTCCAGCACCTCGAAGTCGCTGGCGCCCAGCCCGTGCGGATGCAGGGCGCGATCGATCTCGCACATCGTGCGCGCGTGCACCGCGAGGATGTCCCGCCAGCGCTCCTCGAGCCGGGTCTCGGCCGTCGTGACTGCCATACCGGCACCGTAGCACCGATCAGGCCAATCGTTGAGTGTGCAACTAGTAGACGGCGCGGAAGGTCGCCGGTCCTCAGGCGGCCGGGTCCTGCAACAGGCCGACCAGGTTGCCGTCGGTGTCCTTCACCGAGGCGACGAGCCGGCCGTCGCCCACGTCCCGCACGTCCTGGAGCACCTCGGCACCCGCCGCCAGCAGGGCCGCGAGCCGCTCCCGGAGATCGGTGACGTGCCAGAACGGCACCGGTCCGGTCAGGCCCTGCGCATGCCCGTTCGGGTCGAGGCCGATGTCCTGTCCGGCGGCCTTGAAACCGATGTAGTACGGCTCGTCGACGAACGGCTCGACACCCAGCAGGGCGGTGAAGAGGGCCTTGGCCCGCTCCGCGTCCTTCACGGGGTAGATGATCGTCTGCAGGCCGGCGGTCATAGGACTCACTCCTTCTGGTGCGTGACCCGACGGGATCCCCGTCGGTGCTCTCACGCTAGGTCCGCGCGCCCCGCGCCGGCTTCTCCGATCCTGACCGGTCCGCGCCGTCACTCGTTGCGCAGCACCTCGGCCACGGTGAGACGCGCCGCGCGGCGGGCGGGGACCAGCGCGCCCACGACGGAGATCAGGACACCCGCCAGGGCCGACAGCGACAGCACCGGCGCATGCCAGACGTCCGTCATGTAGGACGGCAGGGTGATGTCCACCCCCGCGGCCATCCGCGGTATCACCATCTCGTAGGCGGCGATGCCCAGCGGGACGCCCAGCGCCGACCCCAGCGCGCCCAGCACCGCCATCGACGTCACCGTCATCACCGTGACCTGGCGTGGCGTCATGCCGATCGACTTGAGCATGCCCAGGTCGCGGCGCCGGTCGTGGGTGTTGAGGACCGCCGTGTTGAACACGCCGAGGGACGCGACCAGGGCCAGCATCAGGGTGAGGCCGGTCGCGGAGCCGATGATGGTGCCGGTGACGCTGTTCGAGCCGCTCAGCTGGACGGACAGTCCCGGATCGGCGGCCCGGACGGCGCGGGCGTACGCCTCCTGGTCCGTGCCCTCGCGCAGCCTGACGTGGTAGGCGATGGGCTTCACCCGCGGCATCAGAGCGGTGACCGTCGCCCAGCCGCCGACGACCAGCCGGTCGTCGGTGTCCAGCGTCTCGCCGACGACCGTCACCTCCTCCTCGCGGTCGTCCTTGCGCAGCCGCAGCCGGTCCCCGAGACGCACCCCGTTGCGGCGCAGGAACGGCGCCCCGGCGACGACCTCCCCGCTCCGCCGCATCCAGCGGCCCCTGGTGAGCACCGTGTCCAGGGACCTGCCGCCGCGGCGCCCCTCGAACATGACCGGCTGTGTGGTGCCCACGAGCAGCGCCTCCTCGTCCGAACGCGCCGTCACACGGGCGGCCCCCGGCAACCCGCCCAGCAGCGACTGGAGTGCGCGGTCGCCGTGCACCGGCCGCACCTCCTCGCCGTGCCGGTAGGCGCCCACGTAGACGGTGACGTCGTAGGTGTGGTGACCTCCGTCGCCGTAGCTGTTCAGCGTCGTCGCCAGGCCGGTCGCGAACGTCACCGTCGTCACGCCCAGGACCACGGCGGCCAGCGTGAGCGCGCTGCGCGCCGGACGGGTGAACGGCAGTCCCGCGCCCAGACTCACCGACCGGGGCAACCGGACACTCGCGAGCCGCCGCTGGATGCCGAGCGCCCGCCCGGCCCGCGGGGCACTGCCCGCGCTGATGGCCCGCGCGGCCGGCAGCCGCTGCGCGCGCACCGAGGGGCCCAGCGCGGCGAGCAGGCACACCAGGGGCATGCCGAACAGCGCGAGCAGGTTCACCCAGGGCGCGATCCCCAGGCTGCCGTGCAGCACTCCGGAGGCCGGCCCGCTGAACACGAACCCGAAGAACGGCCCGGCCAGCGCGTTGCCCGCGAGCGTGCCGAGCGCACAGCCCAGCACGGCCGGAACGGAGATCATCATCAGATAGACGCCCAGTACCTGTCCCGGAGTGAAGCCGAGCGCCTTGAGGATGCCGATGTGCCGGAATCCGGAGACCACGGCCCCGCCGACCACGTTCGCGACGATGAGCACCGCCACCAGGATGCCGAGCACGCCGAACGCCATCAGATACGGGGCGTAGGCCCGCGCGTTGCTGCCGATCCGGTGCTTCAGCGCCAGGTACGTCCGGGATCCGGTGAGCGCGTCGCGCGGCAGCCCCCCGGTCACCTCCGACAGCCCCGCGCGCAGCGCGTCGGCCGACGACGCGTCCCGGAACCGCAGCAGCAGCTGCCGGCCGGTCGGGTGCAGGGACCGCATCTGTTCCGGGGTGACCCAGGCGTCCGCGGTGTGACTCAGGTCGAAGGCGAATCCGACGATGGTGAGGACCGGCCCCGACGGCATCCGGAATTTCTTGCCCAGGTCGTCGGCGGTCCAGTCGGACTGCCGGTTCAGGATCACCTCGCCCGGCCGGGCGGGCCACCTCCCCGCCCACAGGTCGACCCGGTCCACCGGGCCTCCCGGACCGGAGCGGCCCACGACGGTGATCGTGCCGCCGAGAGCGTAGTCCGCGGTTCCCCGCGGTATGTCGACGGTCGCCTGCGGGAACGGCCCCGCCACCGCCTCCACCCCCGGCTGCCGCGCCGCGCGCGCCAACCGGGCGTCCGACACCTTGCCGCCGTCGAACGCGGCGACGACATGCGGACCGTGCAGGGTGCCGAAGGCCTTGTCGAACGGCGCCGAAGCGGCGTCCACCAGCCCCAGCGCCACCACGCTCGACCCCGTCGACACCAGCGTGACCAGCCAGATCACCAGCGTCTGGAGCCGGCGCCGGCGCACGGCCGCCCGCGCGGCCCGCCACACCGCCCTCATGCCGACGGCTCCAGGGTGTGCTCGCCGGTCACCCGGCCGTCGGCCAGTTCCACCAGACGGCTCGCGCAGCGCTGCGCGAGATGCTCGTCGTGCGTGACGACGACCAGTGTCTGACCGATCTGGTTCAGGTCGATCAGCAGGTCCATCACCTGTTCCCCGGCCCGGCTGTCCAGGGCGCCGGTCGGCTCGTCCGCCAGCATCAGCGCGGGCCGGTTCATCAACGCCCGGGCCACCGCCACGCGTTGCCGCTCGCCCCCGCTGAGCACCGCGGGATAGGCGTTGCGCCGGTTCGCGATGCCCAGCTCCTCGAACAGCTCCAGCGCGCGCCGCCGGGCCTGCCGTGCCGGAGTCCCCGTCAACTGGGCCGCCAGCGCCACGTTGTCCAGGGCCGACAGGTCGTCGATGAGGTTGAAGAACTGGAACACCATGCCGATCCGGCGGCGCCGGTAGAGGGCGAGACCCTTCTCGCTCAACTCCCCGACGCTCTCGCCGTGTACGACGACACGGCCGGCCGACGGCCGGTCGAGACCGGCGATCATGTTGAGCAGTGTGGACTTGCCGCACCCCGAGGGGCCCATCACCGCGACCGCCTCCCCGGCGCGGATCTCCAGCGACACCCCGTCGAGGGCGACCGTCTCGCCGTACTCCTTGCGCACCCCGTCCAGCCGTACGACGGTGTCGCCCGTTCTCACCTCAGTGACCATGGGCAGGACGCTAGACGCGGGACCGGGGCCCCGGCATCCCTCCCCGGACGGCACTGCGCCGCGGGACTCGTCCTCCGGATGCAGAGCGCTCCGTCCACAGGCCGATGCGGATGTCGGTGCGGTCTGCGAGAGTGGGGCCATGGGGGAGAACGACATGCCGGCGGCGGCGCTCACGATGGCGTGTGCGGCCGTCCTGGCGCTGACCGCCGCGCTGCTGCGCACCCGGCGCCGCTGGCGGACGGCGATGGGGGAGCGCGGCTGGCTGCTGGAGCGGGAGCGGGAGAGCGCCGCCGAAGCCGCGATCGCGGCCGAACGGGACCGGATCGCCCGCGAGTTGCACGACATCGTCAGCCACACCGTCAGCCTGATGGTCGTCCAGGCCGGTGCCGCCCGCGAGGTGCTCGGCACGATGCCGGACGAGGCCGCGACCGCGCTCCGGGCCGTGGAGGACGCCGGGCGGGGCGCGATGACCGACCTCAGGCATCTGCTGGGACTGCTGGCGCCCGCACCGGACGGCACGGACGGCGCCCCGGAGCGGGGCGCCGGCCAGGCGCGCATCCCGCTGACCCCGCAGCCCGGCCTGGACCGGCTCGGCCCGCTGGTGGACCGGATATCGTTCGCCGGCCTGCCCGTCGAGGTCCGGGTCTCGGGCGAGCCGCGTCCCCTGCCGGAGGGCATCGACGTGACCGCCTACCGCATCGTCCAGGAGGCCCTGACCAACGCGCTCCGGCACGGCGACGGCGGAAAGGCCGAGGTGACCGTGCGCTACGCCGACCACGCCCTGCGCGTCGAGATCCTCAACACCGGCCCCAGCGTGCTCACCCGCACCGCACCGGTCGCCTCGGGACCGGACGGCGGCGGCGCCGCACCGGCCCCCGCCGGACGGCGCGGCGAAGGCACCGGACGAGGGCTGCTGGGGCTGCGCGAACGGGTCGCCGTGTACGGCGGCGACCTCGACGCCCGGCGCAGACTCGGCGGCGGCTTCCGCGTCCGCGCCCGCATACCCCTGGACCGCCCGTGAGCCCGGACGCGCCCGAGGGGGCGCCCCGCGTCCTGATCGCCGACGACCAGACACTGATCCGGACCGGCTTCCGGCTGATCCTCACCGCCCGGGGCATCGAGGTGGCCGGCGAGGCCGCCGACGGCGCCGAAGCGCTCGCCGCCGTCCGTGAACTGAAGCCCGACGTCGTCCTCATGGACATCCGCATGCCGGTCATGGACGGCCTGGAGGCCACCCGGCGCATCCTGGCCGAGGTGCCCGGCTGCCGGGTGCTCATACTGACCACCTTCGACCTGGACCGGTACGTGTACACGGCCCTGTCGATCGGGGCCAGCGGCTTCCTCCTCAAGGACGTCACCCCGGAGCACCTGGCGGCGGCGGTACGCCTCGTCGGCACCGGCGACGCCCTGCTGGCCCCGCAGATCACCCGGCGCCTGGTGGAGCGCTACGCGGCCGAGGCCGAGCGGACGGCGGAGGCCGTGCCCGCCGACCTGGCCGCGCTCACCCCGCGCGAGCGGGAGGTGCTGACCCTGATGGGCCGGGGCCTGTCCAACACGGAGCTGGCCACCGAGCTGACGCTCAGCGAGGCCACGGTCAAGTCCCACGTGGCCCGCATCTTCGCCAAGCTGAGCCTGCGCGACCGCGCCCAGGCGGTGGTCCTCGCCTACGAGACGGGACTGGTGCGCCCCGGGGACCGATGAGCGCCCGTGGCGGACATGCCTGCGCCTGGAAAGGAGACAGGGCGGTCCCGCACAGGCGCCGCCACCGCACGGCCGCGGCCGCCGTGACGCGAGCCGCGGCCGCCCGACGGCACATCGCGGCACCGTGCGGCGCCGCCCCGGCTCACGCGGACTCGCGCCGCACCAGTTCCGTCGGCAGGATCACCGCGGCCGGGTCCTCACCGCCCATCTGGGCGAGCAGCACCCGGACCATCTCGTTGCTGATCCGGTCCCACGGCTGCCGGATGGTGGTGAGCGCCGGGGTGGCGGCGGTCGCCGCCGGAGAGTCGTCGAAACCGCCGACGGCGATGTCGTCCGGCACCCGCTTCCCGGCCCGGCGCAGCGCCGCGAGGACCCCCTGCGCCATCAGGTCGGAGGCGACGAACACGGCGTCCATGTCCGGCGCCTGCGCCAGCAGCCGCTCCGCGCCCGCCTCACCGCTGGCGCGGCTGTAGTCGCCGGAGGCGATCAGCCGCTCGTCGGCCTCGACGCCCGCCTCGGCGAGCACCTCCCGGTAGCCGGCGAGCCGCTCCACACCGCCGGGGGTGTCCGGCGGGCCGGTGACCACGCCGATCCGGCGCCGCCCCAGCGACAGCAGATGGCGGACCATGTCCCGGGCGCCGTCCCGGTCGTCGGCGGCCACGTAACTCACCTTCGAACCGAGCCCGATCGGCTTGCCGCAGGCCACCAGCGGCACCCCCGCCTCGCGCAGCTCCTCGGCGACCGGATCGCCGGAGTGGCTGGAGACCAGCAGCACCCCGTCCACATGCCCGGCGGTGATGTACCGCGTGATCCGGCGCCGCTCGTCCTGCGTACCCGCCAGCATCAGCAGCAGCGGAATGTCGTGCGCGGCCAGCGCCTGGGTGCAGCCGCGCAGCAGGACGTTGAAGTTGGGGTCCTCGAAGAACCGCTCCTGCGGCTCGGTCAGCAGGAAGCCGACCGAGTCCGAACGCCCGGTGATCAGGGAACGGGCGTGCCGGTTCACGACGTAGCCCGTCCTGCGGATGGCGGCGTTGACCGCTTCCTGGGCGGCGGGGCTGACGTAGTGCCCGCCGTTGAGCACGCGTGAGACGGTGCCGCGCGAGACGCCTGCCTCGCGCGCCACGTCGTGGATCGTCGGCGGTCTGCGCCGGCCCCCCGTATTGCTCATGGTCATGACTTTACGGCCCCGGACAGCAGATCCAGGCTCCAGAACCGTTGAACGACCAGGAACAGGACGATCAGCGGGAGCACCGCGAGGAACGCGCCGGTGATCACCAGGGTGTACAGCGCGGGCGTGTTCGAACCCTGTTCCAGCAGTGTGTAGAGGCCCAGCGTGAGCGGGAACTTCTCGTCGTCGCTCAGCATGATGTACGGCAGCAGGAAGTTGTTCCAGATCGCGACGAACTGGAACAGGAACACCGTGACCATGCCGGGGATCATCATCGGCAGCGCGATCCGGGTGAAGATCCGCCACTCGCTCGCCCCGTCCATCCGCCCGGCCTCCACCACGTCGGCCGGCACGGCGGCGGACGCGTAGATCCGGGCGAGGTAGACGCCGTACGGGGAGAGGATCTGCGGCAGCAGCACGGACAGGTAGGAGTCCGTGAGGTCGGCCTTCGCCAGCAGCAGGTACTGCGGGATCGCGAGGATCACCGGCGGCATCAGGACACCCGCGAGCAGGACGTTGAACATGGTCTCGCGGCCCTTGAAGCGGTAGGTCGCCAGGGCGTAGCCGCTGACCGCCGACACGGCGGTGGACAGCAGGGCACCGAGACCCGAGAACAGGGCGGAGTTGCCCATCCACGACCAGTAGATGCCGTCGCGGTAGGCGTTCAGGTCCCGGATGTTGTCGGTGAACCCGGTGCCCGGCAGGAAGGTGAAGGTGGAGAACAGCTCGTGCCCGGACTTCGTGGACGCGATCACCACCCAGGCCACCGGAAGCAGCGTGTAGACCGCGCCCAGCAGCAGCGTGACCGTCGGGATCAGCGCGACGCGGCGGCGCAGCGGAGGCCTCCGGGCCGTGCCCGGCGTGGTGCCGGCGGCCGGGGCGGCCTTGCGGACGGCGAGCGTACTCATCCTGCTGCCTCCTGCTTGTCACGACGGTTGGCGGCCCGCAGGAACCCGAAGGACAGCACCAGGGTGGCCAGCGCGATCAGGGTCGCCTCGGCGGCGGCCGCGTAGATGTCGCCGCGCCGGAAGGCGTCCTGGTACACCTTCATCAGCGGACTCCAGCTCGTGTTGACGGAGTTCGTGAGCGGCTTGAGGGTGGTCGGCTCGTTGAACACCTGAAGCGTCGCGATGATCGAGAAGAAGAAGGTCAGCACCAGCGAGGGCGCCACCATCGGGATCTTGATCCGCAGCGCGGTCTGCAGCGGGGTGGCGCCGTCCAGCCTCGCCGCCTCGTACACCTCCGCCGGGATGGCCCTCAGCGAGGTGTAGATCACGATCATGTTGAAGCCGGTGCCGCCCCAGACCGCGATGTTGGACAGCGCGAGGTACAGCGGACCGCCGTCCAGCAGGTCCGGCTGGGGCAACCCCAGCCGGTCGAGCACGAAGTAGAACGGGCTGACGTCCGGCAGGTACAGAAAGCCCCACATCAGCGCGGCGACCACGCCCGGGATGGCGTACGGAAGGAAGATCGCGAGCCGGGTGAACGGGGCGAGCCGCACCTTGTCGGAGTCCAGCATCAGCGCGAACAGCAGCGCGAGGCCGAGCATCACCGGGACGACGACGCAGCCGTAGCCGAGCACGCGCAGCGCGCCGTGCAGCAGTTCGCTGTCGTGGAAGGCCTCGGTGTAGTTCTCGAAGCCGGCCCAGACCTCACTGCGCGCGCCCGATCCCAGGCCGAGGCCGGAGACGTGCGCCTTGCGGAAGCTGAGCCAGACCGCGTACCCGATGGGCAGCGCGAGGAAGAGGGCGAAGAGGAGCGTGGCGGGGAGGAGGAAGGCATACGGGGCCCCCTTGACCCCGTATGCCTTCCGGCTTCGCGTACTGGTCACCGGGAGACTCCGAAGCCCTGCTTCTTCATGTCGGCGACCGTGGCGTCCTGCATCCTGTCCAGGGCGGCGCCGAAGTCCGACCGCGACTTCGCGGCCGCGCCGAAGGCGTCGTTGAAGGTCGCGTAGGCGACGTTCACGTTCGGGCCCCAGGCGGAGGGCGCCGTGGTCTTCGCGATGCCGGCGGCCCTGGTGTAGAAGTCCGGCTGATTGGAGAAGAACGCCGGCGGGTTGGAGAACGCGCCGCTCAACTGGGCGGAGGTGGAGGCGGGGTAGATGCCGCCCTCCTTCGCCAGCGCGTTGAGGGCGTCGTGGTCGGTGTTCAGCCAGGCCGCGAACGTGGCCGCGGCCTCCTTGTGCGCGGAGTCGGTGGTGACCGCCGTGGAGGAACCGCCCCAGCTCCCGGTGACGTCCTCGTCCGGCGACCACTGGGGGAGCGGGGCCATCGCCCACTTGCCCTTGGTGTCCGGCGCGGCCGTGGTGAGCGTGCCCGGCGCCCACACGGCGCTGACCCAGGCGATCTCCTCGCCCGTGTTGAGCGCCTTGTTCCAGGCCGGCTGGTACATGGGCTGGTTGTCGATGACGCCTTCCTCGACCAGCCCGCCCCAGAACTCCGCGACCTTCCGGGTGGCCGCGTCGTTGACGGAGACCTTCCACTTGTCGCCGGAGGTGGTCCACCACCTGGCGCCGGCCTGCTGGGCGAGACCCGCGAAGAGGCCGGAGTCGTTGGCGGAGAACGTGGTCAGGGCCTTGTCCGGTGCCTTCTTCTTCAGCGTGCGAGCCGTCTCGGCGAACTGCTCCCAGGTGGTGGGGACCTTCAGTCCGTACTTCTCGAACAGGTCCGCGCGGTAGTAGAACATCATCGGGCCGATGTCCTGCGGCACCGCGTACAGGGCGTCGGTGCCCAGCGTGGTCTGCTGCCAGACGCCCTCGGCGAACTTGCCCTCGACGTCGCCGACCTCCTCGGAGATGTCGGCCAGGGCGTCGTTGCTGACCAGCGTCGGCAGCGTCTGGTACTCGGCCTGGACCAGGTCGGGGGCCTTGTTCGCCTTGTGCGCGGTCAGGATCTTGGTGACCAGCGTGTCGCCGGACGCCTGCTTCTTCACCGTGACGGTGATCCGGTCCTTCTTGCCCGGCCCCTTGTTCCACAGGTCGACGACCTTGTCCATGCCGGGTGTCCAGGTCCAGTACGTCAGCGAGACGGGCCCCGACTCGGCCTGGCTGCCGTCCCCGGAACCGCAGGCGGCGAGGGCGGTGGCGCCGACGGACACGGCGACGGCGGTTGTCACGAGGCGACGGCGCTTCGTGTGCGGCATGGTTTCTCCCCTGACCTGGGTCCCCGCCCGCTGCGGGGGACCTGCCCTGCAGATGTGCACGTTCACATGACTCGGGCGCACTCACCGGCGTAACCCCTGCCATGCTTCTGTGAGCGTTCACAGTAGAGAAACATCCCGGACACTTGTCAATGGTTGTTGCTGTGCGGTTATGTTGGGCTCGTACCGTCAATGATGTGTGTGCACGTTCCCAAATGATCGATTTCTCGGGAGAGATCCATGCCGGACACCAGCCCCAGGGGCCTCACCAGGCTCGCCTTCGGCGGGGACTACAACCCCGAGCAGTGGCCGGAATCCGTCTGGGAGGAGGACGTCCGGCTGATGCGGGAGGCCGGCGTCACGATGGTGAGCGTCGGGATCTTCTCCTGGGCCCTGCTGGAACCGGCGCCGGGCGAGTACGACTTCGGCTGGCTGGACCGGGTCGTCGCACTTCTGCACGACAGCGGCGTCCGCGTCGACCTCGGCACGCCCACCGTGGCGCCGCCCGCCTGGTTCTACCGGGCGCACCCCGAGGCGCTGCCGGTCACCGCCGAGGGCATGCGCTACGAGTTCGGCTCGCGCGGCGCCATCTGCCACAGCAACGCCGACTACCGCGCCGCCGCCGCGGCCGTCACCACCCGGCTCGCCGAGCGCTACGGCGACCACCCGGCGCTCGCGCTGTGGCACGTCCACAACGAGTACGGCGTCCCCGTCTCGGCCTGTTACTGCGATTCCTGCGCGGCCCACTTCCGCCGCTGGCTCGCGGACACCTACGGCAGCGTGGAAGCGGTCAACGAGGCGTGGGGCACGGCCTTCTGGGGCCAGCGCTACTCGGACCTCGCGCAGATCAACCCGCCCCGCGCCACCCCGACCGTCGGCAACCCGGGACAGGCACTGGACTACAAGCGGTTCGCCGACGCCACCATCCGGGAGAACTTCCGCGCAGAGCGTGACATCCTGCACCGGCTCTCGCCGGGCGTCCCGGTCACCACCAACTTCATGACGGCCCTCAGCCAGTGCGACTCCATGGACTACTGGGCGTGGGGCCGCGAGGTCGACCTGGTCACCAACGACCACTACCTGATCACCGACGGCCGCCGCACCCACGTCAACCTCGCGATGGCCGCCGACCTCACCCGCTCCGTCGCCGACGGCGCCCCCTGGCTGCTGCTGGAGCACTCCACGTCGGGCGTCAACTGGCAGCCGCGCAACCCCGCGAAGGCCCCCGGCCAGATGGCCCGCAACTCCCTCGCGCACGTCGCGCGCGGTTCCGAGGGCGCGATGTTCTTCCAGTGGCGCCAGTCCCGGCGCGGCGCCGAGAAGTTCCACTCGGCGATGCTGCCGCACGGCGGAACCGACACGCGGGTGTGGCGCGAGGTGACCGGACTCGGCGCCGCCGTCGACTCCCTGGCCGCCGTCCGGGGCACCCGCACGGAGGCCGACGTGGCCATGGTCTGGGACTGGCAGTCCTGGTGGGCGCAGAACCTCTCCTGGCGGCCCAGCGAGGACCACGACCCGCGCGAGCGCGCCGACTCCTTCTACGAGGCCCTCTACGACCGCCACCTCACCGTCGACTTCGTCCGCCCGGAAGCCGACTTGTCGAGATATCCCCTTGTCGTCGTGCCGGCCCTCTATCTGGCGACGGAGGCCGCCGGGGACAACCTCCGGGAGTACGTCGAGAACGGCGGCACGCTCGTGGTGTCGTACTTCTCCGGCATCGTCGACGAGCACGACGCCGTCCACGAGGGCGCCTACCCGGGCGTGCTGCGCGATGTCCTCGGGCTGACCGTGGAGGAGTTCTCGCCGCTGCTGAAGGACGAGCGGGCGCGGCTGACCGGCCCGGACGGCTCCGCGCCGACCGGCGACGTGTGGACGGAGTTCGTGGTCCCGCGCGGCGCCGAGACCGTGTGGAGTTACGCCGACGGACTCACCGCCGGCCGCCCGGCCGTCACCCGGCACCGGCTCGGCCGCGGCACCGCCTGGTACGTCTCCACCCGCCTCGACGTCCAGGGCCTGGACGCCCTGATCGGCCGGGCGGCCGACGACGCGGGGCTCGCTCCGCGCGCCGGCCTGCCCCGCGACGTCGAGGTCGTGCGCCGCCGCGGCGAGACGGGCACCTTCCTCTTCGTCGTCAACCACACGACCGGCGACACCAAGGTGCCGCTGGACACGTCCGGTACCGAGCTGCTGACGGGCGAACGCGCCGCGGGCCGCCTGGCGGTTCCCGCGGGGGCCGTGCGGGTCGTACGGCTCGACGGCTGAACCGGCTCCCCTCCGCCCGCGTGTGCCACGAGAGCCGCGGGCGGAGGGGCTCTCCCCCGGCGCCACCGGAGGGCCCCTCCCCAGTCACGTCGAAGGGACGACGGACGATGAAGTTCCATCCCGGACGCACCATCAGGGCTCTGCTGCTGCCGTTCGCGGCCGGCTTCGCCCTCACCGCCCTGCCCGCCCAGAGCGCCCAGGCCGCGAGCACGCTCGCCAACGGCGGCTTCGAGTCCGGCGGTTCGGGCGCCGCCGCACCCGCCGGCTGGTCCGAGTACGGCGACACGGCCGCCTCGTACACCGAGTCCGGCGGTCACGGCGGGAGTCACCGTCTCAGCCATTACTCGGCGTCCGCCTACAAGGTGGAGACGTACCAGTCCCTGTCCGGGCTGACGAACGGGAACTACACGCTCACCGCGTGGGTCCGCTCCAGCGGCGGGCAGAACGCGGCGTACCTGGCGCTCAGGAACTGCGGCGGCCCCGAACAGCGCACCGGTCTGCCGGTCTCGTCCAGCGGGTGGATCCGGATCGTCACGCCGGTCAAGGTCACCGGCAACCGGTGCACCGTCGGCATCGACAGTGATGCGAACGCCGGCAACTGGATCAATGTCGACGATCTCACCTTCACGGCCGGTACGACGGGCACGTCCGTCCATGGCGCCGACATCTCGTCCCTGGCCAAGAGCGAGGCCAGGGGAGGCGTCTACCGGACCGGCTCGGGCACCACCGGCGACGCCCTCGCCGTCCTCGAGTCGTACGGCATGAACTACGCGCGGCTCAAGGTCTGGGTGGACCCGGCCGACGGCTTCAACGACAAGGCGCACGTCCTGGCGCTGGCCAGGCGCATCAAGGCGCAGGGCATGAAGCTGCTGGTGGACTTCCACTACTCGGACTACTGGGAGGCCACCTGGACCGCCGTCGCCGGCAACGGCTGGGACCCGGCCGACGCCGCCTCCGGCAACGGCTGGGAGAACCAGGCCCTGTTCGGCTACGACGACAGAGCACTCTCCTCCACGACGTGGTTCAGCCACCGCTGAGCCGTCCGTCACGGGCCCGGCCGCACCCCGCGGCCGGGCCCTCGCCGTGTTCCCGGGGCCCGCGGAACCGTCCTCGGTCGCACGGCCGTTCGGTACCGGACAACGGCCGTCGAGTCCCGGACGTGACGGCGTCGCCCGGTCCACAGTGGGAAGACTGCGTACGAGGAGGCCGGGACGGAGGGCGAACGGATGATGGGAACTCCCTCGGGCCGGATGCGGCAGACCATCCTGGAATGGCTCAAGGACCCGGCCGGCCACTTCCCGGCGGCGCCCCGCCGGGACCCCGCCGGGACCGGAGTCACCGCGCGGGCGGTCGCCGCCAAGCTGGGTGTGCCCCGGCGGACCGCCGTCGCCCACCTGGACTTCCTCACCCGCCTGGGGGTCCTGCGCACCCGCCGGGTCCGCTGCCGGACCTACTACCGGCGCGACGAGATGCGCATCGCCGAGGTGGCCCGGATGTTCGAGAAGGGCTGGTGACGCGGGGGAGGGCCACGGGGCGAGCGCGGCACCCTCCTCGGTCGGGTCAGGTCGGGTCACGGCAGGTCACGGCAGGGCAGTACAGGGCAGTACAGGGCGGGGACGTGGTGGGGTGTGACGCGGCCCGCCGCCCGCCGGCCCGGCGGTACCCTGGTGCCGGCCCGCGATCACCCGTCGGGGCGGGGCCGAACAGGAGACGCACCAGCATGTCAGCCCCGGAAACGGAGACCATCGGCGCCGGCCGCCTGCCGCGGCGGCGGCCGGAGTGGCGTTCCCAGGCGCCCGTCGTCGCGGTCGTGGCGGCCGGCGGCGCGCTCGGCGCCGTGGCCCGCTACGCGCTCACGCTCGCCTGGCCCACGCCGCCCGGCGGCTTCCCCTGGGCGACGTTCTGGACCAACGTCGTCGGCTGCGCGGTCATGGGCGTGCTCATGGTGCTCGTCACCGAGGTGTGGGCCGCCCACCGCCTGCTGCGGCCGTTCCTCGGCACCGGCGTCCTCGGCGGCTTCACCACCTTCTCCACGTACGCGGTCGACGTCCGCAAGCTGGTCGACGCCGGCCGCCCCGGCCTGGGCCTCGCCTATCTCGCCGCGACGCTCTGCGCGGCCCTCGCCGCGGTGTGGCTGGCCTCGGCCGCCGCCCGCCGGGTGCTGACCGGGAGGCAGCGATGACGTCACTCACCGGCCGGGCCCTCCGGCTGACCGTCTACATCGGCGAGGGCGACACCTGGCACCACAGGCCCCTCTACTCCGAGATCGTGCACCGCGCGCACGCCGCCGGGCTCGCCGGCGCCAGCGTCTTCCGGGGCGTCGAGGGCTTCGGCGCCTCCTCCCGTATCCACACCTCCCGGCTGCTGTCCCTGAGCGAGGACCTGCCGGTCGCGGTGGTCGTCGTGGACACCGAGGAGCGGATCCGCTCCTTCCTCCCCCAGCTCGACGAACTCGTCGACGAGGGCCTGGTGACCCTGGACGAGTGCGAGGTGGTCCGGTACGTCGGGCGTGCGGCCGACCCGGACGGAACGGACCCGGAAGGTAAGAAGTCGTTGTGAACTGGCTGCTGGTCGTCGCGGGCGCCGTCGTCGGGGCACCGTTGCGCTATCTCACCGACCGTGCCGTACAGTCCCGCCACGACTCGGTCTTCCCGTGGGGCACCTTCGTGGTGAACCTCAGCGGCTGTCTGATCCTCGGACTGCTCACCGGCGCGGTCTCCGCCGGGGCCGCCGGGCCGCATCTCCAGCTCCTGCTGGGGACCGGGCTGTGCGGCGCGCTGACGACATACTCGACGTTCTCCTACGAGACCCTGCGGCTGACCGAGGCCGGCTCCGGCCTCTACGCTGCCCTGAACGTCGTGGGGAGCGTGGTGGCGGGACTCGCGGCGGCGTTCACCGGAGTCTCACTCGCCGGCGCCCTGTGGGCCTAGGCGCTTGCCATCCGGCGGCACGCAGCAAGTACTGTCTACAGCACTGTCGACCAACTCTCCTCAGAACTGGATCCCATGAGTGCCATCTCCGTCGGTCAGGCCGTCGTCCTCGGAGTAGTCGAGGGCGTGACCGAGTTCCTCCCCGTGTCCTCCACCGGCCACCTCAAGATCGCCGAGGGGCTCATGGACATCCCCGTCGACGACAAGTCCGTCGTGGGGTTCTCCGCCGTCATCCAGGTCGGCGCCATCGCGGCCGTGCTCGTGTACTTCTTCAAGGACATCAAGCGGATCGTCACCGCGTGGTTCCGCGGGCTGACCGACCGCGAGGAGCGCTACCACCACGACTACAAGTTCGCCTGGTGGGTGATCGCCGCCACCATCCCGATCGTGGTGGTGGGCCTGGCCGCGAAGCCGCTGATCGACGGACCGCTCGCCTCGCTGTGGGTGGTGGCCGGCTCGCTGATCGCCGGTTCGGGCGTGATGTGGGCCGCCGACCAGATGGGCCGGCACAAGCGCGGTGAGGACGACACGTCCTTCAAGGACGCGATGTGGGTCGGGTGCTCGCAGATCCTCGCCCTGCTCTTCCCCGGCTTCTCCCGCTCCGGCGCCACGATGTCCACCGCGCTCATCCTGGACCTGGACCGCGTCGCCGCCACCCGGCTGTCCTTCTTCCTCGGCATCCCCGCCCTGACCGGCGCGGGCCTGTACGAGCTGAAGGACGCCCTCGGCGCGGGCGTGGGCGCCGCCCCGCTGGCCGTGGGCACCATCGTGTCCTTCGTGGTCGCCTATGCCTCCATCGCCTGGCTGCTGAAGTTCGTCGCCAAGCACTCCTTCAACGCCTTCGTGATCTACCGGATCGTCATCGGCGTGCTCCTTCTCGGCCTGCTCGGCACCGGCACGCTCAGCAGCTGAGCGAACGCGCCGATCACCCGCGGGGTGCGGATGCCTGCATTCAGGCGCCGCACCCCGCGATTTTTTTCATACCGGCTGCCTTGACAGCCGCCGCCCGCACCCCGCAGGATCACTCCCGTGAACCTGTCAGACAGCCAGACAGGTGGTGGGATCCCGCGGCGCGTCAGTGCCATGGAAGCGGTGCTCGACCACCTTCGCGCCGCCATCGAGCGCGGCCATTACGCCATCGGCGACAAGCTCCCCTCCGAGGCCGAGCTGTGCCGCGCCCTGGAGGTGTCCCGGCCCGTGCTGCGCGAGGCGCTGCGCGCGCTGCAGACCATGGGCCTCACGGTCTCCCGCACCGGCAAGGGCACCTTCGTGGTGGCGAACACCGTCGAGGACCCCACCTTTGGCGACTACGCGGCCAGCGACCTGCTGGAGGTGCGCCGCCACATCGAGATCCCGGTCGCCGGCTACGCGGCCCTGCGCCGCACCCCGGAGAACCTGGACCACCTGGCCCACCTGCTCGACCGCATGGAGCGGGAGGCGGACACCACCGCCTGGGTCGCGATGGACACCCTCTTCCACCTCGCCGTGGCCGAAGCCGCCCAGAACCCGGTCTTCCGCCGGGTCATCGAGGAGATCCGCGACGCCCTGGCGCGTCAGTCGGCCTTCCTCAACGAGCTGGGCGGGCGCCGTGAGCAGTCCAACCGCGAGCACCGGGCGATCGTCGAGGCGCTGGTCGACGGTTCCGAACTCGACGCGGTGGAGGCCATGAGCCACCACCTGGACCGCGTCGAGACGACCCTCACCGACATCGTCCGCCCCCAGCGGACGGGGTCCCCGGCGGAAGGCGGACCCGAGGCGTGAGCGAGCGGCACCCCGAGGACGAGACGCGCCCCACGGTCCTGATGTACGCCGCCGGCGGCGCCCGACGCACCGCCGTGCCCGGTGTGCCGCCGATCGTCGTGGCACCCGTCGCGGGCCGGCACGCCGTCCGCGCCCGCACGGCCCGCATACCCCGCACCTCCACCGGCGCCGACGCGTGACCCGCGTTCCGGCCGGTCCCGACCCCACGAGTCAGGCAGTGATGCACAGCAGTTCCCCCGCCGACGCACCCGTCGTGCGCGAACCCCTCCACGCTCCCGTCGCCCACCTCATCCGCGGGGGCATCGTCGAGGGCATCCACTACGGTTCCGTCGTCGTCCTCGGCGCCGACGGCCAGGTCCGCCTCCAGCTGGGCGACATCGAGGCGGCCTTCTACCCGCGCTCGGCCCTCAAGCCCCTCCAGGCCGTGGCCATGCTGCGGGCCGGGCTCCCGCTCGACGGCGAACTGCTGTCGCTGGCCGCCGCGAGCCACTCCGGGGAGGAGCGCCACCTCGCCGGCACCCGGCGCATCCTGGAACTCGCCGGCCTCGCCGAGGACGACCTGCGCAACGTGCCCGACATGCCGTTCGACCCGGTCGTCCGCGACGCCTGGGTCCGCGAGGGCCGGCTGCCCTCCCGTCTCGCCCAGAACTGCTCCGGCAAGCACGCGGCCATGCTCTGGACCGCCCGGCTCAACGGCTGGTCCCTGCCCGACTACCTCGACCCGGAGCACCCGCTCCAGCAGGCCGTCGCCGCGACCGTCGAGGAACTGACCGGCCAGCGTGTCGCCCGGGTCACCGTGGACGGCTGCGGGGCCCCGCTGTTCTCCGTCTCCCTGCACGGCCTCGCCCGTGCCCTCGCCCGGATCACCTCGGCCGCGCCCGGCACCCCCGAGGCCCTGGTCGCCGACGCGATGCGCGAGCACGCCGAGATGGCCTCCGGCTCCGGCCGGGACGTCGCCGCCCTCATGCGGGCCGTGCCCGGACTGCTCGCCAAGGACGGCTTCGAGGGCGTGCAGGTGGCCGCGCTGCCCGACGGCACGGCCGTCGCCGTGAAGATCGCCGACGGAGCGAACCGGGCACGGATCCCGGTCGCGGCGGCGGCACTCGCCCGCGCGGGCGTGGACCCCGGGCTGCTGACCGAGTTCGCGGGAGAGCCGCTGCTGGGCGGCGGGAAGCCGGTGGGACGCGTACGGCCCGTGCGTGCGCTGGACCCCGTGCCGCTGACCGCCTGCGCGTAGCGCCGCGCCCTCCGGACCGATTCCTTTCTGCGGGCCGTCCGTGGCCGGTCGCGCAGTTCCCCGCGCCCTTTCCAGGGGCGCCCGCACCTCTGTGACCCGGAAAGAGGACCACACCCTCATGACCGCGCCCACCCGCAGCGAACACGACCTGCTCGGCGACCGGGACGTCCCCGCCGACGCGTACTGGGGCATCCACACCCTGCGCGCCACCGAGAACTTCCCCATCACCGGCACCCCGATCTCCGCCTATCCGCACCTGATCGACGCCTTGGCCGCCGTGAAGGAGGCCGCCGCCCTCGCCAACGAGGAACTCGGCCTGCTGACGTCCGAGAAGGCCGCCGCCATCGTCGCCGCCTGCCGCGAGATCCGGGCCGGCGCCCTGCACGACCAGTTCGTCGTGGACGTCATCCAGGGCGGTGCCGGCACGTCCACCAACATGAACGCCAACGAGGTCGTGGCGAACCGCGCGCTGGAACTGCTCGGCCGTGCCAAGGGGCAGTACACGCACCTGCACCCCAACGAGGACGTCAACCTCGGCCAGTCGACCAACGACGTCTACCCGACCGCCGTCAAGACGGCGACGGTGTTCGCGGTGCACGGACTGCTCAAGGCGATGGCCGTACTGCAGGACGCCTTCGCCGCCAAGGCCGTCGAGTTCCGTGACGTGCTCAAGATGGGCCGGACACAGTTGCAGGACGCGGTGCCGATGACGCTCGGCCAGGAATTCTCCGCGTTCGCCGTCATGATCGAGGAGGACCGCAGCCGTCTCGCCGAGGCCGTCGAGCTGATCCACGAGATCAACCTCGGCGCCACGGCCATCGGCACCGGCCTCAACGCGCCCGCCGGCTACGCCGAGGCCGCCCGCCGCCACCTCTCCGTCATCACCGGCCTTCCGCTGGTCACCGCGGCCAACCTGGTCGAGGCGACCCAGGACTGCGGCGCCTTCGTCCAGATGTCCGGCGTCCTGAAGCGGATCGCGGTCAAGCTCTCCAAGAGCTGCAACGACCTGCGCCTGCTGTCCTCCGGTCCGCGCGCGGGCCTCGGCGAGATCAACCTCCCGCCGGTGCAGGCCGGTTCGTCGATCATGCCGGGCAAGGTCAACCCGGTCATCCCCGAGGTGGTCAACCAGGTCGCCTTCGAGGTGATCGGCAACGACGTCGCGATCACCATGGCCGCGGAGGCCGGACAGCTCCAGCTCAACGCCTTCGAGCCGATCATCCTGCATTCCCTGTCGGAGTCGATCACGCACCTGGAGAGCGCCTGCCGCACGCTGGCCGAGCGCTGCGTGTCCGGCATCACCGCCAACACCGAGCGGCTGCGCGCCACCGTCGAGAACTCCATCGGCCTGGTCACCGCGCTCAACCCGCACATCGGCTACACGGCGGCGACCGACATCGCCAAGGAAGCCCTCGTCACCGGCCGCGGGGTGGCCGAACTGGTACTGGAGAAGGGGTTGCTGCCGGCCGAGCGGCTGGCGGACCTGCTGCGCCCCGAGATCGTCGCGGGCAGTGGCGCACCTGCCGCCTGACCTGCGGTGACACAGACACGACTACGTTCCGGGGCCGACCGGGAGGCACAATAGTGATCATGACAACGACGTCGTCCCTCCCCTTCCTGCCGGTCCTGGAGCGCATCGCCGAGGAGATCAGCCGCACGCCCGGACGCGGCCGTCCCGCCGACTACATCCCGGCGCTCGCGGCCTGCGATCCGCGCAGCTTCGGCATGGCCGTCGCCGAGCTGGACGGCACCGTCTACGGGGTGGGGGAGTGGCGGCAGCCGTTCTCCACGCAATCGATCACCAAGGTGTTCACGCTCGCCCTGGACCTGGCCCGTGAGGGCGACGAACTCTGGGAGCACGTGGGCCGCGAACCCTCGGGCAACCCGTTCAACTCCCTGGTCCAGCTGGAGTACGAGAACGGCATCCCGCGGAATCCTTTCATCAACGCGGGTGCCCTCGTCGTCACCGACCGCCTCCAGACCCGTACCGGGGACGCCGCCGGCGAGCTGCTGTCCTTCCTGCGCGCCGAGAGCGGCAACCCCGCCCTCGACTTCGACAAGGAGGTCGCCGCCTCCGAGACCGCCCACGGCGACCGCAACGCCGCCCTCGCCCATTTCATGGCGTCGTACGGCAACATCGACAACGAGGTGCCGGTCCTGCTCGACCAGTACTTCCGGCAGTGCTCCATCGCCGCCTCCTGCGCCGATCTGGCCCTGGCCACCGGCTTCCTGGCCCGGCACGGCATCCGCGCCGACGGCAGCCGGCTGCTCACCCGCAGCCAGGCCAAGCAGGTCAACGCGGTCATGCTGACCTGCGGCACGTACGACGCGGCCGGCGACTTCGCCTACCGGGTCGGCCTGCCGGGCAAGAGCGGTGTCGGCGGCGGGATCATCGCCGTCGTACCGGGCCGGTGCACGCTGTGCGTGTGGAGCCCGGGCCTGGACGAACGCGGCAACTCGGTGGCCGGCGTGGCGGCCCTTGACCGGTTCACGACGCTGACCGGCCTGTCGGTGTTCTGAGAAACGGGTTCCGGGAGACGGGTTCCGGGAGGCGGGTTCTGCGAGCGGCACGACGCCACCACCACGCACCGGCCACCGGAACACACCACGCACCGGCCACCCGAACACACCACGCACCGGCCACCGGAACACACCACGCACTGGCTCCGGAACCCATCACGCACCGGCTCCGGAACATGACACGCACCGGCTCCGGAACCCATCACGCACCGGCTCCGGAACGCACCACGCGCCAGTCATACGGCGGCCCCCGCCCGGCAGGGCCGCCGTCGCCTTCCGGCCACCCGGCGTTGCCACGCTGACCCCGTGCCGGCCATGGAACTACCCGTCGATCTCCGCCGCTGTCAGGCACTGGGCCTGGCCGGTACCGCCTTCCTCGCGCTCGGCGGTGAGACGGCCGGCGCCCTGCCCGTCCGGGACCTCCTGGCGCCCGCCTCGGCGCAGGCCGCGCTCGGCCTGGTCGGGGTGTACTTCGGGGTCGTCCTGCTGACAGCGGCCTGGGTGCTCCTCGGCCGCCTGGTGCGCGGCCCGCGGCCCCCCGCCCCCGCTGCCCTGCTGCTCGTCCTGGCCGTCTGGGCGGCACCGCTGCTGCTCGCGCCGCCGCTGTTCAGCCGGGACGTGTACAGCTATCTCGCGCAGGGGGCCATGGTCGACGCCCACATGGACGTCTACGCCCACGGTCCCGCCCAGCTCGGCGGCCCGCTCGCCGACGAGGTCGCCCCCATGTGGCAGCACACCGGCGCACCCTACGGCCCCGCGTTCCTGGCCCTGGCCGCCGCGCTGTCCGGGGCGACCCGCGGCGAGGTGCCCGCGGGCCTGATCGGCATGCGTCTGGTCGCCCTGCTCGGCGTGGCCCTCATGGCGGTGGCGCTGCCCCGCCTGGCCCGGCACAGCGGCGCCGACCCGGCCGCCGCGCTCTGGCTGGGCGCCCTCAACCCGCTCGTCCTGCTGCACCTGGTCGCGGGCGCGCACAACGACGCCCTCATGCTCGGCCTGCTCGGGCTCGGCCTGGTGGCCGCGCGGGGCCGCCGGCCCGTCGTCGGCGCCGTCCTCGTCACCCTCGCCGCCCTGGTCAAGGCGCCGGCCGCGCTCGGTCTGCTGGCCGTCGTGGCCCTCCGGGTCCGCTCCGGCCGCCGACCGCTGCCCGCCGTCCTGGCCACGGCCGCGGCCTCCGCGGCGACCACGGTCGCCGCCACGGCCCTCGCCGGCACGGGCTACGGCTGGATCGGCGCCCTGGACACGCCGGTCTCGCCGCACAACTGGGCACTGACCAGCCTGCTCGGCCGCGCCACCGGCGCCCTGCTCTCCCATCTGGGCAGCAGCCTGGCCCCGCTGGCCGTCCCGGCCTGGCATCTGTTCGGCCTCGCCGCCACCGCCGTGGCCGTCCTGCTGATCTGGCTGCGGCTGCGCCCCCGGCCGGTGTACGCGCTGGGCCTGAGCCTGCTGGCGGTCGCCGTCTTCGGTCCGGCGATCCGCCCCTGGTACGTGCTGTGGGGTCTGTTCCTCATCGCCGCCGCCGCGCCCAGCACCTCGGTACGGCACCGGGTGGCCGCCCTGGCGGGCGTGCTCGCCCTCGCCGTGCTGCCCAGCGGCGGGCCCGCCGACCTCGGGCAGCTGGTGCTCGCGGTCTCCGGCGGGGTGCTCGGCGTGGTCGTCCTGTGGCAGGTCCGTCAGGCGGCCCAGGCCCCGGTCCGGGGACGTACCGCATGACCGGGCCCCGGGCACGGCCGGGGCCGGGGCGGCCGGCACTGCCGGGACCGCGCACGGACCGGGGCCGGCTGCTCCTCGTCCTGCTCCTGGCGGCCGCGGTGAGCGTGTTCACGGCGACCGTGCCGCTGCTGCGCGGCTTCTTCGACCTGCGGGTGTACTACGGCGCCGTGCACACCTGGGTGCACCACGGCGGCCGGATCTACGACTACCGGGTGCCGGGCACCGCGTACGGTTTCACGTATCCGCCGTTCGCCGCCGTCGTCATGCTGCCGCTGGCGCCGCTCGGCCGGACCGCGGCGATCGTGGGGTCCCTGCTGGTGAACCTGGCGGCGCTCGCGGCGGTCCTGCGGATCCTGGCCGGGCCGGGGTGGCGGCGCCACGGCTGGTACGGGTGGGCGCTGTGCCTGTGTCTGCTCGCCCTGTTCGAGCCGCTGCGGGACACCCTCAGCTTCGGCCAGGTGAACGTGGTGCTGCTGGCCCTCGTCCTCGGCGACTGCCTGCTGCTGGCCACCGGCCGGGGCCGCCGCGCGGGCGCCGGGATCGGGCTCGCCGCCGCCGTGAAGCTCACGCCCGCCCTGTTCATCGGACTGCTGCTGCTCGCCGGGCGCCGCCGGGCCGCCGGCACCGCCGCGGCCGTCGCCGTCGCCGCGACCGCGCTGGCCGCCTGGGCGGACCCGGCGGCCTCCCGTTTCTACTGGACCGAGGCGCTGTGGGACACCAGCCGGGTGGGCCGGCTCGACTATGTGTCGAACCAGTCGCTGCAAGGCGTGCTGGCCCGTCTCGGCGAGCCCGGTCGCCTCCTGTGGGCGGCGGCGGTCCTGCTGACCCTGTGCGTGTGGGCGTGGCGCAGCCGGCGGGCGGTCGCGGCCGGCGACTGGACCGCGGCGTTCGCGCTCACCGGTGCGGCGGCCTGCCTGGTCAGCCCGATCACCTGGGTGCACCATCTGGTGTGGCTGCTGCCGTCCTTCGCGGTACTGCTGCGCGCCGGGCATCCGCGGACCGCGGGCGCTCTGTACGCGGTGCTGTGCACCAG
The DNA here is from genome assembly GCF_020400595.1 of Streptomyces naphthomycinicus. Lineage (GTDB taxonomy): Bacteria > Actinomycetota > Actinomycetes > Streptomycetales > Streptomycetaceae > Streptomyces > Streptomyces naphthomycinicus. Next base: position 60,508 of record NZ_JAINRE010000032.1, on the reverse strand, counting down.
CGTGGTGTGGCTGTGGTTCGACGACGCCTCCGGCCTCGACGGATTCCTCGGCGGCAACCTCTACACCTGGATCTCGCTGGGCCTGCTGCTCGGGCTGCCGACGGGTCAGCCGCGCGCGGACCGTCCGCCCTTCGCGCGCAGGGCGAGCGCCACGGCTCCCGCACCGAGCCCGGAGAGCCCCGCGACGACGGCGGTGCCCGACCAGACGGAGTCGTCGTCCGGCGCCGGTGCCCCGGCCGCCGCCACGGGCGCGGCGGACGCTTCGGCGGCGGAGGGCGGACGCAGCCCGTCCAGCGAGCCCACCGGGTCGACCTGTCCGGCCGCCGCGAAGCCCCAGTCGAGCAGGGCGCGGGCCTCCTCGTACACGGTCAACCCGCCCTCGGCCTGAGGGTTCAGCACGGTGACCAGGAGGGTGTGCCCGTTCCGGCGGGCCGCGGCCACCAGGGTGTTGCCCGCGTTGCTGGTGTAGCCGTTCTTGATCCCGATGAGCCCGGGGTACGGCGCCACACCGTCCTCGCCGGTCAGCAGCCGGTTGGTGTTCTCGATGGGGAACGACGACCCCTCGACGTCACCGGGGAAACGGGCCTCGGCGGTGCCGCAGTACCGGGCGAAGTCGGGGTTGCGCAGGCCCGCCCGGCCGAACACCGCCAGGTCGTAGGCGGAGGACACCTGACCTGGGGCGTCGTAGCCGTCCGGGGAGACCACGTGGGTGTCCAGGGCGCCCAGCGAGCGGGCCTTGTCCTGCATCCGGGCGGCGGTGGCCTGCCAGCCGCCGCCCAGCCGGGCGAGCACGTGCACGGCGTCGTTCCCGGAACTGAGGAAGACGCCGCGCCACAGGTCGGCCACCTGGTAGGTGTGCCCCTCCTCGACACCGACCAGGCTGCTGCCCTCGCCGACGTCCGCGAGTTCGTCGTACCGCACGGTGTGCTGCAGCCCGCTGGGCAGCACCGGCAGCACGGTGAGCGCGAACAGGGTCTTGAGCGTGCTGGCCGGAGGCAGTTCGCGATGAGCGTCGTGCGTGGCCAGCACCTGTCCGTCGGCCGCGTCGGCGACGAGCCAGGAGAGCGCCGAGACGTCCGGCAGTGCGGGGGCGCCCCGGTGCTGCCGGACCTGGGTGCCGGAGCGGTAGAGCAGCGACGGCCCGGGCGTGGCCGCCCGGGGATGGGGCGGGGCGGGCTCACCGGCCCGGTGCCCGGCGGCGGCAGCGGCCGGCGTGAGTGCCAGCAGGCCCGCCACACAGAGGGAGCAGGCCGTCACAGCCGCGCGACAAGAGAATCCGGTGACCATATGATCAACGTACGAACATACCGTGCGGGCACCACATCGCCCGGGCCGTTCGGGTGGCCGAGCAACCCGGATGCCGCACCCGGCCCCCGCGTGACCGGGTGTCAGCCGGCCGGCAACGTGGGCCGGATCTGCCGCAGGAAGGCGGCGTTGCCGGGGGTGGCGCGCAGCCGCTCCAGGAGGGTCTCCAGCGCCGGCGCCCCGCTCTCCCGGGAGCGCAGGGCACGGCGCAGGCCGTGCACGGCCGTCAACTCGGCCGGGTCGAGGAGGAGTTCCTCACGCCGGGTGCCGGTGGCGTCGATGTCCACGGCGGGGAAGACGCGGCGGGCGGCGAGTTCCCGGTCCAGGCGCAGCTCCATGTTGCCCGTGCTCTTCAGCTCCTCGAAGAAGTAGCCGTCGGCGCGGGAGCCGGTGTCCACCAGGGCCGAGGCGAGAACGGTGAGGGAGCCGCCCTCCTCGGCCTGGCGCGCGGCGCCGAAGAACCGCTTGGGGCCGAGCAGCGCACCCGCGTCGACGCCGCCGCTCAGGGTGCGGCCGCCGGCACCGGCGGCGTTGTTGTGGGCCCGGCACAGCCGGGTCAGCGAGTCCAGCAGGACGACGACGTCCTCGCCGGCCTCCACCAGGCGCTTGGCCCGCTCCACGACCAGCTCGGCGAGGGCGATGTGCTCCTTGGGCGACCGGTCGAAGGTGGAGGCGTACACCTCGCCGCGTACCGAGCGGCGCATCTCGGTGACCTCCTCGGGCCGCTCGTCCAGCAGGAGGACCATCAGCCGGCACTCGGGGTGGTTGCCGGCCACGGCGGCGGCGAGCTGCTGGAGCAGCACGGTCTTGCCGCTCTTGGGCGGGGCCACGATGAGTCCGCGCTGGCCCTTGCCGACCGGAGCGAGCAGATCGGTCAGGCGTCCGGTCAGGCCGGCGGCGGGGTGTTCGAGGCGGAGGCGCCGGTGCGGGTGGAGCGGGGTGAGGTCGCGGAAGTGCCGCCGCGAGCGCAGCTCGCTGGGGGCGCGTCCGTTGACGCGCGCGACCTCGGTCAGGGCCCGCTGGGCCGCCCGGACGCCCTCGACCAGGTCGCCCTTGCGCAGTCCGTGGCGGCGGATCAGCGCGGGCGGGACCTGCGGATCGGCGGGGGAGGGGAGGAGGCTCGCGGACCTCAGGTGCCCCTTGCCCTGGGCGTCGATGTCGAGGACACCGGTGACGAGCGGGGCGGCCGGGGCCTGCGGTGCCTCGGGAGGGTGCTGGAGTGTGGTGGTCATGGTGGGTGTCCTTTCGCGGACGGACGGGAGAACGGGGAAGGGGGGAGAGGCCGCGAGCGGGAGGCGTCTGCGACTGCCTCCGGGCGGCGGGAACGGCACCTCGGGGTACGGCGAAAGCCCGTGACCAGGTGGTACCGGGAAGCTGACGCGCCGGGATCCGGGCATCCGGAGGACGGCGAGCGGATCAGCGTGAAGAGAGGAACTGGCACCGGCGCCCACGGCGGGCGTGCACGAGTGCTCACTGCACGGTAGCACTCGACGGGGTGCTGTGTCCGTGATTCGCTCAACCGGCCACCGGGCCGGCTTATTCCCGGGCGGCGGGCGAGACGGCGGTCCCCGGTCACCACGCCGGTCCGCGGCGGCACCGGACACCCCGCCGCAGCCCTCCGTCCGGGCCTACTATCGAACGTCCTGTCAGGGGAACGTCAGGAGGATCCGGTGGCCGCCTCGCCCGCCCGCACCCCGCATCGTCCGGACCCCGCCGGTGGTTGCCCGCACGCCGTCAACGCGCGGCTGCTGGCGCGGGGTGCCGTGGCCCCGGTCGAACTGCCCGGTGGGATCGAGGGCATGGCCGTCCTCGGTCACGAGGCCCTGAAGGAGTTCCTGCAGCATCCCGAAGTCGCCAAGGACGCACGCCACTTCACGGCGCTCCGCGAGGGGCGGATCGCCGAGGGCTGGCCGCTGCTGACCTTCGCCACCGTCCCGGGCATGACGACCGCCGACGGCGACGACCACCGGCGGCTGAGGTCCCTGGCCGCGAGCGCCTTCACCCCTCGTCGCGTGGCCGAACTACGCCCCCGGGTGGAGGAGTTGACCGACTCGCTGCTCGACGGCCTGGCGCGCGCCGCCGCCGCGGCCGACGGCGTCGCCGATCTGCGCCGGCACTTCGCACTGCCCCTGCCGATGGGCGTGATCTGCGAACTCCTCGGTGTCGACGTGCGGTTCCGGGACCGGCTGCACCGGCTCGGCGACCGGGTCGTGGCCACCGACACCGCCCCCGCCGAGGCCATCGCGGCCAACCGGGAACTCGTCGCCCTGCTGGGCGAGATCGCGGCGGGCAAGGCCGCGGACCCCGGCGACGACCTCATCAGCGCGCTGATCGCCGCCCGCGACGAGGGCGGCGGCCGGCTCGGTCCGCAGGAGCTGATCGGCACCCTGCTGCTGATGATCATCGCCGGCCACGAGACCACCCTCAACCTGATCACCAACGCCGTCCGTGCCCTGTGCGCCCGCCCCGCCCAGCTCGCCCTGGTCCGGGCGGGCGGGGCGAGCTGGGCGGACGTGGTGGAGGAGACGCTGCGCTGGGACGCACCGGTCAGCTACTTCCCGTTCCGCTATCCCGTGCGCGACCTCACCGTCGCGGGGACGCTCGTACCCGCCGGCACCCCCGTGCTCGCCGGCTACTCGGCCGCCGGCCGCGACCCGGCGGCGCACGGCCCGGACGCCGACCGCTTCGACGTCACCCGCTCCGCCCGGCCCGGCGCCGTACGCCACCTGTCCCTCGGTCACGGCCCCCACTACTGCCTGGGCGCACCGCTGGCCCGGCTGGAGGCCACGGTCGCCCTGGAGCGGCTGTTCACCCGCTTCCCGGAACTCCGGCCGGCGGTCCCGGAAGGCGACTTGGCGCCGCACGCGGGTTTCGTCGGCAACAGCGTACGGAGCCTGCCGGTACGGATCGCGCCGCCCGCGTCCTGAGCCGCGCACCGGCCGTCGTGCCACGGGTGCGGAGCAGATGTCCGCAGACCATAACGATCCCGGACTTCAGGGGACTTGACCGCCAAGCGTGCACTATCTTCACGGCATGTCCACGCCACCGCAGCCCGCGCAGCCGGCCGACCAGCCTGCTCAGCAACCTCAGCAACCCCAGCAGCCCCAGCAACCCGCGCAGCAGCCTGCCGTCCCGCAGCAGCCGACGGCCTATCCGTACCCGAACCCCCAGTCGCCCCCGGCGGGGGCCTTCTACGCGCAGCCCACGCTGGTCGGCCAGCCCGCGCCGGGGCAGCCGGGACAGCCGCAGCCGGGGAACCCCTACGCGCAGCCGCCGGGGTACGGGCTCGTGCCGCCCGCCCCGCCGGCCGGCGGCGGAGCGGGCCGGGCGGTGCTGTGGGCCGCCGTGGGCGCGGTCGTGGCCTCCGCGGCCTGGGCGGCCGGCGTCTTCCTCATCGGCGGGAAGGGGACCGACGCCGACCTGCGCGGGTACTCGGCGCCCTCCAACATGTGTTCCGGCGCGGACTACTCCTCCTTCAAGGACGAGTACACCGAGAACGACTCCTCGCCGACCCACACCTCCCTCAAGGACAAGGCGCTGGAGGAGAGTTCCTGCAGTCTGGGCCTGAAGAAGTCCGGCTCGTCGTACGCCGACGCCTATCTGACCATCCAGCTGGACCTGCACAGGAAGACCGACCCGGCGGCCGAGTTCACCGCCACCTGGAAGAACTACGGCGACAGCCACACGGGGTACGACGTCGACCCGGTCGAGGGCATCGGTGACGAGGCCTACCTGGTCAGCCAGGACACCACGAACGGCTCGTCCAGCGGCTCCCGGTACGCCACGCTCGCCGTCCGCGACGGCTGGGTGACGTACACGATGGCCTACAGCTGCTACCTCACCTCCTACGACGAGGACAAGGACCCGCCCGCGCTCACCGATGTCACCGACTGGCTGAAGACCGACGCCAAGGCGACATTGAAGCAGCTCCAGGACTGAGAGCGCCGTACCTGAGGCCTCAGGCGCGGTCGCTCGGGCCGGCCGCGCCCGAGGCCTCTTTCGCGATCTGCTCGAACCGCGCGCCCATGGCCTCGGCGAGGGCCTGCGCGCCCGACAGCGGACGGACCATGACCATGAAGTCGTCGATCAGTCCGTCCTCGTTCACATGCAGGAAGTCGCAGCCGGTCAGCTCCCGGTCGCCCACCCGGGCCGAGAAGACCAGCGCGTGGTCCGAACCGTCCGGGCCGCCGATCTCCCGGACGTACCGGAAGTCCTCGAAGACCTGGACGACCGCGCGCAGGATGGCCGCGGTGATCGCCTTGCCCGGGTACGGCTTGAAGACCACCGGGCTGGTGAAGACGACGTCCTCGGCCAGCAGCGCCTCGACGGCCTCCAGGTCCCCGGCTTCGACCGCCTCGCGGAACGCACGCATCGGATCACCTCGTATAGTCAATTAATTGATTAGGTGCGGATGACATTAATCAACGGCTGCTAGCCTGTCCATATGTCGCTCAAGTACGCCGTCCTGGCCGCCCTGCTGGAGGGCGAGGCCTCGGGCTACGAGCTGTCGAAGGGGTTCGACGTCTCGCTCGCGAACTTCTGGCCCGCCACTCCCCAGCAGCTGTACCGGGAACTGGAGCGCCTCGCGCAGGACGGTCTGGTCCGGGCCCGCACCGTGGAACAGGAACGCCGGCCCAACAAGCGGATGTTCACGCTCACCGAGGCCGGCCGGGCCGAGCTGGGCGCGTTCGCCGCCGAGCCGCCGAAGCGCCCCACCGCGATCCGCGACGAACTCCTCATCAAGGTCCAGGCCCTGGACGGCGGCGCCCCGGAGACCGCCCGGGCCCTGATCGAGGAGCGCCGGGGCTGGGCGCGCGGAAAGCTCGACCGCTACCTGCGGGTGCGTGAGCGCCTGCTCGACGGGCGCACCGAGGACGAGTTCCTGGCCGCCGCCGACCGCATCGGGCCGTACCTCACCCTCATGGCCGGGATCGGCTTCGAGGAGGAGAACCTGCGCTGGTGCGAGCGGGTCCTCGCGATCCTGGAACGGCGCCGTGACCTCGTGTCCCCTCCTCCCTCCGGGGCCGTGCCCGCACCCGAGCGGTGAGGTGACCCGCCCCGCCCCGCCGTACGGGCCGCCGTGCCGGGTGATCGCTCGTGGGAGTGGTGCTGCCGCGCGGTGCCGCCCGGGGCCGCGGGAGGTACGGCATGGTGAGCGGGTGCCTCGCCGATTTCTTCCCCTGCTGGTGGTGCTGGTGAGCGTCGCCGGCTGCACCGTCGTCAGCTCCGCCCCCACCCCCGAGAGCGTTCCCGTCCGGCGCTCCCCCGTACCGGAGACGGCGGCGAGACCGTCGGTGCTCCAGGACCCGGTACGGGAGCCGTCCGCGCGTGCGGCGCTCGTCCGCACGGGCCAGGGGCACACGCACGAGTCCGGTGCGGCATCCGTGTCGAGGCACGGCGCCCGGCCCGGCCGCGGGCCGGTGCCCGCGCCGCCTCCCCGGCGCGCGGCAGCCGCCGCGCCACCGGTGCGGTCTCCTCGCCCCGCGCGGCACACCCGCCCGGGCCACCGGCCGCCCGCGCACCGTCAGGCCCCCCGCGCCCGCCCGGCCTCTCGGCCGCCCGCCGCCATCAGCATGCGCGACCTGTGCCGCCAGGCGGACGGGGTGGCCGTACCCGAGCTGGTCCGGCTCTGCCACGCCGGCTTCGGCTGACGGCGAGCGGGGCCCGGGCGGGCGGCGGTGACCGCCGCCGGTGCCGCGGCACACCGTCATAGGGTGACGCCATGTACGGTCCAGAAGGCCCCACCCTCCGCGAACTCGCCGTGCAGGCGCTGTCGTCCGTCGAGCGAGGCTACGACCTGCTCGCGCCCAAGTTCGACCACACCCCCTTCCGGACGCCCGACGACGTCCTGGACGCCGTGGCGAAGGCGCTGGCCCCGCTCGGCCCGTTCACGGACGGGCTCGACCTGTGCTGCGGCACCGGCGCCGGGACCCGGCTGCTGACCGGACTGTGCCGCCGCCGTGTCACTGGGCTCGACTTCAGCGCCGGCATGCTCGACGTCGCCCGGCAGCGGGTACGGCCCGCCGGCGCACCCGGGGTCGCCTGGGTGCGCGGCGACGCCCGCGCCCTGCCGTTCACGGCCGCCTTCGATCTCGTCGTCTCCTTCGGGGCGTTCGGCCACTTCCTGCCGCGGGAGCTGCCCGGGCTCTGCGCCCAGGTGCGGTCGGTGCTGCGGCCCGGTGGCCGGTTCGCCTTCCCGGTGTTCGCCCCGCCCGGCCCCGCGCACCCCGCCTTCTGGCTGCTGCTGGGCTTCGACGCGGTGATGAGGGTGCGCAACGCGCTGTGGCGACCGCCGTTCGTCATGTACTACCGGGCGCTCCGGCTCGGCACGTTCGTACGGGAGCTCAAGTCCGCGGGCTTCGCGGTCGAGCTGCGCCCCCTGCCCGATTTCGGCGTGCGAGCCGACGGCAGTCCGCGTGCCCGGCTGGTGGTGGCCCAGGCCACCGGCGCGCCGGCCCCCGACGTCACCCCGCCGCGGGCAGGGTGAACTCGTAGACCAGCGCGTCCTGTTCGGCGTCGACCACCAGATCGGTGATCTCCAGCGGGCGTGCGTACTGGTCGTGCACGCGCCGCGTCACCCGCACCGACGAGGCGTCGCCGACCTGGGTGATGGCGTCCCGGTGGTGCAGGGTCAGCCCGGCCTTGCGCATCCAGTCGTAGGCCCGCCGCAGCTGGGCGGGGGTGGCCCCGTCGGCCCGGTCCCGGTAGCGGGCCAGCTCTGCCACCTCGGCCAGCGCCACCGCCGAGAACGATGTCACCGCGGTCCGCAGCGACCGGCCGTCCGGCGTCGCCGACAGATAGCGGTGCACCAGGGTCGGCCGGTGCGGAGCCAGGCCCAGGGCCTGCGCGTGCTCCGGCGGTGGCGCCTCCCAGGTCACCGTGGCCCGGTCCACCGCACAGGGGTCCGCCGACCGGGCCCCCACCGGGAAGGTGAGCGATTCCGGTGTCTCGACCGGACGGCCGGGCAGCGTGGCGTGGCTGCCCCGCCGGTCGGTGGCGACCAGGCCGCCGCGGCGCAGCACGTCCAGTGCCTGGCGGACGGTCTCCCGGCTGACCCCGAAGTGCGCGGCCAGGTGCCGCTCGCCGGGCAGCCGTTCGCCCGGTGGCACGGTGCCGCTGCGCAGTTCGTCCAGCAGCAGCGCCGCGATCCGTCCGTACAAGGGCCGGGCGTCGAGGGGTGGGGGGTCCTGCGGGGTGGTGCGGGCCATGCCGCGCCCTCCTGTCGGTGACAAAACGTAGTCGTGCGGGCTCGTTCCGCGACCACAATTAGCATTGGTCTAAACCACGAGGGAAGAGTGGTCTGCCGGTTCGACCGAAATCCACCCGCGCGACGACGGTCACCGGACGCCGCGGCGCGTTCTCACAGAACGCGGTAGAGGGCGTCCACCAGCGCTGCTTTCCGTGGATCATCGGCGATGTGGGGCCCCATCCGGTTCATGACATACCCCAGCGAGACCCCGGCGTCCGGGTCGGCGAGCCCACAGGAACCGCCGAATCCGTCATGGCCGAAAGCCCGCGGATCGGGGCCGTAGGAGCCCCGGGGCCCGCTCAGCCACAACCCGAGCCCGATCTCCGTCTCCCCCTCGAAACCCGCACCGAGCACCAGGTCGCGGCAGCTGCCCTGCCCCTCGCGCACCCGCTCCACCGCCTCCGGTGACAGGATCCGCCGGCCGCCGTACGTCCCGCGCCCGGCGAAGACGCCGTACAGCGCCGCGACCGCCCGCGCCGTGCCGTGACCGCCCGCCGCCGGGATCTCCGCCGCCCGCCAGCCCGGGGTGTTGGCCTGCGCCGCTCCGACGACGGGGTTGGCCAGGGCGGCCAGCGCGATCGGGGTCGGCGCGCCGAGGGCCGGCGCCCGTTCTCCGCTCGCCGCGGCCGGAGCGTGCACCAGTTCGGCCGCCCGGCCGAAGTCGCGGGCCGGCAGGCCGATCGAGAAGTCGATCCCGAGTGGTCCGGTCACCTCCCGCTCCAGGAAGGCCCCCGGCAGCAGTCCCGAAATCCGCCGTACGACCTCCCCGACCAGGAAGCCGTACGTCAGCGCGTGATATCCCGACCGGGTGCCCGGCTCCCACCAGGGTGCCGTGGCCGCGAGCCGCGCGGTGGTCAGCTCCCAGTCGTACAGCTCCTCCAGGCTGTGCGGCTCCCGCAGCCCGGACAGTCCGGCGCGGTGCGACAGCAGATGGCGTACGAGCACCTTGTCCTTGCCCGCGGCGGCGAACTCCGGCCAGTACGCGGCCACCGGCGCGTCGAGGTCGAGCAGTCCCCGGTCGGCGAGGATGTGCGCGCACAGGGCCACCGGACCCTTGGTCGTCGACCACACGTTCACCACGGTGTCCCGCTCCCAGGGCCGGGTGCGCGCCGCGTCCGCCCAGCCGCCCCAGAGGTCCACCACCGTCTTCCCGGCGACGGTGACCGCCACCGCCGCGCCCAGTTCGCCCCGCGCGCGGAAATTCTCCTCGAACGCCTCGCGCACCGCCGTGAACCCCGGGTCGCAGTGCCCGTGGATCCGTGCGGGCGCCTCCGTCGCCTGCTGTGACTGCCGCGTCTCCTGTCCGGACATATGGCCTCCGTCGTCGCCGGAAACCCGGGCCACGACCCCGCGGTCCGGGCGCACCGAACGTACCGACTGGTCGGACTGGAGGGAAGGGCGAATGCGGCCGCCTCAGGCGTACGAGCCCAGCCAGCGCACCTTCGCCGCTTCCTGGAAGGGGCCGCCGCCCTCGTGGTCGTTGAAGTCGTACACCTCGATCGCCTTGTCCTCGTGCGCCCAGGCGTTGAATGCCGCGAACACCGTCGACGGCGGGCACGTCTCGTCCTCCAGGGCCGCCGAGAACAGGGCCGGCGCCCGGCCCCGGGCCGCGAAGTGCACGCCGTCGAAGTAGGACAGGGTGCGCAGCACGTCCGCCGAGCGGCCGCGGTGCGTCTTGAGGAACAGGGCTATCTCCCGGTACGGGTGGCGGTCCGTCAGCGTCGCCGCGCGCGGGAAGTCGCACAGGAACGGCACGTCCGGAGCGACCGCGACCAGGTCCGGCACCAGCCCGCCGACGGCCAGGGCGATGCCGCCGCCCTGGCTCGCGCCGGTCGCCACCGTGCGGGCCGGGTCGGCCAGCGGGTGGGAGCGGGCCGCCTCGACGGCACGCACGGCGTCCGTGAACACCCGGCGGTAGTAGTAGTTCTCGGGTGCGTCGATGCCGCGCGTCATGAACCCGGGGTACGCGGGTGCCGCGCCGACCGGGTCCGGCGTGCCGCCCCCGCCGCCCCAGGCGCTGCCCTGCCCGCGGGTGTCCATCACGAAGTGCGCGCGGCCCGTGGACGCCCACAGCAGATTCTCGTGCGGCAGGCCGCGTCCGCCGCCGTAGCCGATGAACTCCACGACCAGCGGCAGCGGTTCCGTGGCCCCGGCGGGCAGCCGCAGCCAGCCCTTGACGGGGTGGCCGCCGAACCCGGCGAACGTCACGTCGTACACCTCGACCGTGGACAGTCCGGTCTCCACCGGATCGAAGCGTGCGCCGAGCTCGTGCGCGCGGGCCTGCCGGAGAGTCGTGTCCCAGAAGGCGTCGAAGTCCTCCGGTGCGGCCGACTCGCTGCGGTACCCGCGGAGTTCGTCCAGCGGCAGATCGAACAGAGCCATCGACGACCGCCTTGGTGAAGGGGACTGTGCGGTCTCACGGTACGGGGGTGATCGGATGACCCGCCAGGGTCGTGCGGGGGCGGAGGGGCGTCCGGGGATTCCCGACGATGTCTTGACGCGCTGGCCGGAAGGCGGGCAAGCGCTTGCCCCGAGGGGCGGCGGACGGAGGGGCCGGACGTCCGGTGGTCGGGCCACCCGGCGCTCACGTGAGCGGCTGGTTCCATCGCGGCCCCGTGCGGGCCCACTCCCGCTCCCACTCGGCCAGCCGGTGGCGCAGGGCGATCCGGCGTTCGGCCGCGTGGCCGAGGAGCACCACGGTCGCCGCGCCGGCCGCAGCGGCCGCCCCGACCGTGACGGCGTGCTGCCAGACCGCCACGTCGTCCGGCGGAGGCGGGACATTGCGGCCCCGGGAGTCGAACCAGACCGAGACCGGCTCACCGGCACGGATCCCCGCCGGTACCCGGGCCCACGCCGTCCGGACCCCCTTGCCCGGCTCGGTCCAGCGGACCTGGGCCCGGTAAGGGTGGCGGCGGTCGTCCCGCAGCGTGGACAGCCGCTCGGGCGCGTCGCCGATCACCACGGCACGCACCTCGTGGCGCTCGGCCCGCTGCGCCGCGGCGAGCGCCCTGGCCCGATCGTGTGCGTGCAGGCCCGCGGCCACCCCCACCAGGGGCGCCACCACGGACAGCAGGACGGCGACCACCAGCATCGCCCATGCCTCCACGACGTCCGACCGGCGCCGCAGCGGATTGCGCCGCCAGCGCCAGCCACGCACCCGGGTACGCATGTCCACCTCCATGCCGCCGCCGGAGCCGGAGAGCCGGGGGAGCCGGGTCACCGGTCCACCGCCCCCGCCGCTCACGCACACGAGCGTCCACACCCGTTTCGTACCCCGTTCGGCGTCCCTCGCGCCTGCCCTGAACCGCGAGTTCCGGCCCACATGAGGTACGAGCCGGGCTATGCGCCCCACGATCGCGTGCCGGGCCTGGCCACGCGACCCGGACGTCCGGGCTGCTCGCGCACCCGCGTGCCCGGGCGGTCCGGCCCTCAGCCGAACCGTTCGATCCGGATGCGCTCCACCGGCTGGCCCGCCGCGACCAGCAGCCGGGAAGCATGCTCGGCAAACCCGTTGGACCCGCACACATAGGCTTCCCAGCCACCGATGGGCTGCTCGGCCAGGAGTGGCGCCACATGGGCTGCCGTCATACGACCCACGGGAGTCCCGGGCGGAGCGCTCCGGGTGAACACGGTCGTCGTCTCCCCGCCCAGTTCGGCGGCGTAGATCAGTTCCTCGGGGCTGCGCGCCGACACCAGCATCCGCAGCGGGACGGCCAGGCCGCGCGCCCGGTGGTGCCGCACCATCGACATCAGCGGCACGACGCCGGAACCGGCCCCGAGCAGCAGCGCGGGCCGGTCGCCCGGCCACGCGAAGAAGCCGCTCAGCGGGCCGCGCACCTCGACCGTGTCACCGGGCCGGGCCACCGTGTGGAACCAGCCGGAGACCTCGCCGTCCGGCACCCGGTCCAGCGTGAGCTCGATGTGCCCCGAGCCGTCCGGGGCCGACGCGATCGAATAGTGGCGCTGCGCCACATAGCCGTCCGCGGCGATCAGCCGCAGCATCAGGTGCTGACCGGGCAGATGCCCGGGCCAGCGCGGCACCGCCAGACGGAACGTGGCGGCGTGCGGTGTCTCGCGGCGGATCTCGGTCAGCGTGGCGGTCTGCCACACCGTGGCCGCCTCGGCGTTGACGGCGATCCGCCCGGGCACCGCGAACCGGGTCGCGGGAGTCGTCGTCTCAGTCACCGGAGTACCGCTGTTCCTCCCAGGGATTGCCGCGCGCGTGGTAGCCGTTCTGCTCCCAGAAGCCCGGCTCGTCGTGGTCGAGCAGCGTGATGCCCGCGATCCACTTGGCGCTCTTCCAGAAGTAGAGGTGCGGGACCAGCAGCCGCGCGGGGCCGCCGTGCTCGGGCGGCAGCGGGGCGCCGTCGTACTCCCAGGCGATCCAGGCCCGCCCGCCCGTGAGGTCGGCGAGCGGCAGGTTGGTGGTGTACCCGGTGTGGGAGTAGGCGAGGGCATGGGTGGCGGACACCTGTGGCCGGACCATGGCCAGGAAGGCGTCCAGCGAGACCCCGCCGAACCGCACGCCGAACTTCGACCAGCCCGTCACACAGTGGATGTCACCGTCGTACGCGGACGCGGGCAGTTGGTGCGCGGCCTCCCAGTCCCAGGTGTGCGGACGCTCGACCAGGCCGTCGATGCGGAAGGACCAGTCGGTGGCCGCGAGGTCCGGGGTGACCTCGGCGGACAGGACGGGCCAGTCGTCGCGCGCGTCGTACTGCCCGGGCGGCAGGCCCGGGTTGTGGACGCGCGCGCGGCCCGTGAAGCCTCGCGTGACGTTCATGCTTCAACCGTACGCTGTCGTTCCGGGTGCTCCGTCCCTGGTGGCGCCGTCATCGTTGCGGCCGTATGAACTCTGCCGGGGACCGGGAATACCGGCTGAGTGCCACTCCTTGCCGATCGGTGCCGGCTCCGTGCGCCGGCGACAGCGCGAGAGAAGTGAGGAACGAGGATGCCCCAGGCGTACGTCTCCAGAACCGTGATCGAGGTGGCCGCATGAGCGTCGTGAGCAGCCCGGGCGGCACCGGGACCGTCGTCGGCGGCGCCGCCGACGGGACCGCCGCCGGTGTCCCGCACGTCCTGGACAACCCCGCCCTCGCCTCCCTGACCGGCCCGCACGCCCGCTTCGCCGAGCGGCGGGGCCGGGTGCTGCGCTACCCCGTCGACGTCTCGCCGTGGCTGGCGCTGCCCGACGAACCGGACGCGCGGGACTGGGCCGACCTCGCCGCGCTGGCCGGTCCCGGCGCCGAGGTGCCGCTGCCGGGTTACCGCGGCGAGCTGCCGGAGGGCTGGGAGCTGACCCTCCGGATCGAGGGCGTGCAGTTCGTCGACGACGGGCTCGCCGCCGCACCGGACGCGGAGGCCGTGCGCCTCGGCCCGGCGGACGTGCCCGAGATGCTCGACCTGGTGGAACGCACCCAGCCCGGGCCGTTCCTGCCGCGCACCGTGGAACTCGGCACCTACCTCGGCATCCGGCGCGGCGGAGCGCTCGTCGCGATGGCGGGGGAGCGGCTGCACCCGCCGGGCTGGACCGAGATCAGCGCGGTCTGCACCGACCCCGCCTTCCGCGGCGAGGGCCTGGCCACCCGCCTGATCCTCGCGGTCGCGCACGGCATCCGGGAGCGCGGCGAGACGCCGTTCCTGCACACCAGCGCCGAGAACACGGGCGCCATCCGGTTGTACGAGTCGCTCGGCTTCCGGCTGCGCCGGCGCACGGCGTTCCTCGCGGCCCGGACACCGCAGCGGCCGGCGGACGACCGCACGGCGGCGCCGGTGCCCTCGCCCCGGTGATCCGTCACGCCCGACCGGCGCCGCCCGGAGCTCGCTGATCGGTCGGCCGGGGACGGCGCCGCACGGGCCCCGGTGATCGGTCACTCGGCGTCGGCGCCGCCCGCGCCCGCGTTGTACCGCTCCAGATAGGCCGCGAACCGCACCAGGTCCTCCTCCGGCCAGTCCACGAGCCGCTCGCGGAAGGCGGCCCGGCGGCTCCGGGTGACCTGGGCCAGGATCTCCTGGCCGGCCTCCGTCAGATGCAGCACCTGGACCCGGTGGTCCTCCGCGTCCAGGCGGCGCTCGATCAGCCCGGCCCGCTCCAGCGCGGCCACCTGGCGGCTCACCGTGGACTTGTCCAGGGCGTAGTGGGCCGCCAGGTCCGTCGCCCGGCAGCCGCCACGCTCCTCCAGGTGGCCGAGCAGGGTGTACGACACCAGGGACAGCTCGGGGTGCATGCGGCCCGCCGAGGCACGGGCCCGGCGGGCGAAGATCGTCATCTCGCGCTGGATCGTCTCGACGGCCGACTCCGCTGCGCTCACGGGAATACCTCCTCCGGCGTTCTAGTTGTATAGTACAATTTGAACTGGAAGTTGTATAAGCCAACCTTTGGAGGGTCGCGCTCGATGAGGTCACCGGCACTGCGCCATGTGCTCACGCACCTGATCACCCCGCTGCTGATGTGTATAGGCATGGGGCTCGCGTATATGGGGGCGTTCGTCACCCCTGAGCCGCACCACATGCCGGTCGCCGTCGTCGGCACCACTCCGAAGGCCAAGGTCTTCGCGCAGACGGTCAAGGACACCGCGGGGGACAAGCTCGACGTCCGGACGGTCGCCACCCGCGCCGACGCCGTCGGCCTGCTGAAGTCCCGTGACGTGACCGGTGCCTATGTGCCGAGCGCCAAGGCGCCCGAGCTGCTGGTGGCGAGCGCCGCGTCCGACATGGGCGCCACGGCCGTGGAGAAGGTCTTCACGCCGGTCGCCGCCGCGGAGGGCGTCCCGCTGACGGTCACCGACGTGGCCGCGCCGGTCGCCGACGACCCCACCGGCCAGGGCCTGTTCTTCCTGCTGATCGCGGTCAGCATCGGCTCCTACGCCTCGGTGGCCGCGCTGGGCGCCGCGGGTGCCGGCCTCGCGATGCGGGTCCGCGCACTGCTCGCGCTGGGTGTCTCCGCGGTGGTCAGCGGAATCGGCGCGTTCCTCGCCGGGCCGGTGTTCCACCTCGCCCACCACGACCTCGCGGGCGTCTGGGGCCTGGCCTGGCTGTACTCGGCGGGCATCCTCCTCATCGGCGTCGGTCTGCACACGTTCCTGAAGCGGTGGACCACGCTGACCATGATGGTGCTGTTCGTGATGCTCAACTTCACCAGCTCCGGCGGTTTGTTCCGGCCCGAACTCCAGAACGGCTTCTTCGGCACTCTGCACGCCTTCTGGAACGGCGCCGGCTTCGTCGAGGGCACCCGCAGCCTGCTCTACTTCGCCGACGACGGTCTGGGCCGCACCGTCTGGACCCTCGTGGCCTGGCTGCTGGCCGGTGTCGCGGTGACGGCGGTGGCCGGCCTGTACGAGCGCACCCGCCGGTCCCGGCAGCACTCCACCGAGCCCGCCGCCGTCACCGGAACGGAGGCCGGCCCGCAGTCCCCGAGCGGGGCCGTGGCGGAGGCGAAGGCGGAGGAAGAGGCCGAGGAAGAGGTCGAGGAGACGGTCGGCGTCTGACAACAGGCGCGTGGCGTACGGCTTGTGCCGGGAAGGGACCGCCGACGGGCACGTGCCGGGCGGCCCTCCGGCCATGGGTCCGGGCGGCCGCCCGACGGAGGATCCCGGTCGTGGGCCGTGGGGTAAAGTGGCCGTCCGGTCGCGGACGTTCGCGGCCCCGAGGGCGAGGAGGTGAGACCCATTACCGCTGTGTCGGCAGGGGTGCTCTCTCCTCGTGACGGCGCGGTTCGCCGACAGCGGTGACCGCGGGAGCGCCCTGAAGCTTTCGCGCTCCCGAAAGGTTCTCGGCTTTCATGCCCACTCCCGCGTCGTTCTCCCCGCCCGCCGTCGTCTCCGCGCTCCGCGCCGCCGGCTGCGTCTTCGCCGAGGACGAGGCCGAGTTGATTCTCGCCACCGCCCGTACACCCGAGGAAGCCGCCGCCATGGTGGAGCGGCGCGCCGCCGGACTGCCGCTCGAACAGGTCCTCGGCTGGGCCGAGTTCCACGGGCTGCGCGTCACCGTGGAACCAGGGGTGTTCGTCCCCCGCCGCCGTACCGAGTTCCTGGTCGACCAGGCGCTGGCCGCGGCACCGGACGCGACGGTCGTCGTGGACCTGTGCTGCGGTTCCGGCGCGCTCGGCGCGGCCCTCGCCGCCGCCCTGGACGGCGTCGAGGTGCACGCCGCCGACATCGACCCCTCCGCCGTGCGCTGCGCCCGCCGCAATCTCGCCGGCTTCGGTGGCCGGGCCCACCGGGGCGATCTCTACGACGCCCTGCCCGCCGGCCTGCGCGGCCGGGTGGGAGTCCTGACGGCCAACGTGCCCTACGTACCCACCGCCGAGGTGGCCCTGTTGCCGGCGGAGGCCCGCGACCACGAGCCGCTCGTCGCGCTGGACGGCGGGGCCGACGGACTCGACGTGCTGCGCCGGGTGGCCGCCGGGGCACCCGAATGGCTCGCCCCGGGCGGCTGCCTCCTGACCGAGACGAGCGAACGCCAGGCGGCCGCCGCCGCGGCGGCCTTCACGGCCGCCGGCCTGACGACCCGTCTGGCGGTCTCGGACGAGCTGCACGCCCATGTCGTGATCGGCGTACGGCCCTAGGGTGCGTATCGGGTCGTGACCGATGAGCGTCGCGGCCTCCGGGGCGGGTGCCCCGTCCGGGACGCGGGGCCCGGCGATCCACGGCCGTGCCGTGTGGACGCATGTGACCCGAAGCGTTGCCGCAGACAGACAGACAGACAGACAGACGGACAGGCAGGCGACAGGCAGGCGACAGGCAGGCAGACGGACAGGCAGACAGGCAGACAGGCAGACAGGCAGACGGACAGGCAGACGGACAGGCAGACGGACAGGCAGACAGGCAGACGGACAGGCAGGCAGGCAGACAGCGGCGGCCCCGGGGCCTCGGCCGTGTGGCCGCCGGGATGTCGTGTCAGACCACGGCGAGCCGGTCCACCAGCAGCTCCACCCTCGGCTCGGCGTACTCGGGCAGCAGGCGGCCCGCGCGGGTCAGGGTGGCGAGCCCGTGCAGGGACGACCAGAACACCTCGGTGAACAGCCCCGGGTCGATGCCGTTCCCGGCGACCTCGCCCAGGCTCTCCACCAGCGCGGCGAAGGCGTCCTTCAGTGGCTCGGGCGTGTCCTCCTGCGCGTACGGCAGACCCCCGTCGAGCTGGAAGATGGCGTCGTACACCGCAGGGTTGCGCTCGGCGAAGTCGAGGTAGGCGCGGGCCAGGGCGGCGACCCGCTCGCGCGGGCCGTCCACGCCGGCGGTCGCGGCACGCAGCGCCCCGGCCAGCTCGGCGGCGCCCTCCAGGGCGACGGCGCCGATGATCTCGCGTTTGCCGCGGAAGTGGCTGTAGAGGACGGGCTGGCTGTACTCGATGTGCTCGGCGAGCCGGCGGGTGGTGACCGCGTCCCAGCCCTGCTGCTCGGCGAGTTCGCGGGCCGCCGCCACGATGAGGCGTTCGCGGGCGGCCCGTTCGCGCTCTTTGCGTTCCTTTACCGACATGCATGGATCCTAGCATTGCTAGACAAGCGAGCGACAGCAGTACTAGCGTTGCCTTGCTGCCTAGCAATGCTAGATCAACGGAGGGATCGTCATGTTCGACACGCTCGAAGTCGTCACCACCGTCGTCGTCGGCCTGATGGTGGGGGTGGAGTTCTCCGTCGCCTTCATCATGAACCGGATCCTGGACGCGCTTCCCGAGGACAGCGGCCAGCTCGGCCACGCCCACGGCGGCCGGATGCTCGGCGCCCTGATGCCCTTCTGGTACGTGGGCTCGCTGGTCCTCAGTGCGATCTGGGCGGTCGCCGGATGGCACCACCACGGCGCCGGACTCGTCGTCACCGCCGCCGGCCTGCTCATCGTCAGCGTCGTCATGTCGATGCTGCTGCTCGTCCCGATCAACAACCGGAACAGGACCTGGACCCCCGAGAACCGGCCCGCCGACTGGAAGCAGCAGCTGGACCGCTGGGGCCGCTACCACTACGTCCGCGTCGCCGTCATCATCGCCGCCTTCACCCTGCTGGTCGCGGCCCTCACCTGAGACCACCCCTGCCCCGGGCCGCCGTGGGTTCCCTGGCCCGCGCCCGCCGAACCCCTCCGGTGAAGGCACCGCGCCGACCGGTCGTGACGGTGGTCGAGCGCGGCTTCCGGCCCGGCGGTCCCGGTGCCTCGTCGGCGGCCGGCGTCACATGGTTCGGTATGCCCGGAGAAAGGTCCGTACTCCCTCGACGACGAGCGGCCGGACGCGGGTGTCCTCCGCCGCGTTCGCGGAACCGAGCCTGTCCAGCGCGACGCCGAAGGTCAGTGCGATGAACTGGTCGGCCGCGAGCCGGGGGTCGGGGACGTCGAGCAGCCCGGCCGCGGCGAAGGCGGCGAACCGCTCGGCGAGTGCCTCGTCGGGCGTGTCGGCCATGGAGTTGTAGCCCCGGTGCGGCAGGTGGCCGGATTCCGCCCGGACCAGTCGTTGCAGCGTCGCGTACTCCGCCGAGTCGAGCATGTCGGTCGCGATGCGCATGGAGAAGGTGACCAGGGCGTCCTCGAGGCCGGCGGCCTCGGTGAGACCGGTGAGGGTGTCGTCGAGGGTCCGCCGGATCGTGGTGATCAGTGACTGGCCGACGGCGTCGACGACTGCTTTCAGCAGCGTCTGCTTGTCGCCGAAGTAGTCGTACACCGTCCGCTTGGACACCTCGGCCCGGGCGGCGATCGCGTCGACGCTGGACCGGTCGAAACCGTCGGCGAGGAACAGTTCCCGGGCCGCCGAGAGGATGGCGGCCCGCTTCCGCGTGGACCCCTCGCGCAGTGTCTTCGTGGTCGGCATGGGCACATCCTAACCTTTCTACACTGCACGGTGTAGTGTAATACTGGCTCGGGGCACGCCGTACGCGTACACCCGCTCCGCCCCGGGCGGAGCATGCGGGCGCCACCCCGGCCGCCGTCCCCGGTCCACCCCGCGGGACGGCCACGCCGCTGTCCGCGACGGACCTGAACAGCCGCCCTGTCCGCGCCGGGCCCGGCAAGGCGGCAGCGCCGCACGTACGGCCGACCCCCTCCTCGCCCGGCCATGACGGAAAGGACCTCCATGACCGCAACTCCGGCTCCCCCGCTTCGCGTCGGGAAGGCCGCTGTATGGGCCCTCGGCATGCTGGCAGTCGCCACCGGTGCCCTGGAGTCGGTGGTGACACCGACCCTCCCGCTGCTGCAACGCGAGTTACATATGAGCCCCGCCGAAGGGGCGTTACTCAGCGTCATGCTCCTCATCACCGGCGCGCTCGTCACACCGGTCGCGGGAAAGTTCGGCGACCGCTACGGCGGGAAACGCGTCCTGATCCGGCTGATGGCGGTGGTCTGTGCCGGGGGTCTGGTGTCCGCCCTGGCGCCGAACCTGCCGGTGCTGCTGCTCGGTCAGGTACTGCAGGGAGCGATGGTGGGCGCGCTGCCCCTGTCGTTCATCGTGGTGCGCAAACACCTCCCCGCGGGCGAGTCGAAGGTGGCCATCGGGGTGGTCAGCGGGTTGTTCGTGGGGGGCGGGATGGCGGGCACGCTGTCGGCCGGGCCCGTGGCGGAAGAGCTGTCCCGGCACTGGATGTTCGCGCTGCCGACGATCGCGGTCATCGGGTCCACCATGCTGGTGAACAGGCTGATGCCGCACGATCCGCCCGGCCGGTCGGACGACGCGCGGGTCGACTGGCCCGGACTGGCCCTGCTGAGCGGGACGCTCGTCACGCTCATGCTCGTCCTCGCGCTGGCACCCGACATGGCCTCGCGGCCATTCGTGCTCGGCGCCCTCGTCCTGGTGCTGGCCGCCTTCGTGACCGGGTGGACGGCCGTGGAGCGTCGTGCGGCCTCGCCGATGGTCGACCTGCGCATGCTGGCACGGCCCGCGGTGTGGAAGTCGTGTGTGCTGACGTTCGTGATATGCGTCGGCACCTCCGTGGCGGTCTACCTCGTACCGCAGCTGTTCGCGGTGCCCGCCGACGCGTACGGCTTCGGGGCCGACGCCACCGAGATCGGCTTCTTCCTGCTGCCCGGCGCCGTGGCCGCGTCGCTGGCCGGGCCGGTCGGCGGGATCGGCGCACGGCGTTTCGGCTCCCGTGCCGTGGTCGGTGCCGGGGCCGTCGTCATGGTCGCCGCCCTGATCGCCCTGGCGGCCGTGCACACCGAGATCTGGCACCTCGTCATCGGCAAGGCGATGATCGCGCTCGCCAACGGACTGTGTGTCACGGCGATGGTGACCAGCACCGCCACATCCGTCGAGCAGAGCGACACCGGCATCGCCACCAGCCTCGTCCTGGTGACCCGCGTGGTCGGCTACGCCGTGGGTGCGCAGGTCAGCGGTGCGTTCCTCACCGCCGCGACCCCTTCCGGGTCGGATGTCCCGGCCGAATCGGCCTTCGTCACCGGCTTCGTCGCGGCAGCCGCCGTCACGGCGCTGTCCCTGCTCGTCACCCGCACCATGAGCAAAGGAGTCGGGGAATGACCCGCACCGGTCTGCCGAGGGACGTCCGTGCCACGCCGAGGCGCACGGTCCTGATATCCGGGGCCGGCGTCGCGGGGCCCGCCCTCGCGTTCTGGCTGAACCGCTACGGATTCGCGGTCACGGTGGTCGAGAAGGCGGGCGCGCTTCGTGACGGCGGCTACCCCGTCGACGTGCGCGGCACCGCACTCGAGGTCGTCCGCAGGATGGGGGTCCTGCCGCGGCTGCGGGACGCGCACATCGACCTGCGCCGGCTGATTTTCCTCGACGGAGACGGCAGCGAGGTGGCCTCGGTCAAGCCGCACACCCTCACCGGCGGCGTCGAGGGACGGGACCTGGAGGTGCGGCGCGGGGATCTGACCGGCGCCCTGTACGCGGCGGTCCGGGACGACGTGGAGTTCCTGTTCGACGACTCCGTCGACAGCCTCGACCAGTCCGCCCACGGGGTCGACGTCACCTTCCGCGGGGGCGGCAGGCGTACGTTCGACATGGTGTTCGGGGCGGACGGTGTGCACTCGGCGACCCGCGCGTCGGTGTTCGGCCCCGAAGAACAGTTCCACCGGTACCTCGGCTACTGCTTCGCCGGGTTCACCATGCCCAACACCTTCGGGCTCTCCCACGAGACCGTGATGTGGAACGCCCCGGGCAGGGCCGCGGCACTCTACGCCGTGGGGGACGACGACGAAGTGCACGCCTTCCTGAACTTCGTCCACCCGCAAGCGCCGTTCCACGCGTTCCGGAACCCGGAAGCCCAACGGGACCTGGTCGCCGCCGCCTTCGCCGACGCGGGATGGGAGGTCCCGGGCATGCTCGCCGCCCTGCGCGACGCGGACGACCTCTTCTTCGACGGGGTCTGC
Source organism: Streptomyces naphthomycinicus (assembly GCF_020400595.1). Classification (GTDB taxonomy): domain Bacteria; phylum Actinomycetota; class Actinomycetes; order Streptomycetales; family Streptomycetaceae; genus Streptomyces; species Streptomyces naphthomycinicus. Next base: position 38,650 of record NZ_JAINRE010000032.1, on the reverse strand, counting down.
CAGATCCGCATGCCCCGCTGGTCCCGCGGCAGGGTCGCGCTGGTGGGCGACGCCGCGTACGCGCCCTCGTTCCTCACCGGACAGGGCTCCAGCCTCGCGCTCGTCGGCGCGTACATGCTCGCCGGTTCCCTGGCCGACCGGGACCATGCCGCGGGCTTCGCCGCCTACGAACACGGCACCCGTGCGTTCGTGACCCTGAACCAGGAGCTGATCGGCGAGGGCGGAGCCCCGCTCTTCCCCACCACCGCCCGGGCCCTGGAACAGCGCAACGACATGCTGCGCGAACTCAGCGCCATGCCCTCCGCGGAGGCACGACCGGCCCATTCGGCCCTCACTCTGCCCGCGTTCATGCCCCCGGCCTGAGCCGCCGGGCACACGCGCCGAATGACGGGCGCCGACCGGTCCGGCGCGCCGCGCCGGGCCGGGGACGAGCCGTCCGCACGCGGACCGGCCGCATCGGTGCACGCGTTCCGGCATCACCAGGGGCCGATGTGTGCCAAGTTGTATCCATGGCAAGTCGCATACTTCCGATTCGCGTCGGTGACGTCGACCTCCTCCTGGAAACCGTCCCGGTGGCCGGATCGGAGTCCACGTCCCGGCTGTCCGACGCGGGAGACCGTGTCGTCGACGCGTTCGACCGGGCCCGCGACGCGCTCGTCGAGATCGCGTCGTCCGCCGCCGACGCCGTCCACCGCCTGGGACAGCGCGCGGTACGCCCCGAGTCGCTGGAGGTCGAGTTCGGCCTGAAGTTCTCGGCCCAGGGCAACGTCGTGGTGGCCGGAGCGTCGAGCGAGGCGACCTTGCTGGTCCGGGTGGTGTACGACGCCGCACGGATGCACACGGAAGCGCCCCGGGAAGGGGCCGAGCAGCGGGGGACCGATGGGGGACGCACGGATCGCGCGGCACCTGGGGAGAGTGCTGGGCGCCTGGGGTGAGGCCGCCGGCACGTGTTTCCAGATCGCGCCGGGCTATGTGGTCACGGCCTGTCACATCCTGGCGGAGCTGGGCCGCGACCGGCCCGGGGACCAGGTGCGGACCGACGCGCTGAACGGCTCGGTCACCGACTGCGCGACGGAGGTGCTGGCCGTCGACGCGGCGCACGACCTGGCCGTCCTGCGCCGGCACGAGCCGCTGCCCGGACCGGTGCCGCGGCTCGTGCCCACGGACACCTTCGCCCTCCTGACCGACGTGGTGGTCACCGGGGTGTCGGAGGTGGAGGACGAGAAGGGCCACGAGTACCGGCACCTGGACGCCACCGGCGTCTGGCAGGGGGGAACGGTCCGGGGGAGCGGGGTCGCACTGGGCCGGCTGACCTCGACGTCGCTGATGCCCGGCATGAGCGGTGCGCCGGTACTGCGCCTGTCGGACGGCGCCGTCGCCGGAGTGGTGTCGGGCCGCTACAACAGCACCGACGGCTGGCTGCGCGACTCGGTGTGGGTGGCCCGTACCGAGGACCTGACGGAGCTGCTGCACACCGTCGGGGAACTCACCCTCGTCCGCCGGATCGTCCTGGCCGAGGGCGAGCCGGAGACCGTGCTGTGGGCGGCGGCCGCCTCCGCGCGGGACACCCCGCCGGGCCTCCCGCCCGGTGCGTTGCCCGGCCGCCCGTCCGTGTCCGCGCCCGCCCCCCGCCTTCCCGGGGACGGCGGGGGACCGCGCGAGGCGGCGCTGGAAGCGGCCCGGCTCCTGACCGCCCTCGACGACAGCTGCCGCGGGACCGGGCGGCTCGGACCGCTGCTGGAAGACCTCGTCACGAAGGCCGCCGGAGACGACCCGGACGGCGTGCCGGTCCGGGACTTCCGGGCCCGGCTGCACGCTCGCGGACTCGACCCCCGGGTGCTGCTGCCTTCCGCGACCGGGCACGAGGAGGCTCTCCGCCGCTGGGCCGGACCGCTCGGCGGGGCCGTCGACGAGGCGGAGGCGTCCGCGTCCGGGCGGCTCCTGGCGTCCTTCCGGCGCGTCCTGGCGGACGAGGTGCGCGGACCGCTCTTCGCCGAGTTCGCCGAATCGAGCCGCCGCCACCTGGCCGCTGCCCTCGCCGACGAGCACACCCTCCCCCTCTCGGCCTTCCTGCGCGCGTTCGAGGCGCAGCTCCCGCCGCTGCGCTCGACCTCCACCGAGGCGGTCCTGGCCCGCACCCTCACCGCCGACGACGATGCGGGAACCCGCCCGGGGAAGGGCGCCGGACCCTCGTCGGGAGCGAGCGGAACCACCGGACCCTCGGCCTCCGCGCTCCCGCCGCGTGCCGCGACGGCGTCGTACTACCACCGGGCCGAACTGTCGGCGCTGGCCGCGCAGATGACCCGGCTGCCCGACCCCGATCCGTACGTCACCGGCCGCGACGGCCTGATCGCCGAGGTCGTCCGCAAGATCGACCGCAGCATGGGGCGCCGCGCGAGGGCGACGGCCTTCCTGTCCGGCCAGCCGGGCGTCGGCACCTCCACGGTCGCCGTCGAGGCGGCCCGCGTCCTCGCTCCCGCCTTCCCCGGCGGGGTCTGCTACGTCGACCTCGCCGGCCTGGTCCCCGAGGCCCGCAAGCACCCCCGGGACGTGGTCAGGAGGGTGAGCGAGGCGCTCGGGCTGGACCTCGGCGGCGGTACCCGCGGCGACGCCCATCTGTTCGAGGCGTTCACCGCCGGGCTGCGGGACCGCGGCGTCCTGCTCGTCCTCGACAACGCCCTCGACGCCGAGCACGTCGCGCCGCTGGTGAAGGTCCCCGCCACCTGCGGCGCCATCGTCACCTCCCGCGACAGCGTGCAGGGGTACGCCGACCGGGGACTGGTGTTCCGGATCGGTCCGCTGGACCGCGCGGCGTCCGTCGAGCTGCTGGCGGGGTGGGACGAGGACCTTGCCCCGGAGACGACGGGAGCCGTGCAGGTCACCCTGGACCGGATCGCCGACCTCTGCGCGGACGTGCCGATGGCGTTGCGCATGGTCGCCGCCCGCATGGCCGGCCGGCCCGATCTGTCCCCCGACCACCTCCTGCAACTGCTGGAGCGGGAGAGCACCCGGCTCGACTACCTCGACGCCGGAGACCGCGCGGTCCGTGTCGCGATCGGGCTCAGCTACGACATCCTGGGCCCCGAGGCCGCCCGCACGTTCCGGCTTGTCGCGGCCGCCCCCGGGTTCGCCCTGACCGGTCCCGAGGCGGGGCACTGCCTGGACGTTCCGGCCTACGACCAGGAGAAGCTGCTGAACCGGCTGGTCGACCGCAGTCTCGCGGGGCAGCGAGCGGTCCGCTCCTTCACCGGCCGGCTGCTCGCCACGTTCAGCCTCTTCGACCTGGTCCTGCTCTTCGCGAAGGAACGGCTCGCCCAGGAGGAACCCGAGGAGGACGTAAGGGACTTCCGGCACCGCTCGGTGGCCTATCTCCGGGACCGCCTGAGCGAGGTCAACGACCAGCGCGGAGACGCCGACCTGTCGGGGGAGCTCGACCCGACCCGCTTCCACGCCGCCGTGCACCTCGCCGAGCGCCACGGCTGGCTGGACCTGGCGACCGACGTGGCCATCGGGCTGCACGTGCTCTACTCCGCCCGGGGCGAACTCGACGCGGTCCTCGACATCAACGGCACCCGGGTCGACCTCCATCTGCGCCACGGCCAGCCCGAGGAAGCCGTCAAGGCCTGCCTCCTCAACGCCGACACCCTCGCGGAGACCGCCGCCGAAGCGGCACTGGAGTCCGCCCGGCGCGCCGGGGAGATCGCCCGCGAGCACGCCCTCACCGCCCGCGCCGCGGAAGCCGACTTCAAGGTGAGTCTGCTGCTGTGGAAGGGGGAGAACCTGCCCGCGGCCCTGGTGGCCGCCGAACGTGCCGCCGACGTCCTGATCGCCGTGGGCAGCGAGGCGCAGGCCGTGCCCGCCGCGATCAACACCTGCATCCTGGCCCTGGAGACGGGTGACACCGCGCGGGCGCTGCGATGGGGCCGGACCGCGACCGACGCGGCCGAGCGCTGGGCCGACACCGGCACCCGCGCCTCGGCCTTCTTCGAACGCGCCCGGGCGGAGCGCGCCACCTCCAAAGTGTTCGACTCCCTGGTCTCCGGCCGGCGTGCCGAAGAGCTGTACAAGGCCGTCGAGGACTGGGCGAACGCGGCGGTCTCCTGCCGGAACGCCGCCGCGGCGGCCCTGTCCGTCAGCGACGAGGCCACCGCGGTGGAGATGCTCGGACGCGCCGCCGACCACTGGGAGCGCGGCCGTGACGTCCCCCACCTGATGGAGGCACTGGTCGACCTCGCGGCCCTGCACATGACGAACGACACCCCCGGACAGGCCGGGCACGCCCTCGCCCGGGCCCGGAAGGCGGCCGGGACCGCCTCGGTCCCGGCCGAGGCGGCGCTGCTGCACGCCGAGGTCCTGCTGCGTGAGGCCGCGCTCAGCCTGTTCCTCCCGGACGCCGCGCAGGCCGAGGACCACGCCTCCCGCGTGCCCGCCCCGACCTCGCCCGACGGCCCGGGCGGCGCCGCCGACTCCGCGGACGACGACCCGGAACTGCGCCGGGTCCGCGACGTGCTGCGGCGCCACCGCGACGGCGCGCTGCCCGCCGCCGAGGCACGCAGGAAAACCCGGAGCTTCCTCTCCCGCCCCACCCGCAACGGCCCCCCGCCCTTCCGGCTGTGGCTGCACAAGGAGTTCGGCACACAGCGCGCCGCGCGCACCGCCCTCGGCCCCGGCTGACCGCCGGCGACCGGGGCCGGGGGAACGCCCCGCCGGTCGGGTACCGAACGGGAACCCGCTATCGCAGTTCCTGAGCCCGTGCGATGAGCAGCGCCACGTCGTCGTGATTGTCCGGGTGGTGCAGCGTGCTCAGGAGCAGGTCGCAGGTCTCCTCCAGGGGGCGGGCGGGGTCGTCGAGCAGGGACAGCAGGGCGGCCAGGCGCTCGTCCAGCGAGTGGCAGCGGGTCTCCACCAGACCGTCGGTGTAGAACACCAGCTCGTCGCCGGGTTCGAAATCGACCGTGACGGTGGTGAATTCGATCCCGCCCACCCCCAGCGGCACCCCGGTGGGCAGGTCGAGCAGCTCCGGCGGACGGCCGGGGCGCACCCGGGCCGGCGGCAGATGGCCGGCGTTGGCGATCCGGCACTGGCGCAGATCCGGGTCGTGGACGGCGTACACGCAGGTCGCGATGGAGTGGTCCAGGGCCGAGGTCGTCTTGTCCAGGTGCTCCAGCAGCCGGGCCGGATCCAGATCGAGGGCGGCGAGCGTGGTCGTCGCCGTCCGCAGCCGGCCCATCGTGGCGGCGGCGCTGATGCCGCTGCCCATCACGTCGCCCACCACGAGCGCGGTCTTGCCCCCCTCCAGCGGGATGACGTCGAACCAGTCGCCGCCCACCTCGCTGGTGGCGCCCGCCGGCTGGTAGCGGGAGGCCACCTCCAGACCGGTGGTGACCGGCGGATGACTGGGCAGCAGACTGCGTTGCAGGGTGAGCGCGGTGTTGCGGGCGTTCTGGTACCAGCGCGCGTTGTCGATCTGCACGGCCGCCCGGGCGGCCAGCTCCCGCGCCAGCAGGACGTCGTCCTCGTCGAAGGGAGCCGGGTTGCGGGTGCGTTTGAGGTCGAGCGCGCCCAGCACCTCGCCGCGTGCGATCAGCGGCACCGCGAGGTACGAGTGCAGTCCCGCCCGGCCGAGCAGGACGGCCGCCTCGGGCGAGCGGGCGATGCGCGGCAGGTCCTCGTCCTTCACCTGCGGCACCAGCACCGCCTCGCCGCTGCGCACGCACTCGGTGACCAGGCGGTCGGGTGCGTACCGGGCGATCCGGCCGGGCCGGTCGGCGGCCCGTACGGCGTCCGTGTCCTCCTCCGGGCGCAGGGCGAGCGCCCGGATCACCGCGGACTCCGAGGGGCCGAGCGTGCTGGGCCGGCCCTCGACCACCGCGTCCAGCAGGTCCACGGCCGCCACGTCCGCCAGCTCCGGCACGGCGACCTCGGCCAGCTCGCAGGCGGTGCGCTCCAGTTCGAGCGTCGTACCGATCCGGGCGGAGGCGTCGGCGATGACCGCGAGCCGGCGCCGCGCGGCCTCCGCCTCCACGGCGGCCCGGTGCTGCTCGGTGATGTCGACCACGGAGACCGCCACACCGAGCACATTGCCCATGGCGTCCTCCAGCCGGTACAGCGAGTGCGACCAGGTGTGGTCCACGTCCGGGTCGGCCGGGGTGCGCCCGACGAGCGTGCCCGCGATCACCGGCACCCCCGTCTCCAGCACCCGGCGGGCGGCGGCCTCCAGCGCGTCGGCGTTCAACAGGGGCAGCACCTCGGGCAGCGTTCTGCCCACGTGCCCGGCGGCCGGCACACCGTTGATTCTCTCCAGGGCCGGATTGACCGAGACGAACCGCAGCTCGATGTCGAGGACGGCGTAGCCGATCGGGGACTGCTGCACCATCCGCTCGGACAGCGCCACGTCCTGCTCCAGCCGCCGTACGGTCGACTGGTCGGCGGCGAGCCCCAGCGCGTACACGTCCCCGCGGTCGTCCAGCAGCCGCATGTTGCGGAACTCCACCAGACGGGTGCTGCCGTCCTTGTGCCGGACGGGGAAGCCGCCGGCCCAGCTCTGCCCGGTGCGCATCACATCGGCGAAGAGCTTGCCGACGAGCTGGATGTGCCGTTCGTCCACCATCAGCCGAGCGGCGTACTGGCCGAGGGCCTCCTGCGCGGTGTAGCCGAACAGCTCCTCCGCCTGCGGGCTCCACAGGACGATCCGGCCCTCGGTGTCCAACACCACCGACGCCACGCCCAGTACGTCGAGCAGACCGCCCGGACGCACCGGCCCGCGCGCCGGGTCGCCGTCCTCCGCCACCGGAGCCTCGGCTGCACTCATGCCACGCACCGCCTTCGCCCGTCCGCACGGCACGCCGTCCCCCGTGCCGACTCCCCTTGTTCTACCGCGCTCACACCCGACTCTCCGACGCCTACGCCGTCCGCCTCCACCATCTCTCGACACGGCGGCGGACGTCCGCCGGAGCCGCCGCGCCGGTACCGCGCGCCGCGGGGCCTCCCCCGAGACCGTACAGCGCGGTCCCGCGGGCCGTGAGAGTTCACGCTCATGTTGCTCTATTGGTCTGTACATGACTACGACGCCACGCCAGACTGTCCGCCGATCGAGTGCCCCCCACCCCCTCCTAGGAGTCGGCCATGCCCGCGTCCGCCCGGCAACGTTGTCACGGAGTTCTCGCCGGACTCGTCACCCTCGCCACCGCCGCCGTCGTGTCCCTCGCCGCCCCCGCACCGGCCGGCGCGGCCGGCATCTGGACCGAGACCGGCTCCGACCGGGCCGACCCGCTGACCGAGAGCCAGGGCCTGGCCTCGGTCGAGGTCCCGGCGAACAGCCCCAACCGGTACACCGGCATCGGCACCATCCCCCTCGGCGTCTCCAGCCGCGGCTGGAACCACGTCGGCGACCCCGACGCCTCGTACAACGGCTACTACATCGAGCCCTACCAGCAGGACTCCGGCAACTCGAAGATGTACCGCGTGCAGGCGCCCGGCGGTGCCTGGTCGGAGTACGTCCACACGCTCGGCGCGGGCGAGGCGCCGAACAACTCCTGGGTCGCGATCTCGCCCGACGGCCAGTGGATGCTGTCGGGCGAGTACGGCACGATGACCCGCTTCCTCGTCTTCCCGACCCCGGGCGTCAATCCGTCGACCTCCCCCTCGGCGAACCTCCCGCAGGTCTCCACCGTCCGTCTGGACCACGCCGTCCGGGACGTGCAGGGCTGCGACTTCTCCGGCCCGACCACCCTGCTGTGCTCCTCCGACGACCCGGAGGGCAGCCTCTTCGGTGTCACCAAGCCCCTGCTCCAGGTCGACCTGTCGGCCGCGCCCGGCGGCACGGCCGACGTCACCGGCCACGTCGGCGTCCTGCGTCAGCTGCCGCTGCGCAGCTCCTGCTCGGGCACCTTCGAGGCGGAGGGCATCGACTACGACCGCCGCAGCGGCGTCCTGCGCGTGATCGTGGTCTCGCCCGGCTTCTGCGTCCTGACGGACAGCAAGACGTACAAGTTCTCCCGCGGCTGAGGTGTGCGCGGCGGTCCGTGGTGTTTTCCTGGGGATGGACGCGGTTCGGCGGGGTACCCCGATCCACCGCAGCGCGGCCACGAAAGGAGCGATCATGACAGACACGGAGCGGTCGCATCCGGAAACCGTCTCGGTGGAGATCAGCGGATATTCCAAGGACGACGCCCGGCTCGTCTTCGAAGCGCTCAGCACCTGCTTCGCTTCCGACCGGGGCCCCGAGGAAGTGCCCCAGCAGCTCCACGAGACCCGTCCGATGGTGTGGCTCGGCACCTACGACGTCGCGGATGCCCGGGGGCACGGCTGTCCGCCGGTCCATCTGGACTCGCCCGTCCAGGCGGACGTCCAGGGCAGCTACTGGGCGGTGGAGCGGTTCCGCCACACCCTGGACTCGATGTTCACCGTGCAGGAGACGTGCACGGCCTCCGGTGACCAGGAGCGGGATCTGCACCTGCGCCTGGAAAGCCGCTGAACTCCTGGGGCAGCGCCCCGGCCGGCTCGCCGTCGGCCGGGGCGTACTGCGCCAGACCGTCGCCGAAGGACCAGTCGGCGCAGTCGTTCTCGGTCAGGGTGACGAACACGTTGCGCGGCTCGGTGCCGGTGCGCTCGTGGACCAGCTCGGCGATCCGCCGGTACATCGCCCGCTTGCGGTCCGCCTCGCGCCCGGCGCGCAGGGTGATCGCGACGAACACCAGCGAGTCGTCCCGGCGCACGCCCGGGTAGTCGCCGTAGCGCAGGGTGCCGGTGACGCCGTCGTGGCCGGTCAGGACCTGGAAGCGGTCCCCGGGCGGGACACCGAGCGTCTCCACCAGGGCGTCCTGGACGGCCTGGCCCAGCGCGTCGAGGCGGGCGGGGTCGGTGCCGAGCGTGTCGATCCGGACGAAGGGCATGGCTGAGTGCGTCCTCTCGGAGGGCGGACGGGTCACCAGTGAGTGTACATACCAGTAGGTACAGAGTGGCTGGGGTCACCCCTCCGCGATTGTGCAACTAGTTGCAAAAGGCGTCGGGCTTCCTCTACAACAAGAGGCGACGACACCGCGCACGGAGGGCCCCGATGAGCCGATACCCGCACTTGACGACCCCGCTCGACCTGGGCTTCACCACGCTGCCCAATCGCGTGCTCATGGGCTCGATGCACGTCGGCCTGGAGGAGGCCGAGCGTGGCTTCGAGCGGATGGCGGCGTTCTACGCGGCCCGCGCGCGCGGGGGAGTGGGACTCATCGTCACCGGCGGCATCGCCCCCAACGAGGAGGGGCGGCCGTACGAGGGCGGAGCCAAGCTCACCACCGAGGCGGAGGCCGGGCAGCACCGGGAGATCACGGACGCCGTGCACCGCGAGGGCGGCCGGATCGCGATGCAGATCCTCCACTTCGGCCGCTACGCCTACCACCAGGACCTCGTCGCGCCGAGCCCGCTCCAGGCGCCGATCAGCCCCTTCGTCCCCCGTGAGCTGACCGACGACGACGTCGAGCGCACCATCGAGGACTACGCCCGCGCCGCCCGCCTGGCGCGGCAGGCCGGCTACGACGGCGTCGAGATCATGGGCTCCGAGGGCTACCTGATCAACGAGTTCATCGCCGCCCGGACCAACCGGCGCACGGACCGCTGGGGCGGCTCGTACGAGAACCGGATGCGCTTCCCCGTCGAGATCGTCAGGCGGGTGCGCGAAGCCGTCGGCGAGGACTTCATCATCATCTACCGGCTGTCGATGCTGGACCTGGTCCCGGGCGGTTCCTCGCTGGCCGAGGTGATCACCCTCGGCAAGGCCGTCGAGGCCGCCGGGGCCACGCTCATCAACACCGGCATCGGCTGGCACGAGGCCCGCATCCCCACCATCGCCACCTCCGTGCCGCGCGGCGCCTACACGTGGGTCACCAAGAAGCTCATGGGCGAGGTCTCCGTGCCCCTGGTGACCACCAACCGCATCAACACCCCGGAGCTCGCCGAGGAGCTGCTCGCCGGCGGCTACGCGGACATGGTCTCCATGGCCCGCCCGATGCTCGCCGACCCCGACTTCGTCGCCAAGGCCGCCGCCGGCACCCCCGAGGCCATCAACACCTGCATCGGCTGCAACCAGGCCTGCCTCGACCACACCTTCAGCGGCCGGATCACCTCCTGCCTGGTCAACCCGCGCGCCTGCCACGAGACCGAGCTGGTGCTGTCCCCGACCCGGCACACCAAGCGCGTCGCCGTCGTCGGCGCCGGCCCCGCCGGTCTCTCCTGCGCGGTCTCCGCCGCCGAACGCGGCCACGCCGTCACCCTGTTCGACGCGGCCGCCGAGATCGGCGGACAGCTCAACGTCGCCCGCAAGGTCCCGGGCAAGCAGGAGTTCGACGAGACACTGCGCTACTTCCGGCACCAGCTCGACGCGCACGGTGTCGACGTACGCCTGGACACCTGGGTGACCGCCGCCGACCTGGCCGACTACGACGAGGTCGTCGTCGCCACCGGCGTCACCCCGCGCACCCCCGACATCCCCGGCGCCGACCATCCCCGTGTCCTCGGCTACCTCGACGTGCTGCGCGACGGCGCCCCCGTCGGCGACCGCGTCGCCGTCCTGGGCGCCGGCGGCATCGGCTTCGACGTCGCCGAGTTCCTCACCGACGGCGGCGACAAGGCGAGCGAGGACCCGCAGACGTACTTCCGGCTCTGGGGCGTCGACATGGACTACCGGGAGCCCGGCGGCCTCGCCGCCCCGCAGCGGCCCGCGCCGCCCCGCCAGGTCCACCTGCTCCAGCGCAAGACCACCAAGGTCGGCGCCGGACTCGGCAAGACCACCGGCTGGATCCACCGCACCGAGCTGAAGCACCGTGGCGTCACCATGGTGCCGGGCGTGCGCTACGACCGGATCGACGACGCGGGTCTGCACATCACCGTCGGCGAGGAGAGCACGGTCCTTGAGGTCGACACGGTGGTGCTCTGCACCGGCCAGGAGCCGCGCCGCGACCTGTACGAGGAGCTGATCGCCGCCGGGCGCAGCGCCCATCTGATCGGCGGCGCGGACGTCGCCGCCGAACTGGACGCCAAGCGGGCGATCAAGCAGGGCACGGAGCTGGCGGCGGCGCTGTAGCGGCCGGAGCGCGTCCCGGGGGCCGGCGCCCGCCTCCGGGACGGTCCTCGCCTCCGCGGCGGTCCTCGCCTCCGCGGCGGGCCTCGCCTCCGGGACGGCTCCGTCTCGGAACGGGCCCGCCCGCCGGACGAGCCCCCGTCCCTAGGATGAGCACATGTCACTCCCGCACGCGATCCTCACCGCCCTGCTGGAAAAGCCGTCGTCGGGACTGGAGCTGACCCGCCGGTTCGACAAGTCGATCGGTTACTTCTGGTCCGCGACGCACCAGCAGATCTATCGCGAGCTGGGGAAGCTGGAGGCCGAGGGGCTCATCCGCACCCTGCCGGCCGAGCAGCCGGCCCGCGGCCAGAAGAAGAGCTACGAGGTCCTGCCCGCGGGCCGTGCCGAACTGGCCCGCTGGGCCGCCGCCGCGCAGGACCCCAAGCCTCAGCGGGATCCGCTCCTACTGCGGCTGCGCGCGGCGGCCGTGGTCGGCACGGGCGGCCTGGAGGCCGATCTGCGGCGCCATCTGGAGCTGCACCGGCGGCAGCTGGAGACGTACCGGGAGATCGAGAAGCGCGACTTCCCGCCGGACCGGGACGCTCCGGAGGACCGGCTGCGCCACCTGGTCCTGCGGGCGGGGATCGACCTGGAGACCTTCTGGACCGAGTGGCTCACCCACGCCGTGACGGAGTTCGCCGAGCTGCCCGCGGAGGGGCCGGAGCGGAGCTGACGCCGCACCATGACGCCGCGCCGTGCCGGGTGCCCGCGGCGCCGGGGACGCTCAGAGGCGGTACGGCTTCGAGCGGCGGCGCAGCACCCAGCCCGTGGCGACGACCCCGGCACCCACCAGGGCCGCGCCGACGCCCAGCGTCAGGGGGCCGTAGTCGCGGGCGGCGCCGCCGAGGCCGCCCATCACGCCCCGGGACGGTGCCGGGCTGGAGGTCGCCGAGATCGTCGGCCTCTTGGACGCCGGGGTCGTCGGGGCCGTGGACCCCGAGACGATCACCGACTGGCTGCCCGCGGTGGTGCCGCTGGAGCAGACCACCACCACCGTGTACGTCCCCGGGGCGACCCCCGTCCAGGCCGCGGACTGGCTGACGGTCGTGCCGGCCAGGGTGACCTGCCGGCCCTGGGCGAAGCTCGCCTGCCGGCTGGTGAGCAGCGCCGCGGTTCCCCAGCTGCCGTTGATCTGGGCGCAGGCGCTGGTGACGACCGAGACCGTGGAGCCGGTGGTGCTGACCGAGATGCCCGAGGCCGCGGCGGACGGTCCGGCGAGCGCGGCCGGGAGCGCGGCGGCAGCCGCCAGGATCGGGCCGGAGCGGAACAGGAGTCGCGAGTTGAGCATGGGCTTGCCCTCCGGCGGCACGGTTGGCGGTACGTCCCATGCGCCGCCGAGGTCGGGAAACGTCCGTGCTGCCTCAACCGCAGCCAACGCGGTCGCCGGGCCGCCCGCACGCGGGACAGGCCCGGTCGGGTGACGTATTCGTCCGTCCGGCGCAGCGGGCCCCGCGGCCCCCGGGACGGGGCGCCCCGCGCGGCGGGACGGGGCGTCCCCGGATACGGCCGCCGGCCGGGGCGCGACCGCGTACGGGCGCGACCGCGTACGGGCGCTACCGCGTACGGGGGCGGCCGGGTTGGCGCGCCGTCAGCCGCCGGTGGTCACCGTCCGCTCCGCCGAGTAGCCGCCCCAGGTGCCGTCCGGCAGCCGCGCCCGCAGCCGTACCCGGTGTTCCTCGCCGGCGGCGGTGCCCGCGTAGAAGCTGTGGTGCGCCCGGCCGCGCGGCGGGGTGCCGCCCCAGACGAGCGAGGTGGCCGCGGTGCCGTCGAGCTGGATCTGGTACTCGGTGATCACGCCGTCCGTGCGCGGCGGGTCCCAGGCCAGGTCGATGTAGTACGCCCCGCCGGAGCGGTGGGTGGCGGCGGTGAACCCGGCGGGCGCGGTGCTGCGGCCGTCGTCGCTGCCCGGCGTGGTGAGGCGGACCGGCGCGCCGGCGGGGGAGAGGTTGTCGGCGGCGTCCCGGGCCCGCACCGTGAAGACGTAGCGGCTGCCGGGGCGCAGGCCGGTGACGACGGCGGCCGTCTGGTTCCCGCCGACGCTGTGGATCTTCACGCCGCCCTGGTAGACGTCGTACGACAGCACACCGCGGTCGTCCCGGGACGCGCCCCAGGACAACTGGACCGCGCGGCTGCCCACGGCCCGCCCGGTGGTCTTCGGCGGCCGGGTCGGTGCCTCCCGGTCCGCCGCCTCGACGGCCGGCGTCCGGGCCCGCACGACCCGGCTCGGGGGACCGAGCCGGCCCGCGGTGTCCCGGGCCCGCACGGTGAAGGCGTACGAGGTGGACGGCCTGAGCCTGGTGACGTCCACCATGTGCTGCGAACCCGGTACGCCGGCCACTTTGGTGGTGCCGCGATAGACCTCGTAGGAGCGGACCCCGGTACCCTCCGGCGCCGCGTTCCACATCACGTGCACGCTGGTGGCACTGCCCGCCGCGGCGGTGATCCCGGCCGGCGCACCCGGCACACGGCCCTCGCCGCCGTCGTCGGCCCGGCTCCAGCCGCAGGACGCCACCAGCAGCAGCGCCCCGCAGACCAGCACGGGCGGAACGGGAACGCGCACGGCTCTGCCTCCCCCGGAACGGCCTCGGCGTCACGTAAAGGTCCGGACCAATATGGCCCGGCCGGAGCGGTCACAGCAAGGGGGCCGCGTTGGTGACCATCCCTGGACGTTACGTATGCTGAAGCTCCCTACGGCTGAACTGCCCGAGAGGGAAGGGCAGTTCATGCCTGTGGCGCGGACACGCTGTCGTCGCCGATCCCGCGCCGGCGCGGGTGGCCGGGGGGTCCGGTCCGGTTCTCGGCCCGGATCCCCGGCCCCTGTTGTCACCGCGGCCGTTCCCCGTCGTGCCGACCCGCCGTGGCCGTCCCCTTACGGGGTGTCAGGTGTGTGCTCCATCCGGCCCTTTCGTGGTGGCTTCCGCGGCTGCGGGCCCCGGTCCACCGCACAGTGGGCGCGATATCCGCCTTGTCCCCTATGAGAGGGTCCCCCATCGTGCGTGTCCCGTCGCTGACGCTCGCCGCGGCCGGCGCAGCCCTGCTCGCCCCGGCAGCGCTGCCCGAACCGGCCACCGCAGCCCAGCCCACCGAACGGCGGCCCGTGGTCCACGGCGAGGATGCGGTCACCGCCGCCGACCTGCTGGCCCGGGTCGGCCGATGCGCCAAGCTCTCCCACAGCCGGTACCGCACCGACGCCGACAGTCCCGCGACCGTCCGTGTCTGCGGCACCCGCGACGCCGTCTTCTGGAAGGCCGACCTGGACATCGACTGCGACGGGCGGCCCAGCTCCCGCTGCAACCGCCGCACCGACCCGCTGTTCACCACCGCCACCGCCTTCCAGGCGTCGGACGGCCGTCAGCTGAACGCCGCGACCCTGCCCTACATCGTGGTCCCGGCGCCGAGCCACCGCTGGAACTTCCACGCGCACGGCGTGCGCGGAGGCTCCGTGGCCGCCGTGGTCTACCACGACCGGGTGCAGTACGCGGTCGTCGGCGACACCGGCCCGCGCGACATCATCGGCGAGGCCTCCTACGCCACCGCCCGCGGGCTCGGCGTCCGGCCCGACCCGCGCGACGGCGGGGTGCCCTCCGGCGTGACCTACATCGTCTTCCGGGACTCCCGCATCAGCCACCTGGAGAACCACGCGGCGGCGGTGAAGAAGGGGGAGTGGCTGGCCAGACGCTTCATCGAGAAGAACCGGCCGGCCCCGGCCGGGAAACCCCGTCACACCTTGCGATAGCTGTACGCCTCCGCCGCCGCTGCCTCCACCGCGTCCAGGTCGGCACCCGCGGCGGCGGTGACCACCGCGGCCACCGCGCCCTCCACGAAGGGAGCGTCCACCAGGCGCGCGCCGTCCGGCAGTTCGTCGTCGGCGAGCAGCGCCTTCACCGTGAGCACCGCGCTGCCCAGATCGGTGAGCACCGCCACCCCGGCCCCGCGGTCCACCGAGGCCGCCGCCGCGGAGATCAGCTCGGCGCTGGTGCCGAGCCCGCCGCCCTCGGTGCCGCCCGCCGCGGCCACCGGCACCGCGCTCGCCCCGCCCGCCAGGCCCTTCGCCAGCTCCCCGACCGAGGCCGCCACCTCCGCGCTGTGCGACACCAGCACGATCCCGACCCGCTTCTCGTCACTCACCGCTCGCCTCCGCCGTGTCGGCCAGCGCCGCGATCAGCAGCGCCGACGAGGTCGCCCCCGGGTCCTGATGGCCGATGCTGCGCTCGCCCAGATAGCTCGCCCGGCCCTTGCGGGCCTGCAAGGGCGTGGTGGCGAGCGCGCCCTCCTCCGCGGCGGTCCGCGCGGCGGCGAACCCGGACGCCAGCGCGTCCACGGCCGGCAGCAAGGCGTCGATCATCGTCTTGTCGCCGGGCGCGGCTCCGCCGAGCTTCATCACCCCTTCCACGCCCGCGCGCAGCGCCGCGGCCAGCTGCTCCTCGCCGACCTCTGCGGCCTCGCCGAGCGCCTTGCCGGTCCGGCGCAGCAGGGTGCCGTACAGCGGTCCTGACGCACCCCCGACCGTCGAGATCAACTGCCGCCCGGCCAGGGTCAGGACGCCACCGGGGGTGTCCGGCGCCTCCTTTTCCAGGGTGGCCGTCACGGCCCTGAACCCGCGCTGCATGTTGCTGCCGTGGTCGGCGTCCCCGATGGCCGAGTCGAGGGCGGTGAGCCGCTCCGCCTCGCGGTCGACGGACGTGGCGGCCGCCGTCATCCAGCGGCGGAAGAAGTCGGCGTCGAGCACTGGATCTCCTTGCGTGGTAGGGCTGTCGGCCGTACGGCCGGATCGTTGGCCGGCTGCTCCGCCGTATCACATTCCCCAGCGCAGCGCCGGGGTCTTCACCGGCGCGTCCCACAGCCGCAGCAGCTCCTCGTCGGCCTGGCACACCGTCACCGAGGCACCCGCCATGTCCAGGGAGGTGACGTAGTTGCCGACGAGGGTGCGGGCCACGGCGACACCGCGCTCGCGCAGCACCCGCTGCACCTCGGCGTTGAAGCCGTACAGCTCCAGCAGCGGGGTCGCGCCCATGCCGTTGACCAGCACCAGCACGGGGCTGCGCGGCGGCATGTCCTCCAGGACGGCGTTGACCGCGAAGTCGGCGATCTCCCCGGAGGTCATCATCGGCCGCCGCTCCCGGCCCGGCTCGCCGTGGATGCCGATGCCCAACTCCAGCTCGCCGTCCGGCAGATCGAAGGTGGGGCTGCCCTTCGCCGGGGTCGTACAGGCGCTGAGGGCCACGCCGAAGCTGCGGGAGTTCTCGTTGACCTGCCGGCCGATGGCCTCCACCCGCTCCAGCGGCTGCCCCTCGGCCGCGGCGGCGCCCGCGATCTTCTCCACGAAGAGCGTCGCGCCGGTGCCCCGCCGCCCGGCCGTGTAGAGGCTGTCGGTGACCGCCACGTCGTCGTTGACGAGCACCTTGGCGACCTGGATGCCCTCGTCCTCGGCCAGCTCGGCCGCCATGTCGAAGTTCAGCACGTCGCCGGTGTAGTTCTTCACGATGAACAGCACGCCGGCCCCGCTGTCCACGGCCGCCGCCGCGCGCACCATCTGGTCGGGCACCGGCGAGGTGAACACCTCTCCGGGGCAGGCGGCGGAGAGCATGCCCGGCCCGACGAACCCGCCGTGCAGCGGCTCGTGCCCGGAACCGCCGCCCGACACGAGCGCGACCTGCCCCGCCACCGGGGCGTCCCGCCGGACGATCACCCGGTTCTCCACGTCCACGTTCAGGTCGGGATACGCGGCCGCCATGCCGCGCAGCGCGTCCGCCACGACGGTCTCCGGCACGTTGATCAGCATTTTCATGCCTGTCTCCTAGGAAGCTCAGCGGCAGGTGGACGGAGCCTTGTTCCTCAGTATCGACCTTGAGACAGCGAAGGTCATGTGCGCCGCGGCTTCTCCTCCGGCCGCCGTCGGCCGCCCCGCGACGGGGATCCGACGGCCCCTCCGGTCGCGGTGACGCAGGGTGCGCGAACGGGACCGCTGCGGTGACGTGAAGTGACGTGCCGTGGCCGGACGGTCCCGCCGGGAACCGCCCGTCGGCGTCAGCGGACCAGGGCCGGGCGCTTCGGGTCGAACTCCCAGTCCGGGATCAGGAACCGCATGGCGGCCGCGTCGTCGCGGCCGCCGAGGGCCAGCTCCCGGTAGCGCTCGTGCGCCGCCTCGACCTGGTCCGGGTCCAACTCGACGCCCAGACCGGGGCGTTCCGGCAGCGCCACGGACCCGTCGCGGATGACCGGCGGCTCCCGGGTCAGGCGCTGGCCGTCCTGCCAGATCCAGTGCGTGTCGATCGCGGTGATGTCACCGGGCGCGGCGGCGGCGACCTGCGTGAACATCGCCAGCGACACGTCGAAGTGGTTGTTGGAGTGCGAACCCCAGGTCAGACCCCAGGCGTCGCACAACTGCGCGACGCGCACGGATCCGTTCATGGTCCAGAAATGCGGGTCGGCCAGCGGGATGTCGACCGCGTCCGCCTTGACGGCGTGGCCGAGCTGCCGCCAGTCGGTGGCGATCATGTTCGTGGCGGTCCGCAGTCCGGTGGCGCGCCGGAACTCCGCCATCGTCTCGCGCCCCGAGAAGCCGCCCTCCGCGCCGCAGGGATCCTCCGCGTAGGCGAGGACGTCCCGCAGCGAGCGGCCGATCGCCACGGCGTCGGCGAGCAGCCAGCCACCGTTCGGGTCGAGCGTGATCCGGGCCCGCGGGAAGCGCTCGGCGAGCGCGGTGACCGCCTCGGCCTCGGCCCGTCCGTCGAGGACACCGCCCTTCAGCTTGAAATCCTGGAAGCCGTAGCGCTCCTGGGCCGCCTCGGCCAGTGCCACGATCGCCTCCGGCGTGAGCGCCTCCTCGTTGCGCAGCCGCAGCCAGGCGTCCTTCGCGTCCGGCTCGTCGCGGTACGGCAGATCCGTGCGGCGGCGGTCGGCGACGTAGAAGAGATAGCCGAGGACGGGGACCCGGGTGCGCCGCACCCCCTCGCCGAGCAGCGCGGCGACCGGCACACCGAGGTACTGGCCGAGCAGGTCCAGCAGCGCCGACTCGACGGCGGTCACCACGTGGACGGTGATCCGCAGGTCGAAGGTCTGCGGCCCGCGGCCGGCCGCGTCGCGGTCGCCGAACCGCTCGCGCACGGCCCGCAGCACCGCCTGCACATCGCCGACGGGGCGGCCCACGACCAGGTCGCGGGCCTCCTCCAGGGTGCTGCGGATGCCCTCGCCGCCGGGCACCTCGCCGACGCCGGTGCGGCCGTCGGAGTCGGTGAGGATCACCAGGTTCCGGGTGAAGTACGGGCCGTGCGCGCCGCTCAGATTGAGCAGCATGCTGTCCTGGCCCGCGACCGGGACGACCCGCATCGAGGCGATGACGGGGGTGGCGGCGCGGGGTGCCGTGGTGCTCATGGGACGGGCCCTTCCTGTGCGGCCGGCAGGGGAACGTGCCGGCGGGGGGATCTGCGGGGCGGGGGAGTCGGGCTTGCCTCGGGTCAGCCGCCGATGCCCGAGACGAGCGCGGCGAGAGCGTCCAGCTCGGCCGGTTCGAGATCCGTCAGCGGCGGACGGACCGGGCCCGCGGGCCGGCCGGTCGCGGTCAGACCCGCCTTGACGATGCTCACGGCGTAGCCGCTCTTGCGGTCGCGGATCTCCGTGTACGGCAGGACGAACTCGTTCAGCATGCGCAGTACGTCCGCGTGCCGGCGCTCGCGCACGGCCCCGTAGAAGGCGAGGGCGAATGCGGGGACGAAGTTGAACAGGGCGGAGGAGTACGTGGTGACGCCCAGTTCGAGGTACGGCAGCGCGTAGGTCTCGGCGGTCGGCAGGCCGCCCACATAGGTCAGCCGGTCGCCGACGCTCGCGTACAGGCGGGTCATCGCGTCGAGGTCGCCGGTGCCGTCCTTGAAGCCGATCAGGTTGGGACAGCGCTCGGCGAGACGGGCGACGGTGTCGGCGTGGTACACGGCGTTGGCCCGGCTGTAGACGATCACGCCGAGCGACGTGGCCCGGCACACCGCCTCGACATGCGCCGCGAGTCCGTCCTGGGACGCCTCGGTGAGGTAGGGCGGGAAGAGCAGGATGCCGTCGGCGCCCACTCGCTCGGCGGCTTCGGCCAGTTCGACGGCGGTGGCCGTGCCGTAACCGGCGGGGGCCAGGACCGGTGTACCCTCGGGCGCCGCGTCCGCCGCAGCGGCGACCACCCGCTCCACCTCCGGCAGCGTCAGCGAGAAGAACTCACCGGTGCCGCCCGCCGCGAAGAGCCCCGCCACCTCGTAGGCGCCCAGATATGCGATGTGCGCACGGTAGGCGTCCTCGTCGAAGGCGTGGTCCTCGGCGCGGAAGTGGGTCACGGGGAAGGACAGCAGACCGGAACCGATGTGGCGGCCCAGCTCGGCGGGTGTGCAGGCGGTCATGACGAGGGCGCTCCCGAGAGGACGAGGCGGCGGACGTGCCGGCGCCGGTCGCCGTCCTCGTACGACCGGCGCCACTTGTCCTTCGCGACGCTAGGAGGAGACACTCATGCACGTCCAACACCGATTCGGCATACCGTGATGCGTATCGTGCATCGAGGACCGGCCGCGTCCCATCCGGTGGGCCGAGAGGGAGGTATGTCCACGTGTTCTCGCTCGACCAGCTCGCCGGCTTCGTCGCGGTGGCCGAGGAGGGCCACTTCGGCCGGGCGGCGGCCCGCCTCAACATGACCCAGCCGCCGCTCAGCCGCCGCGTCCAGGCGCTGGAACAGCAGATCGGCGTGCAACTGCTCGACCGCTCGCAGCGCGGTGTGCGCCTGACCGCGGCGGGCCACAGCCTGCTCGCCGACGCGCGCCGCATCCTTCAGCTGTCCGAGCGCTCGGTGCACTCGGCCCGGCGTGCGATGGCCGGCGAGACCGGCACGATCACCTTCGGGTTCACCGCCAGCTCCGGCTACGTCCACCTGGAGACGGTGCTCGCCACGGCCCGCGCCCGGCTGCCCCGCGTCGATCTGGTGCTGCGGGAGATGGTCACCTCGGCCCAGTGTGCCGCGCTGCTCGCGGGCGACCTCGACGTCGGTCTGGTCCGGCCGCCCCTGGACTCTCCGGAACTCTCCCAACTGCCGTTCGCGCGGGAGCCGTTGGTGGCGGCGCTGCCGGCCGGGCATCCGCTCGCCACGCGGGCCGCCGCGCCCGATGTCAGGGACCTCGACGGCGTGCCGTTCCTGATGTACGACCCGGACGAGGCGTGGTACTTCCACGACCTCCTCGGGCGGCTGTTCCAGCGCGCGGACGCCACTCCCGTCTACGTCCAGCACGCCAGCCAGGTGCACACACTGCTCGCCCTGGTCGGCGCGGGACTCGGCATCTGCCTGGTGCCCGAGGCGGCCCGGCGACTGCATGCGGACGGGGTGGTGTTCCGGCCGGTGACCGGCATGGACGACACCCGGGCCGAACTCCGTCTGGCCTGGTGCTCGGATCACGAGGGGCCGGCGCTCACGGCACTGGTGGCGGCGCTGCGCGACCGACGTGAGCCGGCCGCTCGCTGACCACCGCCGCTTCGTGAGCCGGCCGCTCGCTGACCACCGCCGCTTCGTGAGCCGGCCGCTCGCTGACCACCGCCGCTTCGTGAGCCGGCCCCTGTGCCCACCGCCGGCCGGACTGGGGGTCTCACCCACGGTTCGTCCGGCACTCCGTCGCGCACCGGTCTCCCGGTGGCCGACGGCATCGCATCGGCCGGTCCGTCCGGGGAACTCGGTGGCCGGAATCCGCCGACCGCAAAAGGAGGTGCCGTCGCCGTGAACGACTGGCAGAGGGGGGAGATGCCCGACGAGGTCCGGTTGTCACCGCGCGAGCGGCTCGCGCTGTTGCGGATCGAGGCGGACCTCCGGCAGGACCCGAGGTTCGTCCGCCGCATGGGCGCGGCGCGGCACGGGGTCTGGCTGCCGGTGTCGGTGGTGCTGCTGGCGGTCGCGTCGGTGTTCGTCGCCGTCATGGGCGTACGCACTTCCGACCCCGCGCTGATGTGGTGCTTCATGCTGGTGTGGCCGCTGACCCTCGTCCAGGCGTTCCGGCTGCTGTGCCGGGCGGTCCGCTCCCGGCCGTGCCCCGGCGCCCGGCTCACGCGCTGGCTCTGACGTCCCGTGGCGCGTGGCCCCGGCGTCCCCCCGACTGTGGCTCCGGCGTCCCCCTGCCGGTGGGACGCCGGAGCCACGGTGCCCGGCGCGGGCGTGGGCGGTCGTCCTCCCTCAGCTGTGCTTTCCCCGGCCGGACAGCGCGTCGCGCAGCCGGTCGACCAGACCGGTTCCCGGGGCCAGCAGCTTGTTGGCCGGGGGAGTGTCCGGTGCGGAGGGATGCGGACGGGTGGGTGCCGTCTTCTTCGCCCGGCGGACCTTGTCCCCGAGGTCCATCAGCGCGTCCGGGGGACAGGCCTCCTCCATCCGCGGGAAGAGGTTCTGCTCCTCGTCCGCCACATGCGACCGGATCTCGCTCATCAACTGGGTCATGAGCGCGTCGAACCGCGGATCGTCCGCCGCGCAGCCCTCCAGATCCTTCATGATCCGTTCGGCTTTGGAGTGGTCCTCGATCTCCTTGTCGGCCAGAGCGTCCCCGCCGGCCAGATGCTCGCGCACCGCCGGATACAGATAGGCCTCCTCGGCGACCGAGTGGCGGACCAGCTCGATCGTGGCCTGGTCGCAGAGGTTCTTGCGTTCCTGGGAGCCGGGCGGCAGCGCCTCGATGCGGCCGAAGATCTCCTCGACCTCGCGGTGGTCGGTGGTCAGCTCCTGGATGACGTTTCCGCCGTGACCCATTGTCGTTACCTCCTGCGTGCAGCGCGGCGGCCCGGAAACGGCCGTCCGTCGCCGCGCCGAGTGCCCCGGGCACGGCGCGCTACACGGCCGGCCGCCCCCGCGCGCGGGTGTCTCCGGCGTGCTATGCGGGCCGCGGAGTCGCGCGAACGGCCGCGCGTCCGGAGAATGAGAGTCCAACGTGTGAAGCCGACTGGCAGGGGAACTCAGCTGCCCGTGTCGTCCAGCAAGCGGCGGCCCGAACAGAGCGGTTCCGCCGATCGGCGGGACCCGTGCCCTGTCCCCTTCCAGTTTCTTCACCCCACTTCCTGCCGCACGGGCCTCTCCTGCCGGGCCCGGTGACGGAAACACGCGCCGATCTCCTGCGCGGAGCCTTCCTGGGACGCGTACGACCCATGCCAGGGCGCGGACGGCGCGGTCGAAGGACGACGAAGGAAATGCCTCCATGACTGGTGACACACCGTTTTCCTGGCGGCGCGCCCTCGTGACCGGCGGCGCCGGCTTCCTCGGTTCCCATCTGTGCGAGCGGCTGCTGAATTCGGGAGTCGAAGCCGACTGTGCCGACAACCTCACCTGCGGGCGGCGCGAGAACATCGCCCACCTGGAGGACCGGCCCGGCTTCCGGTACACACACTGCGACGTCTCCGCCGCGGAGTGCCCCGAGTTGCTGCCCGGCCCGTACGACCTGGTCCTGCACTTCGCCTGTCCGGCCTCGCCCGCCGACTATCTGCGCATGCCGCTGGAGACGCTCGACGTGGGCAGCCTCGGCACCCGCAACGCCCTGGCGATCGCCGAACGCGACGGATCCCGTCTGCTGCTCGCCTCCACCTCGGAGGTGTACGGCGACCCGCAGGTGCACCCGCAGCACGAGGGCTACTGGGGCAACGTGAACCCGGTCGGCCCGCGCAGCGTGTACGACGAGTCGAAACGGTTCGGCGAGGCCCTGGTCACCGCGCACGCCGGTACCCGGGGGACGAACGCCGGGATAGTGCGGCTGTTCAACACCTACGGGCCGCGGATGCGCGCCCACGACGGCCGCGCCGTACCCACCTTCATCTGCCAGGCCCTGGCCGGCGAACCGGTCACGGTGACCGGCGACGGCAGCCAGACCCGCTCGCTGTGCTACGTCGACGACACGGTCGACGGCATCCTGCGGGTGGCCGCGAGCAGGTCCGTGCGGCCGGTGAACATCGGCGGCAGCGAGGAGATCACCGTCGCCGACCTCGCCCGCCGGGTGGTCGCCCTCACCGGTTCGCGGTCCCCGATCGCGTTCATCGACCGGCCCGTGGACGACCCCGGCCGCCGCCGCCCCGACACCACTCTCGCGCGCGAACTGCTCGGCTGGTCGCCGCAGGTCCCCTGGGAGGAGGGGCTGAAGCAGACCATCGCCTACTTCGCGTCCCGGCCCCCGGGCGACGATCCGGCCCGGCCGCAGTCCTGACCAGCCCCCCGCCCCCGCCGCACTGGAGACAAGCGCATGCACGTCCTCGGTATCAACGCACTCTTCCACGACCCGGCCGCCGCCCTGATCACCGACGGCGAGATCGTGGCGGCGGCGGAGGAGGAGCGGTTCTCCCGCCGCAAACACGGCAAGCGCCCCCTGCCCTTCTCCGCCTGGGAGCTGCCCGAACAGTCGGCCCGCTGGTGCCTGGAGCAGGCCGGCCTCACCCCCTCCGACCTGGACGCCGTGGCCTACTCCTACGACCCCTCCCTCGCCCGCCCCGCCGAGCGGATGGGCCTGCACGACCCCTGGGACCATCTGCGCCAGGAATACGCCCGCGAGGCGCCGGAGTTCCTCGCCGAGGCGCTGCCCGGACTCGACCCGGCCAAGGTCAGGTTCGTCCCGCACCACGTGGCGCACGCCGCCTCCGCCGGCCCCGTCTCGCCGTACCCGGACTGCGCCGTCCTCGTCCTGGACGGCCGCGGCGAGTGCGGCTCCCATCTGGCCGGCCGCTACACCGACCGCGAACTGACCGTCCTCGCCGCCCAGCAACTGCCCGACTCGCTCGGCCTGTTCTACGAGGACCTCACCCAGCACCTCGGATTCCTGCGCAGCAGCGACGAGTTCAAGGTGATGGCGCTCGCCTCGCACGGCACCCCGCGCTTCGCCGGCCGGCTGCGGGAGTACGTCCACGCCGACGACCGGGGCGGCTTCCGGGCCCGCCCGGTGCCCTGGACCGAACTGGTCCCGCCGCGCCCGGCCGGCGGTGCCTGGCACCAGGACCACGCCGACCTCGCGGCCAGCGCCCAGCTGTGCCTGGAGGAGACCCAGCTCGCCCTCGCCAGGTGGCTGCGCGAACGCACCGGCGAGGACGCGCTCACCATGGCCGGCGGCGTCGCCCTCAACTGCGTCGCCAACACCCGGCTGTGGCGGGAGAGCGGCTTCCGGCACGTCTGGGTGCAGCCCGCCGCCGGCGACGCCGGTACCGCCCTGGGCGCGGCGGCGCACGTCGCCGGGCAGAAGGACACCCTGGAGCCGATGCCGACGGCCGCACTGGGACGCGGCTGGAGCGACGCCGAGCTGCGGACGTGGCTGGAGCGGGCGGCCGTACCGTACGAGGAGCCCGCCGACATCGCCGAGACGGCGGCCGAGGCGCTGGCCGCCGACGGGATCGTGGCCTGGTTCCAGGGGCGCGGCGAGTACGGGCCCCGCGCGCTCGGGCACCGCTCGCTGCTCGCCCACCCCGGCAGGGCCGCCAACGTGGAACGGCTCAACGCGGTCAAGGGACGGGAGGAGTTCCGCCCCGTCGCGCCCATGGTGCTCGCCGAGCGCGCCGCCGAGATCTTCGACGGGCCGCTGCCCAGTCCGCACATGCTGTTCGTGCACGACGTGGCCGCCCACTGGAAGGCCCGCATCCCGGCCGTGGTCCACGTGGACGGCACGGCCCGCATCCAGACCGTGGACCGCGCACAGGAGCCCCTGGTGGCCCGAGTGATCGAGGGCTTCGAACGGCGCACCGGGCTGCCGGTGGTGGTCAACACCAGCCTGAACACCGCCGGACGCCCCATGGTCGACGACCCCAGGGACGCCCTGGAGTGCTTCGGCTCGGCCCCCGTCGACCTGCTGGTGCTCGGCCCGTTCGCGATCCGCCGCGGAAAGGCGTTCGCATGAGCGACGCACCCGCCTACACCGTCGTCGTCCCGACCATCGGCCGCCCCTGTCTCGCCGAGTGCCTGCGCGCGCTCGCCCGGGCCGCCGACCATCCGCCGCACGAGGTGATCGTCGTGGACGACCGGCCCGCTCCCGAGGGCGACCTGATGCTGGAGACCGCCGGGCAGCTGCTCGACCGGGTGCGCACCCTGCGCACCGGCGGCGGGGGCCCGGCCGCCGCCCGCAACGCCGGCTGGCAGACCGTGCGGACCCCCTGGACGGTCTTCCTGGACGACGACGTCCAGGTGCTGCCGGACTGGTCCCGGCGGCTCGCCGTGGACCTGCGCGAGGCCGGCCCCGACGTCGGCGGCGTCCAGGGACGATTGCGCGTCCCCCTGCCCCCGGACCGCCGGCCCACCGACTGGGAGCGCACCACCAAGGGCCTGGAGAACGCCGCCTGGGCCACCGCCGACATGGCGTACCGCACCGAGGCGCTCAAACGGACGGGCGGCTTCGACGAACGCTTCCCGCGGGCCTTCCGCGAGGACGCCGACCTCGCCCTGCGGGTGCAGCGGGCCGGCTGGGCCCTGGTGCGGGGCGTGCGGGTGACCCGGCATCCGGTCCGCCCGGCGCACTGGTGGGCCTCGCTGCCCGCGCAGCGCGGAAACGCCGACGACGCCCTGATGAAGCGGCTGCACGGCCGAGGCTGGTGGAACCGCGCCCAGGCCCCCCGCGGCCGGCTGCGCCGCCATCTGGTGGTCACCGGCGCGGCCCTCACCGCCGCCTCCTGCGCCCTGACCGGACGGCGCCGGGCCGCCACCGCGTGGGCGGCGCTGTGGACGCTCGGCACCGCCGAGTTCGCCCTCGCCCGCATCCTGCCCGGCCCGCGCTCCGCCCGCGAGATCGCCGCGATGGTCGGCACCAGCGTGCTCATCCCGCCCCTCGCCGTCCGGCACCGGCTGAGCGGAGCCGTCCGCCACCGGCACGCCGAACCCAAGGGAGGAGCGGGGTGACCACCGTGCACGCCGTCCTGTTCGACCGCGACGGCACCCTGGTGGCGGACGTGCCCTACAACGGCGACCCCGGCCGGGTCCGTCTGCTGCCCGGCGCCGCGGCGGCCGTCGCGCTGGCCCGCGCCCTCGGCCTGGCCACCGGCGTGGTCAGCAACCAGTCCGGCATCGGGCGCGGGCTCCTCACCACCGAGCAGGTGCACCGCGTCAACGAGCGGGCCGACGCGCTCCTGGGCGGCCTGGACACCTGGGTGTTCTGCCCGCACGCCCCCGACACCGGCTGTGCCTGCCGCAAGCCCCGCCCCGGTCTGGTCCTGACCGCCGCCGCCCGGCTGGGCGTCGAGCCCGCCGCGTGCCTGGTGATCGGGGACGTCGCCGCGGACGTGCTGGCCGCCCGCGCGGCCGGTGCCCGGGGCGTGCTCGTGCCGAACGCGGCCACGGCACCGGCGGAAGCGGAACGTTTCGCCGGGCAGAGCGCGCCCGATGTGCTCACCGCCGTGCGCGGCGCGCTCGGGGCGCCCGGAGGGAGGCCGTCCTCATGAGAGCCCTCGTGGTCCGTCTCGACAGCTTCGGCGACGTCCTGCTCGCCGGCCCCGCCGTGCGCGCCGTCGCCGCCCACAGCTCCCACGTCACCCTGCTGTGCGGCCCGCGCGGCGCGGACGCCGCCCGGCTGCTGCCCGGCGTCGACGAGGTGCTGGTCTGGGAGGCGCCGTGGGAGGGCTTCGCGCCGCCCCCGGTGCGCCCCGCCGACGTCGAGGACCTGATCGCGCGGCTGCGCGCCGGGGCTCACGACACCGCGCTCGTCCTCACCTCCTTCCACCAGAGCCCCCTGCCGACCGCGCTGCTGCTGCGCCTCGCCGGTGTCCGCCGGATCGGCGCCGACAGCGTCGACCACGCCGGCCGGCTGCTGGACGTGCGCCACCGGCGGCGCCACGGCCGGCACGAAGCCGAGGCGGCCCTCGACACCGCCGCCGCCCTGGGCTTCACGCCGCCCCCCGGCGACGACGGGCGCCTGCGCGTCCTCCCGCCCCCGGACACCGGCAGCCTCACCGGCAACGGCCCGTACGTCGTCCTGCACCCCGGTGCCAGCGCCCCCGCCCGCGCCTGGAGCCCCCGCCGCTGCGCCGAGGCGGTCGCCCTGCTCGCCGACGCCGGGCACCGCGTGGTCGTCACCGGCGGCCCCGGCGAGACGGCCCTCACCCGGGAGGTCGCCGGCGACCTGGCCGTCGACCTCGGCGGCCGGACCAGCCCCCGCACCCTCGCCGGGGTCATGCGCATGGCCGACGTCGTGGTCGGCGCCAACACCGGACCCGCCCACCTCGCCGCCGCCGTCGGCACCCCCGTGGTGTCGCTGTTCGCACCCGTGGTCCCGGCCGCCCGCTGGGCGCCCTACGGCGTTCCCGTCATCCTGCTCGGCGACCAGTCGGCACCCTGCAAGGACACCCGGGCCCTCACCTGCCCCGTGCCCGGCCACCCCTGCCTGGACGAGGTCACCGGACAGGACGTGGTGCGCGCGGTCCACAAGCTCATCCAGGAGCGGCGCTCATGAACATCCTCGTCTGGCACGTCCACGGGTCCTGGCTCACCGCCTTCGTGCGGGGCCCGCACACCTACCTGGTCCCGGTCACCGAGGACCGCGGGCCCGACGGTCTCGGCCGCGCCGTGACCTGGGACTGGCCGCCGACCGTGCGCGAACGCACCCCCGGGCAGCTGCGGGAGGCCGACATCGACCTGATGGTCCTCCAGCGCCCGCACGAACTCGGCCTCGCCCTGCGCTGGACCGGCCGCCGCCCCGGTGCGGACGTGCCCGCCGTCTACGTCGAGCACAACAGCCCCGACGCCGCACCCGAGCGGCAGCTCCACCCGCTGGCCGGCCAGTCGAGGATCCCGGTCGTGCACGTCACCCACTTCAACCGGCTGATGTGGGACAGCGGCCGGGCCCCGGCCGAGGTCGTGGAGCACGGCATCGTCGACCCCGGCCCGCTCTGGACCGGCACCGAACGGCGCGCCGCCGTCGTGGTCAACGAGCCCCTGCGCAGGGGCCGTACCACCGGCACCGATCTGCTGCCCCGGTTCGCCCGGTCCGCGCCCCTGGACGTGTTCGGCATGCGCACCGAAGGACTCGCCGAGCACCTCGGCCTGCCGCCCGAGCGCTGCCGCACCCGGGACCTGCCCCAGCACGAACTGCACCGGGCGATGGCCGGGTGCCGGGTCTATCTGCACCCCGTGCGCTGGACCTCGCTCGGCCTGTCCCTGCTGGAGGCGATGTTCCTGGGCATGCCCGTGGTGGCCCTGGACACCACCGAGGTCCGGGAGGCGGTACCGGACGGCGCCGGGGTGGTCTCGAACCGGCTCGACGTGCTCGACGACGCCCTGCGGGCCTACCTCGCCGAACCCGGGCTGGCCCGCCGCACCGGCGCGGCGGCCCGGGCCGCCGCCCAGGCCCGCTACGGAGAGCGGCGCTTCCTGGACGACTGGGAGCGCCTGATCAAGGAGGTCACCCGATGAGCCGTATTCCGCACACGGCCGGGCGTGTCGCCATGGTCTCCGAGCACGCCAGCCCGCTGGCCGCGCTCGGCGGACCGGACGCGGGCGGCCAGAACGTGTACGTCGCCCAGGTCGCCCGCCAGCTCGCCAGAAAGGGATACCGGGTCACGGTGTACACCCGGCGGGACTCGGCGGGCCTGCCGGACCGGGTGACCCTCATCGACGGAGTGCAGGTGGTGCATGTGCCCGCCGGGCCGCCCGCACCCGTCCCCAAGGACGAACTGCTGCCGCACATGGCCGAGTTCGGGCACTTCCTGGCCCGGCAGTGGACACAGAGCCCGCCCGACGTGGTGCACGCCCACTTCTGGATGTCGGGCCTCGCCGCACTGGCGGGCGCCCGCGGCCTCGGCATCCCGGTCGTCCAGACCTACCACGCCCTGGGCACCGTCAAGAAGCGCTACCAGGGCGGCGCAGACACCAGCCCGCCGCAGCGCCTCGCCATCGAGGAGGCCATCGGCCAGGAGTGCGCCGGGATCATCGCCACGTGCAGCGACGAGGTGTCCGAGCTGAAGGCGATGGGGGTGCCGGAGGACCGGATCAGCGTCGTGCCCTGCGGGGTCGACCCCGACCAGTTCACACCGTCCGCCCGCACCCGTCCGCCAGGCGCCCGCAAGCGCCTGCTGGCCGTCGGCCGGCTGGTGCCCCGCAAGGGCTTCGACCGCGCCATCCGGACCCTGGCCGGCCTCCCCGACGCCGAACTCCTCGTCGCCGGCGGCCCGGAGGCCGATCTGCTCGGCGGTGAACCCGAGGCCGCGCGCCTCTACGCCGTCGCCGGCGAGTACGGGGTCGCCGACCGTGTCACCCTGCTCGGCGGGGTCGGCCGCGCCCGCATGCCCCGGCTGATGTCCAGCGCCGACCTGGTGCTGTCACTGCCCCTGTACGAGCCCTTCGGCATCGTCCCGCTGGAGGCCATGGCCTGCGCCACGCCCGTCGTCGCCACCGCGGTCGGCGGCCAGCTCGACACCGTCGTGGACGGCACCACCGGCCTCCTGGTCCCGGCCGACGACGACTACGACCTCGGCGCCCTCGTCCGCGGCCTGCTCGCCGACCCCGACCGGCTGGCCCGGTACGGAGCGGCCGGCCGCACCCGTGTGCTCGCCCACTACACCTGGGACCGGGTGGCCGACGGGGTGGCCGAGGTGTACGGCGCCGTGTCCTCGATCCGCTCGCTCTCGGGAGTCGTCCGATGAAGACCGTGACCGGCACGAAGTCCGTCGTGGACACCACCCACTGCGACGACCTGATGAAGGCCCTGGAGATCTTCCGCGACCGCGGACCGCTCGTCGAGCGCTGGGGCACCGAACTCGCCCGCAGACTCGGCTCGGGCGCCCGGCTGCTCGTCGCGGGCAACGGCGGCAGCGCCGCGCAGGCCCAGCACCTCACCGCCGAACTCGTCGGCCGCTACCGCGACGACCGGCCGCCGTTCTCCGCGGTCGCCCTGCACGCCGACACCTCCTCCACCACCGCGATCGCCAACGACTACGGCGTCCAGGAGGTGTTCGCCCGCCAGACCGCCGCCCACGGCCGCCCCGGTGACGTGCTCCTGCTGCTGTCCACCAGCGGCGCGAGCGCCAACCTGCTGGCCGCCGCCGACCGCGCGCACCGGCTCGGCATGACGGTGTGGGCGCTGACCGGACGGCCCCCCAACCCGCTGCAACTCGGCGCGGACGACGCCCTGTGCGTCGACGCGCCCGTCGCCGCGACCGTCCAGGAACTGCACCTGGTCGCCGTGCACATGCTGTGCGAGGCCTTCGACCGGGCCGTCGCCCGGACCGCGCCCGACGCGCCCGTGTCCCCCAGGAAGGGACATACGTGATCGTGCCCAGGAAGGGACACCGCGCCCAGGAAGGGACACACGTGATCGCGCCCTGGAATGGGACACACATGACCGCCTACAGGAAGGGACACACATGACCGCCTCCCGGACGCCCCTGGTGGTCGTGGGCGACGCCCTCCTCGACCACGACCTGTGCGGCCGGGCCGAGCGACTGGCCCCGGACGCCCCGGTACCCGTGGTCCACGGCACCCGGCGCAGCTCCCGGCCGGGCGGCGCGGCCCTCGCGGCCTGCCTCGCGGCCGGCGACGGCCGCCCCGTCACCCTGGTCACCGCGCTGGGCACCGACGCCGCCAGCCAGACGCTCCGGGAGCTGCTGGCCGGGCGGGTCGGCCTGGTCGAGGTGCCGCTGGAAGGCACCCTCAGCAGCAAGACCCGGGTGCTGGCCGGGGACCGGCCGCTGCTCCGCCTCGACGACGGCGACGGCCGGGCCCGCGAGGCCACCCCGGAGGCGGTCTCCGTGATCGGGGCGGCCGCCGGCGTCCTCGTCGCCGACTACGGCCGAGGCACCGCCGACGTCCTGCGCGACGCCCTGGCCCACACCGCGGCCCCCGTCGTCTGGGACCCCCATGTACGCGGCCGGCCCCCGGTTTCCGGCGTCCGCCTGGCCACCCCCTCGGCTCAGGAGGCCCGCGCCTTCGCCCGGCAGCCGGACGACGACGGGACCGGCGGCCCGGCCGGCCTGCGCACCGCCGCCCGGGACGCCCGCACCCTCGTCCGGGCCTGGCAGGCCCAGGCCGTCGCGGTGACCCTCGGCGAACGAGGCGCCCTGCTCTCCCACGGCGAGACCCCGCTGCTCGTACCGACCCCGGCCGCCGTCACCGGCGATCCCTGCGGCGCCGGCGACCGGTTCGCCGCCGCTGCCGCCGGACTGCTCGCCGACGGCGCCCTCACGGAGGCGGCCGTCCAGGCCGCTGTGCACGCCGCCACGCGGTACGTCACCGAGGGCGGCGCCCGCGCGGTGGCCGTCCCGGACCGGCCGGAACCGGCCGCCGAGCCACCGGCCGACGGCGACACCACCGCCGACGCCGTCCGCGCCGCCGCCCGGGTCAGGGCCGCGGGCGGCACCCTCGTCGCCGCGGGCGGCTGCTTCGACCTGCTGCACGCCGGACACGTCGCCCTGCTCCAGGCCGCCCGCCGGGCCGGCGACTGCCTCGTCGTCTGCGTCAACTCCGACGCGTCCGTGCGCCGCCGCAAGGGCGACGGCCGGCCCCTCGTCCCGGCCGCCGACCGGGTGCGGGTGCTGCGCGCCCTGGAGTGCGTGGACGCCGTCGCCGTGTTCGACGAGGACACCCCGGAACGCATCCTCGGCGAGCTCCGCCCGCACATCTGGGCCA
This sequence comes from Streptomyces naphthomycinicus, assembly GCF_020400595.1. Taxonomy (GTDB): domain Bacteria; phylum Actinomycetota; class Actinomycetes; order Streptomycetales; family Streptomycetaceae; genus Streptomyces; species Streptomyces naphthomycinicus. The sequence goes on along the minus strand of NZ_JAINRE010000032.1, from coordinate 6,974 downwards.
AGGGCGCCGACTACGCCCGGACCCGGCTGCCCGAACAGGCCCTGGTGGAGAGCTGGGGCGGTCAGGTCCTGCTGCTGCCGTACCTCGACGGCCGCTCCACCACCGGCCTCGCCCGCCGCGCGGCCCTGTCACCCGCACCCACCCCAGGACGCCCGAGGTGAGCGCCGACCGGCCCCCGCACACCCCACCCCGGCTCCCCGGCCCGGCCGCCATGCCCGCCGCCGAACACTTTCGGCGCGGAGGCCAGATCGGCCGGTGGGCTGTCGAGCGTTTCCGAGGTGGCGGCGCCGAGGGCGGCGGTCGGGACGGACGGTCGCCCGTCGAACCCGCCGCCTCTCGGACGCCGGGCCGTGACGCGGGGGCGGCCGGTGCGGCCAGTGGCCGCGAGCGTCCCCGGGGTCACCGGCCGCCCTCGGCGTACCCACCCATAGGAGGGCCTGCTCGGTGACTCCCCACCCGCACCCCCCGACCGTCCTGGTGCTGCGCGCGCTCGGGCTCGGCGACCTGCTGGCCGGTGTGCCCGCCCTCCGGGGTGTCCGCCGGGCCTTCCCCCGCCACCGGATCGTCCTCGCCCAGCCGCCGGTCCTCACCGAACTCGCCCTGGCCACCGGGGCGGTCGACGCCGTCCTCCCGGCCGAGGCGCCGGGCCGCGCGGTACCGGACCTCGCGCACTGGTCCGGCCCACCGCCCGACGTGGCCGTCGACCTGCACGGCAACGGTCCCGAGAGCCGCGACGCCCTGGCCGCCCTGCACCCCCGCCGACTCCTCGCCCACGCCGCCCCGGACGGCCCGCCCTGGTCGGGACACGCCAACGAACGGGACCGCTGGTGCGCCTTCCTGCGCGGCTACGGCATCCCCGCCGACCCCCTCGACCTGCGGCTGCCCCCGCCCGCCACGCCGTCCCCCGCCGCCCCGGGCGCGGTCCTCGTGCATCCCGGAGCGGCCTCGGGCTCCCGCCGCTGGCCGGGAGAGCGGTTCGCCGCCGTCGTACGGTGCCTGCGCGCCGCCGGTCATCATGTGCTCCTCACCGGCGGCCCCGGCGAGGACGCCCTGGTCCGCCGGGTCGCCGAACGCAGCGGCCAGCACAGCCGCGACGTACTGGCCGGCGGACTGCCGCTCGGGCAGCTGTCCGCGCTGGTCGCCGGGGCGTCCCTGGTGCTCAGCGGCGACACCGGCCTCGCTCATCTCGCGGTGGCCCACGGCACCCGCTCCGTCACCCTGTTCGGGCCCGTGTCCCCCCGGCTGTGGGGGCCGCCCCCGAGCCCCGACCACCTCGCCCTGTGGAAACCCGGCCCGCCCGGCGACCCGCACGGCCGCACCCCCGACGCCCGCCTGCTGCGCATCCGCACGGGTGAGGTCGCCGCGGTCTGTCTGATGCTGCTGCGGGACGCCCGGGGTGCCCGTCGGCCCGTCGGAGCGAGGGTGGCCCATGCCCTCTGAGCACGCCCCCGGCCGCACCCGCGAGGTCACCGCCCCCGGCGACCCCCGGATCACCGTCGCCGTCATCACCCGTGACCGCACCGCCAGTCTGTTGCGCACCCTGGACGCGCTGGCGGGGCTGCCCGAGCGGCCGCCGGTCGTGGTCGTCGACAACTCCCGCGAGGACACCACCCGCCGGGCCGTGGCCGGCCACCCGGCGATCGACCGTCTGCTGCGGCCCGCCGGCAACACCGGCGCCCTCGGCCGCAATCTGGCCGTCCGGCACGCCCGCACCCCCTACGTCGCCTTCAGCGACGACGACTCCTGGTGGGAGGCCGGCAGCCTCGCCCGCGCCGCCGATCTCCTCGACCTCCACCCCCGGCTCGGCCTGCTGGCCGCCCGTACCCTGGTCGGCGACGAGGCCGACGACGACCCCCTCAACGCCGTGCTCGCCGCCTCGCCGCTGCCGTCCGAGCCGGATCTGCCCGGCCGCCCCGTGCTCGGTTTCCTCGGCTGCGCCTGCGTGGCCCGCCGGGAGGCATTCCTCGCCGTCGGCGGCTACCACCCGCTGCTCTTCTTCGGCGGCGAGGAGACCCTGCTCGCCTACGACCTGGCCGCCGCGGGCTGGGGCATCGCCTACGAGCCCGCCCTGCGCGCCCGCCACCACCCCGAGCACCACGGCCGCACCGGCCGCCCCTTCCTCGTCCGGCGCAACCACGTCCTCACCACCTGCCTGCGCCGCCCCTGGCCGGTCGCCCTGCGCGCCGGCGCCGAACTGGCACTGGCCGCCGCGGCCCGCCGCCCCGGTGCGCGCCGTGCCCTCAAGGAGACCGTCGCCCGGTTCCCGGCCGCCCTCGCCCGCCGCCGCACCCTGCCCCCGCACGTCGAACACGCCGCACGCCTCCTCGACCGGCAGACGGCCGGCCACTCCCGCGCGGGCACCGCACGATGACCCGGGCCGGCCCCGACGACCGCACGACCGTCGCCCTGATCACCCGCAACCGCCGCGACGAACTGCCGCGCACCCTCGCAACGCCGCGACGAACTGCCGCGCACCCTCGCAACGCCGCGACGAACTGCCGCGCAATCTCGCACCGGACACCGCCATGCGGCCACGGTGGCATCCCGGCGCGGCGCACGGCGCGGTTGAAGGCCGGTGGCCTAGCGTGCAAGGTGGTGCAAAAGGTCATGAAGAGGCCCGGTGAGATCCTTGGACCGTTGTCTGGGTGATGCGATGAAACCTTCTTCCGGCCGGCCGGCCGCACCGGCTCCCCTCGTCATCGAGTCCTCCGTGGTCGAGGGGCTGCCGGCCGAAGGCGCCCTGCTGCTGCGCATGTCCGGCAGCCTCGACGCCCGCGGGGCCCAGGCCTGGTCGGAGGAACTGCGCGGCCATCTGCAGCAGGCGGACCGCGCCGGGCTCCGCCCCGTGCTCGACATGGCGCACGTCCAGCTGGGCGGCGCCGCCGTGCTGCGCACACTCAGCGAGACCACCCGGGCGCGGACCGGGCACCCGGACCTGATCATCGTCCGGGCCCGGCCCGGGGTGCGTGAGGCGGTGCACCTGGCGCGCCTGGAGGGCGTCCGGCTGTACGCCACCCTCGACGAGGCGCTGCGCGAGCTGGCCCGCGCCGTCGCCCCCGTGGAGGAACCGCCCGCCTGGCGGACACAGCTGACGGACCCGCTCCGGCCCTCGTACGCGGACCTGCACAAGGAGGTCCGCGCGCTGCGCGCCCGGGTGCGCACCGCCCCCGTGATCGGCATGGCCCAGGGCGTGCTCATGGTCCGCTACGGGCTGCCGGACTCCGGCAGTGCCTTCCGGGCGCTGCGCGAGGCCTCGCAGCGGTTCAACGTGCCGCTGCGCGTCCTCGTCTCGGCCGTGGTGGCGGCCCGCCCCCCGGACGGCGAGGTGTGGTTCCCCGGCCGCCGCTCGCCGGCGCTCCCGCCGCTGCGGATCCTGGCCCGCGGCGGCCGGGACCCCCGCTGCCGGCGGCAGATGATCGACGCCGTCCTGCACGAGGCGCTCGCCGTCGGCCGGGCGCCCGCCGGGTACGTGCAACTCGTGAACCCGGCCGTGAACGCCCTGATGCTGGAGACCCACCACGGCTGTGCGGAAACGTTCCTCGACCATCTGGCGCGCGGCGGGGGCGACGGCAGCGCCGACGCGGCGGCCCGCGGCGGCGGCCGTCAGACGAGCGTCCCCGACGTCGCGACGGCCGCGTCGCTCTCCGAGGACGCCCGGTGTGCCCTGCTGGCCGCCGGCGCCCGCGCCCTGCACAGCGTCCCGGTATTCTCCCCGGCCGGCCGGCCCGCCGGCGTGATCACCCTGCACTGGGCGGCGGCCGGCCACCGGCCGGCCGCCGCCCAGACCGAGGCGCTCGCGCTGCTGGCCTCGGACGCGTCGGCCTGGCTGAGCTGGTACCACCGCTCGGTGCTCCTGGACGCCCTCGAACACCTCCACCAGGGGCTGACCGGGTCCGCGCCCGAGCCGATCCGCCGACGGCGTGCCCAAGGCGCCGAAGGCGGGTGAGAGGGCGCCGGAGCGCCTCCGGCACAGCGGCCCGATCATCTCCGGTCCGCGCCCCGGTGTCCCACCGTCCCGGACGGCCCCCGAGCGGGGCCGTTCCGCCGCCCTGGGGGTCTGCCGGCCGTGGGGACGGACGCTACGCTGCGGGTATGCGGATCTCCGTCTCCTCCGACATGGACGAACCCGTGGCCCGGCTGCTGGTGGCCGAGCTGCGGCGCCGGGGTCACGCCGTCCGCGAGCACGGCGCGCTGCGGCCCGGGGCCGACGCGCAGTGGGCGGCCTGTTCGGAGGCCGCCGCCCGCGAGGTGGCGGAGGGCGCGGCCGACCAGGCGGTGGTCTGCTGCTGGACCGGCACCGGCGCGTCCATCGCCGCCAACAAGGTGCCGGGTGTCCGTGCCGCGCTGTGCACGGACGCCACCACGGCCGACGGCGCGCGCCGGTGGAACGACGCCAACGTCCTCGCGCTGAGCCTCAGGCTGACGTCCGAGCCGGTGCTGAGGGAGATCCTCGACGCCTGGTTCGCCGCCGAGCCCAGCCGGGATCCCGAGGACGTCCGGAACGTGGCCCGCGTCGGCCGTCTGGACGCCGCCCGGAAGGCTTCCGGCACTTCCTAGGGGCGTACGGCGGGCCGGCGCGGGCCGGGGCCGGAGGGGGAGAGGAGGGGGCAGGGGTCAGTGGGCGCCGAGTCCGCCGCCGCCGAAGGAGCCGCTGGACCCCTTGCTCCAGCGCGGGCGGTCCTTCGACGTGCTCGGCCTGGAGTCCATGTTGGTCAGCTCGTACGGGGTGAGCGGGCGTTCGCCCTTGGGGACCTGCGGAACATCCGCGGACTCCCTGTTCTCCCGGAGTTCGCGCACCGGTCCGTCCGCCGGGAGCCTGGGCTGTTCCTCGGGACGAGGACGCGGGGGCTCGCGGTACTTCTCGCGGGAGGTCATCCAGAAGCCGCCGGCGAGCAGCGCGAGAACGGCCAGAGCCACGAGGAACAGAACGAGGCTCATCAGACCGCTCGCCGCGGCCAACTGCATCGATGCGGTGTTCATAGGAGAGGGATACCCCGCCCATAACCTGACGAACCCGGACACTATGGGTCACCATGGGTGATGCGGGGTGACCGGCCGTCCGGCCCGGCGGCCCGCCGGCCCGGCCGGTGTTTGCCCCTGTCCGCCCCGGCTACCCGCAGGGGGTGACATCGCCGACTTCGCAACAGCTCTACCGGTTCCTGGAGGACCGCTTCACCTGTGCCCAGGCGTGCACGGAGTGCGCCCGGGCCTGCGCCGTGCGGGCGAGCCTCGTCGATCCCGGCGGCACCGAGATCCAGGAGCGCGCCCGCCGGCTGGGCATCATGTGCGCCGAGGTGTGCGACGCCACCTGCCGGGCGCTGAGCGAGGAGAACCGGCAGGACGAGGAGGGGATCCGGGTCAGAGTGGACTGGTGCCGCTCGGTCTGTCTGGAGTGCGCCAACGCCTTCGACGCGCACCCCGGCGCCGAGTCGGCCGCGGCCGGCTGCCGGGCCTGCGCCGACGCCTGCGCGGTCTTCCTGGAGACGCTCGAGTGAGGCCCGTACGACGGTCTCCCGACTGAGGCCCGTACGACGGTCTCCCGACTGAGGCCCGTACACGGTCTCTCGGCTGAGGCCCGTAAGACGGTCTCTCGACTGAGGCCCGTACGGCGGTCCCGGGGATCGTGAGCCGAATTCGCCCCGGCCCCGGCATTCCCAATTTCTGGAACACGTTCTACGGTGTGCGCCGTCAGGACCGCCCTTGGGGAGCCTGGAGGCGCCGTGCACCTCGACCACACGCCCGAACAGCAGCGGCTGCGCGCCGAACTGCGCGCCTACTTCGCCGAGCTGGTTCCGGACAACGCCTACGCCCGGTACGCCGACCCCGCCGCGCAGAAGCGGTTCTACCGCGCCACCATCCGCCGGCTCGGCACCGACGGCTGGCTCGGCGTGGGCTGGCCCGAGGAGTACGGCGGCCGCGGGATGACGGCCATGGAGCAGTTCATCTTCTTCGACGAGGCCGCGCAGGCCGGCGTACCCCTGCCCCTGATGGCGCTGAACACCGTCGGTCCGACGATCATGCGCTACGGCACCGACGAGCAGAAGTCGTACTTCCTGCCGCGCATCCTCTCCGGCGAGATCGACTTCGCGATCGGCTACAGCGAACCCGACGCGGGCACCGACCTCGCCGCGCTCAGGACGCGCGCCGTGCGCGAGGGCGACGAGTACGTCGTCGACGGACAGAAGATCTGGACGACCAACGGCGACACCGCGGACTGGGTGTGGCTGGCCGTGCGCACCGACCCCGCGGCACCGCCGCACCGGGGCATCACCATGCTGCTGGTGCCGACCTCCGACCCCGGCTACTCCTGCACGGTCATCCGCACCCTCGCGTCCCACGACACCACCGCGAGCTACTACGAGAACGTCCGCGTCCCCGTCTCCCGCCGCGTCGGCGCGGAGAACCAGGGCTGGCGGCTGATCACCAACCAGCTCAACCACGAACGCGTCACCCTCGCCGCCCACGGCACCATGGCGATCCGCGCCCTGCACGACGTCCAGCGCTGGGCGCGGGAGACGAAACTCGCCGACGGCCGCCGGGTGGCCGACCTGCCCTGGGTGCGCCGGCTGCTCGCCCGGACGCACACCCGGCTCGACGCGCTGAAACTGCTCAACTGGCAGATGGTCTCGGCGGTCCAGGACGGCACGCTCACCCCGCAGGACGCCTCGGCGGTCAAGGTCTACGGCTCCGAGGCGCGCCGGGACGCCTACGCCTGGCTCATGGAGATCGTCGGCGCGGCCGGCCCGCTGAAGGAGGGGTCGGCCGGCGCCGTCCTCCACGGCGAACTGGAACGCGGCTACCGCTCGGCGGTCATCTTCACCTTCGGCGGCGGCAACAACGAGATCCAGCGCGAGATCATTTCCTGGATCGGCCTGGGGATGCCCCGGGTCCGCCGCTGACCCGGCTGTGACCGAGCATTTCAGTCTGCGGACACTGCTGAGCGTCCGCCGTCCGCCGTCCGCCGTCCGCCGTCT
>NZ_JAINRE010000031.1 GCF_020400595.1 Streptomyces naphthomycinicus | reverse complement strand
TCCTGCGACCCGGGACGGCTGTTCCTGCCCACCATCATGGACCCGGTCCACGGCTACCAGGTCACCAACGTCGAGGCGTCGATGTCCTCGCCCTCGTCGCTGCTGCACTGGACCCGACGCATGATCGAGATCCGCAAGCAGAATCCTGCCTTCGGACTGGGGTCCTACACCGAGCTGCCGTCGTCGAACCCGGCGGTGCTCGCCTTCCTGCGCGAGGCCCCCCTGTCCAAGGACGGCGGCGACGACCTCGTGCTGTGCGTCCACAACTTCTCCCGTTTCGCCCAGCCGACCGAGCTGGACCTGAGCCGGTTCGGCGGACGGCACCCCGTCGAGCTGTTCGGCGGGGTCCGGTTCCCGGCGATCGGCGAACTGCCGTACCTGCTCACCCTCGCGGGGCACGGCTTCTACTGGTTCCGGCTGCGCCGCGACCCGGCGTAGCCCGGCCACCGTCCGGCCGGGTGGGGCGGGCTCGCGTTTCCACCGCCCCACCCGGGGCACGCATCAGTAACACCCCGACGACACACGGGGAAAGGACGTGACGCCATGGCGGAAACGGTCACCCCCTCCGGCACCTCCGGTTCACTCCTCATCTCGCTCGAACCCCTGCTGCGGGCCTGGCTGCCCCGACAGCGCTGGTTCGCGGGCAAGGGGCGTCCGATCACCGGGTTCACCCCGGTGACGGTCACCGAGCTGCTGCCTCCCGACGGCCGGCTGGGCCTCCACCACCTGCTGCTCCGGGTCCACCAGCCGCCCGCGCCCGGCGCCCCGCCGCACCCCGGCGACTGCTACCAGCTCCTCGTGGGAGCGCGCGAGGCGCTGCCGCCCCGGCTGGCGCCGGCGCTGATCGGCCATGTGACCGAGGGCCCGCTCGCCGGACGCACGGTGTACGACGCCCTGTACGACCCCCGGCCGGCCGAGGTGCTGCTGGAGGCCCTGCGCACCCGGGCCCGTGTCGGCGGGCTGCGTTTCGAGCGGGACCCGCGGCAGGAGATACGCGCGGGCCTCGTGGCCCGGCTGATGACCGCCGAGCAGTCCAACTCGTCGGTGGTCTACGGAGATACGTTTATCCTCAAGCTGCTGCGCCGGGTCGTGCCCGGCGTCAACCCCGACCTGGAGCTGCCCCTCGCCCTGGCCCGCGAGGGCTGCCCCCGGGTGCCCGCGCCGACGGGCTGGCTGCACGCCGAGCCGGGCGGGGAGCCGTATGTGCTCGCCGTCCTCCAGCCCTACGTCAGCGGGGCGAGCGACGGCTGGGAGCTGGCGCTGCGCGAGCTGGCCAAGGGCGAGGACTTCGTCGCCGAGGCCCGCGCCCTCGGCCGGGCCACCGCGGAGGTGCACACCGCCCTCGCCCGCGCCCTGCCGGCCGTCACTCTCGGCCACGCCCAGCTGGAGCTGCTGGTCGACGGCATGACCGAGCGGCTCGCGGCGGCCGCGCAGGCGGTGCCGGCGCTGCGGCCGTACGAGCGCGGGCTGCGCTCGGCCTACACGGCCCTCGCCGATCTGGCCGCCGAGGGCCGCACCTGGACCGCCCAGCGCGTCCACGGCGATCTGCATCTGGGGCAGTGCCTGCGCTCGCCGTCCGGAGAGTGGGCACTGATCGACTTCGAGGGCGAGCCGGCCCGGCCGCTGGCCGAGCGGCGGATGCCGCAGCCGCCGGTGCGGGACATCGCGGGGATGCTCCGATCCTTCGACTACGCGGCCCATGCGACGACCCCGCCGGCGCCGGACTGGGCGCACTCCTGCCGGGCCGCGTACTGCTCCGGGTACGCGGAGGCGTCCGGCCGCGACCCGCGCACCGACCCGGTGCTGCTGCGGGCCTACGAGACCGACAAGGCGGTCTACGAGGTCGTCTACGAGGCCCGGCACCGCCCCGACTGGCTCCCCGTACCGCTCTCGGCGATCCGTCGCCTCGCCGCGTCCGACCCGACCTGACCCGCCCCTCGCCCGGGAGACTCGCTCGTGACGTCCAAGAAGTCCGCCGCCCAGAAGAAGTCCGGCACGTCCAAGACCGCACGGAAGGCCAAGGAGCCGCAGGCCACGCGGGTGCCCCCGCAACCGGCGCCGCCCGTGCCGGAGATCGCCGTCTCCCCCGCCGTCGACGCCGGTGACCGTGCGCGGCTGCTGCACGGCACCCACCACGATCCGCACGCCGTGCTGGGGGCGCACCGGGTCCGGGGCGGGGTCGCCTTCCGCGCGTTCCGCCCGTACGCGCGGGCGGTCACGGTGGTCTCCGGCGAACTGCGGGCGGAGCTGCACGACGACGGCGACGGCTTCTTCTCCGGCCTGCTGCCGCTCGCCGAGGTCCCCGCCTACCGGCTGCTCGTGACGTACGACGACACGGTCCGGGAGACCGAGGACGCCTACCGTTTCCTGCCCACGCTCGGCGAGCTGGACCTGCATCTGATCGGCGAGGGCCGGCACGAGCAGCTCTGGCGGGCACTCGGCGCGCACGTCACCACCCACCAGGGCGTGGCCGGCACCCGGTTCGCGGTGTGGGCGCCGAACGCGCGGGGTGTCCGAGTCACGGGCGGTTTCAACTTCTGGGACGGCACCGGTTTCCCGATGCGCTCGCTCGGTGCCACCGGGATCTGGGAGCTGTTCGTGCCGGGGACCGGCGAGGGCGAGCTGTACAAGTTCGAGATCACCCGCCCGGACGGCTCGCGCACCCTGCGCGCCGATCCGCTGGCCCGCCGTACCGAGGTCCCGCCCGCCACCTCCTCGATCGTGCACGCCTCGCACCACGAGTGGGGTGACGCGGAGTGGATGGCCCACCGCGCCGACACCCCGGTCCACGCGGCCCCGTTCTCCGTCTACGAGGTGCATCTGCCCTCCTGGCGGCCGGGGCTGTCGTACCGCCGGCTCGCCGAGCAGCTGCCCGCGTACGTGCGCGAGATGGGCTTCACGCATGTCGAGCTGATGCCGGTGGCCGAGCACCCGTTCGGCGGTTCCTGGGGCTACCAGGTCACCGGGTTCTACGCCCCGACGGCCCGTCTCGGCACGCCCGACGACTTCAAGTACCTGGTGGACCGGCTGCACCAGGCGGGCATCGGGGTGCTGATGGACTGGGTGCCGGCGCACTTCCCGCGGGACGAGTGGGCGCTGGCCGCCTTCGACGGGCGCCCGCTGTACGAGCACGGCGACCCGCTGCGGGCCGCCCACCCCGACTGGGGCACGCTGGAGTTCGACTTCGGCCGCCGCGAGGTGCGCAACTTCCTGGTGGCGAACGCGGTGTACTGGTGCGAGGAGTTCCACATCGACGGGCTGCGGGTGGACGCGGTCGCCTCGATGCTCTACCTGGACTACTCGCGCGAGGCGGGCCAGTGGACCCCGAACGAGCACGGCGGCCGGGAGAACCTGGACGCGGTGGCCTTCCTCCAGGAGATGAACGCCACCGTGTACCGGCGCTGCCCCGGCGTGGTGACCATCGCCGAGGAGTCGACGGCCTGGGACGGCGTGACCCGCCCCACCCATCACCAGGGGCCGAGCGGCTTCGGCGGCCTCGGTTTCGGCCTGAAGTGGAACATGGGCTGGATGCACGACTCGCTCCAGTACATGAGCCACGAGCCGGTGCACCGCGCCTACCACCACCACGAGATGACGTTCTCGATGGTGTACGCGTACAGCGAGAACTACGTCCTGCCGATCTCCCACGACGAGGTGGTGCACGGCAAGGGGTCCCTGGTGTCGAAGATGCCGGGCGACTGGTGGCAGCAGCGCGCGAACCAGCGTGCCTACCTGGGCTACATGTGGGCCCATCCCGGCAAGCAGCTGCTCTTCATGGGGCAGGAGTTCGCCCAGGGCGCCGAGTGGTCCGAGGCGCACGGCCCCGACTGGTGGCTGCTCGACCCGTCCTACGGCGCCGCGGCGGACCACCGGGGCGTGCGGGACCTCGTCGGGGACCTGAACGCGCTGTACCGGGCGACCCCGGCCCTGTGGCAGCGGGACACCGACCCGGCGGGCTTCCAGTGGATCACCGGGGACGCGTCGGACGACAACGTCTTCGCGTTCCTGCGCCTGGACGCCGACGGCACCCCGCTGCTCGCGGTCTCCCACATGGCCCCGGTGGTCCGGCACGACTACCGGATCGGGGTCCCCGACGACGTCCCCGCCTGGCTGGAGGTCCTGAACACGGACGCGGCCCGGTACGGCGGCGGCGACGTCGTCCACCCCGACGTCGTCAAGCCGGAGCCACAGGGCCGGCACGGCCGCCCCGCGAGCATCCGGCTGACGCTGCCGCCGCTGGCCACGGTGTGGCTGCGCCCGGCCTAAGGCCTGTCTGACCATTCGCGTCGTCGCCCGAAGGGCGGCCGGGCCGGCGTGGCCGCGGGCCCCCGCCGTCGGCTCCGGCAGGTCCTACCCGTGGGCCGGCGCCATCCCCTTCGGCAGGTCGCCGCGGTGCAGCACGCCGAGCCGCTGGGTGGCGCGGGTCAGGGCCACGTACAGGTCGCTCGTGCCGTAGGCGCCCGGCTCCACCACCAGGACGGAGTCGAATTCGAGGCCCTTGGCCTGGCGGGGGTCGAGGAGCACGACGGTCCGTGTCAGGTCGGGTTCGGCGCCGGCCGTGACGCCGTCGAGCCGGGCGGCCAGCGTCCGGTGCAGTGCGCGCGGGGCGATGACGGCGAGCCGGCCTTCGACGGGGGTGAGTTCGGCGACCGCCTTCGCCACCGCGCCGGGCAGGTCGTCCCGGACCTGCCGCACCCAGGGCCGCTCCCCCGTCGAGCGGACGGAGGCGGGCGGGTCGAAGTCCGGGTTCTCGGCGCGGACCACGGCCGCGGCCAGGTCCATGATCTCGGCGGGGGTCCGGTAGTTGACGCCGAGACGGGTGTGTTCCCAGCGGTCCTCGACGTAGGGGGCGAGGATGTCCTCCCAGGAGCCGACGCCGGCCGCCTCCGCCGTCTGGGCGGGGTCGCCGACCAGGGTCATCGAGCGGGTCGGGCTGCGCCGCATCAGCAGCCGCCAGGCCATCGGCGACAGTTCCTGCGCCTCGTCCACGATGATGTGCCCGAACGCCCAGGTGCGGTCGGCGGCGGCGCGCTCGGCGGCGCTGCGGTGGTCGTTCTCCTCCTGCCGCTCGGCGAACCGTTCGGCGTCGATGATGTCGTGCGCCGAGAGCACCTCGGAGCTCTCCGGGTCGCCGTCCTCCTTGTCCTCGAACTCGTAGGTGCGCGAGGCGTACGAGACGTCCAGCACGCCCTGCGCGTAGGCCACCTGGGTCTCGCGTTCGCGTTCGGCGCGGGCCCGCGCCACCCGGTCGTCCTCGCCGAGGAGTTCGGCCGCCTCGTCCAGCAGCGGGACGTCGGCGACGGTCCAGGCGCGGGTCACGGGGCGGCGGACCGCGTCGGCGTCGTGCTCGGGGAGGTGGCCGTCCGGTTCCGCGAGGAGGTCGGCCACCAGTCGCTGCGGGGTGATCCGGGGCCACAGCCGGTCGATGGCGTCCCAGACCTCGGGGTTCTCGGCGAGTTCGTCGCGGATCTGGGTGACGTCGGAGGCGTCGAGCAGGCTGCTGCCGTCGTAGGGGTCGGTGCCCACGCGCTCGGCGTACAGCTCGGTGAGGGTGTTGAGGATGTGCCCCTCGAAGTACTCGCGGGCCACGTTGTGCGGCAGTTTGGCCGCCCGGGTGCGCTCGCGGGCGACGCTCACCAGGCCGTCGTCCAGCATGAGCACCTCGCGGTCGTGCTCGATCGCGATGACCGGGTCGGGCAGGGCCTGCCGGTCGCGGACGGCGGCGGCGAGCACGTCGGCCATGGCGGCGCGGCCCTTGACGGCGGCGGCCGCGGGGGTGTCGGCGGCGGTGGCCTTCACGCCCGGGAAGAGTTCGCCGACGGTGGCCAGCAGCACCCCGGTCTCGCCGAGGGAGGGCAGCACCTCGCCGATGTAGCCGAGGAAGGCCGGGTTCGGGCCGACGATGAGGACGGCCCGGCGGGCCAGCAGCTCCCGGTGCTCGTACAGCAGGTAGGCCGCGCGGTGCAGGGCGACCGCGGTCTTGCCGGTGCCGGGGCCGCCCTCGACGACGAGCACGCCGCGGTGGGGCGCCCGGATGATCTCGTCCTGCTCGGCCTGGATGGTCTGCACGATGTCGTTCATCCGGCCGGTGCGCGCCGAGTTCAGCGCGGCCAGCAGGACGGCGTCGCCGCTCGGGTCCTCGTGGCCGGTGCGGGTGGCGTCGCCGAGGTCGAGGATCTCGTCGTGCAGGGAGGTGACGGTCCGGCCCTCGCTGGTGATGTGCCGGCGGCGCCGCAGGCCCATGGGGGTGTGGCCGGTGGCCAGGTAGAAGGGGCGGGCGACGTCGGCCCGCCAGTCGATGAGGACCGGGGTCCGCTCGGTGTCGTCCTCGCGCAGCCCGATCCGGCCGATGTGGTGCTTGACGCCGTCGGTCAGGTCGATCCGGCCGAAGCAGAGCGAGCCGTCCACGGCGTTCAGCGCGGCGAGCAGCCCCGAACGCTCGGCGACCAGGATGTCCCGCTCCAGCCGGGCCTGCATGGGCTTGTCGCCCTGGGCGAGCGCGTCCGTGACGGAGGTCTCGGCCTCGCCGCGCAGCTCGTCCACGCGTGCGTACAGTCCGTCGATGAATTCCTGTTCGTGCCGCAATTCATCGTCCGGAAATTCGGTGTTTGACAATTCCGCTCCCGCCCGGATATACTGTGCCCAGTGAACTTCTCCACGACTTCTTCTATGTAAAGTCGTGAATCACTGAATATACGCACAGAAATCCCCCGAGCGCAATTGCTCAGGGGATTTTTTCGTGGAGTGGGCGCCGCTTTACAGCACGTCCGCCAGGTCCGCCAGCAGCCGGCGCTTGGGCCGGGCCCCCACGATCGACCGGACCGGTTCGCCGTCCCGGAAGAGCAGCATCGTGGGCGTGGCCATCACGCCGTAGGAGATCGTCGTCTGCGGATTGCGGTCCACGTCGATCTGTACGACCTTCAGCCGGTCCCCCTCCTCGAACGCGATCTCCTTCAGCACCGGCGCGAGCTGCCGGCACGGTCCGCACCACTCGGCCGTGAACTGCACCAGCACCGGAAGATCGGAGCCGATCACCTCCGCCTCGAAATCGGCGTCGGTCACCTCGGCCAGTCCGCTCACCAAGCTCACCGCGTCAGCCTCCCCAGTTCGCATGCGGGTTCCGGACCCCCCGGAACCAGCGCGTCGGCGGCCAGGCCGTCGCGGGCCCGTTCGGCCCGCGAGAGCTGGCCCGCGACCGTCTCGCGCACCGCCGTCAGCTGTCCGATGAGCGCGTCCAGCTCGGCCAGCTTGCGCCGGTAGACCACCAGCGAGGCCGGACAGGAGTCGCCCTCCGGATGCCCGGCCCGCAGGCACTCCACGAACGGCCGGGTCTCCTCCAGGTCGAACCCGAAGTCCTGGAGCGTGCGGATCTGCCGCAGCAGCCTGAGGTCGCTCTCGTCGTACGTCCGGTGTCCGTTGCCGTCACGCCGGGCCGGCAGCAGCCCCCGGGTCTCGTAGTACCGCAGGGTGCGTGTCGTGGTCCCGGCCCGCGCGGCCAGCTCGCCGATGCGCATACGGAGAACGGTAGGGGTTGACGTGGGCGTCAAGGCAAGACCGCCGGGCCGCTACGCGTGCACCACGCCGGCCGACTCCTCCACCTCCAGCAGCGAGGCGCTGTGCCGCTCCTCCTCGAACTTCCGGCGCCCGCCGCGCAGCCCGAACAGCCGCTTGGTCAGGGCGATGTAGAGGACCGCGAGGATGTTGAGGACCAGGGTCGCGATCTTCAGCCAGCTGACGTGCTCGGTGAGTTCGTAGATCTCCAGCGGGAGGAAGGCGGCCGTCGCGACCACCGTCAGGTACTCCGCCCAGCGTTTGGCGTACCAGAGGCCGACCGCCTCGACGATCTCGATCAGGGCGTAGGCCAGCAGCAGCGCGGCCACCAGCAGGAGCGTGGAGTGCCGGTAGCCGAAGGCCTTCTGGACGGAGCCGACGACCGGCGAGTGGTCGAGGTCGTAGTGGAAGTGCCGGAAGACCGGGCGGAAGACGTCGAGGTACTCGTCGAAGAGCCGGCGGACCGCGTCCTGGCTGTTGCTGAACTTCCACACCGCGGCCGCGACCAGGACGATGAACACCCCGCGCACGGCCCGCTCGACGGCCAGGAAGCGCAGGACGAACAGGTCCCGGAGCACCTTGCCGCGCGGCACCAGCGGCGCGTCCGCGGCCGGTCCCGCGCCGCGCGGCTCGCCCAGCACGAAGTCGCCGCAGCGCAGACACCGCCAGACGTCCCCGAGCGCGGTCCGGGCGTGCAGCCGGATCCGCAGCCGGGGATCGTCGGGCGCGTAGGTCACGTGCCCCTTGCGCGCGCAGGTCCGCCGGTCCCAGTCGATCTTCATCCCCCGTGCCTCCATACAGATGCCGACACACGTACTGACGCCGGTGCCGAACGTGCCGTTCCGTCGATCGGTACGGCAGGTTACTGCGGCGGGGTGACAGGGTTCGCCGTCGTCCGTCACCGGTCCGCCGGGGACGCCGGAGGGCCGCGGCCGGCGCCGGGCGGGGTGGCCCGGGCGGACCGCGGCCCGGGGGGCGCGGGGCGGCGTCGTCAGCCGGCCGTGGCGTCCGCCGGTTCCTTCTTCTCGGACGCCGGCTCCGGCGCGGCCGACTCGTGGCGCGGCAGCAGGAAGGCGACCAGGACTGTGCCGATGCCGAGGATCACCGCGCCGACCAGGCTGGTGTGGGCGACCGCGTCGGAGAAGGCGGAGCCCACCGCGTCGGCCATCTGCCGGGCGCCGCCGGCCAGCTCGGCGGCCTGCTGCTTGAGCTGCGCGGCCTGCTGCGGGTCGGTGGCCCGCTGGGCCTGGGCGGCGGCCTGATGCGCCTTCTCGCCGATGCCCTGGGCGACGGCGTACCCGGCGCCGACCGAGTCCTGCGCGGTGTCCAGGGCGTCGGCCGGGAGCTTGCTGCCGGCGGTGGCGTCACCGAGGTGGTTGCCGTACGAGGTGGCGAGCAGCGAACCGAGGATGGCGATGCCGAGCGAACCGCCCAGTTCCAGCGAGGTGTCGTTGACGGCGCCGCCGACGCCCAGCTCGGACTCCGGGAAGGCGCCCATGATGGCGTCGGTGCAGGGCGAGAGGGCGAGGCCGATGGCGAGGCCCAGGATGATCAGGGGCGCCACGAGGTCGCCGTAGCCGGAGCCCGCGTCGACCCGGGTGAGCAGGGCGAGCGCGGTCGTGCCGCCGACCATGCCCGCGCTGACCGTCCACTTCATGCCGACGCGCGGGGTGAGCCAGCCGGTCAGGGCCGAGCCGACGAAGACGGCACCGGCGAGCGGCAGCATGCGCACACCGGTCTGCAGGGCGTCGTAGCCGAGGACGAACTGGAGGTGCTGGGTGAGGTAGTAGAAGGCGCCGAAGACGGCGAGGAAGAACAGGGCGACGGCGAGGTTGGAGCCCGCGAACCGGCGGCCGGCGAAGCGGCGCACGTCCAGGATCGGGCGCGGGTGGCGCAGCTCCCACAGGACGAAGGCGACCAGGCCGACGCCGGCGGTCACGGCCGCGCCGACGGCCTTGGCGCCCCAGCCGAAGTGCGGGCCCTCGATGATCATGTAGATGAGCGCGCCGGTCCAGACGACGGAGAGCAGGCCGCCGACATAGTCGATGCGGTCGTGGTGGCCGGCCCGGGACGGCGGCACGAGGACGAAGGCGGCGACGAGCGCGACGGCCGCGATGGGCACGTTGATCAGGAACGTCGAGGACCAGCCGTGGTCGCGGAGCAGGGCGCCGGCGACGACCGGGCCGGCGGCGATGGCGAGCCCGGCGGTGGCGGTCCACAGCGTGATCGCCTTGGCCCGCTCGGCGCGCGGGAAGGTGGCGGCCAGCAGCGAGAGCGTGGCCGGCATGATCAGTGCCGCGCCGACGCCCATCACGGCACGGGCGGCGATGACGGTGGCGGCGCTGTCGGCGAGGTAGCCGAAGACGGCACCGCCGCCGAAGACGACGAGGCCGAGGACGAGCGCCCCGCGCCGGCTGTACTTGTCGCCGATCGCGCCGAGCAGCAGCATCAGCGCCGCGTAGGGGACGGTGTAGCCGTCGATCACCCATTGCAGGTCGGAGCTGGAGAGCCCGAGGTCCTTCGTCATGTCGGGCGCCGCGACCGTGAGGGCCGTGTTCGCCATCACGATGATCAGCAGGCTGAGACAGAGCACCAGCAGCGCCCACCAGCGCCGGGCGTAGGGGCGCTCCATCCTTTCGACCGGTTCGGTCATGACGAGTCGCATGGCAGGGGTGGCCTTCCTCGGATCGCGACGGGACTTGCACAATGGCGTGCAATTGCACAACCATGTGCAATGTACGTCGTTGCACAGCGGTGTGCAAGTCGCTCCGGGAAGGCCGCGGGAGGGCAGAATGACCGCCATGACCACGGGTAACACCAGCCGCGCGGACGCCAACCGGCGCCGCATCCTCGACGTCGCCCTCGCCGAACTGCTGCGCGATCCCGACGCCTCCATGGATCAGATCGCGCGCGCCGCGGGGGTCGTACGACGGACGGTCTACGGCCACTTCCCCAGCCGGGAGGCGCTGATCAGCACCCTGGTGGACGAGGCCGTCGCGGCCCTGGCGGACGCGGACGCGCAGGCCCGCGCCGGGGTACGGGACCCGGCGGAGGCGGTGGCCCGCTCGGTGCTCGCGCTGTGGCCGGTCGCCGACCGCTACCGGCTGCTGATCGCCCTGGCCCAGCGCACGGTCACCGTGCAGGGCATTCGCGAACGGCTCGCGCCGCTGCGCGAGAACAAGGTCCGGCTGCTGCAGCGCGGACTGGACGAGGGCGTGTTCGCCTCCCCCCTGCCCGCGCCGGCCCTGGCGTACGTGCACGAGCAGATGCTCTTCGCGGTGATGGAGGCCGTGAACGACGGCCTCGTGGCGGTGGCGGAGGCGGGCGGCTCCGCCACGGTCGCCGTCCTGACCGCGGCGGGCGTGCCCGCCGCGCGGGCCACCGAGCTGGTGGCCGAGGTGTCGCGGCGCACCTGACGAAGCCGGGCGGCCGAGGCACGGGGGAGTACCTCGGCCGCCCGGCGGCGGTCACCGGACGCCCGGCCCCGGTTCAGGCGGGGCCGGACGTCCGGGGCTCATTCGGCGGATCAGGCCCTGGCCAGCTCCTTCTCGCCGTCCTCGCGCGGCTCGGGGAGGTCGCTCACCGAGGAGCGGCCCTCGTCCAGCAGCGTCGTCTCGTCGAACGGCAGCTCACCGGCCAGCACCCGCCGCACCCGGGCCTTGTCGATCTCCTTGGTCCACGTGCCCACCAGCACGGTGGCGACCGCGTTGCCCGCGAAGTTCGTCAGCGCCCGCGCCTCGCTCATGAACCGGTCGATGCCGACGATCAGCCCGACCCCGTCCACCAGCGCCGGCTTGTGCGACTGGAGACCGCCGGCCAGGGTGGCGAGCCCGGCGCCGCTGACCCCGGCCGCGCCCTTGGACGCCAGCAGCAGGAACAGCAGCAGCGGGATCTGCTCGCCGACCGACATCGGCGTGCCCAGCGCGTCCGCGATGTACAGCGATGCCATGGTCATGTAGATCATCGTGCCGTCGAGGTTGAACGAGTAGCCGGTCGGCACGGTGATGCCGACGACCGGCCGGCTGACGCCCAGGTGCTCCATCTTCGCGATCAGCCGCGGCAGCGCGGACTCCGACGAGGAGGTGGACAGGATCAGCAGGAACTCCCGGGCCAGGTACTTGAACAGGGAGAAGACGTTCAGACCCGCGACGATCCGCAGCAGCGCGCCGAGCACGACGAAGACGAAGAGGAAGCAGGTGACGTAGAAGCCGAGCATCAGCACGGCGAGACTCTTGAGCGCGTCGAGGCCCGCGGAGCCGACCACGGCCGCGATCGCCCCGAACGCGCCGACCGGCGCGGCCCACATGACCATGGACAGGATGCGGAAGACGAGCCGCTGGATGTGCTCGACACCGCGCAGCACCGGCTCCCCCGCCGATCCCATGGCCTGGAGCGCGAACCCGGCGAGCAGCGCCACCAGCAGCGTCTGGAGCACCTGCCCCTGGGTGAACGCGGAGACGAACGTCATCGGAATGATCGACAGCACGAAGTCGACGGGCGGCAGCGCGTCGCTCGCCACCTGGTCGTGCCCGGTCTGCTTGAGCGCGTCGGTCAGGTGCAGCCCCTCGCCGGGGTGCAGCACGTTGCCCACCACGAGGCCGATGGCGAGCGCGACGAGCGACATCACGAGGAAGTAGCCGAGGGCGATACCGCCGACGGCACCCACCTTGGCGGCCTTCCGCACGGAACCGATCCCGAGCACGATCGTGCAGAAGATGATCGGCGAGATCATCATCTTGATCAGGTTCACGAATCCGGTGCCCAGCGGTTTCAGTTCCACCGCGGCATCGGGCCAGATCAGCCCCACGGCGATGCCGAGCGCGACCGCCACGATGACGGCGATGTACAGGTAATGAGTCCGGTCCCGCTTCACACGGGGTGCGGCAGGTGCCGTGTCGGCAGTGCTGGCGGCCACGACTGCCCTCCTTGACGTCTTCGTCGGCGAACAACCGGCGTGCGGCTCACGTCCGGGCGTTGTTGGGGAATGCCGTGACTATCTCCCGGCCTGTGAGGGCGGTCACCCTTCCGTTCATTTAGTTCACGCTTAACCGGAGAGGCACACTGCTGACATGCGCCTCCCCGCCCTCCCACGACCACGCAGCCTGGCCGGCCAGCTGTTCGCCATGCAGGCCGTGCTGATCGCGGTGGTCGTGGCCGGGTACGCGCTGTTCACCTACGTCAGCGACCGGCGCCAGGCCGAGGACGCGGCGGCCCGCCAGGCCACGGCGGTGGCCCGGTCGATCGCCGACTCCCCCTCGGTCCGCTCGGCGATCCGCGCCCCCGACCCCACCGCCCGGCTGGAGCCGTACGCCCTCCAGGTCACCCGGGACGCGAACGTCGACTTCGTCACGATCATGAACCCGTCCGGCATCCGCTGGACCCATCCCGACCGGAAGCAGATCGGCAGACGCTTCCTCGGCAACATCGCCCGCGCCCAGCACGGCCACACCTTCACCGAGATCTACACCGGCACGCTCGGCCCGTCCGTCCGCGCGGTGACCCCCATCACCGACAACGGCCGGATCACCGGCCTGGTGAGCGCCGGCATCAAGGTCGAGACGATCAGCGCCCGGGTCCAGGACCAGGTCACGGCCCTGCTCGGCGTGGCCGGCGTGGCCCTGCTGCTGGGCGCGGTCGGCACGTACGTGATCAACGCGCGGCTGCGCCGCCACACCCACGGCATGAACGCCACCGAGCTGAGCCGCATGCACGACTACCACCAGGCGGCGCTGCACGCGGTGCGGGAGGGGCTGCTGATGCTGGACGGCCGGTACCGGGTGGCGCTGATCAACGACGGCGGCCGGGAGCTGCTGGGCGTGGGCGGCGCCTCGGACGCCGACGTGATCGGCCGCTCGGTGGCCGGCCTGGGGCTGCCGGCGCCGCTGACGGGCGCCCTGCTGTCCTCCGAGCCCCGCGTCGACGAGGTGCATCTGACGGCGTCCCGGGTGCTGGTGGTCAACACCTCCCCGGTGTCGGGGGGAGAGCAGCGGGGCACGGTCGTGACACTGCGCGACGTGACCGAACTCCAGTCCCTGATGGGCGAGCTGGACTCGGAGCGCGGCTTCACCCAGGCCCTGCGCTCCCAGGCGCACGAGGCGGCCAACCGCCTCCACACCGTCGTCTCCCTGATCGAGCTGGGCCGGGCCGAGGAGGCGGTGGAGTTCGCCACGGCCGAGCTGGAGCTGGCCCAGGCCCTCACCGACCAGGTGGTGGCGGCGGTGAGCGAACCGGTGCTGGCCGCGCTGCTGCTGGGCAAGACCGCCCAGGCGAACGAGCGGGGCGTGGAGCTGGTGGTGTCACCGGAGAGCCGGCTGGACGACGGCCTGCTCCCGGCCGCACTGCCGTCGCGGGACCTGGTCACGATCCTCGGCAATCTGATCGACAACGCGGTGGACGCGGCCCAGGGGACCGTGGGGGCCCGGGTGACCGTGACGGCGTACGCCTCCCGTGCCGAACTGGTGCTCCGGGTGTCCGACACCGGCCCCGGGGTCGACCCCGGCCATGCGGACCTGGTATTCCAGCGGGGGTTCTCCACGAAGCCGGCCGGGCCCGGCGGGCGGGGACTCGGGCTGGCCCTGGTCCGGCAGGCGGTGACCCGCCACGAGGGCACGTTGACGGTGGCGGAGTCGGGCGAGGACGGCGAGGGCGGAGCGGTGTTCGAGGTGCGGTTGCCGTTGCGCACGGCCCTGGGCGGCGGCGGATGACGAACGAGCAGCAGCCCATCAGGGTCCTCGTCGTCGAGGACGACCCGGTGGCCGCCGACGCGCATGTGCTGTACGTCGGCCGGGTGCCCGGGTTCGTCGCGGTCGGGAAGGCGCACACGGGGGCGGAGGCGCGGCGGATCCTGGACCGCACGCCCGTGGATCTCCTCCTGCTGGACCTGCACCTCCCCGACGTCCACGGCCTCCAGTTCGCCCGCTCCCTCCGGGCGGCCGGGCATCACGCGGACGTGATAGCGGTGACCTCGGCGCGGGATCTGGCGGTGGTGCGCGAAGGAGTATCGCTGGGTGTCGTCCAGTACGTCCTGAAGCCGTTCACGTTCGCCACGTTGCGGGACCGGCTGGTCCGGTACGCCGAGTTCCACGCGTCGGTGGGCGAGGCGAGCGGGCAGGACGAGGTGGACCGGGCCCTGGCGGTCCTGCGGGCGCCGTCGCCGGCGGCGCTGCCGAAGGGGCTCAGCGGGCCGACGCTGGAACGGGTGACGGGCACCCTGCGCGAGGCACCGGACGGGCTCACCGCGGCCGGGGTGGCGGAGGCGGTGGGCATCTCACGGATCACCGCCCGCCGGTATCTGGAGCATCTGGTCGAGGCGGGCCGGGCGGCGCGGAGTCCGCTGTACGGGCAGGTGGGGCGGCCGGAGCTGGTGTACCGGTGGGTTTCGCAAGGACGCTGAGGGCGTCGGCCCCGGCGCGGGCCTCGGCGGCTTCCTGCGGGGCGTTGGCGCGGGTGTAGGCGTCGGCGGCTCGGAGGTGGTGGGCGCGGGCGTCCTCGATGCGGCCGAGGGAGCCGAGGACGATGGCCAGATTGTCGAGACTCTGGGCCGCCCCGTACCAGTGCTCGAACTCCAAGCAGAATTCCAGGTCCCTCTTGTAGGCCTGGAGGGCCTCGTCCACTCGCCCCACCGCCTCCAGAGCGTTGCCGAGGTTGTTCCACACAGTGGCCTCGACCTGCCGGTCGCCGATGGTCCGAGACAGATCCAGGGCACGGTGGTAGGCGTTGATCGCATCCGCCACTCGGGCCGCGCCCTCCAGCGCGAGGCCGAGGTTGTTCCACGCCATGGCCTCGCCCTTACGGTCACCGAGCTTGCGGCACAGATCGCAGCCGCGCGTGTGCGCTTCCACGGCCTCCTCCACGCGGCCGAGATCGCGCAGAGCAAGGCCCAGGTTGTTCCATGCCGCAGCCTCACCCTCGCGATCGCCGAGGCTTCGGCACAGATCGCGACCACGGAGGCTGGCGTCCATCGACTCCTCAGGCCGGCCCGCGACCACCAGGGCGTTACCGAGGTTGATCCAGCCCATGGCCTCGATCCGCCGGTCACCCACGCCTTGTGCCGCCTCCGGAGCGGCACTGCTGACGGCGATCAGGTCGTCCAGATGTCGCCGCCACTCGAGGTAGTCGCCCAAGCACAGGGCCAGCCGCGCGGCCACACCCGCGTACGGCTCCGCCCGCCCCCACTGAGCCGCCGCCACCAGCCCGGCGCGCTCCCTGTCGAGCCAGGCCAGCGCTTCAGCACGGGTCGCGAACCGGGCCGGCTCCGGCTTCCCCGGAAGCCACCGCAGCCGGTCGTCCGCCGCGTCCGCCCATCTGTAGTAGTGCGCGAGGACGCGAAGCCGCGCCGCGTCCATCACCTTCTCGTTCCCGGTCAGGACACCCGCTCCGAACTCACGCACGAGGTCGTGCATGCGCCAGCTCCCCGGGCTGTTTCCCCGCTCCACCAAATGGGCTCGGGCCAGGGCTCTCAGGTCGGCCAGCGGTGGCTCCCGCTCCCCGACCAGCACAGCGGCCACCTCCTCGCTCACCTCCGGCCCCGGCGCGATGGCGAGCAGACTCAGCAGACGTGCCTGTCCGGCCGGCAGCCGCCGATACGAGAGGTCGAACGCGGCGCGCACGCTGCGGTCGCCGTCGTCGAGGGCGGCGAGCCGGTCGTACGAGGTCCCCAGATCATCCGCGAGTTCCGCGACCGACTTGCCGGGGTCCTCGGCCAGCAACGCAGCCGCGATCTGCAAAGCCAGCGGCAGATACCCGCACGACCGTGCCAGCCGTGCCGCCGCCTCGCCCTCCCCCTCGACCCGTCCGTCATCCGGGTCGGCGATCCTCAGCGCGCGATCGAGCAGTTCGTACGCCGCGGAAGGCGTCAGCTGATCCAACCGGACCAGCCGCGCCCCCAACTGAGCCAACCGATCCCGCGAAGTCACCAGCACCCGGTGCCGCCGCCCGCCCCCCGGCAGCAAGGGCCGTACCTGATCGGGCGACGACGCGTTGTCGGCGAGGATCAGCACCGCCTCACGTTCGGCCAGCACCGACCGGTACAGCGCGGCCCGTTCGTCCGCCGTGGCCGGAATGTGCTCCGGCTCCACCCCCAGCGCCCGGAGCAGGGACTGCAACGCCTGCTCCGCCGTGACCGGAACGTCATCGTAGCCGTGGAGATCCACGAACAGCACGCCCCCCGGAAACCACCCGGCCTCCCGTGCCGCGTACGCCACTTGCACCGCGAGCGCCGTCTTGCCGATGCCGCCGAGTCCGGAGACGGCGGTGACGAGGACGGCTTGCCCGGCGTCGGCGGACGACGGGTCCAGCGCGGCCCGCAGACGCGCCAGCTCCTGTTCCCGGCCGGTGAATCCAGCGGTCCTCGGCGGCAGCGCGTCCAATGCCGTCGGTGCCGGCGCCTGCTGCCGGTACTCCGCCTTGCCGATGACCGTCCCGCGATAGTCCCCGCCCCGGAACTCGACGTGATCGCTCACCCAGCCGCGCTCCCCGCCCCGAACGGCACGGCGTACTGCACGACGCGCACCCCGAGCCCCACGACCGCGACCGCTTCCAGCACGGACACCACCGCCAGCCCGGCCGAGAGGCCACCTCCCACCCAGTACACGACGAGCGCACTCAACGGCACGACGCAGAAGGCCAGCAGGTCCACCACGCACTGGGTCACCTTGCGGGAGACGCGTCGGGCGTCCCCCCGGTGCGCGGTCTCCCAGCGGAAGACCTCGCCCCCTTCGGCCTGGGCCAGTACGGCGAGCCGGGGTCCCAACTCGTCCCGTACGTACGTCCCGATCGCCGAGATCTTCTGGTCGTTGACCAGGTACGTCCAGCCGAGCACGACACACACCGGCGGCAGCGCGAGCAGCATCGCCGTCTGCTTGGCCTGCGCCGCGGCGGCGATCACGGCCGCCACGACGGTCAGGGTGACGTACAGCAGGTTGTCCCGGAAGCCGATCCGGGTCTTCTGCTCGTCCTTGACGGTCTGGTACTCGGTGAGCAGCAACTGCCCGACGGTGACGTCTCGTTCCGGCACTCCAACCCCTTCCCCCCGCAGTACCTTATGCGTGTGCCGGAGACGAAGCCCACTGTTCTGGTCCTGACCGCCCTCGCGCTGGAGTACGCGGCGGTCCGTCCGTACATCGCGGGACGGGAGGACCGGACCCATCCCGGGAACGGAACCTTCGTGGAGGTGGGCCACCTGCCCGGCACCCCCTGGCAGGTGGCCTGCGCCGAACTGGGCGAGGGCGCCCGGAACACCGCCGCGCTCACCGCGTCGCTCATCGGCTGGCTGCGCCCCGAGGCCGTGCTGTTCGTCGGCGTGGCCGGCAGCCTCAAGGAGGACGTCGCGCTCGGCGATGTCGTCGTGGGCACGAAGGTGTACGGCGTCCACGGCGGCAAGCAGACGCCCGAGGGGCTGTTGCTCCGCCCCGAGGCGTGGTCCGGCTCGCACGCGCTGCTCTCCGCGGCACGCACGGCCGTACGCGACCTGTCCGGCGTGCGGACGCACTTCAAGCCGATCGCCACGGCGGACGTGCTGCTCGCCGACGCCGGGGCCGAGATCGCCCGGCACGTGCGCGAGCACTACAACGACGCCGCCGCGTTCGAGATGGAGGGCGCGGGAGCCGCCCACGCGGCCCATGTGGAGAACCGGCAGGCCCTCGTCGTCCGGGGCATCAGCGACCGCGCGAACGCGGAGAAGTCCGTGGCCGACGCCGGCGGCTCGCAGGAGAGGGCGGCGGCGCGGGCGGCGGCGGTGGCCGTGGCGGTGCTGCGCACGTACCGGCCCCGGGGCGGGAGCCACGACGACGCCGGGGAGGAACACCCGGGCCGCCAGGGGGGCGACCACATCGAGTTCCGGGGCGGGACCTTCTACGGCCCCGTCGTGGGGAAGCAGGTCGGAGGGGAACCGTGGTGAGGCACGCGGGGACGCGCCCGCCGACGGGGCGTGCCAATCCCGCGCAGACGCATTGACCTGACTAGACCACTCCTCTTACCTTCACACGGCAGTCACTCCGCGCCACCCCCACGTGTGCTCAGGAGGTCATGCCCGTGCGCCCCACCGCCGCCCTCTCCGCCCTCCTCACCGCCGCTCTCGCCGCCACCGCGCTCACCGCCTGCGGCAGCGGCTCCGGCAGCAGCCCGGACACGATCAAGGTGTCGTACAAGCAGTCCACCGACAACTCCGTCAAGGTGATGGACACCTATCTCGCCGACATGAAGAAGCAGTTCGAGAGCGAGCATCCCGGCAAGAAGGTGGAGTTCGTGCCGATCAAGGCCCCGGACTCGGAGTACTACACCAAGCTCCAGCAGATGCTCCGGTCCCCGCGGACCGCCCCGGACCTCGTCTACGAGGACACCTTCCTCATCAACTCCGACATCACCAGCGGATACCTGAAGCCGCTCGACCCCTACCTCGCCAAGTGGCCCGACTGGGACCGGTTCATCGACACCGCGAAGGCGGCCGCGAGAGGTCAGGACGGCAAGACGTACGGGGTTCCGGACGGGACCGACACGCGCGGGCTCTGGTACGACAGGCGGGTGTTCGCGAAGGCCGGGCTGCCCGCCGAGTGGCGGCCGAAGAGCTGGGACGACGTGCTCGCCGCCGCGCGGACCATCAAGCGGAAGGTCCCCGGTGTCACTCCGCTCAACGTCTACACCGGCAAACCCGCCGGCGAGGCCGCCACCATGCAGGGCTTCGAGATGCTGCTGTACGGCACCGGGGACGGCACGAGCGATCCGCTGTACGACAGCGCGAGCAGGAAGTGGGTCACCGGGTCGGAGGCCTTCAAGGACGCGCTGGAATTCGTGGAGACCGTCTACCGGGAGAAGCTGGGCCCGGACGTCTCCGACGCCCTGGACCCCAACTTCGGCACCGCCGTCCGCGGTGAACTCCTCCCCGAGGGCAGGCTCGGCATCGACCTCGACGGCTCCTGGCTGCCGCAGGACTGGCTGCCGGGCAGCGGGCACGCGTGGCCCGAGTGGTCCGAGCGGCTGGGTCTCGCCCCCATGCCGACCCAGCACGGCCAGGCACCGGGCAGGGTGAGCATGTCCGGCGGCTGGACCTGGTCCGTCCCGGCCAAGGCGGCCAACCCCGGCCTCGCCTTCGACTTCATCAGGACGATGCAGACGAAGGACAACGCCCGCGCGTGGTACATCGCCAACTCCGGCATCGCCGTCCGCGAGGACGTCGCCGCCGACCCGGCGTACGCCACCGCCCAGCCCGGCATCAAGTTCTTCACCGAACTGGTGGCGGCCACCCACTACCGGCCCGCGTATCCGGCGTACCCGAAGGTGTCGACCGCCGTGCAGGAGGCCATGGAGGGCGTCACGACCGGCGATCTGTCGGTGGAGAAGGCCGCGAGCGGCTACGACGCCGCGCTCGCGGACGTCACCGGCGGCCAAGTGACCGAGAGGTGAAGCGGCCACGCGCGGTCACCCGGGTCCTCCCGCTGGCCCCCGCACTGGTCCTGCTGCTCCTCTTCCTCGCCGGACCGATCGCCTACTGCGTCTGCATCGCCTTCACGGACCTCCAGCTGACCGGCCAGGCCCACTCCTCGTTCGTCGGTCTCGCCAACTTCCGCCGGGCCTTGAGCGACGACGCGTTCCTCAACGCGGTATGGCTGACACTGGTGTTCACCGTGCTGTCCGCGCTCGTCGGGCAGAACACCCTGGGGCTCGCCCTGGCCGCGCTGATGAAACGCGCGTCGAAACCCGTCCGCACCCTCGTCGGCGGAATCGTCGTCACCGCGTGGGTGCTTCCGGAGGTCGTCGCGGGGTTTCTGCTCTACGCGTTCTTCCGGCGCGAGGGCACCCTGAACGCGATCCTGGACTGGCTCGGGCTGCCCCGGCAGAACTGGCTGTTCACGCTGCCGATCCTCGCCGTGTCCTTCGCCAACGTCTGGCGCGGCACCGCGTTCTCGATGCTCGTCTACTCCGCGGCGCTGGACGAGATCCCGGCCGAGATCACGGAGGCGGCGGAGGTGGACGGGGCCGGCGGGTGGCGGCGGCTGTGGCACATCACGCTGCCGATGATCCGCCGTTCCATCGGCACCAACCTCATGCTCAACACCCTCCAGACGCTCTCCGTCTTCGGGCTGATCTGGGTGATGACCCGGGGCGGGCCCGGGGACCGCAGCCAGACCCTGCCGCTGTTCATGTACGAGCAGGCCTTCCAGAACAGCATGATCGGCTACGGCACCGCGGTCGCCCTGCTCCTGCTGCTGGTCGGCTCCCTGTTCTCCGTCGTCTATCTGCGTCTGCTGCGGACGGAGGTCTGATGCCCCGCAAGCGCGCCTCCCGGCGGCTGGCCGCCGACGTCTCGCTGCTCGCCGTGGCCGTGGCCTTCGCACTGCCCCTGGCCTGGGTGCTGCTGTCCGCGGTGGACCCGCACGCCGGCCTCAGGGTCAAGGTCCCCGACGGGTTCACCCTGGACGGCTTCCGGGCGATCCTGACCCCGGACATCACCTACACCCCGCTGCTCAACAGCCTGATCCTGTGCGGGGGCGGCACCGCGCTGACCGTCGTCTGCGCCGCCCTCGCCGCCTATCCGCTGTCCCGGTTCCGGTCCCGGCTGAACCGGCCGTTCCTGCTGACGATCCTGTTCGCGACGGGCCTGCCCATCACGGCGATCATGGTGCCGGTGTACGCGCTGTTCGTGCGGGTGAACCTGATCGACACCCTGCACGGCACCATGTTCTTCTTCGCCGCCTCCCAGCTGCCCTTCGCCATCTGGCTGATGAAGAACTTCATGGACGGCGTGCCGAGGGAGCTGGAGGAGGCGGCCTGGACGGACGGGGCCTCGGCGCCGCAGTCCCTGGTCCGGATCGTGCTGCCGCTGATGGGGCCGGGCATCGCGGTCGTCACCGTGTTCTCGTTCGTGATGATGTGGGGGAACTTCTTCGTCCCGTTCATGCTGCTGCTCACCCCGGACCAGCTGCCGGCCTCGGTCAGCATCAACGACTTCTTCGGCAACCGGGGCATGGTGGCCTACGGTCAGCTCGCCGCGTTCTCCGTGATCTATTCGACGCCGGTGATCCTTTTGTACGTCCTGGTGGCACGGCGGCTGGGCGGGGGGTTCGCGCTGGGGGGCGCGGTGAAGGGGTGACGGGAGGTAACACCAGGTCATGAGGGGTGACACCGAGTGCCAGCTCACTCTGCGCGATCACCCCGTACGTTCGTACGATCCGTGGTCTCGGCGGAACCGACCGTAGTCAGGGCGGCGGCGCGCCCCTACCTTGTGCCGGGTGCGCCCACCCTCAGCCCCACCGAACCCCCCGGCTCCCCCGTTCAACGCCCCGGCCGCCCGCAGGCTCCGCGCCGCCCTCGGCATGGGGCCCGAGCACGTCGCCTACGGGATGCGTGCCTCGTACGGGCTGCCGTATGTCACCCCCGATCTCGTGATCGCCTGGGAACGCGGCACCGCCGCCCCCGGAAATCCCGAACTCACCGCGCTGGCGGGCGTGTTGTGGTGTTCTCCGGGCGAGCTCATCGGCCGCCCGCGGACGCTGCGCGAGCATCGCATCGCCCGTGCCGTCGCGCCCGAGGACGTCGCCCATGCCGTCGGCATGGACCTGGGCACGTATCTGCGGACGGAGGAGAGCGGACAGTGGCGGGGCAACGAGCGCCAGTCGGCCGCGCTCGCCGGGATCCTGGACCTGGCCCTGCCCGACTTCGTCGCCGTCACCGGCCGCGAGGAGAAGCTCGCCGAGCTGCTGCACAGCGCGGTGACCACCCGCTGGCAGGCCTATGTGCGGCCGGTGACGAAGCTCGCCCCGCTGGACAAGGCCGTGCTGGAGCAGGTGCTCCAGGGACTGCACCAGGACTACCAGGGGCACATGGCCGCCACCCTCAGCTGGGGCGGCGGCGGCAAGGGCGCGAGCGAGTCCGGGCAGAAGTTCCTGGACGGCATCGTCGACACCTTCTGGTCGGCCGTGGCGGACAGCGCCGGCTGACCGCCGGCCCGCCGGCCGGCCGGTGGGCCATGGGGGCGGGAGGCCGCCGGGATCGGCCCGGCTCCGCGACGCCCCCTAGAAGACCGACTCGGCCTCGTCCATCCGGTCCTTCGGCACCGTCTTCAGCTCGGTGACCGCCTCGGCGAGCGGCACCATCACGATGTCGGTGCCGCGCAGCGCGGTCATCCGGCCGAACTCGCCGCGGTGCGCGGCCTCGACCGCGTGCCAGCCGAAGCGGGTGGCGAGGACACGGTCGTAGGGGGTGGGCACGCCGCCGCGCTGGACGTGGCCGAGGATGACCGGCTTGGCCTCCTTGCCGAGGCGCCGCTCCAGCTCGTACGCCAGTGCGGTGCCGATGCCCTGGAAGCGCTCGTGGCCGTACTGGTCGATCTCGCCCTTGCCGTAGTCCATGGAGCCCTCGGCGGGGTGGGCGCCCTCGGCGACGCAGATGACGGCGAACTTCTTGCCGCGGGAGAAGCGCTCCTCGACCATCTTCACCAGGTCGGCGGGGTCGAAGGGCCGCTCGGGCAGGCAGATGCCGTGGGCGCCGGCGGCCATGCCGGACTCCAGGGCGATCCAGCCGGCGTGCCGGCCCATGACCTCGACCACCATCACGCGCTGGTGGGACTCGGCGGTGGTCTTCAGGCGGTCCATCGCCTCGGTGGCCACGCCGACAGCCGTGTCGAAGCCGAAGGTGCGGTCGGTGGAGGAGATGTCGTTGTCGATGGTCTTGGGCACGCCGACGACCGGGAGACCGGCGTCGGAGAGCATGCGGGCCGCGGTGAGCGTGCCCTCGCCGCCGATCGGGATCAGGGCGTCGATACCGAACTCCTCGACCATGTCGGCGGCCCCTTCACAGGCCTCCCGCAGCCGGTCGCGCTCCAGGCGGGAGGAGCCGAGGATGGTGCCGCCGCGGGCCAGGATGCCGCTGACCGCGTCCAGGTCGAGCGTGCGGTAGTGCCGGTCCAGCAGGCCGCGGTAGCCGTCCTCGAAGCCGATGACCTCGTCGCCGTACTGCGCCACCGCCCGGTGCACGACCGACCGGATCACGGCGTTCAGGCCGGGGCAGTCGCCGCCTGCGGTGAGAACTCCGATGCGCATCGTGCTGTGTCTCCTGCTCGCTGTCGTGTGCCGGTGAGCCAGTGACGATTGTTTCACGTCCGCCGGACAGGTGAAGTCTTGACGGGCGCCTTATCCGGCAGCAGGGGTATTGTCAAGAGGGTTCAGCTCACCTCGGTGAGCGATTTTTATGCCGAAGACACGACAGACGCGACAGAGCGCTACGAGGAACGGAGTGGACACGTGACGCGCAGCGTGTACGTGACCGGGATCGACCGCGGTGACGGCCGCCAGGTCGTCGAGCTGGGAGTCATGGAACTCCTGACGCGACAGGTCGACCGGGTGGGGGTCTTCCGTCCGCTCGTCCACGACCGGCCCGACCGGATGTTCGAGCTGCTGCGGTCCCGGTACCGCCTCTCCCAGGACCCGGCGACCGTCTACGGCATGGACTACCACGAGGCGTCCGCGCTCCAGGCCGAGCAGGGTACCGACGAATTGGTCTCCACGCTCGTCGACCGCTTCCACCTGGTGGCCCGGGACTACGACGTCGTCCTGGTCCTCGGCACCGACTTCGCCGACACCCAGCTGCCGGACGAGCTGTCCCTGAACGCCCGGCTCGCCAACGAGTTCGGCGCCTCGGTGATCCCGGTGGTGGGCGGGCGCAGGCAGGCCGCCGAGTCCGTGCTCGCCGAGACCCGCAACGCCTACCGGGCCTACGACGGCCTGGGCTGCGACGTCCTCGCCATGGTCGCCAACCGGGTGGCCCGCGAGGACCGCGACGAGATCGCCGAGCGGCTCGCGAACCGCCTGCCGGTCCCCGCGTACGTACTGCCCGACGAGCCCGCCCTGTCCGCGCCGACCGTCGCGCAGATCGCCCAGGCGCTCGACGCCAGGGTGCTGCTCGGCGACGACTCCGGGCTGGCCCGGGACGCGCTGGGCTTCGTCTTCGGCGGCGCGATGCTGCCGAACCTCCTGGGCGCCCTGACCCCCGGCTGCCTGGTCGTCACCCCCGGGGACCGCGCCGACCTGGTCGTCGGCTCGCTCGCCGCGCACAGCGCCGGCACCCCGCCGATAGCCGGCGTGCTGCTCACGCTGAACGAGGTGCCGAGCGAGGAGATCCTCACCCTGTCCGCCCGCCTCGCCCCGGGCACGCCGGTGCTCTCGGTGTCCGGCAACAGCTTCCCCACCGCCGAGCAGCTGTTCTCGATGGAGGGGAAGATGACCGCGGCCACCCCGCGCAAGGCGGAGACCGCGCTCGGTCTGTTCGAGCGGCACGCCGACACCGCCGACCTGGCCCGCCGGGTCTCGGCGCCGAGCAGCGACCGGGTCACCCCGATGATGTTCGAGCACAAGCTGCTGGAGCAGGCCCGCTCGGACCGGCGGCGGGTCGTGCTCCCGGAGGGCACCGAGGAGCGGGTGCTGCACGCGGCCGAGGTGCTGCTGCGCCGGGGCGTGTGCGACCTGACCCTGCTCGGGCCGGCCGACGTGATCCGCAAGAAGGCCGCCGATCTCGGCATCGACCTCGGCGACAGCCAGTTGATCGACCCGGCCACCTCCGAGCTGCGGGACTCCTTCGCCGAGAAGTACGCGGCCCTGCGCGCCCACAGGGGCGTCACCGTGGAACTGGCCTACGACGTCGTGTCGGACGTCAACTACTTCGGCACCCTGATGGTCGAGGAGGGCCTGGCCGACGGCATGGTGTCCGGCTCGGTGCACTCCACGGCCGCCACCATCCGGCCCGCCTTCGAGATCATCAAGACCAGGCCGGACTCCTCGATCGTGTCGTCCGTGTTCTTCATGTGCCTGGCCGACAAGGTGCTGGTCTACGGCGACTGCGCGGTCAACCCGGACCCGAACGCCGAGCAGCTGGCGGACATCGCCATCCAGTCGGCCGGCACGGCCGCGCAGTTCGGCGTCCAGCCGCGGATCGCGATGCTGTCGTACTCCACCGGCACCTCCGGCTCGGGCGCCGACGTCGACAAGGTGCGCGAGGCCACCGAGCTGGCGCGCTCGCGCCGGCCCGACCTGAAGATCGAGGGGCCGATCCAGTACGACGCGGCCGTGGAGCCGTCCATCGCCGCGACCAAGCTGCCGGACTCAGACGTCGCCGGGCAGGCCAGCGTGCTGATCTTCCCCGACCTCAACACCGGCAACAACACCTACAAGGCCGTGCAGCGCTCGGCCGGCGCGATCGCCGTCGGCCCGGTCCTCCAGGGTCTGCGCAAGCCGGTCAACGACCTGTCCCGGGGCGCGCTCGTCCAGGACATCGTCTCCACCGTCGCCATCACGGCGATCCAGGCCCAGAACTCCAGCGAGAAGGCGTCCCAGCAGTGACCTCCCCCACCCGTGTCCTCGTCCTCAACTCCGGTTCCTCGTCCCTGAAGTACCAGCTGCTGGACATGCGGGACAGCAGCCGGCTGGCGGTGGGCCTGGTCGAGCGCATCGGCGAGCAGACCTCCCGGCTCAAGCACACCTGCCTCGCCTCCGGCGACACCCGTGAGCACACCGGGCCGATCGCCGACCACGACGCCGCCCTCAAGGCGGTCGCCGGGGAGCTGAGCCGGGACGGCCTCGGCCTGGACTCCCCCGAGCTGGCCGCGATCGGGCACCGGGTGGTGCACGGCGGGATGTTCTTCACCGAGCCCACGGTGATCGACGACGAGGTGCTCGCCGAGATCGAGCGGCTGATCCCCGTCGCCCCGCTGCACAACCCGGCCAACCTGACCGGCATCCGCACCGCGCAGGCGCTCCGCCCCGACCTGCCCCAGGTCGCCGTCTTCGACACGGCGTTCCACACGACGATGCCGGAGTCGGCGGCGCGCTACGCGATCGACCCGAAGATCGCCGACCGTCACCGGATCCGCCGCTACGGCTTCCACGGCACCTCGCACGCGTACGTCGCCCGGGAGACGGCGCGGCTGCTGGGCAAGGACCCGTCCGAGGTCAACGTGATCGTGCTGCACCTGGGCAACGGCGCCTCCGCCTCCGCGGTGGAGAAGGGCCGGTGCGTGGACACCTCCATGGGGCTGACGCCTCTGGAGGGGCTCGTGATGGGTACGCGCTCCGGTGATCTGGACCCGGCCGTCATCTTCCATTTGGCGCGGGTTGGCGGAATGTCCATGGACGAGATCGACACTCTTCTCAACAAGAGGAGCGGCCTGTTCGGTCTGTGCGGGGACAACGACATGCGGGAGATCCGCCGCCGGATCGACGAGGGGGACGAAGAGGCCGCGCTCGCGTTCGACATTTACATTCACCGGCTCAAGAAGTACATCGGCGCCTATTTCGCGGTGCTCGGCTCGGTGGACGCGGTCGCCTTCACCGCCGGGGTCGGCGAGAACGCGGCACCGGTGCGGGAGGCGGCGATCGCGGGCCTGGAGGGCCTGGGGCCGGCGGTCGATCCGGAGCGCAACGCCGTGCGCGCGGGCGAGCCGCGTCTGATCTCGCCCGACTCCGCCCGGGTGGCGGTCGCCGTGGTGCCGACGGATGAAGAACTGGAGATCGCGACGCAGACCTACGCACTGGTCGGAAAGAACAACTGAATAGCACCTGAGCGGTGTGGCACTCATTTGTATCTTCCGCCAGACGGAATATTCCGTAGCGAAACAAACCGATAGGATCGCCCCATGCGCCGTTCGAAAATCGTCTGTACTCTCGGCCCCGCGGTCGACTCCCACGAGATGCTCGTCGCCATGATCGAGGCGGGCATGAACGTGGCCCGGTTCAACTTCAGCCACGGCACCCACGCCGAGCACCAGGCGCGGTACGACCGCGTCCGGGCCGCCTCCAAGGAGACCGGCCGTCCCATCGGCGTCCTCGCCGACCTTCAGGGCCCGAAGATCCGCCTGGAGACCTTCGCCGAGGGTCCGGTCGAGCTGGAGCGCGGTGACGAGTTCGTCATCACGACCGAGGACGTGCCGGGTGACAAGCACGTCTGCGGTACGACGTACAAGGGGCTGCCGGGCGACGTCTCGCGCGGCGACCAGGTCCTGATCAACGACGGCAACGTCGAGCTGAAGGTCCTGGACGTCGAGGGCCCGCGGGTGCGGACGATCGTCATCGAGGGCGGTGTCGTCTCCGACCACAAGGGCATCAACCTGCCCGGCGCGGCCGTCAACGTGCCCGCGCTGAGCGAGAAGGACATCGAGGACCTGCGCTTCGCCCTCCGCATGGGCTGCGACATGGTCGCGCTGTCCTTCGTCCGGGACGCCAAGGACGTGCAGGACGTCCACCGCGTGATGGACGAGGAGGGCCGCCGCGTCCCGGTGATCGCCAAGGTGGAGAAGCCGCAGGCGGTCGAGAACATGGAGGAAGTCGTCGCGGCGTTCGACGCCGTCATGGTGGCCCGTGGCGACCTCGCCGTCGAATATCCGCTGGAGAAGGTCCCGATGGTGCAGAAGCGCCTGGTGGAGATGTGCCGGCGCAACGCGAAGCCGGTGATCGTGGCGACCCAGATGATGGAGTCGATGATCACCAACTCCCGCCCGACCCGTGCCGAGGCCTCCGACGTCGCCAACGCGATCCTGGACGGTGCCGACGCGGTCATGCTGTCGGCCGAGTCGAGCGTGGGCGCCTACCCGGTCGAGACGGTCAAGACCATGTCGAAGATCGTCTCCGCGGCCGAGCAGGAGCTGCTCTCCAAGGGGCTTCAGCCGCTGGTGCCGGGCAAGAAGCCGCGTACGCAGGGCGGTTCGGTGGCCCGTGCGGCGGCGGAGATCGCCGACTTCCTCGGCGGCAAGGGCCTGATCGCCTTCACGCAGTCCGGTGACACCGCGCGCCGGCTGTCCCGCTACCGCGCGACGCAGCCGATCATCGCCTTCACCACGGACGAGGGCACCCGCAACCAGCTGACCCTCAGCTGGGGCGTGGAGTCGCACGTCGTGCCGTTCGTGAACACCACGGACGAGATGGTCGACCTGGTGGACCAGGAGATCGCCCGGCTGGGCCGCTTCGACGCGGGCGACACCGTCATCATCACCGCCGGCTCGCCCCCCGGGGTCCCCGGTACCACCAACATGCTCCGCGTCCACCACCTGGGCGGCCAGAGCAGCTGACCTGTTCCGTAAGGGTCTTGTACGGCACCGAGGGCGCCCCCCTGCGACAGGGGGGCGCCCTCGGTGTGTTGCGGCTCCCGAACCGGTTTGTGCGACCGCTCAGTCGGTCGTGTACACGTGCATGCCGGGCACGTGCAGGTTGCCGCCGAACTGCGCGGCCTGGACCACCTTGACGTTGGTGAAGTAGATCAGCGGGATGTTCAGCGGGGGCGGGCTGTCGGGACTGAACGTCACCGGGATCAGCCCGAACAGGTTGCCCGAGATGCTCTCGGTGTACATCACCGTGTCGCCGCCGGTGATGGTGGACGTCGAGCCCTTGGACGCCTGGACGTGGTACGTCTTCTTCGCCTGCTTGTCGTTCACGGTCTGGTGCAGGTCGCCGATGTCGGTGCCGCCGGAGATGACGTACTTCAGCACCTTCTTCGTGGTGCCGTTGGCCGTCTTCACCTCGACGATGCCCTGGTAGTCGGCGCCCTTGAGGAGCAGGGAGCTGGCGTTCAGGTACCAGGGGTCGTCCGCCACCGGCACCTTGTTGTCGACGCCGCTCTCGTCGTCCGTGGCCACCGGGCAGTCCTCGGCGGAGGCGGACTCGCTCGCCGACGGGCTCGGCGTGGCCGCCGCGGTCGCGTCCCCGGCCGTCCCGGCGGCGTCACCGGCCGTCCCGGCGGCGGTGCCGGTGGTGCCGTCGGTCGTGTCCTTGACCGTGTCCTCGACCGTGTCCTGGGCCTTCTTCGCGGTGTCCTCGACGGTGTCGGAGACGCTGCCGCCCGAGTCCTTGCCGCCGGCCGGGTCCTTGCCGTCGTCCGCGGAGGTGCCCGTGGGGGTGCCCGTGGGGGACGAGGACGCGGACGGCGTCGGGGTCGCGGACTGCGTGCCGGAGTCCTTCTGGCCGCCGGTGAGGATGTCACCGATCGTGTCGCCGATGGTGTCGAGGACGTTCCCGCCGCTGTCCTTGGTCGGGGACGGCGCCGGAGTGGCCGTGTCGTCGGCGGAGCCCGCGTCCGAGCCCGACGAGCCGGAGCCGGAGCCCGAGTCGGAGGATCCGGAGGTCGCGGTGGGCTCGGGCGTGGCCTTGTCGCCGGAACCTGAATCCGGCGAAGAGGTGCCGCCCGCGTCCTTCGTGCCCCCGCCGTCCTGCGTGTCCTTGCCGTCGTCGCTCGCCGAGGGGGCGGGCATGGCCGTGTCCGAACCGCTCTCGGAGGCGGAGGGCGACGGCGAGGCCGAGGGGTCCCCGGTGTCGTCCAGCGCCTTGACGCAGTCCTTGTACTCGTCCGCCGTCAGGCTCTTGGCCGAGGAGGACGGGGACGGGCTGCCGTTGTTGTCGGCCAGGGCCAGCGTCGACGTGAAGCCCATGCCCATGAGCACCGCCGTGGGCATCGCCACGGAGGCTATGGCCTTGCCGGCGGGCATGTGGAACCTGGTGAACAGCGGCTTTCTGGGGGCCGCGTGGCGTGGCCCGGTTCTCGCGCGGGACCCGTCCACATCGGTCCCGCGGGTCACCTCGTCAGCCGGCACTGTGCCTCCCGTTCGCCCCGTTGGCCGGGCTCGTTCCTGACAGGTCGTTCTCCCACGGCGCCTTGTAGGGCCCGGCGGGTCGCACGTCGCCCACCGGGTCCGTGCCCTGGTGCGGCACCGGAGCCGACTCGGGGGCACCGCCCTCGCCCGGGGCGGCCTCGCCGGGCGGCTGCTGCTGCGGAGGCGCACCCGGCGCCCAGGCCACGGCCAGCGCTCCACCGACCAGGGAGAGCAGGAAGCCCATGACGAAGCCGCCGAAGTTGGCGACGGGGATGGACACCAGCGCCAGCAGGATCGCGGCGACGCCCGCGAAGACGCGTACGTGCTTCTGGAACCAGAGGCTGACACCCAGCACGATGAGCAGTACGCCGATGATCAGGGATCCGGCTCCCGCGGTGGTCGACATCGCCAGCGTCAGGTGTCCGAACTGAAGATGGGCGTACGGGAAGTACATGATCGGAAGGCCGCCGAGCATGACGAACAGTCCGGCCCAGAACGGACGCGTGCCCCGCCAGGCGCGGAACTGCTGCCTCCGGCGGGTGAACTGGCCGGGTGCGGCGGCAGGGGTCTCGGCGCTCATGGAAAACAGCTCCCTGGTGCGGCGTTGCTGTGGTGGTGATGTGTGCCGCGTGTAAGGACGCGGCCGGAGTGTGGACGGGCGGGGGCGCCACCGGCTCCCCCGCCCGTCAGCGAGTGCTTAGTAGCACTCCTTGACACCCGTCGCCAGCGACATGTGGAGACCGCTGAGCTTGAACGTGCCGGCGGTGGTCGCCCACGCCGTCTGCTTCACGCCGACCAGCGTGGCCTTGTCGGCCTGCTGCGCGAAGCCGAAGGGGTTGGCCTGCTCGCCGCCGCCCTTCATGCCCGGACCCTTGGAGGCGTCCTTGGCGGCCACACCGATGTCGATGTTGTCGAACGTCGCGTCGGCGTTCAGGTCGGCGACGTCGATGTAGATGTTGTCGGCCTGGACCTTGTCGTGGCCCTCGCCGCCGGCGCGCAGGATGAGGCTGACGTTGCCGAAGATCGGCACGTCCGGCGTGACGACGGACTGGCACAGGTTGGTGATCTCGGCGTGCTTGAACGCCGAGACGGCCACCGGGTGAGCCGTCTTCTTGCCGTCCATCGTGTAGCCGCTGTCGATGGCCCCGTACTGCTCGAACCCGGTGCCGACGAGCTGGTCGGCGGACACCTTGAACGACTGGCCGGACACGCTGAACGAGGCGGCGAGAGCGCCCTGCGCGAGGGCGACACCTATACACGCCGTGGCGGCCACGCTGGGCACCATGACCACAGCGAACCGCTTCCATCTGGTCCCGCCACGCACCTGGGACTCCATATTTCCTCCTTCTCGGACGTACATCTCCTGGCCCGGACTCGCCCCAGTCGGCGGCTCAGCCGGGCAGGGATGGGAGAAGTGCTACGTCCTCGGGAAGGAGAGCGCCCGCGCTCGGCGGCGCGAAACGCGCCCGAATCACCGGCGATCACCCCCGAGCGACAACCACTGGTCGCGCCTGACACGCATCACGCACAACCTTGCTGGACAGGCTTCGCCGGCAGGCGAAGACCCCCCTGTCCTAGAGCCGGCGCCACTGCCGCCGGCTCTGCTCGGTGGGGACCCAGAGTCTCCCGTGACCCGGCCGGGTGCCGGGGTACGGGAATGGACCGAGCGTCGCCGATCGTGGTGCATTCTCGCCCTGGACACAAGGGGGTTCGTTACTGGCTAGTAACGGCGGGATAACCGGAGGACGACCGACCGGTCTCGGACTGCGACGCTCGGTGGCATCACTGGGCAGAGCAAAGCCGTTGATCCCTGGACGAAACCAGACAGACCAACGGCCTCGATTTACTCGGAGTAACAGGGGCCGCGATTACCAAGATTTGGTAAAGCGCGGCCACCGTGACGCCTCACCGGCGAACCTTTCACGCCGGCATCACATGCCGGCGCGTTTAGTGACTGGTCAGAACAGGGCGCGCGCGAGCGCCCTGCGTGCTCCGACCACCCGCGGGTCCTCCGGACCCACGACCTCGAACAGCTCCAGCAACCGGAGCCGTACGGCTTCCCGGTCGTCACCCGCCGTGCGCTGCACGGTTTCGATCAGCCGCCCGAAGGCGTCCTCGACATGACCGCCCACCAGGTCCAGGTCGGCGGCGGCGATCTGCGCCGCGGCGTCCTTCGGCCGCTCGGCGGCCTCCTGACGGACCTTCTGCGGATCCATACCCTGCACCCGCTGGAGCAATTCGGCCTGCGCCAGACCCAGCTTGGCCTCGGGGTGCGCCGGGTCGTCGGCCAGCACGCTCTGGTACGCCCGGACGGCACCGCCCAGGTCGCCCGCGTCCAGCGCCTGCGCGGCGGCGTTCAGCGCCGCGTCGTACGGACCCTCGCGCACCGCGTCCGTCGCGGCACCGCCCGGCTCGGCATCCGGGTCGACGGCCAGACCGGTGATCCCGAAGCGCTGCTCGGCCACCTGCACCAGCTGGTCCAGGGTCTGCCGGATCTGCTGCTCGTCGGCCGCCCCCTGGAAGAGCGGCAGCGCCTGGCCCGCGACGACGGCGAACACGGCCGGGATGCCCTGGATCCCGAACTGCTGCATCAGCATCTGGTTGGCGTCGACATCGATCTTGGCGAGCAGGATGCGTCCGTCGTACTCGACGGCCAGCCGCTCCAGGACCGGGCTCAGCTGCTTGCAGGGCTGGCACCACTCCGCCCAGAAGTCGATGACGACGGGGACTTCGGCGGAGCGCTGGAGTACATCGCGCTCGAAACCGGCTTCGTCGACATCGATGACGAGATCGGCCGGGGAGACGGCCCCCGCCCCGCCCTGCCGGGCGGCTTCGGCGCGTGCCTGTTCGGCCTTGGTCTTGGCCTCCTGGGCCGCCTTCACCGCGGCGAGGTCGACGACACCGCTCATGGACATGTTCCGTGGCTGCATGCGTCTATCCTCCCCCGATCCCGCGCCTGAGTGAAAAAGCGGTGTACGGCGCCGGGTCCCCACCCGCGCCTGACGGCCGTCGCCCGCGTACGTCCCTCGCGAGCTTTCGCTACGACCTGTAGCGTAATGCCATGAGGGCACCTCGCGACACCACGCCTCGGTGATCTCCCTCACGGCACCGCACGACCGGCCGGTTATGGTCGTGGGATGCAGAGCCGCACCCCCGCCAGCCGCACCGGGCGCCCGCGCAGCGCCGCGGCGGACACCGCGATCCTGGCCGCGACCCGGGAGGCTCTCGTCGAACTGGGCTGGTCCAAGCTCTCCCTGGGAGACGTCGCGACCCGGGCCGGGGTTGCGAAGACGACGGTCTACCGGCGCTGGGCGGGCAAGAGCGAGCTGGTGACCGACGCCCTCGCCACCCTCTTCGACCAGTTGGTCCTGCCGGATCTCGGCAGTCTGCGGGCCGACGTGGAGGGTGTGGTGCTGCAGTTCGCCGAGCTGCTGGAGCAGCCCGCCACCAAGACGGCGCTGATGGCGGTGGTCGCCGAGGCCACGCACGACGACGCCCTGCGGCAGCGGCTCCGCGAGAAGATCGTCGCCCGGCAGAAGCGCCTGGTGGTCGAGGGGCGCCGGCGCGCCCAGAGCCGGGGCGAGATCCCCCCGGACACGACCGACCCCGGCCCGCAGATCGACCTGATCTTCGACATGATCGCCGGAGCGGTGGTGCACCGCACGCTCGTCTCCTGCGAGCCGGTCGACAGCGGCTGGGCGGCGCGGTTCACCGCGGTACTGCTGGACGGCCTGGCCGCGGCCGCCGGCTGACCCGGCACCACCCCGTCCGCGACGCCCGGGATCCCCCCGTTCAGGCTCCCGGTCCCCCTCCACCCTCGGTACCCCGGGCACCGGCCCGGACCAACGCTCTTCCACCGCCCGGGAGTTCACCGGCGTGACAACGGCACACCCCTTGTCACACTGTCATGTCACCGTCATTCTGAGTGGGCGGATCTACTCGCATAGATCCATCTCGCCACACCGCTCCACCTGACAGCGTCACCCCACTCGCCAGGAGGACCGATCCCCGTGAGACCCCCTCGCTCCCGCCGCCGCCACGGCGCCGTCGTCATCCTCGCGGCCGCCCTGGCCGCCCTCGGCACCGGGCAGACCCTCGGCGCTCCGGCCGCGTCGGCGGCTCCCCCCGCCCCGGCCCCCTCCACCGCCGTGGCCACGGCCCAGGACCAGGCCGCCCGCGCCATCGCCGGCGCCCTCCGCGACCCCGCCTTCCGCGCCCGCCTCCGTACGGCGGCCCTCGGCTCCGAAGAGGTGCCCGTCACCCGGCTGGCAGGCAGCGCCCTGAAGCCCGCCCTCACCGCGGCCGACCACCGCATCGCCGCCGCCAAGGGCCTGGACGGCCAGGTCGGATCGCTCCTCCGGCTGCGCCTCGGGGACGACTCCATGCGCCCGGCGCTGACCGCCGGCAGCACGCCCTGGGTCGCCGCGGCGGCCTCCGACGACGACACCGCCGCCGTCACCGCCTACGACAGCCTCGGCCGGGCCCACCCGGTCGACGCGCGCACGGCACCCGCACACCCGGTCTACGTCGTCGACATCGACGGGGACCAGGCACTCGCCGCCGGTCTGCGGGTCCTCGGCACGGAGCTGCACCGGCTCGGCGTCGCCTCCCGGACCCCCGCGCCCACCGCGGCGCGGCCCGCGCGCCAGGCCGCCCCGCGGGCCGCGACCGCCGCGTCCGGCTTCTGGACCACCAGGATCACCGCCGTCGAGCTGAACGACGACGAGGAGCCCTGGGTCAAGGGCGACGCGGAGATCTACGCCCTCGTCACCGGCTTCGGCCAGGACGGCAAGGTCCGCGTCGACCCGGTCGACATGCCGTACCTCGACAACGACGGCACCGTGTACCGGCCGAACCAGATCCTGGTCAACTGGTCGAACTACAAGTACGACCTGGCCGACGCCGTGATGATGGAGGAGGACGGCAGCACCAACTACCGCGACCTCGCCAAGGCCATCGCCACCGCCCTGCTGACCATCACCGACCAGGGCGCCTACATCCCGCTGGTGAACGCCGTCCTGGACGCCATCCCCGACGACTGGTGGACCGACGACCCGGACTACGTCGACTCCTGGTACACCCTGGCCCGCGGCGACAACGGCACCCGCGTCGGCGCCCGGGGCAACGGCCGGCTGACCCTGGAGCCGTATTTCGTACAGGAATTCTGAGGCGCACCGGCCGCCGGACACGGCGACGGGCCGGCGGAGAGGCTCCGCCGGCCCGCACACACGCGCGGTCAGAACCCCGCCGGCTCCGTGTAGACACCCCACTCGTCCCGCAGCACCCCGCAGATCTCGCCCAGCGTCGCCTCGGCGCGTACGGCGTCCAGCATCGGCTCGATCATGTTGGCGCCGGACCGGGCGGCGGCCAGCATGGCGTCCAGCGCGCCCCGCACCGCGCTCTCGTCCCGGGCCGCCTTGCGCTCGGCGAGCACCCGCACCTGCTCCCGCTCCACCTCGTGGCTGACCCGCAGGATCTCCAGGTCCCCGGTGACCGATCCGGTGTGGACGTTGACGCCCACCACCCGCTTGTCGCCCTTCTCCAGCGCC
Organism: Streptomyces naphthomycinicus; assembly: GCF_020400595.1. GTDB lineage: Bacteria > Actinomycetota > Actinomycetes > Streptomycetales > Streptomycetaceae > Streptomyces > Streptomyces naphthomycinicus. Next base: position 66,069 of record NZ_JAINRE010000031.1, on the reverse strand, counting down.
TGCTGGTAGCGGAAGGCGGACTCGGCGATCTCCCCGGTGAACCAGCCGTCCTCGATCCCGCGCAGGATCCCGGAGGTGATCGGCCCGATCGGGTGCCGCCCGTCCGGGTGCGCCCTGAGGCCCCGCTCCTTGATCTGCTCGAAGATCTTCTCCGCGTCCGCCTCGATCCGGTCCGTCAGCTGCTCGACGTACCACGAGCCGCCGAGCGGATCGGCCACGTTGGCGACCCCGGTCTCCTCCATGAGCACCTGCTGGGTGCGCAGCGCGATCTCCGCGGCCTGCTCGCTCGGCAGCGCGAGGGTCTCGTCCAGGGCGTTGGTGTGCAGCGAGTTGGTCCCGCCGAGCACGGCGGACAGTGCCTCCACGGCCGTCCGGACCACGTTGTTGTACGGCTGCTGCGCGGTCAGCGACACACCGGCCGTCTGCGTGTGGAACCGCAGCCACTGCGCCTTCTCGCTCTTCGCGCCGTACACGTCCCGCATCCAGCGCGCCCAGATGCGCCGGGCCGCGCGGAACTTGGCGATCTCCTCGAAGAAGTCGAGGTGCGCGTCGAAGAAGAAGGAGAGGCCGGGGGCGAAGACGTCGACGTCCAGCCCGCGGCTGAGCCCCAGCTCGACGTACCCGAACCCGTCCGCCAGCGTGTACGCCAGCTCCTGCGCGGCCGTCGCCCCGGCCTCCCGGATGTGGTACCCGGAGACGGACAGCGGCTTGTACGCGGGGATCCCCGCGGCGCAGTGCTCCATCAGGTCGCCGATCAGCCGCAGATGGGGCTCCGGCTGGAAGAGCCACTCCTTCTGCGCGATGTACTCCTTGAAGATGTCGGTCTGGAGCGTGCCGTTGAGCACGCCCGGATCGACGCCCTGGCGCTCGGCGGCGACCAGGTACATGCAGAAGACGGGCACGGCCGGCCCGCTGATCGTCATCGAGGTGGTCACGTCCCCCAGCGGGATGTCCTTGAACAGCACCTCCATGTCGGCGGCCGAGTCGATGGCGACCCCGCAGTGCCCGACCTCGCCGAGCGAACGCGGCTCGTCGGAGTCGCGCCCCATCAGCGTCGGCATGTCGAAGGCGACGGACAGGCCCCCGCCGCCGGCGGCGAGGATCATCTTGTACCGCTCGTTGGTCTGCTCGGCGTTGCCGAAGCCGGCGAACTGGCGGATCGTCCAGGTACGCCCGCGGTAGCCGGTCGGATGGAGACCGCGGGTGAAGGGGTACTCCCCGGGCCAGCCGATCCGCTCGAATCCCTCGTACGTGTCACCCGGCCGGGGCCCGTACACCGGCTCCACGGGGTCGCCGGAGAGCGTGGTGAAGTCCGCGTCGCGCTTGCGTGCGGCGTCGTAGCGGGCCTGCCAGCGACGGCGGCCTTCCTCGATGGCGTGAGCGTCCATACCCTCGAATTTACTAGGACGTCCTAGTAAATGTCGATGGCAGACCGCCGTACGGTGTCCGTACGGCGGTGAGCGCTACGCCTTGGCGACGGCCGGGGCCTGGTCACCGGCCCTGGCGTCCAGCTCGCGGCTGATCTGCCGCTCCACGAAGAAGGCGGCGGTGGGGATGGTGCCCGCGAGCAGCACCCAGAGCTGCTTGCCGACCGGCCACTTCGCCTTGGAGCCCAGGTCGAAGGCGAAGATCAGGTAGACGACGTACAGCCAGCCGTGGGCGATGGCGACGACCCGGGTGAAGTCGGCGGCACCGTCGACGTCCAGCCCGTACTTCGCGATCATGCTCAGGCACAGCAGCACCAGCAGGACACCGGTGGTGTAGGCCATGACGCGGTAGCGGGTCAGCACGCTCTTTTTCATGGAGTCGAGCGTAACCACCCGATCCGGGAGATCTTGCCCCGGGTCACTGCTCGTCGAAGTCGTGTGCCGCCACCCGCAGCGGACGGAGCATCGCGAAGATCTCCTCGCACTCCTCCGCGTCGTACACCCCGAGCCCGAAGTCCATGGACATCAGGGCGCGGGTGGCCGCGTCGACCACCTCGCGGCCCTTCTCCGTGATGACGGCGAGGGTGCCGCGGCCGTCGTTGGGGTTGGGGCGCTTGGCGACGAGCCCCGACTTCACCAGCCGGTCCACGGTGTTCGTCACCGACGTGGGATGCACCATCAGCCGCTCGCCGATCTTGGACATCGGCAGTTCGCCGGCCTTGGAGAAGGTGAGCAGCACCAGTGCCTCGTACCGGGCGAACGTGAGCCCGTACGGCTTGACCACCGCGTCCACCTCGGCGAGCAGGATCTGCTGGGCCCGCATGATCGAGGTGATGGCGGCCATGGACGGCACGCTCCCCCAGCGCTGCTTCCAGAGTTCGTCGGCGCGGGCGATGGGGTCGAACGGGAGGCTGAGTGGCTTCGGCACGTCATCAGACCCTACCGGCCGGTCATATGCCGGTCAGCTCCGTCTCGGGTTTCGGTCGCCTTCCCGTTCCCTCCCCGCCGCCGCGGGCGGCCAGGGCCAGCCCGCAGCAGCACAGGGTGCCGAGCGCACCGGCGCCCGCCACGGCCGCCCGCACCCCCACCGCCTGCGCCGCCACCCCGGCCAGCGCCATGCCCACGCCCTGGACGGTCATCAGCCCGGCGCTCAGCAGGGTCATGGCCCGCCCGCGCAGCTCCGGGGGCACCGCCCGCACGAACCACTGGTCCAGGCCCAGGGTGTACGCCGACCCGGCCCCGGACACCAGCAGGAGCAGCAGGGACACGGCCGGCCCGGGGTGCAGGGCGTAGCCGAGGTAGGGCAGCAGGCCGAGGCAGAGGAGGGGGAGCGCGACCCGCTCGCGCGCCGCGGGTCGCAGCCGGGCGCCTGCGAACAGCTCGCCGGCCACCGTGCCGACGGGCAGGGCGCACATCAGCAGGCCGAGACCGGCGGAGTCGCTGCCGAGCGCGTCGGCGTACGGCGCGGCCAGGGCTTCGGGGACGACGGAGAAGGCGGCCGGCACCCAGAAGAGCAGGAGCAGCAGACGGATGCGGGGGTGGGCGAGGAGCGGGCGGAGGCCGGGCCGGGCGTCCGTGCGGTCGGGGCGGCGTGCGGGGCGGTGCCGGGTGCCGAGGCGGAGCAGGGCGGCGGAGGCGAGGAAGGTGCCGACCGTGACGAGGAGGGCGTGCCGGGGGGTGACGGCGGTGAGGAGCAGGCCGCCGAGGCCGTAGCCGACGAGCAGGGCGCTCTGGGCGACGATGCGGAGCAGGGAGCGGCCGAGGACGAACGGATCGCCGTCGCCGAGGACGTCGGCGAGGGTGGCCATGCGGGTGCCGGCGAACACCGGCGAGACGACGGCGAGGCAGCAGCGCAGCGCGAGCAGGACGCCGATGCCCGTGCCGGGGGCCGCCATCACCGCCACGCCGGCCGCGCACACCAGGTCGCAGGTGACCAGCACCCGCCGGGCGGGGAAGCGGTCGGCGAGCGGGGCGAGCAGGGTGCCGCCGACGGCGTACGGCAGGAAGCCCAGGGCGAAGGTGAGCGCGCTGAGCAGGGGGGAACCGGTGCGGTCGTAGACGAGGACGGAGAGGGCGACCTCGCTGACGATCACGCCGAGCATGGAGAGCACGTGCGCGGCGAAGACGGCCCGGAACTCGGGCACGGCGAAGACACGGCCGTATCCGGCGGAGCGCGCCGGGGCCGCCTGGGACGGTGCGGACATGCCGGGAAGCGTGCCCGGACAGGGGCGGCGACCCGTAAAGTTTCGCGCTGACACGAATGTTCCGGGGCGCGGGCCGGTAGGCGCTCCCTCGCCGCACGGCCCGCCGGCACGAGAAGAGACCGGTACGGGGGGGCGGAGGACGCCCGGGAGCGCGCGGGGCGCCGCCGGGCCGGCCGGGCCGGGAAGCCGCCCGGCGCGCGGGGCGCCGCCGGGCCGGCCGAGCCCGGAAACCGCCCGGCCGGCCCGCCGCTCCCGGCGGGGCTTCGGCCGGGGCCACGGGCTTCCGGTCCCGGCCCGGGGAGAATGTGTGCCGGCCGGTCGCGGACGAGTCCCGGCCCGTCAAGGAGGTGACCGTGCCCTCGCTTCTCCGTTTCGGCGAGGACGACTTTCTGCGCTGCCGGTTCGCGGTCTCGCCGCTGTGGGAGACACAGGAGGCGGTGCGCACGCTGAAGCGTCCGGACCGGCACGGGTACCACGTGCCGTGGCTGCGCCGGATCCGTGCGGCGGCGGCCGGGCTGGACCTGGCCCCGCTGTGGCTGCTGATGCCCCGGCGGGGACACTCGCCGGACTGGCTCGGTCCGCCGCCGATCGGGCCGGCCGCCACCTTCGAGGAGGAGATCGCGGCGGTCCGGGCCTCCGATCCGGAGGCGGCCCGCGAGGACACCGCCCGCGCGCTCGCGTGCACGCCGGGCGCGTCGGAGTCACCGCGCGGCCGGGCCTGGCTGGCGGATCCGGCCCGGATGGTGCGGGAGCTGGCGGACGCCCTGGAGGCGGCCTGGCGGGTGCTGGTCGAGCCGGACTGGCTCCGGCTGCGGGCCCTGCTGGAGGCGGACGTGGCCTTCCACTCGCGGCGGCTGGCCGAGGTGGGGCTCGGCCGGCTGCTGCCGGAGCTGGACGCGCGGCTGTCCTGGGACGGCCGGACGCTGACCCTCGCGCTGCACGGCGAGTACGCGCGCGACCTCGGCGGCCGGGGCCTGGTGCTGATGCCGAGCGTGTTCTCCTGGCCCGATGTGATCACGGGTTTCGAGCCGCCGTGGCAGCCCGCGCTGGTCTACCCGGCCCGTGGCCTCGCCGGCCTGTGGGCCGAGCCCGGCGCCCGGGTCCCCGAGGCGCTGGTACGGCTGCTGGGCCGCAACCGGGCGGCGGTGCTGGCCGCGCTGGACGAGCCGGCGACCACCAGCGCCCTCGCCCACCGCCTCCGGCTGGCCCCGTCGTCCGTGTCGGCCCATCTGACGGTCCTGCGCGACGCGGGCCTGCTGACCGCGCGGCGGTACGGCCACCAGGTGCTGTACGAGCGGACACCGCTGGGGATGACGCTGGCCTCGGGGGGCTGAGGGAATCCGCCGGGCCGGTGGTCAGCGGCGGCCGGTGCGCCGGAGCCGGTGCCGGACCGCCCGCTGGGCCACGGGCCCGAGTTCCTCCAGCGCCGCCACGAGGGCGCCCAGCTGTTCGAGGGCGCCCAGGGCCGCCTGGGCGCCGGCCGCGTCGACGCCCTCGTACAGTTCGATGCCCACGAAGGAGGCGGCGACCGCGCGGGCGAGCCCCGCCGGGTCGGTGAACTCGCCGAGGGGCGTGGCGGCCAGGACCCGGACCAGGACCCGTTCGATCTCGGCGATCCACAGATCGAGCCCGGCGGCCGTGGCGGGCCCGAGGGCCTCGTGCGTCTGGGCGCCGGCCAGCAGCTGGCCGAGGAGGGCGACATGGCCGCCCGAGCGCTCCTGTTCGTGGATCTCCCGGCCCACGGTGAGCAGTTCGGAGAGCGAGCCGACCTCGGCCAGCCGGGGGCGGAAGCGGGCCACGGCCTTCTCGGCGCCGTACCGGCAGGCCGCGGCGAGGAGTTCGTCCACGGAGCCGAAGTGGTAGAAGACCAGCGCCTGGTTGACCCCGGCGGCCGCGGCCACGGTGCGGGCGGAGGTCTTGGCGATCCCCTGCTCGGTGAGCGTGCGCAGCGCGCCCTCCAGCAGTTTGTGTTTGGTCTCCAGGGACTTGGCGGTCTCCGGGCTCACGCGCGCGACTCCTCGCGGACCGGGCGCAGCCCGGGCCGTACCCCGCAGCGGCGGACGTCGGTGTACGACGCCGTGAAGGAGCCCTGGTAGCCGAAGAGCGGGCCGAAGTAGCGGTTCACCACCCGGACCCGGATCCGGAAGCGGCCGGCCGTGTCGTCGTAGGACTCGCGCACCTCGGCGGTGGCCCCGACGAGTTCGGGGACGCGGACGTCCACCGGGCCCTCCCGGAAGCGGTGTTCGCCGGAGCGGATGAGCAGGGAGCCGTCGGGCTCGGCGTGGAAGTGCAGTTCGCTGGCGAGGTGCTGGTGGGTGCCGAGGTAGTCGAGGATGCGGTCGCCCTTGGGGCTGAGCACCATCTGGGCGTCGAAGCGGCGGGACCGGCCGGGCAGGTCGAAGGTGCGCACGAAGGTCACCGTCTCACGGCCGTGGGTGTCGGCGTAGGGCACGTTCTCGATCACGAAGGGGATGTCGCGGCCGGCCTTCGGGACCAGGATGTTGCGGGTGGCGCCGAGGGCCAGGAACGGCTTCACGAACGCCGGCCCGTGCCAGACGCGCTCCATCACGCCCCGGCCGGTGCATGCCTCGCCGCTCGCGAGGCCCACCGAGAAGCGGCGCTGGAGCTGCGGGTGCAGACGGTCGAAGCCGGCGCCCAGCACCGTGCGGAACATCGAGGTCATGACTGCTTCTCCAGGGTGCGCAGGATGCGGGGGGCCCGGGCCCGGCCGGGCGGGGTGCGCAGGCAGCGGCGGGCGGCGGGGGTGGTGGCGAGCGGGGCCTTGAACAGGGCGAGGCAGACACCGGCGAGCAGCAGCAGCGGGCACAGGTAGGCGAGGGCGTCCGCGAAGGGGCCGGGCAGGCCGGGGAGCGAGCCCCGGCCGAGCCCGGCCAGGCACAGGGCGAGGAGGAGCCCCCGGACGGTCAGTTCGGCCAGCCAGTTCCGCAGCGCCCGCTCAGGGGTGACCCCGCGCTCCAGCCACAGCCGCAGCCGGTCGAAGGACCAGGCGGTCGCCCAGCCCATCAACGGGCGGAACAGCAGCCGGTCGGCGAGCGCGCCGAAGGCGCCCCAGCGGGGCCGGTAGTCGTAGCCGGTGAGGAAGCGGACGCCGTCGGCGACCGGGACGTAACGCCAGTAGCCGCTGCCCTCGGCGAGCAGGGAGAGGGGGTGCGGGGAGGCGAAGCGCAGGGCGGAGGTGCGGGTGCCGTCGGGGCGTTCCCGCTCCCCCGCGGAGATCCCGGTGCCCGCGACCGTGAGGAACGGCAGCACGCGCGTGGCGTACCGGAAGCGCTGCGGCTCGCCGTCCGCGCGCGGAAGGTACTCGATCTCGGTGAAGCGCAGGTCCCAGCGCTGGTGCCGGGCCGGGTCCTGGGTGCGCGCCCACAGCTCGTCCAGGTCCGCGCGGACGTGCGCCTCTATATAGAGCCCCATGGCCGTCTCATCCCCCTGATGTTTTGAGCGACTGCTCAAACTGTCTGGAGAGGAAGGTACTCTTTTTTGAGCGACCGCTCAATCACGCGGGGACGAAAAACCCCGGCCCTGCGCGGACCGGGGTCTCCGACTGCCGTGGACTACCGGGACAGGTGACGCTCGACCGTCTCCACCTTGCTGGTCAGGCCGTCGGTCACGCCGGGCCGGATGTCCGCCTTGAGGACGAGGGACACCCGCGGGGCGCGCTCCTCGACGACGGCGACGGCGCGCTTGACGACGTCCATGACCTCGTCCCACTCGCCCTCGATCGAGGTGAACATCGCGTCGGTGCGGTGGGGCAGACCCGATTCGCGGACCACGCGGACGGCGTCGGCGACGTACTCCCCCACGTCCTCGCCGACACCGAGAGGCGTCACGGAGAAGGCGACGATCATGCGTTCACGGCCCCTTCCCGGCGGGCGCGGGCGGCGATGACGGCGTCTTCGGCCTCGCGGCGCAGCTTGCGCTCGGCGAAGAAGCCGCCGGTGGGCAGCACCGAGAGGACGAAATAGAGGGCGGCCGTCTTCAGCGGCCACTTGGTGCGGTTCCAGGCGTCCGCCCAGAAGATCACGTACAGGACGAACAGGATGCCGTGGACCGAGCCCATCACGGGGACCGCGTCGAAGTCGGTGGTCCGCTTCAGCACCGAGCACAGGAGCAGGATCAGGAAGGACACGGCCTCCGGGGCCGAGACCAGGCGGAGGCGGCGGAGGGCGGTGGCGGTCTTGATGTCCACGGATCACCTTCGGTGGGAGTTTCGACGACGGTTGCCGGTTGCGGCCTGCCGAAGCGGCCTGCCGGTTTGTGAACGCACGCACAAGCGTTCCCCCATTGTGGCAAACCGCGCCCCTAGGGGTCCGCTCAGGGTGGGTTTCCACCCACGGGCCCTGTTCCGCCCGCCCGCGGCGCCGCTACGTTCGCTGCGTGGCGATGTTCCGACTCCAAGGGAGCAAGGTGCTCGCCGTCGACATGACCGGGGACGCCGTGAAGGCGAAGAACGGCTCGATGGTCGCGTACGACGGGCAGATGGCCTTCAAGAAGCTGAGCGGTGGCGGTGAGGGGCTGCGCGGGATGGTCACCCGGCGGCTCACCGGCGAACAGATGACGGTGATGGAGGTGAAGGGGCACGGGACCTGCTGGTTCGCGGACCGGGCGGCCGAGATCAACCTGGTCGCCCTCCAGGGGGACAAGCTGCACGTCGAGGCGGGCAACCTGCTGGCGACCGACGCGGCGCTGCGCACGGGGACGACGTTCACGGGGCTGCGCGGGGCCTCGCAGGGCAACGGCCTGTTCACGACGACCGTGGAGGGGCACGGGCAGGCGGCGATCGTCTCCGACGGCCCCGCGGTCGTCCTCCGCGTCAGCCCGCAGTACCCGCTGATCGTCGACCCGGGCGCCTACGTCGCCCACCAGGGCGACGTCCGGCAGTCCCTCCAGTCCGGTGTGACGTTCCGCACGCTCCTCGGCGAGGGCGGCGGCGAGGCCTTCCAGATCCGCTTCGAGGGCGACGGGCTGGTGTACGTGCAGCCGAGCGAGCGGCACACGATCGCGGGGGACCTGTGAGATGACCTTCCGAGAGATCAACTCCAAGATGGTCGAGGCGACCGTGCTGCCGGGGCAGCGGCTGTTCAGCCAGCGCGGAGCGATGCTCGCCTACCGGGGAGACGTGTCCTTCACCCCCAGCGTCCAGGGCGGCCAGGGCGGCCTGATGTCCATGCTCGGGCGCCGGGTGGCCGGCGAGGCGACGCCGCTGATGACCGTGGAGGGCAGCGGCACGGTCTTCTTCGGGCACGGCGGCCACCACGTCCATGTGATCACCCTCTCCGGCGACACCCTCTATGTCGAGGCCGACCGGCTGCTCGCCTTCGAGGGCACGCTCCGGCAGGGCACGATGTTCATGGGCTCCCAGGGCGGGGTCATGGGCATGGTGCGGGGGCAGGTCACCGGGCAGGGCCTGTTCACGACGACCCTCCAGGGGCAGGGCGCGGTGGCCGTGATGGCGCACGGCGGCGTCTTCGAGATCCCGGTCACCCCGCAGCGCCCGGTCCACGTCGACCCCCAGGCCTACGTCGCCCATCACGGCGACGTCCGCAACAAGCTGTCCGCCGCGCTCGGCTGGCGCGACATGGTGGGCCGCGGCTCCGGCGAGGCCTTCCAGCTGGAGCTGAGCGGCAACGGCACGGTGTACGTCCAGGCCTCGGAGGAGAAGCTGTGAGCATCCACGGAACCCCGGGCGCCGGACCGGTGGTGCACGACCCGATGACGCTGCCCGCCGACGACAACGTGAACGCGTACACGTTCTGCGTCGAGCTCAAGAGCGGCCAGTGGTTCCTCCAGAAGGGAAAGATGATCGCCTACTACGGGGCGATCGAGTTCAACGGCATCGGGCACGGCCGACTCGACCGACTTGTCCGCACGTCGTTCCATTCGCCACTGCACGCGAGCGACTGGGTCGTGGCGGAGGGCTCGGGCAAGATGCTGCTGGCCGACCGGGCCTTCGACGTCAACTCCTACGACCTGGACGACGGGAACTTGACCATTCGCGCGGGCAATCTGCTCGCTTTTCAGCCAAGTCTCGCGCTGAAACAATCGATCGTGCCGGGTTTTCTGACCCTTATCGGAACCGGCAAGTTTGTGGCCGCGTCCAACGGTCCGGTGGTGTTCATGGAACCTCCGGTCCGGGTCGACCCCCAGGCGCTCGTCGGGTGGGCCGACTGCCCGTCCCCGTGCCATCACTACGATCACGGGTACCTCACGGGTGTACTGGGCGGTCTACGTGCGATGACGGGCTTCGGCGGGGTCTCCGGCGAGGAGCACCAGTTCGAGTTCGTGGGCGCCGGGACGGTCCTGTTGCAGTCGTCGGAGACACTCATGGCGGAGCCGGCGACGGGGGCCGTTCCCCTCGAACCGGGCGTCCCCGGAGGTGGCGGAACGGCACCGGGCGGACACGGTCCGCAATCGTCGGCCGTACCGCGCCTTCCCGGACAGCTGGGAGACCTCCAGCGTCGCTTCGGGCTGTGAGCGGTAGTCTGCGGAGTGTGACGTCGAACGCGTGCGCACTGTCACACCACCCGAAGTAGTTCGTCATTCAACTTCTTAGGTAGACTTCATTCATGGAGACCGACACGGCCACGCGCTGGCTGACCGATGCGGAGCAGTGCGCCTGGCGCACCCACCTGGAGGTCAACAGGCTGTTGACGTACCAGCTCGAAAAGGATCTGCAGCCGTTCGGCCTGACAATGAACGACTACGAGATCCTGGTGAACCTGTCCGAGTCGGACGACGTGCGGATGCGGATGAGCGACCTGGCGTCCGCGACGCTCCAGTCCAAGAGCCGGCTCTCGCACCAGATCACACGCATGGAGAACGCGAACCTGGTGCGCCGCGAGAACTGTGACACGGACCGGCGGGGGCTGTACGCCGTGCTCACGGACCACGGCATGGAGACGATGAGAAAGGTCGCTCCACACCACGTGGCGTCGGTGCGCCGGCATTTCATCGATCTGCTGTCCCCGGACGCCCTGATGGAGCTGGACAAGGCGCTCAAGCCGATCGCCGAGCACCTGCGGGGGCAGCGCGGCCGCCCCTGACCGGCGGCGCCCCGCGCGCACCCGCCGCGGCAACCGCCGTGTCCGCCCCAACCCCGGCCCGTCTTCGCCCGAGCCCCGGCCCGTGTCCGGCCGCCCCGGAGGTCCGCTTCGCCGGCCGCCGGGCGGGCCGCGCCCCGGGGCGGGGCACGGGGGAACACTCCCGCCGGGGGCCTTCGTCCCGGCGAGGCGGTGGCGGTGCGGTGGCGGTCAGGACTCCGTCAGGCTCGCGACCAGTTCGTCCGCCGCCCGGTAGGGGTCCAGTTCACCGGTGACGATGCGCTCGGCGAGAGCGCTGAGGCGCCGGTCGCCGTGCAGGTCGCCGATGCGCTCCCGCAGCGCGGTGACGGCGATGGTCTCCACCTCGCGGGCCGCGCGGGCCTTGCGGCGCTCGGCGAGGACGCCCCGCTCCTCCATCCAGGCCCGGTGCTTCTCCAGGGCCTCCACGACCTCGTCGACGCCCTCCGCGCGAGCCGCGACCGTCTTCACGATCGGGGGGCGCCAGTCGCCGGGGCCGCGGGCCTCGCCGAGGCCCAGCATGTGGTTCAGCTCGCGGGCGGTGGCGTCGGCACCGTCCCGGTCGGCCTTGTTGACGACGTAGACGTCGCCGATCTCCAGGATGCCGGCCTTGGCCGCCTGGATGCCGTCACCCATTCCGGGAGCCAGCAGGACGACGGAGGTGTCCGCCTGGGAGGCGATCTCCACTTCCGACTGGCCGACGCCCACCGTCTCGACCAGGACCACGTCGCAGCCCGCCGCGTCCAGCACGCGGATCGCCTGCGGGGCCGCCCAGGCCAGGCCGCCCAGATGGCCGCGGGTGGCCATCGAGCGGATGTAGACACCCGGATCGGAGGCGTGGTCCGACATCCGGACGCGGTCGCCGAGCAGGGCCCCGCCGGAGAACGGGGACGAGGGGTCGACGGCCAGGACGCCGACCCGCTTGCCCTGTTTGCGATACGCAGTGACGAGCGCGGAGGTGGAGGTCGACTTGCCGACGCCGGGCGAGCCGGTCAGGCCCACCACATAGGCGTTGCCGGTCAGCGGGGCCAAAGCCGCCATGACCTCCCTGAGCTGCGGGGACGCCCCCTCCACAAGGGAGATCAGCCGGGCCACGGCCCGCGGCCGGCCGTCCCTGGCCTGGGCCACCAGAGAGGAGACGTCCTGCATCAAACAGCTCCGTTCACTTCAGCAACGTACTTTCGGCTGTGTACGGCGGACTCAGGCCTTCGGCACCCGCACGATCAGCGCGTCGCCCTGGCCGCCGCCACCGCACAGCGCCGCCGCGCCGACCCCGCCGCCGCGCCGCTTGAGCTCCAGCGCCAAGTGCAGCACGAGCCGGGCACCGGACATGCCGATCGGGTGACCCAGGGCGATCGCCCCGCCGTTCACGTTCACCTTTTCGGTGGACACGCCGAGGTCCTTCATCGACTGCGCGGCGACCGCGGCGAAGGCCTCGTTGATCTCGATGAGGTCGAGGTCGGAGACCTCCAGGCCCTCCTTCTTCAGGGCGTGCGCGATGGCGTTGGACGGCTGGGACTGGAGGCTGTTGTCCGGTCCGGCCACATTGCCGTGCGCGCCGATCTCGGCGAGCCAGGTGAGGCCCAGCTCCTCGGCCTTGGCCTTGCTCATCACGACGACCGCGGCGGCGCCGTCGGAGATCTGCGAGGAGGAGCCGGCGGTGATCGTGCCGTCCTTGGCGAACGCCGGACGCAGCTTGGCCAGGGACTCCACGGTGGTGTCGCCGCGGATGCCCTCGTCCTTGCTGAACAGCACCGGGTCGCCCTTGCGCTGCGGGATCTCCACCGGCGTGATCTCGGCCTCGAACAGGCCGTTCTTCTGCGCGGCGGCGGCCCGCTGGTGCGACAGGGCGGCGATCTCGTCCTGCTCGGCGCGGCCGAGGCCGAGGCGGGTGTTGTGCTTCTCCGTGGACTCGCCCATGGCGATGCCCTCGAAGGCGTCGGTCAGGCCGTCGTAGGCCATCGCGTCGAGCATCTGCACCGCGCCGTACTTGAAGCCCTCGCGGGACTTCGGCAGCAGGTGCGGAGCGTTGGTCATGGATTCCTGGCCGCCCGCCACGACGATGTCGAACTCGCCGGCGCGGATCAGCTGGTCCGCCAGGGCGATGGCGTCCAGGCCGGACAGACACACCTTGTTGACGGTGAGCGCCGGGACGCTCATCGGGATGCCGGCCTTGACGGCGGCCTGGCGGGCCGGGATCTGGCCCGCACCGGCCTGAAGGACCTGGCCCATGATCACGTACTGCACCTGGTCGCCGCCGATCCCCGCACGGTCGAGGGCGGCCTTGATCGCGAAGCCGCCCAGGTCGGCTCCCGAAAAGGACTTCAGCGAGCCCAGCAGCCGCCCCATGGGCGTCCGGGCGCCCGCGACGATCACCGAGCTGGTCGTTCCAGAAGACATGAGGTGCGATCCCCTTCCAGCTGCGCACAGCCGAGGAGTGAACGAGGGTTTACTTCGAATGTACTGAGGGGTTGAGCACGCCGTCATCGGCCTGTCGGTGTGATCGCGCGCACGTTGCGTAACCACCGCGGGAGCGCTGCACTGAGTTCATGCTGACGCGAATCGACCACATCGGGATCGCCTGCCACGACCTCGACGCGACCATCGAGTTCTACCGGGCCACGTACGGCTTCGAGGTGTTCCACATCGAGGTCAACGAGGAGCAGGGCGTACGCGAGGCCATGATCAGGATCAACGGGACCTCGGACGGCGGTGCCTCCTACCTCCAGCTGCTGGAGCCGACCCGCGAGGACTCGGTGGTCGGCAAATGGCTCGCCAAGAACGGCGAGGGCGTCCACCACATCGCCTTCGGCACGGCGGACGTGGACGCCGACTCCGAGGAGATCCGGGACAAGGGCGTACGCGTGCTCTACCAGGAGCCACGGATCGGCTCCATGGGGTCGCGGATCACCTTCCTGCACCCCAAGGACTGCCATGGCGTTCTGACAGAACTGGTCACTTCGGCCCCTGTTGAGTCACCTGAGCACTGACCCCCGTACATAAGGGCCGGTAGGGTTGGGGGCGGTCGTCCCTCTTCGCGGGGCGACCGCATGCCGGGGTCCGGGTTTCGGGGGACGAGCGTCGGGGCAGCAGCCCGTGCTCCGCCGTTGATCTGACACCATTCCCCGGGGGCCCCGTCCGGCGGATGGACGGAGCTCGTTGCAGAAGCTGACCAGGGGACGGATGGGACCGCGCAGTGCGGGGCTACGAGAGCCAGGAGCGAGAGCCGGCGGCTGACGTCGACCACCTCTCTCGGTTCGAGGCCGAGATGAAGCGGCTGAGGACCGAGCGGGAGAAGGCGATCCAGCACGCCGAGGACCTCGGCTACCAGGTCGAGGTGCTGCGCGCCAAGCTGCACGAGGCGCGCCGCACCCTGATGACCCGGCCCGCCTATGACGGCGGTGACATCGGCTATCAGGCCGAACAGTTGCTCCGTAACGCCCAGATGCAGGCCGAGCAGCTGCGCCAGGACGCCGAGCGGGAGCTGAGCCAGGCCCGCGCACAGACCCAGCGCATCCTCCAGGAGCACGCCGAACAGGCCGCCCGGCTCCAGGCGGAGCTGCACCAGGAGGCGGTGACCCGGCGCCAGCAGCTCGATCAGGAGCTGGCCGAGCGCAGGGCCACCGTCGAGTCGCACGTCAACGAGAACGTGGCCTGGGCCGAGCAGCTGCGTGCCCGCACCGAGCAGCAGGCCCGCCGGCTGCTGGACGAGTCCCGCGCGGAGGCCGATCAGGCGATGGCCGCGGCCCGCGCGGAGGCCGAGCGGCTGACCCGGGAGGCCCGGGAGCGGCTCCAGAGCGACGCCGAGGCCGCCCGCGCGGAGGCCGAGCAGCTCCTGCGCCGGGCCCGCGCGGACGCCGAACGGCTGCTGAACGCCGCCTCCACGCAGGCGCAGGAGGCCACCGAGCACGCCGAGCAGCTGCGCACGGCCACGGTCACCGAGTCGGACACCGCCCGCCGCCAGGCCGCCGAGCTGAGCCGGGCCGCCGAGGAGCGGATGACGGCGGCCGAGGATGCCCTGCGCAAGGCGCAGGCCGAGGCCGAGAAGCTCCAGACGGAGGCGAAGGAGTCCGCCGCCAAGGCGCTCGCGAGCGCCGAGGCCGCCAACGAGACGCGCACGCGCACCGCCAAGGAGCAGGTCGCCCGGCTGGTCGAGGAGGCCACCAAGGAGGCCGAGAACACCAAGTCCGAGGCCGAGCAGCTGGTCGCGGACGCCCGCACCGAGGCGGAGAAGATCGTCGCCGAGGCCGCCGAGAAGGCCCGCTCGATCACCGCCGAGGAGACGGCCACCCAGCTGTCCAAGGCGGCCAGGACCGCCGAGGACGTGCTCAACAAGGCGTCCGAGGACGCCCAGAAGACCACCAGGGCCGCCGCCGAGGAGGCCGAGCGGATCCGCTCGGAGGCCGAGGCCGAGGCGGACCGGCTGCGGGCCGAGGCGCACGACATCGCCGAGCAGCTCAAGGGCGCGGCCAAGGACGACACCAAGGAGTACCGCGCCAAGACGGTCGAGCTGCAGGAGGAGGCCCGCCGGCTGCGCGGCGAGGCCGAGCAGCTGCGCGCCGACGCGGTCGCCGAGGGCGAGTCGATCCGTGCCGAGGCCCGCCGCGAGGCCGTCACGCAGATCGAGGAGGCGGCCAAGTCCGCCGAGGAGCTGCTGGCCAAGGCCAAGGCGGACGCCGACGAGCTGCGGCAGACCGCGACCGCCGACAGCGAGAAGGTCCGCACCGAGGCCATCGAGCGGGCCACCGGTCTGCGCCGGCAGGCCGAGGAGACCCTGGAGCGCGGCCGCGCGGAGGCCGAGCGGCTGCGGGCCGAGGCCGCCGAGCAGGCCGAGACGGTCGGCGCGGACGCCGAGAAGGCCGCGCGGGAACTGCGCGAGGAGACCGAGAAGGCCGTCGAGGCCCGCCGTGCCGAGGCCGCCGAGGAACTGACGCGGCTCCAGACGGACGCGCAGGAACGGCTGGCGTCGGCCGAGCAGGCGCTGACCGACGCCCGTGCGGAGGCCGCCCGGATCCGCCGCGAGGCCGGCGAGGAGGCCGAGCGGCTGCGCGCCGAGTCCGCCGAGCGGATCCGTACGCTCCAGCAGCAGGCCGAGGCCGAGGCCGACCGGCTGCGCACCGAGGCCGCGTCCGACGCGTCCGCCTCGCGGGCCGAGGCCGAGAGCGTCGCCGTACGGCTGCGCTCGGAGGCCGCCGCCGAGGCCGAACGGCTGAAGGCGGAGGCCCAGGACACCGCCGACCGGGTGCGCGCGGAGGCGCAGGCCGCCGCCGAGCGGCTGGGCGCCGAGGCGTCCGAGACGCTGGCCGCCGCGCAGGAGGAGGCCGCCCGGCGCCGCCGCGAGGCCGAGGAACTCCTCGGTGCCGCCCGCGAGGAGGCCGACCAGGAGCGGCAGCGGGCCCGCGAGCAGAGCGAGGAGCTGCTGGCCTCCGCCCGCAAGCGCGTGGAGGAGGCGCAGACCGAGGCGACCCGGCTGGTGGAGGAGGCCGACCGGCGCGCCACCGAGATGGTCGCCGCCGCCGAGCAGCACGCCCAGCAGGTGCGGGACTCCGTCTCGGGGCTGCACGAGCAGGCGCAGGAGGAGATCGCCGGGCTGCGCTCGGCCGCCGAGCACGCGGCGGACCGGACGAAGCGCGAGGCCGAGGAGGAGGCGGACCGGGTCCGCGCCGACGCCTACGCCGAGCGGGAGCGGGCGAGCGAGGACGCCTCCCGGGTCCGGCGCGAGGCGGCCGAGGAGTCGGAGGCCGCCAGGGCGCTCGCCGAGCGCACGACGGCGGAGGCCATCGCGGAGGCCGAGCGGCTGCGCTCGGACGCCGGCGAGTACGCCCAGCGGGTGCGCACCGAGGCGTCGGACGCGCTCGCCGAGGCGGACCAGGCGGCGGCCCGTACCCGGGCGGACGCCCGCGAGGACGCCAACCGCATCCGCTCCGACGCGGCGACGCAGGCGGACACCCTCATCACCGAGGCCCGCAACGAGGCCGAGCGGCTCCAGACGGAGACCGTCGCCGAGGCCGACCGCGTGCGCACCGAGGCGCTCACCGAGGCCGAGCGGCTCCAGACGGAGACCGTCGCCGAGGCCGACCGCGTGCGCACCGAGGCCCTCGCCGAGGCCGAGCGGGTCCGCGCGGAGGCCGTCGCGGGGGCCGAGCAGCTCATCGGGGACGCCACCGGCGACGCCGAACGGCTGCGCGCCGAGGCCGCCGAGACGGTGGGTTCGGCCCAGCAGCACGCCGAGCGGCTGCGGGCGGACGCCGAGCGGCTCAGGACGGACGCGGAGAACGAGGCCGAACGGCTCGTCAACTCCGCTCGTGAGGAGGCCCAGCAGACCCTGGACGAGGCCCGCAAGGACGCCAACAAGCGGCGCTCCGAGGCGGCCGAGCAGGTCGACAAGCTCATCACGGAGACCACGGCCGAGGCCGACAAGCTGCTCACCGAGGCGCAGGCGCAGGCGCTGAAGACCACCGCGGACGCCGAGTCGCAGGCGGACACGATGGTCGGCGCGGCCCGCAGCGAGGCGGAGCGGATCGTCTCCGAGTCGACCATCGAGGGCAACTCGCTGGTGGAGAAGGCCCGTACGGACGCGGACGAGCTGCTGGTCGGCGCCCGTCGGGACGCCACGGCGATAAGGGAGCGCGCCGAGGAGCTGCGCGACCGCATCACCACCGAGATCGAGGACCTGCACGAGCGGGCCCGCCGTGAGGCGGCCGAGACGATGAAGTCGACCGGCGACCGCTGCGACGCGCTCATCAAGGCCGCCGAGGAACAGCTGGCGAAGGCGGAGGCGAAGGCCAAGGAGATGGTCTCGGATGCCGGCTCCGAGGCGGGCAAGGTGCGGATCGCCGCGGTCAAGAAGGCCGAGGGGCTGCTCAAGGAGGCCGAGCAGAAGAAGGCCAGCCTCGTCAAGGAGGCCGAGGAGCTGAAGGCGGAGGCCATCCGCGAGGCCCGGCGCACGGTCGAGGAGGGCAAGCGGGAGCTGGAGATCCTGGTGCGCCGGCGCGAGGACATCAACGCCGAGATCTCGCGCGTCCAGGACGTGCTGGAGGCGTTGGAGTCCTTCGAGGCGCCTTCCGGCGGCAAGGACGGTGGAGTCAAGGCGGGCGCGTCCGTGGGTGCCCCCCGATCGGGTGGCAAGTCGTCAGAGGGCTAGCGGACGGGGTACGTTCCGGTGTCTTCTGGGGGCTTTGCCCGACTCGTTGGCAAGACGTCCGACGGCCAGCCACCCAAAAGAGGTGCCATTCTCCAGATCAAAACCGTATCCGCTCGATGACACACCGCTTCGGCCCCTAGGATTTCCCCTATCACCTCACCGGTCTCATTGACAGGAACCCCATGAGCGACACTTCCCCCTACGGCTTCGAGCTTGTGCGGCGTGGGTACGACCGCGCTCAGGTGGACGAACGTATCTCCAAGCTCGTCTCCGACCGTGACAGCGCTCTCGCACGCATCACCGCCCTGGAGAAGCGCATCGAGGAGCTGCACCTCGAAACGCAGAACGCCCAGGCACAGATCACGGACGCCGAGCCGTCGTACGCGGGTCTCGGCGCTCGGGTCGAGAAGATCCTGCGCCTGGCCGAGGAAGAGGCCAAGGAGCTGCGTGAGGAGGCCCGGCGGGCGGCCGAGCAGCACCGTGACCTCGCGGAGTCGGCGGCCCAGCAGGTCCGCAACGACGCCGAGTCGTACGCGGCCGAGCGCAAGGCCAAGGCCGAGGACGAGGGCGTCCGGATCGTCGAGAAGGCCAAGTCCGACGCCTCCCAGCTGCGTGCCGAGGCGCAGAAGGACGCGCAGTCCAAGCGGGAGGAGGCGGACGCCCTCTTCGAGGAGACCCGCGCCAAGGCCGCGCAGGCCGCCGCCGACTTCGAGACCAACCTGGCCAAGCGCCGCGAGCAGTCCGAGCGCGACCTGGCCTCGCGTCAGCAGAAGGCCGAGAAGCGGCTCGCGGAGATCGAGCACCGGGCCGAGCAGCTGCGCCTGGAGGCGGAGAAGCTGCGCACGGACGCCGAGCGCCGGGCCCGCCAGACGGTGGAGACCGCCCAGCGCCAGGCCGAGGACATCGTGGCCGACGCCAACGCCAAGGCCGACCGGATCCGTTCGGAATCCGAGCGGGAGCTGGCGGCGCTCACCAACCGCCGCGACAGCATCAACGCCCAGCTGACGAACGTCCGCGAGATGCTCGCCACGCTGACCGGCGCCGCGGTGGCCGCGGCCGGCACGTCGACCGACGACGAGCCGATCTCCCGGGGCGTTCCGGCGCAGCAGTCCCGGTAGTCCGGGGCGGTCGTCCGGCGCTGTGACACCGTGAGGGGCGGTGGGACCCGGTCCCGCCGCCCCTCCGCCGTTCTCTCTCCCCCCACGCTCCGGGCTCTCGGCCGTCCCCCACTGTCCCCCGCCGTTCCGCCCCGCCCCGAGCCCCCTTCCGGCGCTCTCGGCGCTCTCGACCGTCCCCCGCCGTTCCGCCCCGCGCCCCCTTCCGGCGCTCTCGGCGCTCTCGGCGTCCTCCGCCGCTCCGCGCCGCTCTCGCTCGCCGCCGCTCCGGCGCCTCCCGCCGCTCCCCCGGGGCCGTTCGCTAGCGCAGGCCGTACAGGGGCGGCTGCTCGGTGCCCTCGCCGTTGACGACGATCCAGGTGCCGGCCGTGCGCAGCAGCCGGAGGCGTTCGCTCAGGGGGTTGTCGCGGACCATGACGCCGTCGTCCTCGCCGATCCGGTGCCCGTCGGCCGCGTCGAAGGTCCACAGCCGGCCGTTCGTGCCGAGTACGGCCACCCGGCCCTGGCCGATGGACGCCAGCGCGGCGGCATCGTCCGCCCCGGCGCGCCACACCCGCCGTCCGTCGCGCAGGGCGTAGCCGGAGACGTGGTCGGCGCTGTAGCCGCCGGGCTTCACCGTGGCGACGACGAGGGTGCGCCCGCTGATCGCCGCCCTGAGGGCGGGCTGTGCCGTGAAGCCCTCGCCCGTGGCGCCTTGGAGGTCGAGGTCCTCGTCGTCGGCGGAGAGCGGGATCCGGACCGGGTCGCCGTCGTCGTCGGGGTAGGACAGGACGGCCGCGACACCGCGCTCGTCGCGCTCCTTCAGCAGCAGGGTGAAGGGATCGGCCGCGATCACCACGGCCGTGTCGACCGGGCTCTCCACCGGCAGCGCCCGGGCGGCGCGCCGCTTGCCGGTGGCGGTGTCCAGGGTCACGAGCCGCGCGCCGTCCCTCTCCCCCGTCCGGCAGGTGACCACGACCCGGGTGGTGCCGCGCGCCGCGGACACGACGCGGGGCGCGCACGTCTCGCCGGTCGCGCCGCCGCGCAGGTCGGCGGTCCAGCGCGGCCGGCCGTCGGTGAGGCCGTACGCCCGCACCCCGGTGCCGGTCAGCGCGAGGGCCACCCGCCCGTCGGCCGCGAGCACGCCGTCCTCGCCGGTGTTGATCCCGGTGATCCTCCGCTCCCACAGCTTCCGGCCGGTGCGGGTGTCGACACCCCACACGGTGTCACAGGCTCTGCCGTGGCGGGCGAAGGCGATCAGACCGACGCCGCCGGCGACGCCCCCGCTCATCCCGCACACCGACTCGCGCACGGGCGCCCGCAGCGTCCAGCGGCGGTCGCCGTCGTGGGCGTCGTAGGCGACCAGCGCGTCGGTGCGCACCCGGACCACGGTCGAGCCGTGCTCGCCGACGGTCCACACGCCCTCGGCCCGCACGCTCGACGGCCGGTCCGGACCGGCCCGCCAGGCGAGGTCGAGCACCGGCCCGCGCAGCCACAGGTACGCCTGCCAGCCGGGCCACAGCGCGCACAGCACGCCCAGCACGGCCAGGACCGCGGGCAGGGCCTTGCCGGAGCGCCGGTCGACGAACCTGCCGATGGTGACCAGGAGCGCGATGTACCCGGTGAACGTCAGCGCGAACGCCAGCAGGAGCGTGGGGGCGGTGCCGTCCGGGCAAGGGCGGTACCGCCCGCCGCAGGAGTTGCCCGGGATCGACGTCCACCCGAGGACGTGGAACTCCACCGCGAGCCCGGCCGCCGCCCCGGCGGCCACCACCGACAGCCCCGCCCGGACCGGATGCCACCCCGTGCCCGGTCTGCCGTCCTGAACCACAGCCGCCCCCGCCCGTGTCCCGTCCCCTCGGCGCCCCCCCGGCACCGCCCCCCGCCGATCAAAGGGGGCTGGAGCATACCGCGGACGTTCGAGTGGCGGCCCTCCGGAGGCCGACCTAGCGTGGCCGCATGATCGAGCTGGAGGGGCTGACCAAGCGGTTCGGCGAGAAGGTGGCGGTGGACCACCTCACCTTCTCGGTCCGGCCGGGCATCGTGACGGGGTTTCTCGGGCCCAACGGGGCCGGGAAGTCCACCACCATGCGGATGATCCTCGGACTCGACCGCCCCACCGCCGGCGACGTCCGCATCGACGGCACGCACTACGACCGGCTCAAGGATCCGCTGACGTACCTCGGCGCCCTGCTGGACGCCAAGGCCGTGCACGGCGGCCGGAGCGCCTACAACCACCTGCTCTGTCTGGCGCAGAGCAACGGCATCCCGGCGAGCCGGGTGGCCCAGGTGCTGGAGACGGTCGGGCTGACGGCCGTGGCACGGAAGAAGGCGAAGGGGTTCTCGCTGGGCATGGGCCAGCGGCTGGGGATCGCGGGCGCGCTCCTCGGCGACCCGCGGATCCTGATGTTCGACGAGCCGGTCAACGGGCTCGACCCGGAGGGCATCCACTGGATCCGCAACCTGATGAAGTCGCTGGCCGCCCAGGGCCGGACGGTGTTCGTGTCGAGCCATCTGATGAGCGAGATGGCGCTGACGGCCGATCATCTGGTGGTCATCGGCCAGGGGCGGCTGCTCGCGGACACCTCGATGGCCGACTTCATCCGGGCGAACTCGCGGTCGTACGTCCGGATCCGCTGCCCCCAGCGCGAACGGCTGCGCGATGTGCTGCACCAGGCCGGGATCACCGTCGTGGAGGCGGGCGGCGGGGCGCTGGAGGTGGAGGGCGGCAAGGCCGAGCAGATCGGTGAGCTGGCCGCGCGGTACGGGCTCGTGCTGCACGAGCTGAGCCCGCAGCAGGCCTCGCTGGAGGAGGCGTTCATGCAGTTGACGGCGGAAGCGGTGGAGTACCACGCGCAGGCCGGTCCGGAGCCCGCCCCGCGGGACTGGGGCGCCGGCTGGAAGGAGGCCTGAGCCATGGCGGCCGTCCGGGCGATCCGCTCCGAGTGGACCAAGATCCGCTCCGTGGCGTCCACGGTGTGGACGCTGTCGCTGGCCGTGGTGGTCACCGTCGCCGTGGGGACGCTGCTCTCCGCACTGTCGAACAGCCAGTTCGACAACATGCCCGCGCGGGAGCGGCTCTCCTTCGATCCCACGGTCATCAGCTTCGCGGGCATGACCCTCGGCCAGCTCGCCATGATCGTGTTCGGTGTGCTGGTCGTCTCGAACGAGTACAGCACCGGCATGATCCGGGTCTCCCTGGCCGCCGTGCCGCAGCGGGGCACCTTCCTGTTCAGCAAGGTCGCGGTGGCCGCCGCGCTCGCGCTGGCCGTCGGGCTCGTCACCAGCTTCGCGGCGTTCTTCCTCGGCCAGGCGATGCTCGGCCCCCACCGGGCCGGCATCGGCGACCCCGGTGTGCTGCGCGCGGTGTTCGGCGGCGGGCTGTACATGACGCTGATCGCGATGTTCTCCATGGGCGTCGCCGCGATGCTGCGCTCGCCGATGCTGTCCCTCGGCATCCTGATGCCGTTCTTCTTCCTGATCTCCAACATCCTCGGCAACGTGGACGCGACGAAGAAGATCGGCCGGTTCCTGCCGGACCAGGCGGGCAACCGGATCATGCAGGTGGTGCCGCGCGTCGGTGACGACACGCCCTACGGCCCCTGGGCCGGGCTGGGGATCATGGCGCTCTGGGTGATCGCCGCGCTGACCGGCGGCTACCTCCTCCTCAAGCGCCGGGACGCCCAGTAGTCCCCGGGGCGACCCGGCGTAGTGGTCAGGCTTTACTTCCTCTTGGCCGGAACCGTCAGCGCACCGATATCCTCCTAACCCTTACGGGGGCGTGTGCCCCGCTGTCCTGAACCTTTCGATGGGTGCGGAGCATGATCGAGGCTGTCGGCCTGACCAAGCGCTACGGCGACAAGACCGCCGTGTACAACCTTTCCTTCCAGGTACGGCCCGGCGCCGTGACCGGTTTCCTCGGGCCCAACGGCTCGGGCAAGTCCACGACGATGCGGATGATCCTCGGGCTGGACAACCCCACGTCCGGGGCGGTCACCATCGGCGGCTACCCGTACCGCAAGCTGCCCAACGCTCCGCGGCAGGTCGGCGCCCTGCTCGACGCCAAGGCCGTGCACGGCGGCCGGACCGCCCGCAACCACCTGCTGAGCCTCGCCCAGCTGTCGGGCATCCCGGCCCGCCGCGTGGACGAGGTGCTCGGCGTCGTCGGCCTCCAGGGCGTGGCCAGAAAGCGCTCCAAGGGCTTCTCGCTCGGCATGGGCCAGCGCCTCGGCATCGCCGCCGCGCTGCTCGGCGACCCGCAGGTGCTGCTCTTCGACGAGCCGGTCAACGGCCTCGACCCCGAGGGCATCCTCTGGGTCCGCAACCTGATGAAGGCCCTCGCGGCGGAGGGCCGTACGGTCTTCGTCTCCTCCCACCTGATGAGCGAGATGGCGCTCACCGCCGACCACCTCATCGTCATCGGGCGCGGCCAGCTGCTCGCCGACATGAGCGTGACGGACTTCATCTCGGCGAACTCCGCGGACTTCGCGCGCGTGCGCACCCCGGACACCGAGCCGCAGCTGCGCGAGAAGCTCTCCTCCGCGCTCGCCGAGGCCGGCGGGCACGTCCTGCCGGAGCAGGACGGCGCGCTCCGGGTGACCGGGCTGCCGCTCCCCCGCATCAGCGACCTCGCGTACGAGGCGGGTGTCCGGCTGTGGGAGCTGTCGCCGCACCAGGCCTCGCTGGAGGAGGCGTACATGCGGATGACGCAGGGCGCCGTGGACTACCGCTCGACCGCCGACCAGAAGGCGGGCCTCCAGCAGCCGCTGCCGCCCGGCGCCCAGCCGCCCGTGCCGGTCCCCGGCCAGGGCCAGCCCGGCTGGTACGCCCCGCCGCCGCCCCAGCAGGGCGGCCAGGCCTTCGCCATGCCGGCCGCGCCCGCGGGCCCGTACGGCGGCGCTCCGGCGAACGGATACGGCGCTCCGGGCACCCCGGGCAACCCCTACGCCCAGCCGGGCGCGCCGGCCCAGCAGCCCGCGCCGGTCCCGCCGGCCGCCCCGGCACCGCAGGCCCAGCCGCCGGCCCTGACCAAGGACGCTCCGGCCGCCCCCGCGCCGCAGGCACCCGCCGCCCCGCCGGCCCCGCCCGCGCCGCAGCAGGCCCCCGCGGCCGCCCCGGCCCCCGCCTCCGCCCCCGCCGACCCGACCCAGCCCGAGGACGCCCGATGAGCACCCACCAGCCCCCGATGCAGCAGGCCCCGGCAGCCGCGCCCGGTGGGCCGTACCCCGGCTACACCTCGCCCATCCCGGTCGTGCGCACCCACCTCGGGCACGCGCTGGCCTCGGAGTGGACGAAGATCAAGTCGGTGCGCTCCACGCTGTGGACGCTCGGCGTGTTCGTGCTGCTCGTCGTCGGCATCGGCCTGATGGCCGGCGCACTGGTCGAGTCCAACTCCGACTCCGAGACCCTGTCCGGCGAGAACCCGCTGTCGTTCGGCTTCTTCGGTCTGCTGCTCGGCAGCATCTGCATCATCACACTGGGCGTGCTGACCACGGCCTCGGAGTACGGCACGGGCATGATCCGCACGACGATGACCGCGTGCCCCAGCCGGGCCCGGGTGCTCGCCGCCAAGTCGATCGTGTTCTTCGCCGTCGCCTTCGTCTTCACCCTGGCCACGTCCGGCTTCGTGGCCATGGTCCAGGCGTCCATGCTGGAGAGCACCGGTGCCCGGACGCCCACCGGCGGCGACTGGCTCAAGGCCACCGTCGGCATCAGCCTCTACATGGCGCTGCTCGGCCTGCTCTCGCTGCTCATCGGCTCGGTCATCCGGCACTCCGCGGGTGCCATCACCATCATGATCGGTGTGCTGCTCGCGCCGCTGGTGCTCGCGCTGTTCATGGCGACGGAGTCGCTCGCGAAGCTGCGCGAGTGGCTGTTCGAGTACTCGATCCCGAACCAGCTGAGCGTCTTCTACGCCAACTCGCTGAGCGAGTCCGGCCCGTCCGGCTGGGACCCGCTGTGGATCATGCTCGGACTGACGGCGGTGGTGTACGCGGGCGCGTACGCGCTGCTGCAGAGCCGGGACGTGTGACCGGGGCGGCTCAGAACCTCGGCGCGTTACGGGACCGCTGCACCCGCGTGGTGCGGCGGTCCTTCGCGTTCCAGCACGCCTTGTGCCAGTGCCGCCGGTCGTCGACGCCCGCGTGCTCCGGCCAGGCCACCACGTGCGGGACACCGGAGGGGATCAGCTGGTCGCAGCCCGGGCAGCGGTAGGTCTTGCCCTCCGAACTGGCCCCCGCGACATGCCGGACGCTCCACTCCTCGCCCTGCCAGCTCTCCGTGGACTGCCAGCCGCCGTACCGGCCGGCATGGTCGTCCTCGGCGCTCCGGCCCGACGATCCGGCTGCCTTCGGTCGGTTGCGACGCGGGGACACGGGACACCTCTCGGGGCTATACAGGAAGCACGGGCTGCATCCAGCCTACGCGCCGCCGAGCGGGGTACGCGTAGGGCACCAACCCGCACAAGTCCCCCTTCGCGGCGACCCATTCTGCAGACAATCGGCAAATCTCTCCGCCAGGCCGTGTCCTGGGCACGTGTCAGACGGTTATGCCGGGTGGGGGAGCTCCGGGTCGGAGCCAAGGAAGCAGGAAATGCGATGCACGTAGGAAGTTTTGTGCTGGCCGCCCAGTTCCCGGGCCAGGGCCCGGGGGAGGCGCTGCACCGGGCGGTCCGCTCCGCCGAGGTCACCGAACAGGCCGGGCTGGACGCCGTATGGCTGGCCGAGCACCACTTCGTGCCCTACGGCACATGCCCGTCCGCGG
The DNA here is from genome assembly GCF_020400595.1 of Streptomyces naphthomycinicus. Lineage (GTDB taxonomy): Bacteria > Actinomycetota > Actinomycetes > Streptomycetales > Streptomycetaceae > Streptomyces > Streptomyces naphthomycinicus. Next base: position 40,362 of record NZ_JAINRE010000031.1, on the reverse strand, counting down.
TCACCCTGGCCGCGCTGCTGCTCGGCCGCACCCGCCGCGTCCGGGTGGGCACGGCGGTGAGCGTCCTGCCCACCGCCCACCCGGTCGCCCTCGGCGAACAGGCCGCGCTGCTGCATCTGACCAGCGGCGGACGGTTCACCCTGGGCGTCGGACGCGGCGGCCCCTGGGTGGACCTGGAAGTGTTCGGCACGGGCCTGGAGGCGTACGAACACGGATTCCCGGAGTCGCTCGATCTGCTGCTCCGCTGGCTGGGCGAGCCGTCCGTGGCGGCCTCCGGCGAGCGGTACTCCTTCCGCGAGGTGCCCGTCGTCCCCCGGCCGTCGGAAGCCCTGACCGAGACCCCCGGCCCCGAGGTCGTCCTCGCCTGCACCTCGCCCGCGAGCGTGCGGCTGGCCGCCGAGCGCGGGCTGCCGATGCTGCTCGGCATGCACGTCGGGGACGAGGAGAAGGCCGAGATGGTCGCCCTGTGGCAGCGCTGCGCCCGCGCGGCGGGCCGGCCGGCCGAGGAGATCGCGGGCGCCGCCCACGTCTCCGCCGGGGTGTGCCAGCTCGCCGACCGGCGCACGGACGCGGCGGAGACGCTGCTGAAGGCGATGCCGGGCTGGCTGCGGCAGGGACTCGCGGCCCATGTCACGGTGGACGGGCGGGAGCGCACGATGCGCGACCCGCACGCCTACACCGAGCTGCTCTGCGGCCTGCACCCGGTGGGCACCCCACGGCTCGCCGCCGACCGGCTCGCGGCCACCTCGGAGCGCACCGGGATCTCCCGCTTCGCCCTCCTGGTCGAGGGTTCGGGCGATCTCGCGGCCACGGAGGAGAATCTGCGGCGCCTGGGCGCCGAAGTGCTGCCCCAGCTGCGCTGACCCGCCCCCGACGAGCAAGCCGCCTGGGGGGCTTGCCGCCCCAGTACCGAATGCACCTCCCGCAGGTGGAGCGGCAAGCCGACGGCTCTGCGCCTGGCGGCCGGACCGAGGCCGCGCGTCAGCAGTCCCGAAGCTCCGGCGACTGGTTCAGCAACTGGTTGCGCACCGACGTGAAGCGGGCCAACGTGTCGTCCACCGAGGCGTCCAGCGGGAACACCGCCACCCGGTGGCAGTTCTGGAAGGCCAGCCGCACGCCGAAGTGCCGCTGGAGCGCGCCGCGGATGGCGTCACTCGCGAGCGCACGCAGCAGCTGACCGCGGGCCTGCTCGTCCGGCGGGGGCGTCTGGTTGTCGGCGAAGGGTCCGCCGTCCACCTTCAGCTGGGCCACCAGGGAGCTGATCATCTCCCATGCGTAGGGCAGGGAGGTCCGGACGCAGTCGACGAATGCTGCTTCGTCGACCTCGCCTCGCTCGGCCTGTTCGAGTAGGGCCGGTGAGACGTCGAGCGACATGGGTTCTCCTCTCGCACCCCCGAAGCGCAGGGGTTGCCGGACAGATGTGGGAGTTCGCGATTTCGAACACGCTCAGTACATGGGCCGCAACCTCCCGTTCTCTACGGTAGGCAACCGTCGGTGACCACACCAGCAGAATGCGTATATGGAACGGTCGCCTCATGCTCACTATCGGCCAGGGATGAACAAGAGTTTCCAGGGACAATTGGGGCGATTCACAGGGAGCGGTACACGCGGATCGCGAGCACCGGCGCGCGTCGAGTAGCGTTGCCGACCATGCGTCTCGTCATTGCCCGATGCTCGGTCGACTACGCCGGCCGGCTCACCGCCCACCTGCCCTCGGCGCCCCGCCTGATCCTGGTCAAGGCGGACGGCAGCGTCTCCATCCACGCCGACGACCGGGCCTACAAGCCGCTCAACTGGATGTCGCCGCCCTGCACGCTGAAGGAGGGGACGGGTGAGGACGAGGGTGTGTGGACCGTCGTCAACAAGGCGGGCGAGAAACTGATCATCACGATGGAGGAGATCCTCCACGACTCCTCGCACGAACTCGGCGTGGATCCCGGCCTGATCAAGGACGGCGTGGAAGCGCACCTCCAGGAACTGCTCGCCGACCGCATCGAGACGCTGGGCGAGGGCTACACCCTCATCCGCCGCGAGTACATGACCGCGATCGGCCCGGTGGACATCCTGTGCCGGGACGCCGACGGCCGGACGGTGGCGGTCGAGATCAAGCGGCGGGGCGAGATCGACGGCGTGGAGCAACTCACCCGCTATCTGGACCTGCTGAACCGCGACCCGCACCTGGCGCCGGTCCGCGGAGTCTTCGCCGCGCAGGAGATCAAGCCCCAGGCCCGCGTCCTCGCCACCGACCGCGGCATCAACTGCCAGATCCTGGACTACGACGCCCTCCGCGGCATCGAGGACGACAAACTCCGCCTGTTCTGACGGCCCCCGCCCCTGTCCCGTCGGTCCACCCTCCTGGTCCGCCGCCTCCCCCGTCGGTCCGCCCTTCTCGTCCGCCGCCTCCTCCGTCGGTCCGCCCTTCTCGTCCGCCGCCTCCCCCGTCGGTCCGCCCTTCTCGTCCGCCGCCTCCTCCGTCGGCCCGCCCTCCTCGTCCGTCGGCCCTTCCTCCCCTCCGGCCACTTCTCTCCGCCGCGACGGCGCTCGGCCACGACGGCGCGCACCGGCGGTGCCGAACGACCCGGGACCGCCGCCGAAGGCAGCGGGCGGCGGCGGGGGAAGTGGTGGGTGGGCTCGGTGAAGGCGGCGGGAGGCCCCGCGTCACATCACCTCGGCGGTCGCCCCCCGGGCGCTCTCCGAGGCCGACGCGCTGCTCGACGTCCCCCCGGCGGAGCCGCTCGTGCCCGCGTCCGTGCCGCCCGTCGTCGTTCCGCCGCTGTCGCCGCCCGTGGTGCCGCCGTCGGTGGTGGTGCCCGTGGACCCGCCCGTCGAGCCCCCGGTGGTGTCGCCCGTCGTACCACCGGTGGAGCCCCCGGTCGAACCGCCGGTGGTGCCGCCGGTGGAGCCCCCCGTCGTCCCGCCGGTCGTCCCGCCGGTCGTACCGCCGGTGGAGCCCCCGGACGAGCCGCCCGTGGAGCCGCCCGTCGAACCACCCGTCGAGCCGCCCGAGGTGCCCCCGGTCGTGCCCCCCGTCGAACCGCCCGAGGAACCGGACGAGCCCGACGGCTTGGGTGACTTGGACGGTGAGCCGGAGGGCGAGCCGGAGCCGGACGGGGCGATGCTCTCCGACGGCCGGGCCGTGTCCGTCGGCGGTGCCGGGTCGTCTGCCGTGCCGTACCTGCCGTCGGGACCCGGCGAGGCGGGCCGGCCCGCGGCCGGACCGGTGCCGCCGTCCGAGCCGGAGCCGGTTCCGGCCGGGTCGGCCTCCTGGCCGCCGTCGCCGATCTCCTGCCCGGCCGACGGGTTGACCTCGACCCTGCCCGCCGGGTTGCGGTCGCCGTCCTGGTCGGACGTCATCCCGAGCGTGATGACGGTGCCGAGCACGGCGGCGAGCAGCGCGCCGGAGCCGACCGCCACCAGGTTGCGCCGGACCATGCTCCGGATACCGCCGCCCTGCGGCCCGGCCTGCGGCAGCTGCCGGGTGACGAGGGTGTCGTCGGCGGGGGCGTACGGCCGCGGCGCCGCCTCCTCCTGCCCTGCCTCCGGCGCCTCCTCCCCGGTCCGCGCCGGCGGCCCGGGCACCTCGCCGGAGCGGTCGGCGAGCAGCGCGAGGGCGCGGCGGCCGGCGACCGCGCCCCGCTTGTCGGCGAGGGCGCCGCGCAGCCCGCCCGAGACCTCCAGCTCGGCACGGGCCCGGTCGAGCTGTCCGACACAGAGCGCGTGGATGCCCAACTCATGGTGGAAATAGGCTTGTTCGGGTACCGCGCCGGCCAGCCGGGCGGCCTCGGCCCCGGACCGCAGGGCCCGTTCCCAGGCGCTCCAGTGAAGTCCGGCGGCGAAGGCGGGCGCGGCCGTGCGGGCCAGCCGTACGGCGCTGCTCTCCTCGCCCTCGACGGGCGGGGTCGTCTGCGGCACGACGGCGGCGAGCGCGGCCAGGACCGCGTCGGCCTCCACGGACACCCGTTCGGGGGTGACGGAGGGGTGTCCGGCCCACCAGGCGTAGTGCAGGGCGGCGGTGAGGGCGCGGCCGGGGGCGTCCTCGGCGTATCCGGCGGCCTCCAGCTGGGTCCGCACGCCCGCCGCGAGCCGGTAGCGGGAGCCGACCGGGGAGACCAGGCCGCAGGCCGCCAGCTCGCCGAGGGCGGCGTCCGCGTGGGTGTCGCCGACCAGCGCGGGCAGGTGCGCCTGGTGGGGTATCTCGCCGCCGAGGGCGACCGCGAAGCGGAGGGCGGCGCGGGCGGAGGCGCCGAGCCGGGAGGCCAGCAGCGGGGCGGGGGCGGCGGCGTCGCCCAGGGACGGCAGCGGAACGTCGTCGTCGAGGTCCGCGGACGTGTCCGCGGGCGGGCGTACGTCCTCGAAGACGCCGTACTCGTCCACCGCGCCGGTGCTGGCCCGCAGCTCATCGCGCTGCCGCAGCAGGGCGCCGGCCTGGACGAACCTCAGGGGCAGCCCCTCGGACTCGAACCACAGGTCGCCGGCCCAGTTGGCCTCCTCCTCGGTGAGCACCCGGCCCACGGTCCGCTCCAGGATCTCCACGCCGGCGGCGCGGTCGAGACCGGTGAGGAAGACCTCCTCCACCTCCGACTCGGCCGAGGGCGCGGGCACGTCGGGGGTGGCGCCGAGCAGGAAGGCGCACTCGGGGGTGGCGTCGAGCAGTTCGTCCAGGGCGGCGCCGCCGAACTCCAGGTCGTCCAGGACGACGACCGCGCCGATCTCCCGGACGCGGGCGAGCAGTTCGTCGGGGCCGGGGCGGTGCCGGGGGGCGTCGTGGACAGCGTGGAACAGGTCGTGCAGGACGTCACCGGCGGTGCGGTGGAAGCCGTTCAGGCGGACCACGCCGTCGGGGGCGAGGTCCGCGCAGTCCTCGGCGACCAGGTCGAGCAGGGCGGTGCGGCCGGAGCCGCCCGGGCCGGTGAGGCGGACCGATCGGCCGCGGGCCAGCAGGCGGACGAGGCGTTCGCGTTCGTCCTGGCGTTCCAGCAGGGAGAGCACCGGCTGGGCGGGGCCGGGCGGCACGGGCGGCCGGGCGGCGCGTTCGGTCTCGGCACGCTCGTCGGCGGTGCGCTTGCGGGGGGTGCCGGGGCGCTGGGCCGGCGGGCAGGGTTCTATCTCGCTGCCGTCGACCGGATTGACCGTCAGCTGGAGGTCGCCCGCGACGATCTGCACCATGCGGGCGGGCGCGGGGGTACCGGGGGCGAAGTCGGAGGTGAGGGAGTCCCGGGGCGGGCGGCGGCCGTGCGTCTGACCGTGCTCGTCGGGTCCCGGGTTGATCGGGTCCATGGGTTCCAGCCCCCCAAAAGCGTCGTGTGCGCGTGTTCCGGCCCTCCCGGCCTGGTCGCACACCGCGCTGTCGCCTCTGGTCCGGGCCCGCTCGGCCGAGGGTTGCGAGGCGGCGGGCGACCGCACCCTAAACCTTCGGTCAGTATCTCCGACAGGGCGGGGTGCCGTACGGTCCGAGACGTCACGGTCTCGTGAGGATTGCCCTCCACGCGCACTTCGGCGGGTGCGCCCGGGTCTTCGCCGTCGCCCGGTCCGCCCCCCGCACGCCTCACACCCGGGGCAGCGACTCCACTCCGATGCCGCCCTCGATGGCGAGGATGCGGTGCAGCCGGGTGGCGACCAGCAGGCGCTGCATCTGCGCCGGCACCCCCCGCAGCACCAGGCGGCGCCCGCAGCGGCCGGCCCGCCGGTGGGCACCCATGATCACCCCGAGCCCGGTGGCGTCCCAGGAATCCAGTTCGGACAGGTCGAGCACCAGGTCGCCGACTCCGGTGTCGACGGCCGAGTGCAGGGCCGTACGGGCGTCCGCCGCGCTGCGGACGTCGAGGCGGCCCCCGACGACCAGCTCGGCGTGGTCGCCCCTGATGTACATATGCGCTCCCCGTTGGCTGCGGTTGGCGTACTCGGTGACGGTGCTGTGCAACGTCTGACTGTGCGGGTGGCGGTACGGTTGCTGTTTGTAAGCGAACCGATACCGAATTCACCCCTGGGGGTGATACTCCCGGGGCGCTTGTGCGTGAGTGGGTTGACTCAGTACTTGTAGAAGCCCTGCCCGCTCTTGCGGCCGATGTCACCGGCGTCCACCATCCGGCGCATCAGCTCCGGCGGGGCGAACTTCTCGTCCTGGGACTCGGTGTAGATGTTGCCGGCGGCGTGCAGCAGGATGTCCACACCGGTCAGGTCGGTGGTGGCCAGGGGGCCCATGGCGTGGCCGAAGCCCAGCTTGCAGGCGAGGTCGATGTCCTCGGCCGTCGCGACACCGGACTCGTAGAGCTTGACCGCCTCCACCACCAGGGCGGAGATCAGCCGGGTGGTGACGAAGCCGGCCACGTCCCGGTTGACGACGATGCAGGTCTTGCCGACGGACTCGGCGAACTCCCGGGCCGTGGCGAGGGCTTCGTCGCTGGTCTTGTAGCCGCGGACCAGCTCGACGAGCTGCATCATCGGCACCGGCGAGAAGAAGTGCACGCCGACGACGCGCTCCGGGCGCTCGGTGACCGCGGCGATCTTGGTGATCGGGATGGCGGAGGTGTTGGAGGCGAGCACGGCGTCCTCGCGCACGATCTTGTCGAGCGCGCGGAAGATCTCGTGCTTGACCTCCAGCTTCTCGAAGACGGCCTCGACGACGACGTCCGCGTCGGCGGCCGCGTCCAGGTCGGTGGTCGCGGTGATGCGCGCGAGGGCGGCGTCGGCGTCCTCGGCCGCCAGCCGGCCCTTGCCGACGAACTTGTCGTAGCTCGCCCTGATGCCGTCGGTGCCGCGTTTCAGTGCCTCGTCGGTGACGTCCCGCAGGACGACGTCCCAGCCCGCCTGCGCGGCGACCTGGGCGATGCCGGAACCCATGAGACCGGCCCCGATGACGGCGAGCTTCCCTGCCACTCCGACTCCCTGAACACTATGGACATCTGCTTCTTCGGCGGACCATAGCGCTCCGGCGCCGCTGTGTGACCGGTAAGTAACGCGCGTCACGTCTCATTTGACGGACATCACACCGGCAGGGGTCATTCCGCGCCTCGGACGGCGTAGTTGAGCACCTTTTCACTCAACAGGTCCTCGATGTCGTCCAGGAGGACAAGTACCTCTCGTGACACTTCGGCCGGTTTGCGCCCCGCGAGCATCTCGCGGCCGATGGTGACGAAGACCGCCTGGTGGATCCAGCAGATCTGACCGGCGATCAGGTCCGGGAGCGGGTCGCCGGCGGTGGCGCGGGTCTCCTCGCGCAGGGCCGTCTCCAGGGCGTCGTGGACCTCCTGCTGGAGGCTCCACAGCCGGGAGCGCAGCGACGGGGCCCCGTGGATGACGCGCATGAAGCGGTCGTAGCCCTCCATCAGGCCGACCCGGGGCGATACGGCCTCGACCTCTCCGCGCAGTTCCCGCAGGACGGCGCGCGCGGCGGACTCGCCGGCGTCCCGGCCGCGGACCCAGCGGGCCAGCCGGTCGACCATCCCGGCCGAGCGGTCGAAGAAGAGGTCCTCCTTGGCGGGGAAGTAGTTGTAGACCGTGTTGACGGAGACGTTGGCCGCGTCGGCGATCTCCGCGACCGTGACCGCCTCGAAGCCGCGCTCCAGGAACAGGCCCGTGGCGATGTCCGAGATGTACTGCCGGGTCTGCCGCTTCTTCCGCTCCCTGAGCCCTTCTGCCATGCCCGCATCCTAACTACGCTGGGCCGGCTGAAAACTTGGGGTCATTGCAAAATTTCAGGGACTCTGTTTTTCTGTGAGGCATGCCAGCAGTCATCAGTACGGCGGGCCTCGCCCGCACCTTCCGGACGAAAACCGGACCCGTCGACGCCGTCCGCGACCTCGACCTCACCGTCCACGAGGGCGAGATCCTCGGCTTCCTCGGCCCCAACGGCGCGGGCAAGACCACCACCCTGCGGATGCTCACCACCCTGCTGCGACCGACCGGCGGCGCGGCCACCGTCGCCGGCTGCGATCTCGCGACCGATCCGGTCGGGGTGCGCCGGGCCAGCGGCTACGTGGCCCAGTCCGGCGGGGTCGATCCGCAGATCACCGTCCGGGAGGAACTGGTCACCCAGGGCCGGATGTACCGCCTGCCCAGGCCGGAGGCGATCGCGCGGGCCGCGGAACTCGCCCGGGAACTGGATCTCACCGGACTGCTCGACCGCAGGGCCGGCGCGCTCTCGGGAGGCCAGCGCCGCCGCCTCGACATCGCGATGGCACTCACCCACCGGCCCAAGGTGCTGTTCCTGGACGAGCCGACGACCGGCCTCGACCCCGGCAGCCGCGCCGACCTGTGGGACCTGGTCCGCCGCCTGCGCGACGAGCACGGCACGACCGTCTTCCTGACCACCCACTACCTGGACGAGGCCGACGCCCTCGCCGACCGCCTGGTCGTCGTCGACGGGGGCACGGTCGCCGCCGAGGGCACCCCGAGCGCGCTCAGACTGCGCTACGGCGGCTCGCTCGACGCCACGCTCCAGGACACCTTCCTCGCGATCACCGGCCGGGGCCCCGCCCCGGCCGACTCCGCCCCCGTCGCCGTATAGGACCGCTCATGCTCCTCAACGACACGGCCCTCGTCTACGGCCGCTATCTCCGCCAGTCCCTGCGCTCCCGCTTCGCCCTGCTCTTCGGGGTGCTGACGCCCCTGCTCTATCTGCTCTTCTACGGCCCGCTGCTCACCGGTCTGCCGCTGGGCGGCCAGGGGAGCTCCTGGCAGGTGCTGGTCCCCGGGCTGCTGCTGCAACTCGGACTGTTCGGTGCCCTGTTCGCCGGCTTCACGGTCATCATCGAGAACGGGCAGGGGGTGGTGGAGCGGATGCGGGTGACCCCGGTCAGCCGGCTCGCTCTGCTGCTCGGCCGGGTGCTGCGCGACGCCACGGTCTTCGTCTTCCAGGCGGTGCTGCTGGTGCTGGCCGCACTGGTGATGGGGCTGCGCGCGCCACTGGCCGGCATCCTGATCGGCTTCGCCTTCGTCGCCCTGCTCACGCTGTCACTGGCCTCGCTGTCCTACGCGCTCGGCATGAAGGTCCGCACCCCGCAGGAGTTCGGACCGCTGATCAACGCGGTGTCGATGCCGTCGATGCTGCTGTCCGGGCTGATGCTCCCGATGTCCCTGGCGCCCACCTGGCTGGACGTGCTGTCGCACTTCGTGCCGTTCCGCTATCTGGTGGACGCGGTCCGCGACGCCTACGCCGGCCAGTACGCGACGGCGCACATGCTCTACGGCGTCCTGGTCGCCGTCGGATTCGCGGCGCTGGCCGTGACGGCGGGCACACGGGTGTTCCGGACGGCCGGGGCGTAACTACGCTGGCCACATGGTCAATCTGACACGCATCTACACCAGGACCGGCGACCAGGGCACCACCAGCCTCGGCGACATGAGCCGGGTGCCCAAGACCGATCCGAGGATCTCCGCCTACGCGGACACCAACGAGGCCAACGCGGTCATCGGCACCGCGATCGCGCTGGGCGGTCTGGCGGAGGAGATCGTCACGGTCCTCACCCGTGTCCAGAACGACCTGTTCGACGTGGGTGCGGATCTGTCGACGCCGGTGGTGGAGAAGCCGGAGTTCCCGCCGCTCAGGGTGGAGCAGTTCTACGTCGACAGGCTGGAGGCGGACTGCGACCGCTTCAACGAGCGGCTGGAGAAACTGCGCTCCTTCATCCTCCCCGGCGGCACCCCCGGTGCGGCCCTGCTGCACCAGGCGTGCACGGTCGTGCGCCGGGCCGAGCGCTCCACCTGGACGGCCCTGGAGGCGCACGGCGAGACGATGAACCCGCTCACCGCGACCTACCTCAACCGCCTCTCCGACCTGCTGTTCATCCTGGCCCGCGAGGCCAACCGGGAGACCGGGGACGTGCTGTGGGTGCCGGGCGGGGAGCGCTAGGGCCTGCCCGGCGATCCGGTCGTCGACCGCGCATCGCCGGAAAGGGCCCCGGGCCCTGCCGGTCCGGTCAGGCGCCGGTGCGGCCGTCGGCCATCTCGCGCAGGATGTCGAGGTGGCCGTTGTGCCGGGCCGTCTCCTCGATGAGGTGCAGCACGATCCAGCGCAGGTCGACCGCGCTGCCGTCGTCCCGCTTGCGCTGCGCCCTGTCGTCCAGGCCGTGCGCGGCGATCAGTTCGTTGTGCCGGGCGGAGTCGGCGGCGTACTCGTCGAGCAGCTGGGACAGCGGGATGTCGACGGCGATGCGCATCTCGCGGTCGGGGTCCTCCTCGGTCCAGGGACCCTCGTCCTCCTCTCCGAGGAAGACGACCCGGAACCAGTAGTACTCGACCCAGCGCAGGTGGCTGATCAGCCCGCTCAGGGTCATCAGAGGCGAGCCGGGCAGGAGCGCCTTGCGGGCGTCCTCTTCGGAGACTTCCTCGCACTTGGCACGCGCGGTGGCGCGGACGTAGTCGAGGAAGGTGGTCAGCTGAGTGCGCTCGTCCCAGGCGGGAGGCGTATCGGTGCGTGTCATCGCCGCGATGATCTCCCGGTCCCCGCACCGGTGTCGAGCGGATTTTCGACTCCCGCGCGCTCCGGCTCCCGCTTCGGGAAGAAGGTGTAACTGGCGGCGATGACCAGGTTGATGCCGATCACCCAGAGCATGCGGGTCTGCCACGCCCGCAGCGAGCCGGTGTCGCCGTGGTCGCCGACGTACCAGACGGCGCCCTGCAACAGGGCGAGGGCGACGGCCGAGGCCAGGATCCAGCGCCCCGCGACCTTCCACTCGTGGACGGTACGGGCCGTGCCGTACTTCGGCGGCCGCACCGGCGGCGGTCCGCCGGCGAAGCGGTGGGCCGCCCGGGCGTCGGCCCACTTGACGGTGGAGTGGCCGAGCCCCACCGTGAAGCCGATGTAGACCGCGGCGAGGCCGTGCCGCCAGTCGGGTTCGGCGCCGTTCCTGAGGTCGATCGCGGTGACGGCGAAGAGCACGATCTCCAGCAGCGGCTCGCACAGCAGCAGGGCCATGCCCGTACGGGGCATCCGCAGCCCGTACCGGAAGGTCAGTCCGGCGGCCAGCAGCACCCAGAACGCCACCTCGCAGGCGATGATCAGTCCGACGATCACGGTTCGCTCCCCTCGTTCACCCTGCCAGGCTCCCCCGGGCCGGCGCGCGGTTCATCGTCGGCACCGACGAGACCGCCGTAAGCGAAAGTCGCAGTCGGGGACCCTTCCCGGGGAGCAGGCGCGGCGGCCGGCGGCCGTGTTGGATGGGGGGCATGTCCCTCGCACCGCCCCGTCCGCATCGCGACGACTGGCGCATCGCCGTGGGCGGGCTGGCCGGCGGAGTGGTGCTGTGGGCGCTGGGGATCCACCCCCGTGTCGGCGCGGACCCCCTCGTGCTGTGGCACGCCCCCTGGGCCCCGCTCGTGCCCCTGGCCGTGACGGCGGCCTGCGAGCCGCTGCGCCGCGTCCTGCCCCGCACCGGTCTGGTGATCGGCACGGCGGCGCTCGTCCTGGACACGGTGACCCTCGGCAGCATCGTCACGATCGTGCTGTACACCGACCTGATGTACGCGGCCGTGCTGTACGGCACCCCGGCCGCCGCCCGCCGCATCCCCTGGGTGACGGGGATGCTGACGGTGGTCGCCGGAGTCGTGCCCGCCGCGCTGTGGCGGGATCCGCAGGGCCTGCTCATCGGCGTGGGCGTCGGGGTGGTGGCGTTCGGACCGGCCGCCACCGGTGTGCTGGTGCGCGACCACCGTGACGCGGCCGAGGCCGCGCGGCTGCGGGCCGAACAGACCGCGCTGCTGGCCGAGATGGACCGCGTCCAGGCGGTCACGGCCGAGCGGTCCCGGATGGCACGCGAGCTGCACGACATGGTCGCCAACCATCTGTCGGCCATCGCCATCCACTCCACGGCGGCGCTCTCCCTCGACGACCCGGACACCTCCCGGGAGGCGCTGGCCGTCATCCGGGAGAACAGCGTGGCGGGGCTGGCCGAGATGCGCCGGCTGATCGGCATCCTGCGCGACGGCTCCGGCGACCGGGAGCCCGCCGCGTCCCCCACCCTGGACGGCCTGGGCGCCCTGGTGGACGGCGCTCGCGCCAACGGTCTGGAGGTCACCCTGGACGCCGGCCACGGCAAGGTGCCGGCGCCCGTGGAACTCGCCGCCTACCGGATCGTGCAGGAGGCGCTGACCAACGCTCTGAAGCATGCGGCGCGGGGCCGCGTACGCGTCCTTCTCCGGCAGGACGACGGCGTCCTGGACATCCGGGTGACCAGCCCCTACCGGCCGGGCGACGCGCCCCGCGCGCCGGGATCCGGTGCCGGGCTGACCGGAATGCGGGAGCGGGCGGCGCTGCTCGGCGGCACGTTCGAGGCCGGCCCCCACGATGCCCTGTGGTCCGTCCGCGCCACGCTTCCGCTCACCGAAGGAGACCCCGTATGAGCCGCCCCGTCCGGGTCCTCGTGGCCGAGGACCAGTCCGCCGTCCGGGCCGGGCTGGTCCTGATCCTGCGCAGCGCGCCGGACATCGACGTGGTCGGCGAGGCGGAGGACGGTGAGCGGGCGGTGGAACTGGCCCGGGAGCTGCGCCCGGACCTGGTCCTGATGGACGTGCAGATGCCCCGGCTGGACGGGGTGACGGCGACCCGGCGGATCGTCGCCGAACGGCTCGCGGACGTGCTGGTGCTGACCACCTTCGACCTCGACGAGTACGTGTTCGGGGCGCTGCGGGCCGGGGCGGCGGGGTTTCTGCTGAAGAACACCGAGGCGCGGGATCTGCTGGACGCGGTGCGGACGGTGGCGCGCGGCGAGGGGATCGTCGCGCCGGCCGTGACCCGGCGGCTGATCGCCGAGTTCGCGTCGGCTCCGGCGCCGGCGGCGGTGGCCGATCCGGCCGTGCTGGCGGACCTCACGCCACGGGAGCGGGAGGTGCTGGGCTGTATCGGCGAAGGGCTGCCGAACGCGGCGATCGGTCTCCGGCTGGACATGGCGGAGGGCACGGTGAAGACGCACGTCAGCCGGTTGCTGGCCAAGCTGGGACTGCGCAGCCGGGTGCAAGCGGCCGTACTGGCGCGTGAGTTGGGACTCCGGTGAGGCATCGAGCCGGAATGGTCCAGACCTATTGACCTGTGGTCCAGACCTTTCTACCCTCGCAGCACCGTGGGGCGTGAAGGCTCAGTCACGCCCCTGACACCCCCGACGACGAGGGAGGCGCAGCATGCGCTTGAGACACAGAGCCGCGGCAGGGTTCGCGACCCTGTTGCTCCCCCTGGCCGGCCTGGTCGGTCTCGCCAGTCCCGCCCAGGCCGCGACGAACGCCACGGCCAGCTTCACCAAGAGCAGCGACTGGGGCAACGGCTTCGGCGGCCAGTGGACCATCAAGAACACCGGCAGCAGCAGCATCAGTTCCTGGACCGTCGAGTGGGACTTCCCCTCCGGCACGTCCGTGACCTCCGCCTGGGACGCCGACGTCACCAGCTCCGGCAACCACTGGACGGCCAAGAACAGGTCCTACAACGGCACCCTCGCCCCCGGCGCCTCGGTCTCCTTCGGCTTCAACGGCGCGGGCTCCGGCTCCCCGTCCAACTGCAAGCTGAACGGCGACAGCTGCGACGGTACGACGGTCCCGGGTGACGCGGCCCCCTCCGCCCCCGGCACCCCGACCGCCTCCTCCGTCACCGACACCTCGGTGAAGCTCTCCTGGAGCGCGGCCACCGACGACAAGGGCGTCAAGAACTACGACGTGCTGCGCGACGGCACCAAGGTCGGCACCGTCACCACCACGTCGTACACGGACTCCGGCCTGACCGCCGGCACCGACTACTCGTACACCGTGCAGGCCCGTGACACCGCCGACCAGACCGGCCCGGTCAGCGGCGCGGTCAAGGTGCACACCACCGGCGGCGGCACCACTCCCCCGCCCACCGGCGACAAGGTCAAGCTCGGCTACTTCACCGAGTGGGGCATCTACGGCCGCAACTACAACGTCAAGAACCTGGTGACGTCCGGCTCCGCGTCCAAGATCACGCACATCAACTACGCCTTCGGCAACGTCACCGGCGGCAAGTGCGCGATCGGCGACTCCTACGCCGACTACGACAAGGCGTTCACCGCCGACCAGTCCGTCAGCGGCACCGCCGACACCTGGGACCAGCCGCTGCGCGGCAACTTCAACCAGCTGCGCCAGCTGAAGGCCAAGTACCCGAACATCAAGGTGCTGTGGTCCTTCGGCGGCTGGACCTGGTCCGGCGGCTTCGGTGACGCCGCGAAGAACCCGGCCGCCTTCGCCCAGTCCTGCTACGACCTGGTCGAGGACCCGCGCTGGGCCGACGTCTTCGACGGCATCGACATCGACTGGGAGTACCCGAACGCCTGCGGCCTGACCTGTGACACCAGCGGGGCCGCGGCCTACAAGAACCTGATGGCCGCGCTGCGCGCCAAGTTCGGCTCCAACAACCTGGTCACCTCCGCCACCACGGCCGACGGCTCCGCCGGCGGCAAGATCGAGGCCGCGGACTACGCGGGCGCCGCCCAGTACGTCGACTGGTACAACGTAATGACGTACGACTTCTTCGGCGCGTGGGACGCCAAGGGCCCGACCGCCCCGCACTCCCCGCTCACCTCGTACAGCGGCATCCCGAAGGAGGGCTTCACCACCGCCGACGCGCTGGCCAAGTTCAAGGCGATCGGCGTGCCCGCCAAGAAGCTGCTCATCGGCATCGGCTTCTACGGCCGCGGCTGGACCGGCGTCACCCAGGACGCCCCCGGCGGCACCGCCACCGGCCCCGCGGCCGGCACCTACGAGCAGGGCATCGAGGACTACAAGGTCCTGAAGTCGTCCTGCCCGGCCACCGGCACCGTCGCCGGCACCGCGTACGCGCACTGCGGCAGCAACTGGTGGTCGTACGACACTCCCGCCACCATCAAGTCGAAGATGGCCTGGGCCAACACCCAGGGCCTCGGCGGCGCGTTCTTCTGGGAGTTCAGCGGCGACACCAGCAACGGTGAACTGGTGAGCGCCATCAGCGACAACCTGTAAGAGCGAACCGCGGCAGACACGTCACCCTCCCCCGGACCTCGTCCGGGGGAGGGTGAGTGCGTCAGGCCACGTTCACTCGCTGTCCGGGCGGGGCCGCCTCCAGCCACGCGAGGAAGCCGGTCAGCGCGTCCTCGCTCATGGCGAGTTCGAGACGGGTACCCCGGTGCGTACACGCCAGCACCACCGCGTCCGAGAGCAGCGCCAGCTCCTCCTCGCCCTCGGGCAGCCGGCGGCCGGCCACCTCGATCTGCGCGCGCTCCAGGACGCGGCGCGGGCGGAAGGCGTAGGAGAAGACCCGATACCACTCGATGCGGTCGCCGTTGTAGCGGGCGACGCCGTAGCTCCAGCCCTTGCCGCCGGTGTCCGGTTTCTCGGCCACGTCCCAGCGCAGCGAGCAGTCGAAGGTGCCGCCGGAGCGCTGGATGAGCCTGCGCCGCAATCCGAACAGGAACAGCCCCACCACCACGAGCGCGACCACGATTCCGCACACAGTCAGAGCGAGGACCATCGGCACCGACCTCCTCGTCTCCTAGGTAGGGGAACTGCTTCTGTCACTGGGTAATGAAACGGAAAAGACACCCACATCTGCCTCAGCCGCGACCGGCACCGGATTGCTCCGGGCCGGCCGCGGCTGAGTGACGTCAACGTCGGCGCGGCTGGTTCAGCGCGCCGCCGCGGCACGCAGTCGGACGTCCGCGCGGCGCTCGGCGGCGGCGTCGCCCTCCGCCTTCGCGCGCTCCAGCTCCCGCTCCGTGCGCTGGATGTCGATCTCGTCCGACAGTTCGGCGATCTCGGCCAGCAGGGACAGCTTGTTGTCCGCGAACGAGATGAAACCGCCGTGCACCGCGGCGACGACCGTTCCACCATCACTCGTACGGATGGTCACCGGGCCCGACTCCAGCACACCGAGCAGCGGCTGGTGACCGGGCATGACGCCGATGTCGCCGGACGTGGTGCGCGCCACGACCAGGGTGGCCTCACCGGACCAGACCTGGCGGTCGGCGGCGACCAGCTCGACGTGCAGCTCAGCAGCCAAGGGTGGCTCCTCGGGTCACCACCCGGCGGTAGTGCCGGGTGTTGGGGTCAATTCTAGTAGGCGTGGACGAGGGGGCGGGACGCGCCCGCCCCCTCACACGAGCGCGAGGCTCAGGAGACGCCCAGCTCCTTGGCGTTGGCCTTGAGGTCCTCCAGGCCACCGCACATGAAGAACGCCTGCTCGGGGAAGTGGTCGTACTCGCCGTCGCAGATCGCGTTGAACGCGGCGATCGACTCGTCGAGCGGCACGTCCGAGCCGTCCACGCCGGTGAACTGCTTGGCGACGTGGGTGTTCTGGGACAGGAAGCGCTCCACACGACGGGCACGGTGGACGACGAGCTTGTCCTCCTCGCCCAGCTCGTCGATACCGAGGATCGCGATGATGTCCTGGAGGTCCTTGTACTTCTGCAGGATCGTCTTCACGCGCATGGCCGCGTTGTAGTGATCCGCGGCGATGTAGCGCGGGTCCAGGATCCGGGACGTGGAGTCCAGCGGGTCCACGGCCGGGTAGATGCCCTTCTCGGAGATCGGACGGGAGAGCACCGTCGTCGCGTCGAGGTGGGCGAAGGTGGTGGCCGGGGCCGGGTCGGTCAGGTCGTCCGCGGGGACGTAGATCGCCTGCATCGAGGTGATCGAGTGACCACGGGTCGAGGTGATGCGCTCCTGGAGGAGGCCCATCTCATCGGCCAGGTTCGGCTGGTAACCCACCGCGGACGGCATACGGCCGAGCAGGGTGGAGACCTCGGAACCGGCCTGCGTGAAGCGGAAGATGTTGTCGATGAAGAACAGCACGTCCTGCTTCTGGACGTCACGGAAGTACTCGGCCATGGTGAGGCCGGCCAGCGCGACGCGCAGACGGGTGCCCGGGGGCTCGTCCATCTGACCGAAGACCAGCGCGGTCTTGTCGATGACGCCGGAGTCCGACATCTCCTCGATCAGGTCGTTGCCCTCACGGGTGCGCTCACCGACACCGGCGAACACGGAGACACCGTCGTGGTTGTTGGCGACACGGTAGATCATCTCCTGGATGAGCACCGTCTTGCCGACGCCGGCGCCGCCGAACAGGCCGATCTTGCCGCCCTTGACGTACGGGGTGAGCAGGTCGATGACCTTGACGCCCGTCTCGAACATCTCGGTCTTCGACTCGAGCTCGTCGAAGTTCGGGGCCTTGCGGTGGATGCCCCAGCGCTCGCCCTCGTAGGTCTCGTCGACGTTCAGCACCTCACCGAGGGTGTTGAACACCTTGCCCTTGGTGAAGTCGCCGACGGGCACCGTGATGGAGTCGCCGGTGTCGACGACCGCGGCCTGGCGGACCAGACCGTCGGTGGGCTGCATGGAGATGGTGCGGACCAGGCCGTCACCCAGGTGCTGGGCGACCTCCAGGGTCAGCGTCTTCTTCTCGCCGGCGTTGGCCGGGTCGGCCACCTCGACGTGAAGGGCGTTGTAGATGTCCGGCATCGCGTCGACGGGGAACTCCACGTCGACGACCGGGCCGATGACCCGGGCGACGCGGCCCGTAGCCGTCGCGGTCTCAACAGTGGTGGTCATTATCGGTCACTCCCCGCGGTCGCGTCGGCCAGGGCGCTCGCGCCACCGACGATCTCGCTGATTTCCTGGGTGATTTCGGCCTGGCGGGCCGCGTTGGCAAGACGGGAGAGCGTGTTGATCAGCTCGCCCGCGTTGTCGGTGGCCGACTTCATCGCGCGCCGCGTGGCGGCGTGCTTCGAAGCGGCCGACTGGAGCAGCGCGTTGTAGATACGGCTCTCCACGTAGCGCGGCAGCAGGGCGTCGAGGACGTCCTCCGCCGAGGGCTCGAAGTCGTACAGCGGGAGGATCTCGCCCTTGGGCGAGGCCTCCTCGGCGACCTCGTCGAGGCGCAGCGGCAGCAGCCGCGCGTCGAGCGCCGTCTGCGTCATCATCGAGACGAACTCGGTGAAGACGATGTGGAGCTCGTCCACACCACCCTCGGCCGTGTCCTTCTCGATGGCCTCGATCAGCGGCGCCGCCACCTTCTTGGCGTCCGCGTACGACGGCTCGTCGGTGAAGCCCGTGAACGACTCCGCGATCTTGCGCTCACGGAAGTTGTAGTGGGCGACACCGCGCCGGCCGACGATGTACGTGTCGACCTGCTTGCCGTCGCGCTCCAGGCGCTCGGTCAGCTGCTCCGCCGCCTTGATGGCGTTGGAGTTGAAGGCGCCGGCCAGACCGCGGTCGCTCGTGAGGAGCAGGACCGCGGCACGGGTCGGGTTGTCCGCCTCCGTGGTGAGCGGGTGCTTGGTGTTCGAACCCGTACCGACCGCCGTGACCGCACGCGTCAGCTCGGTCGCGTACGGCGTGGAGGCCGCCACCTTGCGCTGCGCCTTGACGACGCGCGAGGCGGCGATCATCTCCATCGCCTTGGTGATCTTCTTGGTCGCGGTGACGGATCGGATGCGACGCTTGTAGACCCGGAGCTGGGCTCCCATGAGTCAGGTCCCTTCCTTACGTCACTTGGCGGCAGCGGCCGGAGTGTCCTCGCCGAGCAGCTTGCCGTCCGAGGTCTCGAACTGCTTCTTGAACTCCGCCACCGCGTCGTCGATCGCCTGGATCGTGTCGTTCGACATCTTGGCGCCCTCGCGGATGGAGGTGAGCAGACCGGCCTCCTTGCGGTGGAGGTAGTCCAGCAGCTCGCGCTCGAAGCGGCGGATGTCGGCGACCGGAACGTCGTCCATACGGCCGTTGGTGCCGGCCCAGACGGAGACGACCTGGTCCTCGGTGGCCATCGGCTGGTACTGGTCCTGCTTCAGCAGCTCGACCATGCGCGAACCGCGCTCCAGCTGGGCCTTCGAGGCCGCGTCCAGGTCGGAACCGAAGGCGGCGAACGCCTCCAGCTCACGGAACTGGGCGAGGTCCACCCGGAGGCGGCCGGAGACCTGGCGCATCGCCTTGTGCTGCGCGGAACCACCGACTCGGGAGACGGAGATACCGACGTTCAGCGCGGGGCGCTGACCGGCGTTGAACAGGTCCGACTCCAGGAAGCACTGGCCGTCGGTGATGGAGATGACGTTGGTCGGGATGAACGCCGAGACGTCGTTGGCCTTGGTCTCGACGATCGGCAGACCGGTCATCGAACCGGCGCCCATGTCGTCGGAGAGCTTGGCGCAGCGCTCCAGCAGGCGGGAGTGCAGGTAGAAGACGTCACCCGGGTAGGCCTCACGGCCCGGCGGGCGGCGCAGCAGCAGCGACACGGCGCGGTAGGCGTCGGCCTGCTTCGACAGGTCGTCGAAGATGATCAGGACGTGCTTGCCCTCGTACATCCACTGCTGACCGATGGCCGAACCGGTGTACGGCGCCAGGTACTTGAAGCCGGCCGGGTCGGACGCCGGGGCGGCGACGATGGTCGTGTACTCCAGAGCACCGTTCTCCTCCAGCGCGCGGCGCACGCCGGCGATGGTGGAGCCCTTCTGGCCGATGGCGACGTAGATGCAGCGGACCTGCTTCTTCGGGTCGCCCGAGCGCCAGTTGTCGCGCTGGTTGATGATCGTGTCGACGGCCAGGGCGGTCTTGCCGGTCTGGCGGTCACCGATGATCAGCTGACGCTGACCACGGCCGATCGGGGTCATCGCGTCGACGGCCTTGTAGCCCGTCTCCATCGGCTCGTGCACCGACTTGCGCTGCATGACCGTGGGGGCCTGCAGCTCCAGCGCACGGCGGCCGGACGTCTCGATCTCGCCGAGACCGTCGATCGGGTTGCCGAGCGGGTCGACGACACGGCCGAGGTAGCCCTCGCCGACCGCGACGGAGAGGACCTCACCGGTACGGGTGACCGGCTGACCCTCCTCGATGCCGCTGAACTCACCGAGGACGATGGCACCGATCTCGCGCTCTTCCAGGTTCAGCGCGAGGCCGAGGGTGCCGTCCTCGAACTTCAGCAGTTCGTTGGCCATGGCCGAGGGCAGGCCCTCGACCTTCGCGATGCCGTCGCCGGCAAGGGTGACCGTACCGACCTCCTCGCGCGAGGCCGCGTCCGGCTTGTACGACTGGACGAAGTTCTCCAGCGCGTCCCGGATCTCCTCCGGCCGGATCGTGAGCTCCGCCATCTGGGTTCCCTGCTCTCCTTGTTGGGCCCGAAGTTTCACTTTGGGGGGATGGGGACTCCCCCTGAAAAGAGGTGAATCCTCTGCACGGCCCAACCAGGGCCGTAAGTACGTACTGCGTTTCTCGAATTTTCGAGTTGCTGCTAGCTCGCCATGCGGCGGGCGGCCTCGTCCAGCCGGTCCGCGATCGAGCCGTTGATGACCTCGTCACCGACCTGCACCCGGATCCCGCCGACGACCTCGGGGTCGACGTCGAGGTTGAGGTGCATCCGACGCCCGTAGAGCTTGGTCAGGGCGGCGCCGAGGCGCTCCTTCTGCCCGTCGCTCAGCGGCACCGCCGAGGTGACGACGGCGACCATGCGGTTCCGGCGCTCGGCGGCGAGCTTGGACAGGGACTCCAGTCCCGACTCCAGGCTACGTCCACGCGGCGCGGTCGCGAGGCGCGTCACCAGACGCTCGGTGGCCGGCTTGGCCCGCCCGCCGAGGAGCCGGTTCAGCAGCTCGGCCTTGGCCGAGGTGCCGGCGGCACGGTCGGTGAGCGCGGCGCGCAGCCCGGTGCTGGAGGAGACGATCCGGCCGAACCGGAACAGCTCGTCCTCGACGTCGTCGAGCGTGCCCGTCTTCTCCGCGGCCGTGAGGTCGGCGATGTCCGCCAGCTCCTCCAGCGCGTCCACCAGGTCGCGGGGCTGCGACCAGCGGGAGCGCGCCAGCCCGGACACCAGGTCGGCGGTCGACCCGCTGACCTGGCCACCGATCAGACGCTGGACCAGCGCGGCCTTCGCCTCTCCGGGCTGCGCCGGGTCGGTGAGGACCCGGCGCAGGCCGGCCTCGCGGTCGAGCAGCGCGGTGACGGCCGCCAGCTCGTCGGCGAGCTGCGCGGCGTCCACGGACGTGGAGTCCGTCAGCGCGTCGAGACGCTCCCGTGCGGCTGCCAGTGCCTCGCGGCTCGCTCCGTTCATCGCGTGGCCTCGGCCTTCTCCTCGAGCTCGTCGAGGAAGCGGTCGATCACACGGCTCTGGCGGGCGTGGTCCTCGAGGGACTCGCCGACGAGCTTGCCGGCCAGTTCGGTGGCGAGCTTGCCGACGTCCTGACGCAGCGCGGACGCGGCGGCCTTGCGGTCGGCGTCGATCTGGGTGTGACCCGCGGCGACGATCTCCTCGCGCTGCCGCTGGCCCTCGGCCCGCATCTCGGCGATGAGCGCGGCACCCTGCTCCTGCGCCTCCTGGCGCAGGCGCGCGGCCTCGTGCCGGGCCTCGGCGAGCTGGGCCTTGTACTGCTCAAGGACGCTCTGGGCCTCGGTCTGCGCGGCCTCGGCCTTTTCGATACCGCCCTCGATGGCTTCGCGGCGCTCTTCCAGAACCTTGTTGATGTTCGGGAGGAGCTTCTTGGCGAGGAAGCCGAAGACGATGACGAAGGCGATCAGGCCGATGACGAGCTCTGGGATCGGCGGGATGAGGGGGTTCTCGGCCTCCTCAGCCGCCAGCTGAACCAGGGGGCTCATATCAGTGCCTTTCGTCTATTTGGTGCGCGGCGGTCGGGTCAGGAGGCCGGGTAGACGAACGGCATGACCAGACCGATCAGGGCGAGCGCCTCACAGAAGGCGAAGCCCAGGATCTGGTTGGCGCGGATCAGACCGGCCGCCTCGGGCTGGCGGGCGAGAGCCTGCGTGCCGTTACCGAAGATGATGCCGACGCCGACGCCCGGGCCGATGGCGGCGAGACCGTAACCGATGGAGCCGAGGTTGCCCTTGATCTGGACGCCGGCGGCAAGGGTTTCGAGAGCGGACATGCCGGTTCTTCCTTCTCTTTCAAGTACCGGTGGGGGTTGGCCACCGGATGTCTGGGTGGGTGGTCGGGGGCTCAGTGGTGCTCGGCGAGCGCGCCCTGGATGAAGCTGCAGGTCAGCAGTACGAAGACGTACGCCTGAACAGCCTGGATGAAGAGCTCGAAGGCCGTCATGACGATGACCATCACGAACGAGACGGCGGAGTAGGCGATGCCGATGCCGTTCAGCATGTACCAGCTGGCGATCGTGAAGAGCAGCAGCAGGGTGTGACCGGCGAACATGTTCGCGAAGAGTCGGACGGCGTGGGTGAAGGGCCGCACGAGCAGGTTCGAGAACAGCTCGATCGTCATCGACAGCGGCAGCACCGCGCCGAGCGACTTGTCGTAGCCGGTGAAGTTCTTGAAGGCGCCGACGAAGCCGTGTCGCTTGAAGGTCAGCCCGACCCAGAGGATGTAGACGATGCCGGCCAGTACGGCGGGGTACGAGATGATCGCCGTGACCGGGAACTGGGCGACCGGGATGACCGACCAGAGGTTCATCATCCAGACGAAGAAGAAGAGCGAGACGACGAGCGGGACGTACTTCTCGCCTTCCTTCTTGCCGATGGTCTCGTAGACGACGCCCCGGCGGATGAAGTCGTAACCGGACTCGGCCACCAGCTGGAGCTTGCCCGGGACGACCTTCGGCTTGGCGAAGGCGGCCCAGAAGAAGCCCACGATGATGATGGAACCGAGCAGCGCCAGCAGCATCGTCTTGTTGAAGTACAAGTTGCTGTCCGCGTCGCCCCAGAGCGGCTTGAACAGGAACGAGTGCAGGCCCGGAGCCGGGAAGCCGCACCCGTCGAACAGGTGACAGCTCGTTTCGAAAGCGAGCGTCTGCGTCGGGTCAGCACTCACCGCGGGCTCCTTCATCGTGGCGCATAGGTACGGCAACCTCGTTGTGTCGGCGCGGCGCAGGGCCGCGGGTCGGCACGGGACTGGTGTTACGGATGTGGGGGCGGCTGTGGGGCATCTCGCCTCGCGATTGAGCAGGCGTCAGCTCAGATGCCCGCGCCCGCGATGCCGCAGTTGGCACCGGACGATAGCAGGATCTCTCGTGCGCCTTTATCCCGGCCCTACCTCTCACGACGAGTGCCCTGTCTTCTCGGGCTTGTCGCCCTTCGACGAGGCTTCGGGATCGACATAGAGGATCTTCGCCTTCATGTGGGCACGCGCCTGCGCGGCGATCCACGTCAGGGTGGTGACCACCAGCACGATGGCGAAGGCACGCGGGTTGAACAGCGTCGTGTTCTTGAACAGCGCGACGAAGATGACCAGCAGCAGGAGCTGGGCCGCGTAAAGCATCAGGCCCATCATCTGGAACAGCTGGGGAAAGGATTTGGCGGTGCGCTGGAGCACGTAGAGACCGAGGCCCATGAACACGATCACCACCAGCGTCCCGATGACAGCCCCGATGGCTCCCTTGCCCCCCGCGACCACTCCGCAGACGACGGCGGCAATCGCGCCGACGACGGCCGTGGGTACGGCGGTCTGGGCCAGGATCCGGGCGTCATTGGACGGCATGGCGGCAACTCCGCTTTCACAGGGGGCAGGGTGTCGTCATGGACGAGCGTAGTCCCGGGCTGAGTGATCGAGACCTCACACCAATGGACCGTCGCACTCAGGTCCTTCGGTCCTATCCGGGGTTCTCGTGAACCGTATCACAAACTATTTGATGAGGTCTTTACCTGCTGGGTGTGCTTGCTGTCACACATGAGAGTGACAGTGCCCGTCTGTGCAAAAACCGAGCCGACTTGTCTGGTATTAGGGGTCTTTGCTCCCCCACGAGTTGGCAATGCTCTAGTCAGATTCTTACCTTGGGCGTCTCAACGGCGATCGACAAAACGCGATCGAGCGCCGATAGCGGTCGCCCCGTTGACGCCCGGAGCCCCGGCCGTGACGGGGGCGCGCTGCTCCGCCCCGGGAGCCTCCTGCCCCCCGGACTCCCCCGTCGCGGACTCCGCCGCCACGGCCCCGTCCGCCGCCTCCGGGGACCGGCGGCGCCTCCGGTAGCGCGGCGGCACGAAGCGCTGGGCCCACACCGGCACGCGCGGCGTGAAGCGCGGGAGCAGCAGCAGGATCAGGCCGACCGCGCTCAGGAAGACCACGCCCAGCACTATCCACATCGACGCCGAGTTCACGGAGTACGCCAGCGCCCCGAAGCCGATCAGCGCCGACCAGAAGTACATGATCAGCACGGCCCGGCTGTGCGAGTGGCCGATCTCCAGCAGGCGGTGGTGCAGATGGCCGCGGTCGGCGGCGAACGGGGACTGGCCGCGCCAGGTGCGGCGGACGATCGCCAGGACCAGGTCGGCGGCCGGCACGGCGATGATCGTCAGGGGCAGCAGCAGCGGGATGTAGACCGGCACCGTCTGGTGCACCGCCGCCTTCTCCGAGCCCGTGAACAGCGCCAGGGCGTCCGGGTCCACCTGACCCGTGATCGAGATCGCGCCGGCCGACAGCACCAGGCCGATCAGCATCGACCCGGAGTCGCCCATGAAGATCCGCGCCGGGTGCATGTTGTGCGGCAGGAAGCCGAGACACATGCCCATGAGGATCGCCGCGAACAGCGTGCCGGGAGCGGCGGCCTCGATGCCGTACGAGGTCCAGATCCGGTAGGCGTACAGGAAGAACGCGCCCGCCGCGATGCACACCATGCCGGCCGCGAGACCGTCCAGGCCGTCCACGAAGTTCACCGCGTTGATCGTGATGACCACCAGGGCCACCGTCAGCAGCGTGCCCTGCCACTGGGTCAGGGCGACGTTCCCGACGCCCGGGATGGGCAGCCACAGGATCGTCAGACCCTGCATGACCATCACACCCGCCGCGATCATCTGACCGCCCAGCTTGATCAGCGCGTCGATCTCGAACTTGTCGTCCAGGACGCCGATCAGCCAGATCAGGGCGGCGCCGGAGAGCAGCGCGCGCGGCTCGTTCGACTTCGCGAAGACCTCGTTGAGGTTGGTCAGGTGGTCCGCCACCAGCAGCCCCGCGCACAGCCCGAAGAACATCGCGATACCACCGAGGCGCGGAGTGGGCTCCCGGTGCACGTCCCGGGCCCGGATCTCCGGCATCGCCCCTGCCACGATCGCGAACTTGCGTACCGGCCCCGTCAGGAGATACGTCACCGCGGCCGTGATGCAGAGCGTCAGGAGGTATTCACGCACGGGCTTCCCCACAGGTCTCGCTGGCCATCACAGCCACACACCCTAGCGACGGACGCATATGAATGAGGACTGCCGGGTAGCGACGATGGTTGCACGCATGGCTGTGTGCCCGGGTCCGAGGCGTCCCCCGGAGGCCCACAACGGGACACACCGGGGTGTACGGATCTGCGCCTACCCCCGCTCGGCCGGGATACGGCCTCAGCCGGGATACGGCGGAAACTGGCCGGTGAGCGCACGCACCTCCTCACGCGCCGCCGCGGGCTCCGTCCCGCCCCGCAGCACGGCCGCCAGCAGCGCCGCGATCCGCACCATCTCCGCCTCCCCCATCCCCTGGGTCGTCACCGCCGCCGTCCCCAGGCGCAGCCCCCGGCTGTCGCCGTGCGGCAGCACACAGCAGTCGAGCACCAGTCCGGCCGCCAGGAGCCGGCCGCGCGCGGTCCGGCCGTCCACGCCCAGCGGGGCCGGGTCCGCGGTGATCAGGTGGGTGTCCGTGCCGCCGGTGGTGACCACCAGCCCCTCCGCGGCCAGGTGACCGGCCAGCACCCGGGCGTTGGCGACCACCTGATGGGCGTACACGGTGAAGGCCGGGGTCGCCGCCTCGCCGAACGCGACGGCCTTGGCGGCGATGGTGTGCATCTGGGCGCCGCCCTGGGTGAAGGGGAACACGGCGCGGTCGACACGTCCCGCCAGCTCGGCACCGCACAGGATCATCCCGCCGCGCGGGCCGCGCAGCACCTTGTGGGTGGTCGCGCAGACGATGTCCGCGTACGGCACCGGGTTCGGCGCCACTCCCCCGGCGACCAGCCCGATCGGATGCGCGGCGTCGGCGATCAGATAGGCCCCGACCTCGTCCGCGACCTCCCGGAAGAAGGCGTAGTCGATGTGGCGGGGGTAGGCGATGGAGCCGCAGACGATGGCCTTGGGGCGGTGGTTCCGGGCCAGGTGGCGCACCTGGTCGTGGTCGATCAGCCCGGTCTCGGCGTCGACGCCGTAGCCCACGAAGTCGAACCAGCGGCCGGAGAAGTTCGCCGGCGAACCGTGGGTGAGATGACCGCCGTAGGGCAGGCCGAGGGCGAGGACGGTGTCGCCGGGGCGCAGCAGGGCCGCGTAGGCCGCCAGGACGGCCGAGGAGCCGGAGTGGGCCTGCACATTGGCGTGCTCGGCGCCGAAGAGGGCCTTGGCCCGGTCGACGGCGGCGCGTTCGGCGACATCGACGATCTCGCAGCCGCCGTGGTGCCGGGCGCCGGGGTAGCCCTCCGCGTACTTGTTGGCGAGCGCCGAGCCGAGGGCCGCGAGCACGGCCGGCGAGCAGAAGTTCTCGGCCGCGATGAGCTGGAGGGTCGTGGACTGCCGCGCCAGTTCGCCCAGCAGGATCTCGGCCATCGCCGGGTCCTGTCGCCGCAGGACGTCGGTCTCGTGAACGGTGCTGACCGACATGACGGGCTCCGGGCGGTCGACGGTGACGTATCCCCAATGTAGGCCCGGGGTGCGGCGGACGCGCGGTCGTGACGACCGGCCGGGTCCGCCTACGTGTGTGCGGCCACGCCCGTCAGCGCGGTGACCACCGGGTCCAGCGCGTCCCGTATCTCGTCGCCGACGGACCGGAAGAAGGTCAGCGGGGCGCCGTAGGGGTCGTACACCTCGTCCGCCTCGGCGGTCGGGGCGAGCAGCCAGCCGCGCAGCGCCGCCGCCGCGCGCACCAGCGCCCGGGCCCGCATGACCACGCCGTCCTCCAGCGGCGGCAGCGTGGCCGGATCTATCGCCCGGACCAGGCGGGTGAACTCCTTCAGGGTGAAGGTGCGCAGGCCCGCCGAATGGCCCATGGAGATGACCTGGGCCCGGTGGTCGCGGGTGGCGGTGAGCACCAGGTCGGCCATGATCACGTGCTCGTCCAGCAGTTCCCGGCCGACGAACCCGGCGGCGTCCGCGCCGAACTCGGAGAGCACGGTCTCCGCGTTGGCCTCCATGGGCGCGCCCTCGTGGCCCCAGGTGCCGGCGCTCTCCACGATCAGCCCGCCGCCGAGTACGCCGAGCCGCTCCGCGACGAAGTGCCGGGTCAGCCGCTCGGTGATGGGTGAGCGGCACACGTTGCCGGTGCTGACATGGAGGATGCGGAAGGTGTCGCGGGGGAACCCGAACGTCGTCGTCTCCTCCGCGCTGTAACCCCCGCCGCCTATGCCACGCCCCGCTTCAGGGGCCGTCAATTCGCCACCTCGAGGTCGGGTACGACCTTCCGCAGCTCGTCCGGGGAGATCGCGCCCTCCCGCAGCAGCAGCGGCACCTCACGGGAGACGTCCACGATGGACGACGGCACGTTGCCCGGGGTGGGGCCGCCGTCGAGGTAGACGGAGACGGAGTCGCCGAGCATCTGCTGGGCGGCGTCGCAGTCCTCCGGCGCCGGGTGACCGGTGAGGTTCGCCGAGGAGACGGCCATCGGGCCGACCTCGGTGAGCAGCTCGATGGCGACGGGGTGCAGCGGCATGCGCACCGCGACCGTGCCCCGGGTGTCGCCGAGGTCCCACTGGAGGGACGGCTGGTGCTTGGCGACGAGCGTCAGCGCGCCCGGCCAGAACGCGTCGACCAGTTCCCAGGCCATCTCGGAGAAGTCCGTGACGAGGCCGTGCAGGGTGTTCGGGGAGCCGATGAGGACGGGCGTGGGCATGTTGCGGCCCCGCCCCTTCGCCGCCAGCAGGTCGGCGACCGCCTCCGAGGAGAACGCGTCGGCGCCGATGCCGTACACCGTGTCGGTCGGCAGCACCACCAGCTCGCCCCGGCGGACGGCGGACGCGGCCTCGCGCAGACCCGTCACGCGGTCGGTCGCGTCGTTGGTGTCGTATCGCCGTGCCATAACTAGCTGGCCTCCTCGTACACGTACTGCGGGGATGAAGTCTGCGGGGCGGTCACGGCAGCGCCTTGCGGGCGGTGGCGAAGCGTGGCCGGTTGTTGAGATCGGGGTGATCGGCCGCGTCGGCCCAGCCCCGCTCCTCGGTGAAGATCCACGGCACCTGGCCGCCCTGGGTGTCGGCGTGCTCGATCACGACGACGCCGCCCGGGCGCAGCAGCCGGTGCGCGGTGCGTTCGATGCCCCGGATGAGGTCGAGTCCGTCCTCGCCGGAGAAGAGCGCCATCTCCGGGTCGTAGTCACGGGCCTCGGGGGCGACGTACTCCCATTCGGTGAGCGGGATGTACGGCGGGTTGGAGATGACCAGGTCGACCTGTCCGTCGAGGTCCGGGAAGGCGGTCAGGGCGTCGCCCTGGCGCAGGTCGACCCTGGACCCGGCCACGTTCTTCCGCGTCCACACCAGGGCGTCGTCCGACAGCTCCACGGCGTGCACGCGCGAGCGCGGGACCTCCTGGGCGAGAGCGAGCGCGATGGCGCCGGACCCGGTGCACAGGTCGACGATGCACGGCTCCACGACGTCCATGGCGCGCACGGCGTCTATGGCCCAGCCGACGACGGACTCGGTCTCCGGCCGGGGCACGAACACCCCCGGCCCGACCTGGAGCTCCAGGTACCGGAAGTAGGCCCGCCCGGTGATGTGCTGCAGCGGCTCGCGCTGCTCACGCCGGGCGATGACCTCCCAGTACCGGGCGTCGAAGTCGGCGTCCTTCACGGAGTGCAGTGCGCCGCGCTTCACGCCGTGCACGAACGCGGCCAGCTCCTCCGCGTCGGTGCGCGGCGAGGGCACGCCGGCGTCGGCCAGCCGCTGGGTGGCCTGGGCCACCTCGGCGAGCAGCAGGTTCACGCGAGTCCTCCGTGTCGTACTCGTGCGTGCGGGTCTTACGCGGCGGCGAGCTTCGCCGCCGAGTCGGCGTCGACGCAGGCCTGGATCACCGCGTCGAGGTCGCCGTCCAGGACCTGGTCCAGGTTGTACGCCTTGAAGCCGACGCGGTGGTCCGAGAGGCGGTTCTCCGGGAAGTTGTAGGTGCGGATCTTCTCGGAGCGGTCGACGGTGCGGACCTGGCTGCGGCGGGCGTCGGCGGCCTCCCTCTCCGCCTCCTCCTGCGCCGCGGCGAGCAGCCTGGAGCGCAGGATACGCATCGCCTGCTCCTTGTTCTGCAACTGGCTCTTCTCGTTCTGGCAGGAGGCCACGACTCCGGTCGGGATGTGCGTGATGCGCACGGCGGAGTCGGTGGTGTTCACGGACTGGCCGCCCGGGCCGGAGGACCGGTAGACGTCGATGCGGAGGTCGTTCGGGTTGATCTCGACCTCGACCTCCTCCGCCTCGGGCGTGACAAGCACACCGGCGGCGGAGGTGTGGATACGGCCCTGGGACTCGGTGGCCGGAACGCGCTGCACCCGGTGCACCCCGCCCTCGTACTTCAGCCGGGCCCAGACGCCCTGGCCGGGCTCGGTCTGCCCGCGGGTCTTCACCGCGACCTGGACGTCCTTGTAGCCGCCCAGCTCGGACTCGGTGGAGTCGATGACCTCGGTCTTCCAGCCGACGCGCTCGGCGTAGCGCAGGTACATGCGCAGCAGGTCGCCGGCGAACAGCGCCGACTCGTCGCCGCCGGCGCCCGCCTTGATCTCCAGAATGACGTCCTTGTCGTCACTCGGGTCGCGCGGGACCAGCAGCAGGCGCAGCTTCTCGGTCAGTTCCTCGCGCTGCTTCTCCAGGTCCTTGACCTCGGCCGCGAAGTCGGGGTCGTCGGCGGCGAACTCGCGCGCGGTCTCGATGTCGTCGCCGGTCTGCTTCCAGGAGCGGTACGTGGCGACGATCGGGGTCAGCTCGGCGTAGCGCTTGTTCAGCTTGCGCGCGTTCGCCTGGTCGGCGTGGACCGACGGGTCGGCGAGCTTCTGCTCCAGCTCGGAGTGCTCGGCGACGAGTTCCTCGACGGCCTCGAACATCTTTCGGCTCCTGTACTGCGATGGAAAGGGAAGGGCGGCGACCAAAAACGCCGGTCCCGGGCACACCCCCCGTAAGGGGCGTGACCGTGGACCGGCGAAATGGGGCTCGCTACTTCTTGGAGCCGGCAGCCTTGCCGAAGCGGGCCTCGAAGCGGGCCACACGGCCACCGGTGTCGAGGATCTTCTGCTTGCCCGTGTAGAACGGGTGGCACTCGGAGCAGACCTCGGCCCGGATGGTGCCGGACTCGATGGTGCTACGGGTGGTGAACGACGCGCCACAGGTGCAGCTGACCTGCGTCTCGACGTACGCGGGGTGGATGTCGCGCTTCAAGGTGTCTCCTAGGTTTCGGGAGGGCGCCGGGTCGCCGCCGCGGGGTGCGGGAGCGTGAACCGGAGCCGACGTACCAGTCTGCCAGGACTGGGGCCATCCACCCAAACCGGGGGTGCGGTTGTTCTATTCCTGGAGGCGCGGGGGTCCCTCGGGCGGGGGAATCCCGCGGACGATGGGGGGCCCGCGGGGCGGGAGTCCCGCGGACGAAGGGGGGCCCGCGGACGCGGGGGTCCTGCCGGCGCGGGGCCCGCGGACGCGGGGGTCCTGCCGGCGCGGGGCCCGCGGACGCGGGGGTCCCGCGCGTGCGGGTCAGCTCACGACGCCCTTGGCCTCGCCCGTGGCCGTCCCCTCGGTGGCCGACGCCGGGATCGGCCTGTCGCTCTTCAGGGCGTCCCAGACCAGCTGCGCCTTGGCCTGCGCCAGAAGGACCCGGTTGGGGTTGGCCGGGTCGTACTCGACCGGCATCGTGACCATCTTCATGTGGGACGAGCTGATGCCCTTGAGCCCGTCCGCGAAGTCGATCAGGTCGTTGACCGAGCCGAGGTCGGAGTCGGTGGTGACGGCCTTGGTGGCGGTGTCGGCGAGGTCGTACAGCTTCTTGGGGCTCGTGAACACGCCGACGTGCTTGACCTGGTCGATCAGCGCCTTGATGAAGGCCTGCTGGAGCTGGATGCGGCCCAGGTCG
Source organism: Streptomyces naphthomycinicus (assembly GCF_020400595.1). Taxonomy (GTDB): domain Bacteria; phylum Actinomycetota; class Actinomycetes; order Streptomycetales; family Streptomycetaceae; genus Streptomyces; species Streptomyces naphthomycinicus. Next base: position 9,462 of record NZ_JAINRE010000031.1, on the reverse strand, counting down.
GAGCCGTCTCCCACGCCGTGCCGGGTGCGGACCAGGCCGAGGGCCTGCTCACCGCTGAGGGTGTGCGGGCCGGCCTTGAGCTTCAGGTGGCTCTGCGGGTCGTCGATGTCCTTGGTCGTGGTGACCTGGACCCCGCCGAGGTCGTCGATGAGCTTCTGGAAGCCCTCGAAGTCGACCTCCAGGTAGTGGTCCATCCGGATGCCGGTGATCGACTCGACGGTCTTCACCGCGCAGGCGGCGCCGCCGGTGGAGTACGCCTCGTTGAACATCACCCCGGACGCGGCGGAGTGCGTGGTGCCCTTGGTGTCGGTGCACTGCGGGCGCTCGACGAGGGTGTCCCGGGGGATCGAGACCACACTGGCCTTCTTGTGGCCCTCGTACACGTGGACGATCATCGCCGTGTCCGAGCGGGCACTGCCGTCGTCCGTGCCGCCGCCCAGCTTCTTGTTCTTGCCGGAGCGGGTGTCCGAGCCGAGGACCAGGATGTTCTGGGAGCCGTTGTCGATCTTCGACGGCCGGTCGCTGCCGAGGGCCTGGTTGATGTCGACGCTGTGGAGGTTGCCGTTGAGCTTGAAGTACACGAACCCGGCGCCGGCTCCGCCCAGCACGACCACGCCCGCGGCCGTCCAGGCCGTCGCGCGCAGGGCCTTGCTCCCGGTACTGCGGGTCTTGCGGCGGCGGCCCTTGCCCCCGCGGCGGGACGCGGTCACGCCCGGCTCGGTTATGCCGGGCTCCGGTGTGCTCTCGGCGGCCACATCGCTCCTAGGTCTCGGCGGTCGGTTACCCCCTGAGGTCAGGGTCAGGTGCGGTCGTCACCGCTCCATAGTCGCTCCGCCTGGTGAGACGGAGAAACTCGGGAAAGGGTTGCACAACGCTCCGTGCCCATCGCGTACGGCGACGGTCACCATGTGTAGTCACTTGGTACGGACGGACCGCGCTCACCTGGGGATTCGAACCAGCGGGTCGTACGCCCGGAAAGCGGCTCCCTCGGGGGCCCTTGTGGCAGAGATCTCGCTCGGTGCCTTTCCGGCACCCTTGTCCGTATACGAGGCCGCCCCCCGTCACCTTTCGACGGGGGGCGGCCTCGGCACCCTGCGGGCGCGGGCGAACGGCACAGCCGGCCACGGAGAACGGCACGGCCGGCCGCGGAGGACCCGCGGCCGGCCGAACACAGTCACCTCAACGGCGCTCAGTCACCGTTGCCCGGCGTCGGCGTCGTCTTCTGGATCTGCATCAGGAACTCGACGTTCGACTTGGTCTGCTTCATCTTGTCGAGAAGCAGCTCGATCGCCTGCTGCTGGTCCAGCGCGTGCAGCACCCGGCGGAGCTTCCAGACGACGGCCAGCTCCTCGTTGCCGAGCAGGATCTCTTCCTTACGGGTACCGGACGCGTCCACGTCCACCGCCGGGAAGATGCGCTTGTCGGCGAGCTTCCGGTCGAGCTTCAGCTCCATGTTGCCGGTGCCCTTGAACTCCTCGAAGATCACCTCGTCCATGCGGGACCCGGTGTCCACGAGCGCCGTGGCCAGGATGGTCAGCGAGCCGCCGTCCTCGATGTTGCGCGCCGCACCGAAGAACCGCTTCGGCGGGTACAGCGCGGTCGAGTCGACACCACCGGACAGGATGCGGCCGGAGGCCGGCGCGGCCAGGTTGTAGGCGCGGCCCAGACGGGTGATGGAGTCGAGCAGCACGACCACGTCGTGCCCCAGCTCCACCAGTCGCTTGGCCCGCTCGATGGCCAGCTCGGCGACGGTGGTGTGGTCCTCGGCCGGGCGGTCGAAGGTCGAGGAGATGACCTCGCCCTTGACCGACCGCTGCATGTCGGTGACCTCTTCGGGACGCTCGTCGACGAGGACGACCATCAGGTGGCACTCGGGGTTGTTGTGCGTGATCGCGTTGGCGATCGCCTGCATGATCATGGTCTTGCCGGTCTTCGGCGGGGCCACGATCAGACCGCGCTGACCCTTACCGATCGGCGACACCAGGTCGATGATGCGGGTGGTGAGCACGCCCGGGTCGGTCTCCAGACGGAGCCGGTCCTGCGGGTAGAGCGGGGTCAGCTTGTTGAACTCCGGGCGGCCGCGGCCGTGTTCGGGCGCCATGCCGTTGACGGAGTCGAGACGGACCAGCGCGTTGAACTTCTCGCGGCGCTCGCCCTCCTTCGGCTGGCGGACCGCACCGGTGACGTGGTCACCCTTGCGCAGGCCGTTCTTGCGGACCTGGGCGAGGGAGACGTACACGTCGTTCGGACCGGGCAGGTAGCCGGAGGTCCGGATGAAGGCGTAGTTGTCGAGGATGTCCAGGATGCCCGCGACGGGGATCAGGACGTCGTCGTCGGCGACCTGCGGCTCGGCGATGTCGTCGCGGCCACGACGGCCCCGGCGGTCGCGGTAGCGGCCACGACGGCCACGACGGCCGCCCTCGAAGTCGTCGTCGTCCTGCGGGCCGGCGTTGCGGTCCTGGCGGCCGCCGCCCTGCTGCTGGCCCTGCTGCTGGCGGTCCTGACGGCCGCCGCCCTGGCCCTGCTGGTCGTCGCCACCCTTGCCGCCGCGGCGGTCGCCGCGCTCACCGCGGTCGCGGTCCCGGCCTCGCTCGCGGCGGTCGCGGCGGCCACGGCCCTCGCCGTCACCCGCGTCGCCCTTGGCGGCGTCGCCCTGCGGCTGCGCCTGCTGGGCGGGCGTCTCGGCCTTGGACTCGCTCTTCGCCTCGGCGGCGATCGTCTCCGTGCCGCTGCTCGCCGGGGCACCCGCCTCGGCGGTGGCACGGCGGCGGCGGCGCTCGGTCGGCGCGTCGTCGGAGGCCGGCTGGCCGGGGATCTCGATCTGCTGCTGGGCCGCGGCCTTCTCGGCGGGGGCCTCGGCGGCCTTCTCCGCCTTCTTCTCGGCGTCGTCGCCCGTACGGGCCTTGGAGGTGGCCCGGCGCTTCGGCTTGGTCTCGGCGGGCGCGTCGGCCTTGGCGGCCGGAGCGGCGCCTCCGCCGGCCTGTGCCTCCTTGATGACCTCGATCAGCTGGCTCTTGCGCATCCGCGCAGTGCCCCTGATGCCGAGGCCCGAGGCGACCTGCTGCAGCTCGGCCAGCACCATGCCCTCGAGGCCGGTACCACGGCGCCGCCGGGAGCCGGCACCGGTGGCAGGCGCGGAGGCGTCCGTGGCGGGCGCGGCAGCGGTCTCCTCGACACGTGCGCCCATCAGATCGGTGGTGTCGCTCACGAAGGGTCCTTCCCTGGAGCGGACGTCGGCCTGTCTGGCTCGGCGACCGGTTGTGCTGTCCGGCTACGGTCCTGTCTTCTGTGAACCGTGCCGGGGCGGTGGTCCGCCAAAGCGGCGGAAGAAATGTGCGGTGATGGCGCTTCCGCGAGCCGTGGCACCCAGTGTCACGTGGCGTGGTAGCACCGATTCCGAAGCGTGCCCGGCGGCCCGCTCAGTGTTCGCATACGACGTACTGCCCAGGTACGGCGCAAGGAACACGGAGTGGCGCGGGAGGCTCCCGGAAGAATGTCTGTCCCGGACGGGGACACGAGGCACCTCGCCATGGTGGGGTCGGGTGCAGACTTGAGATTAACACTACCGGATCCAACAAACATTCCCCCTCTCCAAATCCGGCAACCGTGTGTCAGGTCGCAAGCGGCAGCACGCTCGCTCCCTGCACATCCAGGCTCAGCCGGTTGGCGGCCCAGTCGGTGCCGGCCAGGGCCTCCACCTTGTCGGCGGTGCCGACGTCGGCGAGGGCCATGACGGTGGGCCCGGCGCCCGAGATGACGGCCGGGACGCCGTCGGCGCGCAGCCGCTCCACCAGTGCGGCGCTCTCCGGCATGGCCGGCGCGCGGTACTCCTGGTGGAGGCGGTCCTCGGTGGCGGGCAGCAGCAGCTCGGGGCGCCTGGTCAGGGCCTCGACGAGCAGGGCGGCGCGGCCCGCGTTGGCGGCGGCGTCGACGTGCGGCACGGTGCGCGGGAGCAGACCGCGCGCGGTCTCGGTCAGGACCGGCTTTCCGGGCACGAAAACCACCGGAACGATGGAATCGTCGGGCTCCATCCTGATGGCACGGGCGGTGCCGCCCTCCATCCAGGACACGGTGAAACCGCCGAGCAGACAGGCGGCCACGTTGTCCGGGTGGCCCTCGATCTCGGTGGCCAGCTCCAGCAGCGCCGCGTCGTCCAGGCGGGTCTCGCCGCCTATGGTCACCGCGCGGGCGGCGACGATTCCGGCGCAGATGGCGGCGGAGGAGGAACCCAGGCCCCGGCCGTGCGGGATGCGGTTCGCACAGACGATCTCCAGGCCGCGGGGCTGTCCGCCCAGCAGATCGAAGGCGGTGCGCAGGGAGCGGACGAGGAGGTGACTCTCGTCCCGCGGCAGGGTCTCACTGCCCTCACCCGCGATGTCGATGTGCAGCCCGGAGTCGGCCACCCGGACGACCACGTCGTCGTACAGCCCCAGCGCGAGGCCGAGGGCGTCGAAGCCCGGCCCGAGATTGGCGCTGGTGGCGGGGACGCGCACCCGGACGGCGGCGGCGCGGAACGCTGGACCGGCCATCGCTCGAAGACTCTCCTTGAGCTGCGTGACGGTCGAATGACATCGAGGGGCTCGGTGGACATTCGACCGATGTTTCGGTGGACATCCGATGACGTACGAAGACCCGTCGGGCCGCGGAGACGACGCGGCGCCGTGCCACACGCGAGGGCATATGCGGTAGGCGGGTTCAGTACAGCCTATCGAAGGAAGGTTCAGTGGCGACATAGGGCGCACAGGAGGCGCACGATGCGTGTCGTAAGCCCCCTGTGCACCCTGTCGGGGATTCCCGGACCGGGCAGGTCAGGCGAGGCCGAGGCGCTCGGCCGCGGTCGCCGCGTCGACCGGAACGGTGACCGGCTGCGGGGCACCGGCCACGGCCCAGTCGGGGTCCTTCAGGCCGTTGCCGGTGACGGTGCACACGATGCGCTGGCCCGGGTCGACCTTGCCCTGCTCGGCGGCCTTGAGCAGACCGGCCACCGAGGCGGCGGAGGCGGGCTCCACGAAGACGCCCTCCTGCGCGGCCAACAGGCGGTAGGCGCGGAGGATTTCACGGTCCGTCACCTCGTCGATGGCACCGCCGGACTCGTCGCGGGCGGCGAGGGCGTAATTCCAGGAGGCGGGGTTGCCGATGCGGATCGCGGTGGCGATCGTCGAGGGGTCCTTGACGACCTCGCCGCGCACGATCGGGGCACTGCCGGACGCCTGGAAGCCCCACATCCGGGGGGTACGGGAGGCGATGCCGTCGGCGGCGTACTCCCGGTAGCCCTTCCAGTAGGCGGTGATGTTGCCCGCGTTGCCGACCGGGAGGACGTGGATGTCGGGCGCGTCGCCGAGCATGTCCACGATCTCGAAGGCGGCCGTCTTCTGGCCCTCGATGCGCACCGGGTTGACCGAATTCACCAACGCCACGGGGTAGTTCTCGCTCAGCGCGCGGGCGAGGGTGAGGCAGTCGTCGAAGTTGCCGTCGACCTGGAGGATCTTCGCGCCGTGCACGAGGGCCTGGCCCATCTTGCCCAGGGCGATCTTGCCCTGGGGCACGAGCACGGCGGAGACCATGCCCGCGCGTACGGCGTAGGCGGCGGCGGAGGCGGACGTGTTGCCCGTGGAGGCGCAGATGACCGCCTTGGCCCCCTCCTCCTTCGCCTTGCTGATGGCCATGGTCATGCCACGGTCCTTGAAGGAACCGGTCGGATTGGCCCCCTCCACCTTGAGGTGGACCTCGCAGCCCGTGCGCTCGGAGAGCACCTGCGCGGGCACGAGGGGCGTGCCGCCCTCGCGGAGCGTCACGACCGGCGTGGTGTCGGATACCGGCAGCCGGTCCCGGTACTCCTCGATGATTCCGCGCCACTGGTGGGTCATTGCTGGTTACTCTCCTTCAACCCGCATGATGCTGGCGACACCCCGCACGGTGTCGAGCTTGCGCAGTGCCTCGACGGTCCCGGAGAGGGAGGCGTCGGAGGCCCGGTGGGTGACGACGACGAGGGAGGCCTCGCCGTCCTTGCCCTGCTGCCGAACGGTGTCGATCGACACCCCGTGCTCGGCGAACACGGTCGCGACCTGGGCGAGCACGCCCGGCTTGTCCGCGACGTCGAGGCTGATGTGGTACCGCGTGACGACGTCGCCCATCGGGGAGACGGTCAGATCGGCGTAGGCCGACTCGCCGGGTCCGGTGGTGCCGTTCAGCCGGTTGCGGCAGACGGCGACGAGGTCGCCGAGAACGGCGGAGGCGGTCGGCGAGCCGCCGGCGCCCGGGCCGTAGAACATCAGCTGCCCGGCGGCGTCGCTCTCCACGAAGACGGCGTTGTACGCGCCGCGCACGGAGGCGAGCGGATGGGTCAGCGGAATCATGGCCGGGTGCACGCGGGCGGTGACGGACGCCCCGTCCGCCGAGCGCTCGCAGATGGCGAGCAGCTTGATGGTGCAGCCCATCTCCTTGGCGGAGCGGAAGTCGGCGGCGGTGACCTCGGTCATGCCCTCGCGGTAGACGTCGTCCAGGCGCACGCGCGTGTGGAAGGCGATGCCGGCGAGGATGGCGGCCTTGGCGGCGGCGTCGAACCCCTCGACGTCGGCGGTGGGGTCGGCCTCCGCGTACCCGAGGGCGGTGGCCTCGTCCAGGGCCTCCTGGTATCCGGCCCCGGTGGAGTCCATCTTGTCGAGGATGAAGTTGGTCGTCCCGTTGACGATCCCCAGCACGCGGTTGACCTTGTCGCCGGCGAGGGACTCGCGCAGCGGCCGGATCAGCGGGATGGCACCGGCGACGGCGGCCTCGTAGTAGAGGTCCTTGCCGTGCTGTCCGGCGGCGGCGTGCAGGGCGGCCCCGTCCTGGGCGAGCAGGGCCTTGTTGGCGGAGACGACGGAGGCGCCGTGCTCGAAGGCGGTGGTGATGAGCGTCCGGGCCGGCTCGATCCCCCCGATGACCTCCACGACCACGTCGATGTCGCCGCGTTTGACGAGGGCGGTGGCGTCGGTGGTGACCAGGGCGGGGTCGATGCCCTCGCGCACCCGGTCCGGGCGTCGCACGGCGACACCGGCCAGCTCGACCGGGGCCCCGATGCGGGCGGCGAGGTCGTCGGCGTGCGTCGTCATGATGCGCGCCACCTCTGAGCCGACCACTCCACAGCCCAGTAGCGCCACCTTCAGCGGACGCGTACGCATCATCCGACCTCGTTTCCTCATACCGTCTACGGTTGGACCAGTCTCACTCACCGGACGGGAGTTTCTACCCTTCGTCCGGATCGTGAGACATCTATTTCATTTGTACGGGGGTGGCAGACCGCAGATCTTCCACCCCCGGTGTTCTCGGCGGTTTCCCGCCCCCGGAAGCCACCGGCTCCCGGCCGGCCGGCTGACCCGACGGGCTCCGCCGGGACCACGCTCACCCAGCGGCTTCCACCCGAGGGCTCACGCTCACCCGACGGCTTCCACCCGAGGGCTCACGCTCACCCGACGGATTCCGCCCGAGGGATCACGCCCGTCCGAGGGATCACCCGACGTCGAGACGCAGGAGGTCCTCCTCCGTCTCCCGCCGGACGATCACCCGGGCCTCGCCGTCCCGCACGGCGACGACCGGGGGCCGCAGCACGTGGTTGTAGTTGCTGGCCATGGACCGGCAGTACGCGCCCGTGGCCGGCACGGCGAGCAGGTCACCCGGTGCCAGGTCGGCCGGCAGGAACGCGTCCTTGACCACGATGTCCCCGCTCTCGCAGTGCTTGCCGACGACGCGGGCGAGCATCGGCTCGGCGTCGGAGACACGGGAGACGAGCGCGACGCTGTACTCGGCGTCGTACAGCGCGGTCCGGATGTTGTCCGACATGCCGCCGTCGACGGAGACGTACGTCCGCAGCCCGTCCAGCGGCTTGACCGTGCCCACCTCGTACAGCGTGAAGGCGGTCGGCCCGACGATGGCACGGCCGGGCTCGACCGAGATCCGCGGCGTGCGCAGCCGGGCGCCCTCGCACTCCCGCGTGACGATCTCGGTGAGCGCCTTGGCGATCTCGTGCGGCTCGCGCGGGTCGTCGCCGCTGGTGTACGCGATGCCGAGGCCGCCGCCGAGGTCGATCTCGGGCAGCTCGACCCCGTGCTCGTCCCGGATGTCCTTCAGCAGCCCCACGACCCGGTGGGCGGCGACCTCGAACCCGGACATGTCGAAGATCTGCGACCCGATGTGGGAGTGGATCCCGATCAGTTCGAGACCGTCCAGCTGGAGCGCGCGCCGTACCGCCTCGGCGGCCTGCCCCCCGGCGAGCGGGATCCCGAACTTCTGGTCCTCGTGGGCGGTGGCGATGAACTCGTGCGTGTGTGCCTCCACACCCACGGTGATCCGGATCTGGACCTTCTGCCGCCGGCCCAGGGACTGCGCGATGTGGGCGACGCGCACGATCTCCTGGAAGGAGTCGAGGACGATCCGCCCCACGCCGGCGTCGACGGCGCGGTGGATCTCCTCGACGGACTTGTTGTTGCCGTGGAAGGCGATGCGCTCGGCGGGCATCCCGGCGGACAGCGCGGTGGCCAGCTCACCACCGGAGCACACGTCGAGATTGAGCCCCTCCTCGTTCAGCCACCGCACCACGGCGCGGGAGAGGAAGGCCTTCCCGGCGTAGAAGACGTCGGCGTCCGGACCGAACGCGGTGCGCCAGGCCCGCGCCCGGGCCCGGAAGTCGGTCTCGTCGAGGATGTAGGCGGGGGTGCCGAACTCCTCGGCGAGCCGGGTGACCGGAATGCCCCCGACGCCGACCACACCGTCCTCGGCGCGCGTGACGGTCTGGGCCCACACCTTCTGGTCCAGGACGTTGAGGTCGGCGGGCGGCGCGGAGTAGTGCCCCTCGGGCAGGACATCGGCGTGGCGGGGCCCGGCGGGATGGGCGGAACGGCTCATGACTCTCAGACTCTCTGTCTCTCTCCGGGGCGCATCTGCTCTCGCTCGCCTCAGAGGTGTTCGGGTGCGTCGATGCCGAGCAGGGACAGGCCACCGGCCAGCACCGTCCCGGCGGCTTCGGCGAGGGCCAGCCGGGCACGGTGGGCGGCCGAGGGTTTCTCCTCACCGAGCGGAAGCACGAAGGGCAACAGAGGCAGCACGGCATCAGCGACGGTGACGAGATGCCGCGCAAGCCGGTCCGGGGCACGGTGGGTGGCGGCCGCGGCGAGGATGCGGGGGTGGTCGGCGAGGGGGGCGAGAAGGGGGCGGGCGACTTCGGCGGCGTCCGGGTGGGGGGTGTGGGCGAGGGTGGTGCCCGGGTGGGGGGCGGTGCCGATGTGCGGGCCGGCAGGGGGGTGCGGGCGGGCCGCGAGGGGGCCGGGGGCGGCGCGGGACGGTGAGGGGGGCGCGAGGGGCGCGAGGGGGGCGGGCTCGGCGGTGAACGGCGACGGGGGCGCGAGGAGGGCAGGCTGGGCGTCGAACGACGACGGGGGCGGCACCAGAGGACCGGACTCGGCATCGAACGACAACGGAGACGGC
>NZ_JAINRE010000030.1 GCF_020400595.1 Streptomyces naphthomycinicus | reverse complement strand
AATCATTGTGGGAAAGCCCCGCACCGTATGGTGCGGGGCTTTTCTGCGTTGGGCATCCGGTCCGCTTCTCCGCGTCGGGAATCCGGTCCGAAGGGCCGGCCGCCGTCGTGTCGGGCTAGAGCCGTAGAGTGGCCCCGGTCATGATCACGGATACGGGGGTATGCGGTGTTCGGCGCCCGGAGGCGGTCGGCTCGACAGGAACGGTCCGGTGGGGAGGAGGCCCCGGCGGAGCCGTATGCCGTCGGTGAACTCGACGACCACGACGAGGCGTTGCCCAGCGTCCCGGTGCCCGAGCCCGGCACCTGGCAGGCGCCCGCCGCACTCGAACAGCACCTGTACGAACTGCTGACCGGGCACGCCGCCGCCGAGTGGGAGAACGCCGAAGCCGCGGAGGAGGCCCAGGGCGATCTGACCCTCGCCTACCTGGAGGCCCTCGCCGAGGACCTGGTGTACGTGCCGTTCCGCCGCGAGGAGACCTCCCGCGACCCCGGCAAGCGCACCTTCCACGTCTACGACACCCGCGTCGGCCGCCTCGTCGCCGTCTACACCCGCGGCATGCTGCCCCGTCCGCACCCCCACCTGGTCTTCGAGTCGTACACCCTGGCCGACCTGGCCGACGACCTGCCCCGTGACGTGGCCGGCATCGCCGTAGACAACCAGACGCCGTGCGCGATGCTCCTGTCGGCCGACTCGGAGGAACGCCAGGTGTGGCGCGCGCTGCACCAGGAGCACTGGGACGCGGACGCCCACGCGGAAACGCTCGTCACCCTGCGCACCGGCGCGCCGCCCCGCGGCCCGCTCCTGCACGGCCTGGCCCTCGGCGCCCACATGTGCTTCGTCAACGGCGAGGCCTGGAACAACCCGCACTACCACGGGCTGGGCCTGTCCATCGAGCACGAGCGGCTCGCCAAGTGGTGGGGCGTCACCGACCGGGCGCAGTGGCAGGAGATCCAGCGCAGGCTCCTCGCCCGGGAGGTCACCCCCTGGTACTGGGAGTTCGTCCTCGACACACGCACCGCACTCGCCCACCGGTCCGGGGAAGGGCGGCTCCAGGCCGTCGACGCCACCGCCTGGCGCGAATGCGTCGAGCTGACCCTGCGGGAGCGCGCCGCGCAGCTGCCGGAGGACGAGATCGGCCCGGACTGGGAGGAGTTCGTCCGGCACGTCGTCGGCCTGGTCGGCAAGGTGCTGCGCTACGAGGGCAGGTTCCGCGCCGACGGGCTGCTCGCACCGGACGCCGGGGTGCGCTCGGTCGCCGCCTGGGACATCGGGCGCGCCTCGATGATGGCCCGCTGGGGCTACGGCGCCCGGTTCGCTACCCGCGCCGAGATGCGCGAGGCCGTCGTCGAGGCGAGCGGGGCCGCACGGTCCGCCCACACCTCCTGGCATGACTTCTCCGCCGGCTACGCACTGGGCCGCTGCCTGCACTTCGACGACGAGGAGTTCGGCGACTGGTATCTGGAGATGCTGGCGGCCCACCGCGCCCTCACCACCGAGGCGGACAGCCCCTGGAGCACCGTCCCCTTCCACCTGCCCCGCCAGGCAACGCCGGGCGAGTGAGCCCGGCGCCGCCGGTCACATCACCCGCGGGCCTCCCGGAACCCCGGTGACCGGATACGGCGCGGGATCCGTCACCCAGCCCGCCGCCAGCACCAGGCGGGAGTCGCGGTCCGTGGCGAGGAAGCCGAAGGGACGGTCGAAGGCGACGCGGACGACCGTGGTCTCGTAGCGGTACTGCGGGACCCCGCCGGCCGGCGCCGGCATGACCGCCGTCACCGCCGCCGCCCGGAAACCGAGCGCGCCGAACCGGGCCACCGCCGACTGGCGGGCCTCCCCGACGGCCAGCGGGTAGGCGCTCACCCCCGGGAAGTGACCTGTCCGGGTGTCCATCGCCGCGGTGAGGCCGAACAGGCCCGCCAGGCCGAGCAGATCGTGGTCGGCCCGCACCTCGTACGCCACCGTCTGTACGTCCAGCGTCCGGGGCTCCGGCGTGACGGCCGGCTGCTGTTCCACGTGCAGGCCGGGACCGACATGCCCGTGCGGCAGAGCTCCGCCCGCGGTGAGCAGCAGGCCGCGCGCCACGATCCCCACGCCGGCCGCGAGCACCTGGCCCGGTGTCATCCGCTCCTCGCCGAGCAGCAGATGGACGTCGACGCCGTTGTCCCCGGGCACCGTCAGCGCGGTGACGAAGCCGTCCGGGGTGCCGGTCACCCCGACCCGGTCCGGTCGCACGCTGCGCCGGTGCAGACCGCGCAGGGTACGGCCCTGCCAGGGGCCCGAACCGGGGCGCAGCGGCAGCTCGGTGAAGGGCTGCCGCCAGTCGGTGCGCAGCGCGAGGGCACCGGCCAGCACCATCCGCGCCTCCCGGGTCAGGGTCACCGGCATCCGCTCGACCAGCCCGCCGGTCCGCTCCGCCGCCCAGGCGTCCAGCCGCTCCTGCGCGGTGACGAGGTCGTCCCCGAAGACGCCGGAGGTCCCGGCGGGCAGCCCGGCCCGCCACTCGTCCCGCAGAGCCAGCCCCTGGTGCGTCCACAGGCCGAGCGCCGCGTCCAGTCCGGACACCGACGCCAGCCCCGCCAGCAGCTCCCGCGCGGCACCGGCCGCGTGCTCGGCCGGTACGCCCAGGGCATTGGCCAGTTCCGCGCGTGCCGGGCCCGCCGCGCCGTCGGCCAGGAAGGCCAGCAGGGGCCAGACGCCCGGCGCCGAGAACACCGTGCCCTCGGGCAGGGCGTGCGCCCAGCGGGCCGTCAGCCCGTTCACCTGCCGGACCGTCTCCTCGTTCACCTTGCTCACCGGTCCCCCTCCCACGCTTCCTCCGGTTCCTCCGGTTCCTCCGGGTACGGCAACGGGTCCGTCACCCAGCCCGCCGCCAGGACCAGCCGGGTGTGCCGGTGCACGGCGAGGAAGCCGAAGGGGCGGTCGAAGGCGGCGTTCACCTCCCGTGACACGTACCGCAGCCGAGCCGGTGCGCCGCCCGGGGCGCCCGCGAACGCCGTGACCGCGGCCGCGCGGAAGCCCCGCGCGCCGAACCGGGCGAGCGCCGACTGCCCGGCCGAGCCGATGGCGAGCGGGAAGGCGCTGATCCCGGGGAAGTGGCCCTGCCGGGAGTCCCGGGCGGTGGCCAGCCCGAACAGCTCGGGCCGCTCCAGCAGGTCGTGGCTCGCCGTCACGTCGTACGCGGCCGTGACCACGTGCAGCGTCGGCCGGTCCGGGGTGGCGCACCGCTTGCGGTCCACCCGCAGCCCCGGACCCGCCTCGCCGTACGGCAGCAGGGAGCCCGGTACGGCCGTGCGGGGGCGGGCGAGCAGGTCCACGCCCGCGCTCAGCACCCCGCCTGGTGTCATCCGCTCCTCGCCGAGCAGCAGATGGACGTCCAGGGCGTCGGTGCCCAGCACCTTCAGCTCGGTGACCCAGCCGTGCGGGGTGTCGGCGACGCCCACCCGGTCCAGCACCTCGCTGGTCCGGCGCAGGCCCAGCCGCTCGGTGGCGGCCCAGGGCGCGTACGGCGTCTCCAGCGGCACCTCGCCGAACGGGCGCAGCCAGCGTGTCCGCATCGTCAGCGCGCCGGCCAGCACCAGTTCGGTCCGGTCGGTCAGTGCGATCGGCATGCGCTCGACGAGCCCGCCGGTCCGTTCCGCCGCCCAGGCGTTCAGCGCCCTTCGGTCGGCGGTGACGTCCCCGGTGAGCACGCCGTGCGCCGCGGCCGGGAGTCCGGCTTGCCATTCCGGCCGGAGTTCCAGCGTCCGCTTGGTCCACAGGCCGAGCGCGGTGTCCACGGCGGGCAGCGCGGCCAGCCCGTCCAGCAACTCCCGGCCCGCCGCCGCGGCCTGATCGGCCGGCAGGCCCAGGGCGTCGGCCAGCTCCGCCCTGGCCGGGCCGGCCGCGCCGTCGGCGAGGAAGGCCAGCAGGGGCCAGACGCCGGCGGCGGAGAAGACGGTGCCGCCGCGGGCGGTCGCCGCCCACCGGGCGGTGAGTCCGTTCACCGCCCGGACCACCGCGCCGCTCACCCGGCCGCCCGCTCTGTTTCGTGCTCGAGTCTCCACCCGTGTTCCGCCCCCGTTCGTGCCCCGCTCGGCATGCGGCCGGTCGTAGGCCGGTCCAGCCGCCGGGCGGCCGCCGGTCCTGTGCCGCCGCCCGCCCCAGGAGCACGGTACCGGTGTGGACACTTCTGTCTCCCGGCCCCCATCGGCCTCAAGGGCCGTGCCGGCCGCCCTCGCCGTGCCCGCGGGCGCCGTGCGGGCCGTCGCCGTACGGCCGGACAGCCGGGCGGTCACCGTGCGGAAGTTCCTGGGCTCGCCACCACTGCGCCCGCGCGGCCGGGCGACGGGGGAAGCGGCACCGGTGTGCAGGTGTGAGCCCGCGCGGCCGACGGGCACCTATACGGCAGAGAAAGTGCCTGGGTAAAGCCTTCCCCGGCAGTTTGTCATCACATCGAGTGATTCTCTGGCCTTCACTTGCACGGTACAACCCACGGTTGCCAGGCTGTTGCTGTCTGTACAGCCTGATGGGAGCGGCCAGTGACTTTCGGTGAGCAGCCGGCGTACCTGCGCGTCGCGGGTGATCTCCGCAAGAAGATCGTCGACGGTTCACTCCCGCCCCACACCCGGCTCCCCTCCCAGGCCCGCATCCGCGAGGAGTACGGCGTCTCGGACACGGTGGCGCTGGAGGCCCGCAAGGTGCTGATGGCCGAGGGGCTGGTCGAGGGCCGCTCCGGGTCGGGGACGTATGTGCGCGAGCGGCCCGTGCCCCGGCGGGTGGCCCGCTCCGGATACCGCCCGGCCGGCGGCGCCACCCCCTTCCGGCAGGAGCAGGCCGACGCCTCGGTACGCGGCACCTGGGAGTCCAGCAGCGAGCAGACCGAGGCCGGCGCGGTCATCGCCGAGCGGCTCGCGATCCAGGCCGGCGACCGGGTCATGCGCACCAAGTACCTGTTCCGGGACGGCGGCGAGCCCATGATGCTCTCCACCTCCTGGGAACCCCTCGCCGTCACCGGCCGCACCCCCGTGATGCTGCCCGAGGAGGGCCCGCTCGGCGGGATGGGCGTGGTCGAGCGGATGCGGGCCATCGACGTCATCGTGGACAACGTCACCGAGGAGGTCGGTGCCCGCCCCGGCCTCGCGGAGGAGCTGAACCTGCTCGGGGGGGTGCCCGGGCACGTGGTCGTGGTCGTCCAGCGCACGTACTTCGCCTCCGGGCGCCCGGTGGAGACCGCCGACGTGGTCATCCCGGCCGACCGCTACCGGGTCGCCTATCACCTGCCCGTCAGATGACCCCGGCCCGGCCGCCCGTCAGATGACCCCGGCCCGGCCGCCCGTCGGACGGGTCCGGCCGGAACCGTGCGCTCCTCTTCGCGTGAGCTAGCGCACACCCCCGTGCGCCGACCGCGCTGCTGGAGCCGTCCGCCGGCAGCCGTCACCGCCTTCCGGGCCGCGGCGATCCGGCCGTTCTCCCTGGTGGTCCAGGGTGCCGGCGGGGTGCTTCCCACCCGGGGCCCAGGAGTTCCCGACGGCGCATTCGGTCTCGTGCGCCCCCGGCGTTCTGGCTGGTTGCGTACCTCTTTGTGAAAAGCCGTATTCGCAGCGTAAAGGTTGGGCGTACGCTCGGGCATATGCGGATTGCGGTTTCCTTACACAGGGCGCGGCGGGGGCCCGTAACGGGAAGCAGGTGGGGCGGTGCCAGAAGGGGTGCGGGCGGTGGGGGCCATGAGTGAGGGCACGGTCTCGCTGCCCTGGATCGTGATACGGCAGGACGACAACGGCAATCGCTACCGCGTCGGCCGGTACGCGACCCGCGCGGAGGCGCAGAAGATCGCCGACAGCCTCGACGACCGGGGGCACAAGCAGATCTACTGGGTCGAACGCATCGGTCAGAACGGGGACGGCACCCAGAACTGACCGGCCGCGCGCTCCCGTAGGCTCCGCTCCATGACGCGCATGACTTCCGAGGCGGAACGGATCGTGGTGGTGGGAGCCGCCCTGTTCGACGGAGGCCGGCTGCTCGCCGCACGCCGCAGCGCGCCCGCCGACCTGGCCGGGCGCTGGGAGCTGCCCGGCGGCAAGGTGGAGACGGGTGAACGGCCCGAGGACGCCCTGGTGCGCGAACTGCACGAGGAGCTGGGCATCGACGCCGAACCGGTGGGGCGCGTGCCGGGGGAATGGCCGCTGCGCACGCCGTACGTCCTCCAGGTGTGGACCGCCCGCCTGCGCCCCGGCTCGCCCGCGCCCCGGCCCCTCCAGGACCACGACGCGCTGCGCTGGCTGACCCCGGGCGAGCTGTGGGACGTGCCGTGGCTGGACCAGGACGTGCCCGCGGTGCGGGAGGTCGGGAAGCTGCCCGCGTTCTGAAGAGGGACCGGGCGCGGGGCGGACGGGGCGTCCGCCGGTGGTCCGGGGCCCGGCCGGGGCGGCGCTCTCGGTGACCCCGCCCCTGTGCCTCGTACGCCGTTCGTGCCACAGTGCGCCCTCTCATGCGGTACTGCTCCCCGGATATCGGGTATGTGCCCATTAACCCCATGAAACCGGACATGGTGGGCTCGTTGTCCTGGGAAGTGATCGGCGTGATCGACACCGATGGCGACTGCGCCGAGTGGACTTTTCCCGCGGAGCCCGGTGCCGTGCGCACCGCCCGCGCCGCGGTCCGGGGACAGTTGCACGGCTGGAACCTGGACTGCGTCGCGGACCTCGCCGCGCTGCTGGTCAGTGAGCTGGTCACCAATTCGCTGCGGCACGCCACCGGGCCCATCGGCGTACGGCTGGTGCGTCCCGGCAGGCACGACGACACGCTGCGCGTGGAGGTCTCCGACCCCCTCCCGGACCCGCCGCGCGAACGCGTCGCGCACCCCGAGGACGAGAGCGGGCGCGGCCTCCAGCTCGTCGCCGGTTCCTCACGCCGCTGGGGCACCCGGCCCGGCACGAGCGGAAAGACCGTCTGGTTCGAACTCGCGGTGCCCGGGTGAAGCCGGAGCATCCGCGAGGGGCACGGGGGTGTACGGCGGTGAGCGTGCCGCCCATTGTGCGCGCCGGGGGCGCACGCGGTCCGGCATCACGGGATTCGGTGGTGTGTTCCCTGGTTAGAAGAGTGGAAGTGTTGTCACGGACCGGTCCGAAAAGCACCTGGACCGAGCTGTGATCGTGAACACCGTGTCGTGCGGCGCCGTAGTGCTGGATACTGCGGGCAGCCGCCCCCGGTGACCGGTGCCGGACGCGGTGAGCTGGAGGGGACGGTTCGCGTGAGCGAGATACCAGCGAAGGCCACGGAGTCCGAGGACCCGTCGGACGGCGCGAGGGGCCATGCCGCGGATGCTGCCGCGGTGCCGCAGGACGCCATGTGGCAGAGCAGTCCGCCCGGTTCGATGTACGACTACATAAAGGTCGCGTCCTTCTCCATCGGCTCCGGCGGACTGGTCGACCAGTGGAGCCTGCGCGCCGAGCAGCTCTTCGGCATCCGGGCCGAACGCGCCGTCGGCACGGACCCCATCGAGGCCTTCGTCGACCCCGATCTGCGCGAGCGCGGCCAGCGGAAGATGGCCGAAATCCTCGACGGACGCGAGTGGACCGGAGTGGTGCCGTTCCGGATGCCGGACCAGCCGGACGGCACGCGCGGCGAGGAGGGCCTGGCCGAGGTCTACGTCATGCCGACGCGCACCGCCGAGGGGGACAAGGCCGCCGTCTGCATCGTCGTCGACGTCCGCACGCTGCGGCGCATCGAGACCGATCTCGCCGCCTCGCAGGCGATTTTCGGCCAATCCCCTTTCGGTTTCCTGCTGATCGACCCCGATCTGCGGGTCCGCCGCGCCAACATGCGGTTCGCCTCCATCTTCGGCGGAACCCCGGACGACCACCGGGGCAAGGAAGTTCACGACTATCTGCCACGCGGTGAGGCCGAGCGCGTTTCGGCCACCCTGCGGCGGGTGCTGGAGTCCGGCGAGTCCATCACCGACATGCACGTCACCGGTTTCGTTCCCGGCTCCGAGGAACGCCGGCACTGGTCCGTCAACCTCTACCGGGTGCACAGCGGCAGCGGCCGGCCCATCGGCATCGCCTGGCTCGGCACCGACATCACCGCCCGCCGGGCCGCCGCCCGCGAGGCCGCCTCCGCCCGGCGCAACCTCGCGCTGCTCAACGAGGCGGGCGCCCGCATAGGGAACTCGCTCGACCTGGAGACCACGGCCCGCGAACTGCTCGACGTCGTCGTCCCCGGCTTCTGCGACCTCGCCACCGTCGACCTCTACCAGGGGCTGCTGGCCGGCGACGAGACCCCGCCCGGCCTCGCCGACGGCAGCGCCGAACTGCGCCGCGTCGCCTTCGCCAGCGCCGTCGCCGGTGCCCCCTTCAGCGGATCCGGGGAGCCCGTCGACGTCGGCGCGGTCCACCACTTCCCCTTCACCTCGCCGTGCGCGGACGCGCTGCGCACCGCCCGCCCGCAGCACGTGCCCCCCACGGAGGGCGGCCTCGTGCAGTCCACGCTGGCGGTGCCGATGGTCGCCCACGACACGGTCGTGGGGCTCGCCCAGTTCGCCCGTACGAAGGGCAGCGAGCCGTTCGGCGACCGCGACCGGGACCTCGCGGTGGAGCTGGCCGCGCGGGCCGCGGTCTGCATAGACAACGCGCGCCTCTACCGCCGTGAGCACGAACGGGCGCTGATACTCCAGCGGTCCCTGCTGCCGCCCGGCGACCCCGAGGCGTCCGGCCTGGACATCGCCTGCCGCTACCTGCCCGGCAACGCGGCGACGGAGGTGGGCGGCGACTGGTTCGACGTCATCGAACTCCCCGGACACCGCACGGCGCTGGTCGTCGGGGACGTGATGGGCCGCGGCCTGCGCGCGGCCGTGGCGATGGGTGAACTCCGCACGGCCGTACGCACCCTGGCCCTGCTCGACCTGGAACCGGCCGAGGTGCTGTCGGCGCTGGACGAGATCGCGCGGGGGCTCGGCACCCCGGGCGGCGTGCAGCAGGCCACCCGCACCGCCCGCCAGCCCCGGGACGCCGACCTCTCCGAGGTGTACCTGGCGACCTGCGTGTACGCCGTGTACGACTCCGTCACCAGACGCTGTACGTTCGCCAACGCCGGCCATCTGCCGCCGGTCCTGGTCGAGCCGGGCGAGCCGGCCCTGATGCTCGACGTGCCGCCCGGCATGCCGCTCGGCGTGGGCGGGGAGCCGTTCGAGGAGGTCGAGGTCGAACTGCCGGAGGGCGCCCTGCTGGCCCTCTACACGGACGGCCTGGTCGAATCCCGCGACCACCCCCTGGACGAGGGCCTCCAGGCCTTCGTGGGCGCGCTGACGGACCCCTCCCAGCCGCTGGAGGACGTCTGCGACCACGTCCTCAACACGCTCGACACCCACCACGGCGAGGACGACATCGCGCTGTTGATGGCCCGTGTGCAGGGGCTGCCCGCCGACTCGGTGGGCGACTGGACCCTGCCCCGCGAGCCGCGCAGCGTGGGCCGGGCCCGTGAGTACGCCCGCGGGCAGCTGCTGTCCTGGGACCTGGAGCCGCTGGTCGACACGACGGAGCTGCTCGTCAGCGAACTGGTGACGAACGCGCTGCGGTACGGCGAGGGGGAGATACGGCTACGGCTGCTGCTGGACCGCACGCTGGTCTGCGAGGTCTGGGACTCCGGCCTGGTCCAGCCGCGGCGCCGGCGCGCCCGCGACACCGACGAGGGCGGCCGCGGCCTGCAACTCGTCGGCCTCCTCAGCGCGGCCTGGGGTTCCCGGCGTACGCCTCGCGGCAAGACGGTGTGGTTCGAGCTGCCCCTGCCGGGCGGCGAGGGCGGCCTCACCGACCCCGCCGAAGCGCTGCTCAGCCTCTTCTGACGCCCTCGCCCCGGCCCGCCCCGCGCCGAAGCCGGCGGTCCGAAGCCGATGGTCCGAAGCCGATGGTCCGAAGCCGATGGTCCGAAGCCGATGGTCCGGTATCCGCGGCCCGGTAGCGGCGGTCCGAAGCCGGCGGTGCGGAACCGGTGTGGCGGGAGCCCCGGCTGAATGCGGTGGCGGGAGTCCCGCCTACGTGTGGTGGCGGGAGCGGGTCCGGGGGCCGCCGTAGGCCGCCGGGGGGCCGCCGTCCGGGTCCTCGGCGAGGAGGATGCCGCCGAGGACGGCACCGGCGAGGCCGGCCGAGTCCACCTCGGCGCCGAGGTGCGGAGTGCCCCACGCCCCCACGTCCCGCCCGGCCAGCTCCCGCGCCTCCCCGGCCACGGCATCGGCCAGGCCCGGGTTCCCCGCGCCCAGCTCCCGTACCGCCTCCGCCAGCCGGGCCCGGGCCCGGGCGCCCACCGCTCCCCGGTGCACCGTCACGAACTCCTCCGCCCCGGCCACGGAACTCCGGGCCACCAGCAGCGCCGCGGTCTCCAGCACCCCGGGACGCACTCCCGCCTCCCGTTCCACAGCCCGCGTGATCCGCCGCAGCCCGTCCAGGGGGTCGTACGGTCCGCCGGTCAGCTCCGCGCGGACCGCCGCCAGCACGGTGTCGGCGTGGGCCGGACGGGCGTGCGGCTCACCCCCGCCCGGTACGGTCCCCCCGGTCCGGCGCCGGGCCGCCGCCAGCTCCGCCTCCGCGCCGGACAGCGCGCCCGGCACCAGCCCGGCCGCCTCCCGCAGCCGGGCCGCGAGCCGCTCCACCCCGCCCACCAGCGTCCCCGCCTGGGCCACCGCGCCCTCGGCGGCGCGCAGCTGCCGGGCGGCCCGCCGCGGATCGTCCGTGTCGGCGGCCTGACGGGCCTCGTTGAGCCGGGCGGTGGCGAACATCAGCCGGTCCTCCGCCTGTTCGAGGTATCCGGTGACGGCTCCGGCGGCCGAGGGCGCGTACGACTCCGGGAGGGCCGCCAGGGCGTTCTGCGCGGCCACCACCCGCCCCGTCAACTCCCGGAACCGCCCCTCGGCCACCGCCAGCGCCGCACCGACTTCCCCCTCGGCCGCCTCGGGCTCGCCCTCCGTCCCCCGGCCGAACCCCCGCAGCCGGTCCAGTGCCTCCGCCTCCGCGTCCAGCCGGCGCCCGGCCTCCGCGCAACGGCCGATCACCCCGACCAGTGCCTGCCGCCGGGCGCTCGGGTCCTCCGGCACGCCCCCCTCGTACCGTCGCCAGATGGCGAACGCCGCCGCCAGCTCGGTCTCGGCGGCCCGCAGCGCCTGGGTGAACGGCTCGGACTGCTTCTCCCCGAACCGGTCGCGGACGAAGGACAGTTCCTCCCGGCTGGTGCGTACACAGTCGTCGGCCAGCCGCAGCGCCGCCCTGGCCTGGCGTTCGGAGTCGGCGGGTGCGGGCGTGGGCGGCTGCGCCGGGACGGTGCCCGGAGTCGTCCGGGTGCGGGACCGGCGGGTGCGCCGCAGGTAGCCGTATCCGGCCAGGGCCAGGGCCGCGACCCCGACGACGAGCGGCAGCACCAGATCGGCGGCCGACGTCTCGTCCTCCTCCGGTGCGGCGGCGCTCGCCACCTCGCCGACGTGGGCCGCGGGAACCGGATCATGGGCGGCGGCCGTCATCACCGGCAACACCAGCCATCCGGCTCCCACCAGGGCGCCCAGCACGGCGCGCGCCACCCGCACCCGTATGTGCGCCGTGGCTCGCCGGGGCCGGTCCCGCATCAGGGAGGACGTCACATTTCGGAGCGTATGGGCAGGTAGACGGCTTCGCGAGCGGGATGGATACGGGTGGGGGACCAGGCTCACAGGGAGACGGGATGGACGAGAACCGGACGGCCGAAAACCGGAAGGACGACGACCGCACAGCCGAAAGCCGGACGGCCGAAAACCGGAACGACGAGGACCGGAACGACGAGGACCGGACGGCCGAAGACCGAGGGGCCGGCGAGCGCGCCTCCGACGACCGCGCCACCGGCGAGCGCACCACCGACGACCGCGCCACCGACGAGGGCGCCACCGAAGCCCGCGCCACCGACGGCCGAGAGGCCGAAGACCGGGAGGCCGACGACCGGGAGGCCGGAGACCGGGAGGCCGAAGTCCGGAGCGGGGTGGATCCAGCGGGCCCGCGTCCGGCCGAGGCAGGCGCGGAGGAGGGGGCCGCCGCGGAGGGCGAGACCGTTGCCCGGCCGCAGCCGCAGCCGCAGCCGCAGCCGCAGCCGCAGCCGCAGCCGCAGCCCCGGTCCCGGTCCCGCTCTCGCCGGCGGCGGATCCTCCGTCTCGGTGCCGCCGTCCTCGCTCTGCTCCTGCTGCCGCTCCTCACCGCCGAGACGGCCCTGCGCCTCAACTACACCGGCGATCCGGCCCCCGGCACCCGCACCCGGCACCAGGACGCCATCTGGCTGGGCCACGCCTGGGTGGACGGACGGAAGACCGACCGGGACGTCGAGGCGCTCGCCCGCCGCCTGAAGGGCACCGGCATCCGGGACCTGTACGTCCACTCGGGCCCCCTGGAACACGACGGCACCCTCCCCGCGTCGGCGTACCCGCGGGCCCGCCGGCTGATCGCCGCCGTCCACCAGAAGCTCCCGGGCGTCCGCGTCCAGGCCTGGCTCGGTGACAAGCTGGCCACCGAGGGACCCGAGGGGCTGCGCCTGGACCGGCCGGCCACCCGCGCGGCGATCCTCGACTCCACCCGCGCCGTCCTCGCCGCCGGCTTCCAGGGCGCGCACTTCGACCTGGAACCCCTGCACTCCGGCGACCGCGACTACCTCGGTCTCCTCGACGACCTGCGCGACCTCACCCACGCCCGGGGCGCGGTCCTGTCCGTCGCCGCCCATCAGATCGACCCGCTGCCCGGCTTCCACTCCTTCTGGGGCGCGACCACCAACCACCCCAAGTGGTGGTCGCAGGCGTACTTCGGGCAGGTGGCCCGCCGCGTGGACCAGATCGCCGTCATGTCGTACGACACCATGCAGCCGTTGGAGAGCCTCTACGGCGGCTATGTGGCGCAGCAGACGAGCCTGGCCCTGGAGGTCACCCCCGACTCCACCGACCTCCTGATGGGCCTGCCCTTCTACCACGAGAACCGGTTCGGGCACTGGGCGCACGCCGAGACGGCCCCGGCCGCCGTGCGCGGGGTCCGCCTCGGCCTGAGCCGTACGGACGCCGGCCGCGCACGTTTCGGCGTCGCCCTCTACGTGGACTTCGCGGCCACCGAGGCGGACTGGCGGGCGTACCGGGAGGACTGGGCGGTCAGGTCCCCGAGCGCCTCCTGATCTTCGAGCCCAGCCACACCAGCGGGTCGTACTTGCGGTCGACGGCCCGTTCCTTCAGCGGGATCAGGGCGTTGTCGGTGATCTTGATGCCCTCGGGGCAGACCTCCGTGCAGCACTTGGTGATGTTGCAGTAGCCGAGACCGTGCTCGTCCTGGGCCGTGCGCTTCCGGTCCAGGCCGGTCTCGGCCGCCGCGTCCAGCGGGTGCATGTCCAGCTCCGCCACCCGCATCAGGAAGCGCGGCCCGGCGAACGCCTGCTTGTTCTCCTCGTGGTCGCGCACCACATGGCAGGTGTCCTGGCACAGGAAGCACTCGATGCACTTGCGGAACTCCTGCGAGCGGTCCACGTCCTCCTGGAACATGCGGTACTCGCCCGGTCCGACACCGGCGGGCGGCACGAAGGCCGGGATCTCCCGTGCCTTCCGGTAGTTGAAGCCGACGTCCGTCACCAGGTCCCGGACCACCGGGAAGGCGCGGAGCGGGGTGATCGTGATGGTCTCCGCGCGGTCGAAGACCGACATGCGGGTCATGCACATCAGCCGCGGACGGCCGTTGATCTCCGCGGAGCACGAACCGCACTTGCCCGCCTTGCAGTTCCAGCGCACGGCCAGATCGGGCGCCTGGGTGGCCTGGAGGCGGTGGACGATGTCCAGGACCACCTCGCCGTCGTTCACCTCGACCGTGAAGTCCCGCAGGCCGCCGCCCTGTTCGTCGCCCCGCCACACCTTGAAGCGGGCCTCGTAGCTGCTCACTCGTACAGCTCCTCTTCGGCGAGGTACTTGACCAGCTCCTCCTTCTCGAAGAGGGCGAGCAGGTCCGGGCGGATGGGGTCGGTGGTCTCGCGGGTGAGACGGATCTGGCCCCGGGCGGGGTCGGTCGAGGCGAGGCCGCCGGTGGGGTCGGCGAGGGCGCAGAGCAGGTTCACGTTGCGCCAGGCGCGGTCCATCGCGGGATGGTCCTCGCGGGTGTGCCCGCCGCGCGACTCGGTGCGCTCCAGCGCGGCCCGGGCCACGCACTCGCTGACCAGCAGCATGTTCCTGAGGTCCAGGGCGAGGTGCCAGCCGGGGTTGAACTGGCGGTGGCCCTCGACGCCGGCCCGCCGGGCGCGTACCCGCAGCTCGGCGAGCCGGTGCAGGGCCTGCTCCATCTCGCCCTCCCGGCGGATGATGCCGACCAGGTCGTTCATCGTCTGCTGGAGTTCCTGGTGCAGGGCGTACGGGTTCTCCGGCGGGCCCGCCTCGCCCGCCGTCTCCGCGGAGAAGGGCCGCAGGGCCTCCGCCGCGGCCGTGTCGACCTGGGCTTCGTCCACCGGCGGGCGACGGCCGGCCAGCCGCTGCGCGTACTCGGCAGCGTGCCGGCCGGCCCGGCGGCCGAACACCAGCAGGTCGGAGAGGGAGTTGCCGCCGAGCCGGTTGGAGCCGTGCATGCCGCCGGCCACCTCACCCGCGGCGTACAGACCGGGCACCCCGCGGGCAGCCGCCGTGTCGGACTCGACGGCGATGCCGCCCATCACGTAGTGGCAGGTCGGCCCGACCTCCATCGCCTCGGCCGTGATGTCGACGTCCGCCAGCTCCTTGAACTGGTGGTACATGGACGGCAGCCGGCGCCGGATCACCTCGGCGGGCATCCGGGTGGACACGTCCAGGAAGACACCGCCGTGCGGCGAGCCCCGGCCCGCCTTCACCTCGGCGTTGATCGCGCGGGCCACCTCGTCGCGGGGGAGCAGCTCGGGGGGACGCCGGTTGTGGTCCGGGTCGTCGTACCACCGGTCGCCCTCCTCCTCCGACTCGGCGTACTTCTCCTTGAAGACGTCCGGGACGTAGTCGAACATGAACCGCTTGCCGTCGGAGTTGCGCAGCACCCCGCCGTCGCCGCGCACCGACTCGGTGACGAGGATGCCCTTCACCGAGGGCGGCCAGACCATGCCGGTCGGGTGGAACTGCACGAACTCCATGTTCAGCAGCGGTGCGCCCGCCAGCAGCGCCAGCGCGTGGCCGTCGCCCGTGTACTCCCACGAGTTCGACGTGACTTTGAAGGACTTGCCGATGCCGCCGGTGGCGACCACGACCGCGGGGGCCTCCAGGACGAAGAAGCGGCCGGTCTCCCGCTCGTAGGCGAAGACCCCCGAGACCCGCTCCCCCTCCTTCAGCACCCGGGTGACCGTGCACTCCTGGAAGACCTTCAGCCGGGAGTCGTACGCGCCGGTCTCCTCGAAGTCCTCCTGCTGCAGCGCGACGATCTTCTGCTGGAGGGTGCGGATCAGCTCCAGGCCCGTGCGGTCGCCGACGTGCGCGAGGCGCGGGTACTCGTGGCCGCCGAAGTTCCGCTGCGAGATCCGGCCGTCCTTGGTGCGGTCGAAGAGCGCGCCCCAGGTCTCCAGCTCCCACACCCGGTCCGGGGCCTCCTGCGCGTGCAGCTCGGCCATCCGCCACTGGTTGAGGAACTTCCCGCCGCGCAGGGTGTCGCGGAAGTGGACCTGCCAGTTGTCGTGCGGGTTGGCGTTGGCCATCGCCGCCGCGATGCCGCCCTCGGCCATCACCGTGTGCGCCTTGCCGAACAAGGACTTGCAGATCACCGCCGTACGGGCGCCTCGCTCGCGCGCCTCGATCGCGGCCCGCAGCCCGGCGCCGCCGGCACCGACCACGACGACGTCCCACTCCTGCCGGTCGACCACGGACATCAGTTCAGTCCCTCACTGGATCACTAGAAGAAGCGCGGATCGTCGAAGACCCCGGACGCGACGAGATAGACGTAGAAGTCGGCGAGCGCCACGCTCAGCAGCGAGGCCCAGGCCAGTTGCATGTGGCGGGCGTTGAGCCGCCCGACGAACTGCCAGGCCCGGTAGCGCAGGGGATGCTTGGAGAAGTGCTTGAGCTTGCCGCCGACGATGTGCCGGCAGGAGTGGCAGGACAGGGTGTACGCCCAGATCAGCACGATGTTGGCCAGGAAGACCAGGGTGCCGAGGCCCATGTGGCCCCACCGGTAGTGGGTGTCACGGAAGGCGAGGACCGTGTCGTACGTCAGCACGCCGGCGACCAGCAGCGCGGCGTAGAAGAAGTACCGGTGGATGTTCTGGAGGATCAGCGGGAAGCGGGTCTCGCCGCTGTACGACCGGTGCGGCTCGGCCACCGCGCAGGCGGGCGGGGAGGCCCAGAAGGCGCGGTAGTACGCCTTGCGGTAGTAGTAGCAGGTCAGCCGGAAGCCGAGCGGGAAGATCAGGATGATGACGGCGGGGGAGATGCCCCACCAGCTCCCGAACAGGTCCGCGTTCGGGCCCGCGCGCATGGTCCGGCAGTTCTCCGCCAGGCAGGGCGAGTAGAACGGCGAGACGTAGGGCGCCGCGTAGTAGTGGGCGTCGGCGAAGGCCCGCCAGGTCGAGTAGACGACGAAGGCGAACAGACCGGCCGCGGTGACGGCGGGCGCCAGCCACCAGCGGTCGGTCCTCAGGTGCCGGGCGGCGATCGCGGCGCGCGTACCGGAGCGTACGCCGCCGCTGTGCTGTCGGGGTTCCGTACCAGTGGCCAAGTCAGGACTCCGGTCGGTAGCGGGTTCAGGGGGCGCGGCGGTCGCGGGCGCCCAGGCCTTCGTCGTCCGAGTCCGTCCACAGACTGATGTCGTAGGGCGCGTCGGAGATGGTGACGAGGTCGGGCCGGTGCGGCGCGGGCGGGGCGGCGGCGGCCTCCCGCAGCAGCGCCACGCTCTCACGCAGATGGTCGGCGTCCAGTCGGACGCGTCGTATCTCCAGGCCACCGCTGCCGAGCTGGAGCTCCAGGCGGCCCAGCGACCGGTGGAGGTCGTCGAGGCAGCGCTGGACGGAGTTGATGTCGTCGTGCACGGACATGACTAGCCCTCGCTTTCGCGGGTCCGGCGGGCCATGGACGGCAACGTTCACGCGCCTTGGAGTGTTGCGCCTCACGCCCGCCTGTGTGAAGGGATGTGCAGCGATTGGCCGGGGCGTACGGGTGCATCGCCGGATGTGTTGCGCCGCACGGGTGGGCTTACCGGCCGTCGTCGCCGTGTCGCCCGCTGTTGCCGGATCCTTTCCTCTTCAGTGGCCGCGTAGATCTGATCAGCTCCATATACCGCCAATAGTGATCAGCTCCATATACCGACAAATGTGAGCATAAGGCCCGTGGCTCCTCGGAGGTAGCAGAGATGTCCTACGACGTTCGGCAGTCCCCGCGGCCCGTAGGGGCGCGGGAAACTGCGCGACCAGCCACGACGCGCCTGCGGACGACCGACGGCGCCGTGCGGCACTCCCGGACGTCGGGACCGTCGCTGCGGAGCGCCCTCGCCTTCCTCACCGCCGGCGCCCTCGCCGTGCCCCTGCTCACCGGCTGCGGCTCCGACGTCGACGAGGCCGGCAGCCCCCTCGCCGGACAGGACATCGCCCCGGTCGCCCGGGACCTGGTCGCCGACGGCGGCACGCTGAAATGGGCCGTCGACGCCGTTCCGGAGACCCTGAACACCTTCCAGGCCGACGCCGACGCGGGCACCGCCCGCATCGCCCAGGCCGTGCTGCCGTCGATGTTCCGGCTGGACGCCAAGGGCCGCCCGGAGGCCAATCCCGCCTACCTGGAGTCCGCCAAGGTCATCGAGACCGAGCCGCGCCAGGTCGTGCTGTACAAGCTGAACCAGCAGGCCGTCTGGAGCGACGGCCGGGAGATCGGCGCCGCCGACTTCGTCGCCCAGTGGCGCGCGCTGTCCGGCACGAACAGCGCGTACTGGACCGCCCGCAACGCCGGCTACGACCGCATCGCCAAGATCGAGCGCGGCGCCAACGACCTCCAGGTCAGGGTCACCTTCTCCCGTCCCTACGCCGACTGGAAGTCGCTGTTCTCCCCGCTGTACCCGAAGGACGTCATGGGCACCCCGGACGCCTTCAACGACGGCGCCCGCCGCAAGCTGGCGGTCACCGCCGGCCCCTTCCGGGTGGAGAAGATCGACACCGCCAGGAAGGACGTCGTCCTCACCCGCAACCCGCGCTGGTGGGGCAGGCCCGCCAAGCTGAACGAGATCGTGCTGCACACGGTCAAGCGCGAGAACCGGGACATCGCGCTCGCCGACGGCAGCGCGGACCTGGCCGAGATCGACTCCGCCGACGCCCAGCGGATCGGGCTGGCGGCCCGGACGAAGGGCACCGGCACCCCGCTCCAGGGCTCCGGCCGGACCTCCGCGACGAAGCTGCGCGACTGGGCCCTCGCGCACGGTCTCCACTCCGACGAGGTGCACGCCGGCCAGCAGAAGCTCCGCAAGGCCGTCACCCGGTACCTGGAGCAGCAGCAGGCGCTGCGGGACGTCGAGGTCCGCAAGTCCCTGGAGCCCGCCTACACCCAGCTCGCGCTGAACGGCTCCACGGGCCCCCTCGCCGACGAACGGGTCCGCCGGGCCGTCGCCCGCGCCCTGGACCGCACGGAGCTGGCACGGCTGGTGCTGACCCCGCTGGGGCTGCCCGCCGTCCCGGTCGGCAGCCACCTCGCCCTGTCCGGGCAGGCCGCCTACGCCGACAACAGCGGTGCGCTCGGCAACCAGGACGCCAAGGAGGCGCAGGCGCTGCTCGCCGACGCCGGCTGGGTGCGCGGCGGCCCGCTCGCGCAGCAGAAGAAGAACGAGAAGGCGGCCGGCCCCGAGAGCCACACCGAGGACGACGCGGACGGCGGCGAGGACGGCGAGTACGTCGTCGGCGAGGACGAGAAGGCCCGCGACGGCAAGGGCAAGCACCACGAGTCCCCCGGTGACCAGCGCGAGCGCACCGACCAGCACCTCACGCAGGAGGGCAGGCACGGGGGCGCGCCCGGCGCCTACGCGCCCAAGGGCACGGCCGCCCCGGCCGCCGCCCCGGCCGGCCCGCTCGCCAAGGACGGCAAGCCGCTCGCGCTGCGCTTCGTGCTGCCCTCCGGGCCCGGCTCGGACACCCTGAACTCGGTCGCCGGGCGGATCTCCGCGATGCTGGAGCAGGTCGGCATCCGCGCGACGGTCATCAAGGTCTCGGACGAGAGCTACTTCAAGGACCACATCGCGGCCGGCGACTACGACCTGGCCCTGTACTCCTGGCCGTCCTCCGCCTTCCCGGCGACGGACGCCCGGCCCGTCTACGCCAAGCCGGTCCCGGCGGCGGACGGCTCGGTGAACGTCGAGCAGAACTACACCCGGGTCGGTACGGACCAGGTCGACCAGCTCTTCGACGAGGCCGCGACCGCGCTGGACGAGGACGAGGCGCGGGACCTGATCAGAAAGGCCGACTCCCGGATCTGGGCCGCCGCCGGATCGATCCCGCTCTACCAGCGCCCTCAGCTGGTGGGAGCCCGGAAGAATCTGGTCAACGCGGGGGCCTTCGGCTACCAGACACCGGTCTACGAGGACATGGGATTCCTGAAGAAGGGGGCGAAGGTCTCGGCGAGCCCCGGCAAGGGGTAGGGCGGCCCGGCGAGCCCCGACTGCGAAGGCCACGTACCATGGGGTGAGGCCGTGGCGTGTCCAGCCCGGCGGTGCCCGCGCGACACGGACGTACGCGCAGGGCAGTCCTCAACTCCGGGAGTACGCCACACCATGGCCACGCGCCACGACATCCGCAACGTCGCCATCGTCGCTCACGTCGACCACGGCAAGACCACCATCGTCGACGGCATGCTCAAGCAGGCCGGCGCGTTCGCCGCCCACCAGCTCGACCAGGTCGACGACCGGGTCATGGACTCGAACGACCTGGAGCGTGAGAAGGGCATCACGATCCTCGCCAAGAACACGGCGGTGAAGTATCACCCCAAGGACGGCGGGGAACCGATCACCATCAACATCATCGACACCCCCGGCCACGCCGACTTCGGCGGCGAGGTCGAGCGCGGTCTGTCGATGGTCGACGGTGTCGTGCTGCTGGTGGACGCCTCCGAGGGCCCGCTGCCGCAGACCCGCTTCGTGCTGCGCAAGGCTCTCCAGCAGCGCCTGCCCGTCATCCTCTGCATCAACAAGACGGACCGTCCGGACTCCCGGATCGACGAGGTCGTCAACGAGACCTACGACCTCTTCCTCGACCTGGACGCGGACGAGGACCAGATCGAGTTCCCGATCGTCTACGCCTGCGGCCGTGACGGCGTCGCCTCGCTGACCAAGCCGGACGACGGCACGGTCCCGGCCGACAGCGACAGTCTGGAGCCGTTCTTCTCCACGATCCTGGAGCACATCCCGGCCCCGACGTACGAGGAGGACGCGCCGCTCCAGGCCCACGTCACCAACCTCGACGCCGACAACTTCCTCGGCCGTATCGCGCTGCTCCGCGTCGAGCAGGGCGAGCTGCGCAAGGGCCAGACGGTCGCCTGGATCAAGCGTGACGGCTCCATCAGCAACGTCCGCATCACCGAGCTGATGATGACCGAGGCGCTGACCCGCAAGCCCGCCGAGAAGGCCGGCCCGGGTGACATCTGCGCCGTCGCCGGCATCCCGGAGATCATGATCGGCGAGACCCTCGCCGACACCGAGAAGCCGATCCCGCTCCCGCTGATCACGGTGGACGAGCCGGCCATCTCCATGGTCATCGGCACCAACACCTCCCCGCTGGTCGGCCGCGGCGGCACCGGCAAGGGCGCCGACGCCAAGGCGGCGGTGAAGGACCGCAAGGTCACCGCCCGCCAGGTCAAGGACCGCCTGGACCGCGAGCTGATCGGTAACGT
Organism: Streptomyces naphthomycinicus; assembly: GCF_020400595.1. Lineage (GTDB taxonomy): Bacteria > Actinomycetota > Actinomycetes > Streptomycetales > Streptomycetaceae > Streptomyces > Streptomyces naphthomycinicus. Next base: position 88,548 of record NZ_JAINRE010000030.1, on the reverse strand, counting down.
CTCGCTGCGCGTCCTGGACACCGAGCGTCCGGACGCCTGGGAGGTGCAGGGCCGTGGTGAGCTGGCGCTCGCCATCCTGGTCGAGCAGATGCGCCGCGAGGGCTTCGAGCTGACCATCGGCAAGCCGCAGGTCGTCACCAAGCAGGTCGACGGCAAGACCTACGAGCCGGTCGAGCGCATGACGATCGACGTGCCCGAGGAGCACATGGGTGCCGTCACCCAGCTCATGGGCGTCCGCAAGGGCCGGATGGACAACATGTCCAACCACGGCTCCGGCTGGGTGCGCATGGAGTTCGTGGTGCCCTCCCGCGGTCTGATCGGCTTCCGTACCGAGTTCCTGACCCAGACCCGCGGCACGGGCATCGGCCACTCCATCCACGAGGGCTTCGAGCCGTGGTTCGGCACCCTCCAGACCCGTAACAACGGCTCCCTGGTCGCCGACCGCTCCGGTGCGGTCACCGCGTTCGCGATGACGAACCTCCAGGAGCGCGGCGTGCTGTTCACGGAGCCGGGCACCGAGGTGTACGAGGGCATGATCGTCGGTGAGAACTCGCGCTCCGACGACATGGACGTGAACATCACCAAGGAGAAGAAGCTCACGAACATGCGGTCCTCGTCGGCCGACTCGTTCGAGGCCATCGTCCCGCCGCGCAAGCTCTCCCTGGAGCAGTCGCTGGAGTTCTGCCGCGACGACGAGTGCGTCGAGGTGACCCCGGAGGCGATTCGCATCCGCAAGGTCAACCTCGACCAGCGGGAGCGGGCGCGCGCCGCGAGCCGCGCCAAGCACGGCTGATCCCAGCGCAGTTGAGCCCGGGCACCCCCCACTGGGGGGTGCCCGGGCTTTTTGCAACCCGTTTTCGGGGGCCCTTTGTCCGGCATGCGGAGATCGGTGCCCGATACCCATGTAACAAGTCCGTTTCGCGCCTTCTTCGGGCGAACAGTTTGTCCAGATTTTGGAAGGTGTAGGGGCGAGCTGTGACTGAATTGAGATCTACGGGCAGTGGTCGGTAGTCGACCCATGGCAGATAGTTAGCCGCGTAGCGCTCGGGTCAATGGGTCTCGCGCTGTGGGGACAGCGCCGACTCACGAGCACCAGGGGGTGTCTGCCCCTCCGTCAGGGGTGTCGGAGGGTAGACGGAAACCCCCTCCCGTTGGTGAACACGTGAGGTCATGAGGAGGGAACCCCAGTAACTACGCGCGTCCGACTGCGGTCACGCGCGTCATCGGAGTACGCGGGTACCTCTCACACTTATACCTGTGAAACGGACAAACCGTGACAAGTCCTATCGATACAGAGGGCGGCGGGGCATCGGTTGTCGTCGACGGCGAACCGGAGCCGGAGGCGAGGAGCGGGGTCGTCAAGCTCGCGGGCCGGTCCCCCGGCCGGCTGATGTGGCTGCGCTTCCGGCGCGATCGCACGGGCGTCGTCTGCGCGGTGGTGGTGCTGGGCTACTTCCTCGTCGCCCTGCTCGCGCCGCTGCTCGCGAAGCTGCCGGGCACCGATCCGTACACCCTGTACGGCCAGGACCCCACCTATGCCGACAAGCCGGTACTCGATGAATTCGGGCTGCCGCTCGGCTACTTGGGCGGCGTCTCCGGCGACCACTGGTTCGGCGTCGAACCGCAGTACGGCCGCGACCTCTACGCCATGCTGCTGTACGGCATGCGCACCTCGCTGTACATGGCGCTCGGCATCACCGTTCTCGTCATGCTCACCGGAGTCGTGATCGGCCTGATCGGCGGGTACTTCGGCGGGCGTACGGACTACTGGCTCGGCCGTGGCACCGACTTCTTCCTCTCCTTCCCCCAGCAGCTGTTCTTCATCGCCTTCATGCCCGTCGTGACGTCGTTCTTCGTGGACCCCCGCGAGGAGACGCCGACCTACTTCCGCGCGCTGGCCATGCTGATCGTGCTGTGGCTGCTGGGCTGGATGGGCATGGCCCGACTGGTCCGGTCCACCGTACTGTCCCTGCGCGAGCGGGAGTTCGTCGAGGCCGCCAAGGTCTCGGGCGCCTCGCCGTGGCGCATCGTGCGCAAGGAGATCCTGCCCAACGTCGTCACCCCGATCCTGGTGCAGTTCACGTACCAGCTGCCCAGCACCATCCTCAGCATCGCCTTCCTGTCCTTCGCGGGTGTCGGGTTCGTCGAGCCCACCCCCGACTGGGGACGCCTCTTCGCCGCCGGCGCCCGGTACGCCGAGCAGGACCCGGCCTTCATGTTCTTCCCCGGCATGGCGCTGGTGATCTTCGTCCTGTGCTTCAACCTCCTCGGGGACTCCGTACGGGACGCGTTCGACCCCAAGTCCGGGCGTTAGGGCGTCCGTTGGGTGGGGGGTGGCTGCCGCCCCCGCCGGCCCGTCCGGCCGGCGCCCGGCAGATCTCACGGATAACAACCGACAGGTAGGTGGATGCGTCACATGATGTCTCATCGCGCCCGCGGAGCCCGTGCCGTAGTGATCGTCATCGCGGCCGGCTCCCTGGCTCTCACGGCCTGCTCGAAGAACGAGGGCGGCAAGTCCGGCAAGGACTCCAGGAAGGACCAGAAGGAGGCGGCGGTCCAGTCGAAGGCGGTCACCTATGTCGGCGCCGCGGGATCGACCGGCCCCGCCAAGGACGTGCCCGGCGCCAAGCCCGGCGGCACGATCACGGTGTACCAGGAGGCGGGCCTGTCCCACCTGGACCCCGGCCAGATCTATGTCTCCGACGCCGGCCAGGTCGCCAACCTGCTCTACCGCCGGCTGACCCAGTTCCAGGAGGACGACAAGGGCAACGTGTCGGTGGTCGGCGACCTCGCCACCGACTCCGGCAAGTCCTCCGACGGCGGCAAGACCTGGACCTTCACGCTGAAGGACGGGATCAAGGACGAGAACGGCACTGCCATCACCTCGGCCGACGTACGGCACAGCATCGAGCGGCTGTACGCGAAGTTCATCTTCGACGGCCCGACCTATCTGCAGACCTGGCTGAGCGGCGCCGACTACCGCAAGGCCCTGCCCGGCGGCGGCTTCGACGGCAAGCACCTGCCGGCCTCGGTGCTGGACACCCCCGACGACAAGACGGTGGTCCTCCACTTCGACCAGCCGCGCCCGGACCTGCCGCAGACGCTCGCCATGGCCGGCTACGCCGTCGTCCCGGCGAAGACCGACACCAAGGAGAAGTACGAGAAGAAGCCGGTCGCCACCGGCCCGTACAAGATCGCCGAGAACAAGGTCGGCAAGACCCTGAAGCTGGTGAGGAACACCAACTGGGACCCGAAGACCGACCCCGTGCGCCACCAGTACGTGGACGGCTTCACCATCCAGTTCGGCGTCACCGAGTCGACCCAGACCAAGCGTCTGATCGCCGACGAGGGCGACAACAAGAACGCCATCCAGCTCACCAACGGCGTCGAGGCCACCCAGATCCAGGACGTCATCAACAACCCGGAAGCCAGCAAGCGCACCGTCAAGGGCTACCAGCCCTACGTCATGACGCTGACCTTCAACCTCGACCGGGTCAAGGACAAGAAGGTGCGCGAGGCCGTCACCTACGCGGTCAACTCCAAGTCGCTCATCGCCGGCGAGGGCGGTGCCTACGGCGGCGACGTGGCGCCGAACTACTTCGCGCCGACACTGCCCGGCTACGAGGCGGGCTACGACCCCTACGGGCGGCTGAAGACCCCGCAGGGCAACATCGCCAAGGCCAAGGAGATCCTCAAGACCGTCCCGGCCGCCGAGAAGAAGGTCGTCTTCGCCTACGCCAACAGCGAGGCCGGCCAGAAGCGCAAGGTCGCCGTCGAGGACGCGCTCACCAAGGTCGGCTTCGACGTCGTCGCCAAGGAGGTCGACGCGGCGAGCTACTACGAGCAGATCGGCAAGCTCAAGAACCCGTACGACATGTACATCACCGGCTGGGGCCAGGACTGGCCGTCCCCGGGCACGGTCGTCACGCCGATCTACGACGGCTCGCAGGTCTTCGACGGCTCCGCGAACTACTCCCACGTCAAGGACCCGAAGGTCGACGGCCTGATCAAGCAGGCGCTGACCCAGGAGCCGACCGAGGCCGCCAAGACCTGGAAGGAAGCACAGCACTACCTGCTGGAGAACGTCATCCCGGCGGCCCCGCTGTGGTACACGAAGCAGTTCCAGATCTCCGGCTCCCATGTGGGCGGTGCCCGCTACGGCTCCGTGTCCAGCCTCATCGACATCACCCGGCTGTACCTGACGTCGTGACCCGCGGCCGATGACGGGGGTGCGCTCCGCAGCGGGCGCGCCCCCGCCTCCGAGCGCACCCCACCCACCGTCTCCGCAGAGAGCAGCCTGCCCGCCATGCTTCAGTTCATCATCCGGCGCACGGTCGGCGCCTTCGTCACGCTCTTCCTCATCGGGGCGGCGACCTTCTTCCTGTTCGTGGCCGCACCCTCCGACTACGCCTCACTGGCCTGCGGCAAGGACTGTTCGCCCCAGCGGCTGGCGGACATCCGGGACGCCCTCGGCCTCAACCTGCCCCTGGCCCAGCAGTTCTGGGACTTCATGTCCGGCATCGTGACGGGCCGCGACTACCCGACCGGCCACTGCTCGGCCCCCTGCCTGGGCGTCTCGTTCTACTCGGGGGACATGGTCTGGAGCACCATCATGGACCGGTTCCCGCTGACCCTCACACTGACCGCCGGCGGTGCGGTCGTCTTCCTGCTCATCGGCGTCGGCGCGGGCATGATCGCCGCCTACCGGCGCGGCACGCTGGTGGACAAGGTCGCCACCGGCGCCTCCATGGTGCTCAGCTCCTTCCAGATCTACTTCCTCGGCCCCGTCGTGCTGACGATCCTCGTCTACGGCACCGGCTGGATGGAGGACCCGAAGTACGTGCCCCTCACCCAGGACCCCGTCGGATGGTTCGTCGGGATGTCGATCCCGGTCTGCGTGATGGCCACGATCTTCACCGCGCAGTACACGCGTATGGCGCGCTCCTCGATGATCGAGCAGCTCGCCGAGGACCATGTGCGCACCGCCCGCGCCAAGGGCATGTCCCGCAGATACGTCTTCCTGCGCTACGCCTGGCGCGGCTCGCTCATCCCGATCGTCACCGTGCTCGGTATCGACGTCAGCTCCATGCTGGGCGGTGCCGTCGTCACCGAACTGACCTTCTCGCTCCAGGGAATCGGCCGGCTCGCCGTGGACGGCGCGGTCAACAAGGACCTGCCCCTGACGATGGGCGTGATGCTGTTCGGCGCCTTCTTCATCCTGCTCATCAACATCCTGACCGACATCACCTACGCGTGGATCGACCCCCGCATCCGGCTCTCCTAGAAGGAACCAGCCATCGTGACCACAGTGACCAAGGCCGAGGGCGCACCGGCCCCGACCGGGCCGGACGGATTCCTCTCGGTGCGCGATCTCCAGGTGACGTTCTCCACCGAGGACGGCCCGGTCAAGGCCGTCGACGGACTCTCCTTCGACCTGGACCGCGGGACGACCCTCGGCATCGTGGGCGAGTCGGGTTCGGGCAAGTCGGTCACCAACCTGACGATCCTCGGACTGCACGACCCGCTGTTCACGACCGTCGACGGCGAGATCGTCCTCGACGGCAAGGAACTCATCACCGCCACCGAGAAGGAGATGGAGCGGCTGCGCGGCAACCGGGTGGCGATGATCTTCCAGGACCCGCTCACCGCGCTGTCGCCCTTCTACTCCATCGGCCGGCAGATCGCCGAGCCGTACATGAAGCACAACGGCGCCTCGAAGAAGGCCGCCTGGGAGCGCGCCGTGGAGATGCTCGCCAAGGTCGGCATCCCCAACCCCAAGGAGCGCGCCCGCGACTACCCCCACCAGTTCTCCGGCGGTATGCGCCAGCGCGCGATGATCGCCATGGCGCTGGTCTGCGACCCGGATCTGCTGATCGCCGACGAGCCCACCACGGCCCTGGACGTGACCGTGCAGGCGCAGATCCTGGACCTGCTCAAGGACCTCCAGCGGGAGTTCGGCACGGGGATCGTCTTCATCACCCACGACCTCGGGGTCATCGCCGACATGGCCGACGACATCATGGTCATGTACGCCGGACGCGCGGTGGAGCGCGGCACCGTCGACGAGGTCCTCAGGTCGCCGCAGCACCCGTACACCTGGGGTCTGCTGAACTCCATGCCGCGGCTCGACTCCGACCTCGGCACCCCCCTCTCGCCCATCCCCGGCACCCCGCCGAGCCTGCTCACCCCGCCGCCCGGCTGCCGCTTCCACCCCCGGTGCACCTTCCGCGACCGGGTCGGCGGCGACCGCTGCGCCACCGAGCGCCCCCTGCTGGCACCGGACCGTTCCTCCGCGTGCCATCTGGGCGCGGAGCAGAAACGCACCATCTTCGTCGAAGAGATCAGGCCCCGACTGGGCTAGGAGGACAACCCATGACAGAGGACCTGGTCCTCCCCGCCGGCCGCGGGACCGGTGACGCCGTGGCGCCGGAGCCGCTGCTCCAGGTCTCGGGGCTGGTCAAGCACTTCCCGGTCAAGGGCGGCTTCCCGATCCGCCGCACGGTGGGCGCGGTGCAGGCCGTCGACGGCCTCGACCTCGTCGTGCACGCGGGGGAGAGCTTCGGCCTGGTCGGCGAGTCGGGCTGCGGCAAGTCGACCACCGGCCGGCTCATCACCCGGCTGCTGGAGCCGACCCACGGCACGATCACCTACCGCGGCCGGGACATCGGCCACGCCACCCGCAGGCAGCTGGCGCCGATCCGCTCCGAGATCCAGATGATCTTCCAGGACCCGTACTCGTCGCTGAATCCGCGGCAGACGGTCGGCAAGATCATCTCTGGCCCCATGGAGATCAACGGCATCGAACCGGAGGGCGGCCGGGAGAAGCGGGTCCGCGAACTCCTGGAGATCGTCGGCCTCAACCCCGAGCACTTCAACCGCTTCCCGCACGAGTTCTCCGGCGGCCAGCGCCAGCGCATCGGCGTGGCACGGGCCCTGGCCTTGGAGCCGAAACTGATCGTCGCCGACGAGCCGGTCTCCGCCCTGGACGTCTCCATCCAGGCGCAGGTCGTCAACCTGCTCCAGCAGGTGCAGCGGGAACTGGGCATCGCGTTCGTGTTCATCGCCCACGACCTGGCCGTCGTACGCCACTTCTCGCAGCGCGTGGCGGTGATGTATCTCGGCAAGATCATCGAGGTGGGTGACCGGGACTCCATCTACACGCGCCCGCGCCACCCCTACACCCACGCCCTGCTGTCCGCCGTCCCCGAGGTGAACCTGGTGTCGGGGGAGGGGCCCCAGCGCGAGCGCATCCGTCTCGCCGGTGACGTACCGTCCCCCATCTCGCCGCCCTCCGGCTGCCGTTTCCGCACCCGGTGCTGGAAGGCGCAGGACAAGTGCGCGGCCGAGGAGCCCCCGCTGATCCGGCTCTCCGGCAACCGGGACGGCCACCTGACCGCCTGCCACTTCCCGGAGGAGCCGACCACCGAGCCCCGCGACGAGGACATCGTGCTGGATCCGGCACTGACGGCACTGGAGGACAGGCCGGCGGCGGATGCGGAGGCCGAGCGGGAGGGCTGACGGGTTCCGGCGGAGGGGACAGCCCCGGACGGGGCATCCCTGGGCGGGCACCCCCGGGCGGAGGCGGAGGCCGAGCGGGCGGATTGACGGGCTCCGGCGGAAGGGGCAACCCCCCGAGCGGGGCATCCCCGGAGGGGGCACCCCCGGACGGGGCACCGGTCCGGGGGTGCCCCCTCCGTGCGGTTATCCGTGCCGTCGCTCGTACACCGTCACCCGCCGGCCGCGGACCTGCCGGTCCGCCACCGCGGTGAAGTACCGCCGCAATACCGCGCTCTTCGCCCTGTCCCGCTCCGCCGACACCGGCGGAGCCACCGCCGGCACATCGGTGACCAGCAGGATCCGCCGCTCCGCCAGCATCGCGACCCGTATTTGGTCCGGACCGGCCTCCTCGCCCTTCAGCGTCCCGGACTCCACCGGGCTCCGCACCAGCGCGACATCGCGCAGCCCGGCGAAGTCGTCGGGTGAGACCTCGGCGGTGTCACGCCGGTCCGCGGGCAGGAAGACCACCGCGTCCCCCGTCCGCTTCAGCTTCCGGACGTGCCCGGCCACCGCCAGCACGTCGTCCACGCGGCTCGCCGGGGACCGCACGGCCAGCGACTGGGGCAGCAGCGCCACCAGTGCCAGCGCGGCCGCCGACGGAACGATCCACGAGGAGCCGCGCGGAAACCGCCGGCGTGCCGCTCGCGCCGCCGCCTCCAGGGCCGCGCCGATCAGCAGGGCCAGACCCAGCATGCTGAACAGGACGTAGCGGTCCTGGTACAGGGGCTGGACCAGGGAGACACCGACGAGCGCGAGCTGCGGCACCGCCAGCAGGGGCAGGCCGACCGCCGCCGACGACAGCCGGCGCCCTCGTGGCCGGTCCAGCAGGGCCCCGGCGGCGCCGAGCACCAGCAGGACCGCGGGGCCGATCATCTTGTGCCAGGTCAGCGGCGGGATCCAGGCCACCTGATGGGACTGGGTCCGGCTGAACAGCACCAACGGCAGCGCGCCGGCGACCGCGGCCGTCGCCGCCACCGCCCAGCGCGCCCGTACCGCGCGCCCGGCCCCCGCCCACACCAGGGTCACCAGGTGCGCGGGCAGGACGAGCAGCGACAGCCAGTTCAGCAGCGCGCACACCAGGACCGTGCCCCCGTACGCCACCCAGCGCGCGGTCCGGCCGCCGTCCTGGAGCACCGTGACGAGCAGCAGGGTGGAGAGCGCGGCGCCCGCGGAGACGAGGGCGTACGGGCGGCCGTCCTGGAGGGAGAACTGCACGGCGGGCAGGAGCCCGAACGCCAGTCCGGCGCCCACACCGGCCCGGGCGCCGGACAGCCGTCGGCCGATGGCCGCGACGCAGGACGCCGCCACCGCCATGGCGAGGACCGAGGGCAGCCGCAGGGTCGTGGTGCCCGCCCCGAAACACGTGAACAGGGCGTGCATCAGCAGGTAGTAGAGCCCGTGCACGACATCGACGTGGGACAGCAGGTGCCAGAGCTCGGGGACGGACCGCCGGGCCGCCATCCAGGTCGCGGCCTCGTCCCGCCACACGCTCTCCTGCCGGGACAGTCCCCACAGACCCAGTGCGAGGGTCCACGGCAGCGGGATCAGCCATACGGGCAGGCGTGACCGGAGAACGGTGATGTGGTGGTCCATGCAGAGGTCCGGGTCTCCGGGCCACGGCGCGAGGACCCTCGTAGACGGCGAGGAGGGCGTCTCGCTGATCACGGACGCCCGGGCATGCCGAAAATCTAGCCGCCGGGAACGATCAGGAGCCAGTGATCGTCCGGTGAACACAATCACGACCGGAAAAAGCAACCATCGGCCAGCGTCGCGACCGAAATGGGCTTACCTGCACCCCTGGTGACGGTCTGTCAACCTGGGTTCGCGGGCGAGGCGGGGGCCCGCCGGGCCACGGTGATGATCTCCGGGGAGGTGGGCGTGACCGGCCCTCGCCGCCAGTCGCCGTACTGTGCCTCGACTGTCAGGCCGGCCTCGGCCAGGAAGCCCGCCAGGGACTCCTCGTCGAGGAAGCGGAGGACGCCGTGGCAGACCTTCGGAGTCGTCCAGCCCTCGCCGGCGTAGGTCTCCGTGAAGCGCACCCGGCCCTCGCGCGGCCCGTCGTCCCGCACCTCGTGCCACACCCGCACCGGGGTGCCGTCGGCGGCGGTGACCTCGTGGACGCGGTCCGGGGTCCACCGCTCCCAGGCGCGGGCGCCCGGGTTCCGGGTCTCGAACACGAACCGTCCCTCGTCCCTGAGGGCCGCGCGGACGGCGCGCAGACAGACCCGGATCTCCTCGTCCGTCACCAGTGCCTGGAAGGCGTGCCCGGTCATGACGGCGAGGTCGAACTCCTGCTGCCACGTCCGCACCCGCACATCGCCGAGCACCCACTCGACGTCGGGCCGCGCCTGCCGGGCCTGGACGAGCATGGCGGCGGCGGGATCGAGCCCCAGCAGCCGCCCCCGGTGCCCCTCGGCCCGGGCCCGCCGCAGCAACTGCCCGGTGCCGCACCCCACGTCCAGCACGGACCCGGCCTCCCGCAGCAGACCGAGGTAGAAGTCGTCGCCCGGTCCCCAGGGATTGAGGTGGTCGTAGAGCGCGGCGAGCGTGAGATCGGCAAAGACGTGATCTACCACCGCGGCAGTGTGACACACGATGTTGAACGGCGCGTCAGTTTCCGGCGATCCGTGCGGGAACGCAACTCGGTGGTAGACCAGGCCATTCAGGCACGCTCAGCGTCTGCTTCGATCCGCGCGCCGTACGGATCGCCCCCTCGGTGCGTGCCTGCAAGGGGATTCGATGTCACGCAGCGAGCAGCTTCCACTGCATGTACTTGTTCTTGCTGGTGCGGTTCCCCCACTTGATCTTGCCGTCCACCGTCTTGAAGTAGCCACCGTGGCTGGCCATGTAGGTGGTGTGCCCGATCCTCTTGTCATTCATGATGACGACGCCGGAGTCTCGGCATTCCCGGCCGGTCGGTGCCTTTTCCCTCTTCGACGGGTCGTCGAGGCACCAGGCTCCGTATTGGTCGGCGTCGGAAGCGAGCTGGGTGCCTTCGGGGGACCAGATCTGTGACCACTTGTGCTTACAAGTGGCCAGCGTGACAGCCTTGTTGTACCCGTTCCACTGCATGCACTTCCCGTTCACCACACTCTGGACCCGAAAGGCCACGCTGGCGTGAGCCGGCGAAGTGGGGCCGAGCAGAGTGAAGCCGAAGGCGATGGCAGTGGCGCCGGTTGCCACGGTGGTGGTGGTTCTGCTGAAAAATTTCACGGATGCTACCGATCTTCCAGCGGGCGTTTCCCCGTTTATTACTGTAATCGGATCATCGCATAGCGTGAACGGGTGGAGACAGTGATTTGAGGGAGATCTGAGCGTCCTGTGACGCATGGCCTCCTCTGCATGCCGAAGGCCCGCACAGAAGTATGTGCGGGCCTTCGTTCCCCTGGATCGGACGTTCATGGGCTCGGGTCAATGGGCCGGTGAAAGTCCGTTCCGGAAGGGGGCGGCTGACGGAAAGGGGTGTGTCAGGCCGCCGCCTCGGGGTCCTTGGAGAGACGGGGGGCCGGAATCGTGGCCTCGGTCTCCGGGTAGTGGCAGGCCGTCAGGTGGCCCGGCTTGTTGCCCTCCACCTGCACCAGCGGCGGGGCCTCCGTCGCGCACTTCTCGGTCGCCTTCCAGCACCGGGTGCGGAAACGGCAGCCGGAGGGCGGGTTGATCGGCGACGGGACGTCACCGGTCAGCCGGATGCGCTCCCGCGGCTCCGCGTCCACCGTGGCCTCGGGCACGGCGGACAGCAGGGCTCGCGTGTAGGGGTGGCGCGGGTTCTCGTACAGGTCCTCGCGGTCGGCGATCTCGACGATCTTGCCGAGGTACATCACCGCGACGCGCTGCGAGAAGTGCCGCACGATGGCCAGGTCGTGGGCGATGAACACGAACGCGATGCCGAGTTCCTTCTGCACCTTCTGGAGCAGGTTGACGACCTGCGCCTGGATGGAGACGTCCAGGGCGGAGACCGGCTCGTCGGCGACGATCAGCTTCGGGTTCAGCGCGAGGGCGCGGGCGACACCGATGCGCTGGCGCTGGCCGCCGGAGAACTCGTGCGGGAAGCGGTTGAAGTGCTCCGGGTTGAGGCCGACGATCTCCAGGAGTTCGCGGACCCGCTTCTCCCGGCCGCCCTCCGGGTTGATGCCGTTGATCTCCATCGGACCGGAGATGATCTTGCCGACCGTGTGCCGCGGGTTCAGCGACGCGTAGGGGTCCTGGAAGATCATCTGGATCTCGGACCGGATCGGCGCCAGTCCCTTGCGGTCCGCGTGCGTGATGTCCTGGCCGCGGTAGCTGATCTTGCCGGCCGTGGGCTCCAGCAGGCGGGTGATGAGCCGGCCGGTGGTCGACTTGCCACAGCCGGACTCGCCGACCAGGCCCAGGCTCTCGCCCTCGGCCACCTGGAAGTCGAGGCCGTCGACGGCCTGCACCGCGCCGACCGTGCGGCGGATCGGGAAGCCGCCCTTGATCGGGAAGTGCTTGGTCAGCCCGGAGACGTCCAGGAGGGGAGTGGTGCTGCTCATGGTGGTGAAATCCCGTCTCTTACGTCAGTGGGCCCTGGCGGCCGTGTCGAGAAACTCGCGGCGCTGCTCTTCGGTCAGGTGGCAGGCGTTGCCGCGACCGTCCACGATCTCCAGCAGCGGGCGCTCCTTCGCACACCTGCCGCCCTCGACCTTGTCGGCGAAGGCGCAGCGCGGGTGGAAGCGGCAGCCGGACGGCGGGTTCAACAGCGACGGCGGCGAGCCCGGGATGGGGTTCAGCGGCACGTCGAGCGGGCCCTCCAGGCTCGGCATCGAACCGAGCAGACCGTAGGTGTAGGGGTGCTGCGGGGTGCGCAGCACCTCCGACTTCGTGCCGCGCTCCACGCACCGGCCGCCGTACATCACCAGGACGTCGTCGGCGATGTCCGCGATCACACCCAGGTCGTGGGTGATGAAGATGATCGCGGTGCCGAACTCCTGCTGGAGGTCCTTGAGCAGGTCCATGATCTGGGCCTGCACGGTCACGTCGAGCGCGGTGGTCGGCTCGTCGGCGATCAGCAGCTCCGGGTCGCAGACCAGCGCCATGGCGATCATCGCGCGCTGACGCATACCGCCGGAGAACTCGTGCGGGTAGTTGTCGACCCGGCTGTCCGGCTGCGGGATGCCGACGCGCCTCAGCATCTCGATCGCCCGCGCCCGGGCCTCCTGCTTGGAGGCGCCGGTGTGCTTGCGGTACACCTCGCCGATCTGCGTGCCGATGGTGTGGTACGGCGACAGCGAGGCCAGGGCGTCCTGGAAGATCATCGCCATCTTGTTGCCGCGGAGCTTCTCGAGGGTCTTCTCCGAGGCGCCGTTCAGCTCCTCGCCGTCCAGCTCGATGGAGCCCTCGACCTTGGTGTTGTCCGGGTTGTGCAGGCCCAGGATGGTCAGGTTGGTGACCGACTTGCCGGACCCCGACTCACCCACGATGCCCAGCGTCTTGCCGCGTACGAGGTCGAAGGACAGGCCGTCGACGGCCTTGACGACGCCGTCCTCGGTCGAGAAGTGCACCTTCAGGTCCTTGATGGACAGGAAGGGCTGCGAATCGGTGCTCGTCACGGGGACGCTCCAGAGGGGGGTGATGCGGGGTAGCTGGTGGTGGAGGGCGGGGTCAGGCGAGCCGGATCCGCGGGTCGATCAGGGCGTAGCAGGCGTCGACGACGATGTTGGCGATGACCACGAACGCGGCCGTGATGATCATGACACCGAGCAGCATCGGCAGGTCGTTGTTGGTCACCGACTTCACCGCGAGCATGCCGAGGCCCTGGAGGCTGAAGGTCTTCTCGGTGATCATCGCGCCGCCGAGCAGGACGCCCATGTCGATGCCGAAGATGGTGACGATCGGGCCCATCGCGCCGCGCCAGGCGAAGCGGAAGAAGACGTTGCGCCGGGACATGCCCTTGGCGCGGGCCGTGCGGACGTAGTCCTCGCTGAGCGTCTCGACCAGCTGCGAGCGGGTCATACGGGTGTAGTTGGCGGTCCAGATCAGCGCGAGGACCAGCCAGGGCACGAGCAGGCCGGTGAACCAGCCTCCCGGGTTCTCCGTGAACGGGGTGTACGTCGGCTGGCTCAGCAGGTGCGTCTGGTACACGAGCAGGTACAGGGCGACCGGGCCGACGAAGTAGATCTGCATCGAGGACGCCACCAGCGAGGTCGAGCTGGCGATCTTGTCCAGAGGCTTGCCCTGCTTCACGGCGGCGAGCATGCCCATACCGATGCCGAAGATCAGGAAGACGACCGACGAGCCGAGGGCGAGGGACGCCGTGGTCGGGAAACGGTCGAAGACCGTCGAGAGGACGGGCTCGCGGTTGATGAACGAGTAGCCGAGGCACGGAGCGTCGCAGTGGCCGAAGCCCGAGTAGTCCCGGCCCACGAAGATGGCGGACAGCCAGTGCCAGTACTGGAGCGGCAGCGGATCCGAGATCCCCATGTTGTGCCGGATCACTTCGAGCGTCTCCGGCGTGCAGACCTTGCCACAGGCGACACGGGCCGGGTCGCGCGGCACCGCGTAGAAGAGCATGAACGTGATCGCGCTGATGATGACCAGCGTGATCACGGCGCCGATGAACCGGCGGACGAGGAAGCGAAGCATGGGGGTTGGCTTTCCTGGGAGGGCCGTCGTGCGGAACGGGCCGGGCCGGGGTGACCGGAGGCCCGGAGGACGAGCCGAGGGCGGGGCGGCCGGAGCCGCCCCACCTCTCAGGTGTGGATCAGGCCTTGACGTACATCTTGTAGAGCATGCAGCCGTCGAAGTTCGGGTCCATCTTGACGTTGCCGAGCTTCGAACCGTGCAGGTACAGACGCTTCATGTAGACGTCGGGGATGAAGGCGCCCAGCTCCGTGACCTGCTTGTCCAGGGCGGCCCACATCTTGTTGGCCTTGGTCTGGTCCGTCTCCGCCGTGGCGGCCTTGATGGCAGCGTCGACGTCGGGGTTCTTCAGGTGGCAGTAGTTGGTGCCCTGGTCCACCACGTTGTGGCTGTCGAACAGCGGCTGGAAGACCGAGTAACCGGTCGGCCAGTCCGCGGACCAGCCGCCCCAGTAGATGTCGTACTCGTTGTCGACCTTGCCGATCTGGTCGTACCAGGTGGTGGAGTCGATGCCCTTGGTGACCACGTCGAAGCCGGCCGCCTTCAGGGCGTTCTCGACGACGACCTTGACCTTGGCGTTGACGTCGTCCTGCTGGTAGGCGTAGACGACCTTGGTGCCGAGCTTGCCGGCCTTCTTCAGGATCGCCTTCGCGGCGGCCGGGTCGCCCGCCGGCTTCTTCAGCTTGCCCCAGACGTCCTGGGACTCGTAACCGGCGACGAGCGGGCTCATGATGCCGGTCGCGTAGTCACCGCGGTGCAGGCCGCCCTGAAGCTGGCGGATGCCGGCGGTCGGCCACGCCTTGATGATGGCCTCGCGGACCTTCATGTCCGTCACGCGGGTCTGGTTGATCCAGTAGACGCTGGTGCCGCTGCTCAGGTCCTCGAAGAGGCGGTCCTTCGCCTTGGCGGTGGCCTGCTGGACGCGGTCCTGCGGAACCGTGCGCCAGGAGACCGCGTACTGGTCGTTGCCGGAGTCGGCGATCAGACGGTCGGCGGCGGTGGCGGCCTCGATACCGAAGGTGAAGGCGAACTCGTCCGGGTAGGCGTTGCGGATCGGGTCCGTCTTCGCGTCCCAGTGCTCGTTGCGGACCAGGACCATCGCCTTGTCGGTCTGGTGCGTCTTGATCTTGTAAGGGCCGTTGGAGAACGGCTTCTTGTCGTAGTCCTGCTTGGTGTCGTGCTTCACCGGGGTCGGCGCGTACGAGTGCATCGCGAGGACGTAGTTGAAGTCAGGACGCGCCTCGGCGAGGTGGAAGGTGATGGTCTTCCCGCTCGTCACGATCGACTTGAGGTGCTTGTTGCCCTTGAACGGACCGGGGTACGACTTGCGGTACTCCTGCGAGCCGGTCAGCCAGGTCTGGACGTAGACGGCACCCTCGGTGATGAAGTTGGCGAAGGCGCGCTCGAAGCCGTGGCGGACGTCGTCGACGGTGACGTCGGAGCCGTCCTCCCACTTGACGCCGTCCTTCAGGGTGAAGGACCAGGTCTTGCCGCCGTCCTTCATGGTGCCCGTGTCGGTGGCGAGGTCGCCGACGAGCGTCATGGAGCCGTCGTCACCGACCTTGTAGCCGGTCAGGGTGCGGGAGAGGACGACCGCCGCCAGCGAGTTCCAGGCGTAGTAGACGCGCTGCGGGTCGAGGTGCGAGAAGTCGTCGTCGTTCAGCAGGTAGACCTTGCCGCCCTTCTTGGCGCCGGAGACCTCCGGAGCCGGGCCCTGCGAGTCCGCCGCCGTGCCGATCTTGACGGTGGTGGTGTGGGCCTTGGCCGCTTCCTGCTTGCCGGTGCCGTTGCTGCTGGAGTTGCCGCTGCTGCACGCGCTCAGCACCGAGGTGGAGGCGGCGGCAACGCCGGTGGCTATCAGGAAGTTTCTGCGCGAGAAGGACATCGCATCCTGCCTTGGAGTGAGTTGATGAGAGAGAACCGGCACCCGGCGTCCTTGCCGTGGTCCTGAAGAGGGCCGGATCAGCGCTTGGTCTTCGGGTCGAGCGCGTCGCGCACCGAGTCACCGAGGAGGTTGAACGCCAGGACGAAGACCACCATCGCGATGCCGGGGAAGAGCAGGTAGGTGATGTCGTCCTGGTACACCTGAGCCGCTCGGCCGAGCATGACACCCCAGTCGGGGGTCGGATCCGAGATGCCCACGTTGAGGAACGCCAGGCCTGCTTCCGTGGTGACCATCGTGGGAAGCAACAGGGTTCCCTGGATGAGAATGGGCGTCCACAGATTGGGCAGCAGTTCCTTGAAGATGATGCGGGCCGGTGACGCGCCCGTGACCTTCGCGGCCTCGATGAACTCCCGTTCGCGCAGGGCCAGTACCTGACCGCGGAGCAGTCGGGCGATGGAGGCCCAGCCGAACACCACCAGCAGGGTGATCAGCGAGATCACGACGATCGTGGTCGGCGTGTCCTCGTTGGCCGGCACGAAGAGGTTGAGGACCACCGGGGTGAACGCAACGAAGAACAGCTGCTGCGGAAAGGCGAGCAGGATGTCGATGACCCGGCCGAAGAGCCAGTCCGTCTTGCCGCCGATGTAGCCGGCGGTCACGCCGATGATCACACCGACGAGCATGACGAGGATCGTGATCGCGGTCGAGATCAGCAGGGAGTTGCGGATCGCGTAGAGCAGGAACGTGAAGACGTCACGCCCCAGGCCCGGCTCGACACCGAACCAGAACTGGCTGTCGATGCCACCGTTCGGCTTGACCGGGTAGCTGTTGTCGCCGAGCAGGGTGGGGTCGCTGAGCCCGTACGTCGTGTACGGGTCCTTGCCGTAGATCTTGGCTATGAGCGGGGCGGCGAGGCCAGCGACGAAGAACAAGATCACGATGATCGCCGAGATGACGCCCGTTCGGTCCCGCTTGAAACGTCGCCAAGCCAGCTGTCCGGGGGACCTGCTCTCACTGCCCTTCGAGCCGTCCGAAGTGGTCGACTTCTCGACGGTCTCGTCGGTCACCTCAAGCGGGGCAGCCGCAGATGGAGTTGGGGGGGTCATGGTGCTCCTGGCCCAAGGGAGGGTCTGATGACTCCGCAGGGCGCTCCCCTACGGGCTACGCCGGACTTTTTCAACGCAATTCATTCAAGGTCAATAAATTCTCGGCCGCCTTGGTTGTCTCTTTACCTTCTTTACTCGGCGTTGACCAATCTGTAGCTACGCGGGTAGCGCCCCGTAATCAATCCGTGCTTCACATCGGACTAACTTCGCGAAACGGGCAAGGAGTTCGATATGCGGACGGTGGAGTGTCGAAATGCGTACATCGGAACGGCCCAATCCAACGTTTCAGCATCGTTACGCGAAGATCTATTGCGCTGGACACCCAAGATCATCCGAGCGGCGGCGGGGCGCTGCCTGCATTCGGATGACGTGTCCCTCTAAAGGCGGCTCAATCGGGCTGCGCCCTTGCGTTATGCGCGGTATGTCTCGATATCGACCGGCAACGCCCAAGGCTCACGGAGGAGGCACGCCATGCGGGGATTCGCGCACGTTCGCTGGGCCGCCGGTGCGGTGGCGACGGCGCTCGCGATCACGTCCTGCGGGGGCGGATGGGGCTGGGGCGGCGGCGGTGGCAACGGGGGTGCCGTGCTCAGTTCCTCCTGGGGCGATCCGCAGAACCCGCTCGAACCGGCGAACACCAACGAGGTGCAGGGCGGCAAGGTCCTCGACATGATCTTCCGCGGGCTGAAGAAGTACGACCCGAGGACCGGCAGGGCCCAGGACTGGCTGGCCCGGTCCATCGTCACCAGGGACTCGCGGCACTTCACCGTCAGGATCAAGGACGGCTGGACCTTCTCCGACGGCGAGAGGATCACCGCCCGGTCCTTCGTCGACGCCTGGAACTACGGGGCGAGCCTGCGGAACAACCAGAAGAACGCCTACTTCTTCGGCTACATCGATGGCTACGACCAGGTCCACCCCGACAGCGGCACACAGCGCGCCGACACGCTGTCAGGGCTGAAGGTCCTCGACGACCGCACCTTCACCGTCACCCTCAACCAGAAGTTCTCCGGCTTCCCCGACACCCTCGGCTACGTGGCCTTCGCCCCGCTGCCCCGCGTGTTCTTCACCGACCACGCGGCCTGGGTCCGGAAGCCCGTGGGCAACGGCCCGTACGCCATCGCCTCCTACACCAAGGGCGCGCAGATGTACCTCAGGAAGTGGGACGGCTACCCGGGACCGGACAGCGCGCGCAACGACGGCGTGACCCTTCTGGTCTACACCGACAGCAACACCGCCTACACCGACCTCCTGGCCGGCAACCTCGACCTCGTCGACGACATCCCCGCCGCGCAGCTGAAGAACGTCGGGGGAGATCTCGGCGGCCGGTACATCAACTCCCCCGCGGGCATCATCCAGACCATTGCCTTCCCCTACTACGACAAGGCCTGGAACCGGCCCGGCGCGGAGAAGGTCCGCACCGGTCTGTCCATGGCGATCAACCGCAGGCAGATCACCGACACGATCTTCCGGAAGACCCGGACCCCGGCCACCGACTGGACCTCCCCGGTCCTCGGCGCGGACGGCGGCTTCAAGCCCGGCCTGTGCGGCGCGGCGTGCGACTACGACCCCGCCCGGGCGAAGAAGCTGATCGAGGACGGCGGCGGGATCCCCGGCGGCCGGCTCAGGATCACGTACAACGCGGACAGCGGCTCGCACAAGGAGTGGATCGACGCGGTGTGCAACTCCATCAACAACGCGCTCGGCAACGACAAGGCCTGCGTCGGCAACCCGGTCGGCACCTTCGCCGACTTCCGCAACCGGATCGGACAGCACAAGATGACCGGTCCGTTCCGGGCGGGCTGGCAGATGGACTACCCGCTCATCCAGAACTTCCTCCAGCCGCTCTACTACACGGGCGCCTCGTCGAACGACGGCAAGTGGTCCAACGGCGACTTCGACCGGCTCGTGGACCGGGCCAACGCCGAGACGCGCCCCGCCACGTCGGTCGCCGTCTTCCAGCAGGCCGAGAAGGTGGTCCGGGACAACATGGCGGCCATCCCGCTCTGGTACCAGAACGGCAGCGCCGGCTACTCCGACCGGCTGTCCGACGTGGCGCTCAACCCGTTCAGCGTCCCCGTCTACAACGAGATCAAGGTCGGCTGAGCCGTCATGGGCCGTTACGTCCTCCGGCGGCTGCTCCAGATGATCCCGGTGTTCGTCGGGGCCAC
This sequence comes from Streptomyces naphthomycinicus, assembly GCF_020400595.1. Taxonomy (GTDB): domain Bacteria; phylum Actinomycetota; class Actinomycetes; order Streptomycetales; family Streptomycetaceae; genus Streptomyces; species Streptomyces naphthomycinicus. The sequence continues at coordinate 69,232 of NZ_JAINRE010000030.1, read as the reverse complement.
GATGCTGATCTTCCTGATGGTGAACGTCATGGGCGATCCCGTCGCCGGTCTGTGCGGGGAGCAGTCCTGCGACCCCGCGACGGCCGCCCAGCTGAAGAGGGAGTTCGGCCTCGACAAGCCGCTGTGGCAGCAATACGTCACCTACATGGGGAACGTCTTCACCGGCGACTTCGGCACGGCGTTCAACGGGCAGCCGGTCACCGAGCTGATGGCGACGGCGTTCCCCGTCACCATCCGGCTGACCATCGTGGCCGTCTTCTTCGAGATCGTCATCGGCATCACGCTGGGGGTCGTCACCGGACTGCGGCGCGGCCGGCCCGTCGACTCCGGGGTGCTGCTGGCCACCCTGGTCGTGATCTCCGTCCCGACCTTCGTCACCGGTCTGCTGCTGCAACTGCTGCTCGGCATCAGATGGCACTGGATCAGACCCTCGGTCCGCTACGGCACCTTCGACGAACTGATCGTGCCCGGCCTGGTCCTCGCCTCCGTCTCGCTCGCCTACGTCACCCGGCTGACCCGCACCTCCATCGCCGAGAACAAGCGGTCCGACTACGTCCGCACGGCCATCGCCAAGGGCCTGCCCCGGCACCGGGTCGTCACCCGGCACCTGCTGCGCAACTCGCTGATCCCCGTGGTCACCTTCATCGGCACCGACATCGGCGCGCTGATGGGCGGCGCGATCGTCACCGAGCGGATCTTCAACATCCACGGCGTCGGCTACCAGCTCTACCAGGGCATCCTGCGCCAGAACACCCAGACCGTCGTGGGCTTCGTGACCGTGCTCGTCCTCGTCTTCCTGGTCGCCAACCTCCTCGTCGACCTGCTGTACGCCGTACTCGACCCGAGGATCCGCTATGCCTGAGCAGCCGTACGAGCCCGAGCGCGCGATCGCCGGCACCGGCATGGGCGGCGCGATGGACCTGGGCGCGAGCGAGGCGGCCACGCTGGAGCCGGCGCCGACGGCACCGCAGGTCACCGGGCCGGCCGGCAAGCCCCGCTCGCTGTGGTCCGACGCCTGGCGCGACCTGCGCCGCAACCCGGTCTTCCTGCTCTCCGCCCTGGTCATCCTCTTCCTGGTCTTCATCTCGCTGTGGCCCTCGGCGATCGCCTCCGGCAGCCCCCTGACCTGTGATCTGGCCAAGGCCCAGGACGGCCCGGCACCGGGCGCCCCGTTCGGGTACGACGGCCAGGGCTGCAACGTGTACACGCGGACCGTCTACGGGGCCCGTACGTCCGTCACGGTCGGCCTGTGCGCCACGCTCGGGGTGGTCCTGTTCGGTTCGGTGCTCGGCGGTCTCGCGGGCTACTACGGCGGCGTCTGGGACTCGGTGCTGTCCCGGCTCACCGACATCTTCTTCGCCATCCCGGTCGTCCTCGGCGGTCTCGTCCTCCTCTCCGTCGTGACCAGCAATACGGTCTGGCCGGTCATCGGGTTCATGGTGCTGCTCGGCTGGCCGCAGATTTCCCGGATCGCGCGCGGCTCCGTCATCACCGCCAAGCAGAACGACTACGTCCAGGCCGCCCGCGCCCTCGGCGCCTCCGACAGCCGCATCCTGCTCCGGCACATCGCCCCGAACGCCGTGGCGCCCGTGATCGTCGTGGCGACCATCGCGCTCGGCACCTACATCGCCCTGGAGGCGACCCTGTCCTACCTCGGCGTCGGCCTCAAACCGCCCAGCGTCTCCTGGGGCATCGACATCTCCGCCGCCTCCCCCTACGTCCGCAACGCCCCGCACGCCCTGCTGTGGCCCTCGGGCGCCCTCGCCCTCACGGTCCTGGCCTTCATCATGCTCGGCGACGCGGTCCGCGACGCCCTCGACCCGAAGCTGAGGTGAGGCAGCGGTGCTGCTGGACGTGCGGAATCTGCGGGTGGACTTCCGGACCCGGGACGGGGTCGCCCACGCCGTCAACGGGGTCAGCTACCACGTCGACGCGGGGGAGACGCTGGCCGTGCTCGGCGAGTCGGGGTCGGGCAAGTCCGTCACCGCGCAGGCCGTCATGGGCATCCTGGACACGCCGCCGGGCCGGATCAGCGGCGGACAGATCCTGTTCCGGGGGCAGGACCTGCTGAAGCTCAAGGGGGAGGAGCGCCGCAGGATCCGGGGCGCCGGGATGGCGATGATCTTCCAGGACGCGCTGTCGGCCCTCAACCCCGTCATGACGGTGGGGGACCAGCTGGGGGAGATGTTCGTCGTCCACCGGGGGATGTCGAGGAAGGACGCGCGGGCCAAGGCCGTCGAGCTGATGGACCGGGTGCGCATCCCGGCGGCGGCCCAGCGGGTGCGGGACCATCCCCACCAGTTCTCCGGCGGCATGCGCCAGCGCATCATGATCGCCATGGCGCTGGCCCTGGAGCCGGCGCTCGTCATCGCGGACGAGCCGACCACCGCCCTGGACGTCACCGTCCAGGCCCAGGTCATGGACCTGCTCGCGGAGTTGCAGCGCGAGTACCGCATGGGGCTGATCCTGATCACCCACGATCTGGGTGTCGTCGCGGACGTCGCCGACCGGATCGTGGTGATGTACGCCGGGAGGATCGTGGAGTCCGCGCCGGTGCACGACATCTACCGGGCCCCGGCCCACCCGTACACCCGCGGGCTGCTGGACTCCGTCCCCAGGCTGGACCTGAAGGGGCGGCAGCTGTCCGCCATCCGGGGCCTTCCGCCGAACCTCGTGCGCATCCCGCCGGGCTGCTCCTTCCACCCCCGCTGCCCGCTGGCCCAGGACGTGTGCCGCACCGACGAACCCCCGCTGTACGAGGTGTCCGACGGCCGGGGCAGCGCCTGCCACTTCTGGAGGGAGTGCCTGCATGGCGCCGACCGGTGAGCCGATCCTGGAGGCCGACGGCCTCGTCAAGCACTACCCGCTGACGCGGGGCGTCCTCTTCAAGAAGCAGATCGGCGCGGTGAAGGCGGTCGACGGCGTCGACTTCACGCTGGGCCGCGGCGAGACCCTCGGCATCGTGGGGGAGTCGGGCTGCGGCAAGTCGACGGTCGCGAAGCTGCTGTGCAGCCTGGAGCGGCCGACGGCGGGGTCCATCCGGTTCAAGGGCGAGGACATCACCCGGCTGTCGGGCCGCGCCCTGAAGGCCGTGCGCCGCAACATCCAGATGGTCTTCCAGGACCCGTACACCTCCCTCAACCCGCGGATGACGGTCGGGGACATCGTGGGAGAGCCGTACGAGATCCACCCCGAGGCCGCCCCGAAGGGCGACCGGCGCCGCAGGGTGCGGGAGCTGCTGGACGTGGTCGGCCTCGACCCGGAGTACGTCAACCGCTACCCCCACCAGTTCTCCGGCGGCCAGCGCCAGCGCATCGGCATCGCCCGGGGCCTCGCGCTGCGCCCCGAGGTGATCGTCGCCGACGAACCGGTGTCCGCGCTCGACGTCTCGGTCCAGGCGCAGGTGATCAACCTGCTGGTCCGGCTCCAGTCCGAGTTCGACCTGTCGTACGTGTTCATCGCGCACGACCTGTCGATCGTGCGGCACATCTCGGACCGGGTCGGGGTCATGTACCTGGGGCGGATCGTGGAGATCGGCGGGGACGCCGAGATCTACGACCACCCGACCCACCCCTACACCCAGGCCCTGCTCTCCGCCGTGCCCGTGCCCGACCCCGCGGCCCGGGAGCGCCGCGAGCGGATCATCCTCACCGGTGACGTGCCCTCGCCGACGAACATCCCCTCGGGCTGCCGCTTCCGCACCCGCTGCTGGAAGGCGCAGCGGCGCTGCGCCGAGGAGGTCCCGGTGCTGGCGGTCCCCGCGGCCTTCCGGGACACCTCCGGCCCCGCGGCCCACGCCTCGGCGTGCCACTTCGCGGAGGAGATCCTGCCGGCCGGGCGCTCGGCGCCGGGGGCGGTGCCGCCGGAGGGGGCCCGGGGGAACGGCAACGGGCCGGGGTGACATGGCGCACCCCGGCCCGTTCACGGCACCCGCACGGCCGTACGCTGATCAGCCTTCCGTGTCCGTATATCGGTACCGCTTCCGTGAAGTTGCCTGTGTGTTAACGCAGTTCACGGGCGTCCGCCCGGCTGGGGGAGGGAGCGCCGGAGGAAGTCCAGCTGCAGCCGGAGCAGATTCTCGGCGACCGTCTCCTGCGGGGTCATGTGGGTCACCCCGGACAGGGGCAGGACCTCGTGCGGGCGGCCGGCGGCCAGCAGGGCGGAGGACAGGCGCAGGGAGTGGGCGACGACCACGTTGTCGTCCGCCAGCCCGTGGACGATCATCATGGGGCGGTGCGGCTCGGCCGGGTCGACCAGGCCCGCGTCGTCGATCACCGAGTTGCGGCGGTAGACCTCCGGCTGCTCGCCCGGGTCGCCGAGGTAGCGCTCCTGGTAGTGGGTGTCGTAGAGCCGCAGGTCGGTGACGGGCGCGCCGACCACCGCCGCGTGGAAGACGTCCGGGCGGCGCAGTACCGCGAGCGCCGCCAGATAGCCGCCGAAGGACCAGCCCCGGATCGCCACCCGGTCCAGGTCCAGCGGGTACCGCTCGGCGAGCGCGTGCAGGGCGTCGACCTGGTCCTGGAGCACCACGGCCGCCAGGTCGTCCCGGATCGCCTTCTCCCAGGCCGGCGAGTGGCCCGGGGTGCCCCGGCCGTCGGCCACGACCACGGCGAAGCCCTGGTCGGCGAACCACTGGGAGGTGAGGTGGGCGTTGTGCGCGGCGACCACCCGCTGGCCGTGCGGACCGCCGTAGGGGTCCAGGAGGACCGGCAGGGGAGTGTCACCGGGGTAGTCCCGCGGCATAAGCACGGCGCACGGAATTTTGCGTGCGCCCCCCTGGGTGAGCGTCACACGAGGAGACAAACCGGGATCTTCGGCGTACGAGCGGACAGTGGCCGCCGGTTTTCCGTCACACAGCACCTGGACCCGGGTGCCCGGCCGGTCCAGTGCGGCGGAGACGAGGACGGTCACGTTCCCGGAGCGCACCGCCGAGTGCACACCGGGCTCCTGGGACAGCCGTTCCACGCCGAGTTCGTTCACCCGGTACACATGGACTTCGCCAATTTCCGGCGCCTGGGCCTCCGGGCCCGCGGAGGCGGAAACCAGTACGTCGTCCGCTCCCACGTCCAGGACCGCACGAATGTGCAACTGAGCGCTGGTCAGCGGCCGTTCGCCGACCGTCAGAACCCGTGCGCCCCCCTCGTCCGCGACCCGGACAAGCTGCCCGGAGGGGCTCCAGCAGGGCACGCCGGCGAACAGTTCCAGCCAAGTTGGATCTTCATCGGCGTGGACCATCCGCGTGGCCCCCGTATCCGGGTCCACCGCCAGGAACAACTGGCTGCGCTGATCCCGCGCCTGCACCAGAATCAGTGGCGCACCCGCCTCTGACCAGTGCACACGCGCCAGATACGGGTAGCGCGCACGGTCCCATGCGACCTCCGTGCGCTCCCCGTCGAGGCCGATGACGAACAGCCGCACCTCCGCGTTCGCTGTGCCCGCCGCGGGGTACCCGACGTTACTTGGCTCACGCTCCGGGTGGGCCGGATCCGCGATCCACCACCGCTGTACCGGCGTGTCGTCCACGCGCGCCACGAGCAGCCGGTCCGACCGCGGAGCCCACCAGAAGCCCCGCGTACGTCCCATCTCCTCGGCCGCGATGAACTCCGCGAGACCGTAGGTGATCTCCGCCGACTCCGGCTCGGCCAGCGCCCGGTCGCCGTCCCCCTCGGCGCCCACCACCCGCAGCGCGCGCCCGGCGACGTACGCGACATGCCGTCCGTCGGGGGACGGGCGCGGGTCGATCACCGGCCCGGGGACGGGGAGTTCACGCGCCGTACCGGCCCGCAGCTCCGCCGTGAAAAGCCGCCCTGACAAGGCGAAAGCCGCCAGTTCCACGGCGCTGTCGGTGGCCTGGCCGACGATGCCGGCACCGCCTTCGCGGCTGCGCTCACGGCGCGCCCGCTCCTCGGCCGAGAGCTCTTCCGAGGCACCTCGCAGGAGCACGCGCGGATCGGCCGCGAGCCGCTCCGTGCCGTCCGGAAGATCCAGTACCCACAGGGAGTTGGCCCGGTCGGTGCCGGAGCCGGAACGCAGGAACGCGACACGCGAACCGTCGGGCGCCACGGTGAACGAACGCGGCGCGCCGAGCGTGAACCGCTGGGTCCGGGCGTGCCGACGGGGGAAGGAGTCAGCCTCGGTCGTCATACCCCGACCATATTGGCCATGCGCCCCCTTGTGCGGCCGTGCGCCGACCGATGCGCGAGTACGGATAGTTATGATCACTACCGCAGAGTGGGTATGAACCTGCTGGCTCCTGCATGGATTTGCTCAACTGATCAGAACCCGCGTCCCTGGGATCTTTGGAGGTGAGCCGCCGTGGCACTCTCGATTTCGGCGGTGGTGCTGCTGGCGATCATCGTCTTCCTGCTGGTCAAGAAGTCAGGGTTGAAGGGCGGTCATGCGGTCGTCTGCATCCTGCTCGGCTTCTATCTCGCCTCCTCGACCGTCGCTCCGACGATCAGCGAGCTGACGACCAACGTCGCCAGCATGATCGGCAGCATCAAGTTCTGACGGCCGTGCGGGCGACGGCCCCTGGCCGGCCGGCGTCCTGATCCCGGAGCCGACCGGGGCGCACTGCTGCTTCCGGCTGTCCGCGTTCGTAAGCTGTACCGGTCCTGGAACGAGTGGGCTGGGGGCGCGGCGGGTGGACGGGCGGGGCGTGGACGGACGGCTTCGGGAGCTGGCGAAGGCATCACCTAACTTCGGGCGTCTGTACGGGTACCAGCCGCTCCTCGCGATCTACGGATCGCAGGCGGAACTCACCGTGCTGACCAACCCGAACGCGGCCTACGTCAGTGCGGGCCAGTTCGGCGAGGTGCTGGCCGAGGAGTTCGTCACGCGTACGGGCACGCGCGTCGAGGGCACCCGGCAGGTCGACCGGCTGAACGCGCTCACCCGGGCCGGTGTGCTCGTCGGCTGGAGCCGTGACGCCTTCGACAGGCTGCGCAGAGGCCGCAACGACGCCGCGCACCACCATCTCTTCGACACCACCAAGGCCCTGGCGGCCCTGAAGCTGTGCTGGCAGCTGGGCGACCTCTTCGACCGGGCCATGGCCGGCACGCGCACGGTGACGGCCTTCGTGCCGCCCACGCTCCCGGCCAGGACGCCCGCGGTCTCCGGGGAGGAGCTGGCGCAGCTGCGGCAGGCCCTGGCGGAGCACCGCCGCACGCTCGCCGAGTCCCAGGTGAAGCTGTCGGAGGCCGGCGACCGTCTGGAGACGGAGCGCCGGGCGCGCGCGAAGGCCGAAGAGCTGATGGCCACCGCGGAGCGGACCAAGGGGGCGTACGCCGCCCGGGTCGAAGAGCTGCGGGCGCAGATCGAGGAGCTGCGGGCGGCGCACCAGCGGCAGTACGACCACGAGCGGCTCCGGCCGCGCCGGATCGCGTCCGCCGCGCGCGACGCCATCGTGGAACGCGCCCAGCGCCCCGCGCCGCTCAACGAGGTGCAGGCGCGGGCGCGGATCGAGGCCCTGCTCGTCAGGGCGGGCTGGGTCATCCAGGACAAAGCGGACGTCAACCCGCTGGCCGGACAGGGCGTCGCCGTCAAGGAGTTCACCCTGGCGACCGGCCGCGCCGACTACGTCCTCTACGTCGACGGCAGGATCGTCGGCGTCATCGAGGCCAAACGCGAGGGCGCGCCGCTGGCCGGCGCCCTGGCGCAGAACGAGCGGTACGCGGCGGGCGTGCTCCGGGAACACGCGATGGCCGTGTGGCGCCGCGAGGAGCCCTTCGCGTTCCGCTACGCCACCACCGGCACGCAGACGTACTTCCTCAACCGGATGGACCCCGAGGCACGCTCGCGGGAGGTCTTCGCCTTCCACCGCCCCGGGACCCTGGCGCAGTGGATGCGCTACGCCGACGAGCACCCGGACGCGCCCACCTTCCGGGCGGCACTGCGCACGCGCATGCCGCGGCTGGAGACCCACGGGCTGCGCGAAGCCCAGGTGCGCGCGATCACGCGCCTGGAGGGCTCCCTGGCCGCCGACCGGCCGCGCGCCCTGATCCAGATGGCCACGGGCGCCGGCAAGACCTTCACGGCCGTCACCGAGACCCACCGGCTGCTCCGTCACGCGGGCGCCCGCCGGATCCTCTTCCTCGTCGACCGCAACAACCTCGCCCGCCAGGCCCGCGCCGCGTTCGACAGGTACCGCACGCCCGACGAGAACCGCAGGCTGACCGACCTCTACAACGTCGACATGCTGGGCCGCGCCGGACTCCAGGAGACGTCCTCGGTCGTCATCTCGACCATCCAGCGGATGTACGCCCTCCTCCGGGGCGAGCCGCTGACGGACGAGCCGGAGACGACGGACGAGCCCGAGAGCGCGCGGGCCGGGAACCCGGCGGACCCCGCTTGCGCCGGCCCTTACGCGGCCGACGGCCCGATCACCGTGGAGTACAACCCGCAGGTCCCCGTCGAGTCGTTCGACGTGATCGTCGTGGACGAGTGCCACCGCTCGATCTACGGGCTGTGGCGTGGTGTCCTGGAGTACTTCGACGCACACCTCGTCGGCCTGACGGCCACCCCCACCCGCCAGGCGAAGGGCTTCTTCGACAACAACCTGGTGTCGCAGTACACGTACGCGCAGGCCGTGGCGGACGGCGTGAACGTCGACTTCGACATCGTGCGTCTCAGAACGGACATCCGGGACGAGGGTGCCGTCGCGACGATAGAGAAGGGCACGACGGTCCGGGTCCGGGACCGGCAGACGCGCGCCCAGCGGTACGAGGAACTGGACGAGGACTTCACCTACACCGCTGCGCAGATCGGCCGGACCGTCATCACGCAGGACGAGATCCGTGCCGTGCTGACGACGTACCGGGACCACTGGCAGCGGTGGTTCCCCGGCCGGGCCGAGCTGCCCAAGACCCTGGTCTTCGCGGCCGGCGACGATCACGCCGAGGAGGTGCTGAAGCAGGTCAAGGAGGTCTTCGGGCGCGGCGACGAGTTCGCCAAGAAGATCACCTACCGGTCGCGGGCCACGGGGGACGACCCCGACTCCCTCATCAACGACCTGCGCAACTCGCCCCGGCTGCGGGTCGCGGTCACGGTCGACATGATCGCCACGGGTACCGACGTCAAGCCGCTGGAGTGCGTGATCTTCCTCCGGTCGGTCCGGAGCCCGGTCCTGTTCGAGCAGATGAAGGGGCGCGGTGCGCGCTCCATCGACGCGGACGATCTCAAGGAGGTCACCCCGGACGCGGCGCCGGACCTGAGGAAGGACCGCTTCGTCCTGGTCGACGCCGTCGGCGTCACCGACTCCCCGCTGGTGGACGCCCGCCCGCTCGTCCCGGCCGGCGAGCCGAGGAGCGTCCCCCTGGCGAAGCTGCTCGACAGAGCGGGCACGCGGTCGCTGACGGCCGACGAGGCGGAGACGCTCGGCCGGCGCCTGTCCCGCATCGACCGCCAGCTGGACGAGGCGGAGAGGCGGCTGCTCACCGAGGCCGCCGGCGGTGTCAGCCTGGCCGGTCTCGCCCGGAGGATCGCGGACGCGGTGGACGTGGACAGACAGGACCAGGCCCGTCGCGAGGGCGGCCCGGAGCAGGCCCGCCGGCTGGTCCGGGACGCCGTGGCCCCGCTCACCTCCCGCCCCGGGCTGCGCAAGCTGATCCTGGAGATCCGCCACCGGCAGGACCTGACGTACGACGAGACGACGGAGGTGGCGGTCGCCGGGCTGCGCGAGATACCCCGCGAGGAGCGGGCCCGCAGGGAGCTCGACGAGTGGAGCGCCCTCCTCGCCGGGGAACAGAGGGACGAAAACGCGGCGATCCGCGTCGCCCTGGGCAGCGGGGCGCGGGTCGGCCCCCGGGAGGCGAGGGCCGCTCTGCGGGAACTCGCGGCCAAGGTGCGGGCGAGCAACCGCGCCTGGACGCCCACGGTCCTCTGGGACCACTACCAGCAGCTCGGCAGGGCCGCCGCGAGCCCGGCCAGGGAGGCGGGCCTGGGCGACCTGATGCGTCTCGTCCGCTACGAGCTGGGCGCGGACGACGAGCTTCGTCCATACCGTACGGTGGTCGAGGAGCGCTTCGAGGGCTGGCTGCTGCGGCAGCGGCAGGCGGGCGTGGAGTTCACCGGCGACCAGCTGTGGTGGCTGGAGCGCATCAGGGACGCCATCGCCACCGACATCGGCATCGAGCCGGGGGACTTCGGCCACGCACCGTTCTCCGAGCGCGGCGGCGGCCGGGGCTTCATGCGGGTGTTCGGGGACAAGGACACGGCGCTGGAACTGTTGGAAGAGCTGAATCAGGAACTGGCGTGAGCGTGGACGGGGAGAGAGACCTTCCGGCGGGCTGGACCCGGGCGACCCTGAAGGACGTCGCACGCTGGGGGAGCGGGGGAACTCCCAAGGCCAAGGAACCCTCCTACTACGGCGGCCCGATTCCCTGGGCCGTCATCGGGGACCTGACGGATTCGGTCCTCGTGCGCACGGCCCAGACCATCACCGAGGCCGGGCTGGCGTCCAGTTCCGCGAAGTGGGTCCCGGAGAACTCCGTCCTCGTCGCGATGTACGGCGCGTCGATCGGGAAGCTCGCCCTGCCGCTGGCGCCGGTGACCACCAACCAGGCCATGGCCTTCGCCGTCCCGCACCCCGAGATCATGGACCGGAAGTACCTTTTCTGGTATTTGCGCAGTCAGCGTGCCGCGCTCGTCCGTGCCGGAAAGGGAGGGGCGCAGCCGAACATCAGCCAGACGGTGCTCAAGGGCTGGCCCATTCCGGTGCCGCCGCTGTCCGAGCAGCGCCGCATCGTCGAGGCGATCGAGGAGACGCTGTCCCGGCTGGACAAGGCGACGGCCCTGGTGCGTTCGGCCGACGCCAGGACGGGGGCGCTCGTCGCGCGCCGCGTCGACGACCTCGTCCTGGGCGAGGGATGGCCGGCCCGGCCGCCGCTGACCGGGGAATCCCTGCGGGAACTGGGTCCCTCCAAGACCAGGAGGTTCGCGTACGAGACCCTTCCGCAACTGCCGCCGGCCTGGCGCTGGCGGAGGGCCGAGGAGGTCTGCGCGAGCGTCTTCTGCGGCTCGACCCCCGCCCCGCACCTCATGCACTCCGGTGCGGGGGACATCCCCTTCCTGAAGGTCTACAACATCAGGAAGCAGGGCGGGATCGACTTCTCCGTCAACCCCACCTTCGTCGACGCCGGGACGCACGAGGGCGTGCTCAGGCGTTCCCGCGTGGTACCCGGTGACGTGCTGACGAACATCGTCGGGCCCCCGCTCGGGAAGACCGCCCTGGTCCCGGACCGGCATCCGGAATGGAACATCAACCAGGCGATCGTCGCCTTCCGCGCGGGCGACCCGGTCACCCCCGAATGGCTGGCCCTGGTGCTCCGGGCCCCCAGGATCCTGGGCATGCTCCGGGCCACGGCCAAGGCGACCGCCGGCCAGTTCAACATCGCGCTGTCGACCTGCCGTGACCTGCCCGTTCCCGTGCCGCCCAGGGCCGAGCAGCGGGAGATCGCCGAACGCGCGCAGACGTTCCTGGACGGCATCGAGCGGGTGCGGCCGGCCGCCGCCTCGATCCGTGCCCGTGCGGACGCGTTGCAGCGTGCCGTACTGCGCAAGGCGTTCCGCGGCACCCTCGTGCCGCGGCACGCCTGCGCACCGACCTCCGCCCCCGCCCCCGCCGCACAGCAGGAGTCCCACCCGTGACCGCCCCCGCAGACGCCCGGCAGCCCGCCGGGACGGCCCGGACCGCCGCCCGGACCAACTCCCTGGTCGGCAAGCTCTGGAACTACTGCAACGTCCTCCGGGACAACGGCATGTCCACCATCGAGTACGTCGAGCAGCTCTCCTACCTGCTCTTCCTCAAGATGGTCGACGAGATCGAGAACGACCCGTGGGACGGGCACGACATGAGCGCGATCGTGCCCGCCGAGTACAACTGGAAGTCGCTCGCCGGCAAGCGCGGCGCCGAGCTGGAGCGGCACTACGGCGAGATCCTGGAGCACCTCGGCCGTCGGCCGGACACCACCATCGGCACGATCTTCGCCGACGCCCAGAACCGGATCACCAAGCCCGCCCTGCTCGAAAGGCTCGTGGTCGACCTGATCGGCCGCGAGGAGTGGACCGTCACCGGGACCGACCTCAAGGGCGACGCCTACGAAGGGCTCCTCGCCAAGGGCGCCTCGGACACCAAGACCGGTGCCGGCCAGTACTTCACCCCCCGCGCGCTCATCGACGCCGTCATCGACGTCGTACGGCCCGGCCCGGACGACACCGTCACCGACCCGGCCTGCGGCACCGGCGGCTTCCTCATCGCGGCGCACGCCCACATCCGCCGGCACCACATGAGGACCATGTCGCTGGAGGAGCGCATGGCCTACGACAGCGGCCGCAAGATCTGGGGCAACGAGCTGGTCACCGGAACCGCTCGCCTCGCCGCCATGAACATGCTCCTGCACGGGATCGGCAAGAGCGACGGCCCCAGCCTCATCACCGTCGGCGACGCCCTCGCCGACAAGCCCAGCGGCAGGCACGCCACCCTCGTCCTCGCGAACCCTCCCTTCGGCCGCAAGTCCGCGATCACGGTGATCGGGCAGGACGGCGAGGTCGAGCGGGAGGACATCCAGTACGACCGCGACGACTTCACCGCGACCACCACCAACAAGCAGCTCAACTTCCTCCAGCACATCATGTCGCTGACGGCGGTCGGCGGGCGTGCCGCCGTCGTCCTCCCCGACAACGTCCTCTTCGAGGGCGGCGCCGGCGAGAAGGTCCGCCGCAGGCTGCTGGACGAGTGCGACCTGCACACGATCCTGCGCCTGCCCACCGGCATCTTCTACGCGGGCGGCGTCAAGGCCAACGTCCTCTTCTTCGACAAGAAGGCCCCGCGCGCCGACGGCGGGCCGCACACCACCGAGACCTGGGTCTACGACTTCCGCACCGGCCGGCACTTCACCCTCAAGCAGCGCCCGCTCGCCCGCGCCGACCTGGACGACTTCGTCGCGGCGTACCGCCCCGGCGAGCCCCGGTCGGCCCGCGTCGAGTCGGCGGACGAGAACGGGCCGTTCAGGAGGTTCCGCTACGCGGACCTGATCGCCCGCGACAAGGTCAACCTCGACATCACCTGGATGAAGGACCCCGCCCTGGAGGACGCGGACAGCGGCCTGCCGCCCGAGGTGATCGCCGAGGAGATCGTCCGCGACCTCCAGTCCGCCCTGGACGAGTTCACGGCCATCGCCCGCTCCCTGGGCGGCGAGGTGGACGTACCGGAGGTCGAAGCCGAGTAGAGGCCCGCTGAATCAGCCCTCGATCGCGTGCGGCACGAAGTAGGCCCACGCGTCGAGGGCGAAGGCCAGTTGGGGACCCTCGACGTTCTTGGAGTCACGGACGTGGACGGTGCCGGGCTCGGTGGCGACCTCGACGCAGGAGTCAGTCTCCGCGCCGCTGCTGTAGCTGCTCTTGAACCACGCCAGGTCGGAGGCGTGCCCGGACGAGGTCTTGCTGCTCATGTCTCCCCCAGCAGTTGCTCGATAGAGGCGGTCGATTCACGCGGCGTGAGCGCCTGCGCCCGGATGATGCCGTACCGCAGCTCATGGATACGTAGCTGCCTTGGCTCGGTGACCGGACGGCCGTTGGCGATGGCTGGCGAGCGGCCCACTGCCGTTCCGTCCTCGAACTTCAGCACCTCGATCCCCCCATCCGCCCCGGCGTGCTCTTCGCGGTCCATTGGCATTACCTGGATCTCAGCGTTCGGCAGCTCCCCTACCGCAAGCAGATGTTCGAGCTGTCGACGCATCACGTCGGTCCCTCCCAGGCGCCGCCTGAGTGTCCACTCGTCCTGACGAAGCTGAGTTCGGGCGCCGCGTCACGGTCGAACACCGTCTTGCGAGCCATGCGGGCGGCTACACCTCGCTCGACTTCCTCCTTGGGGTATCGAGGCCGCCGCATCCGGAACAGCGCTTGTGCGTGTTCCGGCGTCTGCAAGAGGCCGTGGATGTTCACGGGATCGTAGAGCTGAAGCTCGACCGCCCGCGCCTCCATCTGCGCCAGATCCCGCACCTTCTTCGGATACCGGACCTTCTTCACGTCGCCGACCGCTGGGGAACCAGCGAAGGGCGCTTCCCGCGCAAGACCGTCTGGGCGGATATCGGCCTCACGGCACCGGAACCCGACTCCACGCGATCCGGTGCCGTCGGCGACTGAAAGGCAAAGAACGCTGGGGGAAAGCACCCCGCCAAACCCCACCCCTCCCGCCCGTAGCCGCACTCACTCGGGCGGGTGAACATCTCCGGTCCGACTGGATTTCGCAGCCGCCGAGGCCCGACGCTCAGCGCAGCGCACCACCACAACCGCAGACATGAGACGGCCCCCGCCGGGACGGCAATCCCAGTGCGAGGGCCTGACCACCGAGGAAGAAGAGAGCTTCCCGATGGGTACCCAGGACCCTAGCGTGCCTCCGCACGCCCAGGCCCGCCTTGCGGGCAACAAGCACCCGAACCGGCGGTCCGGCACGGCCCACCGCTCCGGCGGGCTCCAGCACGACAACTCCCGTCACACCACACGCTTCACGGTGGTCGGCAACCACCTGGCCCAGCACAGCGAACTGTCGCTCCTCGCGATCGGGCTCGGCGTGCACCTCCAGTCGCTGCCGCAGGGCGCCCCGGCCGACATCAAGACCCTCGCCGCCCGGTTCCCCGAGGGAGCCACCCGGATCGCCGCCGCGCTGCGCGAACTGGAAGCCCACGGCTACCTGCGGCGCGAGCGCCACCGCACGTCCACCGGTCGCATCGTCACCCGCACGGTCTCCTGCAACCAGCCGGCGGCGGCCCGCCACCCCATCGAGGTCCCCGGCCGCCCGCGGACCCGGGCGGCGGCGACACCGCAGCGGCAGGAGACGCGCGAGGGGAGCACGCCATGCCGGTCGCGCGAGAAGCCGACCCCCCGCAAACCGCTCCCCGCCGTGCCGAGCCCCGCCTTCGCCGCCCCCGCGCTCCTGGAAGCCGCCGCCGGCCTCCTCGCGGACCTCCACCGCCACGACTCCCGGCTGCTCCTCTCCGCCCACGACACCGCCCACCTGGCCCCCGGCGTCGCCGCCTGGCTGGAGCGGGACGTCGCCCCCGCCGCCGTGCGCCGCGCCCTGACCGCCGACCTGCCACCGGAGGGCGTTCGCCGCCCCGCGGCCCTCCTGGCGCACCGCCTGACCGCCCAGCTTCCGCCTCCGCCGCCGTTCCGGGAGCCGGCCGCCCAGCGGCCACCCCGGTACCCGATGCGGAACTGCGACGGCTGTGACCGCGGCTTCCGCTCACCCGAGCCCGGAACCCGCTGCCGGGACTGCCGAACCGAAGTACGAGAGGCCGCCTAGCCTGAACGTGACGATCCTTGCCCCTGGGCCCAGACGACGAGGAGCGAGCGCCATGACCATCGCACCGGACAACGCGCGGCAGGGCGCCTCCCACGTGTACCGGGCCATGCGCGACTTCGTGCAGTCCATGGACGACACGCTGCCCGGCAAGTTCGAGATCACCAAGGAAGGGATCGTCCACGACATGGTGTCGCCCGTGAAGCAGCACGAGCTCACCGTGCTGCGTCTCCGGAAGTGCCTGGAGAAGGTGATGCCGGAGGAGATCGTCGCGCACACGGGTGAACCGGATGTGGAGGGCGAGCTGCACGGGATCATGCGCCGTCCCGACGTCATGGTGATCGCCGAGGAGGACATGGAAGGGGACGGGACCTTCGATCCTCGTACGCTTCTCGCGGCCGTCGAGATCGTCTCCCGCTCCAACCCGGACAACGACTGGGTCGGAAAGACGCGTGACTACCCGCTGCTCGGCATCCCCGTCTACGGCGTGTTCGACCCCCGCACCGGTACCGGTGCCGTCTTCACGGACATCCACCCCACCCCGGACGGCCCCCGCTACGCCACCCGCAAGGACTTCGTCTACGGCGAGGACGTCACCATCGGGGAGTGGACCATCCCGACGAGTGGTCTGCCGCGCTACAAGGACGACGAAGCGGAAGGGACCGAGCCCTGACGGAGCTATCCGATCACGGGGTTGCGCACGGCTGTTTCCAGACCGTAGACGCGTCAGTTCGAGGCGTTCATGACGAACCTGTCCTACGCCCGGCGCATGGTCGAGGCTGGCCGGA
Source organism: Streptomyces naphthomycinicus (assembly GCF_020400595.1). Lineage (GTDB taxonomy): Bacteria > Actinomycetota > Actinomycetes > Streptomycetales > Streptomycetaceae > Streptomyces > Streptomyces naphthomycinicus. The sequence goes on along the minus strand of NZ_JAINRE010000030.1, from coordinate 53,146 downwards.
TGCTCACGCCCTTCCGGTCACCCACGATCGACATCGACGACTTCTGCCGGGCGGCCCGGGTCCAGGCTGTCGGCGCCATCGACCACTGGCTGCACGAGGAGGTGGCGACGGAGAAGAAGGTCTGGTTCGAGGCGGCGGGGTGCATCGATCAGCACTTCTTCCAGGGGCGGACCACGTTCAACGAAAAGAAGCTCCGCGGCCGGTACCTGGAGATCACCCAGCGCCGCAACAAGATCGCACACGACGCAGACCTGATCGACGGCGACCTGAAACAGCGCCGCCCGATCGACGAGGCGGAGGTGACGGACGCCATCGACTGGATCGAGCGGATCGCCCTGGCCATCGCCCACGTGCTCGACGACGAGGGTGACCGGCCGGGGTTCGGCGAACCGGCCGGCCGCCTCATAGGCTGACCCCATGACGGAACTCCCTGCCCGGCGTCTGCTGCTGGTGCACGCGCACCCGGACGACGAGTCGATCAACAACGGCGCCACCATGGCCAGGTACGCGGCCGAGGGTGCCCATGTGACCCTGGTCACCTGCACCCTGGGGGAGCGGGGCGAGGTCATTCCGCCGGAGCTGAGGCACTTGTCCGGCCCCGCGCTCGGCGCGCACCGGCGCGGCGAGCTGGGCGCGGCCCTGGCCGCGCTCGGGGTCGCGGACGGCCGGCTGCTCGGCGGCGCCGGGCGGTACGGCGACTCCGGGATGACGGGCCTGGCCGACAACGACGACCCCGGCTGCTTCTGGCAGGCCGACGTCGACGCCGCCGCCGGCCTGCTCGCCGAGGTGATCCTGGAGATCCGGCCGCAGGTCCTCGTGACGTACGACGACAACGGCGGCTACGGCCACCCGGACCACGTCCAGGCCCACCGCGTCGCCATGCGCGCGGTCGAACTCGCCGCCGAGCAGGGGCACCGGATCGCCAAGGTGTACTGGAACCGCGTCCCGCGCTCCGTCGCCGAAGCCGCCTTCGCCCGCCTCCAGGACGAGCTGACCGCACTGCCGTTCGACAAGAGCGCCGCCGTGGACGACGTACCGGGCGTCGTCGACGACGAGCGGATCACCACCACGATCGACGGCACCGCCCACGCCGCCGCCAAGGCCGCCGCGATGCGTGCCCACGCCACCCAGATCGAGGTCGCCGAGCCGTACTTCGCGCTCTCCAACGAACTCGCCCAGCCGCTGTTCACCACCGAGTACTACGAGTTGGTGCGCGGCACGGGACAGCGCGGGGAGACCGACCTGTTCGCCGGCGTCGAGGAGGCGTCATGAGCAACGGCGGACCGGGTTCGCTGCTCGCCCAGCCCCTGCGCCCGCCCTCCGCTGGACGGGCCGCCGCCCATGTCGGCCTGTTCCTGCTCGGCGCGGTCGTGGGCCTCGCCGGAACCCTGGTGCAGGCCGCCTGGTTCCCGGGCGGGCTGCTGCTCGCCCTCGCGGGTGCCGCCGGGCTCTTCCTCGGCGGGTCGTACGCCACCGCGAGCCGGAGCGGCGCGGTCGCGCCGGCGGCGGGCTGGATCGTGGCCGTCGTCCTGCTCACCACCACGCGTCCGGAGGGCGATTTCCTGTTCGGCGCGGGCGGCGCTTCCTATCTCTTCCTGCTCGGCGGCATGGCCCTGGCTGTGATCTGCGCCACCGTTGGCGCGGGACGGCAACCCGGCGGCGGCTCCGCCCGACTTGGCAAGTGACGTACCACTTCGCCATGCGGCGCACGTGCGAGTCCGGTGTGGGTTTCCTCAGCGGTCATGGGATACGCGCCAGATGCGGCCAGTATGGTGGTGCGCGCCGCCGAGTCGCCCCCAGGTCGTAACGGGCGGCGGAGCCAACTGGGAGAACCTGCCTTGAGTCGTGAAACTGACACTCCGTCCACCGGCCCCAACGGGCGCGGCGGAACCGCGTACCCCTCCGGCACACCGCCGTACGGGACCCCCATGGCTTCCGACGACAGTGCCGACGCGGGCCGTCCGGGCTCGCGGCCGGACGAGAAGAAGACCGAGACCACGCTGACGACCCGGATCCGGATCAACATCCCCGGCTCCCGGCCGATCCCGCCGGTCGTCGTGCGCACGCCCGTCGCGGAGAGCGAGGGCGCCGTGGACGAGGCGCCCGCCGCCGAGCCGCGGCCCGCGGCCGACCGGACGCCCGCCGGACCCGCCGGCGCCGCGGAGGCTCCGGCCGAGCCCGCGGCGCAGACGGACGAGAAGGCCAGCGACTGGTTCGCGCCTCGCAAGTCCGGCGCCCCCAAGGGCGGTCCGGGCGGCGGTGGCACGAACGGGGCCCAGAACCCCGGGGGTTCCGGCGCCGCCGCCCCCCGTACAGGTGGTCCGGGTGCCTCCGGCGCGGCCGGCACCCCCGGGGCACGCCCCGGCGGCGGCCGTCCCGGCGGTGTCGTCGGCTCCATGAGCGTGCCGGGCGGCTCCCGCCCCGGCGGCACGAACGGCAAGGGCCTGCCCGGCGCCACCGGCGGCCCCGTCGCCCCGGGCCACGGCGGCGGCACCGGCTCCTTCGACGTGACCGAGGCGCTGACCGCGGGCCCGCTGGGCGGCGGCTCCCGCCCCGGTCCCGGCGCGCCCGGCGAGCCCCGCCGGGACGACCTGCCGTACTTCTCGGAGAACACCTCGGAGAACGCCGCGCCGAACGCCCCCGGCAACGGCGGCCGGGACGGCTTCGGCGCCGGTGCGGCGGGCATCGACGGACGCGACGGCTACGGCGGTGCCACGGGCGGTGCCCACGGCGGTCCCGGCGGCGCCAGCGGCTTCAACGGGCCCGGCGGCCACGGCGGTCCCGGCGGCCCGCAGGGCCCGGCCGGCCCCACCGGCGGCCCCGTCACCGGCGACGGCACCCTCGTCCCGCCGGCCTCCGCCGGCGGCCCGGGCCTGGAGCCGGGCGAGCCCTTCGACGGACCCGCGGCCCCCGGCCTCGGCGGCCGGAGCACGCCTCCGGCCCGCAGCGCCCTCGCCGGCCTCGACGGCCCCACCGGCCTCGGCGGCCCCGGCCGCCCGGCAGCGGGGCCCGGCGGCCTCAGCGACGACACCGCGATCCTCACCCCGCAGAAGCCGGCCCCGGAGCCGGGCACGCCCGGCTACCGCTCCCCGGCCGCCGACAACGTCTCCGGGCACACCGTCACCAGCGGTATCCCGGTCGTCCCGGGCGCGGGCACGTCCCCGTTCGGCACCCACGCCGACGGCCCCGCCGCGGCGCCCGCGGCCCCCAAGCCCCAGCCGGCCCCCGCGCCCAAGGCGGCGGCCAAGCCGAAGAAGAAGGGCCGCAGCAAGCTGATGCTGCTCGGCGTCGGCGTGGTCGTCGTCGCGGGCGGCGCCTACGGCGCCGGTCTGCTGATGAACCGCACCGACGTCCCCAAGGGCACCACCGTGCTCGGCGTCGACATCGGCGGCGGCACCCGCGACGACGCCGTCAAGAAGCTGGACGACGCCTTCGGCAGCCGGGTGAACAAGCCCCTGAAGCTGGCGGTGGGCGGCAAGACGGTCACCCTCACGCCGGAGAACGCGGGCCTCCAGTTCGACTACCAGGCCACGGTGAGCGAGGCCGCGAAGAGCGACTACAACCCGGTCCACGTGGTCGGCTCGCTCTTCGGGCAGAAGCGCGTGGTCGAGCCGGTCATGCCGGTGGACGAGGAGAAGCTCCAGGCCGCCCTCCAGCAGGCCGGCGGCGGCTCAGGCTCGGTCACCGACGGAACCATCGACTTCGGTTCCGGCAAGGCGGTGGCCGTCTACGGCAAGGCGGGCAAGGCCATCGACGCCGGCCAGTCCACCCACGCGGTCGAAGAGGCCTATCGCACGCTGGTGGAGACGGGCAATCCCAGCCCGGTCACCGTGCCGACCACCACCAAGCAGCCGACGGTCTCGAACGCCGAGGTCGACCGGATGATGAAGGAGTTCGCGCAGCCCGCGATGTCGGACCGGGTGACCGTGCAGACGGACCCGGCCCACTCGATCCCGCTGAGCCCGCAGAACTCGCTGAAGAAGTTCCTCAAGGTCACGGCCGTCGACGGCAAGCTGGTCGACAAGCCCGACCTGAACGCCCTGAAGCAGCTGTACGGCCAGACCTTCGACGGGGTGCTCATCACCCGGGGCAACGGCAAGAAGACCCCCGTGACCCCGCAGGACGTCTATGTGGCGCTGCGCCCGGCCCTGATGAGCAAGACCAACCGGGTCGGGGTCATCGACATCAACCCGAGCTGACCGGCACCGGCCCGAGCCGGCCGTCGCCGTCGCCGTACCGGGGGCGCCCTCGTCAGGGGGCGCCCCCGCGGCGTGTCCGTCACCCGATCGGCATGACATCTGTCATCCGGCGGTCAGGACCCCCGACACTGCCGGGGCCGGGGCCCGCTCGGCCAGCATGGACGCATGACGACGACAGCGGCACCGGCCACCACCACCCCGGTGGTCGGGTTCGACCAGGTGACCAAGACGTACGGCAGCGTGCGGGCCGTGGACGGCCTCTCGCTCCGGCTGTACCCGGGCGAGACCGTCGCCCTCCTCGGCCCGAACGGGGCCGGCAAGTCCACCACTCTGGACCTGCTCCTCGGGCTCAAGCACGCCGACAGCGGCACGGTGAGCCTGTTCGGCACCAGCCCGCGCGAGGCGATCGTCGCCGGCCGGGTGGGGGCCATGCTCCAGAGCGGCGGCCTGATGGACGGGGTCACCGTCGCCGAGCTGGTGAAGCTGGCCTGCTCGCTGCACCCGCGGCCGTACCCGGTGGCCGACGTGCTGGCCCGCGCGGGCATCGCCCAGATCGCCGACCGCAAGGTCGACAAGCTCTCCGGCGGCCAGGCCCAGCGGGTCCGGTTCGCGATCGCCACCGCCGGCGACAGCGACCTGATCATCCTGGACGAGCCGACCACCGGCATGGACGTCTCCGCCCGCCAGGCCTTCTGGGCCACCATGCGCGAGCAGGCCGAACAGGGCCGTACGGTCCTCTTCGCCACCCATTACCTGGAAGAGGCCGACGCCATCGCCGACCGGGTCCTGGTGCTGCACCGCGGCCGGCTCCTCGCCGACGGCACCGCCGCCGAGATCAAGGCCAAGGCGGGCGCCCGGCGGATCGCCTTCGACCTGGCGGGCGAGATCGACGAGAGCGCCCTGCGCGGACTGCCCTTCCTCACCTCGGTCGACGTGTCGGGCCAGACCGTCCGCATCCAGTCGTCCGACGCCGACGCGACCGTCCACGCCCTGTACGGCCTCGGTGTCTACCCCCGCAATCTCGAAGTCGCCGGCCTCGGCCTGGAGCAGGCCTTCGTCGCCATCACGGAGGCCGAGGAGGCCAAGCAGTCATGAACAGCCTGATCGGACTGGAACTCGTCCGCGCCCTGCGCAACCGCAAGTTCCTGTTCTTCTCGGTGATCTACCCCTCGGCGCTGTTCCTGCTGATCGCGGGCAACGCCGACAGCCACACCAAGATCGACGGCACGGGCCTGACCCTGCCGACGTACATGATGGTCTCCATGGCCTCCTTCGGTGCCCTGACCGCCGTGCTCATGGGCAACAGCGAGCGCATCGCCAAGGAGCGCGAGAGCGGCTGGGTACGGCAGCTGCGGCTGACGACCCTGCCCGGGCGTGGCTACGTCCTCGCCAAGACCGCCAGCGCGGCCGTGGTCAGCCTGCCGTCCATCGTGATCGTGTTCCTGGTCGCCGCGGTGGTGAAGGACGTACGCCTCGACGCCTGGCAGTGGCTCGGGCTGACCGGCGCGATCTGGGCGGGCAGCCTGGTCTTCGCCGCGCTCGGCGTCGCCATCGGCTACCTCGCCAGCGGGGACGCGGTCCGCCCGATCACCATGATCACCTACTTCGGCCTGTCCATGCTGGGCGGCCTGTGGATGCCGACCACCACCTTCCCGCAGTGGCTGCAGGACATCGCCAAGTGGCTGCCCACCCATGCGTACGCTTCCCTGGGGCGGGCCATCGAACAGAGCCAGGCGCCGCACGCCCAGGACATCGCCGTCCTCGCCGTCTCGTTCGTCCTGTTCGCGGGCGGCGCGGCCTGGCTGTACCGGAAGGACACGCTGAAGGCGTGAGCGCGACGACGGAAGACCGGCGGTCGGGGACGCCGAAGCACACCCCCCTGGGCTGGCCGCCCCGCAACCGGCGCGAGCTGCTGGTCAAGACACTGTGGATCGGCGTCTGGCTGGTGTTCCTCAGCTCGCCGGTCGAGGACCTGGTCAACGGCGGCCACGGCACCGGTGCCACCGTGGCCGGCGCGCTCGGCCTGACCGTCTTCGTGGGTGTCTATCTGACGCTGGTCTTCCGCAACATCGGCCGGCCGTTCACCCCGCGGGTCGTGCTCACGCTGGGCGGCATCCTCGGCGTCCTCGCCCCCCTGCTGGCCTACACCCTCGGCGGCGCCTGGCTGGGCCTCTTCGTCTACCTGTCCGTCGCCTGGGGGGCGACCCTGCCGCTGCGGGCGGCCTACTGGGCCATCCCGGCCTCCGCCGTGGCGATGTACCTGATCGGCCTGCACTCCGACGAGAACGAGGCGCGCGGCCTGGTCGTGCTGGTCCTCCTCATCGGGTTCGCGATGACGGGCGTGGGCCAACTGGTCCGGACGACCATCGAGTTGCGCAAGGCGCGGGCCACCGTCGCCCAGCTGGCCGCCAACGAGGAGCGGCTGCGTCTCGCCCGGGACCTGCACGACCTGCTCGGCCACTCGCTGTCGCTGATCACGCTGAAGAGCGAGCTGGCCGGCCGGATGCTGCCCGATCACCCCGGCAAGGCGGCCCAGCAGGTCGCCGACATCGAGCAGGTCAGCCGGCAGGCCCTGGTCGACGTCCGGGAGGCCGTCACCGGCTACCGGCGCCCCCGGCTCGCCGCCGAACTCGCCGGCACCCAGGTCGCGCTCAGCGCCGCCGGCGTCGCCGCCGAGGTACCCGCCGAACCCGATCTCACCGGTGTCCCCGAGGAGTCCGAGTCCGCGCTCGCCTGGGCGCTGCGCGAGGCGGTCACCAACGTGGTCCGGCACAGCGGCGCCGACCGCTGCGCCGTGCGGCTGCTGCACCGCCAGACCCTGGACGGTCCGGTGCTCGAACTCACCGTCGAGGACGACGGATCCGGCGGCTCCGGCAAGGGACCCGGCAACGGCCTGACCGGCCTGACCGAGCGGCTGGAGAAGGCCGGCGGCGGCCTGGAGGCGGGCCGGGTCAAGCACGGGTTCCGGCTCGTCGCCCGCGTGCCCACGGCCCCCGCGGCCGACGTAGGATCCGGGGCATGACGAGCACGATCAAGGTCCTGCTGGCCGAGGACCAGTCGATGGTCCGCGAGGCACTGGCCGCGCTGCTCGGCCTGGAGGACGACATCGAGGTCGTCGCCCAGGTCGCGCGTGGCGACGAGGTGCTCGCGGCCGTCGGCGCGCACGGCGTGGACGTGGCGCTGCTCGACATCGAGATGCCCGGCTGCACCGGCATCGAGGCGGCTGCCCGGGTGCACCGGGAGTTCCCGCGGGTCAAGCTGGTCGTCCTCACCACCTTCGGCCGGCCCGGCTATCTGCGCAGCGCCATGGAGGCGGGCGCCGACGCCTTCCTCGTCAAGGACGCGCCGGCCGCCCAGCTCGCCGAGGCGATCCGCAAGGTGCTGGCCGGCGAGCGGGTCATCGACCCCACGCTGGCCGCCGCCGCGCTCGCCGAGGGCGCCAACCCGCTCACCGAACGCGAACGCGAGGTGCTTCGCGCGGCGGCCGACGGCTCCACCAACGCCGAGCTGGCCCGGACCCTCCATCTGTCCCAGGGCACGGTCCGCAACTACCTGTCGACGGCCATCCAGAAGCTGGCGGTCCGCAACCGGGCGGAGGCGGTACGCATAGCCCGGGACAAGGGATGGCTCTGAGGCGTGCTCAGTTGAGCTTGGCCCGTGCGATGCGTGCCTCCTGCCGCACCTTCAGGGCCGCCGACTCGTCGACCACCTCGATCAGGTCGGCGTAGGCGCCCAGTTCCTCGGAGCCCGCGACGAACTCTCCGCGCTGCACCAGCAGTTGCCCGCGCTCGTAGCGCAGCCGCGCCGGGTGCGAGGGGATCAGCAGCGCGAGGTCCACGGCCCGCAGCGCCACGTCCGAGCGCTCCGGCCGGGCCGCCGCCCACGCGCGGATGTTGTTGAGGATCCGCTGGACGACCTCCAGCGGCGCCGCCGGCTCCAGCATCGAGGGGTCCAGCGGCGCCCCCGTGGCCCCCGCCACCAGCAGCTCGGTGTCCGGCCCGGTCAGCACCCGGCCGCCGTCGAACGGATCGGCCAGCACCTGCTCCGCCGCCGACCCGAACCCGACGACGAAGTGTCCGGGCAGCGCCACCCCGTACACCGGAGCCCCCGCCCGGCGCGCGACCTCCAGCCACACCACCGACAGCAGGATGGGCAGCCCGCGCCGCCGCCGCAGCACCTCGTGCAGCAGGGACGACTCCAGCCGCTGGTAGTCGCCCGGCGTGCCGTGGAACTCGTAGCGGGAGCCGAGCAGCCGGCGCACGGCCTCCGCCCACGCGCGCGGCCCGCCCGGCCGGTACGGCAGTTCGCCCGCCAGCCGGTCCAGCTCCGCCTGCGCGGTGTCGATGCCGGTCTCGTCCAGCGAGCCGTCGGCCTCGGCGCCGATCAGCAGGCACAGCGCCGACAGGTCCGGCCGTTCGGAGCGGGCCTCCTCGGCGAACCGGCGCCGCAGCTCGGCGGAGCGCTCCGGCGGGGGCGGGTACGGGGGCGGCAGATACGGATGATGCATGGCAGGCTCATGCCCTTCCACGGCGGTTCCTACGACCGTCCGGGGCCGGCGGACGTCTCCGGCTCCTCCGGTGCCCGGTAATGGTGGTAGGCGTGGTGCGGGGTGAAACCGAGCGCGCGGTAGAGCGCCCGGCCGCCCTCGTTGTCCGCCTCCACCTGGAGCCAGGCCGCCGAGGCGCCCTCGTCCAGCGCGCGCCGGGCCAGCGCGGCCATCACCTCGGTGGCCAGCCCCTGCCGCCGCCGGCCGGGGTCCACCTCGACGGCGGCGAACCCGGCCCACCGTCCGTCCACCGCGCACCGCCCGATCGCCGCCGGCGGCTCACCGGCCCCGGCCCCGGGCACGGACGCGAACCACACCGACGGGTCCGTACCGCTCCCGGCCTCCGCCGAGCGGGGGGAACCCGATCCGAGCACCCGCAGGGCCACCTCGCTCACCCCCTTGCGCCGGTACCGCGCGAGCCAGGCCTCGTCCGCCGTCCGGGACAGGACCACACCCGCGCCCTCGGCCCGGTCCGCGACCGGCGCCAGGGCACCGGTCCACAGCTCGGCGGTCACCTCCCGCACCCAGCCGCGCCGCTCCAGCTCCGCGCACAGCAGTTCCTGCGTGCCCTCGGCGCCGGTCGCGGTCTGCACGTAGGCGGGCAGGCCACGCTCGCCGTACCAGCGTCGTACGGCGTCCAGGGCCGCGTCGAGCGGACGACCGGGATCACCGAGCGGCAGCACGCTGTTGGCCCGCCGGGTGAAGCCCGCCCGTCGTCCGGCCGGACGCTTTCCCGGTGCCGAGGGCCCGGGACCCTCCTCGCCCGGCGGCGTCTCGACCGCCGCGCGCAGTTCCCACTCGCCGAGCCGCTCGCTCTCCACCGGCCGCCAGGCGCGCGCGGCGACACGCGCGAGTTCGGGGTACGTGGCGGCGGGCCCCCTGCGACGCGCCGGGGCGGCGGGCACGACCTTCCCCGCGACCAGCGTGGATTGTGGGATTCGGACACTTTTGCCGTCCCGCTGTGTGATCATGAGCACGCCACCGTCCCATGATGTGAGAACACCCACCGTGTCAGTGAACTTCTCCGGTCCCGAGCCTGGTTCGCCCATGCGTCGTACAGAGACTCGTTTCCCCACGTCAGCAGGGGTGATTCGGACTTCCAGGCGTCCTGTCGCCGAGATTTCCACTGGTCAGTTCACCCCTCCTGTTCGGATCATGCTCCGGAACGGAGATACTAGGGGCGGGCATCGACGACGCCGCGCTCCCGCGCGCCAGGCGGCGGAGCCTGAGGAGGCCCGCCAGCGCCCTATCGAGGAGGAACGACAGCGTGACCTACGTCATCGCGCAGCCTTGTGTCGACGTCAAGGACAAGGCGTGCATCGAGGAGTGCCCGGTCGACTGCATCTACGAGGGCCAGCGGTCCTTGTACATCCACCCGGACGAATGCGTCGACTGTGGTGCCTGTGAGCCGGTCTGCCCGGTCGAGGCGATCTTCTACGAGGACGACGTCCCGGAGGAGTGGAAGGACTACTACAAGGCGAACGTCGAGTTCTTCGACGAGCTGGGCTCGCCCGGCGGTGCCAGCAAGCTGGGGCTGATCGAGCGCGACCACCCCTTCGTCGCCGCGCTGCCGCCGCAGGGCGAGTGACCGTCTAAGCGCCAAGCGGCCCGCTCCCCGGTTCCCGGCTCCGCCCGGGCCCGGGGACCCGGCGCCGCCTCGGTCCCGTACGGCCCGATCGTCCAGATCACCGCCGTACGGGACCGAGGCGTTTGCCGCACCGTACGAAAGAGAGCCTGATTCCCGTGTCCGCAGTCTCCGCCCGCCTTCCCGACTTTCCCTGGGACAAGCTGGCCCCGTACAAGGAAACGGCCTCGGCCCACCCGGACGGCATCGTCGACCTCTCCGTCGGCACCCCGGTCGACCCGGTTCCCGAGCTGATCCGGAAGGCCCTGATCGACGCGGCCGACTCCCCGGGCTATCCGACCGTCTGGGGCACCCCCGCGCTGCGCGACGCGATCACCGGGTGGCTGGAGCGCCGCCTGGGCGCCCGCGGGGTCACCCACCGCCATGTCCTGCCGGTGGTCGGCTCCAAGGAACTGGTGGCCTGGCTGCCCACCCAGCTCGGCCTCGGCCCCGGCGACAAGGTCGCCTACCCGCGCCTGGCCTACCCCACCTACGAGGTCGGCGCCCGCCTCGCCCGCGCCGAGTACGAGGTCTACGACGACCCGCGCGAGCTGGACCCGGCGAACCTGAAGCTGCTCTGGCTGAACTCCCCGTCCAACCCGACGGGCAAGGTGCTGTCCCGGCAGGAGCTGACGGACATCGTCGCCTGGGCCCGCGCCCACGACGTCCTGGTGTTCTCCGACGAGTGCTACCTGGAGCTGGGCTGGGAGGCCGACCCGGTCTCGGTCCTGCACCCGGACGTCAACGGCGGCTCCTACGACGGCATCGTCGCCGTCCACTCCCTCTCCAAGCGCTCCAACCTGGCGGGCTACCGCGCGGCCTTCATCGCCGGCGACCCGGCCGTCCTGGGCCCGCTGCTGGAGATCCGCAAGCACGGCGGCATGATGACCGCCGCGCCGACGCAGGCCGCGGTCGTGGCCGCCCTCGGCGACGACGCCCACGTCCAGGAGCAGCGCGAGCGCTACGCGGCCCGCCGCGAGGCCCTCCGGGCGGCCCTCCTCGCCAAGGGCTTCCGCATCGAGCACAGCGAGGCGAGCCTCTACCTCTGGGCCACCCGGGACGAGTCCTGCTGGGAGACGGTCGCGCAGCTGGCCGGCCTGGGCATCCTGGTGGCCCCGGGCGACTTCTACGGCGAGGCGGGCGGGAACCACGTCCGGGTGGCCGTCACCGCGACGGACGAACGCGTACAGGCCGCGGTGGCCCGCCTGACGGCGTAGCCCGGCCGTCCCCGCGGACGCGGCCGGTGGCCCGCCCACGGCGCGGCGTGTCCGTCCGTCCTCGCGGACGCGGACACAAGAGACCGGCGGGGCCCCGGGAGAACCCGGGACCCCGCCGGCGGTCGCAGCCGGGCCATCAGCCGATCGGCAGGCCCTTGACCGGCAGACCGGACGTCGGCAGGCCGCCCTTCGCCGCGCCCACGGCGGTCTCCCCGAGGACACCGCCCGCGGTCGCGGCCGCGTCCCCCGCGGCCTGCTGCGCCGCGGGTGCCGCCTTCTTCACGACACCACCGCCGGTCTTGCCGGCGGCCGGCAGCGCCTGCTCGACCGCCTTGCCGCCGGCGCGGCCCGCGAGCGTGGTGACGTTCTGCGCGGCACCGTCGACGGTGGTGGCCACGTGCGCGGCGTCCGGCGTGGCCATACCGCTCAGGTTCGGGGTGGTCGCCGGCAGGGTCGTGGCCGCACCGGCGGAGCCGGCCGCACCGACCCCGGCAGCCGCTCCCGCTGCGACGAGCAGCGCGGCACGGGCGATCCGGCGGGTCAGAGGGAGGGACATGATGCTCCATTCGACGGGAGAGAACGATGTGCGTCCAAGCTCGGGTGCGGCCCGGACGCCGTGACTACCGCTCGAAGCCCGCGAAGGTTGCGGACGTCCCAGGTAAAGAATGGATAACGCATCGCATTATCAGGTGTGGATAAAAACGGGCAAAGAACGTCTGCCGGTGAATTCGCAGAATCCTTCCCGCCCTTGATTTCCAAGGGCTTCCGCGCCCGGCCCGTCCCTCACCCGGACGGCTGCGCGACCCGCCGCCGCACAACCCGTCGGAGTGATCCGCCGTACTACTGTCCGGTCACGATCCGGACCGTGCCCACGGACTTCTCCGCCCCGCCGGCCCCCGTCGAGGAAACGGTCGCCCACACACCGCCGTCGCTCCCCGCGGTCCACTCCCGTCCCGCGTACGACACGCGGTCGATGTGCAGCGCCGAGGAGTTGGCGACCGCCCACTGCGCCAGCTGCCAGCCGCGTGCCCGCTCGTCCCGCCCGCTCGCGTCCGTCTTCGTGCCCTGGGGCACCGGAACGGTCACCGTCCGCCCGTGCGCGGTCGCGGTCACGCTCGGCGACGGAGACGGCGACGGCACGGGCGTCCCGCCCACCTCCGCCCCGGTCTCCTGCAGCGCGTCCCGCCCGAAGTCCCGGACCAGCGCCGCCCGTACCGCGTCCGGGCCGGTCGCCGAGGCCGTGCGCTGCGGACGCCCGTCGCAGGTCAGCGTGGCCGCCGCCCGCCCGGTCAGCGCGTCGGCCAGCAGCGTGGCGTCCGGCTCGTGCTTGGCGTACGCCTCGGGGTAGCCGCTGCGCTGCACCCGCTGCGCGGCCACCGTCAGCGGCAGGTCGGTGTAGTTCGGCACCTTGTCCAGGTGCGCGTAGAAGATGCCCGCCGCGTACGCGGGATCCATGATCTGCCGCTCGGTGCCCCAGCCCTGCGAAGGACGCTGCTGGAACAGGCCCAGCGAATCCCGGTCGCCGTGCTCGATGTTCCGCAGCCCCGACTCCTGGAGGGCGGTCGCCAGCGCGATCGTCACGGCCCGCTCGGGCATGCCGCGCCCGGTGCCGACCGCGGCGATCGTCGCCGCGTTCACCGCCTGCTCGGGCGTGAACTCGTACGACGCCCCGTCGCCGGAGGCGGGGAGGACCGTGCAGCCCCGCGCTCCGCCGCCGGTGACGTACTGCACCACGAGGTACGCGGCGACGCCGCAGAGGACCAACAGGGCCGCGGCGAAACGGAAGAGGCGGCCGCGGCGCTTGGGGCGGGTGGGGGACGGCTCTGACACGCGTACAAGGTACTGGAGCCCGGCCGGGCTCTCACGAGGGGTCCGTGCGCCGGGCCGGCCCGGCGCGCCGACCGGCACGCTAGGGTCGGGACCATGGCCGACACCTCGCTTGATCTCACGCTGGACGCCGCCGCGCTCACCGCGCAGCTCGTGGACTTCCCGTCCGAGAGCGGCACCGAGAAGCCCCTCGCGGACGCGATCGAGGCCGCCCTGCGCGCCCTGCCGCATCTGACGGTGGACCGCCACGGCAACAACGTGATCGCCCGCACCAACCTGGGCCACGCCGAGCGCGTCGTCCTGGCCGGCCACATCGACACCGTCCCGATCGCGGACAACGTGCCCTCCCGGCTCGACGAGGACGGCGTGCTGTGGGGCTGCGGCACCTGCGACATGAAGTCGGGCGTGGCGGTGCAGCTGCGCATCGCGGCCACGGTCCCCGCCCCCAACCGCGACCTGACCTTCGTCTTCTACGACAACGAGGAGGTCGCCGCCGGTCTCAACGGCCTCAAGCACGTCGCCGAGGCCCACCCGGACTGGCTGGCGGGCGACTTCGCGGTGCTGCTGGAGCCCTCCGACGGGGAGGTCGAGGGCGGCTGCCAGGGCACGCTGCGGGTGCTGCTGAAGACCAAGGGCGAGCGGGCCCACTCGGCGCGCGGCTGGATGGGCGCCAACGCCATCCACGCCGCCGCTCCCGTCCTGGCCCGTCTGGCCTCCTACGAGGCGCGCCGCCCGCTCATCGACGGCCTGGAGTACCGCGAGGGCCTGAACGCGGTGGCCGTGGGCGGGGGAGTGGCCGGGAACGTCATCCCCGACGAGTGCGTCGTGACGGTCAACTTCCGCTACGCCCCCGACCGCACCGAGGAGGAGGCGATCGCGCACGTCCGCGAGGTGTTCGCGGACTGCGGCGTCGACGAGTTCGTGGTCGACGACCACAGCCCCGGCGCGCTGCCCGGCCTCTCCCACCCGGCCGCGGTGGCCTTCATCGAGGCCGTCGGCGGCACCCCGCGCCCCAAGTTCGGCTGGACGGACGTGTCCCGTTTCTCCGCGCTCGGCGTCCCCGCGGTCAACTACGGCCCCGGCAACCCCCACTTGGCCCACAAGCGCGACGAGCGCGTGGAGACCGCGAAGATCCTCGCCGGCGAGGAGCGCCTGCGGAACTGGCTCACCGCCTGAGGCGCCCGTTCGCCGCACGCGTGGCGGACATGCGCATGTCCCCCCTCCGTAACCCGGGTGGATCTAGTCTGAGATCGAACTACCGGCAAGCGGAGGGAGCGCACATGGCTACCGGCAACCCCGAGGGGAAGAAGCAGCCGCCGGACGAGCAGCGGCTCGGACCGGTCCTCCGGCGGCGGGGCCAGGTCACCGCCAGTACGACCGACCAGCGGCTGCTGGACGCGGGCGGCCCCTCGGACTGGGTCCACACCGACCCCTGGCGTGTCCTCCGCATCCAGTCGGAGTTCATCGAGGGCTTCGGCACCCTGGCCGAACTCCCGCCCGCGATCAGTGTGTTCGGCTCGGCCCGGACGGCGGTGGACTCCCCGGAGTACGACGCGGGGGTGCGGCTCGGCCGGGGGCTGGTGGAAGCCGGCTGGGCGGTCATCACGGGCGGCGGTCCGGGAGCCATGGAGGCGGCCAACAAGGGGGCGTGCGAGGCGGGCGGCACCTCGGTGGGCCTCGGCATCGAACTGCCCTTCGAGCAGGGGCTCAACCCGTACGTCGACATCGGCCTGAACTTCCGGTACTTCTTCGTCCGGAAGATGATGTTCGTGAAGTACGCGCAGGGCTTCGTGGTCCTCCCCGGCGGCCTCGGCACCCTCGACGAGCTGTTCGAGGCCCTGACCCTGGTCCAGACCCAGAAGGTCACCCGCTTCCCGATCGTCCTGTTCGGCAGCGAGTACTGGGGCGGGCTGGTGGACTGGCTGAGGAACACGCTGGTCGCCCAGGGCAAGGCGGCGGAGAAGGACCTGCTCCTGTTCCACGTGACGGACGACGTGGAGGAGGCGGTGGGACTGGTGTCGAAGGAGGCGGGCCGCTAGCGCGGCCGGCCTCGCCCCCCGCCCGTCCCGCCCGGCAGAGGCGGGGCGGGGGAGGAGGCCGGGGTCAGGCCAGGCCGCGGCGGGCCACCGCGGGAGGGCGGTGCCCGGCGATCGACGCCACCATCTCCAGCACCTGCCGGGTCTCGGCCACCTCGTGCACCCGGTACACCTGCGCCCCGAGCCACGCGGAGACGGCGGTCGTCGCCAGGGTACCGATCAGCCGTTCCTTCACCGGCCGGTCCAGCGTCTCGCCCACGAAGTCCTTGTTGGACAGCGACACCAGCACCGGCCACCCCGTGGCCGCCATCTCGTCCAGCCGCCGCGTGGCCTCCAGGCTGTGCCGCGTGTTCTTGCCGAAGTCGTGCCCGGGATCGATCAGCACCGACTCCCGCGGCACCCCCAGCGCCACCGCCCGCTCGGCCAGCCCCAGGGTCACCTCCAGGATGTCCGCCACGACATCGTCGTACGTCACCCGGTGCGGACGCGTGCGCGGCTGCACACCACCCGCGTGCGTGCACACCAGCCCCACCCCGTACCGCGCCGCGACCTCGGCGAGTCCCGGGTCGACCCCGCCCCACGCGTCGTTCAGCAGATCCGCGCCCGCCTCGCACACGGCCTCGCCGACCTCGGCCCGCCAGGTGTCCACACTGATGATCACCTCGGGGAACCGGCGCCGTACCTCCGCGACGAAACCGACCGTCCGGCGCGCCTCCTCCCGGGCCGTGACCTCTTCGCCGGGGCCGGCCTTGACGCCGCCGATGTCGATGATCGCGGCGCCCTCGGCCACCGCCTGCTCCACACGCGCCAGGGCCGGCTCGTCGCGGAAGGTGGCTCCTTGGTCGTAGAAGGAGTCCGGCGTCCGGTTCACGATCGCCATGATCACCGGCTCGTGCGGCCCGAATTCCCGCCTGCCCAGCCTGAGCATCCGCTGTGACCTCTCCTAGTACGTCCCGCAGTACGGCCGCCTGTGACCCTAACTGTCAGACTCGCATGGCACGATCGGAGCCTGACAGATTCAGCTTCCGGCACAGCGACCGGTAACGAGCGTGGGGACCTTACGGCGATGGTGATGTTCTTGTTCCTGGTCGTCGCGCTGGCCGTCGTGGTCGCCGCGGTGACCCTGGCCGTGGTGGGCGGCGGGGAGAACGCCCCGCTGCCCGAGGTGGCGCCCGAACGGCTCCAGGACCCCCTGCCCGCGGACCGCCCGGTGGGCCGCGCGGACGTGGAGAGCCTGCGCTTCCCGCTCGTGCCGCGCGGCTACCGCATGGCGGACGTCGACGACGCGCTCGGCCGGCTCGCCGCCGAACTGGCGGAGCGGGACGCCCGGATCGCCGACCTGGAGTCGGCGCTGGCCGGTGCCAGAGCCGCCGCCGCGCACGTGCACCACGCGCGGACGGACCAGCACGAGGGACCGGAGGACCAGCGATGACGACCGGAGCGGCCGTCGCCGGACCGGACGGCGCCCTGCGCTGCCCCTGGGCCCTGTCCACCGACGACTACGTGGCCTACCACGACGAGGAGTGGGGCCGCCCGGTCCACGGCGACGACGCCCTCTTCGAGCGGCTCAGCCTGGAGGCCTTCCAGTCGGGCCTGTCCTGGATCACCATCCTGCGCCGCCGCCCGGGCTTCCGCGCGGCCTTCGACGGGTTCCGCATCGAGAAGGTCGCCGCCTTCACGGACGCCGACCGCGAGCGCCTGCTGGCCGACCCGGGCATCATCCGCAACCGCGCCAAGATCGACGCCACCGTCGCCAACGCGCGTGTCCTGGCCGACTGGGCCGAGGGCGACCTGGACGACCTGATCTGGTCCCACGCTCCCGACCGGGCCGGCCGCCCGGCTCCGAAGACCCTCACCGACGTCCCGGCGGTCACCCCGCAGTCCACGGCCCTGTCCAAGGCGCTGAAGAAGCGCGGTCTCCGCTTCGTGGGCCCGACGACCGCGTACGCGCTGATGCAGGCGTGCGGACTGGTCGACGACCACCTGGAGACGTGCGTGGCCCGCGGCGCCCGGTAGGGCCGCGGGCGCCCGGCGGACGCCCGCGGTCCCCGCACGCCGGGCTACCGCCCCAGGTACTGGGGCTTCTCCTTGTTCACGAAGGCCTGCACGGCGATCGCGTGATCCTCGGACTGCCCCGCCCGCGTCTGCAGCTCGTCCTCCTTCTCCAGCGTCTCGTCGAGGGAGTGCGTCAGGCCGTACGCCACCGCCTCCTTGAGCGCCGCGTACGCCACCGTCGGCCCCTCGGCCAGCGCCCGGGCCACCTTCTCGGCCTCGGCGCGCAGCCCGGCCGACGGGACGACCCGGTTGGCGATGCCCAGCTCCAGCGCGTCCTGGGCGCTGATGCTGCGCGGGAAGAGCAGCAGGTCGGTGGCGCGGCTCGGGCCGATCACCCGGGGCAGCGTCCAGGAGACGCCCGAGTCGGCGGTCAGCGCCACGCCCGCGAACGACGTGTTGAAGGCGGCGGTGTCCGCCACCAGCCGGTAGTCCGCGGCGAGCGCGAAGCCGAACCCGGCCCCGGCCGCGACACCGTTCACCGCCGCGACCACCGGCTTCGGCGCCCCGGCGAGTGCCCGCAGGATGGGGTTGTAGTGCTCCTTGACCGTGCTCATGGTCTGCCCGGATCCGGCGGCCCGGTCCGCCGCGAGCAGCCCGATGTGCTCCTTGAGGTCCTGGCCCACACAGAAGGCCCGGTCCCCGGCGGCGGTCAGCAGGATCGCCCGGACGGCCGTGTCCCCGGCCGCCGATTCCGCCGCCTCCCGGAGGGCGACCTTGGTCGCGACGTTCAGCGCGTTCATCGCCTCGGGGCGGTTCAGCGTGATCGTCGCGAGTCCGTCGCTCACCTCGTAGAGCACGGTGTCGGCCATGGCGCATCCCCTTCGGTCGCGGCGGGTGACGTACCGCTCAGTACGTCCGTCTCTGAGGACAGCATGGCGGAGATCGCCGTCCGCGGGCCGGACGGGACGTGTGACCTGCGTCAAAGAAAACCGGACCGGAGTCGGTGGCCGGATCTCCACGCGGTGGCGAAGTATCGCAGCCACATCGCCGAATTGAGTGGTTTTGCTCGCGCGCGTTGCCCAAGCGATGCCGACTGATGTTGGTCATCGGGTCCTGCGATGCGGGATAATGGCTGGGAAGCAATGTGTTCGATGCCGGTGTCGCGTGTCCGCTTTGGATGGCGGTTGCCCTCTGGGGGTCGTCGGCAGACGATGAGCTGGTTTCAGGAAGGGGAACGAGGATGGCGGCCATGAAGCCGCGGACGGGCGATGGCCCGCTCGAGGTGACCAAGGAGGGGCGGGGCATCGTCATGCGCGTTCCGCTCGAAGGCGGCGGTCGACTCGTCGTCGAGCTGACCCCTGACGAGGCCGAGGCGCTTGGCGACGCCCTCAAGAAGGTCGTCGTCTGACGTCCCAGCGATCCTGTCCTTGCGGCTGCCCCGGCATCGTACGCGGTGTCGGGGCAGCCGCGTTCCGGGGGCCGCGGCGGCCTTGGCCGCCGCTCGGCGGGACCCGGCGGGCAGCGTCCGGCGGGGCGCGGCGGCGGTCACCGTCCGGCGGGCGCCGCCGTCACCGCTTGACGGCGCACAGCAGCCCGTCGCCCACCGGGAGCAGCGACGGCACCAGTTCCTGGCTCTCCCGCACGGTGCGCAGCAGTTCCCGCAGCCGCAGCACCTCGGTCGGCTGCGGCCCCGAGTCGACCGTACGGCCGTTGGCGAAGACGCCTTCGAAGACCACCAGCCCGCCCGGCCGCAGCAGACGCAACGATTCGGCTAGATAGTCCGGGTACTCCAGCCGGTCCCCGTCGCAGAAGACGAGGTCGTAGCCGGCGTCCGCGAGCCGCGGCAGCACGTCCAGGGCGCGGCCGGGGATGAAACGGGCCCGGTTGCTGGCGAAGCCGCAGACGCGGAAGGCCTGCCGGGCGAACTGCTGGTGGTCCGGCTCCGGGTCCACCGTGGTGAGCACGCCGTCCGGCCGCATCCCGTGCAGCAGATGGATCCCGGACACCCCGCAGCCCGTGCCGATCTCCGCGACGGCCTTCGCGTCCACGGAGGCGGCGAGCAGTCGCAGCGCGGCGCCCGTGCTGGGCGTCACCGAGCGCAGCCCTGCCTCCCGGGCCCGGTCACGGGCCCAGTGCAGCGCTTCGTCCTCGGCGACAAAGGCGTCGGCGAACGCCCAGCTCGTCTGCCGGTTGCCGGTAATGACCGTCTCCTGTCCCCTGGTTGCCTGGGCGTGACTGTATCCGTTGGCGGCGGGAACCCGCAGATGGGACCGGGCGTTTAGAGAGTGGAGCCGGTGGGCCGGGACGCGACGGGGGGTAAGCGGTGGATCAGGACGCCGAGCACATGCTGACGCAGCCGTATGAGCCGTATCAGCCCAGATCAAATTCTCGTAAAACCGCTTATCCGGTCCTAACGGGCGAGGTGGCTATGGTAGGGGCTCCACTGGACACCACCAGAGCCGACAGGGGAGGTGCGGCTGCACCCGGGGACCGGGGCGGAGTGCTACGGCGCTTCCTCGGGTCGGCGGGCAGGCCGAAATCCGTGACCGACACCGCTGCTGACCGCCACGCCGCGGGATTCGCCGCAGGCGAGACCCAGACCGCGACCTTCACCACCGACGCGGACGGGCAGGCGTGGACTCCGCCCACGTGGGACGAGATCGTCAGCACGCACAGCACCCGCGTCTACCGACTCGCGTACCGCCTGACGGGCAACCAGCACGACGCCGAGGACCTCACCCAGGAGGTCTTCGTCCGCGTCTTCCGCTCCCTGTCGACGTACTCGCCGGGCACCTTCGAGGGCTGGCTGCACCGCATCACCACGAACCTCTTCCTGGACATGGTCCGGCGCAAGCAGCGCATCCGCTTCGACGCCCTCGGCGAGGACGCGGCCGAGCGCCTGGCCAGCCGCGAACCCACCCCCCAGCAGCTCTTCAACGACGCCCACTTCGACGCCGACGTCCAGCAGGCCCTCGACACCCTGGCGCCCGAGTTCCGCGCCGCCGTCGTCCTGTGCGACATCGAAGGACTGTCGTACGAGGAGATCGCCGCGACCCTCGGCGTCAAGCTCGGCACGGTCCGCTCCCGTATCCACCGCGGCCGGTCCCAGCTCCGCAAGGCCCTGGCGCACCGCTCCCCGGAGGCCCGCGCGGCCGAGCGGCGCTCCTTCCTGGCCCGTGTCCCCGCTCTGGGAGGAGGGGGCGCGACCGCGTGACCGGATCACTGCCGAAACCCGTCGGGGAGGCGCACCTCGCGGAGCAGCACCTCGGAGACCGGCTCTCCGCCCTGGTGGACGGGGAGCTGGGGCACGAGACGCGGGAACGCGTCCTCGCCCACCTGGCGACCTGCGCCCGGTGCAAGGCGGAGGCGGACGCCCAGCGCGCGCTGAAGAACGTGTTCGCGGAGGCGGCCCCGCCGCCGCCCTCGGAGAGCTTCCTGGCCCGGCTCCAGGGGCTGCCCGGGGGAGGTGACCTGGACGGCGGCGGCACACCGCCGCCCGGGGGCGGATTCCCCCGAAGCGGTCCCGCCCCCGAAGCCCCCGGCGTCTTCGGCGTGAGGCGCGGCGACCGCCTGCCGTTCGGATACGTCCCCGCCCGCCCGCACGGCTTCGCCCCCGCGTCCGAGGGCCGCGTCCCCGCGCCCGAGGACCGCGGCTTCCGCATCCATCCCGTCGGCCGCCCGGACGACGGCCGCTCCGGCTCCCGCGGGCTGCGCTTCGCGGTGGCGGCGGCCGGCGCGGTGTCGCTGGCCGCGGTCGCCCTCGGCGGCGTGACCACGGCCTTTCCCGGCGATGTGACCACGGACGCCCGCGGCGGCTCCGGCACCGGCAGCAATGTGACTCCGGCGCGCTCCGCGAACACCGGCGCCGGCGGGGGCGCTCCCACCCCCGACATCCAGCGCCGCCGCGCGGCGGGCCCGCTGCTCGCCCAGGGCGGCGCGCTGCTCGGGCCGGTCCCGGTGGCGCCGACCGCCCTGTCCGCGCCGCTGCTGCCCGGGGTGCCCGCCCCGGACACCGGGCAGGCCCGGACCGGCCTGGTGCACGGTCTGACCACACCGGTGTTCGCCGGTGCGGCGGCCGTCTCCCCGCTGATACGCCCGCTTCAGGAGACAGTGGACCTCCCGCTCGCCGACTGGTCCACGACCCTCGGAGCCACCGGCTCCGGCCTGCTGTCCGCCCCCGTCCCCGACACCCCCACCGCTCCCACCGCTCCCTCGGCCTCCCCGGTTCCGCCCGCCGCACCCCGTCAGTCGCCCTGACCGGCCCCTGCGCCACGGCCGGGGAACCTGGTTGAATCCTGTGCAGCCGTGCCCGCGGCGATGACCCGGGGCGGTAGACGCCGTCCCGCGGCCGCCGCAGCGCGCGGCCGCGGCCCAGCCGTGGGGAGATCATGAACGAGGGGAACCGTGTCCCGCCGGAGGCAGAACCGGAGGGAGCGGCGGGGACGACACCGGCCGGCCGGACGGCGAGCGCCGGGGGCGGCGTGCCGGAGACCAGCGGGACCGACGGCGACTTCGAGCTGGCCAGGCCGGCACCGGTCCCGCCCGCCGAGGCCGGGAGCGAAGGCGCCGCGGCGGCCGGCGAGACCGCCTGGACGGCTCCCGCCGAGCGGCCGAGGCCGCTGCACGACCCCGATCCGTACAGCACCCCGCCGTACGGCGAGCCGGGCCCCTGGGCACCCGCGCCGCCGGTACAGCACCCCGCGGCCACACCCGCGCAGGGAACGCCCGTACCGGCGCCCGCGGCTCCCGCCCCCGCGGCGCCCCCGCCGGCGCACGGGACGGCCGTACCCGCGCCCACGGCCCCCGTGTCCGCGCCCACGGCACCCCTGCCGACGGCCGCCCCAGCGCCCCACGTACCGGCGCAGCCAGCGGCTCCCGCGTCCGTGCCTCCCGCGTCCGTGCCTCCCGCGTCCGTGGCCGACGCCGCCGGGGCCCGGCCCGCCGACTCCGGGCCGCAGGGCGCCGACCCCTGGGGGCGCTACGACCCCTGGGCCGCCGGCTCCGCCCGGGAGCAGGTCCTCGCCCGGGGGCCGTTGCAGCAGACCGGTGCGGCGGTGCTCACGGACCGGCAGCGCACCCGGCGTGCGAAGCGCTTCCTCATCGGATGGACCCTCGTCGTCGCCCTCGTCTCCGCCGGCATCGGCGGAGCCGTCGGCGCCTACGTCGAGCACGGGGGCCTCGGCGACGACATCCAGCTGCCGCAGGCCGGGGGCGTGCCGGCCGGCCGGGCGCCGGACAGTGTGGCCGGGATCGCCGCCCGCGCCCTGCCCAGCGTGGTCACGCTGCACGTCCGGGGGGCCGACGAGGCGGGCACCGGCACCGGCTTCGTGCTCGACGCGCAGGGACACATCCTCACCAACAACCATGTCGTCGAGCCGGCCGGCTCGGGCGGCGAGATATCCGTGACGTTCAGCAGCGGCGACACCGTCAAGGCCAAGGTCGTCGGCCGGGACAGCGGCTACGACCTCGCCGTCGTGCAGGTGCACGGCGTCCACGGGCTGACCCCGCTGCCGCTCGGCAACTCGGACGACGTCAAGGTCGGCGACCCCGTCGTCGCCATCGGTGCCCCCTTCGACCTGGCCAACACGGTCACCTCCGGCATCATCAGCGCCAAGGAACGGCCGATCACGGCCGGCGGGGAGAAGAGCGACGGCAGCGACGTGTCGTACGTCGACGCGCTCCAGACCGACGCGCCCATCAACCCGGGCAACTCCGGGGGTCCGCTGCTCGACTCGCGGGCCCGGGTCGTCGGCATCAACTCCGCCATCCGCTCCGCCGGCAGCGGCTCCGCCTCCGAGGGCGGCCAGGCCGGCTCCATCGGCCTCGGCTTCGCCATCCCCGTCAACCAGGCCAGACGCGTCGCCGAGGAGCTGATCAACGACGGCCGTGCCACCCATCCGGTGATCGGCGTCACCCTTGACATGGGGTACGGCGGCGACGGCGCCCGTATCGACGCCAAGAGCGCGAACGGCGGCCCCGCCGTCACCCGCGGCGGCCCCGGTGAGCGGGCCGGCCTCAAGGCGGGCGACGTCATCACCGAGGTGGAGGGGGAGCGCGTCCACACAGGTGAGGAGCTGATCGTCAAGATCCGCGCCCACCGGCCCGGCGACCGGCTGCGGCTGTCGGTCGAACGCGGGGGGACCGAGCGGGACGTGTCACTCGTGCTGGGCGCGTCGGAGCAGAACTGACAGAAGTCTCACCTCGGGACGGTACCGGTCGGACGGGAACCCCGGGTACCGTTGAGCGACCGAGGACATCGCAAGGAGCGTCAGGTGTTCAATGACATAGGACCACTGGAGCTGGTGACGATCATCGTGCTCGCCGTGCTCGTCTTCGGTCCGGACAAGCTCCCGAAGGTCATCCAGGACGTGATGCGCACGGTCCGGAAGATCCGCGAGTTCTCGGAGAGTGCCAAGCAGGACATCCGTGAAGAACTGGGTCCGGAATTCAAGGATTTCGAGTTCGAGGACCTCAACCCCAAGGCGTTCATCCGCAAGCAGCTGGACAACGACGAGCTGGGGCTGAAGGAGATCCGCAACGGCTTCGACCTGAAGAAGGAGATGGCCGAGGTCACGGACGCGGTCCACAGCCGCGACGGCGATGCGTCCTCGTCGTCCTCCTCCTCGTCGTCCCCTTCGTCGTCCGGTGGTCGCATCGACATGACGAAGAAGCCCGAGACGCCCGACGACGGCCGGCCGCCCTTCGACGCGGACGCCACCTGACCGCCGTCCGCCGTACCGACACGCGCACGTGAGCGCACCCCGCGCACGTGACGCGTTTCATAGCCCACACCGGTCGCACACGGCCTGAACAGGCCGTTCGTGTGACCCGTGCATCCGGCGCCTGCCCGGCCGCCCTCAGTGGTGTGGATATGCTGCCGAGTTGTTGTGCGGACCGGACGCGTACGCCCGAAGGGGGGCGGGCCATCCCGGTCCGGCGAGAGCGAGGAGGCGTCCGGGCAGATGGAGACGACGAGTCGGGTGGGCGCGCAGGCGCCGGCCGCGGAGGGCGGACAGCAGCTGCCCTCCGCCCGGCGTACGGTGGACGCCTATCTCCAGGCGTCCTTCCCGTGGTACGGGCTTGACGAGGCGTTCACGGGGCCGCGCTGGCTGATGCAGGTCGGCGCGGCGGCCGACGGTGCCGTCGAGCACGGATCGATCGGGCACGGCGACGAGCCCTCGGTGCGGGGCGAGTCCGGTACCGCCGGTGAGCAGCGGGAGAAGTTCGCGGTCGTGGTGACCGTCGCCGCGCAGCCGTCCCGGCGGAGCGCCGACGGCACGGGGTTGCTGGAGGCGACCTCGGTGTCCTCCGCGGCATGGCTGGCCGGGGTGGGGCTGCTGTCGTTCACCTGGCCCGGCCAGATGGACCACAGTCTGCGCGACGACTGGCTGGACCAGCAGACGGAGACGGCGTGGGCCCTGGCCGACGACCTGGAGGGCCCGGAGTGGTCCAAGCTCTCCCTTCCGGTCGACGGCGCTGCGGCCTCTTTCTACTACCGCGAGTCGGAGTTCGGCTGGGTGCTGGCCGGCACGACCGGCTCCGGGGTGCATCTGGGGGCGTACGGGCGCGGGATGAGCGCGTACGGGCTGGGATTCGCCGCGGTGAAGGACGTAGCCGCGTACGCCTAGCCGGCGTCGCTGGGCGGAACCAGCCGGCGTCGCTCGGCGGAAGAGGGGCGCCGCGGTTCCCCGCGACCCTTCCGGGCGCCCTGAGGGGCCCTCAGAACTCGCTGAGGGCCCCTCAGGGCTTGCCGAGGACCCGTCAGGACCTCAGAACTTGTTCTTCGGGGTGATACCCAGGGACAGGCCCGACAGGCCGCGCTGACGGCCGCCCAGCTTTCCGGCGATGGCGCGCAGGGCCGAGCCCGCCGGGGAGTCCGGGTCGGACAGGACCACGGGCTTGCCCTCGTCGCCGCCCTCGCGGAGGCGGACGTCGATCGGGATGTTGCCGAGGACCGGGACCGTCGTGCCGGTGGTGCGGGTCAGGCCGTCGGCGACCAGCTGGCCGCCGCCGGTGCCGAAGACGTCGACCATCTCGCCGCAGTGCGGGCAGGGCAGGCCGGACATGTTCTCGACCACGCCGACGATCTTCTGGTGCGTCTGGACGGCGATGGAGCCGGCCCGCTCGGCCACCTCGGCCGCCGCCTGCTGCGGGGTCGTCACGACCAGGATCTCGGCGTTCGGGACCAGCTGGGCCACGGAGATCGCGATGTCGCCCGTGCCGGGCGGGAGGTCCAGCAGCAGGACGTCCAGGTCGCCCCAGTAGACGTCGGCGAGGAACTGCTGGAGAGCGCGGTGCAGCATGGGGCCGCGCCAGACGACCGGGGCGTTGCCCGGGGTGAACATCCCGATGGAGATGACCTTCACGCCGTTCGCCGACGGCGGCATGATCATGTTCTCGACCTGGGTGGGGCGGCCGTCGGCGCCGAGCATGCGCGGCACGCTGTGGCCGTAGATGTCGGCGTCCACGACACCGACCTTCAGGCCGTCGGCGGCCATCGCCGCCGCCAGGTTCACCGTCACCGAGGACTTGCCGACACCGCCCTTGCCGGAGGCGACCGCGTAGACGCGGGTGAGGTTGCCCGGCTTGGCGAAGGGGACCTCGCGCTCGGCCTGGCCGCCGCGCAGCGCCGCCGCCAGCTCCTTGCGCTGCTCGTCGCTCATCACGTCCAGGGTGACGTCGACGCGGGTGACGCCCTCGACCCGGGAGACCGCCTCGGTGACGCGCTGGGTGATGGTGTCGCGCATCGGGCAGCCGGACACCGTCAGATACACGGTGACCGCGACCGCTCCGTCCGCGCCGATCTCCACCGATTTGACCATCCCGAGTTCGGTGATCGGGCGGTTGATCTCGGGGTCGTTCACCGTCGCCAGTGCCTCGCGCACCGCGTCTTCCGTAGCCATAAGGACGATGGTACGGCGCTGCGAGGGGCCTCCGGGATGCCCCTCAGCGGTCGTCTGTGTCACGTCCCGGCGGGCGTTCTGCCCGTTCCGCCGGGAATACGACCTGGCCGGCGTGCCCGTCGGGGCGGCGCCGCTCCTCCACTTCCTTCACCAGGTCCTGGAGCTCCGAGCGGATCCAGTCGCGGGTGGCCACCTCGCCCAGGCCCATCCTCAGCGCGGCGATCTCCCGGGTCAGGTACTCGGTGTCGGCGATGGACCGCTCGTTCTGCTTGCGGTCCTGCTCCAGGTTGACCCGGTCGCGGTCGTCCTGCCTGTTCTGCGCGAGCAGGATCAGCGGGGCCGCGTAGGACGCCTGGAGGGACAGCATCAGGGTCAGGAAGATGAACGGGTACTGGTCGAAGCGCAGCCCCGCCGGCGCGGCGACGTTCCAGACCACCCACATGATGATGACGACCGTCATCCAGACGATGAAGCGTCCGGTGCCCAGGAACCGGGCGATCTTCTCCGACAGCCGGCCGAAGGCCTCCGGGTCCCATTCGGGCAGGAGCCGCCGGCGCGGCGGACGCGGCTGGTCCAGCCGGGGGCCCCGGGGGCGGGTGGCGGCCGTGGCGCCCGCGGGATGGCGCTCGCGGGTCCCCTGTTCGCGCTCAGGAGCCATGGGTGGGCGCCTCCTCCCCCTCGTCCAGATGGAACTCCGTCTCCCGCCAGTCGTCGGGCAGCATGTGGTCCAGTACGTCGTCCACGGTCACCGCGCCGAGCAGCGACCCGGACTCGTCCACCACGGGCGCCGCCACCATGTCGTAGGTGGCGAAGAACCCGGCGATGACCGGCAGGGCGGCGTCCGGGTCCAGGGGCTGGAGATCGTCGTCCAGGACCGAGCTGACCAGGGTGTACGGGGGGTCGCGCAGCAGCCGCTGGAAGTGGACGGTGCCCAGGTACTTTCCGGTCGGGGTCTCGTCCGGCGGGCGGCAGACGTAGACCTGGGCGGCGAGGGCGGGGGAGAGGTCCGGGTTGCGGACCCGGGCGAGGGCGTCGGCGACGGTGGCGTCGGGCCGCAGCACGATGGGCTCGGTCGTCATCAGACCGCCGGCGGTGTGCTCCTCGTACGACATCAGTCGGCGCATCTCGGCCGCGTCGGCGGGCTGCATCAGGCTCAGCAGCCGCTCCTTGTCCTCCTCGGGCAGTTCGGAGAGCAGGTCGGCCGCGTCGTCCGGGTCCATCGCCTCCAGCACATCCGCGGCGCGCTCCTCCTTCAGCTTGCCGAGGATCTCGATCTGGTCGTCCTCCGGCAGCTCTTCGAGCACGTCGGCGAGCCGGTCGTCGTTCAGGGCGGCGGCGACCTCGGCCCGCCGTTTGGCGGACAGGTGGTGCAGGACGTTGGCGAGGTCGGCGGGGCGCAGCTGCTCGAAGGTGGCGAGCAGGCTCTCGGCGCCCTGTCCGTGCTCCTCCAGGGAGAACCCGGTGACGGCCGACCACTCGGCGGTCAGCGTCTCGCCCTTCGCCCGCCGGAAGGCGCCGCCCTTCCTGCCCTTGCGGAGGAAGACGCGGTCGACCTCCCAGTCCCGGCGGGCGGGCAGCTGCTGCACGGACACGTCGAGGACGGTGACCTCCTCGCCGGTCTCGACCAGCGTCACCCGCCGGTCCAGCAGCTCGCCGAAGACCAGCCGCTCGGTGGGCCGCTGCTCGAAGCGGCGGACGTTCATCACGCCGGTGGTGATGACCTGGCCGGACTCGATGCCGGTCACCCGGGTCATGGGCAGGAAGATGCGGCGCCGGGTGGAGAGTTCGACCACCAGGCCGAGGACGCGCGGGGGCCTTCGCCCGACCCGCAGCATGACGACCAGATCGCGCACGCGCCCCACCTGGTCGCCGTTCGGATCGAAGACGGGGACCCCGGCGAGGTGCGAGACGAAGATCCGGGGGGCACCGGCTGCCATGGCTGTGCTTCCTTTGCTCGCATTGTGCGGGGTTTGCAGTTGTCTGCCCACTCGCGTGCGCTTCAGGCTAGCCCGTACCGATCCAATACGCCCTGGTGAGCGGTCCGGACGGACTGGCTCCGCCGGGCCGGCGGGGCCCCGGTACGCTGCGGTACGCCGCTCACGGACTCGTCAGAAAGGCAGCTCCACCTGTGACTGCGATTCCCCCGGGCCGTACCCGCCGTACCGCGCTGGCCGCCGCAGCCTGCGCGTGGGCCGTGACGGGAGCGATGGTGCTGTCGGGGTGCGGCGGAGACGACGATCCGGACGCGGGGACGAACGGGGTGGGCAAGCTGTCCGCCGGCCGGATCGAGGCGAAGACGCGCGCCGCCGCGGACGCGGCGTCGGCCGTACGGCTGTCCGGGACCGTGGTCACCAGCGGCCGCACGTACCGGCTGGACATGCAGCTCAAGGACGACGGCGGGACGGGGTCGGTGACCTCGCAGGGGGCGACCTTCAAGCTGCTGCGGGTGGGCCGGGAGCTGTATCTCATGGCCGATGCCGGCTTCTGGAACCACGCCGAGGGCGGCGACGGCGCCACGGGCAAGCTGGACGGCAAGTACGTGAAGGTGCCGCAGGGGGATCCGGCGTACAAGAAGTTCAGCGGTTTCACGGACAAGGACGTCCTCCTCGACGGTCTGCTGACCCTGCACGGCGCGCTGGCGACGGACGGCCACCACACCGATCAGTCGGGCACGCCCACGATCCGGGTCACCGGCGACAAGGGCTCCGGCGGCACGCTGGACGTGTCCCTGAAGGGCAGCCCGTACCCCTTGCGTCTGGTCCGCGGCGGCGGCGCCGGCACGCTCCGCTTCTCGGACTGGGGCAAGAGCTTCACCGTGCGGAAGCCGGCCGAGTCGGAGACGGTGGACTACGGCAGGCAGCTGCCGGCGTCCTAGCGGGACCGGGACGCCCGACGGGGTGTCACGGCCGCGAGGCCGACGGGGTCACTTGCGCTTGCGCCGCTTGAACAGCAGTTTCGGCAGATGCGCCGGTACCGGTTCGCGGGTCGTGGCCGGGGTCGGTACGGGACGCGCGGCCAGGTCGCCGGCCGGTACGGGGGTCACGGCCCCCGTCGGCACCAGGCGCAGCACCCGGCACTCGCGGGCCCAGCGGGCCGGCATCTCCTCGCCGTCGGGGGCGTTCAGCCGCTTGCCCTTCAGCTCGGCGACCGCCGCCTCCCACTGCTCCGAGCCGGACACCAGCTCGGCCACGGTCACCGGGAAGGTCACCAGCCGGCCGCCCTTGTCCTTGCTGCGCACGCTCACCTCGGCAGCGCCGCCGTCGGGCAGCCCCTCCAGCGGCTGCTCGCCGGGGCCGCCGCCGACCACGCACACCGCGCCCTCGTGCCAGACGTGCCACAGCGCACGCGCGGCCGCGGCATCGGCGCCCCGGACCCAGATCAGGCCGGACTTCTTCGAGCCCTCCTCGATGAGGGCCTGGTCGAGCGGCTCACTTGTCATGCGCCCCAGCCTATCCAGGCCGGCCGCGCCCGCTCACAGCCAGCCGTTGCGCTTCAGCGTGCGGTGGATGCCCAGGCAGATGACACCGGTGATGGCCATGATCACCGGGTAGCCGAACCGCCAGTGCGTCTCCGGCATGTAGTCGAAGTTCATCCCGTACACCCCGCACACCATCGTCGGCACGGCGACGATCGCGGCCCAGGACGTGATCTTGCGCATGTCCTCGTTCTGCGCGACGGACGCCTGGGCGAGGTTGGCCTGGAGGATGGAGTTGAGGAGTTCGTCGAAGCCCAGCACCTGCTCCTGGACCCGGGCCAGGTGGTCGGCGACGTCCCGGAAGTACTTCTGGATGTCCGGGTCGATCAGCCGCATCGGCCGCTCGCTGAGCAGCTGCATGGGCCGCAGCAGAGGCGCCACCGCGCGCTTGAACTCCAGCACCTCGCGCTTGAGCTGGTAGATCCGCGCCGAGTCCACACCGCGCGAGACCCCGCCGCGGCGGCCGGGCGAGAAGACCTCGGTCTCCACCTCGTCGATGTCGTCCTGCACCGCGTCGGCGACCGCGATGTAGCCGTCCACGACGTGGTCGGCGATGGCGTGCAGCACGGCCGAGGGGCCTTTGGCGAGCAGCTCCGGGTCGTCCTGGAGGCGGTGCCGCAGGGCCCGCAGCGAGCCCTGGCCGCCGTGCCTGACGGTGATGAAGAAGTCCCGGCCGGTGAAGCACATGACCTCGCCGGTCTCGACGACCTCGCTGTTGGCGGTGAGCCGGTCGTGCTCGACGTAGTGGATGGTCTTGAAGACGGTGAACAGCGAGTCGTCGTACCGCTCCAGCTTGGGCCGCTGGTGGGCCTGCACCGCGTCCTCCACGGCCAGCGGGTGCAGCCCGAACTCCCCGGCGATACCGGCGAATTCCGCCTCGGTCGGCTCGTGCAGGCCGATCCAGACGAACCCGCCGTCGCGGCGCACCTGCCGCATCGCCTCCTGCGGGGTCGGCGGCGTGGCGCTGGGCACCCGGGCGCCGTCGCGGTAGACGGCGCAGTCGACGACGGCCGAGGGCGTCGCGGGGTCACGCGTGGTGTCGTACGACGGGCTCGCGTCCTTGCGCAGCGAGACGCGGGACGACGGACGGACCACGGCACGCAGGTCGCGGATCATCGACATGGGCAGGCTCCTTCGCGGGCGGGCAGCGAAAGCGCGCGGCAACGGGTGGAACTACCCGGAATGGGGACGTCCAGACCCTGGATGTTTGGCACGTCCACAAAGCGGGGAGCACCGCACCGTCGCGGTGGCGACTTCGCTACTGATGCAGAACTGATTCAGATCAGACAGATCAGGCAGAGCAAGACGAAGTGCTCTTCCGAACGACGATGCGCAAGGGGAGGCGGCGGCCAGCCGGTAGTTACATCAGCAGCCGGAAGAGCGAGTGGTACTGCACGATCGACTTCGATCCATGACAGCCCCACCTCCTCCGGCCGGTCCCTCGTAAGGGAGTCTCGTCGGCGTCGGGACCCGATAGCGACGCTTCAGCGTGCTGCCCCGAACCACCGGCTCAGCGTAGCAGCCGCCCGATGTGTCAAGGCGCCGCTTTGCCCGCTACTGACGAGTTCTATGCTCACCGCATGGCTGATGTTCTTCCTCTGGTCGAGGCCCGGTTGAGCACCGCGCTGGGCGAACCGGACGCGCGCGCCGCGGTCACCTTCCTCGGCACGGACCGCATCGAGGTGCTCCGCTTCAGCGAGGGGGACGTCGTCCGGTACGCGACCCTCGGCATGTCCCAGCACCCCATGGCGGACCCCACGGCGATGCTCGCCGACCCGGTCAAGGGCCCCCGCGCCGAACTGGTCCTGTCCGTCCGCGCGGGCCGCGCCGACACCGACAAGGTGCTCCGCCCGCTCGCCGTCCTGGCCGCGACCCCGCAGGTGGAGGGCCTAGTGGTGACCCCGGGCGCCTCCCTGGACGTGGGGGAGCCGCTGTGGCCCGGCGCCCCCTTCACCTCGGTCCTGGTCGGCGAGCCCGGCGGTCTCGTCGAGGATCTGGAACTGGACGATCCGATGGACCCCGTACGGTTCCTGCCGCTGCTGCCGATGACCCCGAACGAGGCCGCCTGGAAGCGGGTGCACGGCGCCCAGGCCCTCCAGGAGCGCTGGCTCGCGAACGGGACGGACCTGAGGGACCCGGCCCGGGGATCCGTCCCGCTGGACTGACGCCCACGTGACCGATCTCACCAACACAAGGCTGAATCCGGTCAGTTGGCGAAGACCGTGACGCCGTCCTCGGTGGCGTGCCGCGGCTCCAGCTCCTCGGCCTGGTGCGTCAGGGCCCGGCGCCGCACGAGCACCACGAGCGCGCCGAGGACGGCGGTGACGGCCGCCACCACGAACGGGATGTGGATGTCGGTCCACTCCTCGATCTTCGGCGCGAAGTAGGGCGCCGCGGCGGCGGCGAACCAGCGGACGAAGTTGTAGCCCGCGCTCGCCACGGGGCGCGGGGCGTCCGACACTCCGAGGGCCAGTTCGGTGTAGACGGTGTTGTTCACGCCGATGAACGCACCGGAGAGGACCGTGCAGACGACGGCCGTGGTGTGGTCGCCGTAGCCGAGCACGAGGACGTCCGCCGCGAGCAGCACCAGCGAGCCGCCGAGCACCTTCAGCGAGCCGAACCGGGCCTGCATGCGCGGGGCCACGATCACCGAGAACACGGCGAGCAGCACGCCCCAGGCGAAGAACACCGCGCCCGACCGGTACGGCGTCATGTCCAGCACGAACGGCGTGAAGGCCAGCACGGTGAAGAACGTGTAGTTGTAGAAGAACGCCGAGACCGCCGCCGAGGCCAGGCCGCCGTGGCCGAGTGCCTTGAGGGGGTCCAGGACCGAGGTCTTCCGGGCCGGCTTCGGCTGCTCCTTCAGAAACGCCGTGATGCACAGGAAGCCGACCGCCATCAGCGTGGCCGTGCCGAAGAAGGGGTAGCGCCAGCTGATGTTGCCGAGGACAGCGCCGAGCAGCGGGCCGCAGGCCATGCCGAGGCCGAGCGCGGACTCGTACAGCAGGATCGCCGCCGCGCTGCCGCCGGCCGCCGCGCCGACGATGACCGCGAGGGCGGTGGAGACGAAGAGCGCGTTGCCGAGGCCCCAGCCCGCCCGGAACCCGACGAGCTGGCCGACCGAGCCGGAGGTGCCGGCCAGGGCCGCGAAGACGATCACGAAGGCGAGGCCGAGCAGCAGGGTCTTGCGGCCGCCGATCCGGCTGGAGACGAAGCCGGTCAGCAGCATCGCGACGGCGGTGATCAGGAAGTACGAGGTGAAGAGCAGGGACACCTGGCTGGGGGTGGCGTCCAGGCCCTGCGCGATCGACGGCAGGATCGGGTCGACGAGGCCGATTCCCATGAAGGCGACAACGGAGGCGCCGGCCGTGGCCCAGACCGCCTTGGGCTGGCGCAGGAGGCCGCCGGCTCCCGCATCGAAGGAGTCCATGTGCTTCTCCCGTCTCGCATAAGTAGTTGGGTTATACACATAGTAAGTTAGCGCATCTAATTAATGCAAGGTGCATCTATCTCTGCCGGTCCGGCATATGGTCGGCTCTTCCGTCCGGACGGGTGATCGTCCTTGACGTGGGCGGGCCGGGGTAGGACCGTGGAGCCCTATGAGGGGCGAACCCAGTTGCCCGAGGTGTGGTGGCCGGGTCAGGGCTCCCGGACTCTTCGCCGATGCGTGGCAGTGCGATGTGCACGGCACGGTGTATCCGCTTCAGCCCGTGATCCCGCCCAGCGTCGAGGCGCTCAACGTCGTCGTGCACCGCACACAGGTGCCGGTGTGGATGCCGTGGCCGCTGCCGGTCGGGTGGCTGTTCACGGGGGTCGGGTATGCCGGGGACGACCGCAGCGGCGGCCGGGCGACCGCGGTGGCCTGCTCGGGTCCCGGACCGCTCGGCGGCCCCGGGGAGATGATCCTGATCGCCGAGGAACTGGGTGTCGGTCTCGGCGCCCGCTATGCCGGCATCGACGGCCCGGACCCCGGTTCGTACATGAACGTGGAGAAGCCGCCGCAGGCCAAGGTGCTGGCCGCGGGGCGCCCGACCCCGCTCTGGCACGTCTACCGCACCCCCGACGACCGCGCCGTCTTCGCCGGCGAGGCGCTCGGGATGTGGCTGTGGGCGGTGATGTGGCCCGAGCAGGCCGGCCTGCTCATGTACGACGAACTGGTGCTGACCGATCTGCGGGACGCGGGGGCCGAGATAGACCTGGTCCCCTGCGGAGCCCTGTCACCCCGCCTGCTCCGGCCGTGACCCCCCGGGCGGGCCGCGTTCGCTCCTGCGGCGATGATGCCGTGCGGTGACGTCGCGCCTTGACGTCCTGGGGTGCCGTCGTGTGGTGACTCTTGCGGTGTCGTCGTGTGGTGACGTCGTGCGGTGACGTGTGTGGTGACTCTTGCGGTGTCGTCGTGTGGTGACGTCGTGCGGTGTCGTCCTGTGGGGGTGGGTTGCTCGCACGGCTTGCCCGGGGTCATGACGGGGGTGCGGTAGGGGGCGCCGGCCGGGTGCGGGTGTGACAAGGGGGCTTGAAAACCCCGCTATCCTTGAGTGTCCCCGTCCGTCCGTCCGCCTGGAGATCGCGTGCGCATCGATCTGCACTGTCACTCCACGGCCTCCGACGGTACGGACACCCCGGCCGAGCTGGTGCGCAAGGCCGCCGCGGCCGGACTGGACGTCGTCGCGCTGACCGACCACGACACCACCCGCGGACACGCCGAGGCGACCGCCGCGCTGCCCGAGGGGCTCACGCTGGTCACCGGCGCCGAGCTGTCCTGCCGGCTCGACGGTGTCTCGATGCACCTGCTGGCCTACCTCTTCGACCCCGAGGAGCCCGCCCTGCTCGCCGAGCGCGAGCTGGTCCGGGACGACCGGGTGCCGCGGGCCAAGGGCATGGTCGCCAAGCTGGACGAGCTGGGGGTGCCGGTCACCTGGGAGCAGGTGGAGCGGATCGCCGCCGGGGGCTCCGTGGGGCGCCCGCATGTCGCCACCGCGCTGGTCGAGCTGGGTGTCGTGCCGACGGTGAGCGACGCGTTCACCGAGGAATGGCTGGCCGATGGCGGGCGGGCCTTCGTGGAGAAGCACGAGACCGACCCCTTCGAGGCGATCCGGCTCGTCAAGGCCGCGGGCGGGGTCTGCGTGTTCGCGCACCCGGCCGCCGCCAAGCGTGGCCGCACCGTGCCGGAGTTCCGCATCGCCGAACTGGCCGAGGCCGGTCTGGACGGCATCGAGGTCGACCACATGGACCACGACCCCGACGCCCGGGACCGGCTGCGCGGTCTGGCGAAGGAGCTGGGACTGCTGGCCACCGGCTCCTCGGACTACCACGGCAGCCGCAAGACCGTGGCGCTGGGCGCGTACACGACCGATCCCGAGGTGTACGGGGAGATCATCCGGCGGGCCACCGGCGCCTTCCCCGTCCCGGGCGCCGGCGGGGTCTGACACCTCCGGGGATCGTCCCCGCGCCTGCTCACTCCCGTTCGTTCACTCCTGCAAGGCCTGTACTTCCCGCATGTTCGACATCGCCGTCTTCGGCTCTCTGTTCCTGACCCTTTTTGTCATCATGGATCCCCCTGGGATCACCCCGATCTTCCTGGCCCTCACCGCCGGCCGTCCCGCCAAGGTGCAGAAGCGCATGGCCTTCCAGGCCGTCTGCGTGGCCGGCGGGGTCATCGCCACGTTCGGCGTCCTGGGCCATCAGATCCTCGACTATCTGCACGTCTCCGTCCCCGCGCTGATGATCGCGGGCGGGCTGCTGCTTCTGCTCATCGCGCTGGACCTGCTCACCGGCAAGACCGACGAGCCGAAGCAGACCAAGGACGTCAACGTCGCCCTGGTGCCGCTGGGCATGCCGCTGCTGGCCGGTCCCGGCGCGATCGTGTCCGTGATCCTGGCCGTGCAGAAGGCCGACAGCGTGAGCACGCAGCTCTCGGTGTGGTCCGCGATCCTCGCGATCCATGTCGTGCTGTGGCTGGTGATGCGGTACTCGCTGCTGATCATCCGGGTCATCAAGGACGGCGGAGTCGTCCTGGTGACGCGGCTCGCGGGCATGATGCTCTCCGCGATCGCCGTGCAGCAGATCATCAACGGGATCACTCAGGTGATCCGGGGGAGCTGAGCCCTCGTCGGCTCGGCTCCCCCGGAAAGCTTGAGTGGCGAAACGCCCGTGTGCGGGTTACGAGGCCGGAGTGGTCTCGGCCGGACGTATCCACAGGCGCTGTCCGATGGCGGCGGCCTGCTGAACGATCCGGTTGACGGAGGCGGCGTCCACGACGGTGCTGTCCACGGTGGTGCCGTCGACCTCGTCGAGTCGCATGATTTCGAAGCGCATGGGCTTCTCCCTTCGTCTGGTCATCCTCCTGCGGAGAACTACTTGATGTGACGCCTGGTGTATCCAGCGTCGTACCCGAGTCAACGCGCCGCATGTTACGAACATTCCCTACGCTAAAGAAATTTTTCGAACAACTAATTACTGACCGGTAAGCGGCGGGGCAGGGACCGACCGGGACCGGTTGTCTCCGCAGTGTGACCACCGGGACAATGGAGGCGATGAACGACGACCTGGCCGCCCTCGGCGCCCGTATCGACCGCACGAACGAGCTGCTGGAACGCATGCTCGCCGAGGTGGCGAAGACACCCTCCACCCACGCGATCTTCGTCGACGCGGGCTATCTGTACGCGGCCGCCGGCCGGCTGGTCGCCGGGACCGAGGACCGCCGGGCCTTCGACCTGGACGCCGAGGGGCTGATCGAGGCGCTGATCGACAGGGCCCGCACGATCTTCGCGGACAGCCGGCTGCTGCGCGTCTACTGGTACGACGGCGCCCGGCGCCGCATCCACACCGCCGAGCAGCAGGTCATCGCCGAACTGCCCGACGTCAAGGTCCGCCTCGGCAACCTCAACGCCAACAACCAGCAGAAGGGCGTCGACTCGCTGATCCGCTCGGACCTGGAGTCGCTCGCACGCCATCGCGCGATCAGCGACGCGGCCCTGCTCGGCGGCGACGAGGACCTGGTGTCGGCGGTCGAGGCGGCCCAGGGCTACGGTGCCCGCGTCCACCTCTGGGGCATCGAGGCGCCCGAGGGCCGAAACCAGGCCGAGCCGCTGCTCTGGGAGGTCGACAGCCAGCGCACGCTCGACCTGGAGTTCTTCAAGCCGTACGTCTCCCGGCGCACGGCCGCCGCGTACGACGCCACCAGCGCGAGCCGCCCCACCAGGGAGGACGTGCGCTTCGTCGGTGCCCAGATCGCGGCGCGGTGGCTCGTCTCCCGGGGCCGTGAATCACTGGTCGAGCTGTTCCCCGGCCACCCCTACCTGCCCGGCTCCGTGGACCAGGATCTGCTGGTCGAGGCCGAGGAACTGCTCCAGTACTCCCTGCGCGGCCAGGCGGACCTGCGCCGCTCGCTCAGGGACGGCTTCTGGGAGCACCTACAGGCGCAGTACTAGCGACCGCCCCCCCGGCGACTCCCACGCTTCTCGCCGCCTTCCTCCGCGGGCCGCGCTCTCGCCGTCTCCTCACGGGCCGCGCTCTCGCCGTCTCCTCACGGGCCGCGCTCTCGCCGTCTCCTCACGGGCCGCGCTCTCGCCGCCCCCCTCGCGGGCCGCGGCTCTCGCCGACGGCCCGCACGGTCCGCGGCGGCGCCTACGACACCGTCGCGGCGGTGTCCCAGAAGTCGGCGAGCGCGCGGGCGGTCTCCAGCGGGCGGTCGGTGTTGGGGGAGTGTTCGGCGCCCTCGACGACCGTCCGGCGTGCCTTCAGCCGCACCGCCATCTCGTCGAGCAGCGACAGCGGCCAGGTGTCGTCCTGCGCGCCCGACAGCACGTGGAACGGGAGCGGTACGGCGGCCAGTTCCGCGACCCGGTCCGGTTCCGTGCACAACTGACGCCCGGTGGCGAGGAGCTGGGCGGGCTTGGTGCACAGCCAGCGGCGCCGCAGATCGTCCCGGTCGTCCAGTCCGCCGTCGAGCGAGGGCGTGTCCGTCTCCTCCGGCGGCTCCATCGCCTGGATCGCCTCCCACACCTCCGCCATGTCCAGCACGGAGAGCGCGTCCCGCAGCAGCTTCACGCGCTCCTGCTGGGGCGTCGAGATCTGTGCCGGACCGGAGGACATCAGGGTGAGCGACCGGAAGGACGAGTGGTCGAGCAGTACGGCCGCGCGGGTGATCTGACCGCCCAGTGAGTGGCCGAGCAGATGCACCGGCCCGCCGATCGCCTCCGTCTGCGCGAGCACGTCCCGCGCCAACTCCTCCTGCGCGTAGGCGGACACGTCCGTCACCGGCCCGTCCGACTCGAACTGGCCCCGGCCGTCCACGGCCACGGTCCGGTATCCCCGCTCGGCCAGCGGCACGTGCAGCGAGTTGAAGTCCTCCTTGCTCCCGGTGAACCCCGGCAGCAACAGCGCGACACCCTTGACCTCCACGCCGGCGGCCACGGGAGCGTCCACCACGGCGAACTCACCGCGAGCCGTCCGAAGGGGGTACGCGCGGGCGCCAGGGGGCGGGACGAAGGAGGCGGGCCTGCTCATGGGGAGAGGTTATCGGGCTGGTGAGGAGCGTGCGGGGGTGGGAGGTCAGGGGGGTGGGCTCCAGCCGGACCCCGCTGTCTCTCCGCGGCGGTCGTGAAGACGCCGATGGCCGGGTCCGCGGTCGTGAAGACGCCGACAGCAGGCCCACATCGTGAAGACGCCGATGGCCGGGTCCGCGGTCGTGGAAACGCCGATGGCCGGGTCCACTGTCGTGAACCCGGCCATCGGACCGGCTTACGCCTTACGCCGCGGGCGCGGCGCCGGGTCAGGCCTCGGGAGCCTCCACGGCCGCCGTGGCCTTGCGGGCCCGGCGCGGCTTGGGTGCCGTCTCGGTGCTCTCACCGGCCGCCTCGGCAGCGGACGCCGTCGTCTTGCGGGTCCGGCGCCGCGGCTTGACCTCCGGCTCCTCGGTGGCCTGCGCCGGGATCTCCGGGGCAGCCGCCTCGGCGACGGCCTTGCGCGTCCGGCGCGCCTTCGGAGCGGCGACGGCTTCCCCGTCGACCGCGTCCACGGCAGCGACAGCCGCCTTGCGCGTACGGCGCGGCTTGGCCTCGGCCTCCGCTTCCACGGCCTCCGGTGCGGCGGTGGCGGTCTTGCGGGTGCGGCGGGGCTTGGTCTCCGTGCCTTCGGCGGTGTCCACGGCGGCCTCGGCGGCAGCGGCGGTCTTGCGCGTACGGCGCGGCTTGGCCTCGGCCTCCGCTTCCACGGCCTCCGGTGCGGCGACAGCCGCCTTGCGGGTGCGGCGCGGCTTGACCTCGGCCTCCGCTTCCACCGCTTCCGGCGTGGCGGCGGCGGCCTTGCGCGTGCGGCGCGGCTTGGCCTCGGCCTCCGTCTCCACCGCTTCCGGTGCGGCGGCCGTGGTCTTGCGGGTGCGGCGGGGCTTGGTCTCCGTGCCTTCGGCGGTGTCCACGGCGGCCTCGGCGGCAGCGGCGGTCTTGCGCGTACGGCGCGGCTTGGCCTCGGCCTCCGTCTCCACCGCTTCCGGTGCGGCGACAGCCGCCTTGCGGGTGCGGCGCGGCTTGGCCTCGGCCTCCGCTTCCACCGCTTCCGGTGCGGCGACAGCTGCCTTGCGCGTGCGGCGCGGCTTGGCCTCGGCCTCCGTCTCCACCGCTTCCGGTGCGGCGGCGGTGGTCTTGCGGGTGCGGCGGGGCTTGGTCTCCGTGCCTTCGGCGGTGTCCACGGCGGCCTCGGCGGCAGCGGCGGTCTTGCGCGTGCGGCGCGGCTTGGCCTCGGCCTCCGCCTCCACCGCTTCCGGCGTGGCGGCCACGACCTCGGCGGCCTCCGGCGCGGCGGCCGCGGTCTTGCGGGTGCGGCGGCGCGGCTTGGTCTCCGTGGCCGGAGCGGCCTCGGGCGCGGGCTCCGTCACCGGGGTGTCCGCGATCGCGGGCTCGGTCACGGGCGCGGCCGCCGGGGACTGCGCCGCCGTCGGCTCCGCCTCCGCGGCGGGTGCCGGGGTGTCCGCGATCGCAGCGGGCTTCCGCGTGCGGCGGCGGCGCGGCTTGTCCGGGGTGTCCAGGACGGCCGGGCCCTCCGCCGTGGCCACCGTCTCGACGGGGGCCTCGTCGGTCGTCGTGGGCGCCGCGGCGGCCGTCACCGGCTGCGCCGGCGCTCCACCGCGCGTACGGCGACGACGGCGCGGGGTGCGCGTCGCGGCGGGAGTCTCCTCCGCACCGGCGGTCTCGGCGGCCGGCGTCGACTCGGCCGGGGAGGAGGCGTCCAGCGGCGTTCCGCCGCGCGTGCGGCGACGGCGGCGCGGCGTACGGGCCGGACGCTCACGCTCGGCCGGGGCCGACTCGGCGCGCCCGCCGCGGCCACGGCCGCCGCGCGCGCCCCGTCCACCGGTCTCGCCCAGGTCCTCCAGCTCCTCCGCGTCCAGACCCGCGCGGGTCCGCTCCGCGCGCGGCAGTATGCCCTTGGTGCCCGCGGGGATGCCGAGGTCGGAGAAGAGGTGCGGGGACGAGGAGTACGTCTCCACCGGGTCGTTGAAGTCCAGCTCCAGCGCCTTGTTGATCAGCTGCCAGCGCGGGATGTCGTCCCAGTCGACGAACGTGATCGCCGTACCCTTGGCGCCCGCCCGGCCGGTGCGGCCGACGCGGTGCAGGTACGTCTTCTCGTCCTCGGGGGACTGGTAGTTGATGACGTGGGTCACGCCCTCGACGTCGATGCCGCGCGCGGCGACGTCGGTGCAGACGAGGACGTCGACCTTGCCGTTGCGGAACGCGCGCAGCGCCTGCTCGCGGGCGCCCTGGCCGAGGTCGCCGTGGACGGCGCCGGAGGCGAACCCGCGGCGCTGGAGCTGCTCGGCGATGTCGGCGGCCGTGCGCTTGGTGCGGCAGAAGATCATCGCGAGTCCGCGGCCCTCGGCCTGCAGAATGCGCGCGACCATCTCCGGCTTGTCCATGTTGTGGGCGCGGTAGACGAACTGCTTGATGTTCGCGACCGTCACGCCCTCGTCGTCCGGCGCGGTGGCGCGGATGTGCGTGGGCTGCGACATGTAGCGGCGGGCGAGGCCGATGACCGCGCCCGGCATGGTGGCCGAGAACAGCATGGTCTGGCGCTTGGCCGGCAGCAGGTTGATGATCTTCTCGACGTCGGGCAGGAAGCCCAGGTCGAGCATCTCGTCGGCCTCGTCGAGGACCAGACTCTTGATGTGGTTCAGGTTCAGCTTCTTCTGGCCCGCGAGGTCCAGCAGCCGGCCCGGGGT
Organism: Streptomyces naphthomycinicus; assembly: GCF_020400595.1. Taxonomy (GTDB): domain Bacteria; phylum Actinomycetota; class Actinomycetes; order Streptomycetales; family Streptomycetaceae; genus Streptomyces; species Streptomyces naphthomycinicus. Next base: position 12,112 of record NZ_JAINRE010000030.1, on the reverse strand, counting down.
GCCGACGACGACGTCGACGCCCTTCTTCAGGGCCTCGACCTGGGGCTCGTAGGCCCGGCCGCCGTAGATCGCCAGCACGCGCACGTTACGGACCTTGCCGGCCGTGAGCAGGTCGTTGGTGACCTGGGTGCACAGCTCGCGCGTGGGGACGACGACGAGCGCCTGCGGGGCGTCGGTGAGGGCCTCGGGGGTGGCGCGTCCGGCCTCGACGTCGGCGGGGACGGTGACGCGCTCCAGGAGCGGGAGGCCGAAGCCGAGCGTCTTGCCGGTGCCGGTCTTGGCCTGGCCGATGACGTCCGTGCCGGAAAGGGCGACGGGGAGCGTCATCTCCTGGATGGGGAAGGGGTTGATGATGCCGACGGCCTCCAGGGCCTCGGCGGTCTCGGGGAGGATTCCGAGTTCTCGAAACGTCGTAGTCAGGGTGCTGCCTCTTCTGTGTACGCGGTGCGAGGCGAGCGCGGGGGTCATGACTGACCGTGCCGGGGACGTCGGCTGCCGTACGGACGAACCACTGGGGCAAGCCGTAAGACACGGGACCTCTGCCGACGCTCTAGCGCTCGTACCGCTGAGGGTGTCCCTCCGGTCGTCGTACGTACTGATTCGTACGGCCGTGGAGGGCTGTCGGGTCGGAGCCGATCGGGCCACCGACCGGGCATCCTCATGCGTGCAGCCTGTCGGGACACGTCGAACACCGTCGACGCACTCAGCAGGCGCATTACCACCATACCCCGGAATCGCGCACATGCGATGGCCGATTTGGTCACGTAGTCGTGGTCACAGTGATCCACAAGGGGCTTGAGGGGTGCCGCAAACGGGCTATTGTGCGCGTCATGACTAGCTCTGACAAGCCTGAGAACGCGTCCGCCGAACCCGCCGAACCCACCGGTGTCGCCGCCCAGGACTGGACGCGGGCGTCCGCGGATCCGCAGTACCGCGCCGCGGTCGTGGACCTGCTCGGAGCGCTCGCGTACGGGGAGCTGGCGGCGTTCGAGCGGCTCGCGGAGGACGCCAAGCTGGCGCCGACCCTCGCGGACAAGGCGGAGCTGGCGAAGATGGCGTCGGCCGAGTTCCATCACTTCGAGCGGCTGCGGGACCGGCTGACCGAGATCGGCGAGGAGCCGACGGCCGCCATGGACCCGTTCGTGGCCGCGCTCGACGGTTTCCACCGGCAGACCGCGCCCTCGGACTGGCTGGAGGGCCTGGTCAAGGCGTACGTCGGCGACTCGATCGCGAGCGACTTCTACCGTGAGGTCGCCGCCCGCCTGGACTCGGACACGCGCGAGCTGGTGCTCGCCGTGCTCGACGACACCGGGCACGCCGGTTTCGCGGTGGAGAAGGTGCGCGCCGCCATCGACGCCGACCCGCGGGTGGGCGGCCGGCTGGCCCTGTGGGCGCGGCGGCTGATGGGCGAGGCGCTGTCGCAGTCCCAGCGGGTGGTCGCCGACCGGGACGCGCTGTCGACGATGCTCGTCGGCGGCGTCGCCGACGGGTTCGATCTCGCCGAGGTCGGAAGGATGTTCTCGCGGATCACGGAGGCGCACACCAAGCGGATGGCCGCGCTGGGCCTCGCGGCCTGAGCCGCGGTGCGCCCGCCTATGCCGTCAATGATCGTCGGCGCAGGCGGCCCGCCGGGCGCAGCAGCAGGGACAGCGACGCCACCGAGATGATCGCGGCGCCCAGGAGGCTGAGCAGGGCGCTGCCGGGGCCCAGGGCGGTGTGGGTGACGAAATCGCCGAAAAGGGCTCCGGCGACGCCGGTCGAGAGCACCAGCGGGCGGGCCGGCATCCGGTGGGCGAGCAGGTGTGCGGCCGTCCAGGCGAGGATCAGACCGAGAGCGGCGGAGCCGAGTGCTTCGAAGATCATGTCGGGGGGTCCCTCCCATGGCCGGTCCGGCTCGACGTTCGTAGCCCGTCATACCCGTGACCTGCGGATTGCAATCCTTGGCTGTGGAGGAGTTGTGCTCCGTTCGTGCGCGGGCGCGGGTGCGCCCCGAGCGCACAACACGAGGAAGGGCCCGGCGGCACACGGCCGCCGGGCCCTTCCTCGTGACTCCGGCTCTAGAGCGCGCCGAAACCCACCTTGCGCACGGTCGGCTCGCCGATCTCCACGTACGCCAGACGGTCCGTCGGCACCAGGACCTTGCGGCCCTTCTCGTCCTGGAGGCTCAGCAGCTGCGTCTTGCCGGACAGCGCCTCGCTGACCAGACGCTCGACCTCCTCGACGCTCTGACCGCTCTCCAGAACGATCTCGCGGGGCGCGTGCTGCACGCCGATCTTGACCTCCACGGCTATGTCCCTCCGACGGTCAGTGATGTGCGCGATCTTCCGCGCCGTACTCCGCACACATTAGCCCGGTGAGGGGACGTACACGCTGCGGGCGGGAACGCCAGGAGCGAACACCGTACGGGAACAGAACGAGAACGTACGGCCGTCAGTGCTGCTCGGTGCCGTGCAGCGGGAAACCGGCGATGCCCCGCCAGGCCAGCGAGGTCAGCAGCTGCACCGCCTGGTCACGCGGGACGCTGCGGTCGCTGTGCAGCCAGGAGCGGGCCACCACCTGGGCGAGTCCGCCGAGTCCGGAGGCGAGCAGCATCGACTCCGCGCGCGAGAGACCCGTGTCCTCGGCGATGACGTCGCAGATCGCCTCGGCGCAGTCGTTGGTGACCTTGTCCACGCGCTCGCGCACGGCGGGCTCGTTCGTCAGGTCCGACTCGAAGACCAGCCGGAAGGCTCCGCCGTCGTCCTCCACATAGGCGAAGTACGCGTCCATCGTCGCCCGCACACGCTGCTTGTTGTCGGTCGTCGAGGCCAGCGCGCTGCGCACGGACTGGATGAGCGACTCGCAGTGCTGGTCCAGCAGGGCGAGGTAGAGGTCGAGCTTGCCGGGGAAGTGCTGGTACAGCACCGGCTTGCTCACGCCCGCGCGCTCGGCGATGTCGTCCATCGCCGCCGCGTGGTAGCCCTGCGCGACGAAAACCTCCTGTGCGGCGCCCAGCAGCTGGTTCCGTCGGGCTCGGCGCGGCAGACGGGTGCCACGCGGGCGTGCCGCCTCAGTTTGCTCGATGGCTGTCACGCCGCCTCCCAAAGTCGTCCACATGCGGTGTCGGCCGCGCGGCCATCGTACTTTTCGGTAACCGTGGTGTGCGCGGTGCGAGCGCAGAATTTCACGTGGCGGACGACGGCGAAAGCCGTGCGGGCCACTTGGTGCGGCCGACCGCCTCCCGTCCGGACGCGGGAGGTCAGCGGTAGTCGTCCTCGTCGAGCGAGACCACGCGTGCCTGTTCGATGAGATCGGCCTCGTTCCCACGGTCCGGGTCCACACCCGTCAGGGGGTCGTCCCGGTCCGGCGAGAGGTCCGCGTGCTGCTCGGCGGCGTCCACCTCGGGCGCCTCGACGTCGATCTCCGCCGCGTCGGCCGGCAGGTCCTCGAAGTCCTCGATGTCCTCGATCGCTTCGGGCTCGTTGGGGTCATAGGCCATGGTGGGCTCCCTTCCTACGAACGTCCCTGGAAGCGGCAGGGGCCACAGCGGGTGCCCTGGGTACGAGCCTAGGAGACGGCTGATCCGGACGCCATGCATCGGGCCCCGTTCGCCGCCCCGGTTCTCCGCCCGCGCACGATTCACTCTGTGACGGCGAACACACCAATCCCGACGTGATCACCTCGTAACATTGCCGCATGTCTTCGACCGAGTCGCCGTCCGTGCCGGCCGCCAGTGTGCTCCCCAGGGTGGCGCCCGTCCGGGTCGGCGAGGGCGAGCGGCTGCGGTCCGTGGGTCTGCCCGGTGTCACCCTGTCGATCCGTTCCCGGCGCCCCGCGCGCGAGGGCCTGCCGCCCGCGCTGTACGTGCACGGCCTCGGCGGCTCCTCGCAGAACTGGTCGGCGCTCATGGCCGAGCTGGACGGCGTCGTCGACAGCGAGGCGGTCGACCTGCCCGGTTTCGGCGACTCACCGCCCCCGGACGACGGCGACTACTCCGTCACCGGGCACGCGCGCGCGGTCATCCGCCATCTCGACGCGGCCGGCCGCGGCCCGGTCCACCTCTTCGGCAACTCGCTGGGCGGCGCGGTCACCACGCGCGTGGCCGCCGTACGCCCCGACCTGGTGCGCACGCTCACGCTCGTCTCGCCCGCCCTGCCCGAGCTGCGCGTGCAGCGCACCGCGGTACCGACGGGGCTGTTGGGCGTGCCCGGCATCGCCGCCCTGTTCACCCGGCTCACCAGGGAGTGGACGCCCGAGCAGCGGGTGCGCGGCGTCATGGGGCTCTGCTACGGCGACCCCGGCAAGGTCTCGCCGGAGGCGTTCCGGTACGCAGTGGAGGAGCTGGAACGGCGGCTCCAGCTGCCGTACTTCTGGGACGCGATGGCCCGCTCCGCGCGCGGGATCGTCAACGCCTACACGCTCGGCGGACAGCACGGGCTCTGGCGCCAGGCCGAGCGCGTGCTGGCCCCGACCCTGCTGATCTACGGCGGGCGGGACCAGCTGGTCGGCTTCCGCATGGCCCACAGGGCCGCCCGCTCCTTCCGCCGCTCCCGCCTGCTGTCCCTCCCGGACGCCGGGCACGTGGCGATGATGGAGTACCCCGAGCTGGTGGCCGACGCCTTCCGGGAGCTCCTGGCGCACTCGGCCGACTCCGGCGAGGGCGCCGGCGCCGCTCGCACGGGCGCGGGGAGCTGAGGGCCGGGGTGGGACGTCACAGCCGTCGCGGACCGGCTCCGAAGAGCGAGTCCGCGGACATAAGCGCAAGGCGAGAAGACCAGCGGGGCACCCGCCCGGACGCACGCGCCGAGGGCGCGCCCCGGCTGCCGGACGGCACGCCCGCGCAGGGAACCCCCAGGCCCCCGGACGGCACGCCCGCCCGGGGGATGCCGGCATCGCCCGGCGGCACTCCCGCGCACGGCACGCCCGGAATCCCCGACGGCACTCCCGCGCGCGGTGTGCCGGGGTTCCGCGGCGGTGCCGGCACCCGAGGCGGGCATCCGGAGCAGCGGGAAGCCGGTGGCGGCTGGGGTGAGATGGGCGGACGGGCGGCCGGTGCCGGCGGTCCCGGTGTGGTGCTGCCCCGGCAGCGGCAGGCGGAACCCGGCTCGCCGAGGCGCGGCCGTGGCCCCCGGCAGGACTACCTCGACGCCTTCGACGGCGCCCAGGACACCGTGCGCGGCGAGGGCACCGGTGCCCTCGCGGCGGGTGCGGGCCGGGGGCGCGGTGCGGGGGACGGGCCGGCCGAGGCGGCGCAGGCGTCCGCCGGCGCGGCGGACGGCGCCGCCGTTCCCGCGCAGCGCGGCGGGCACAAGGGGTGGGCCTTCACCGGCATCGCGGCGGCCGCCGTCACCACCGTGCTCGCGGTGATCGTCGCCGGGCAGGTGACCAAGGGACGGGACGACGGTGACGTGCAGTCGCAGTCCGCCGCCGGCCAGGCCGGGGACGCACGGGGCTCCGCCGAGCCGACGCCCTCCGCCGCGCCGAGTGCGGTGACGCTGACGTACGACCAGAAGATGAGCAGGAAGTACCCGCTCGGCGCCAAGCTGACCGGACCGGGGAAGTTCGACGCCGTCCCCGGTTTCGACAAGGCGCCCGGCACCGGGCAGATCTACCGGTACCGCGTCGACGTCGAGCAGGGGCTCGGCCTGGACGGCGCGCTGTTCGCCGAGGCCGTGCAGAAGACCCTGAACGACCGGCGCAGCTGGGCCCACGGCGGCGCCCGTACCTTCGAGCGCATCTCCTCCGGCAAACCCGACTTCGTGATCACGCTGGCCAGCCCCGGCACCACCGGCACCTGGTGCGCCAAGTCCGGCCTGGACACCACGGAGGACAACGTCTCCTGCGACTCGGCCGCGACCGAACGCGTCATGATCAACGCGTACCGGTGGGCGCAGGGCAGCAAGACGTACGGTGACCGGATCCATGCCTACCGGCAGATGCTGATCAATCACGAAGTCGGCCACCGGCTCGGCCACGGGCACGTCACCTGCCAGAAGGACGGCGAACTGGCACCCGTCATGCAGCAGCAGACGAAGTTCCTGGACCACGACGGAATCCACTGCCGGCCCAACCCTTGGCCCTACCCCGGGAGTTGACAGGCGCCGCTTATGTCACATTGACATGAGCCCGTATGGTCGTTCATATTTCTGCGCATGTGGTCTAGTCATGCCGTCTCCACCAGCGCCGCCATCGAGCTGGCGCTCATCGGTGTGACCGCACTCTGCGTGGCCGACATCCACTGTCGCTGACGCCGCCTCCCCGGCGTTCGCGTCGCGACTTTTTCCCTTCTCCGTCCGTGACCTGGTCACGGACTTTTCGACGACCCGACGCCGGGGCCGACGTCTGTCCGCAGTCGTCTCATTCCTCGTCCACATGTCTCAATATTCGAGAAACCCTCGATCACACCCCGACACGTCACCCCGAGAGGTCGTCATTCCGATGCGTCAACCGTCCGTCATAGCGCGCCGTGTGGCAGCGGCATCCGTCAGCCTGGTCGTGGCAGCGGGCGCCGCCGCCTGCGGCCCGGAGGACAGCGATGCCAAGGGTTCCGGTGGCGACTCCGCGCCCCACAAGGGCGGCACGCTCACGGTCCTGAACTCAGAGCCGCAGACCGACTTCGACCCCGCGCGTCTGTACACCTCCGGCGGCGGGAACGTGCCCTCGCTCGTTTTCCGCACCCTCACCACGCGCAACCGCGAGAACGGCGCCGCCGGTGCCGAGGTCGTGCCGGACCTGGCCACCGACACCGGTCGCGCCAACAAGGACGCGACCGTGTGGACGTACACCCTGAAGAAGGGCCTCACGTACGAGGACGGTACGCCGATCACCTCGGCCGACGTCAAGTACGGCATCGAGCGCTCCTTCGCCCCCGAACTCTCCGGCGGCGCGCCCTACTTGCGTGACTGGCTGGTCGGAGCCGCCGACTACCAGGGGCCCTACAAGGACAAGAAGGGCCTCTCGGCGATCGAGACTCCGGACGCCCGGACCATCGTCTTCCACCTGAACAAGCCCGAGGGCGAGTTCCCCTACCTCGCCACGCAGACGCAGTTCACCCCGGTGCCCAAGAGCAAGGACACGGGCACCAAGTACGAGTCGCACCCGATCTCGTCCGGCCCCTACAAGGTCGTCAAGAACGAGAACGACGGCGAGCACGTCGTCCTGGAGCGCAACACGCACTGGTCCCCGGCGACCGACGCCGAGCGCAAGGCGTACCCGGACACGATCGACGTGCGCTCCGGTCTCGACTCCTCCGTGATCAACCAGCGGCTCTCCGCGTCCCAGGGCGCGGACGCCGCCGCCGTCACCACGGACACCAACCTCGGCCCGGCCGAACTCGCGAAGGTGACCGGCGACAAGGAACTGGCCGCGCGCGTCGGCACCGGCCGCTTCGGCTACACGAACTACATCGCGTTCAACCCGACCGTGAAGCCGTTCGACAACCCCAAGGTGCGCCAGGCGATCTCCTACGCCATCGACCGGTCCTCCGTGGTCAACGCGGCCGGCGGCAGCGCCCTCGCCGAGCCCGCCACCACCTTCCTGCCGAACCAGAAGTCCTTCGGCTACACGCCGTACGACCCGTTCCCGGCGGGCAAGTCCGGCAACCCGGCGAAGGCCGAGGAGCTGCTGAAGCAGGCCGGCTTCAAGAACGGCCTGACCATCACGCTCACGCATTCCAACGACAAGAACTTCGAGACCAGCCCGGAGATCGCCACCGCTCTCCAGGACGCGCTCAAGAAGGCCGGTATCACGGTCAAGCTCCAGGGCCTGGAGGACAACGACTACCGGGACAAGATCCACAGCGTGAAGACCGAGCCGGGCTTCTTCCTCGCCCACTGGGGTGCCGACTGGCCCTCCGGCGGCCCCTTCCTCGCCCCCATCTTCGACGGCCGGCAGATCGTCAAGGACGGAGCGAACTTCAACACGGGCCTGCTGAACGACAAGTCGGTCAATGGCGAGATTGACGCGATCAACAAGTTGACCGACCTTGACGCCGCCGCCAAGCGGTGGGGCGCACTGGACCAGAAGATCGGCGAGAAGGCCCTCGTCGTGCCGCTGTTCCACCCGGTCTACAAGCGACTGGTCGGCTCGGACGTCAAGAACGTCGTCATCAGCGACTGGACCGGCGTCCTGGACATCTCCCAGGTCTCGGTGAAGTAGCGCCGTGAGCGAGGCTCTTGTCGCCGTCGAGACCGCCGGGACGGACACCTCCGTCCCGGCGGTCTCGGGGGCACGTCAGTTCTGGCGGCGGCTGCGGGCGCAGCGCGCCGCCCTGGTCGCCGCCGTCGTCGTCGCGCTGCTCGTCCTGGTCGCGCTCGCCGCGCCGCTGCTCACCGCGCTGGAGGGCCAGGACCCCACCACGTACCACCCCTCCCTGATCGACTCCGCGCGCGGGGGCGTGCCCATCGGTTCCCTCGGCGGCATCGGCGCAGACCACTGGCTGGGCGTCGAACCGCAGACGGGCCGCGACATGTTCGCCCGGCTGGTCTACGGCGCGCGGGTCTCGCTGGGCGTGTCGCTGGGCGCCACGCTGGCGCAGGTCGTCATCGGCGTCGCCATGGGCGTGGCCGCCGGACTCGGCAACCGCTGGGTCGACCTGGTGCTGAGCCGCATCACCGACATCTTCATCTCGATGCCGCTGATGATCATGTCCCTCGCGCTGCTGGCCATCGTGCCGAGCGGCTTCCCGCGGCCCGTCCTCGTCGCGCTGATCATCTCCCTGGTCTCCGGGTGGAGCACGACGGCGAAGATGGTGCGCGCGCAGACCCTCGCCCTGAAGAACCTCGACTACGTCTCGGCCTCCCGGCTCAGCGGCTGGAGCACCTGGCGGACCGCCGTGCGCGAGCTGCTCCCGGGCCTCGCCGCGCCCGTCATCACCTACGCGGCGCTGCTGGTCCCGGCGAACATCAGCGCCGAGGCGGCCCTGTCCTTCCTGGGCGTCGGGGTGAAGCCGCCCACGCCTTCGTGGGGCCAGATGCTCACCTCGGCCGACGTCTGGTACCAGGCGGCCCCGCAGTACCTGCTGCTGCCCGCCCTCGCCCTGTTCCTGACCGTGTTCGCGATGACCGTCCTCGGCGACGGCGTCCGCGTCGCCCTCGACCCGCGCGCCGCCTCCCGGCTGCGCATCGGCACCGGCCGCAAGCGGGAGGCCCGCGCCGGCACGGCCGTACCGAAGCCCGGACCCGCCGCAACGGAGGCCACGCAGGACGCCACGCAGGACGTCGTACCGGACGCCACGCAGGACGCCACGCAGGACCTCGTACCGGACGCCGTACCGGACACCGCGTCGGACGCCGTACCGGGCGCCGCATCGAAGAAGGAGGAGCGGGCGTGAACGGCTTCACCGGCTTCGTCCTGCGCCGGCTCATCGGCGCCCTGGTCACCCTGTTCGTGCTCTCGGTGATCATCTACGTCGTCTTCTACGTCACCCCCGGCAACGTCGCCCAGATCACCTGCGGCCCGCGCTGCTCCCCGGCCCAGGTCCACCAGGTGGCGCAGCAGCTCCATCTCGACGACCCCCTGTACGTGCGCTACTGGCACTTCCTCCAGGGCCTCCTCGCCGGACAGGACTTCTCCACGGGCACCTCCGTGGAGCACTGCCCGGCGCCCTGCCTCGGCCAGTCGTACCAGAGCGACCGGCAGGTCACCGACATCATCCTGACCAAGCTCCCGGTGAGCCTCTCGCTGGTGCTCGGCGCGATGGTGATCTGGCTGCTGCTCGGCGTCGGCACCGGTGTGCTGTCCGCCTGGCGGCGCGGCCGGCTCTCCGAACGCGTCCTGACCGCGGTCACCCTCGCGGGCGTCGCCACGCCCGTCTTCGTCATCGGCCTGATCCTGATGATCGTCGTCTGCGGCGAACTGCAACTGCTGCCCTTCCCGCAGTACGTGAACTTCACCGACGATCCCGAACAGTGGGCGTGGAACCTGCTCCTGCCCTGGCTCTCCCTCGCCCTCATCGAGGCGGCCAACTTCGCCCGGCTCACCCGGGCGTCGATGCTGGAGACGCTGGCCGAGGACCACATCCGCACGTTCCGGGCCTACGGCGTCAGCGAGCGCGCGGTGATCGCCCGGCACGCGCTGCGCGGTGCGACGGCCTCCGTCATCGCGCTGAACGCCGTCACCTTCGGCTCGGCCGTCGGCGGCGCCGTCCTCACCGAGACCCTCTTCGGCCTGCCCGGCATCGGCCAGGAGCTGGTGCACGCGGTGAAGGTCGTCGACCTGCCGGTGGTGGTCGGCATGGTGCTGGTCACCGGCTTCTTCGTGGTCCTCGCCAACGCCGTCGCGGACGTCCTGTACGCGGTGGCCGACCGACGGGTGGTGCTCGCATGAGCCTGGTGGAAGCGGCGGACACGAGCCTGGTGGAGGTGTCCGGCCTCACCGTCGAGTTCGGTGCCCTGCGCGCCGTCGACGAGCTCTCCTTCAGCCTGGCGAAGGGCGCCGCCCTCGCCCTGGTCGGCGAGTCCGGCTCCGGCAAGTCCACGGTCGCGGGCGCTCTGCTGGGCCTGCACCGGGGCACCGGGGCCCGGGTCGGCGGCTCGGTCCTGGTGGCCGGCACCGACGTGCAGGCGGCCTCCGACGAGGAGCTGCGCCGGCTGCGCGGCGCCAAGGCGGCCATGGTCTTCCAGGACCCGCTGTCCTCGCTCGACCCCTATTACGCGATCGGCGACCAGATCGCCGAGGTCCACCGCGTCCACACGCGCGTGTCCCGCCGCGCCGCACGCGCGCGTGCCGTGGAGGTGCTGGAGCGAGTGGGCATACCGGACGCGGCACGGCGTTCCCGGTCCCGCCCGCACGAGTTCAGCGGCGGCATGCGCCAGCGCGCCCTCATCGCCATGGCCCTCGCCTGCGAGCCGGACCTGCTGATCGCCGACGAGCCGACCACCGCCCTCGACGTCACCGTCCAGGCCCAGATCCTCGATCTGCTGCACGGGCTGCGCGCGGAGACCGGCATGGGCCTGCTGCTCGTCACCCACGACGTGGGCGTGGCCGCCGAGAGCGTGGACGACGTCCTCGTCATGCGGCACGGCAGGGCCGTCGAGCGCGGCCCGGTCGGCTCCGTCCTCGCGGCGCCCGCCGAGCCGTACACCCGTGAACTCCTCGACGCCGTCCCGCGCGTGAACGCCCGCCGGACCGGTTCCCCGGCCACCGACGAGGTCGTGCTGGAGGCCACCGGGGTGCGGCGCGAGTTCGGTCGCGGCAAGCGGACGGTCGCGGCCGTGGACGACGTCTCGGTGACCGTCCGGCGCGGGGAGACCCTCGGCGTGGTCGGCGAGAGCGGCAGCGGCAAGACCACGCTCGGCCGCATGCTCGTGGGGCTGCTGGAGCCCACCGCCGGCGAGATCCGCTACGAAGGGCGTCCGCACACCGGGGTGAACCCGGCCGTCCAGATGGTCTTCCAGGACCCCGTCTCCTCCCTCAACCCCCGCCGCAGCGTGGGCGCGTCCATCGCCGACCCGCTCCGCGCGCGGGGCGACCGGGACGAGGAACGCATCCGGGGGCGCGTGACGGAACTGCTGGAGCGCGTGGGGCTGGAAGCGGCGCACTACGACCGCTACCCGCACGAGTTCAGCGGCGGACAGCGCCAGCGCATCGGCATCGCGCGGGCGCTCGCCGCCGAGCCGCGCGCCATCGTCTGCGACGAGCCCGTCTCCGCGCTCGACGTCACCACCCAGGCCCAGGTGGTCGCCCTGCTCGGCGAACTCCAGCGGGAGCTCGGCCTCGCCCTGGTCTTCATCGCGCACGACCTCGCCGTCGTCCGCCAGGTCAGCGACCGGGTCGCGGTGATGCGGCGCGGCCGGCTCGTCGAGTACGGGCCCGCCGACGAGGTGTACGACGCCCCGCGCGAGCCGTACACCCGGCAGCTCCTGGCCGCCGTACCCGCGCTCGACCCGGAGCTGGCGGCCCGGCGCCGCGCCGCCCGGCGTGAACCGGTGACGGCCTGACGCCCGGACCCGGGCCCGCGGCCGGGCTGCCGTAACGTTTCGCGCTCACGGGATCACGGTGTGAACCCATAGCGCGGGAGAACGCGACCCGCACGCGAAAGTTACGACCGTTCACCCCTTTTGGTGGTGGGGGGGGCCCCCCCCCCGGGCCCCCCCCCCCCCCGGCGGGGCCCCGCCCCCCCCCCGCGCCCCCC
>NZ_JAINRE010000002.1 GCF_020400595.1 Streptomyces naphthomycinicus | reverse complement strand
TGTGCCCGATGTTCGACTTCACCGAGCCCAGCCACAGCGGCTCGTCCCGCTCCTGACCGTACGTCGCCAGCAGCGCCTGCGCCTCGATCGGGTCACCCAGCCGGGTACCGGTGCCGTGCGCCTCGACGACGTCCACCTGGCTCGCGGCCAGGCGGGCGTCGGCCAGGGCCTGACGGATCACGCGCTGCTGCGCGAGCCCGTTCGGGGCGGTGAGTCCGCTGCTCGCGCCGTCCTGGTTGATCGCGGTGCCGCGGACCACGGCCAGCACGGGGTGGCCGTTGCGCCGGGCGTCCGAAAGGCGCTCCAGGACGAGCATGCCCGCGCCCTCGGCGAAGCCGAAGCCGTCGGCCGCCGCGGCGAACGCCTTGCAGCGGCCGTCGGCGGCGAGGGCCCGCTGTCGGCTGTACTCGGTGAACACGGCGGGCGTGGAGAGCACGGTCGCCCCGCCGGTGAGCGCCAGGGCGCACTCCCCGGCGCGCAGCGAGCGGACCGCGAGGTGCAGGGCGACCAGGGACGAGGAGCAGGCGGTGTCCACGGAGAGGGCGGGGCCCTCCAGGCCGAGGGTGTAGGACACCCGGCCGGAGAGCACGCTGGGCGAGGTGCCGGTGACGACGTAGCCCTCCAGCTCGGTGGCCACCGTGCCCGTGATGTCGGAGTAGTCCTCGCTGCTGAAGCCGACGAACACGCCGGTGGCGCTGCCGCGCAGGCCGTGCGGGTCGATGCCGGCCCGCTCCAGGGCCTCCCAGGAGGTCTCCAGCACCAGCCGCTGCTGGGGGTCCATGGCCAGCGCCTCGCGCGGGCTGATCCCGAAGAAGCCCGCGTCGAAGTCCGCCGCGGTGTCGAGGAATCCGCCTTCGCGGGCGTAGGAGGTGCCGGGCCGGTCGGGGTCGGGGTCGTAGACCGACGCCATGTCCCAGCCGCGGTCCTCGGGGAACGCGGCGACCGCGTCGGTCCCGGCGGTCACCAGTCGCCACAGGTCCTCGGGCGAGGCCACCGCGCCGGGGTAGCGGCAGGCCATGCCCACGATCGCGATGGGCTCGCGGTCGCGGGCCTCGGCCTCGCGCAGCCGGCGCCGGGCGACCTGTAGGTCGCCCGTGACCTGCTTGAGGTAGTCGAGCAGTTTGGCCTCGTCAGCCATCGGTGCACCCCCGTGCGGTTCGTTCGGCGCGGATCAAGAGATGCCCCGGTCGATCAGGTCGAAGAGTTCGTCGGCGGTGACGCCGTCCAGCGCGGCCCGCTCGGGTGCCTCGCCGCTCGTGTCGGCCTCCCAGCGGGCCGCCAGCTCCCGCAGGTGCGCCGCCACCCGGGCGCGGTCGGCGCCCTCGGCCGGCAGTGCGCCCAGTGCGCTCTCCACCCGGGCCAGTTCGGCGATGATCCGGTCGGCGTTCGCCTCGCCGGATTCGCTCGGCAGGAGCGCGCCGAGCAGGTGGTCGGCGAGCGCGGCGGGGTTGGGGTGGTCGAACACGATGGTGGTGGGCAGCCGCAGGCCGGTGGCGGCGCCGAGGCGGTTGCGCAGTTCGACGGCGGTCAGCGAGTCGAAGCCCAGTTCCTTGAAGCCGCGGTCGGGTGCCACCGCCTCGCTTCCCCGGTGCCCCAGGACGTCGGCCACCTGGCCCCGGACCACGTCGAGCAGAACGGGGGCGCGCTCGGGAGCGGGCAGTGCGGTGATCCGCGCCACCAGGGCCGCCGCGTCGGTCGCCGGACGGGCGGCGGCCGGGCCGGCCGGGGTGGCGACCAGGCCGTGCAGCAGCGGCGGGGCGGGGGCCGCGGAGGCGGTGGCGAGGTCCAGGCGGGCGGTGACGGTCACGGCCTCGCCGGTGCGGGTGGCCGCGTCGAACAGGGCCAGTCCCTCGGCGGCGGCCATGGGCACGATGCGGTTGCGGCCGGCGCGGGCGAGGTCGGCGGCGTCCAGGTGCCCGGTGAGACCGGTGGCGTCGGCCCACAGGCCCCAGGCCGCGGCGGTGCCGGGCAGACCGGCGGCGCGGCGCCGTTCGGCGAGCGCGTCGAGGAAGGCGTTGGCGGCCGCGTAGTTGGCCTGGGCGGGGGTGCCGAGGGTGGCCGCCGCGGAGGAGAACAGCACGAAGGCGGACAGGTCCCGGTCGGCGGTGAGTTCGTGCAGGTGCCAGGCGGCGTCGGCCTTCGGTCGCAGCACGGCCGGCAGCCGGTCGGCGCCGAGTTCGGTCAGCACGCCGTCGTCGAGGGCGCCCGCGGTGTGCACCACCGCGGTCAGCGGCGCCTCGGCGGTCAGCCGCGCGAGCAGTGCGTCGAGGGCCGCGCGGTCGGTCACGTCGCAGGTCTCGAAGCGGACGGTGGCGCCGGCCGCGGCCAGTTCGGCGACCAGGTCCGCGGCGCCGGGGGCGGCGGCGCCGCGGCGGCTGGCCAGCACCAGGTCGCGGGCGCCGTGCTCGGCCACCAGGTGCCGGGCGAGCAGGCCGCCGAGCACGCCGGCGCCGGTGATCAGGACGGTGCCGTCGGCGTAGGGGGCGACGGTCAGCACGATCTTCCCGGTGTGCCGGGCGCGGGCCATGAACCGGAACGCCTCGCGGGCGTCGGCGAGCGGCCAGGTGCGGGTGGGCAGGCCGGTCACCTCGCCCGCCTCGGCGTGGGCGACGACCTCGGTCAGCAGGCTCTGGACGCGGTCGGGTCCGGCGTCCCGCAGCAGGTCGAACGGGAGGTAGTCGACGCCGGGCAGGTCCGCGGGGTCGCGCAGGTCGGTCTTGCCGAGCTCCACGAACCGGCCGCCCGGCTCCAGCAGCCGCAGCGACGCGTCCACGAACTCGCCCGCCAGGGAATTCAGCACGACGTCCATCCGCGGGAACCGCTCCGCGAACTCCGTGTCCCGCGACGACGCGACATGCGCCTCGTCCAGACCGGCCGCCCGCAGCACCCCGTGCTTGCCGGGACTCGCCGTCGCGTACACCTCGGCCCCCAGCAACCGCGCCACCTGCACGGCCGCCATACCCACACCACCGGCCGCCGCGTGCACCAGCACCCGGTCCCCCGCCCGCACCCGGGCGAGGTCGACGAGGGCGTAGCGGGCGGTGGCGAACACGGACGGCAGGGCCGCGGCCCGGACCCAGGACCAGCCGGCGGGGACGGGCACCACGAGCCGCCGGTCCACCACCGCGAGGGGGCCGAAGCCGCCCGGCACCATGCCGAGGACACGGTCGCCGACGGCCAGGCCGGTGACGTCCGGGGCCACCTCGACCACGGTGCCCGCGGCCTCGGAGCCGATCGCGTCGACCTCGTCCGGGTACATGTCGAGCGCGCAGAGCACGTCCCGGAAGTTCACGCCCGCCGCACGGACGGCGATGCGCACCTGGCCGGGCGCCAGGGGGGCCGTGGCGTCCGGGGCGGCGACGGCGTCGACGCCGTCGACGCTGCCGGGCCGCACCACGTCGACGCGCCAGGCGTCGGCTCCGGCGGGCGGGCGCAGTCCGGTCTCGGGGGCCCGGGTCAGCCGGGCGACGAGGCGTTCTCCGTCGCGGAGCGCGGTCTGCGGTTCGTCGCCGACGGCCGGCACCGCGGCGAGGGAGGCGGGCGTGCCGTCGGTGTCGACGAGCAGGAAGCGGTCGGGATGCTCGGTCTGCGCGGAGCGGACCAGGCCCCATACCGCGGCGGCGGCCGGGTCGGGTTCCTCGTCGGGGCGGACGGCGACGGCGTGCCGGGTGACGACGGCGAGCCGGGCGTGGCCGAACCGCTCGTCGGCGAGCCAGTCGCGCAGCAGCTCCAGCACCTGGGCGGTGGCCCGGTGAGTGGCGGCGACGACGTCGGCTCCGGTGCCGAGGACGTCGGTCCCGGTGCCGAGGACGTCGGTCCCGGTGCCGAGGACGTCGGTTCCCGTGCCGACGGGAGCGAGGACGAGGTCCGTCGATCCGGCGTCGACGTCGGCGAGGGTGGCGCTCGGGGGCGCGGTGAGACCCGCCGGTTGCGCGCCCAGGACGGCGCAGCGCCGCGCGGCGGGTGCCTCGGTGCCGGGGGTCTGCCACGCCACGCGGAACAGCGCGTCGCGGGTGCCGGCGGCGGCCACGGCGGCGAGCTGTCCGGGGGACGCCGGCCGCAGCCGCAGCGCGGCCAGTTCCACCACGGGCCGGCCCTCGCGGTCGGTGGCGGTGAGGCGCAGCGTGTCGGCGCTCTCCCGGGCGGCGCGCACGCGCAGCACACGGGCGGTGCCGGGGTGCACGGTCACGCCGGTCCAGGAGAACGGCAGCAGCAGGGGCGCGTCCTCGGGCTCGGCGGCGGGCACGGTCTGGGTGACGGCGTCGAGCAGCGCGGGGTGCACGAGGTGACCGGTGGTGGCGACGGTCTCGGGGAGTTCGACCTCGGCGAAGATCTCGTCGTCCCGGCGCCACAGGGCGCGCAGGCCCCGGAAGGCGGGTCCGTAGCCGTAGCCGCGGGCGGCGAAGCGGTCGTACACACCGTCGACCGGGAGCGGTTCCGCGCCGGCCGGGGGCCACTCGCCGGGGGCGGGCCCGGCGGGCGCGGCCGGTGCCAGGACGCCCGTGGCGTGCCGGGTCCAGCCGTCACCGGAGTGGGTGTGGACGGCGACGGTACGGCGTCCGGAGTCGTCGGCGCCGTGCACGGTGACGCGCAGGGTCAGACCGTCGGCGGGCACGCCGATCGGCGCGGCCAGGGTCAGTTCCTCGACCTGGGCGCAGCCGAGCCGGTGGCCGGCGTGGGCCGCCATCTCCAGGACCGCGGTGCCGGGCAGCAGGGCGGTGCCCAGCACGGTGTGCTCGGTCAGCCAGGGGTGTGTCCCGGGGCTGATCCGGCCGGTGAGGAGCAGGCCGCCGCCGTCGGGGAGTTCGGCCTCGGCGCCGAGCAGCGGATGCCCGCCGGCGGTGAGGCCGACGGCGGTCAGGTCGCCGGCGCCGGTGGTGCCGGGGGCGAGCCAGTAGCGCTCGCGCTGGAAGGGGTAGGTGGGCAGTTCGACGGGGCGGGCGCCGACGGCGTCGAACAGGGGCCGCCAGTCGACCGGCACGCCCCCGGCGGCCACCTCGGCCAGGGCCGTGGTCAGGCGCAGCCGGTCGCTCTCGTCGCGGCGCAGGGTGGCGGCCACGCGCAGGTCGGTCCCCAGGGCCTCGGCGGTCTGCTGCATGGCGACGGTGAGCACGGGGTGCGGGCTGATCTCCACGAACGCGTGGTGGCCCGCGTCGAGCAGGCCGCCGACCGCGTCCTGGAAGAGCACCGGCTCGCGCAGGTTGCGGTACCAGTAGCGGGCGCCCAGTTCGCTGCCGTCGATCCAGTCCGCGGTGACGGTGGAGTACAGGGGGACCTCGCCGTCCTGCGGGCGGATGCCCTTGAGTTCGGCGAGCAGCCGCTGCCGTACGGCCTCCACCTGCGGGGAGTGCGAGGCGTAGTCGGCGGCGACGCGTCCGGCGCGCAGCCCCTCGTCGTCGCAGAGGTCGAGCAGGTCCTCCAGGGCCTCGCGGTCGCCGGCGACGACCAGCGAGCGGGGGCTGTTGACGGCGGCGATGCCGAGCCGGCCGGGCCAGCGCTCGAGCATCTTCTCGACGTCGGCGGCGGGCGCGGCGACGAAGCCCATGCCGCAGCGGCCCGGCAGGTCGGCCACGGCCTTGGCGCGCAGCGCGACGATCTTCGCGGCGTCGTCCAGGGTGAGGGCGCCGGCCACACAGGCCGCGGCGATCTCGCCCTGGGAGTGGCCGACCACGGCCGAGGGCACGACACCGTGCGAGCGCCACACGGCGGCCAGCGAGACCATGAGCGCGAACAGCACGGGCTGCACCACGTCGACGCGGCTGAGCGGCGGTGCGCCTTCGGCGCCGCGCAGCACGTCCACGACCGACCAGTCCAGCCAGGGGGCGAGGGCGCGTTCGCACTCGGCCATGCGCGCGGCGAACACCGGGTTCCCGTCGAGCAGTTCGACACCCATGCCGAGCCACTGACCGCCCTGGCCGGCGAAGACGAAGACGACGCTGCCGTCGGCTCCGGCGGTGCCGCGGACGACGGCCGGGTCGGCGCCGCCCGCGGCGAGCACGTCCAGCGCGGCCAGCAGTTCGGCGCGGTCGCGGCCCACGACGGCGGCGCGGTGCTCGAACGCGGTGCGGCGGGTGGCCAGGGTGAGGGCGACGGAGGCGGGCTCCAGGTCCGGGTCGGCCGCCACGAACTCGCGGAGCCGGGCGGCCTGTTCGAGCAGGGCGGCCTCGCTGCGCGCGGACAGCTGCCAGGGCAGCGGGACCGAACCGGCCGGCTGCTCGGGCGCCGCGTCCTGCTCTTCGGGTGCTTCGGGCGCTTCCGCCACGATCACATGGGCGTTGGTGCCGCTGACGCCGAAGGAGGACACGCCGGCCCGGCGCGGGCGTTCGCCGCGGGGCCAGGGGCGGGCCTCGGTCAGCAGCCGTACGTCTCCGGACACCCAGTCCACGTGCGGGGTGGGCTCGTCGACGTGCAGCGTCCTGGGGAGCAGCCCGTGCTGGAGCGCGAGCACCGTCTTGATGACTCCGCCCACGCCGGCGGCGGCCTGGGCGTGGCCCAGGTTGGACTTCAGCGAGCCCAGCCACAGCGGCCGGTCGCGGTCCTGGCCGTAGGAGGCGAGCAGGGCCTGGGCCTCGATGGGGTCGCCCAGGGTGGTGCCGGTGCCGTGGCCCTCCACGGCGTCCACGTCAGCGGGGCGCAGTCCGGCGTCGGCCAGTGCCTGGCGTACCACGCGCTGCTGGGCGGCGCCGCTCGGCGCGGTGAGCCCGTTGGAGGCGCCGTCCTGGTTGATGGCGGTGCCCGGCAGCAGGGCGAGCACCGGGTGGCCGTTGCGGCGGGCGTCGGACAGCCGCTCCAGCAGGAGCATGCCGGCGCCCTCGGACCAGCCGAGTCCGTCGGCGGCCTTGGCGTACGAGCGGCAGCGGCCGTCCTCGGACAGGCCGCCCTGCTTGGTGAAGTCGACGAACAGTTCCGGTGTCGGCATGACGGTGACGCCGCCGGCGAGCGCGAGGGTGCTCTCGCCCGAGCGCAGCGACCGCACCGCCTGGTGCAGGGCGACAAGGGAGGACGAGCAGGCGGTGTCGACCGTGAAGGCGGGGCCCTCCAGGCCGAGGACGTAGGCGATGCGGCCGGCCACCACGCTGGCCAGGCGGCCGGTCAGGGCGTGTCCGTCGCCGCCCTCGGGGATGCCGGCGAGCAGGGAGGAGTAGGACTGGGCGTTGGCGCCGACGAAGACGCCGACGCGTCCGCCCCGCCAGGAACCGGGGGCGACACCGGCGCGCTCCAGCGCCTCCCAGCCGGTCTCCAGCAGCAGCCGCTGCTGGGGGTCCATCAGCTGGGCCTCGCGGGGGCTGATGCCGAAGAAGCCGGCGTCGAACAGGGCGACGTCGTCGAGGAATCCGCCGTGCCGGGTGCGGCTGGCCAGGGGGCCGTCCGGGTCGGCGAGGGCGGCCAGGTCCCAGCCGCGGTCGGTGGGGAACGGCGCGATGGCGTCGCGTTCCTCCAGCAGGAGCCGCCACAGGTCGTCGGGGGTGCTCACACCGCCCGGGAAGCGGCAGGCCATGCCGACCACGGCGACCGGGTCGTCGTCGGCCGCGCGCTGTACGGGCTCGTCGTCCTCGACCGGCAGGACGTGCCGGCCGGAGGCGGCGTCGACGAGGGCGTCCGCGAGGGCGCGGGCGGTGGGGTGGTCGTAGATGGCGGTGGTGGGCAGCTTCACGCCGGTGCCGCGGCTGAGCCGCAGCAGCAGTTGTACGGCGGTCAGCGAGCGCAGTCCGAGTTCCCGGATGGCCCGGTCCGGCGGCACGTCGGCGGCGGTGCCGAGATCGAGGACCTCCGCGACCTGCGTCAGCACCAGGTCCAGGACGACACGCCGGCGCTCGGGCTCGGGCAGACCGGCGAGCCGGTGCGTGAGCGCGGGCGGCTGAGCGGCCGTCGTTTCGGTCAGCGGCTCAGTCATGGGTGGTCCCCTCCAGGGAGTCCGGTGCGTGCAGTGCGGAGACGGGCAGGCCGGGGTCGGCGAGTGCGGCCCGCAGCAGGGCGGTGGTGCCGGCCAGCAGGTCGTCCACGACGCGTCGGCCGAGGGCGGCGGCGCGGTGTACGACGTGTCCGGTGAGGCCGCCGTCGGGGTCCTCGACCAGGTGCACTTCGAGGTGCCAGCGGGCGTAGGTCTGTTCGCCGGCGAACTGCTCGACGCGGGCGCCGGGCAGGCCCAGTTCGCCCAGTTCGACGTTGACGAGCTGGAACACGACGTCGACCAGCGGCTGTTCGGGGTCCAGGCCGAGCCCCTCGACGACGCGTTCCCAGGGCAGCGCCTGGTGGGCGTAGGCGTCGACGGCGGTGTCCCGGACCCGGGCCAGCAGGCCGGCGAAGGACGGGTCCCCGGAGAGATCGACGCGCAGGGGCACGAAGTTGGCGAAGAAGCCGATCAGCCCCTCGACCTCGGCCCGGGTGCGGCCGGCCACCGGGGAGCCGACGGCCAGGTCGTCGCTGCCCGTCCAGCGGGCCAGGGTGGCGGTGAAGGCGGCCAGCAGGGTCATGTAGAGGGTGGCGTCGTGCTCGGCGCCGACCCGGCGGGCGGTGCCGACCAGGTCGGCGGGCAGCCGCCATTCGGTCAGCACGCCGGTGCCGTCGTGGGCGGCGTCGGCCGGGACGCCCGGCAGGGCGAGGGGCCGCAGCCCGGCCAGCCGCCGGCGCCAGTGGTCGAGCTGTGCGTCGAGCGCGGCGCCGGTGAGCCAGGAGCGCTGCCACACGGCGAAGTCACCGTACTGGACGGGAAGTTCGGGCAGGCCGGACGGGCGGTTCTCGCGCAGTGCCGCGTAGCCGCGGGACAGTTCCGTCCAGAGCACGCCCTGGGACCAGCCGTCGGTGGCGATGTGATGCACCGTCAGCAGCAGGACGTGGTCGTCCGGGGCGATCCGCAGCAGGGCGGGCCGCAGCACGGGGCCGGAGACGAGGTCGAACGGCCGGGCCGCGGCCTCGTCGGCGAGGGCGCGGGCGGCGGTCTCGCCGGGTACGTCCACCGGCTCCAGCACGATGTCCGGGGCGGGCAGGACCACCGACATGGGCTCGTCGCCGGGCACGAAGACCGTGCGCAGCGCCTCGTGCCGGCGGACGACCTCGGTCAGGGCGCGGCCCAGCAGGTCCGTGTCCAGTTCACCGGTGATGCGCACGGCCAGCGGGATAGTCCAGACCGGGTCGCCGGGGTCGGCCTCGTGCAGCCGCCACAGCCGGAGCTGGCCGAGCGACAGCGGCAGGGGCTCCTGCCGGGACACCGGTACCAGGGGCGGAACGGCCGAGCGCGGGGACACCGCGACGACCTCGGCGAGCGCGCGGGGGGTGCGGTGCTGGAACAGCTCCCGCAGGGAGACCTCGGCGTCCAGCACCTCACGGATCCGGGCGACCGTGCGGGCGGCGACCAGCGAGTGTCCGCCCAGGGCGAAGAAGTCGTCGTCGATGCCGACGCGTTCGGTCTCCAGCACCTCGGCGAACACCTCGCACAGGGCCTTCTCCTCGCCGGTGCGGGGCGCGGTGAAGCCGGTGTCCAGGGTGGTGCGCAGATCGGGGGCGGGCAGCGCGGCCCGGTCGATCTTCCCGGTGGTGGTCAGCGGGAACGCGTCCAGCGGGACGAGCGCCGAGGGCACCATGTAGTCCGGTACGGCGTCGGCCAGGTGGGCGCGCAGCCGGGCGGGCAGTCCGCCGTCGGTGCCGGGGACGGGCACGACGTAGCCGACGAGCCGCTTGACGCCGGGGGCGTCCTCGCGGGCGACGACGACGGCGCGGGTCACCTCGGGGTGCCGCAGCAGCACGGCCTCGACCTCGCCCAGCTCCACCCGGAAGCCCCGGATCTTGACCTGGTGGTCGAGCCGGCCCAGGTACTCCAGGCTGCCGTCGGGGCGCCGGCGGCCCAGGTCTCCGGTGCGGTAGAGGCGGGAACCGGGCGGGCCGAAGGGGTCGGCGACGAACTTCTGCGCCGTCAGTTCCGGCTTGCCGACGTACCCGCGGGCCAGTCCGGGGCCGGCGAAGCACAGTTCGCCGGCGACGCCCACGGGGACCGGCCGCAGCCGCTCGTCCAGCACGTAGGCGCGGGAGTTGTCGACCGGCTCGCCCAGGTGTGCGGCCCGGGGCCAGTCCGTGACGTCGCCGGGCAGCGTGTAGGAGGTGACGACCTGGATCTCGGTGGAGCCGTAGTGGTTGTGCAGGCGCAGCCGGGGCCGGGCGGCGCAGAACTCGCGCAGCACGGAGTCGAGCGTCAGCGGCTCACCCGCCTGGGAGATGTGCCGCAGCGAGGTGAGGCGGGCCCGGCCGGCGGCCGCCTCCTCGGCGAGGGCGCGGATCATCAGGTTGGGTACGAAGATCTGCTCGATGGCCCGCTCGTCGAGCCAGCGGGCGAACCGGGCCGGGTCGCGGCGGGTCTCCTCGGTGGGGATGACCAGCGTCTCGCCGTACAGGAGCGCGGAGAGCACCTCCTGCACCGAGACGTCGAAGGTGAGGGCGGTGAACTGGGCGGTCCGGGTGCCGGGGCCGCCCGGTACCGCCTTCTTCTGCCAGGCGAGCATGTTGACCACGCACCGGGCGGGCATGGCGATGCCCTTGGGCACGCCGGTGGAGCCGGAGGTGTAGACGACGTAGGCGAGCGAGTCGGGGCCCGGCCGCTGTGCCGCCCCGGCCGCGAGCGGCTCGGTCCGGTCGGGGGCGTCCACGAGGACGAGGGCGGTGCCGTCGGCGAAGACGTCCGCGTGCGCCCGGTCGGTGACGGCGACGGTCATCCGGGCGTCGTCCACGATGAGCCGGATCCGGTCGCGGGGGTGGTTCGGGTCGATCGGGACATAGGCCGCGCCGGCCTTGAGGATGCCGATCAGGCCGGCCGTCTGTACGGTGCTGCGTTCCAGGCACAGGCCGACGAGGTCGTCCGGCCGTACCCCGTGCGCCCGCAGCCCGGCGGCGATCCGCTCGGCCTCGCGGTCCAGTTCGGCGTAGGTGAGGACGTCGTCCTCGCATTCCACCGCCGGGGCGTCGGGGGTGCGGGCCACCTGTTCGGCGAACAGCCGGGCGAGCGAGGCGTCCCGGTAGGGCAGGGCCGTGTCGTTCCACTGCTCCAGCAGCCGGTGACGGTCGTCGTCGTCCAGCAGCGAGAGCGTGGACAGCGGCGCGTCCGGGTCGGCGAGGGCGGTGCGCAGCAGGACCGTGAGGTGGTGCAGCATCCGGCGGACCGTCTCCGCCTCGAACAGGGCGGTGGAGTGCAGCACGGTGCCGCGCACCCGGTCGCCGTCCTCGGTGAGGTGCACCTCGAGGTCGACGCGGGTGAACGCGTGGTCGTCCAGCAGCGGTTCCAGCCGGGCGGCGCCGAGGCGGTCGCCCTTGTCCCCGGGGGCCCGCATGAGCTGGAAGACCACCTGCACCAGGGGGTTGCGGGACAGGTCCCGTTCGGGTGCCAGTGTCTCGACCAGGTGCTCGAAGGGCAGGTCCTGGTGGTCCATGGCGCCCACCACCGTCTCCCGCACCCGGCCGAGCAGGTCGCGGAAGGTGGGGTCGCCGGACACGTCGGTGCGCAGCACCAGCATGTTGACGAAGAAGCCGATCAGCCGCTCCACCTCGGGGCGGGTACGGCCGGCCACGGGTGCGCCGACGGCGACGTCCTCGGTGCCGGCGAACCGTGCCAGGACCACGGTGAAGGCGGTCAGCAGCGTCATGTAGAGGGTGGCGCCCTCGGTGTCGCCGAACGCGCGCGCGGCCCGGACCAGTTCCTCGGGCAGCTCCCACGGCTGGGAGGCGCCCGCCGAGCCGGCGACCGCGGGACGGGGCCGGTCCAGGGGCAGTTCCAGGGGGCGCAGGCCGGCGAGCCGGGTCCGCCAGTAGGCCAAGTGCCGTTCCCGTTCGGCGCCGGTGAGCCGGTCGCGCTGCCAGACGGCGAAGTCTCCGTACTGCACCGGCAGTTCGGGCAGCTCGGCGGTGTCGCCGGCCAGTTCGGCGCGGTAGGCCTCGGCCAGCTCGCCCCAGAAGACGGCGTGCGACCAGCCGTCGGTGACCGCGTGGTGCGCGGTGATGAGGACGGCGTGGTCCTCGGCCGCGAGCCGCAGCACCCGGGCGCGCAGCAGCGGCCCCCGGGCCAGGTCGAAGGGGCGCGCGGCGTCCGCCTCGGCCAGGGCGTGTGCCCCGGCCTCGTCGGCGACGTCCGTGACCTCCAGGGTCAGCGGGGCGGCGGGCCGGACGACGGCCACGGGCTCGCCGGCGTCGGCGGCGAAGACGGTACGCAGCACCTCGTGGCGCAGGACCACGAGGGACAGGGCCCGGCTCAGGGCGTCCACGTCGAGCGGGCCTCGGGCGCGCACGCCCATCGCCACGTTCCAGAAGCCGCTGTCCGGGGTGAGCCGGTCCAGGAACCACAGACGGCGCTGGGACGACGACAGCGGGAGCGCGCCCTCGCGGCGGGCCGGCCGGATCACGTCCGTCACCGCGCCGGGCTCGCCGAGGGTCTCGGCCAGCCGGCGCGGAGTGCGCCGTTCGAACACCGCCTGGAGCGGCACATCGGGCCCGAAGCGGGCGCGGATCCGCGCGATCGCGCGGGTGGCCAGCAGCGAGTGCCCGCCGAGGGCGAAGAAGTCGTCGTCGGCGCCGACCGGGCGCACGTCCAGCACCTCGGCGAAGATCTCGCACAGCACCCGCTCCGCCTCGGTGGCGGGCTCGGCGTATCCGCTCTCGGCCACCGAGCGGGTGTCGGGGGCGGGCAGGGCCCGGCGGTCGATCTTCCCGGTGGTGGACAGCGGGAACGCGTCCAGTGCGACGAACGCCGACGGCACCATGTAGTCCGGTACGGCGCCCGCGGCGTGGGCGCGCAGCGCGGGCAGCACGCCGTCGCCGGCGTCCGGCTCCAGCACCACGTAGGCCACCAGGCGCTTGTCGCCGGGGATGTCCTCGCGCACGGCGACCGTGACCTGCGAGACGGCCGGATGGCGCAGCAGCGCGGCCTCGACCTCGCCGGGCTCCACCCGGAAGCCGCGGATCTTGACCTGGACGTCGGCACGGCCGAGGAACTCCAGCGCGCCGCCGGGCAGCCACCGGACGACGTCGCCCGTGCGGTACATCCGCTCGCCCGGTGCGCCCCACGGGTCCGGCACGAACTTCTCGGCGGTGAGGTCGGGCCGGCCCAGGTAGCCGCGGGCCACCCGGGGCCCGCCGACGACGAGTTCGCCCGCCACGCCGAGCGGCGCCGGCCGGAGGGCGTCGTCGAGGACGTACACCCGGGTGTTGTCGATCGGGGCCCCGATGGGCACCCGGGAGCCCACGAGGCGGAAACCCGGCTCCATGGGGAACAGCGTGGTGAACGCGGTGGCCTCGGTCGGGCCATAGGCGTCGAGCACGGTCAGGTGCGGGTGGGCGGCCATCACCTGGGCGACGGTCTCGCCGGACACGGCCTCGCCGCCGGTGAGGACCTCGCGCAGCCCGCCGAAGCAGGCCATGCACTCCTCGGCGAGCAGACTGAACAGGGGTGCGGGCAGGCACATGGCGGTGACGCCGTGCTCGCGGATGAGCCGGTCGAAGGTGTCCGGCTCGACGTGTTCGTCGGCGGCAATGACGATCTGCTTGCCCGCCAGCAGGAACGGCCACAGCTCGTAGGTGGAGATGTCGGTGGCCAGCGGGTAGTGCAGCAGGACCCGTTCGTGGTTGCCGTTGCGCCAGCGGCGGTCGGCGGCCAGCACCACGACGTTGCGGTGGGTGACGGCCACGCCCTTGGGCTCGCCGCTGGAGCCGGAGGTGTAGATGACGTAGGCGGTGGTGTCGGGGTGCGGGTCGATGCCGGGGTCGGTGTCGGGTCCGGGGCCGGGGTCGGTCACGTCGAGGACGGTGACGCCGTCGGTGCCGGGCACCGGGCGGTCGGCGATGACGACGCGCAGCCCGGAGGTGGCCACGATGCGCTCGGTGCGGCCCGGCGGGTTGCGCGGGTCGAGCGGCACATAGGCGGCGCCCGCCTTGAGCACGCCGAGCACGGCGGCGACCATGCCGGTGGAGCGTCCGGTGGCCACGCCGACCGGTTCGTCGGCGCCGACGCCGTGGGCCAGCAGGAGGTGGGCGAAGCGGTTGGCGAGCCGGTCCAGTTCCGCGTAGGTGACGCGTTCCTCGCCGCAGACCAGGGCGACGGCGTCGGGGGTGCGGGCGGCCTGTTCGGCGTAGAGCCGGGGCACGGAGCCGTCCGGGAGCGGTGCGGCCGTGTCGTTCCAGGCGACCATGGTCCGGTGCCGGTCGGTCGCGTCGAGCATGGTCGCCGCGGACACCGGCCGGTCGACGTCGGCGAGCACCTCGCCGAGGACGACCGACACATGGTGCATCAGCTGGCGGACCGTGTCGGCGTCGAACAGGTCGGCGGCGTACAGGACGGTCGCGTGGACCTCGTCGCCGGTCTCCACGGCGTGCACCTCCAGGTCCATCCGGGTGTACGCGTGGTCGATGTCGAACGGCGCGGCCTGGGCGCCCTGCCACCAGGTCCGCCGGGGCGCGTCGGTGAGCAGCTGGAACGCCACCTGCACCAGCGGGTTGCGGGACAGGTCGCGCTCGGGGCGGAGCCGTTCCACCAGGTGCTCGAAGGGGACGTCCTGGTGCTCGACGGCGCCGACCACCGACTCCTTGACCCGGCCGAGGAGTTCCCGGAAGGCCGGGTCGCCGGAGAGGTCGGTGCGCAGGGCGACGACGTTGACGAAGAAGCCGATGAGCGCCTCGGTCTCGGCGCGGGTCCGGCCGGCCATCGGCGAGCCCACGGCGACGTCCTCGGTGCGGGCGTACCGGGACAGCACGAGCGTGAACGCGGCCAGGAGCACCATGTAGAGCGTGGCGCCCTCGCGGGCGGCGACCGCGCGGGCGTCCCGGACCACCTCGGCGGGCAGCTCCCAGGGGAGGGTGCCGGCCCGGCC
The DNA here is from genome assembly GCF_020400595.1 of Streptomyces naphthomycinicus. GTDB lineage: Bacteria > Actinomycetota > Actinomycetes > Streptomycetales > Streptomycetaceae > Streptomyces > Streptomyces naphthomycinicus. The sequence continues at coordinate 508,055 of NZ_JAINRE010000002.1, read as the reverse complement.
GGTGGCGACGGCGGGCCGGGCCTTGTCCAGCGGCAGCTCCAGCGGGGCGAGGCCGGCCAGCCGGTCCGTCCAGTAGCCGGCCCGGCGCTCCAGCACCTCGCCGGAGAGCCAGGTCCGCTGCCAGAGCGCGTAGTCGCCGTACTGGACGGGCGGTTCGGGCAGCGGTGTCCCGTCGTAGGCGGCGGCGACCTCGGCCCACAGCAGGGCCTGGGACCAGCCGTCGGTCGCGATGTGGTGCACGGCGACGACGAGGACGTGGTCGTCGGGGGCGAGCCGCAGCAGCGTGGCGCGCAGCAGCGGGCCCTGCGCCAGGTCGAACCCGGTGGACAGCTCGGCGGAGGCCGCGGCCCGTGCGGCGTCGGTGTCCGGAACGTCGACGACCCGCAGGGCGACCGGGGCGGCGGCGCCGACCACCGCGGCGGGGACGCCGTCGGCCACGGTGAAGGTGGTGCGCAGGGTCTCGTGGCGGGCGACGACGGCCGACAGGGCACCGGCGAGCCGCTCGGCGTCGAGCGGTCCGCGCACGCGCAGGGCGCCGCCGGAGGTGTACGAGGCGCTGCCGGGGGCGAGCTGGTCCAGGAACCACATCCGCTGCTGGGCGAAGGACAGCGGCAGCGGCCGGTCGCGGTCCGCCGGCTCCAGCGGCGGGGCGGGGTCCGCGGGGTGCGCGGCACCGGTGACCACCGCGGCCAGGGCCCGCGGGGTGCGGTGCTCGAACACCTCCCGCAGCGGGATGTCGGTGCCGAAGACGCGGGCGACCCGGGCGACGAGGCGGGTCGCGAGCAGCGAGTGACCGCCGCGCACGAAGAAGTCGTCCTCGGCGCCGAACGCGTCGACGCCGAGCAGCTCGGCGAAGAGGTCGCACAGGGCGCGCTCGGCGTCGGTGCGCGGGGCGGCGGCGCCGGTGTCCGGGGTGTCCAGCGGGGCGGGCAGCGCGGCCCGGTCGACCTTGCCGGTGGCGGTCAGCGGGAGCGCGTCGGCGACGACGAACGCGGAGGGCACCAGGTAGTCGGGCAGGGCCGCCGCCGCGTGCGCGCGCAGCGCGGCGCTGTCGGGGGTGTGCCCGGCGCGCGGTACGACGTGGGCGACGAGCCGCTTGCCGGCCGGGCCGTCGCCGCGCACGACGACGACGGCGTGGGCGACGGCGGGATGGGCGGCCAGCACGGCTTCGACCTCGCCGGGCTCGACCCGGAGGCCGCGCAGCTTCGCCTGGTCGTCGGCGCGGCCGAGGAACTCCAGGACGCCGTCGGGGCGGCGGCGCACCACGTCGCCGGTGCGGTACATGCGGCTGCCCGCCGGTCCGAACGGGTCGGGCAGGAAGCGCTCGGCGGTGGCCGCCGGGCGGCCGGCGTAGCCGCGGGCCAGGCGCGGGCCGCCGACGTACAGTTCGCCGGGCACGCCGAACGGGACGGGCCGCAGCCGGTCGTCGAGGACGTGGGCGCGGGTGTTGTCCAGGGGGCTGCCGATGGGCACCCGGCCGCCGGGGGCGGGGTCGGACGGCGCGATCGGGTGGAGGGTGGCGAAGGTGGTGGTCTCGGTGGGGCCGTAGCCGTTGACGACCGTCAGTTCCGGGTGGGCGGCGCGGACGCGGGCGACGGTCGCGGGGGACACGGTGTCGCCGCCCACGACGAGTTCACGGACGCCGGCCAGACAGGTGACGTCCTCCTCGGCCACGAGGTCGAAGAGGCCGGAGGTCAGCCAGAGCGCGGTGACGCCCTGGCCGGCGACGACCCGGGCGAGGGAGCGCGGTCCGAGGGCGCCGGGCGGGGCCACGACGACGCGGCGGCCGGACAGCAGCGGGGACCACAGTTCGTAGGTGGAGGCGTCGAACGCCTGCGGCGAGTGCAGCAGGACCCGGTCGTGGGCGCCGCCGGCCCAGCGCCGGTGGAGGGCGAGGGCGGCCACGGCGCGATGGGTGGTGGCGACGGCCTTGGGGGTGCCGGTGGACCCGGAGGTGGACATCACGTAGGCGAGGGCGTCCGGGCCGGCCGTGCTCGGCGGGGCCGTGTCGGGGGTGCCGTCGGGGACGGCGCGCAGGTCCACCCGGGGCAGGTGCTCGGTGCCGGCCGGTGCGGGACCGCCGTCGGTCAGCAGCAGTGCGGCGCCGGTGTCGGCGAGGACGGCACGGGTCCGGGCGGCCGGGTTGCGGACGTCGAGCGGCAGATAGGCGCCGCCCGCCTTGAGCACCGCGAGCACGGCGACGACCAGGTTCGCGGAGCGCTCGGCCGCCAGCGCGACGATGCCCTCGGGGCCGGCTCCGTGGCCGGTCAGGACGTGGGCGAGCCGGTTGGCCGCGCGGTCGAGCTGGGCGTAGGTGAGCTGCTCGGTCCCGTCGGCGACGGCGACGGCGTCCGGGGTGCGGGCGGCCTGGGCGGCGAACAGTTCGGGCAGCGTGGCCTCGGGGAGGGGTACGTCGGTGCCCCGGGCGGTCCGCTCCAGCGCCGCGTCCTCGGCGGCGTCGGTCATCGTCAGCCGGGACAGCGGCCGGTCCGGCCGGGCGCAGGCGGCGCGCAGCAGTGCCGTCAGATGACGGGCCAGTCGCTCGACGGTCTCCCGGTCGAACAGGGCGCGGCTGTAGTTGACGAGTCCCTCGACGCCGCCCTCGGCGTCCTCGCCGAGGTAGACCTCCAGGTCCATGCGGGTGAAGGCACGGTCGCCGGCGAAGGGTTCGGCGGTGGTGCCGGGGAACGGCGCCGGGCGGGCGGCGGCGCGGGGCACGTACTGGAAGACGACCTGGGCCAGCGGGTTGCGCGACAGGTCGCGCTCCGGGACCAGCCGTTCCACCAGGTACTCGAACGGCACGTCCTGGTGCGCCATCTCGTCCACGGAGGCGGCGCGGACGCGTTCGACCAGTTCCGCGAAGGTGGGGTCGCCGGACAGGTCGGTGCGGGTGACGACGGTGTTGACGAAGAACCCGATCAGTCCCTCGACCTCGGCCAGGGGGCGGCCGGCGACGGGCTGGGCGACGGCGACGTCCTCGGTGCGGGCGTGCCGTCCGAGGACCGCGCTGAACGCGGCCAGCAGGGTCATGTGCAGGGTCGCGCCCTGCCGTGCGGCGACGGCCCGGGCGGCGGCGACGGCGTCCGCCGGCAGCCGCCAGGTGACGACGCCGCCCTCGGCGGAGGCGACGGCGGGGCGGGGCCGGTCGAGCGGCAGGTCCAGCGGGGGCAGGCCGGCCAGACGGTCCTGCCAGAAGGCCAGTCGCCGCTCCAGCGCGGCGGGCGGCAGGGTGCGGCGCTGCCAGGCGGCGAAGTCGGCGTACTGCACGGGCAGTTCCGGCAGCGCGGGCTGCCGGCCGTCGGCGAGGGCGGTGTAGGCCGCGGTCAGCTCGGTCCACAGCAGGCCGTGCGACCAGCCGTCGGTGGCGATGTGATGGACCGTCAGCGACAGGACGTGGTCGTCGGCGGCGAGCCGCAGCAGTCGGGCGCGGAGCAGGGGGCCCTGGGTGAGGTCGAAGGGGCGTGCGGCCTCCTCGCCGGCCAGCCGTTCGGCGTCGGCCTCGTCCGCGGCGTCCGTCACGGGTACGGCGACCGGCTCCGGCGGCAGCACGACGGCCCCGGGCACGCCCTCGTGGTCGGCGAAGACGGTGCGCAGGGTCTCGTGGCGGGCGACGACGCGGCTGAGCGCCCGGGCCAGCAGCCCGGCGTCCAGCGGGCCGCGGACGCGCACCGCGGTGCCGAAGTTGTAGAAGGCGCTGCCCGGCATCAGCCGGTCGAGGAACCACAGCCGCTGCTGGGCGAACGACAGCTGGAGGGGCCGGTCCCGGGGGACACGGGTGATGCCCTCCGGTGTCGTGCCGGTTCTCGCCGTGCGCTCCCGGAGCCGGTTCAGTGCCGAGTCCAGTCCCGGCCGTCGCGAGCTCCCCTGCGTCATCCGGCTGTCTCCCGCTCCTCGTCGGCTTCGGTGAGTCCGCGGGCGCGCATCATGCTCGCCAGCGCGCGATGGCTGCCGGACTCGCTTGCTTCGAACTGCTCGACCACGCGCCGCCGCATCGGGGCGGGCTTCTCCTGGCTGAGCTTGAACATCGTCTGCACGGTCTCGATCCGCAGGGTGAAGGCGCCCACGCCGGGCGCGATCTGGCGGAAGTAGTCGAGGGAGGACTCCTGGTCCCAGCCGCGCCCGAAGCCGCCCTCCAGCCGCCGGGCGGTGTCGGAGACGATGTCCAGCACGTCGGCCGGTTCGGCGGTGGGCTCCACCGTGCCGGTCACGTGCACGGCGGTGAAGTCCCAGGTGGGTGCCGCGGGCGTGACCTCGTAGACCGTCGGCGAGACATAGCCGTGGGGGCCCTGGAACACGATGAGCGCCCGGTCGCCGGAGCGCATCCGGCGCCACTGCGGGTTCTCGACGTTCATGTGGCCGATCAGGGTGGAGCCGGCCAGCGGCACCGTGCCCGCGGCGACCGCCTCGGCGTCCGCCCCGTCGGGCCCGTGCCGGAACAGCACCGGCGCGTGGGTGGCCACCGGGACGTCCTCGTGCGAGGTGACGACCAGCGCCAGTGGGTTCTGCTTCAGAAACGCCAGGACGACGCCGTCGCGGTCCTCGCGGTACAGCGGACGCTCGTACACTTCAGCCCCTGTTCCCCGCTACTGCCTTGGCTGCGGCGGTACGGTCCGGGTCGCGCCGGCCGCCGATGATCGACTGGGCGATCTCGCCCGCGCGGACCGCCACCATGGACAGCAGGGTGGAGGCGATGCCGTGGGTCGCCTCGGTGGCGCCCTGGACGTAGATGCCGCACCGGAAGTCCCCGGTGGTGGCGAGCCGGTAGTCCCGGCCGATGACCAACTCCCCCGCCGTGTCCCGCCGGAGGGCGTCATGGACGCCGCCGAGCAGCTCGGCCGGGTCGGCGGAGCGGTAGCCGGTGGCGTACACGACCAGGTCGGCGTCGAGCTCGGTCCGTTCGCCGGTGGGCAGGAACTCCACGCGTACGGCGACGGATTCACCGCGGGGCTCGACGGACACCAGGCGGGAGGCGTTCATCAGCCGCAGGCGCGGGGTGCCGGTCACCTTCTGCTCGTACTGGCGGCGGGCGAGGCCCTGGAGGACGTCCTCGTCGACGACGGCGTAGTTGGTGCCGCCGTGGTAGCGCATGAGGGACTGCTTGACCTCGGGCGGGGCGACGTAGAAGTCGTCCACGGCGGCCGGGTCGAAGACACGGTTGGCGAAGGGGCTGGAGTCCGCGACGCTGTAGCCGTAGCGGCTGAACACGGTGCACACCTCGGCCTGCGGGTAGCGCTCCATGAGGTGGGCGGCGACCTCGGCCGCGCTCTGCCCGGCGCCGACCACGACGGCCCGCCGGGGCGGCCGTTCGTCGAAGGCGGGCAGCCGGTGCAGCAACTGGGAGCTGTGCCAGACGCGTTCACCGGTCTCGGCGCCCTCGGGCAGCCGCGGGCGCAGGCCGGAGGCGATGACGAGGTTCCTGGTCCGGGCGACCACCCGGTCACCGGCGAGCACATCCAGCGCGACGACCTCGCCGGCCTCGGTCACGGGCCGCACGCCGGTGGCCTCCACGCCGTACTCGACCAGGTGGTTCAGCCGGTCGGCGGCCCACTGGAGGTAGTCGTGGTACTCGATGCGCGAGGGCAGCAGGGTGTGCTGGTTGATGAAGTCGACCAGCCGGCCCTTCTCCTGGAGATAGGAGAGGAAGCCGAAATCGCTGGTGGGATTGCGCATGGTGGCGATGTCCTTGAGAAAGGACACCTGGAGCGAGGAACCCTCGATGAGCATCCCCCGATGCCAGCCGAATTCCTTCTGCTTCTCCAGGAAAATGGCTCTTCCCGCGGCTTCCGATTCATGGAGCGCCACGGCCAGGGCGAGATTTGCGGCACCGAATCCGATTCCGGTGACGTCCAGTACTTCTGATTCCGGGCTCTGCTGTGCAGTGGATGCTTGTCCTGCGAGCCGGGTCATATATCAACCACCAGGAGTTTTTCAATGGATGTATCGTCGCAGGACGCCCAGAATTCACCCGCGACGTCCTCCAGATGTGCAAGGGAACGCGCGCTGTAAAGGGTGGTCTGGTACTGGGTTATGTCGTAGTCGACGCGGGCCATGTCGGCGATGTCGAGCGGCCGGATGTCGGCGGAGCGGAAGTGCTCCAGCTCCCCGTAGGAGGAGACGATGCTGGCGCCGTAGGCGCGGGGCCCGTCGGCGGCGTCCAGCAGACCGCACTCGACCGTGAACCAGAAGGTCTTGGCGACGAACTGGACGGCTGTCTCGGATTCGACCCTGCGCACGGCCTCGCCGGCCAGTCGGTACAACGCGGCGAACCGGTCGTCGGCCATGGCGCTGCCGTGCCCGATGACCTCGTGCAGGATGTCCGGCTCGGTCGAGTAGAAGGGGGTCGCGTCGTCGCGGAGGTACTGGGTCGAATGGAAGTATCCATCGGCCAGGGAGCCGCAGAACAGGGCGAAGGGGACCACACCGGAGGCGGGTCGCAGTCGGAATCCGGTCAGCCCGCGCAGCCGCTCGGACACGTCCTGCAACTGCGGAACGCCGTCCTCGGCCACGCCGAGCCGCTCCGCCGCGGCCAGGAACTCCGGCGCGGCCAGGTGCTGGTGCCGCTCCGCCAGCCGCCGGGAGACCAGGCGCCACAGCGCGTGTTCGGCGTCGGTGTATTCGACTTCCGCAATGGGTTCGCCGAGTACGTGGTCCGCGGCGCGGGCGGCTATTTCGTCACGCCGCTGCTGATATGCCGACGACTCGTCCGTTAATCCGGCGTCGGCCGAATCGATATGCATCCCCCTGCGTCCCGTCATACCCATCGACAGGAGCTTCCCCGAATTTTGGTCTGGTTCGAACGTGCTCATATCAGCCTTCCCCCGTCTGGCCGAACCAATCGGAACCCTACACGCCGCCCGCGACACCTGCAAGAATCTTCGAGCTGTCCGCTTTGAGATGTTTACGCACGTTTACCCGACATGATCGAAAACGACTCGGGGAAGCGCCGATTACGGCAGCTTTACATCGCCCGATAGCTCTCATGAACCGATATTCATGCAATCCGGGGCGACGACGGGATGACGCGCCGTATTTTTTCGGCCACAGGCGGTCGCGCCACCGGAGAGACGCCACTGGACACCGCCTCCGACCCTCCTTAGACTCACTGTCCAGATGTAGACGACATGTCGATGGCTCGACGACTCGACGACTCGACGAGAGGGGTGTCATGGACCGCGACACCGACGGTGCCGACGAGCACCTCGTCCGCGAGGCCGAGAAGATCGCGGTCGCGCTGGGCCGCATGTTTCCCGGCCTGTGCGAGGTGGTGCTGCACGACCTGCGCGACCCGGACCACGCCATCCGCGCGATCGAGAACAACCTGTCGGGCCGTCAGGTCGGCGACTCGGCGACGGAGTTGGGGCTGGCGCGCATCGCCGACCCGGAGTACCCGGGCGTCATCCAGAACTACCCCAACCGGTTCCCCGACGGCCGCCCCGCGAAGAGCACGTCCATCGGCATCAAGAACGCCGCCGGGGAATACGTCGCCGCACTGTGCCTGAACCTCGACGTGTCGGTCCTGTCCCCGGTGACCCTCACCCTGTCCCGGCTGGTGGCCACGGACACCGAGCACCGCGACCAGCCCCTGGAGACCCTGCGGGCCCGCGGCGCAAGGGAGTTGCGCGCAGCGGTGGAGACCCGTGCCGCCGAGCGCGCCGCCACCCCCCGCTCGCTGAGCCGGGAGGACAAGAAGGCGCTCGTGCGACAACTGCAACGGGACGGCTACTTCGACTCGCGCGACGCCGCGCAGACCATCGCGGACCTGCTCGGTGTCTCCCGGGCCACGGTCTACAACTACGCGAAGTGAAGGGTCACTCGGTCATGTCCCCCGCACTCTCCCCCGCCGCCCGGAACCTCGCCGGCCCCGGCACCCCGTTCGCCGTCGTCGACGTGCACCGGATGCGGCGGAACATCGCCCGCCTGCGGGCCCGCGCGGACCGTCTCGGGGTCGCCCTGCGCCCTCATGTGAAGACGGCCAAGAGCCTGGACGCCGCCGCCCTCCTGCACGACGGCCGGCCCGGCCCCGTCACCGTCTCCACCCTCGCCGAGGCCGAGGCGTTCGCCGACGCCGGATACCGTGACCTCACGTATGCCGTCGGCATCGCGCCGCACAAACTCCCGCGCGTGATAGCCCTGTTGCGCCGTGGTGTGACCCTGCGGATCCTGCTGGACAGCACCGAGCAGGCGATGTTCGTCGCGGCTGCCGCGCGGGAGGCGGGCATCGCCGTGCCCGCCCAGATCGAGATCGACTGCGACGGCCATCGCGGCGGCCTGCGTCCGGAGGCCCCCGGGCTCCCCGGCATCGGTCGCATCCTGCACGACGCGGGGTGCCTGGACGGCGTACTGACCCACGCGGGCGAGTCCTACTTCCGCTACACCGCCGAGGAGCGGCGCGAGGCGGCGCGGAACGAACGCGACGCGGCGGTGGCCGCGGCCGGGCGGCTCCGGGCGGCGGGTCTGCCCGTGACCACCGTCAGCGTGGGCTCCACCCCCACCGCCCACGCCGCCGACGACCTCACCGGAGTCACCGAACTCCGCGCGGGCACCTACGTCTTCTTCGACCTGGTGATGGCCGGCCTCGGCGTCTGCGGCCCGGCCGATCTCGCCCTCTCGGTGGTGGTCACCGTCATCGGTCACCGTCCGGAGCACGGGTGGATCGTCACCGACGGCGGCTGGATGGCCATGTCCCGCGACCGCGGTACGGCCGTGCAGCCGCAGGACCAGGGCTACGGCCTGGTGGCCGACCTGACCGGCACCGTGATCCCGGGTCTGGTGATGACCGGCGCCAGCCAGGAGCACGGCACCCTCACCGCCCGTGACGGCGCCGCCCTGCCCGAACTGCCCATCGGTACCCGCCTGCGCGTCCTGCCCAACCATGCCTGTGCCACCGCCGCCCAGCACCACGGCTACCACGTCGTCGACGGCGCTCACGGCGATGCGGCCCCGGCGCCCGCGATCGAGGCGTACTGGCCGCGCGTCAGCGGCTGGTGACGTCTGTCCGTCACGCCGTCCGAGCCGTCACCACCCCCTATCCGGAGGACTCCTTCATGGCCGCCGAACTGCCCGTGTCGTACGCCGATGTCCGCGAGGCCGCCGCCCGCCTCAAGGGCGTCGCCCACCGCACCCCGGTACTCACCTCCCGCACCCTGAACTCGCTCGTCGGAGCGGAGGTGTTCATCAAGGCCGAGAACTTCCAGCGGATCGGTGCCTTCAAGTTCCGTGGCGCCTACAACGCCGCCGCCCAACTGCCCCCGGACCAGCTGGCGAAGGGCATCGCGGCCTACTCGTCCGGCAACCACGCCCAGGCCACCGCGCTGGCCGCGCGGGAACTGGGCACGAGCGCCGTCATCCTGATGCCCGAGGACGCTCCCCGCTCCAAGCGGGAGGCGACCACCGGATACGGGGCGGAGGTCGTCACCTACGACCGTTACACCCAGGACCGCACCGCGCTCGGCCACGCCCTGGCCGAGGACCGCGGCCTGGCTCTGATCCCGCCGTACGACCACCCCCATGTGATCGCCGGCCAGGGCACCGCGGCCCTCGAACTCCTTGAGGAGACAGGAGCGTTGGACGCGCTCGTGGTGCCGGTGGGCGGTGGCGGCCTCATCGCCGGCAGCGCCACCGCGGCCACGGCCCTCCACCCCGGCATCCGGGTCATCGGCGTGGAGCCGGAGGCGGGCGACGACACCAAGCGTTCCCTGGAGGCCGGCGCGCGGGTCACCATCCCGGTCCCCCGCACCATCGCCGACGGCCAGGCCCTGGACACTCCCGGCGCACTCACGTTCCCCGTCAACCAGCGGCTGGTCGACGCCATCGCCCTCGTCAGCGACGCCGAGATCATCGCCGCGATGCGCTTCGCCTTCGAACGCCTGAAGATCGTCCTGGAACCCAGCGGCGCCACGCCCCTGGCCGCCCTGCTGGCCGGACGCGTCGACAACCTCCCGCGGCGGATCGGCATCATCGCGTCCGGCGGCAACATCGACGTCGACCGCTTCACCGCGCTCGTCACCGGCTGACGCGACGCTCCACCCGTCGGGTGATGTGGGGACGGGGCGCCGGGCGGACGGCACCGGGCCGCCACGGCTCCCCCGCCCCGGGACGCGGCCGCCCGGCCTGGGGACGCGGCCGATCGAGCCCGGCCGGTGCCGGCACCACGCTCACGCCTCTCCCCAGTCCCAGGTGTCGAAGTACTGGGCCAGACCGGTGCGGCGGGCCTGTGTCACCGCTCTCAGCCGTGCGAAGTCCTGGGCCGGCATCAGGGGACGCCACGCTTCCAGGGGGAGGACGCGGAACTCGTCGTGCTCCTCCGGGTCCAGGGTGATGGCCCGCAGCTGTTCCTCGCCGAGCCGGCCCCCGTCGAAGACCAGGCCCATCGTGCTGTACGGCCATGCGTCGCCGGGGAGTCCGTAGACCGCGGCCAGCAGTCGTGGCGGCCCGGCCACCGTGATCCCGGTTTCCTCGTGGCACTCGCGCACGGCCGTCTCCCAGGGCCGCTCGCCCGGTTCCATGGTGCCGCCGGCCATCTGCCACGGATGCGCGGGGCTGTACGGGGAGTGCAGTTGGACGGGCCGGTCCTGCTCGTCGGTGAAGTGGACGCAGGCGAAACCGGTCGCCTTCATCAGTTGCTCGGCATACTCCTCGGGCGGCAGCCAGACTCGGCTCACGACGTCTCCTTCCCTCGCCGGCTCCGGTGCGGGAGCCGGGTCGTGCGTGGCGGGGCGGCGCTGGTGGCGGATCCGGCCCTCCGGCGCCCGCCGCCCTGCGGATCCGGCCCGCGGGATCCGCCGCTCGGCGAACTCCCCCACCACCGGCGGGCGTCGCCGTGTCGCCGATGCGGCGTCGATGTCGGGCACGAGCCGGAGGCGGTCGGCGGCGGGTTCCCAGCAGATCGCGTCCTCGGGCTGCTGGAAGTGCACCGCGAGCCGCACCCCGGCCGCGTACGCGTCCAGCCCGGCCTTGCAGTAGGCCACCGTCCGGGCGGGCAGGGCGCCGAGGCGGATCCAGCTCATCGCGTCGCACACGTCCGGCTCGGCGATCCGTGGCTCGCCCTCCCAGCGCCGGACCTCGAAGAAGAAGCCGGTCCTGGAGCGTCCGCCGGGGCCGCGGTGGTGCACGGTGACGGCGGCCCGGACGTCGGCCGGAGCGATGACGACGCCGGTCTCCTCCCGGGCCTCGCGGATCAGGGCGGTGACGACGTCCTCGTGCGGGCCGTCCAGGTGCCCGGACGGCAGATGCCAGAGCCCGGCGGCGTAGACCGCCCCGGCCCGCCGCGACATCAGTACCTCGGAGCCTTGGGCGGTCTCTCTTCTCAGGATCAGATGGACGTCCAGGGGCTCCCGGTGGCGCTCGCCGCCGCGGCGGGGTGCGTTCGGGCCGGTGGGGGGCACCTCCGTCACCAGCCCATCTCGGTGTACAGCCGTCCGGCGCGGATCCCGTGGACGGCGGCCCGGGTGTAGGGGACGATCGGCTCCGGCAGGTCCTCCGGCCACCACCACTGCCAGGCGAGGCACTTGTCGGGCTCCCGCACCCGCGGGGTGCCCTGCCAGCGGCGCACACGGAACACCAGTTGCATGCGCGGCGGTGAGCCGGGGTCGTCGAGGAGGTGCACGGTGTGCGCGTACTCGGCGTCGGCCGGGTCGATGACCAGACCCGCCTCCTCGTGGGCCTCCCGGACGAGGCAGCCGAGGGCGGGCTCCCGCTCGCAGTGCCCGGCGAGGAAGTGCCAGGTCCGGGCGGCGAAGGCGGAGTCGGGATGCCGGAGTCCGAGCAGGATCCGTCCCTCCGTGTCCTCCAGGTACAGGTGCACCCCGATCACCTGGAGCAGGTTCCGTGGCGGCCGGCCGTCGTGCGGCGCCGGCCGGGGTGTCTTCCGGGTCATCGGGCCCCCTCCTGCCAGGGGTCGTTGCCGTCGCGCGGGGCGGGCAGTCTCTCGCCCGCCGGCGGGGCGAGTCCGAACTGGGCGGCCTGGGCCGCGTACATCTCCCGGTACAGGCCCGTCGGCCGGGACATGAGCTGGTCGTGGGTGCCCGCCTCGGCCAGATGCCCCTCGTCGAGCACGTAGATGCGGTCGGCCTTCGCGGTCGCGGCGAGCCGGTGGGTGACCAGCACGACCGCGTGCCCGGCGGCGGCGAGCGACCACAGGCTCTCGAAGGCCGCGATCTCCGCGTGCGGGTCGAGTGCGGAGGTGGGCTCGTCGACCAGGAAGAAGGGGGCTTCCCGGTACCGGCTGCGGGCGGTGACCAGCTTCTGCCACTGTCCGCCGGAGAGCTGGACGCCACGCTCGTACCCTTTGAAGACGATCGAGTCCCAGCCGTGCGGCAGGCCCTGGACCAGGTCGTACACCCCGGCGGCCCTTGCGGCCTCGCTCACCCGGCCCATGTCGCGGGGTCGGTCGCCGACGCCGATGGCCACGTTCGTGGCGGCGGTCATCTCCCAGCGGGGGAAGTCCTGTGCGATCAGCGCGACGGCGGCGAAGACCTGCGTGCGGTCGGCCGCCCGGAGCGCGACGCGCTCACCGGACGTCCCTTCCCACCACACGTCCCCGCCGGAGGGCAGCAGCAGCCCGGCGAGGATCTTCGTCAACGTGGTCTTGCCCGAGCCGTTGGCCCCCACGAGGGCCGTCACCTCGCCTCTGCGGACCGTCAGGCTCACTCCCGTCAGGGAGGGCTCGGCGGCACCGGGGTAGCAGTAGGACACGTCCTCCATCCGCACCGCGCTCACCTGGTCGGGCAGAGGTGTCCCGGTGCGCGGAATGGCGTGTTCGGCAGCCAGGTCGGTCGCGTTCTTGGTGTCGGTGAGGAACAGCATCTCCTCGTACAGCCGGTTGACCTGCTGTACCAGGGAGGTCAGCCGGGCGGTGGAGTTGCGGATGGCGACGACGGCGGTGCCGCCGACGGCCAGCGCCAGGCCGCCGCTGGTCAGCAGCCACCACAGCACTCCGTAGCAGGCGAGCGACGCCACACCGGAGAGGCCGCCCGCGACCAGGTCGGTCCGGGCCTGCGCCCGCGCCAGACGGCGCTGTTCCGCCTCCGTCTGCCGGGCCATCGCGTCGTACCCGGCGAGGAGCTTCTCACCGGCCGCGTGGGCCCGGATCTCCCCGGCGGCATGGGGGCGGGTCAGATACGCGAGCATCGAGGCGATCGCCCGCCGGTGGTCCACCCAGGTCAGCCGCGAGGTGTGGTCGCGGCGCGCCGAGCGCACCGCGCCCCACCCCTTGGGCAGGGCGATCGCCAGCAGCATCGGCAGCAGCGCCCAGTGCAGCGAGGCCAGCACCACGGCGGCGGCGACCATGCCGAGCAGCACGTTCCCCACGCCGACCGACAGCCGGAGCATGCTGCGTGCCGAGTCCGTGCCGAACTTGCCGGCCTCCAGGACGCGTTGGATCTCCGGCCGCTCGGTCGCCTCGACCTCGACCCGGGTGACGGCCGCGTAGTAGCGGGCGGACACGGCACGCTCGACCTGCGGCTCCAGCCGGCCGGAGAGCGCCGTCGAGCACGCCGTCAGCAGCGCCGACCCGGCCGACACCACCGCCAGCAGCACCAGCGCGGGCAGGGCCTCGCTCAGCTTGTCCTCGGTCGGGCCCGTGGCGAACAGCCGCGTGAGGACGTCGTTGACGGCCACGAGTCCTCCGGCGGCGAGCACGCCGAGTCCGAGCTGCGCCGCGACGACCCCGGCCAGCCCCCTGCGGTCGACCTCCCAGCCGATGCGGAGCACCATCGCGGCCATGCGCGGCAGAGCCGCGGCCATCCGCGCGAAACCCATCCGGGTCAGCGCGCCTTCGTAGCGGACGTACGACTGGTCCCAGCGCAGCCGGCCGCCGAACAGCTCCCGTTCGGCGTCCGAGATCCCGCTCGCGGCCGTCTCGTGCTCCTCGTGCGTTCCGTGTCCTCGTGCGGCCCAGGTCACCGTGGTCCCTCTCCGCGATCGTCCGGTTACGTCGTCGGGCTCAACGACCGGGCCGCGATTTCGAACACACGTATTTCGGACGGCTCGAAACCGCCGTACGGAGCGGGTCATGGAATATGCCTGATGCACGGACCCTTGTCCGGCAACGGAAACGGGCCGGATGCGAAATGGCCGAAAATCGGCCAAGAGTGGTCGCTCCGCCGGTCCGCGCCTCTGCCGGCCGGACGGGCCGGGAGTGCCGGACCGGCCGGGCGTGCCGGACCCGCTGGGCGTGCCGGACCCGCTGGGCGTGCCGGACCCGCTGGGCGTGCCGGGAGTGCCGGGCGTGCCGTCCTCGGCGCGTCGACTCGGTGGTCAACGGGCCGAACGGACGGGCATCATGCGGGAACGGTGCAGGCGTGCGGCGGGGGAGCCGATGGTCAGCGAGGCGCGACGGGCCGGGGACGGCGACGGGACGGCGGAGCGGCAGCGGGAGACGGAGGAAGTTCTCCGGGAGGCCCGCCGGCTGCTGGACACTCCGACGGGCCGGCCGGCCGCCGAGGCGCTGGCTGCGGTGATCGACCGCATGGCCCGCGTCGAGACCGCGCTGGCGGAGCACGGGGAGGACTTCTCCGTCGTCTTCGTGCACCTGGGTCTCCTGCTCGGCGCGGCCTGTCTGAACAGGGGGGAACACTCGTCGTCCCAGACCGGTTCCAGCGAGCGGACCGAGGCGATGCGGCGGCTGCGGTGGGCGGACGGCCACGAGGCGTCCGACCCGCTCGTCGTACAGGCCCGCATGATGTTGGTCTTCCTGCTCGCCCCCTGGGCCCTGCCCCGCGCCGACGGCGACCGCACCGTCCTGCGGGACGCGCTGCTCACCGCCGGCCACGGGGAAGACCTGCTGACCGAGTCGTTGCGCCGGGATCTCAGCGAGGCCGGGGAGGTCGTCGGCCGGATCGCCGCGGCCCCGCTCGACGCGGAGTTCCAGCGGCGGACCGCCGCCGTCGGGCATGTCATCGAGCGGATGCTGGCCCCCGGTGTGGTCCCGATGGATCCGGCGGCGGACACGGCGGCGCGGGCCCTCGGGGCAGTCGCCGGGGACACCGCCGCGCCCGGGCGGGACGGCGACGGCGACGGCGACGGCGACAGCGACAGCGACAGTGACGGCAACGGCATGGTGGGCGAGGGCACGGACGGCCCCGGGGACGCGCTGCTCGGGAGCGGCGAGGGCGCGGACGACCCCGAGGACGCGCTGCTCGACGCCGTCCGCGGCCTGGTGGCGCTGGCCGGCGCGCGCAGCACGGCGACGTTCACCCGCATTCTGGTGTGGCTGGGCGCGGCACTGGGGTCTTCGCCCGAGGGCCCCTCGGGCGCGGAGCTGGGGCTGGACCCGCAGGCCGCGACGCTGCTGCGCCGGGCGGCGGCGGGCGGCGCGGCCGGTGCCGACGGCGTCCGCCGCGCCGCCGGCCTGGTGCTGCGGGCGCTCCACGCGCTCCCGCCGGAGGCACCCGAACGGGCGCGGGTCGCCCTGCTGCACGCCCATCTGCTGGTCGCGCTGGAGGTCGTGGCACCCGGATCGGCCGACTTCGGCACAGCGGAGCGGCCCGCGCCGGACCCGGCCGACGACAGCGGTGACCGCCTCCGGGACTGGCCGGTCGGGCTCACCCTGGAGCCCGGTCCGGCCGCGTACCTGAACGGCAGTCTGCGGGACTTCGCCCGGGAGATCGGCGTGTACGAGCGGCGCCACGCGGCCCGCGTCGACCGGCTGCTGGCCTACCGGACCGGCGACACCGGCTACTTGGAGGACGCGGCCGCCCTGCTCCAGGAGGCGATCGACGCGAGCCCTCCGGACTCCTGGTGGGGCATGGCCCTGCGGACACAACTGGCCGAGATCCTGGATCAGGCCGCCTCGCACGGCGGCAGCTTCCACGACGCGGACAGCTCCCTGGCCACCCTGCGCGAACTGGGCGCGAGGCTGCGGGACGACGGCTCGCTGCCGCCCGACGCGCCCTTCGCCCTGGAGCTCCTCCTCTCCACCGTGGACCGCGAACTGCGTCACGCCCGGCGCACCGGGAGCCACGAGGCACTGCCGCCGCTGATCGAGGAGCTGCGTGCCCGGCACACCGCCCTGCCGCCGGACAGCGCGTGGCGCGAGGAGGTGGCGCAGCGGCTGGACGGGCTGGAGAAGCTGCGCGCTCAGCGGCAGCGGGCCACCGAGGACGGGGGTCCCGGGGAACCCGGGGCGTTGGACGTCGCCGCCGAGCTGGCGGACCTGGGACGCACGGTCGACGAGGTCCGCCGTGAGCTGGACGCACCGGCGGTGTACCACCAGCACGAGTACGACCTCCGGGCCCGGCTCGGCCTGCGGCTGCTCCTCTCCGTCAGACGCGGCGTGCACCGTCCGCCGCTGCTGGACGGGGCCATCACCCAGCTGACGCGTGCTCGTGTCCTGCTCGCGGAGGGGCGCGGCGAGCACGGCCGGGTGGACGTTCTGACGCAGCTGGCCGAGGCCCACATGCTGCGGGCCGCCCGGCGCGGTCCGCACACGGCCGCGGACGAGCGGGCGTTCCTGGAGGTCACCCGTGAGGCACTGGAGGAACTGGCTGCCGACGTCCTGCTCCAGACGGGGGCCGACCACGGCCTGTCGGCGGCCCGCAAGGGCGACATGCTGGCGGAGCGGCTGGCGTGGGCGGCCCTCGTCCTGCGTCGGCCGGCCGACGCGGTGGCCGATCTGGAGCGGGGGCGTGGCCTGGTGCACCAGGCCGCCGCCACGTCCCGGGGCATCCCCGAGCTCCTCGACGCCGCCGGCCACCGCGAACTGGCCCGGCGGTGGCGGGCCCAGGTCGGCGCCGATCCGCTGCGGCCGGCGGCCGGCGGTGCGCCGGCCGCGCCGGCCGCCGATCCGTCGATCCCCAGTGCCCTGCGCCGCGACGCACTGGCCGTGCTGGGCGTCCGTTCCCGCCCGGGACGGCGCCGGGGGGCCAGGCGGCTGGCCGGAGCGGCGGACGTCGCCGCGCTCTGCGAGGGGCTCGCGGCCACGGGCACGGACGCCCTGGTCTACCTGCTGCCCGGCATCCCCCTGCCCGCGCCGGGACGCCCGTTTCCCGGCCACGCGCTGATCCTGCGTCCCGGCGCGGATCCCGCCGTGCTGCCGCTGCCGGAGTTGATCCGCCCCGGCAGCACACCGCTGGAGCGTTACCTCAAGGCCGCGGCGGACCGTTCCCGGACACTCGCGCATCCGACCATGCACGCCTCGTGGCGGGCCGCCTACGAGGGCCACTGGCAGGTGATGCTGCGCGAGCTGTGCGACTGGGCCTGGCCGGCCGTGATGGGGCCGGTGCTCTCGGCGGTGCGTCCGCCGCCGTCCGACCCGGGGCCCGGGGCCCGGCCGCCGCGGATCGTGCTGGTGCCCTGCGGCCGGATCGGCGTCGTACCGTGGCACGCCGCGCGGACCCCGGACGCGGGCGGACAGGGCCACCGGTACGCCTGCCAGGACGCCGTCATCAGCTACGCCCCCTCCGGCACCCGGTTCCTCACCGCGGCCGGCCGGCGGCGCATGTCCCCCGCCGACGGACGGCAGGTGGTCGTCGCCGACCCCGAGCTGACCCTTCCGTGGGCCGAGGTGGAGGCGCTCGCGCTGCGCGCCTCCTGCTATCCGGACGCCCTTCGCTACGGCGAGTTCCCCGGCGGCGGCGAGGAAGCGGACGCGGCGGGCACACCGGCGGATCTGCTCGCGGTGCTGCCCGGCGGCGTGTCACCGGCGTCCGTGGTCCACCTGGCCTGTCACGCCCGGGCCGCGTCCCGCGCCCCACCGACTCCGCGCTGCGGCTGGCCGGTCCGCCCGGCGCGGACCCGGACACCGGCCGGCTCACCGTGGCCGGGCTCCTCGACGACGCCGCCGGGGTCCGGCCGGACGCCGCCGGACCGCTGGTCGTGCTCAGCGCCTGCGAGACGGACCTCAGCACGGGTCATCACGACGAGGCGCTGACGCTCGCCACCGCACTGGTGACGCGGGGCGCCGCGGACGTCGTGGGGTCCCGGTGGGCGGTGCGGGACGGTCCGACCGCCGTGATGATGGCCGTCTTCCACCACCATCTCACCACCGGCGGGCTGGCCCCGCCCGACGCCCTGCGCGCCGCCCAGCTGTGGATGCTCGACCCCCGCCGCACACTCCCGTTCCCCTTGGACGGCCCCCTCCGCCACGAGGCCGCCCGCCCCGACCTGCATCACCTCCAGCACTGGGCGGCCTTCACCCACCAGGGCAACCCGGCGCCGTCGGGCGCCGCTCACACCGTTTCGAGGACCTCGCGGGAGCGGTGACGGAACTCCAGGCCGGGTTCGCACCCCCGGCCGGGCCGGCACGCGCGGCGGCGCCGGCGGCCTGCTCCCGGGGCCGGACGTGAGGTACGGCCGGTCCGCCGTCGGGCCGAGCGGGTGGCCGGACTGCGGAGTGACACGGCCGCGCGGCGGGTGCCGACCGGTCCCCGGGGGCCGCGTTCCGCTCGCCCCGGCCACGCGGGAGCCATTGCGCGGGCCCCACGGGTGCCCTACGGTGCACGCCCGTCAACGCCGTACTCCACCCGAGGAGTCGATGGGCCGTGCAGCTCCTTCGAAGTCCCTTCGCCCGTGCTCGCCGGGCCGCTCGCCGCGGGCCGGCCGCCGCGCTCGCCCTGACCGCCGTACTCGGTCTGGCCTCGCCCGGGGCCGCGGCGGCGGACCGGGCGCCGGGTGCCGGCTCGGCCCTACCCCGCGTGCCCCTGCGCGTGGCCACCTACAACATTCACGCCGGAGCCGGCGAGGACGACGTCTTCGACCTCGACCGCACCGCGGCGGCGATCCGGGATCTCGACGCCGACGTGATCGCCCTTCAGGAGGTCGATGTGCACTGGGGCGCCCGGAGCGGCTTCACGGACGAGGCCCGGGAACTGGCCGAACGCCTGCGCCTGCACGTCTTCTTCGCGCCGATCTACGACCTGCCCCCGGCCACGGCCGACGGCGACCGGCGGCGGTTCGGCGTCGCGATACTGAGCCGCCGTCCGCCGCACGACGCGCGGAACCACGAGATCACCCGGCTGTCCACCCAGACACCCCACCCGGTACCGGCCCCCGCGCCGGGCTTCGCCGAGGTGACGCTCGGGGTGCGGGGCACCCGCGTGCACGTGTACGCGACCCACCTGGACTACCGCGCCGACCCCTCGGTCCGCCGCGCCCAGGTCGACGACATGCTGGCCGTCCTGGCCGAGGACCCCGGCCCGAAAGTCCTCCTGGGCGACTTCAACGCCGAGCCGAGCGCGCCCGAACTGGCCCGGCTGTGGGGCCCGTTGGCCGACGCCGCCCCGAACGGCGGCAAGACCTACCCGGCGGTCGACCCGGTCAGGCGCATCGACCTCGTCACCGTCTCACCGGACGTCACCGTCACCGGTGCGCACGAGTCCGGGACCACGGCCTCGGACCACCGCCCCGTGGTCGCGGACCTCCTGCTGCGCCACCGCGCCCCGTGAGGCGACCGCGGGGTCCGCACTCCCGAATCACCCTTACATGCTCCTGACAAGTCACGGCATCCATGGCACGCTGCCTCACGGCACGTCCGTCCGCACCGTTCTTCGTTCCCCCACCTTGCCCGGACCCGACCAGTCCGGACACGGCAGAAGGAGACCTGCGTGAGACGCCATCGCACTGCCGCGGGCATTCTGTTGGCCGTCGGAGCACTGCTCACCGGCGGGCTCGTCCAGGCCGGAGCCGCCGACGCCGCGCCGGCCGCGACGACTCCCGGCCCCACGGCCGTGGCCCACACCGCCTCGGCGGCCCAGCAGCACAGGGCCCGCGCCTTCTGGACGGCCGAGCGCATGCGCAGCGCCACCCCGTTCGATCCGCCGGCGATCCGGCAGGCCGCGAAGACCCTCGGCCCTCCGAGGGCCCACGGCGGCACGACCACCGTCGCCCCCACCTCCGCACCCGCCGCCGCGTCCGCCGCGGCCCTCGCCTCCTTCCCGCAGGCCGGTGGCCCCTGGGCCGGCGGCGGCGCCGTCGTCACCACCTCCGGCCGGGTGTTCTTCACCTTCCAGGGGCGCACCGCCTCCTGCACCGGCAACGCCGTGACCAGCCAGAACGCCAGCACCGTCGTCACGGCCGGGCACTGCGTGAAGTACCAGGGCAGCTGGCACACCAACTGGGTCTTCGTGCCTGCCTACGCCGACGGCAACGCGCCGTACGGCCAGTGGACCGGGTCCACGACGCTCACGACTCCGCAATGGGAGGCGAGCGAGGACATCAACTACGACGTCGGGGCCGCGGTCGTCGCTCCCCTGAACGGCAGGACCCTCACCTCGGTCGTCGGCGCCCAGGGCATCCAGTTCAACGGGGGCTACAACAAGCCGATGTACTCCTTCGGCTTCCCGGCCGCGGCACCCTACGACGGCACGAAGCTCGTCTACTGCAGCGGCAACAGCTCGAAGGACTTCCTCTTCTCGCAGGACCACGGTCTCGGGTGCAACATGACGGGCGGCTCCAGCGGCGGCCCCTGGTTCACCGGCTTCGACGAGGCGACCGGCAAGGGCCTCCAGGTCTCCGTGAACAGCTTCGGCTACACGTTCCTGCCGAACCGGATGTTCGGCCCGTACTTCGGTGACGTGATCAAGGCCCTGTACGACAAGGCCCAGGCCGTGTAGCACCGCCCGGGTACGGCGTCGGCACCGAGAGGCCCGGCGGCCGTCCGCCGCGCACCGGACGCTCCGGCCGACGTCCCGTCAGGCGATTGCCTTCGCGCACGACCGGTCCGCCGAGGGCCCGGCACTCCGGGCCCTCGGCGGATGTACGGTGGCTGCCGCGACGCCGCCGGCTACCGGTCGGCGGCCTGGAAGCCGCGCAGGCGCAGGCTGTTGCCGACCACGAAGACGGAGGAGAAGGCCATCGCCGCTCCCGCGATCATCGGGCTGAGCAGCCCGGCCGCGGCCAGCGGCAGGGCCGCGACGTTGTAGGCGAAGGCCCAGAAGAGGTTGGACCGGATGGTGCCCAGCGTCCTGCGGGCGAGCCGGATGGCGTCCGCCGCGACCCGCAGGTCCCCGCGCACGAGAGTGAGGTCTCCCGCCTCGATCGCCGCGTCCGTGCCCGTGCCCATGGCGAGGCCGAGGTCGGCCTGGGCGAGGGCGGCCGCGTCGTTCACGCCGTCGCCGACCATGGCCACCGAACGCCCCTCGGCCTGAAGGCGCTTGACCACGTCGACCTTGCCCTGCGGCAGCACCTCGGCGATCACGTGCTCGGGGTCGATGCCCACCTCGGCCGCCACGGTCTCGGCGACGGCCCGGTTGTCACCGGTCAGCAGGACGGGCGTCAGACCGAGGGCACGCAGCCGGCGGACGGCCTCGGGACTGGTCTCCTTGACGGCGTCGGCGACTTCGAGGACCGCGCGGGCCTCGCCGTCCCAGGCGACGGCGATGGCCGTGCGCCCGGCCGCCTCGGCGTCGGCCCTGGCCCGCCGGAGGCCGGCCGGCAGGGACATCGCCCACTCGGTGAGCAGCCGCTCCCGGCCGACGAGCACGGCGTGACCGTCGACCATGCCCTGGACTCCGAGGCCGGGGACGTTGGCGAAGTCCTCGGGTGCGGGCAGCGTGCCGACCCGGGCGGCGGCTCCGGCGGCGACGGCCCGGGCGATCGGGTGCTCGGAGGAGTGCTCCAGCGCGCCGGCCAGCCGGAGGACGTCCGTCTCGTCGGTGCCCTCGGCGGTGTGGACGGCCAGCAGGGTCATCCGGCCGGTGGTGACGGTGCCGGTCTTGTCCAGGACGATGGTGTCGACCTTGCGCGTGCTCTCCAGGACCTCGGGGCCCTTGATGAGGATGCCGAGCTGCGCGCCGCGCCCGGTGCCCACCATCAGCGCGGTCGGGGTGGCCAGCCCCAGGGCGCAGGGGCAGGCGATGATCAGGACGGCGACCGCCGCGGTGAAGGCGGCGGTGATACCGGCGCCGCTGCCGAGCCAGAAGGCCAGGGTGCCGACGGCCAGGGCGATCACGACGGGGACGAAGACACCCGAGATCCTGTCCGCGAGGCGCTGGGCGGCGGCCTTGCCGTTCTGGGCGTCCTCCACCAGCTTCGCCATCCGGGCGAGCTGGGTGTCGGCGCCGACCCGGGTGGCCTCCACGACCAGTCGTCCGCCGGCGTTCAGGGTGGCGCCCGTGACGCCGTCCCCGACGGTGACCTCGACCGGGACGGACTCGCCGGTGAGCAGGGAGGCGTCCACGGCGGAGGAACCCTCGACGACCCTGCCGTCGGTGGCGATCTTCTCTCCGGGGCGGACGAGGAAGCGGTCGCCGGTCTTCAGTTCGGCCACGGGCACGAGTTCCTCGCGCTCGCCGCGCAGCACGGTGACCTCCTTGGCCCCCAGCTCCAGCAGGGCCCTCAGCGCCGCGCCCGCCCTGCGCTTGGACCGCGCCTCGAAGTACCGGCCGGCCAGGATGAAGGCGGTCACACCGGCCGCGGCCTCCAGATAGATGTTCCCGGCGCCGTCGCTGCGGGCGATGGTCGGCTCGAAGGGGTGGGTCATGCCGGGTGTGCCGGCCGTGCCGAAGAACAGCGCCCACAGCGACCACAGGAACGCCGCCGACGTCCCCAAGGAGATCAGTGTGTCCATGGTGGCGGCGCCGTGCCGGGCGTTGGTCCAGGCGGCCCGGTGGAAGGGCCAGGCGGCGTACGTCACCACGGGTGCCGCCAGGGTCAGGGACAGCCACTGCCAGAACTCGAACTGCAGCGCCGGGACCATCGCCATCGCGATCACCGGCACGGCGAGCACCACGGCGGTGGTCAGCCGCTGCCGCAGGGGCCGCAGCTCGTCCGGTTCCTCGTCGGCGGGGACGGCGCCGGGTGCCGCCCGGGTGCGGACGGGCTCGGGTTCACGCGCCGTGTAGCCGGTGGCCTCCACGGTGGCGATGAGATCGGCGACGGCTATGTCCTCGCGGAAGGTGACCTTGGCCTTCTCGGTGGCGTAGTTGACGGTGGCCTCGACGCCGTCCATGCGGTTGAGCTTCTTCTCGACGCGGGCGGCGCACGAGGCGCAGGTCATGCCTCCGATGGCGAGTTCGACCTCGGCGGCACCGGACGTGATGGTGGACAAGACTCCCCCTCTTCCCACTCTCTTCGAATACCCCCGTGGGGTATCCCGGTCGACTTCATGTATACCCCCCACCCGTATGCACCGCAAGGGGAAGCCGCCCTCATGTGCCGCCCCCGTGGGGGCCCTGACAGGACAGGGCGGACAGCCGGGGATCTCGATTCCGTATCCGAATGACGGACGCGTCCCCCCGCACCCGTGGCCGGCGCCGTAGGCTGACCCGTGCAGCTGGTTCGCCCCGTCAGCCAGGCGGGAGGCGTCGCAAGAGGGAACCCGGTGGGAATCCGGGACTGCCCCGCAGCGGTGAGCGGGAACGACCGCCGTCATACGCACTGGACCCGAGGAGGGCCCGGGAAGCGACGGCCAGTAGGTGTCCTCCCCCATGAGGACGTGCCCACGAGTCCGAAGACCTGCCACCTGCCCGCGCGCGAACCACTCGGGCGCGGACATCCCGGTGACCTCGTGGGCGGGTCGGCGTGCACACCGAACGGACGGCCAGGGGCCGCTGCCGGCCGGTCCGTCACCCTTCGCGCTCGCGTCCCGTCGCCGGGATCTCAGGGATTCATCTCGCGAAGGAGATCTCCGTGACCACGAAGTCCGCAGCCGCGGCAGCACGGGCGACCGTGTACGGCTACCCCCGCCAGGGCCGGCACCGGGAACTGAAGAAAGCGGTCGAGGGGTACTGGAAGGGCCGCGTCACCGCCGACGCCCTGCGCGCCACCGCCGCCGGCCTGCGCCGCGCGAACTGGCGGCAGCTCGCCGAGGCGGGCATCCACGAGGTCCCCACCGGCGACTTCTCGTACTACGACCACGTCCTGGACACCACCGTCATGGTCGGCGCGATCCCCGCACGCCACCGGGCTGCCGTCGCCGCCGATCCGCTGGACGGCTACTTCGCCATGGCGCGCGGCACACAGGACGCGGCGCCGCTGGAGATGACGAAGTGGTTCGACACCAACTACCACTACCTCGTCCCGGAGCTGAGCCCGGACACGGTGTTCTCCGCGGACTCCGCCAAGCAGGTCGCCGAGCTGACACAGGCGCTCGCCCTGGGCCTGGCCGCCCGCCCCGTCCTCGTCGGCCCCGTCACCTATCTGCTGCTCGCCAAGCCCGCGCCGGGCGCGCCCGCCGGCTTCGAACCGCTCACCCTGCTCGACCGGCTGCTGCCCGTGTACGCCGAGGTCCTCGCCGACCTGCGTGCCGCCGGCGCCACCTGGGTGCAACTGGACGAACCCGCCCTGGTCCAGGACCGCAGCCCGGCCGAGCTCAACGCCGTCGCCCGTGCCTACCGCGACCTCAGCGCCCTCACCGACCGTCCCCGGCTGCTGGTGGCGTCCTACTTCGGCCGGCTCGGCGAGGCCCTGCCCGTGCTGGCCAAGGCACCGGTCGAGGGGCTCGCCCTGGACTTCACCGAGGCGGCCGCGGCCAACCTGGACGACCTCGCCGCCGTGGGCGGCCTGCCCGGCAAACGCCTGGTCGCCGGAGTCGTCGACGGCCGCAACATCTGGGTGAACGACCTGGAGAAGTCGCTCTCCACCCTCGGGACCCTGCTGGGGCTGGCGGACCGGGTGGACGTGTCCGCCTCCTCCTCCCTGCTGCACGTTCCGCTCGACACCGCCATGGAACGCGACATCGAACCGCAGATCCTGCGCTGGCTCGCCTTCGCACGGCAGAAGACCCACGAGATCGTCACCCTCGCCAAGGGCCTGGCCCGGGGTACCCACACGATCGCCGCGGAACTCGCCGCCAACCGGGCCGACCTGGCCTCCCGCGCCGGCTCCCCCATCACCCGCGACCCGGCCGTCCGGTCCCGCGCCGCCGCCGTGACCGAGGCCGACGCCCGCCGCTCCCCCGCGTACCCCGAGCGCGCGGCGGCCCAGCGGGCCCACCTGGGCCTGCCGTTGCTGCCGACCACGACGATCGGCTCGTTCCCGCAGACGGACGAACTGCGCACCGCACGGGCGGCGTTGCGCGGCGGGCGCCTCGACACCGCCGGCTACGAGCGGCGCGTCGAGGCGGAGATCCAGCAGGTGATCTCCTTCCAGGAGAAGGCGGGTCTGGACGTCCTCGTGCACGGCGAGGCCGAACGCGACGACATGGTCCAGTACTTCGCGGAGCGGCTCACCGGCTGCCTCACCACCCGGCACGGCTGGGTCCAGTCCTACGGCACCCGCTGTGTCCGCCCGCCGATCCTGGCCGGCGACATCTCCCGCGCCGAGCCGATGACCGTGCGCTGGACGACCTACGCCCAGTCGCTGACCGACCGCCCGGTCAAGGGCATGCTCACCGGCCCCGTGACCATGCTCGCCTGGTCCTTCGTCCGCGACGACCAGCCCCGCGGCGACACCGCCCGGCAGGTCGCCCTCGCCCTGCGCGACGAGGTGACCGATCTGGAGGCGACCGGCACGTCGGTGATCCAGGTGGACGAGCCCGCACTGCGTGAGACGCTGCCGCTGCGCGCCGCCGACCGGGCCGCGTACCTGTCCTGGGCGACGGACGCCTTCCGGCTCACCACGAGCGGGGTGCGGCCGGACACCCAGATCCACACCCACATGTGCTACGCCGAGTTCGGCGACATCGTCCGGGCCATCGACGAGCTCGACGCCGACGTCATCAGCCTGGAGGCCGCGCGCTCGCACATGCAGGTCGCCCACGAACTGGCCGCCCATGGCTACGCGCGCGAGGCCGGACCGGGTGTCTACGACATCCACTCCCCGCGCGTGCCGAGCGCCGGGGAGACGGCGCGGCTGCTGCGCACCGGTCTGCGGGCGGTCCCCGCCGAGCGGTTGTGGGTCAACCCGGACTGCGGGCTGAAGACCCGCGGCTGGCCGGAGACCCGTGCCTCGCTGGAGAACCTGGTGGCGGCGGCACGCACGGTCCGCGAGGAGATCTCCCGGTCCTGACGCTCCCCCGACGACCGGTCCGGCCCCTGGTCCCCGGCGAGGGGCCGGACCGGTCGTCCACGACACCGACTACACCGACTACACCGACTACACCGACTACACCGACTACACCGACTACACCGACTACACCGACGACAGCAACTGGAGCGACCGCGTGACCAGCCGAGTCCTTCTCGTGTCCCCTGCCGTGAACGCGTCGCTGCGGCAGGCCCGCTTCGACGACGACGGCTCTCTCGACGCCGGCGGCACGGCCCGGGCCCGGGCCGCGGCCGGTTCGCTGCCCTCCGCGGCACGTGCGCTCGCCTCCCCGAGCGCGCGCTGCCGGGAGACGGCCGAGGCGCTGGGCCTGGACGGCGTTCCGGTGCCGGAGCTGGCGGGTCTCGCGGTGGGGCGCTGGCGCGGGCGGACCCTGGAGGAGGTGGGGGCCGCCGAGCCGGCGGCGGTGGGCCGCTGGCTCACGGACCCCGGCTGCGCCCCCCACGGCGGTGAGTCGCTGGAGGACTTGTGCGGACGGGTCGCTCGCTGGCTGGACGGCGCGGGGGCCGTGGCGGGGCGCACGCTCGCCGTGGTCGAGCCGGACGTGGTGCGGGCGGCGGTCGTGGCCGCGCTCGGCCTGCCCGCCGGGGTCTTCTGGCGCCTCGATGTCGCCCCGCTCTCGGTGACGGAGCTGAGCGGGCGCGGCGGACGCTGGAATCTGCGGGTGGGGCGGCCGCCGGCCGGGCCGGAGGCCGATTAGGCGCCGGCGGCCGGTGGTTCAGGACACGGCGCCGGGGCCGGGGCCGGGGCCGGGGCCGCCGGACGGTTCCGGCAGGCCCCTGGACGGTTCCGGCGGCCCTCCGGGAAGCTTCCGGTGTCTCGAAGGGCTTCCGGATGGTTCCGGTGTCTCCGAAGGCCCCCCGGACGGTTCCGAAGGGCCCTCTGCCGTGCGGACGGAGTCAGTGCGCCGCCGGAACCGCGCGGCCGGTCGCCGCCTTCGCCGGCGCGGGGTTCAGCAGCCGCTCGGCCAGCTCGCCGAAGGCGAGGCCGAAACCGCCCCACAGGACGGTCTGGATGGCCAGCGCGGACAGGCGGAACCGCCACAGCAGGGTGGCCGGGAAGTCCCTCGGCACCTCGTTGACGGCGGGCAGGAAGCGGTAGGCCAGACCGGTCACGACGGCGAACGCGGCCACCGCGACGACCGTCGCCCACCAGTTCCCCAGGCCGGGCGCCAGCCGTTTGCCCAGCAGGGTGGTGGCGACCGCCAGAAGGACGCCGAGGAGCATCATCAGGAAGTACAGGGTGGTCCGCTTGCCGATGGTGTCGGGGTCGCCGACCG
Organism: Streptomyces naphthomycinicus; assembly: GCF_020400595.1. Lineage (GTDB taxonomy): Bacteria > Actinomycetota > Actinomycetes > Streptomycetales > Streptomycetaceae > Streptomyces > Streptomyces naphthomycinicus. The sequence continues at coordinate 480,856 of NZ_JAINRE010000002.1, read as the reverse complement.
ACGGCGGGTTGGCCGGGTACTTCAGGAACGGCACGACGTAGACGGCGAGCAGCGCGGTGCCGGACAGCAGCAGCGCGGTGGCGCGCGGGCCGAAACGGCCGACGCGGCCGAGCGCGAAGCAGAAGGCGAGCGCGGCGATGCCGCCGAAGGCGACCCCGTAGACCAGGACGCCGGTGGCCAGACCGGCGGTGGACTGCAGGGAGCGGGAGACGACCTCCATCTCGTGTTCGTGCGCGTGGGCGTCCTCGAAGCCGATCGCCTTGTCGACGCTCGGCTCACCGAGGAAGTAGGCGGCGATCAGGGCGAGCACGCCGGCCGCGAGGCCGGCGAGCATGCCCCGCACGAGGAGGTTCCGTACGGTTGCGGAGTTCATGGGTACGCGCTGTCCCCTCGCGTCAGTGGCAGGGGAAGCCGAGCAGATGGCGTGCGTCGTGCACCCATTCGTGGACGTCCGTGCCGTTCAGCACGGAGGTGGCGCCCTGTTCGGCGCCGACGAAGTAGAGCAGGACCAGCATGAGGATGCCGAAGAAGACCGCCCAGGGGGCTATCGCCTTCAGCGGCAGCTTGGCGGGGATGGCGGGAGTGGTGGCTGTCGGCTGAGCGACGGTCTGCGCCATGGCAGAACCTCCTTGGGGAGTTCGCGTCCCATCTCGGTGGTGCACAGGACGACGGCCCCGGGTCTGACTCACGAGCAGCCCCTGGAGGCTCTCGCACACAGTGGCGCGACCGTGCCGGATTTCCACCGGCTTCCGTCTCGCCGTCGTCGATATCGGACAGACCGTACCGCGCCCCCGGCGCCCGGCCAAGACCGCGTCCGCCCTGCGTGATCTTCCTCTCGCACGGGCGGACGGTTCTGATGGCCGTGGGTCAGCGGTGGCGCAAACTCACCGGTCGCTCGTCCCCGAGGAGGACCGTTCGAGTCCGAGCTCACGGTCGCCGAGCGGGGCGAAGAAGCGTTCCACGTCGGCGTCGGTGACCTCGGCGAGGGTCGCCGGCGACCAGCGCGGGTCGCGGTCCTTGTCGATGATCTGCGCCCGGACCCCCTCGACCAGGTCGGGGCTGCTCAGGGCGGCGCAGGAGACGCGGTACTCCTGGTCGAGGACCCGTTCCAGGGTGCCGAGGCGCCGGGCCCGGCGGATCGCGGCCAGGGTGACCTTGAGGGCGGTGGGCGACTTGGCGAGCAGGGTCTCGGCCGCCTCCTTGGCGTCCGGACCGCCGTGGGCGAACAGCCGGTGGACGATCTCCTCGACCGTGCCGGCGGTGTAGCAGGCGTCGATCCACTCGCGCCGGTCGGCCAACTGCCCCGGCGGCGGCGGCTGCACATGGCGGGCGAGGACGTCCCGCAGGGGTTCCGCGGCGAGTTCGTCGGTGAACTGCCCGAGGGCCGCGGAGGGAATGCAGTGGTCGGCGAGCCCGCACAGCACGGCGTCGGCGGCGCCGATCCGCGCGCCGGTCAGGGCGAGATGGGTGCCCAGCTCGCCGGGTGCCCGGCCGAGCAGATGGGTGCCGCCGACGTCGGGGACGAAGCCGATGCCGGTCTCGGGCATGGCGATCCGGGACCGTTCGGTGACGACGCGGACGCCGCCGTGCGCGGAGACGCCGACGCCGCCGCCCATGACGATGCCGTCCATGAGGGCGACGTACGGCTTGGGGTAGCGGGCGATGCGGGCGTTGAGGTGGTACTCGTCGCGCCAGAACGCGGCGGAGGCGGTGCCGTCGCCGTCGCGGGCGTCGTCGTGGACGGCGCGGATGTCGCCGCCCGCGCACAGGCCCCGCTCCCCCGCGCCGGTGATGACGACGGTCTCCACGGCCGGGTCGTGCTCCCACGCGGTCAGGGCCGCGTCGATCCGGCGGACCATCTCGTGGTTGAGGGCGTTGAGCGCCCTGGGCCGGTTGAGCGTGATGCGGGCGGACCGTCCCTCGGTGTGCAGCAGGACGGGGTCGGCGGCCGGGGGCGGGGCGGACCGTTCGCCGCCGGTCATCCGGATGCCTCCGTCAGGCCACGGGCCACGATGACGCGCATGATCTCGTACGTTCCTTCCAGGATCCGGTGTATCCAGGTCGCGGACGATCTTCTCAGTCCCGTCGACCCGCCGAGGTGGCCCTAGCCGTCGTGGAGGTGGCCCTAGCCGTCGTGCGGCTCCGAGCGCCGTCGCGGCGGTGTGAAGGCGTACAGGTCGAGGATGTCCGGCAAGGGGGCCACGCCCGGGCCGCCGGCGCGCACCCAGGTGACGATGTCCTCGGTCGCGGCCTGGTCGTTGACGAGCCCCAGCCAGACCGGCCGCGCACCGGCGGCCCGGGCCGCGGCGGACGGCTGGACGACGATGACGTTGGCCTGGTCGCACACGTCCAGGCAGTCGGAGATGCGCACGGGCACCTCGGCACGCAGCCGTGCGGTCTGCGCCGCGTGATCGACGCCCTGCACCTTGGGGCTGCCGCAGCAGCAGTCCCGGCACACGACGACCCGGCACGGCACCGGTCCGCCGCTCTCCTCGGCCTCGGCTGCTCTCGTCGGCCTCTCGGGCATGCCGCGCCCCTCCCCTCCCGGGGAGATCCGCCCCGGTGTCGCGTGAGGAGGCGACCGCGTGAGTCTCCTGGCTCCCGGATCACGGCTCGTCCCGCCTTCCCACCCGGTCGGGGCGGTGGCCTGCCGGAACTCGCTCACCGGTCACAGTGGCGGGACCGCGCCGGATTCACACCGGCTTCCTCGGACCGCCGTCGCCTTATGTCGCCGGCCATCATTTCATCACCGCTGCCGGCCCGTCACCCGGGTCGGCCCGGCGCCCGGGTCGGCCCGGCGAGCGGTCGAGGGCCGTCCGGGCGTCACGGCAGATCGTCGCGCCCCAGCCAGGCCGGCTTGACGGGCACGCCGTCCGCGTAGCGCTCCACCTGCCGCTCCGCCGGCTCGGGCGGTGGGGCGGCGGGCCCGGCCGACGCCGTGCCCACGGGTTCCGGGGCGGCGGGCGCGGCGGAGTCCTCCAGCAGCTCCGCCACCGTGAACCGGGTGCCGAACGACTGCCACGCCCCGTCGACGACGAGCAGGAACCCGTCGTCCTGTCGCAGCAGCCGACGGCGCTGGGGACTTCTGGGGTGCTCGGGTGAGTGGCTCCGCGCCCGCCGTTCCAGCTCCGCGAGAGCCTCCTCGCGTGTTCCGGTGACATGAGCGACCACATGTGCCTCGATGTGCTTGCGCTCCCCGGTCCCCACGGTCGTCTCGACGACCAGCCCCCAAGTCGGCACGTCGCGCGCCCCTTTCACCCTCGTCCGGCTCTCCACGGTAGAGGTACCGCGCCCCCTCAGAGGCGTGGGATCCCGAAGCCGGAGCCCGCCCTCCCGTGTCGTCGGCCGCTCCGGGGCCGGGCGGCGGTCATCGACGTCCCGTCCGTCGCCGGACGGGTCGACCGGCCCCGGCACCGATCCGACGCGGGCCGGCGGGAGCCGAGATATTCCTTGACGCGAATATTTGTTGGCAGGAATACTCACGCTCATGGACGCACTCCTCGCCGCACTGGCCGACCCGGCCCGTTGGCGGCTCGTCAACCTGCTGACCGAGCAGCCCCGCCCGGTCGGCGTGCTCGCCCAGCTCGCCGGGGCGCGCCAGCCGCAGACGACCAAGCACCTGCAGACCCTTGAACGCGCCGGTGTCGTGACCTCCCGGCGCACCGGTCAGCGCCGCATCTACGCACTCCGGCCCGGCCCCCTGCGGGACCTGGCGGCCACGCTCAGCCGGATCGCCGACACCACGGAACGGGCCGACGGCCCGCACGCGACGTACGACCGCTACGAGCGCGGCCTCCACGCGGAGCGGCTCGCCGCGAAGGAGCCGGGATGGGCCGACGACCGCTCGTTCACGTTCCGCCGGTCGCTGCCGGCACGGCCCGAGTCGGTCTGGCGCCACCTGACCGAGGCCGTCCTGCTCGCGCACTGGTGGACCCCCGAGGACCTCCGCGTCTCCGAACTCGTCTTCGAGGCGCGACCCGGTGGGCGGATCGTCCAGGAGTACCGCGACGCCGAAGACGCCGACGGCTCCCACCCGGTCGCCGGCCGCGCGGAGGGAGTCGTGGACGACGTACGCCCCGGTGAGCGTCTCGCCTACCGGCTCTCCCCGCTGCTCCCGGACGGCCGCCTCGCCTTCACCGCCCACGTCGGCATGGACCTCGGGGCCACGGACACGGGCTCGGACCTCGGCGTCCACTGGCGCATCACGGACAGCACGATCGACTCCGCGGACTTCGTCGCCGGCATCGAGATCGGCTTCGGCCAGAGCCTGGACAAGCTCGCGGCGACCCTCGCCGCGGACCCGCACGGCATCGGCAGCACGGACAGCACCGACAGCACCGACAGCACCGACACGAGGAGCATGACATGACGGAGCAGTTCGCCGGCCGCAGAGTCGTCACCAACCTGGCCCTCTCCCTCGACGGCCGCTACGCCTCGCCGGACAACCCGCTGGACATGAGCTGGGTGATGCCGTACGCCGTCTCGGACGTCGCCCGCGACCACCTGACGAGCCTCTGGGAGCCGGCCACGACGGCTCTGCTCGGACGGGTCAACGCCGAGGGCTTTCTGGGGTTCTGGCCCACCGTCATCGGGATGGAGGGCGCCGACCCGCGCGACGAGGGTTTCGCGAGGTGGCTCGTCGACACCGACAAGGTGGTTCTCTCCTCGACCCTCGACGAGGCGCCATGGGAGCGGGCGACGATCGTCGACAAGCCGGCCGCCGAGGTGGTCGGGGACCTGAAAGCGACCGAGGGCGGTGACATCCTCGTGCTCTCCAGCGCGAGCGTCATCAAGGCGCTGCTGGCGGCCGACAAGGTCGACCGGCTGGCGCTCACGGTCTTCCCGGTCTTCCTCGGCGGCGGACCCCGCCTCTTCGACGACGGTCTGCCCGCGGGGCGGTGGGCACTCGTCGGTCAGGCCGCGGGCGAGCACGGCACGCTGGCCCTCGTCTACGACCGGGTCCGCTGAGCCGGCCCATCGGCTCAGCGGGCGAGGGTCCGGCTCGGAGCCGGTGCTCCGCCGTGCGGTCCGCGTGACCGATTCAGCCGTCACCGCCCCCTCCGGAACATCGCGCCGCCGCCGGTCGGACCGGAACCGTCTTCCCGTCAGCATGCGGATCCGCAGCGGAAGATGAGCGGCGAAGCCCCCTGTTATGGTGCGCCTGTGCCATCGATCAAGCAGTTCCAGGTCACCTTCGACTGCGCGGAACCCGAGCGCGTCGCTCGCTTCTGGTGCCAGGTGTTGGGGTACGCCGTATCGCCGCCGCCGGGGGGATTCGCCACTTGGGACGAGTTCGACCGCTCCCGGCCTCCCGAGCACCGGGGTTCACGGTTCGCCTGCGGTGATCCCTCGGGTGTGGGCCCGCGGCTGTTCTTCCAGCGCGTCCCCGAAGGCAAGGTCGTCAAGAACCGGGTCCACCTCGACGTGCGGGTCGGCACCGGGCTCGTGGGGGAAGAGCGCCTGGCCGCGCTGGAGGCGGAGTGCGCACGACTGGTCCCGCTCGGCGCGGTACGCGTGCGGCTGATGTACGACGGCAAGGACTCGTGCATCGTGATGCGGGACATCGAGGGCAACGAGTTCTGTCTCGACTGAGCGTCCCGCGAGCCGGCGAGGCGGGCACCCGCCCCCTTCGGGCCCGCCTCGACGACCGTCCCGTGAGAGCGGTCGTCCGGAACACCCCGGCCGCGTCCGAGGAGCGGTCTCCCACAGGGCCGCCGCCGGATGCGAGACGACGTCGGCGCGGGGCGGCGAACCGGGCCGTCCGCGGCCCGGGACACCGCGGCACCTCACGGGCGGCATACGGTGGCGGGCCGGGACGGGTGTTCCGTACCGGTCAGTGCCAGAGCTGGTAGCGGCCGTCGTTCTCGCCGTGGAGGTAGACGTTGGCCGGCCCGTTGCCGCCGTTGGAGTCCAGGAAGCCTCCGGTCGCCTTGTTCTTCAGCTTCCAGGCGCTGCCGGTCCAGTTCTCGCTCCAGCGCTGCCAGTCGTTGCCGGTGCACTTCTCGATGTAGACGTCGTCCCCGTAGCCGGTGAGACACCACTTCTTCGTGTAGTAGTCCTGCATGAGCCAGGTGCCGTCGTTGTTGGCGTACTCGTACCACTTGGCCTCCCCTGCGTCGCAGGTGCCCAGCCACACGTCGGTGTCGTAGAAGTCCTGGGCCAGGCACTTGCCGGACACGTCGTGCCGCCACTGGACGCCGCCGTTGGCACTGGCCGAGGTGGTCACGGACAGGACGAGCGCGGCGGCGGCGGCGACCGAGGCGAACGCCTTCGTGGCCGTCTTCAGCGAAGCGATCATGATGATTCCTCCGTGTCTGTGCGGGCCCGGCAGGCCGACCGGCCGACCCGCATGCGTGCGTGCGGGGGCGGTCGTCCTGCGGACTGGCGTCACAGCACGACAAAGGCAGTGATCGAGCAAGACCGAAGGGCAGCGGAACGATTCCGTCCCGGAATAACCCCCTCCGGCCCACCTGCAACAAGGCTGCGCATACAGCCCGGTTGAGGTGAATTCTCCCCCGGGAAGATCATCGCCCCGGAGATCACTCGCGGTCAACCACCTTCGGTCCACGCCGTGTTGCCCGAGAGGACCGGCAGGAACCCGGTCATCCGCGGTTTCGTACGCTCCCACGGGGTACCGGCCGGCGAGGTCCGGGTGCGGGCATGGGCGGCGTCGGCGGGGCCGCGGCGCACATTGGCCGGATGCATATGTCAACGTGGCTGATCGGCCGGTCAGTCGCGGGAGGACGGTGACGGTTTTCCCTACGGGCCGGTGTGCGGGGTCCGCACACCCTCGCCGCACGGGCTTCACATTCCATGAGCGAATTGTTTTTCCATTTGTATCCGACTTCCCTTCCGCCCCTCAGGAATCCTCCGCCTTCCTGTCGGGAATCCGGGCAAGTAGATATCGCGCCACCCAGTTCTCCCGGTAGTTTCCGGACTTTGTCCCCGGGGTGAACCGCGAAACCGTTTCGGCATATCTACGATCGCTGGCTATGACCGACACTCCACGGGACAACTCCGCCACCCGTGCCCGCTGGCAGACCTGTCTCAGGCTCGCCCGTGAACTCCTCCTCGTCGGACCCGACGGCAAAGACCTGAAGCTCGAATATCTGCACGCCCTGATAGACACGGGCCGCCTCGGTACCACCCGTCACCCGCGCAAGAAGGTCCTCGTCGTCGGCGCCGGCATCACCGGCCTCGTCGTCGGCCGGCTGCTCAAGGACGCCGGGCACGACGTGACCATCCTGGAGGCGAACGCCAACCGTGTCGGCGGACGCATCAAGACCTTCCGCACCACCAAGCACCACCAGCCTTTCGCCGACCCGGCCCAGTACGCCGAGGCCGGGGCCATGCGGCTGCCCGACTTCCACCCGCTCGTCCTCGCCCTGGTCGACAAACTGGGGCTCGGCCGGCGCCAGTTCTACAACGTGGACATCGATCCCCGCACCGGCAGCGGTCCCGATGTGCCCGTCCCTCCGGTGACGTACACCTCCTTCACCGGCCGGACATGGACGTACGGCGACGACAGCCCGGACTTCACCGAACCCGACAAGCGCGGCAACTCCTGGATCCGCGCCAACCGCGTGCAGGTGCGCCGCGCCGACTACGCCGCCGGTCCCGAGCGGATCAACGAGGGCTTCCACCTCACCGACGACGAGGTCCGCGCCCCCGTCGCGCGGATGGTGGACGAGGCACTGGAGAGCGTCCGCGACTACTACTCCGACATCGTCGACGGCACACGCGTCAACAAGCCGTTCGACGAGTGGGTCGAGGGCTGGGCACGGGTGATCCGCGACTTCGACGGCTACTCGATGGGCTCCTTCCTGCGCGACCGCGCCGGGCTCAGCGACGAGGCCGTCGAGGCCGTCGGAACCCTGGAGAACATGTCCTCGCGGCTCTACCTCTCCTTCTTCCACAGCTTCCTGAGCCGCAGCGACATCAACCCCGGCGTCCGCTACTGGGAGATCCCCGGCGGCAGCTGGCGCCTGCCCCACGCCCTGTACCAGGGCCTGCGCGACGAGGTGCAGCTCGGGCAGCGCATGATCCGTCTCGAATACCACGACCCCAGCCGCGACACCGACCCCGACGGCACCGGGGCGGTCGGACCCGACGGGTGGGGCGTGGCCGTACAGACCGTCGACGAGGAGGACCCGAAGGAACTGCCCCGGCTGTGGACGGCGGACCTGGCGGTCGTCACCATCCCGTTCTCCTCGCTACGCTTCGTGGAGATCGTCCCCTCGATGTCGTACAAGAAGCGCCGCGCCATCATCGAGACCCACTACGACCAGGCCACCAAGGTGCTGCTCGAATTCAGCCACCGCTGGTGGGAGTTCACCGAGGAGGACTGGCGCGACACGCTGGACGGCATCGCGCCCGGCCTGTACGAGTACTACCGGCGGGGGCACGAGGCGGACACCGACACCGTGTCCGTGCCCACGCTGCCCGAGCCGGAGGCCGGGCTGCTCGGCGCCGCCGTCAAGGACAGTCTCGTCACCGCGGAGATGCGGCGGATCGACGGCACCCTGCCGCTGCGCGGCCCCGCCGTCCGGCCCGCCACCCACTGCTTCGGCGGGGGCTCCGCCGCCGACAACCCCAACCGGTTCACGTACTACCCCTCCCACCCCGTCGCGGACAGCACGGGCGGCGGCGTCGTCCTCGCCTCGTACTCCTGGTCCGACGACGCGGCACGCTGGGACTCCATGCCGGACGCGGAGCGCTACCTCTACGCCCTGCGCAACCTCCAGGCCCTGCACGGCCGGCGCATCGAGGTGTTCTTCACCGGCCGGGGCGCCACCCAGAGCTGGGCCCGCGACCCGTACGCCTTCGGCGAGGCCGCCATCTACACCGCGCACCAGATGACCAGCTTCCACCTCGACGTCTCCCGGCCCGAGGGCCCGGTCCACTTCGCCGGCGAGCACACGTCCCTCAAGCACGCCTGGATCGAGGGCGCCCTGGAGAGCGCCGTCCGCGCCGCCCTCGCCGTCCACCAGGCCCCGCCGGTCACCGGCAGGAAGGACCCGGGCCCGGACGTCCCGGGCACGGACCGGGAAGGGGAGTCCTCGTGAGCCCGACCGTCAGCCCGGCCACCCCCGCCTGCACGGTCGCCCGCTATCTCGCCCTGCGACTGGCCGAGCTGGGCATCACCCATCTGTTCGGCGTCCCCGGCAACCACCTCGGCCCCTTCCTCACCACCCTGCGGGCCGAGGGCGACATCGAGTGGGTCGGCACCCCGACCGAGGGCGGCGCGGGCCAGGCCGCCGACGCCTACGCCCGCGTCCACGGCGTGGGCGCGGCGGCGGTGACGTACAGCGTGGGCGCGTTCAATCTGCTCAACGCCTGCGGCGGCGCGTACGTCGAGCAGGTCCCGCTCATCGCCGTCAACGCCTGTCCGCCGTACGAGCAGTGGCAGAACTTCCGCGCCGTGGGGCTGCTCACCTCGCACATGAGCCCCCGTGCCGAGAGCAACCTGGACGTCTACCGGCAGGTCACCGTGGACGCACAGGTCATCTCCCACCCGGGCCTGGCGCCCGCCCAGATCGACGCCGCGCTCACCGCGTGCGTCTCCGAGCGCCGGCCGGTCTATCTGGAGGTCATGGAAGACCTGTGGGACGAGCCCTGTGCCGAGCCGGCGGAGCCGATCGTCCGCCGTGAACGTCCGTTCGGCGAGCGCAATCAGCGCATGCTGGACCAGGCCGTGCAAGCGGTCCTCGCCCTCATCGAGGAGCATCCCGGCCCGGACGGCAGGCCCCGCCCCGTCGTGTGGGCCGGCGAGGAGATCGACCGGTACCGGCTCGGCGGGGAGCTCGTCGACCTGGTGGAGGCCACCGGCGTACCGTTCTGCACGACCGTCGGCGCCAAGGCGGTCGTGGACGAGGACCTGCCGCAGTTCCACGGCGTCTACAACGGCAAGGCCAGTCATCCGGACGTGTACGCGGTCTTCAAGGACTGGGCCACCTGCCGGATCGGGCTCGGGGCCTGGTCCACGTCGAAGAACCTCGATGGCGAGCAGAGCGTCGGCACCGACTGGGTGATGGCGGCACACGGCGGCGTCAGCGTCGGCACCTCCTACTTCCCCGACGTCCAGCTCGCCCAGCTGCTGCCCGCCCTCCAGGACGCGCTGGTGAAGGCCTACGGCTTCGAGGGCCTGTCCGCGGACTACTACGCCGAGTCCTACAGCTATCAGGGAGCGCGGAGCGACCGCCCCGCGGGCCTGGCGCAGCACCGTGCCTCGCTGAGCGTGAGCGGTGCGCGGTCCCGGGACGCCGGGCGGCTCACCTACGACGGCGTGTTCGACCGGATCAACCACTTCCTGGGCCAGGAGACCACGGAGGACTGGACGGTCGTGTCCGACGCCGCGTTCTCCCTCATCGGCTCGATGAACCTGTCCCTGTCCGCGGGCGGCTTCCTGTCCCAGATCAGCTGGCTGTCCATCGGCTGGTCGGTCGGCGCGGCCACCGGCGCCGCGCTCGCCCCGGAACGCGCGGGCGCCCGCCCCATGGTGTTCGTCGGCGACGGCGCCTTCCAGGAGACCTGCCAGGAGATCTCCACCCACACCCGGCTCGGGCTGCGTTCGGTGGTGTTCGTCCTGGACAACGGCTCTTTCTACGGCATCGAGCAGATGCTGGTGCACCCGGCCTACTACGCCGGACAGGACCCCGCCGAGCCGGACTTCTACAACGTCCTGCACCCCTGGCACTACGACCGACTAGCGGCCGTCTTCGCCGGCGAGGACACCCCGGCGAGCGGCCTCTGCGTCGCCGGCCCCGCGGAGCTGGACGACCTGCTGGCCCGCCTCGCCGACCCGCGCGACCCGGTCAACGCCGGGCCCCTCCTGGTCCGCGTCCGCCTGCACCGGCACGACTATCCGCGGGCCATGGCGTACAAGGTGCCGAAAACCCCGTGACCGGCATTCCCGTGACCGAAAGTCCCGTCACCGAAAGTCCCGTAACAGGAATTCCCGAATCCCCAGGGGGAGAGAAATGGCTGATCTGAACGTACTGATCGCGTTCGACGCGGCCACGATCGTCGAGCAGAATCCCAACGCGTCACGGAATCCGGACGCGCCGACCTACGTCGACCAGAGCCTGATCTACATGACGACGCGGCACGACCACATCGTCGGTACTTCGGGCGCCGAGCTGAATCTGCGGGCCGAGCCCGGGGACACCGTCCGGTGGCGGGAGACGACGCTGTCGCTGGGCAGCGACCACAAGGCGCTGCTGTACCGGTACGTGAGCAGCGACCCCGGCCACACCCTCATCAGGACTCCGGAGATCGAGGTGGTCGACGGCGTCTATCCGCTGCCGAGGGAGGGCAGCGAGGGCAGTCCGGACTTCGTGACGCAGAGGTACCAGGACCACTACTGGCGCACCACGGTGAAGAGCGTCGGCAAGGTCGTGTACCACTTCTACTTCCAGATCCTCGACCGGCACCGGCAGTTGCAGGGCTACTTCCAGTGGGACCCCTTCATCACCATCGAGGACTCCTGACGGTCCGGCCGTGACGGGCGGCGGCGCGGTCGCCACCGACGCCGCCGCTCTCCACGCTCCCCGGTCCGCCGCCGCCGGTCCGCACGGTGCCCCGCCCACCGCCGCGCGGCGGTCAGTCCCGCTTGAGCCACTCCTCGTAGCCGGTGGCCACGACGTGCACGCCGTCGTCGCCGACGAGCGCGTCGTGGGGCATGCCCGCGAACAGGCCGGCGGTCTCGTCGGTGACGACCGTGCGGCCGTCCGGCTTCGCCGCCAGGGTGATCTCGCCGAGCCGGTCGAGTCCGTACACCTCGGGGCCCGCGATGTCACGGATGCCGCCGGAGGGTTCGCCCTCGGCCGCCTCGGCGACGGCGGCGGCGACATCGGCGGAGGCGATCGGGCGCAGACGCGTGGACGGCAGGCGCACCCGCGTGCCCTCGGTGGACATGTCCATCACCGGAGCGATGAACTCGAAGAACTGGGTGGCGCGCACGATGCTGTAGGGCACGCCACTGCCGCGCACGGCCTCCTCCTGGGCGACCTTGGCCCGGTAGTAGCCGTAGTCGGGCACCTGGTCGACACCCACGATGGAGAGGGCGACGTGGTGGCGCACGCCCGCCTCCCTCTCGGCGGCGAACAGGTGCTGCGCCGACCGGGTGAAGAAGTCCAGCGCCGCCTCGGTCTCGAAGGACGGGGAGTTCGACACGTCCACGACGACGTCCGCGCCCCGGAGCGCCTCGGCCAGGCCCTCGCCGGTGAGGGCGTCGACCCCCCTGGAGGGAGAGGCGGGGACCGCCTCGTGCCCGTGCGCGCGCACCAGCGCCACCACCTGCGAGCCGATGAGCCCCGTACCGCCGATCACCACGATCTTCATCACTGTCTCCGTCAACCGATCCGTTGCCCGACGGGCACCCGCGACATCCGCCGGGCCCGGTGCGCCCACGCGCACCTCTCCAGGACAAGGCAGCATCCGGGTTTGTGACAGTCGGGGACCGGCACGCCGTCACGGGGCCCCGGCGCTCGCCGCCGCGGGGTCAGTGGGGTCAGTGGGTTCAGTGGGGTCAGTACTGCCGGGCACGAGTGCGCCGAGCAGGGCGCCGGCGGTGGCGCCGCCGACCCAGTACAGGCGCATGAACCGACAACGCCGCCTACGAAGCCTTCCTCACCGGCAAGCTCACCGGCCTGCCCGGCATCCTGCGCGTCGAGTCGCACCCGACCATGAAGAAGATCAAGACCGACTCGTGACCACCGGTCCCAGGGGGCAGCCGCGGGCACCGCCCTCCCGGTCCGGTGAGAACCCGTTCGGGCGCGGCCATTCAGAACCGGCCGCGAGGTAGTCGGGATCGGTCCGCGACTCACCCGATATGGCTAATGACGGAACGTACGGCCCTTGTCCCCACTGGCCCGTCCCCCGTTCGGAGTTGCAGCCGTCCGAGGGACATGAGTCCTTGGAGTCGTGTCCCACCGGATCTCACTCAGGAGGAGACATGGGCACCAACCACAACGGACGACCGGCCGACAGGCTGGGCGTCGTGTTCGCGGTCCGCGTCGTCGAGGGCGGCGAACAGGGATTCCTGGAGCTGTACGAGCAGCTCCGGAAATCCGTCTCCAGCACCCCCGGCCACATCGTCGAGCGGCTCGGGGAACCCGCCGACGACTCCCGTCAGTGGGTGATCACCAGCGAATGGCGGTCCGCCGAGGACTTCTTCGCCTGGCAGCAGAGCGAGGAGCACCGGGAACTGGTGGCGCCGCTGCGCCAGTTCGTCGACCAGCGGCAGTCGCTGCGGTTCCGGGTGGTCAAGGAGACCAAGGGGGTGTCCTCGTGACGCGCCCCGCAGGCGGCCCCGTCGCCGTACTCGGCCTCGGCACGATGGGCGCCGGCCTGGCCGGCCGCCTCCTCGACCAAGGCGTCCAGGTCCGGGTCTGGAACCGTACCGCGGACCGGACCGCGCCGCTCGCGAAGGCGGGCGCCTACACCGCCGCCCATCCCGCCGACGCCGTCGCGGGCACGAGCGCCGCCCTCTGCGTCGTGGCCGACGGCGAGGCCCTCGGCGCCGTGCTGCACGGACCGGACGGCGTGCTGTCCGCGGGCCCCTACCCCGGCGTCCTGATCTGCGCCAGCACCGTCGGCCCCGACGAGGTCGCGCAGATCGCCGGGAACGGCCCCACGGTCCTCGACGTCGGCATGCTCGGCAACCGGGACCACGCCCGCGACGGTGAGCTGCGGCTCTTCGTCGGCGGCGAGGAGCAGGCGTTCCGGAGCGTGCGCCCGCTGCTGGAGACGCTGGGCAAGGACGTCGTCCATCTGGGCGCACTCGGGTCCGGCATGCGGATGAAACTGCTCCTCAACCTGCTGATGGGCATCGAGGTGCAGGCCCTGGCCGAGGCCGCCGAGCTGGCGACCGCCTGCGGACTCGACCGGCAGCTGGTCCTCAAGACCATCGCGGGCAGCGGTTTCGCCTCGCCCGTCATGGCGTTCAAGTCCCGGCGTCTGGCCTCCGGCCGCTTCGAGGAGCCGGACTTCCGGCTGCGGCTGATGGCGAAAGACCTCATGCTCGCTTCCAAGCAGGCAGCAGCAGTCGGCCTGAGTCTGCCGCTGGCGACCGCCGCGGCGGAGACCCACGTCCGCGCCACCGAGCAAGGACTGGGCGACCAGGACTGTGCCGCGGTCACCCGCGCACTCATACCGAAATCGGGAACCGACACGTGATCATCGACATTCACGGGCATCTGTCCCCACCGGAAGCGGCCGAACGCTTCCCCATGCCCCCGAGCCTGACCGACGTGGACGGCATGCTCGCCGCTCGCGCGGAGGCGGGGATCGACCTCACCATCATCGGCAGCCCCGTCGGGGCCGGCGCGATGGCACGGGTGCCGGGCGTCGACAACTACGCCCAGCCCCGCGACCGGCTGCGCGGCTTCCACGACTGGATGTCAGGCCTGATCCGCAAGTTCCCGGACCAGCTGCGCGGTTACGTGTACGCCAACCCGTTCGGGGACGACGATCACCTCGAAGGGGTGCGGGAAACCCTGGCGGACCCCGCCTTCGTCGGCCTGATCACCACGTCCAGCGTCCACGGGGAGCTGCTCGGCTCGCCACGCGCCGACTCCTTCTTCGCGCTGGCCGCGGAGGCCGGGGTGCCCGTACTGGTGCACGCCCCGGCCGAACCGGTCGGCACGGAACGGGTCGACGAGATCGGCTTCGTCGAACAGATCGGCCGGTTCGGTGACGTCACCGTGGGCATGGCGATGATCGCGTTCGCGGGGTGGCTGGACAAGTACCCGGGTCTGCGACTGATCGGCGCGACCGGCGGCGGCGCTCTGGCGCTGCTGCCGGAGCGTCTGCAGACGGCGGCGCGCCCCCGGCACTGGGCCGGGGGCGCGCCGCCGTCGGGACCGCCGGGGGCGGTCTCCGCCCCGCCCGCGGCCGTGCCGCCGGCCGGCACGAGGCAGGCCGGCGGCAGGCCGGCCGCCGGGCCCCCGCCGGCCGCGCGGGTGCCCGGCACGGCACCGGCCGCGGACCCGGCGGCGGCGCTGCGCCGCATGTATGTCGACACCAGTCCGTTCAGCGCGGCACACCTGAGCCTGAACGCGGAGGTGCTGGGGCCCGAGCGGATGCTGTTCGGCACGGACTCCCCGCCGATCGCCGCGCCGCTGGAGGACTTCATCCGCATGATCGAGAAGCTGCCGATCGACAAGGCGGCCCAGCAGCGCATCCTCGGCGGCAACGCCCAGGCCGTCTTCGACCTCAGGAGTCGTCCGTGACCACCACGCAAGACGCCGTCACCGCTGCCGAGCGATGCACCCCCGAGTTCCGCCGGGATCCCCACGCCGTCTACGCCCGTCTCCGCACGGAGGCGCCGGTCTGCCCCATGAGGCCGCCGCACGGCAACGAGACGTACCTGATCACCCGGTACGAGGACGCGCGGGCCGCGCTGTCGGATCCGCGGCTGAGCAAGGACATGTACGGGGCGATGGACGCGTACCGGAGGATCTTCGGTGACTCGTCGGTCGCGCTGGACGACAACATGCTCAACTCCGACGCGCCCAAGCACACCCGGCTGCGCAGGCTGGTCAACTCCGCGTTCACCCCGAAGCGGGTGCAGGCGCTGCGGCCGCGGATCGAGGAGATCGTCCGGGACCTGCTCGACGCGTGCCCCACGCGGGAGCGGTTCGATCTGCTGCCCGCGTTCGCGTTCCCGCTGCCGATCATCGTGATCTGCGATCTGCTCGGCGTGCCGCCGGAGGACCGCTCTCGGATGCAGCACCTGTCCACGACGGTGGCGCAGACCGGGTTCGGCGAGGAGGCCAAGCGGGCCCAGCAGCAGGCGGAGGAGGGTCTGCACGCGTACTTCTCGGACCTCATCAGCGCCAAGCGGCGCCGCCCGGGTGACGATCTGCTCAGCGCGCTCACCTCGGTCCGGGACAACGACGACGCGCTCACCGAGAACGAGCTGGTCTCCACGGCGTTCCTGCTGATGTTCGCGGGGCACAAGACGACGGCCTACCTCATCGGCAACGCCGTCCACCATCTGCTGTCCCGTCCCGCGCAACTGCGCGCCGTGCGGGAGAACCCGGACCTGATCCGCGCGGCGGTCGAGGAACTGGTGCGCTTCGACGGCTCCGTGGAGAGCGCGACGTTCCGCTACGCCACCGAGGACGTGGAGTACGGCGGGACCCTGATCCCGAAGGGTGCCCTGGTCCAGATCGCGATCAGCTCCGCCAACCGGGATCCGCAGAAGTTCGACGCCCCGGACGAGCTGGACGTGACGCGGCCGGGCAACGCGCAGGACGCGCACCTCGGGTTCGGGCACGGCAGCCACTACTGTCTGGGGGCGCCGCTGGCCCGGCTGGAGACGCAGCTGGCTCTCACCCGGCTGTTCGAGCGGTTCCCCGGGATGGCCCTGGCCGACCCCGCCGGCGCACCGCACTGGCTGGAGGTTCCCTTCCCGGCCTTCCGCGGCCTGGCGGAGCTGCCGGTCGTCCTCGATCCCGCCGGATGACGGACCCCGCGCGGGGACGACCGCGAGAACCCGGGCCGGCCGCCGCCCGGGTTCCCGGCCGCTCCGCGCGGCGGCGGCCGCGGCGGTCGCGCGGGGCCGCCCCGTTCGCCCGGCACCCCGGCCGTGGACGGACCGGGCCGGAGCCTGGTGCTCGGGGCCGGGCGTGCGCGATCATGAGCCGAATGAACGCTCGTTTCCTCGGCATCGCCGAGCTGGCCGAGGCCCCCGCCGTGGCGGTCGTGGTCGACGTCATGCGCGCTTTCACCGTGGCCGCCTGGGCCTTCGCCCAGGGGGCCGAGAGGATCGTTCTCGCCGAGTCGCTGGACGAAGCCCTGGCCCTCAAGGCCCGCCGCCCGGACTGGGTGGCGCTCAAAGACGGTCCGCCCGCGCCCGGGTTCGACGCCGTCAACTCGCCGGGGCTGCTGCGCTCGGTCGACCTCGGCGGCCGGACCGTCGTGCAGAAGACCACGGCGGGGACGGTCGGCGCCCTCGCCGTCAAGGAGGCGTCGCTGGTGCTGTGCGCGAGCTTCGTGGTGGCGGAGGCAACGGCCCGGCTCCTGCGGACACGCACGGGTGACAGCGTCACGTTCGTGGTCACCGGCGACAACGGACAGGCCGATGAAGACCTGGCGTGCGCTCAGTACATCGCCCGCAGAGTCACCGACGCCGGAACGGACGCGACCGGGTTCCTCCGCCGCGCCGCCGGGTCGCGCGCAGCCGCCGAGCTGGCGCAGGGGGTGCGGCGGGGAGTGCATCCCGATGATGTCGCGCTCTGTC
Source organism: Streptomyces naphthomycinicus (assembly GCF_020400595.1). GTDB lineage: Bacteria > Actinomycetota > Actinomycetes > Streptomycetales > Streptomycetaceae > Streptomyces > Streptomyces naphthomycinicus. The sequence continues at coordinate 463,608 of NZ_JAINRE010000002.1, read as the reverse complement.
TCGAACTCGACCGGTTCCCCTTCGCCATGGTGGCGGCCTCGGAAGACTCGCTGATGGTCCTCCGTCCGTGCGCCGTGCCCGGCGAAGGGGTGCCCTCGCCGACCGTCCAGGCCGCGACCTGATTCCAGCTGAGGGCCGGCTCTCGCCGCGCGGGAGCCGGCATCCCGGCGGGCGGACGGGCGGCAGCCGTATGTCCCGAGAGGATCCGAACGCGCCCCCATGTGAACGCACCCCCGTGCCGCCGTCGTCACTTCTCCGCCGGGCAGTGCGGCGCCTCGGCCTTCCCGGCGCCGCCCTCTTCGCGGACCACCAGTCGGCGGCCGGTCCTCCCATCGGTCACCGTCCGCGATCCGAGGGGCGTGCGCAGGGTGGCGCAGGCCGGTCCGAACCGGGCGGCGGCCGGGCAGACGACGTCCCGTCCGGTCCGGGTGACGACCCGCACGGTCAGGGTCACCCCCCGGGACGTCTCGGACACCACCCGGAGACGAGGCAGGTCGTCGCACCCGCCCGACTCGGCCATGACGGCGAGGGTGCGGCCGTCCCCGCCGCTCACCGTGACCGGCCGTGTGATCGCCTCGTCCCTCGTGACGGTCCTCGCCCCGTCCCCTCCGGATGCCGAACACCCCGTCAGGCCGATCAGAGCCAGGACGGCGGCCGGCACGACACGACGTTGCAGTATGCAGATCTTCATGGAAGAACGACGCCGGCGAAGGCGGATTCGTTCGGCCGTCCCCGGACACGAGGAGTTCCCGATGAGGGAGGCGGCGGTTCCCGGCCGTCGAGCGTCCCCACGAAGTTCTCAGCCGTCGAGCGTCCGAGCGTCCCCATGAAGTTCTCAGCCGTCGGCCGTCCCCATGAAGCGTCAGCCGTCGAGCGTCCCCATGAACTCGGGTGCGTAGCGGTCGCCGGTGACGACGCCGTGCGGGGCGACCGCCTCGATCGCGGCGAGGTCGTCCGCGGTGAGGGTCACCTCGGTCGCGGCGACGTTCTCCTCCAGGTAGCGGCGGCGCTTGGTGCCGGGGATGGCGATCGCGCCCTGGTGCTGGACCCAGGCGAGCGCCAGCTGCGAGGGCGTGACGTTCTTGTCGGCGGCGATCCGGCGGACCTCGCGGACGACGTCGAGGTTGCGCTCGAAGTTCTCGCCCTGGAAGCGGGGGTCGGTCCGCCGCCAGTCGTCCTCGGCGAAGTCGTCGGGGCCGGTGATCGCGCCGGACAGGAAGCCGCGCCCCAGCGGGGAGTAGGCGACCAGGCCGATGCCCAGCTCGCGCAGGGTGTCGAGCACTCCGTTGTGCTCGATCCCGCGCTCGAAGAGCGAGTACTCGGTCTGGACGGCGGTCAGGGGGTGCACGGCGTGGGCCCGGCGGATGGTCCGCGCGGAGGCCTCGGACACGCCGATGTGACGGACCTTGCCCTCGGCGACCAGCTCGGCCAGGGCGCCGACGGTCTCCTCGATCGGCACCTCCGGGTCGATGCGGTGGAGGTAGTAGAGGTCGACGTGGTCGGTGGCCAGGTGCCGCAGTGAGCGTTCGAGGGCATGGCGGACGTACTCCGGGCGGCCGTTGAGGCCGAGTGCCCTGCCGTCGTCGGTGATCTCCACACCGGTCTTGGTGGCGAGCACGGCGGCCTCCCGGCGGCCGGCCAGCGCCTTGCCGACGAGCCGCTCGTTGACGAACGGCCCGTAGCTCTCGGCGGTGTCCAGCAGGGTGACACCCAGCTCCAGCGCCCGGTCGACGGTGGCCAGCGACTCGGTCTCGTCCGTGGCGCCGTAGAAGGCGCTCATGCCCATGCAGCCGAGCCCCTGGACGCCGACGGTCAGCCCCTGGCCGCCCAGTGCGCGATGTTCCATGACAGTGCTCCTCGATCAGTAACTAACTGGATAGATACATGACCGTAGACCCCCGGGCGGCGAGTGTCAATAACTAGATAGTTACTTGCTAGGGTGGCGTACATGCCACGGGACTCCAGCGCCACCAAGGCCCGGCTGCTCGACGCCGCCTTCACCGAATTCGCCGCCTACGGCATCGCCGGCGCCCGAGTGGACCGGATCGCCGAGAACGCGGGGGCCAACAAGCGGCTGATCTACGCCTACTTCGGCAACAAGGAGCAGCTGTTCGACGAGGTGCTGCGACGGGCGATGACGGCGGGTGCCGAGTCCGTGCCGTTCGACGCCGACGACCTGCCCGGTTACGCCGGCGCGATCTTCGACCACCTCGTGGCCCGGCCGGACCTCATGCGTCTGCGCCTGTGGAAGCTGCTGGAACGCCCCGCCGCCACCGGGCCCGAGCCGGAGGCCTACCGGCACAAGACCGCCACGGTGGCCGACGCGCAGGAACGTGGCGAGCTGGCCCGGGCCATGGCGCCCGACGACCTCCTGACCATGATCCTGGCCGCGGCCCAGGCGTGGTTCTGGGCGGACGAGGGCGGACAGCCCTGGTCGCCGGAGCGACTGGCCCGGCACCGCGCGGCGGTCGTGGAGGCCGTCCGCCGGCTCAGCGAGCCGGAGAACACCGGACGCTAGCGTGCGCGCGCCCGCCGACCGCCGGCTCCGGGGCGGAGCCGGGGACGCGAGCGGGAGTGTCGCGGGTCAGGTGGCGTCCGGGGGCCGCGGGGCGTCCGGAGCCCCGGGGGCGTCCGGGCCGCCGTCCGCGGCCGGCTCCGGCAGATAGCTCGCCAGCCCGCGCAGGATGATCTCCAGACCGATGTCGAAGCGCTCGTCGGAGGAGTCCGTCACCATCAGTCCCGCCAGAGCCCGCAGATGGGGAAAGTCCTTCGCGGGCAGGGACGCGAAGTAGTCCTGCATGTCGCCGGCCATCTCGCGCCAGTCGGGGCGGGCCATGGAGGAGTCGCCGCCGCCGAGCTGGGCCGCCCGGTCCTGCCACATCCCCTCCTCCAGGACGAACCCGTCGATGTAGGTGGAGATGAGGTCGCCGGCCTCCGCCGCGATGCGGTCGGGCAGTCCGGCGGTGCGGAAGACGGCGAGCAACGCCTCCACATGCGGCAGCAGTTCCGCGGTGAAGGGGACGTGGGCCATGGAGATCCTGGCCATGTCCCGGTGGGACAGCAGGCGTTGCCGTACCGAGCGGGCGAAGTCCCGCAGCTGTTCCCGCCACCGCTCCGGGTCGGGCGCGGGCATCGCGAAGCCGGTGAAGAGCCGGGTGTACATCAGCTCCAGCAGGTCGTCCTTGGAGCTGACGTGGGCGTACAGGGCCGAGACGGTGACGCCCAGCTCCGCCGCCACCTGCCGCATCGACAGCCCGTCGAGGCCCTGGCGGTCCAGCACGATGAAGGCGGCCTCGACGATCCGCTCGCGGGACAGGGGGGCGCGGACGGGGGCGACGCGGGCGCGGGCGGGGCGCTCGCGCTCCCAGGGGGACGTCGGAGGGGGCGTGGGGGTGTCGGCGGCCGCGTCGGTCATGCGTCCAGTCTAGGCATGGGGAGAACAGTGTTCTCCCGCGGAGAGCAGCGCGTTCGCCGCGAGACGCGATATATCTTGTGCGGGTTCCATGCTTGCGCTATATCTTAATGAACAGCGTTCTGCCGGTGAGCAGTGTTCTGTTAGGGTGAACACTGTTCTCCGGACGGTCCGTCCAGCGCGCCCTCACATCGTCGTACCGGCGCGGCTTCCGCTCGCCGTCCCCGATGTCTCCGCTTCCCGCTTCCGCCCACGAGGAGTTCCGATGTCCACCACCGGTGTCGCGTCCGCCGAGACGCCCACCGACTCGCCAGCGCCCTACCGGTGGCGCTGGGCTGCCCTGTTCGTGATCCTCGCGGCCGAGGTGATGGATCTCCTCGACGCCGTCGTCACGACCATCGCCGGTCCCTCCATGCGGGCCGACCTCGGCGGCGGCGCCTCCACCCTGCAGTGGCTCGCCGCCGCGTACACCCTCTCGATGGCCATCGGACTCGTCACCGGAGGACGCCTCGGGGACATCCACGGGCGCCGCCGGATGTTCCTCGTGGGGGCCGCCGGCTTCACCGTGGGTTCACTGCTGTGCGCGATAGCCGTCTCGCCCGAGATGCTGATCGCCGCACGCGTCGTACAGGGGCTGTTCGGCGCGGTGATGCTGCCGCAGGGCCTCGGCATGATCAAGGAGATGTTCCCGCCGAAGGAGTCCCAGAAGGCCTTCGGCATGTTCGGCCCCGTCATGGGGCTGTCCGCGGTGTGCGGGCCGATCCTGGCCGGCTGGCTCGTGGACGCCGACTACTTCGGCACCGGCTGGCGGATGATCTTCCTGATCAACCTGCCCCTGGGCGCCGCGGCCATCCTCGGTGCCGTGCGTTACCTGCCGAGGAACGTGTCCGGGGACAAGCCGCGCCTCGACATCCCCGGCATGCTCCTGGTCTCGCTGGCCGCGCTGCTCATCATCTTCCCGCTGGTGCAGGGGCGTGAGTACGACTGGCCCCTGTGGACGTTCGCGATGATGGCCGCCTCCCTGGTCGTCTTCGCCGTCTTCGCCGTGTACGAGTCGCGGGTCGGCAAGGCCGGCCGGGACCCGCTGGTCGTCCCCAGCCTCTTCCGCAAGCGCGGGTTCAGCGGCGGCATGACCCTCGGGCTGGTCTTCTTCTCCGCCATGCAGGGCTTCATGCTGGTCTTCACCCTCTACGCCCAGATCGGCCTCGGCTATTCGCCGCTCAAGGCGGGACTGGTGCTGGTGCCCTGGTCGGGCGGCATGGTCGTCGGCTTCGGGATCGCTCAGGGCGTCGCCCGCTTCGGCCGGGCCGTGCTCCAGGCGGGCACGCTGGTCATGGCGGCCGGTGTGTTCGGCGTGTGGCTGACCCTCGACGTGGTGGGCGACACCGTCGGTCCCTGGCAGTTCGGGCCGTCCCTGCTCGTCTCCGGCATCGGGATGGGCCTGCTGATGGCGCCGTTCTTCGACATCGTGCTCGCCAGTGTCGAGCAGCACGAGACGGGCTCGGCGTCCGGCACCATGACCGCGATACAGCAGCTCGGCGGCGCCTTCGGCGTGGCCGTGCTCGGCACCGTGTTCTTCGGTCTGCTGGGCGGCGGCATCGCCACCGCCGTCGACCAGCACGCGGACGGACTGCGGCGGGAGCTGACCGCCGCGCATGTCGCGCCCGCCGCCCAGGACCGCGTCGTCGCGGACCTGCGGGCGTGCGCCTCGGACCGCGCCGTCGCCAAGGACCCCGCCGCCACTCCGGCCTCCTGCGCACGCCTGGAGAAGGACACCCGGTCCGCCGTGACCTCGCCCCGGGCCGGCGCCCGGATACCCGCCGCTCTGGAGGACACCGCCTCGTCCGCCTTCCGCGGCGGTTTCGGCTCGGTCATGCAGACGGTGCTGTGGATCGTCGACGGCATGCTCGCCCTGACCTTCCTGCTGGCGTTCCTCCTGCCGCGCCACGCGCGCCCCGAGGAGTCGGCCGGGCACTGACACCGCACCGGCGTCGGCCGGCGGGAGGGCCGGACACCCCACGCGGTGTCCGGCCCTCCCGTCCGCGCCGTCGGCCGGCCCCCGGACCCGCTCACGGAGCCGTACGGCCCCGCGCCGGGGCGCTCCTTCAGCCGCCGGCGGCCTCGGGGTTGGCGCAGTGGGCCAACGGCTCGCCGCGGAGGAAGCGGCCGGCCTCGGCGGCGACGATCCGGGCGGCCTTGTGGGCGACCTCCCGGCTGGCGCCCGCGATGTGCGGGGTGAGGATCACGTTCGGAGCGGACAGCAGACGCGAGGCCGCCGGTACCGGCTCGACGGGGAACACGTCGAATCCGGCGGCCGCCAGCTGCCCCGAGTCGAGCGCGTCGCACACCGCGTCGTAGTCGACCAGGGCGCCGCGGGCGCAGTTCACGAGGACGGCACCCCGTGGCATGGCCCGGATCTGGGCCTGCCCGATCATGCCGCGGGTCTCGTCCGTCACCCGCGCGTGCAGGGAGACGATCCTGGAGCGGCTCAGCAGCGTGTCCAGGGAGACCAGCCGGGCGACGCCCCGCACCGCCTCCGGCCGCACGTAGGGGTCGTGGACGAGGACGGTGGCTCCCATGGCGGTCAGGACGCGCGCGACGCGCGAGCCGATGGCGCCGAAGCCGACCAGTCCCACGACCGAGCCGTCGATCTCGACACCGCAGCGCCTGTAGTCGTAGTAGTCGCCCCGCCACTCGCCCCGCCGGAGGTCGGTGTGGACGTCGCCGATCCCGCGCGCGGCGGCGAGGATGAGGGCCAGCGCGTGCTCGGCCGTGGCCACGGCGTTGCGGCCCGGGGCGTAGCAGACGGCGACGCCGTGGCGGGTGGCGGCCTCCAGGTCGGCGTTGACCGGTCCGCCGCGGCTGACGCAGAACAGCTCCAGACCGGGGCAGGCGGCCAGCACCCGTTCGGTGAGGGGGGCCATCTGGGTGACGCAGATCCGCGCGCCGCGCAGCGCCTCGATCATCTCCTCCTCGGTGCCGGACGCCTCGTCGACCTCGGCGACCTTGCCGAACGGGGTGTGCGGCCAGGGGAGCCGGAGCCGGCGGACGTCCAGCTCGGTGCCGGCGGGCACGGCCGCGCGGAGTTCCTGTTCGAGCAGCTCGGGCAGGACGAAGTGGTCGCCGGCGGCGAGGACGGTGGTGGGCACGGCGGTACTCCCGGGTGGCGAGGGGTCAGCGAGCGGGTGCGTTGAGACGGAGCAGGGACGCCTGGCCGTCGCGCAGCCGCAGTTCGGTCAGCGCGCCGTTGTGGAGGGCGGGGAACACCTGGCGGTAGCGCGCGAGGGGGATGCCGAGGAGCCGGCACAGCACCAGGCGCAGCAGGGTGGAGTGGGCCACGACGAGGACGCGCCCGTCGGGGAGCTTGCGTGCGGTCTCCGCCAGGCAGTGGACGGCGCGGTCCGCTGCCGCGGCGGGATGCTCTCCGCCGGGCAGGTGGTGGGCGACGGGATCGGTGAGGAAGGCGGCCAGCTCCTCGGGGAACGCCTCGGCCATCTCGGCGCGGGTGAGACCGTCGCCGCGGCCGAAGTCCACCTCGCGCAGGCGTTCGTCGGCCCACGGCGTGAGGCCGAGCGCGGCCGCCGCGGGCTCGGCGGTCAGCCGGGCCCGGGACAGCGGGGAGCACAGTACGGCGTCCAGGCGCTGCCCGGCGGCCCAGGCACCCAGCTCGTCGGCCTGCCGGCGGCCCAGCTCGGTGAGCGGCACGTCGGTGCGGCCCGCGTACCGGTTCTCCGCGTGCCAGACGGTCTCCCCATGGCGTACGAGGACGAAGTCGGTCACTGTCCGGCCTTTCCACGCGCGTGGCCGGCCACGGCCGGTGCCAGCCAGCCGCGGCGGACCAGCGCGTCGACGAAATCGAGGTAGACGGGGAGGAGGCGGGCGGTGCGGGCGGGGTCGGGGCGCAGTTCCTCGCGCAGGCGCACCATGGCGCCCGCGGCCTCCTCCAGCGTGGCACCCGAGGCGGTGGCGGCGAGCACCGCCATGCCGAGGGCGCTCTCGGCCTGCTCCGGCAGCCGGGCGGCGCGGCCGAGCACATCGGCGCGCAGCTGCGACCAGTAGCGGTTGCGGGCCCCGCCACCGGTGAACGTGAGCGGGCCGTCGACGGGGGCGCCGAGGTGGTCGAGGTAGTCGAGGCAGAGCCGTTCGAGCAACGCCACCCCGAGCAGACAGGCGTGGAACTCCTCCGCGTCGCCCGCGGGTTCGCCGAGGACGAAGGGCTCGGCGTCGGGGGCCCGGAACGGGAAGCGTTCGCCGCCCGCGCCCACGAGCGGGTAGACGACGGCGGTGGAGCCGGTCGCGGCGGCCCGCTCGGTCAGCGCGTCGAGGACGGCGGGGCTCGCGCCGGGGAAGCGGTGGGCGAGGACGCCGGCACCGCTGCTGGAGGCGCCGCCCGGCAGCCAGGTGCCGCCGGGGCCGCGGTGGCAGTAGACGACGCCGCCGGGATCGCGGACCAGGCGGGGGCTCGCCCCCTTGAACACCAAGGTGGTGCCCAGTACGGAGTTCCAGGCACCGGGCGTGAGGGCGCCGGCGCCGATCTGCGCCGCGCAGCCGTCGGTCATGCCCGCGGTGACGAGGGTGCCGGAGGGGATGCCGGTCGCCTCGGCGGCGGCGGCGCACACGGTGCCGAGGACCGTGCCGGGCCGTACGACGTCGGGCAGCAGCTCGCTCGGGACGCCGAGCGCGTCCAGCTCGGCCCCGGGCCACCGCTCGGCGATCAGGTCGTAGCCGGTCTTCAGGGCGTGGCTGGCGTCGCTCGCGACCTGGTGCCCGGTCAGCCGCCAGGTGATCAGATCGGCCTGGTGCAGCAGACGGGTGCCGGGGGGAACGCCGGGGCCGCCCGGCCGGTTCAGGTCGTCGAGCAGCCAGAGCAGTTTCGGCAGCGCCCAGGACGGCTGCATGGCACGGTAGCCGAGCTTCTCCCACACCGGTGCGCCACGCGTGTTGACGCGGTCGGTCCAGGCGTCGGCCCGGCGGTCGTCGTACATCAGCCCCGGGGTGAGGGGGGTGCCCGCGGCGTCGGCCAGGAGCAGGGTCCCGGAGGTGGCGTCCACGGCCAGGTCCCGCACCCGGCGGGGGTCGGTCCCGGTCAGGGCCTCCCGGCAGGCGGCGGCGAGGGCGGACCACCACTGCTCGGGATCCTGCTCGTGGCGTACACCGTCGCGGCGGCCGGTCAGCGGACGCCGGGCGGCGCCCAGCAGCCGGCCGGCGCCGTCCACGGCGACCGCGCGGGCGCTCTGGGTGCCGAGGTCGAGTCCGAGGTGGACGGCGTCGGGCGACAGGGCGTCAGACATGCGGGGCCTTCGCGGGGAGGGCCGGGGCGGCGGCGGTGGCCGCGGCGGCGGGCGCCGAGGGGGCGGGCGGGGGTGCCCAGCCGAGGGAGCGGGCGGTGTCGCGCCAGGTGAGGTACGTGTCGTAGAGCCCGTCGTAGAACGCGGCGCGCGCGGCGTCCGGCTGCCAGGTGGCCCGCATCCGGACGTACTTGGCGGCGGCGTCGTGCATGCTGCTCTCCGCCCCGGTGAGGACGAGACCGGTCAGGAACGCGCCCTTGGCGCCCAGCTCGGTGTCGGCGCCACGGGCCGTGGGCACGCCGGTGACGTCCGCGATGAGCCCGCACCAGGCGTCGCTGGCGGATCCGCCGCCGCACAGACGCAGTTCGTGGACGTCGGTCCCGGACGCGGCCAGGCAGTCGCGGACGACGAGGGACAGCCCCTCGAAGACGGCGCGGGCGACATGGGCGGGCGTGTGGTCGAGGGACAGGCCCCAGAAGGCGCCGCGGGCGCGCGGATCGAGGAAGGGGGCGCGCTCGCCGGCGGGCGAGAGGTACGGCAGGAAGGCGAGTCCGCCCGCGCCCGGTTCGGTGCCGAAGGCGAGCCCGCCGAGGTGGGCGGGGTCCTCGACGGACAGGGTGCGGCAGGCCCAGTCGAGGACCTCGGTGCCGGAGAGGGTGGGGAAGGCGCGCAGAATGCGTTCACGGCCGCGGTAGGCGATGTTGATGCCGCACGGTTCTCCCCCGGTGTCCGGCTCCCGCATGACGATCTCGGTGCACAGGGTGGTGCCGAGGATGGCGCACGCCTGGCCGGGGTCGACGGCTCCGGCGCCGCGGGCGGTGGCGGCGATGTCGTAGGGGGCCATGACGACGGGCAGCCCGGCGGGCAGCCCGAGTTCGGCGGCGGCACGGGGGGTGATCTCGGCGATGCGCTCGTGCTCGCCGAGGATCGGCGGCAGCAGCGGCTCGGCCCACCGCATGGCGAAGAGGTCGAGGATCGCCGGGTCGTAGGCGCCGGTGGTGTGGTCGAGGAAGGGCGCGGAGGCGTCGGACTCGTCGACGGCGGTGACCCCGGTGAACTTCAGGAACAGCCAGCCGGCCGCCGTCAGCGCGGTCCGGGAGCGCCGCAGCCGCTCCGGGTCGTGCCCGGCGAGCCAGCCGAGCACCGCGTTCGGCATACCGCTGCAGGTGAGCGAGCCGTTGCGGCGGAACGCCTGCTCCAGGACGCCGTCGGCCTGCCAGCGGGTGAGCAGATCGCCGGCGCGTCCGTCGGACCAGAGGATCGCCGGGCCGGTGGGGCGGCCGTCGCCGTCCACGAGCCAGCAGCCGTCGCCCTGTGCCGTGAAGCTCACCAGCCACACCGGGTCCTGGGCGGGGCCGAGCCGGGACAGGGCGCCGCGGACGGTGCGGACGACCCCGTTCCACACCGCGTCCATGTCCTGCTCCGCCCATCCGGGACGGGGCCGCAGCACCTCGGTGCCGGTCCGGGAGACCGCCAGCTCCTGGCCCTGGTCGTCGAACACGACGGATTTGATGACCGAGGTTCCGACATCGATGCTGAGAACCGACATGACTGCTGTACCCGCCCCTTCGCCAAGGCCGCACCCACGGACCGGGACTCCCGAAGCGAACGGCCCGGCTTCCGGGCGGCTCGCGGACATCAGGGAAACGGGTTTCCGCGGGGCCGTCAATCGGTCTCGCGGATCGTCCCGCGGTCCGGCCCGCGCGTCGTGTGAAGTCCCCGCCGGGCCGGGCGCGCCGCCTCGCGCGTGCGCCGCTCGGGCGCCGGGGACCGGGCCCTGGCCCGCCGTGGCCGTGTTACGTTCATGTGGGATTCTCATGAGGCTCTTCTCATCCGTTCCCGTCCGCCACGGCGGGGAACCGCGCGGTCCCCGGAAGGAGCGGCTGCCATGGCCGGTGCGGACGCCCGGACGGACGCCCGGGAGGAGCGCCGGAACCGGCTGCGCGCACTCGTCACGGACAAGGGTTTCGTCCGTACCGCCGACCTCGCGACCGAGTTCGGCGTGAGCGTCATGACCGTCCACCGCGACCTGGACGCTCTCCAGGCACAGGGGTGGCTGCGCAAGGTGCGCGGCGGGGCGAGCTGTCTGCCCTCGACGCAGTTCCACGGCAGCACCAGCGAACGCCTGACGACGATGGTGCGGACCAAGCAGCTGCTGGCACGCGCCGCCGCCGAGGAACTCGCGCCCGGCCAGGTGGTGATGATCGACGACTCCACGACCTGCCTGAACCTGGTCCGGCACCTGCCGGAGCACACGCCCGTCACGGTCGTCAGCAATTCGCTGCCGGCCATCTCGGCGCTGGCCCGCGAACCCGGCGTGTCCCTCGTCGCGCTGGGCGGCACCTACTTCCCGGCCTACGACGCCTTCCTGGGCGCGCACACGGCGCGGAGCGTGGAGGCGTTCCGGGCGGACGTGCTGTTCATGTCGACCACGGCGGTGACCGGCGGCCGCTGCTATCACATGTCACCCGAGACGGTGCAGGTCAAGCAGGCGATGATGGCGGCCGCCTCGCGTCGTGTACTGATCATCGACCACACCAAGTTCGCCAACCAGGGCCTGTACGCGCTCGCTCCGCTCAGCGACTTCGACCTGGTGCTCGTCGACGACGCGGCCCCGGCGGGCGAACTGCGGCGGCTGCGCGACAACGGCGTCCGCGTCCGCACCGTCACCGGCGCGCCGGGCGCGCCCCGGCCGCACGGCGCCGCGTGAACATCACACGGTCCTCACTCGCCGCGCGCCCACGCCGGGGCGCCGCATGCGGCGCCCCGGCGTGGGTGTCCCGTCGCGCCCGTCCGGGCGGCGAGTCGCACGGCCGGACGGGCGTCACCGGGTCGGTCCGCGCCCCTCAGAAGCGGGGCGCTCCCGGTGTGGGCCGGGACGGGACGAGAGGCCGGGCCACGCCGGGGTTCCGGTCACCGGACGGCTTGCAGGTGACGTCCCGTGCCGGGAGCTTCCCGTTGCTCAGGTAGTCGTTGACGGTGCGGTCGGCGCAGGCGCGCGGGTTGCCGGAGTAGACGCCGTGGCCCTCGCCGCCCTGGACGTACACCATGCGCGACCCCTTCAGGGCGCGGTGCATGCCGAGGCCGCTGACCAGGGGCGTCTGGGAGTCCCACTGGTTCTGGACGGTGAGCAGGCCGACCTTGCCGTCCACCACGGTGACGGGCTCGGCCGGCTTGTCCCAGAACGCGCAGGGCGTGATGTTGGAGCCGAAGTCGCCGTAGAGCGGGTACTTGGCCTTGTCGCGGATCGCGTCGCGCCGGTACTGCTCCGGGTCGCGCGGCCACGCCGCGGTGTCGCCGCAGACCACGGTCCAGAAGGCGGCGGACTCGTTGTCGGCCGGCGCCTGTGCGGCCCACGCCGTGGACCGGCCCGGCCCCGGCTGCGCCTTCGGCGCGGGGGAACGGCGGGGGGTCGCGTGTCCCCCGGCGGCCTTCTTGAGGTCCGCGACCGCCTCGGCCGCGTACTCGGGGCTGAAGAACGCGGGGCGCAGGCCGGCCCGGATGTCGTCGCCGGTGAACTTCTCGCCGCCGTTCTCGATGGGCGTACGGTCGGCGCGGGCCACCAGGTCCCAGAACGTCTTCTTCACCTTGGCCGGCGTGTCGCCGAGCTTGTAGGTGCGGTGGTGCCGCGCGGTCCACTTCGTCCAGCGGGTGAACGCCGGCTCGCTGCCCTCCGCCCACACCTGGATCATGCCGCGCCAGGCCCGTGCGGGGTCGACCGAGCTGTCCAGCACGAAGCGGTCGGTCCGCCCGGGATACATCTGCGCGTAGACGGCACCCAGGTACGTGCCGTAGGAGAAGCCCAGGTAGGAGATCTTCTTCTCGCCGAGCACGGCACGGATGACGTCCATGTCGCGGGCGGTGTTGCGCGTGGTGATGTACGGGAGCCGGTCGCCGTTCCTGGCACGGCACTTGTCGGCCACGGTCCGGGCCCACTTGACGTTCCGGCTGAACGTCTCGGCCTTGTAGGGGTGTTCCATGTTCTGCTCGGCGCCCGTGAGACCGCAGGTGACCGGGGTGCTGCGCCCCACGCCGCGCGGGTCGAACCCGATGAGGTCGTACTTCTCGCGGACCGTCTTGGGCAGCATGTCCTTCATCATGACGGGCATGTCCAGGCCCTCGCCGCCCGGGCCACCGGGGTTGAAGAGGAGCGCGCCGTGCCGCTTGCCCGGGGCGCTGGTCTTCATCCGGGAGACGGCCAGCTTGATGGTCGTGGCGCCGGGGCGGCCGTAGTCGAGCGGGACCTTGATCGTGGCGCACTGGAACGCCGCCGGCTGCGATGCGTCGCACCGGTGCCAGGCGGGCTTCTGCGTCTCGAATCTCTTCAGCGGTTCTGCCGCGGATGCCTGCGCCGGGGCGAGGGCGGGGACCAGCGTTGCCGTGACCCCCACGGCGAGCAAGGGCGCCATGCGTCCTATCCGCACGATGTGCCGTTCCTTTCCGTCAACTATGTGTACGGAGCGACGATTTCGTGTCCGGGACGCCGGCGAATCCCTCTTCAGGGCAGTCTTGATCCACCTCTCGGTGTACACAAAAAGAGACGTACGGAGGAGAACCCGAACGGGCTCGTCACCGTCCGCCCCCCGGCGGCGCGCCCCGCTTCAGGCGAGCGGCGCCTTCAGTGTCGCGGGGGCCGGGCCGTCGGGGCGGACGGTGATGCCGTACACCGCCTTCGTGGGTGTGGCGGAGAAGACGGGGACGTGGACCGGCAGCAGATGTTCGAGCAGCACGGTCGATTCACGGAGGGCGAACTGGAGTCCGAGGCAGGCGCGGGGGCCCATGCCGAAGGGGAAGTAGGCGCCCGGATCGGTGGGCCGCCCGTCCGGCGTGCCGAAGCGCCGGGGGTCGAAGCGGTCGGGGTCCGGCCACAGTCGGGGATCGCGGTGCGTGAGGTAGGGGCAGACCAGGATGTCGGTGCCCGCCTCCACGGCGTGGCCGGCCAGGGTGTCGTCCCCGGTGGCGTGGCGGGGCAGGATCCACGCGGACGGGTAGAGGCGGAGCGTCTCGTGGACCAGAGCCTGCACGGCCCGGCGGCGTTCGGCCGAGCCCGCGGCTCCCGCGGCCAGTGCCTCCTCGCGGGCGGCGGGGTGTCGGTCGAGCAGCAGGTGGAGCCAGGTCAGCGTGGTGGCGGTGGTCTCGTGCCCGGCCACGAGGAGCGTGACCAGCTCGTCGCGGATCAACCGGTCGGTGTACTCGGGGCGTTCGGTGGCCGCGTCGGTCAGGACGCTCAGCAGGCCGGGGCCCTCGGGGCCGGCCGTGCCGCCGCGCGCGGTGTCGATGGCGTGCCGGGCGACCGCGTCGATCCGGGCGAGGTCGGCGGCGACGGCCTCCTGGGCGTCGACGGCGCCGGCGGGTAGCGTCGGGAGGACGGCCGCCACCGCCGCCACGGCGGCCAGTTCACGCTCGGTCCCGTCGTCGAGGGGGTACCCGGTGAGGGTGCGCCAGATGGTGTCCAGTGCGAAGCGGCGCACCTCCTGGCCGACGTCGAAGGTCGCCCCGGTACGGGCGTATCGGGCCCAGCGGTCGGCCGCGGTCCGGGCGGCCCCGGTGATCCGCTGTTCGTAGCGCCGCATCCCCGTGCCCGTGAACTGGGACTGCAACAGGCGGCGTTGCCGCTTCCAGGCCGCGCCGGTGGCGGCGAGGACACCGTCACCGATCAGCAGCCGGGCGCGGTGGGAGCGCTTGACGTACAGCTCCGGGCGCCGGGCGAGGACGTGCTGGACGGCCTGTGGATCGGTGACGAGAACGGTGGGGGCCGGACCGAGGCGGAACGCGGCGACGCCGCCGTGCCGCTCGCGCACCTGGGCCAGCAGCTCGACCAGTTCGCCTCCCCCCGCCCGCCATCGCCGGACGAGCCCGGGGTCGGCCTCGGGGACCGGCCGTCCCGTTCCGGGAACGTCCGCGGCGGAGCCGGGGCTGGTCTCGGTGTCCATGCTTCTTCTCCTGGTCGGCGGAGGGGGGCTTGGCCGTGTCCTGGCGGAGGGAGCTTGGCCGTGGCGCGGTCGATGGAGGGGGCTTGGCCGTATCGCGGTCGATGGAGGGGGTTTGGCCGTATCGCGGTCGATGAAGAGGGCTTGGCCGTAGGGGGCGTCGACAGCACGGACTGTACGGGAGCCGGCGCGGGGAGTGACAGTCCGCCTCGGTCCCCCGCCCCGCCTCGGTCCCCCGCCGGGCCGACCACCGCGCGGGGCGTCACGGTCGTGCGCGCTGCCGTCCCCGCGCGGGCGTCACGGTGCCGCGCGCTGTCGTCCCCGCGCGGGCGCGGAGATCCGGCGCGCGCCGCCGTCCCGGACCCCGCCCGGCACAACGCCGGAAGTCCCCTGGCACGGCTCGGGGCGGCCCGTCCGGCACGGTTCCGGCAGCCGCCCGGTCGGACATCGGGTGCCGCCTGCGAGAATGGGGGCTGTTCCCTGAGCGCCGCGGTGTGCGGTGCTCGCCGCCCGAGCAGGAGCACGCACAGTGTCGGCACAGCACGGAGCCCCTTCCTCCGGGGGCCGCAAGCGCCCCTCCGCTGGCGGAGGGAGCGAGCAGCCCTCCGCCGGGGGACGCAAGCGGTCCACCGCCACCGGCGGCCAGGGACGTCCGTCCCGGCCGGGCGAGCGCGAGCGCTCGGGGGCCGCGGGCCGGGAGCGCGGCACCGCCGGCCGGGACCGCTCCGCGCAGCAGGCCGGGAACGGCCGGCCCGCCCGCACGCCACGGCCGGACCAGAAGGCCCGGGACCGCGCGGCGCCCCAGGACCTCGAGGCGCCCCGGATCCGCGACACCTCCGCGGACCGCGAGGACCTCCAGGCCGACTGCGCCTCCTGCTTCGGCCTGTGCTGCGTGGCCCTGCCCTTCGCCCGCTCCGCCGACTTCGCCGTCGACAAGCCCGCCGGGAAGCCGTGCGCGAACCTCCGGCCGGACTTCCGCTGCGGCATCCACGCGCAACTGCGCGACAAGGGCTACTCCGGCTGCACCGTGTTCGACTGCTTCGGCGCCGGGCAGAAGGTGTCCCAGGTCACCTTCGGCGGCACCGACTGGCGTCAGGCCCCCGAGACGGCGCGCTCCATGTCCGAGGTCTTCCCCGTCATGCGGCAGCTGCACGAGCTGCTCTGGTACGTCACCGAGGCCCTCGGCCTCGCGCCGGCCCGCCCCGTCCACAAGGAGCTGCGGCGGGCGCTGGCCCGTGTCGAGGGGCTGACCCGCGGCGACGCCGAGTCGATCCTCGCGCTGGACGTGAACGCGCTGCGCGGCGAGGTCAACGTCCTGCTGCTGCGGGCCAGCGAACTGGTCCGGGCTCAGGTGCCGGGCCGCAAGAAGAACCACCGCGGAGCCGATCTGATCGGCGCGCGGCTGTCCGGCGCCGACCTCAGGGGGGCGAGCCTGCGCGGCGCCCTCCTCGTCGCGGCCGATCTCGGCGGCGCCGATCTGCGCGACGCCGACCTGATCGGGGCCGATCTGCGCGACGCCGACCTCGCCGGCGCCGACCTCACCGGCGCCCTGTTCCTCACCCAGGCGCAGCTGAACGCGGCCAGGGGCGACGCGGCCACCACGCTGCCCGCCGCGCTCAGCCGCCCCGCTCACTGGTAGGCACCGGGATCACCACGGCGGTCACCAGCAGCCCGTGCCCGGCCCGCCACCGCCCGTCGAAGCGGTCCAGGCGCACCCCGCCCACCACCGGCCCGGGGACCTTCAGGGCCGCGGTGAACGTGCCGTGGTCCGGGTCGGGCGTGATCGCGCACTGGTCGAAGTCCAGCCAGCGTCCGGTCAGCGGGAACCACGCCTTGTAGACGCTCTCCTTCGCGCTGAACAGCAGCCGGTCCCAGTGCACGCCGGGGTGGGCGGCGCCGAGCCGCTGGAGCACGGGCCGCTCCTCGGGCAGCGTGATCAGCCGGCGTACGTCGTCGGAGAGGGGTTCGTCGGGCTCCCCGTCCACGCCGAGGGCCGCGACGGACTCCGCGAGCGCGACGGCGGCCGCGTGGTATCCCGCGCAGTGGGTCATGCTGCCGACGACGCCCTCGGGCCAGCGCGGTGCCCGGCGGGCCCACTCCGGGCCGCTCCCCCGGGGCACGAGCGGCCGCGGCTCCACACCGAGCCGCGCCAGCGCCCGGCGCGCGCACAGCCGGACCGAGCCGAACTCGCGCCGCCGCTGCTCCGCCGCGCCGGCTACGGCCTCGGCCTCCTGCTCGAACAGCTCGACCCCGGCGACGGAGCCGAACAGCTCGGCCACGGCGACGGCCTCGGGCAGCAGCCCTTCCAGCAGCGGGCCGGGCGCACTCCTGTCGGGCACATCGCCTCCCGCCGGCTGAGTAGCGGCATCCGATGACACCCTACGGGTGCGGCCCGGTCCCGGTGGGCCGGCCCGGCAGGGCAGTGGTCAGCTCCGCCGCGACGGCGTCGAGATTGGCCTCGTCCAGCAGATAGAAGTGGCCGCCGGGAAACAGCCGCGTGCGTGCGGTGCCGGAGCCGGTTCCGCTCCAGTCGGCGAGGTCCTCGGGCGCGACCAGTTTGTCGTCCCGGCCGCCCAGCACGACCGGCGGCACGGGCAACGGCCGGCCGGCGCTCAGCGCGACGAGCCGGCGCCCGAGGGTCAGATCGCACACCAGGAGCCCGAGCAGGTGCGCGCGCAGGCCCGCTTCGAGGAGGAACTCCTCCGGTGTGCCGCCACCCATCCGGACCACGTCGAGCACGTCGGCCTCGGTCGGATGCTCGGGCGGTTCGGAGGCCGAACCGGACCGGGCGAGACTGCTCAGCACCAGCCCCTGGCACAGCGCCGGCGCGCGCACCGCCAGGGTGGCCGCGAAGGCGGCACCCATGCTGTGACCGAACAGGACGGTGGGGAGCCGGGGCGCGGCGTCCAGTTCACCGCGCACGGCGTCCACCACCGCCCGCGGATCCTCCGGCAGCCGGTCGAAGCTCTCGCCGTACCTCCGCTCGCGTCCCGGCAGGGTGACGCCGACGACCTCGACGTCGGACGGCAGCCGCGCCAGCAGCGGAAGGAGCGCGTTGGGGCCGGCGCCGGAGTGCGGGACGGCGACGACCCTCCCCCGTGGCGTGTGCCGCGTGGGCCGCAGGACCGTGGTCCAGATCTGCTCGGACATGTGCGTCTCCCCCTGGTCCGGCCGGCGCCGCCCGCGCTGTCGGTGTCGGACGGTGCACGGCCGCGGTCGTGTGCGATGCGGATGAATTGCCGCTCCGGGGCGGCACACTCATCACTCAGAGAAACCTTGCCGAAAGGATACCGAACGCATGGGCACCGGTGACTTCGATTAGTTCCGGCACGCTCCCTTATCACGTAACACTCGCGACCAATCCGGAAAAACACCCCAGAGCCACAACCGGACTGATCAGTTCCCGCACCATGCTTGCGAGTTCAGTCAGACGACACCTAGCATGGCCTAATCGCGTGCTGACGTCGCGTCATGCACACAACGGGGGAGATCGTCCATGCTGACGAGAATCAGGAGGCTTCTGCGCGTCTCGGACGCAGAACTCTTGGCAGGCATTGTTTCCGGCTCCATTCTTCTTTCCACGCTGACCCGGAAGCAGCCCAGAGGCCGCTGACCACGGCCGCGGGAACCACTACAGCCGAAACGGCTCGTAATTCGCTGAAATTTTCGGGCACCATGCACACACTGTGCCGCGCATGCGCCACACGATGGCGGGCGGCATTCAGACGGGGGCTTTGCATCGCGGCGGGACCGATGACGCAAACTCCCCCTCGAACAACGGGGAAAACGCATGACGATCAAGTCCTGCCGTACATTCGGCGTGCTCGATGGCCACGACCCATCACAGCCGGCCACCGGTCCCTCCGCACCCGACCCTTTCGCGGAACGGACGCAATCCGCGGTCATGACCCGCGAGAACGAGCTGGCCGCGCTGATGTCCGAGGTATCGCACGAGGTCGACAAACACACCCCTGAAATCGCCATCGCCTGGTATCGGCACGCGGCCCGGCAGTCGGGCGGCGACCCCTTCGCGGTCCAGCTCGCGCTCGCCCGGGCCTGCCTCAACGCCGGGCGGCACGCCGAGTGCGCCCGCGCGCTGCGCATCGGTGACACGATGACGGTCGACGACGAGGACCCCGTCCGGCGCACCAGGCTGGCGATGGTCCGGGCACGCATGGCCCGGCTGCGCGGACACCGCACCGGCGCCGTCGAGGTGCTGAACGGCGCGCTGGACGAAGTGGTGGGCATCGATCCCGCGCTGGCGGCCCGGCTCCAGGTGCAGCGCGCGGCCGTGGCGGCCCCCGGCGGCTGGCCGGGCATCGGCCAGGTGTGGGCCGACAGTGCCGTGCACGCGACGGCCGCCGGTCCCGACCTGCTGCTGCACATGCACGCGCTGGCGGTCCAGGCCATGGCACGGCTGAGCGGCGGCGACACCGCGGGCGGCGGTGAGGCCGCGGCCGCCTGCGCCCGGCTGGTCGACGCCCTGACCCCCGACGAGGCGGCACAGCGGCCGTCCACGCTGCTGGTCCTCGGCTGGAGCGAACTCCTGCTGGAGGAGGACGACGCGGCGGTACGCCATCTGTCCCGGTGCCTGAGTCTGGTGGACCGCTGGCAGTGGGAGCTGGCCGCGGCGGCGCGGTCCGGACTGGCGGAGCTGTGCCTGCGGCACGGACGCTACGCGGAGGCCGCCGTACACGTGGAACGCGCACTCTGGCTGGCCCGCAAGAGCGGGGCGCTGGAGACGACGGCCTCGGCGCTGGCCCTGCTGTGCCGCCTGGAGTCGTCCACGGCCGACACCGTGTCCCATGTCGGCGAACTCGACGAGGCACTGCGCGCCCTGCCCGCCGACAACGCGGTCCTGCTCACCGCCCGGCTGGCCGTGCTGGAGACCCGCCTCGCCGAGAGCGGGAGCGAGGGGGAGGCCGAGGGCGCCGCGGCCGGCTTCGTCGAGCGGTGCGGCGGCGCCAGGCTGCCCCTGCTCGCGGCCCCGTACCACCCGCCGGCCTACGCGGCGCTGACCCGGGCCGCCCTGGCCACGGACGACCGGCAGACCGCCCTGGCCTGGGCGAAGCAGGCCGGCCGGGCGGCCAAGTGGCTGGGCATCACCGGCCGGACGGCGATCGCCCAGACGGCGCTGGCCGAATGTGCCCCCACGGCCGAGGAACGGCTGCGGCACGCGACCGACGCCCTGGCCGCGGCGGAGGAGGCGGACCATCTGCCCACCGTCGCCCAGGCGTACACGCTCATCGCGCGGGAACGGCTGCGGCAGGGCGCCGGCTCCGCGGCGGAACCGCTGACCCGGGCCGACGACCTCGCGACGCTCATGGGGGCGCGCCGTATGACCCGTCGCATCGCCGCCTTGCGGGCCGAGAGCGCGGAACCGGACGCCTCCTCCGTGCCGCCGCCGGCCCCGGCCCTGGGGGAGCTGACCCCGCGCGAGCGCGAGGTCGCGGTGCTGGTGAGCCGGGGGCGGACCAACCGGCAGATCGCCCGTGAGCTGGGGCTCAGCCACAAGACCGTGGAGACCCATCTGAGCAGGATCTTCAGCAAGTTCGAGGTGTCCTCGCGCGCGGCTGTCGCGGCGCGCGTCGGACACGGCACCCTGGCGGGCTGACCCGGAGATGACGGACATGACACCTCACGGAGCCCCCGGGACCCCGGTCGTCCAGCGGTTCGAGTCGCGGGTCCGCCTCGCCCCCGACGCCACGGCCGTGGTCGACGGCGAGACCGTGCTGAGCTACGGCGAACTCAACAGCCGTGCCAACCGGCTCGCCGCGCTGCTCGCGGAGCACGGCGCCGGTCCGGAACGGATCGTCGCACTGGCACTGCCCCGGTCGTGGACCATGCTGGTGGCCGTGCTGGCGGTGCTCAAGTCGGGCGCCGCGTACCTGCCGCTCGACCCCGACCACCCCGGACCGCGCCTGGCCCGGCTGCTGCGCGACGCGCGCGCCGATCTGCTGGTCGGCCTCGCGCACGTCCCGCTGCCCGCCGAGGGGCCGTCGCCGCCCCGCGTCCTGCTGGACGACCCCGAGGTCGCCCGACGGCTGCGCGCGCTGCCGGACACCGGCCCCGGGGCACGCCCCGACCCGCGCCATCTCGCCTATGTCGTCCACACCTCCGGATCCACGGGGGAGCCCAAGGGCGTGATGGTGGAACACGCGGCGCTCGCCGCGTACGTGGACCGCGCCGCGCAGACCTACCGCGGGGCGGCCGAAGTCGCCGTGTGGCACACCTCCAGTGCCTTCGACGGCACGGTCACCACCTTCTTCACACCGCTGGTCCTCGGCGGCCGCATCCATGTCGCGTCGCTGTCGGCGCGCGAACGCACCCCGTCGCCGCAGCTGCGCCGCGCGCCGTGCGCCTTCCTCAAGGGAACGCCCAGCCATCTGCCGCTGCTGAACGCGGCGGCGCCCGAGTACTCCCCCTCGAAGGAGCTGGTGCTCGGCGGCGAGGTGCTCACCGGAGCGGCACTGGCCCGCTGGCGCGAGCGCCACCCGGACGTCGCGGTCCACAACGTCTACGGTCCCACGGAGGCGACCGTGAACTGCGCCGAGTACCGCATCGCCCCGGCCGAGCCGCTCGGCCCCGGCCCGGTGCCCCTGGGCACCCCGCATCCCGGTATGCGCATCCATCTGCTGGACGAGCGGCTGCGGCCGGTTCCCGTCGGCGGCGAGGGTGAGCTGCACATCGCCGGCCCGCAGCTCGCCCGGGGCTATCTCGGCCGGGCCGCCCTCACCGCCGCCCGGTTCGTCCCCGACCCCTGGGGGCCGCCCGGCAGCCGGATGTACCGCACCGGTGACATCGGGCGGCAACGCCCCGACGGACTGCTGGAGTTCGTGGGGCGGGCCGACCACCAGGTGAAGCTGTGGGGGTACCGGGTGGAGCTGGGGGAGATCGAGGCGGTGCTCGCCGCGCGGCCCGAGGTGCACCGGGCCGTCGTCCTGCTGCGCGACGAGATCCCGGGTGACCGCTATCTGGCCGCGTACGTGGTGCCCGAGCCCGGATCCCGCGTCAGCTCCCGTGAGCTGCGCGGGTACCTGGCCGGGGCACTGCCCGACTACATGGTGCCGGCGGAGTACGTCGTCCGCGACGAGCTGCCGCTGACACCCAACGGAAAGGTGGACAGGAAGGCGCTGCTCGGTCAGTGAGCGCGCTCGTCGTCCAGGAAGGAGACGAGCCCGGCCGAGCAGAGCCGGTTGACCGCCTCGGCGGCGAGCGGCGCGATCGCGCCGTCCTGCCGGGGCCGGTCGACGTCCAGGACGCGCAGCGCCCCCGGCTCCAGTGCGTAGCGCAGGGTGCGTTCGTCCGCCTCCGGGCCGCCCTGCGGACCGCCCGGCACCCGCACGATGCCCGTGACGGGGGTCTTCACCGCTCCCTCCGCCACGGGCAGCTTGACCATGTAGGCGGGGCTTCGCCGGATGGCGTCGCTGAAGGACTCCTCGATGTCGCGCCAGTCGACGTCGACGAAGCCCGCCATCCGTTCCTGCACCGCCCGGTTGAACAGCCGGGCGGGGAACTCGGGCCAGCCCGCCCACAGGGTGAGCCCCGACACGTGCCGCGGGTTGAGTTCGGTGACCGCGAAGTCGTCGGCGGTGGCGAGGCCGTCGATGCTGAACATGCCGCGGTAGTCGGCCTCGGCCGCCAGGCGCTCGCCGACCAGCCGCGTGTGGTGCCGGATCCGTTCGCGCACCCGCGGGTCCGCCCGCCACCAGGTCGAGGTGCCGCCGTAGACCAGCCGGGCGTCGACCGGGTCGCGCAGCGTGATGATCTCGAAGGGTTCGAAGGCGGCGACGCCGGAGTCCAGCACCATGCCCAGGACGGAGAACGGCACGCCGGGCATGAACGTGGCGACCCGCAGCCGGTCCGTGGAGCCCCTGAAGTCGTCCAGCGCGGCCCCGAGTTCCTCCGGGCGCCGCACCCACCGCAGCCCCTTGGAGCTGCCCAGGGCGCCCCGGGTGGCGTCGGCCGCGAGCACCACTCCCCTGCCCCGGTCCAGCCGGGCCACGGCGTCGGCCAGGCCGGGACTGTCGACGGCCAGCACCTCGTAGGGCGGGGCCGGGGTGCCCGCCCGCTCCCACAGGGCGTCGACCTCGGTCTTGTCCTCCCAGTGCGCCCAGTCCCGGCGCCACCACCCGTGCACCGGACGTCCGCAGAACTCGCCGGTGTCGGTGTAGGTGGTGCCCAGGGCCGTCCAGGTGCGCCCGGGGTCGAGGCGGTCCAGCCAGTCGGCCAGCTCCGCCGGAGGCTCCCGCAGCCAGGCGTCGAACCGGGACCGCGGCAGGGTGATGCCGTGGTCGGCGCAGTTCCACACATGACGGGCGCCGAAGTCCCCGGGCGCGCAGCGGTCCCCGGCCACCACGGCGGCCACGACCGCGCCGCAGGCCCGCAGCTCGCCGGCGAGTGCGCGGGTGGCGCCGTCGTCCCGGTTGACGAGCAGGACCACCTCGCGGCCGGCCCAGTGGGCCCGCAGCCGGTCGGTCACCGCCGAAGCGCGCTCGGCGGCCGTCGTGGGGTGGGCGCCGACGGCGGAATCAGTCACCGAAGCCTCCGTTTCGGATCACGGTCGCGGCCGAGTCGGCCGCTCGGGTGTGCAGGAAGTGATGGCCGCCGCCGGGCAGTTCGCACGGCTCGGCCGGGGAGACCAGACGGGCCCAGTCGCCGTGCGCCGTACGCCAGCCCCCGGTGCCCGGGTCGTCCGCGGCGACCACGACGCTCGCGGCGACGGGCAGGGGAAATCCGGCCGGGTCCGCGAGCACTTCGGCGAGGTAGCGGTTGGCGGTCGCGACGTCGTGCCGGTACGCGGCCGCGGCGCGCAGGGCCGTCTCCCTGTCGATCGGCGCCTCGCCCGCACCGCCGAACTCGGCGAGCAGCGCGTCCGCCGCCCGCGTCTCGTCCAGGCCCTCGGCCCACGCGGCGGTCCGCGCCCGCTCCTCCGCCGTGCCGAGGAGCTGGGCGGCGAGGAAGACGTGCCGCACCCGGCCGCCCAGGGCGTGCAGCTGCCGGGCGGCCTCGATCGCGAAGGCCGTGCCCAGCGAGTGCCCCCACAGGGCCAGCGGTCCCAGCGCGGCCAGCTCGGGGACGAGGTCCCGGACCAGCTCCTCGACGCTGCGGAACTCCCCGGCCCCGCCCGCCAGTTCCACGCCGTAGACCCGGATGCCGGCGGGCGCCAGCGCCTCGGCCATGGCCCGGTAGTTGACGGCGTTGCCGCCCGCGTACGGGAAGCAGACCAGGGCGCCCTTGTCCGGGTACACCCCCGGCGGGGACAGGTCGGTCGCCCGCCGGGCCGGGCGGTCCGCCCGTCCGGCGTGGCGGTCGAGGGCGGCGTGGCGGTCGAGGGCGGCGGCGAGGTCGGCCAGGACCGGGTGGCGGGTCACCTCGGCGACCGTGGTGGCGCCGTCCAGCCGGGCGACGAGCCGGATCGCGGCCAGTGAGGTGCCGCCCCGCTCGAAGAAGTGGTCCTCGGGGTCCACCTGGTCGGCGGGGACGCCGAGCACGTCGGCCCAGGCCCGCGCCAGCCACCGCTCCGTCGCGGTCCGCGGGGGGCGGGGGGCGTCGCCGGGCCGCTGGTGGGCGTCGAGGAGACGGTTCAGGGCCTTGCGGTCGATCTTGTCGCTGCCGGTCGTGGGCAGCGCGTCCAGCCAGTGGAACTGGGTCGGCACCATGTGCTCGGGCAGCGAGCGGGCGAGGGCCTGTCTGATCGCCCGGACGGGTGTCGAGGGCGTACCGGTGTACCAGGCCACGAGCCGTGCGTCGCCGTCCTGTCCCGGCCTGGCGAGGACCGCGCAGTCCCGCACGCCGGGTGCCTTCAGCAGTCTGCTCTCGACCTCGCCGATCTCCACACGGCGCCCGCGGACCTTGACCTGTGCGTCCCGGCGGCCGTGGAACAGCAGTCTGCCGTCGGGTGCCCAGCGCCCGAAGTCACCGGAGCGGTAGAGCCGCCGGCCGGGCCGGTGGGGGTCGTCGAGGAAGCTGCGCCGGGTGATCTCCGGGGCACCGACGTAGCCTCGCCCCACGCAGATCCCGGAGAACACGATCTCCCCGGGCGTGCCGAACGGGACCAGGTGCAGCCGCTCGTCCACCACGTACACGAAGACGTTGGCCACGGGGCGCCCCAGCGGGACGGATCCGTGTTCCGGCGGGGCGTCGAGGATCTCGTGGTTGGTGTCGTCCGAGGTCTCCGTGAGGCCGTACGCGTTGAGCATCCGGATCCCCGGGTACCGGGCGAACCACCTGCTCACCAGGGAGGGGTGGAGCGCCTCGCCCGTGGCGCTGACGAAGCGGAGCGCGGGCAGGGGCACGGGCCGGCGTTCGACGTGGGACAGCATGACGTTCAGGTAGGACGGCACGACCTGCCAGACCGTCACCTCCTCCACGGCCAGCGTGCTCACCATGCGCTCGACGTCCAGGATCACGTCCTGTTCCACGATGAGGGTGCGCCCGCCCACCAGGAGGGCCGCCAGCAGTTGCCAGACGGAGATGTCGAAGCACTGCGAGGCGGTCTGGGCGACCACGCTCGTGGCGTCGATCTCCAGGTCCTCGATCTTGGCGAGCATGTGGTTGAGCATGCCGAGGTGCTCGCACATGGCGCCCTTGGGTTCGCCGGTGGAGCCGGAGGTGAAGAAGATGTACGCCAGCCGGTCCGGGCCGATCTCCTGGGCGGGATCGGTGTCGGGGAACGGGCCGAGGTCCAGGTCGTCGAGGAGGACCACGTCGGTCGCCGCGACGCCGCTCAGCGCGGCGGCGGAGGAGCGTTCGGCGAGGACCAGGGCGCAGCCCGAGCGGGTCACCATGCCGGCGACCCGGTCGGCGGGATAGCCGGGCTCGACGGGCAGGTAGGCGCATCCGGCCTTGAACACGGCGAGCACGGCGGCGAGCCAGTCGAGATGGCGTTCGGTGACCACCGCCACGACCGTCTCCGGGGCGAGCCGCCGGGAGAGCAGCAGATGGGCGAGCCGGTTGGCCCGCCGGTTGAGTTCGCCGTAGGTCCACGCGCGCTCCCCGCAGCGGGCGGCCACGGCGTCCGGGGTCTTCGCGGCCTGTTCCTCGAAGAGTTCGTGGACACGACGGTCGGGCAGCTCGCGCACCGGGCCGGCGAGACCGTTGAGCAGGTGGTCCCGCTCGGCCGCCGGGAGCAGGCTCCGCTCGTGGTGCGGGGCGTCCGGGTCCTCGGCCAGGTGCCGCAGCGCGGTGGCCAGGTAGCCGGTGCCGCCGTCCGGGCGGTGCTCGGCGAGTTCCGCGCGGAGCCGTCCGGCCAGCCCTGGGCCGGCGGTCTCGGTCCAGGTGAGCAGGGAGTGCCAGGAGCCGTCGGGGAGGTCGGTGACGCTCGGGGCGCGGCCGCCGCTGACGACGTGCACCACCTTGGCCAGGACGGCGGCCTCCACCGCGGCGGGTTCCCGGCCGAGCCGACGCGCCAGGTCCCGCACCTCGGCGGCCGTCGCGTCAATCGTCGTCATGCCCGAACACGGCGGTGGTGGCCCCCGCCGTCTCCCCGCCGTCGATCACCAGTTCCTGGCCCGTCATGAACCGGGCGTCGTCGGACGCCAGGTAGTGGAAGGCGCCCGCGATCTCCTCGGGCGCGGCGTGCCGTCCGGCGGGGATGCGGCGGTTGACCTCGTCGAGCATCTCGTCGGTGTACTCGGCGCGCTGCATGGGTGTCAGGACGGCGCCCGGGCTCACGCACGCCACCCGCACATGGGGGCTGAGTTCCAGCGCGAACGTCCGGCACAGCGCGGCGACTCCGGCCTTGCTCGCGTTGTAGTCGGCGTAGAAGGGGTAGCCGCGGCCGCCGTTGACCGAGGAGGTGGCGAGCAGCACTCCGGCGCGCCTGGCCACCATGTGCCGGGCCGCGCTCTGCCACAGGCCGAGCACACCGAGCAGGTTGACCTCCAGGACGCGGCGCGCGGACTCCTCGCTGACCTCCAGGGCGGGGCGGCGCAGGCTGATGCCCGCGTTGGCGACGACCACGTCCAGCCCGCCGCGTTCGTCGTGCACCCGGTCCACGGCCTGCCGGACCGACGCCCAGTCGGCCACGTCGGTCTCGATCCAGCCGATCCCGGGGTCGCCGTCGGCCGGCGGGGGGTTGATGTCCAGGTTCACCACATGGTCGCCGCCGCGGGCGAAGCGTTCGGCCGTGGCCCGCCCGATGCCGCTCGAAGCGCCCGACACAATGACCGTCCGCACAGGACGCCTCCTCAGCCAATCCATTCGGGGTTTCGGGTCCGGGACCCGTCAGAACAGGACACGGGGTCCGGCCGGAGCGCCGTGCCGGGCGTCTCCGTTGCGCGGCTCGCGGCCGACGCCGAGCTTCTTGAGCCAGCGGTCGGTGCCGTCGTAGCGCGCGGTGAACGGCATGCGTCCGTGTACGGCGAGATGGTTGTTGACCACCAGGACCGACTCGGCCTCCACGACGATGTCGCGGCGGGCCGCGGCGAGCGCGTCGACCAGCCGGTCCAGTGCGCGTTCCGCGGCGGGGTCGCCGTCGGCGGAGCGCATGAAGGGACGGTCGAGCCGCAGGTAGGGGTGCTTTTCGTCGCCGAAGAGCACGGCGACCGGTTCCGGGTGGCGCTGCATGCGGCGCATCTTGTGCAGTGCCGGGTGGCCGGGGCCGCCGAGGGCCTCCATCTGACGGACGTGCTCGTCGTCGGGGAGGATGTGGAAGTTGGGGCGGCGCAGCAGTTCCTGGTCGGTCTCGTCGAGGTCGACGTCCCGTATCGAGGCGACCGTCGTGGGTATCCGGTCGTGGTTGCGCAGGCCCATCAGCAGCAGGAAGTCGTAGCGGCTGTCGTGGAATCCGTCCTCGGTGTGGAACTCCAGCAGGGTGTCGCTGCTGTGTCCGTTCTGCCGCTTCTCGTCGCCGGCGATGGGCAGGACGTCCTGGATCAGCCGGCCCGACTGGAGGGTGGCCCAGGTGTACGGCTCGCCCAGGGTCATGGCGCAGAGCGCCAGGAGCGTCTCCCGGCCGGCGGTGGAGCGGTCGGCCGCGGCCTCCCGCCAGTGGGCGGGGGTGGGCCGGACGGGCGGCTCCGGCTCGGGCAGCCCGTGGATCAGACAGGCCGCGGCCTGTTCGGCGGCGAATCCTTCCAGGAAGGCGCGCAGTCCGTTCGGCAGCCGCTCGACCGCGGGGCGGGCTCGATCGTAGAAGGCCGCCGTGACGGGGTCCTCGCCCCAGGTGCCCACTCGCTCGGCCAGCTCGCGCAGTTCGTCGGCCTCGGACGCGCTGAGTTCGTACTCGACAAAGGTGTCCGTGCTGGTCATATCCGCCATCCGCACTCTGCCCCCCGGCGGCTTGCTGCCGGAGGGTCCGCCAACGACACCCCCACGATCACAGACCCGCACCAGCGGATCACGTCGGGAGTTTGCCGGACTACTGCTGTTCAGGGAGGTGGGTTAGCCCACCGGTTCGACCGTGGAGAGCCTGCTCAGCGGCCTTGTCAGCACGGGGATCAGCGCCACCGTCATGACGACGGGACACACCCACAGGGTGCCGCGCGCCCCGGCCGTGTCGACCAGGAGTCCCGCCACGGCCGATCCGAGCGGTATCGCGGTGAACTGGGCCAGCCGGAAGACGGAGTTCATCCGGGCGTGCACCCGGGACGGGGTGAGCAGATGCCGCAGGGTCACGGTGGCCGTGCCGGTGGCGCCGCCGCCCGCGCCGATCAGGAGGAAGCCGGCGCAGTTCAGCGCCACGGCGGTCTCCGGGTCGCCGGACAGCGGGAACAGGGCGCACGGCAGGGCGGCCAGGACGGAGCCGTACAGCAGTACCCGGCCGTAGCCGAGCCGTCGTACGGCCGCGGGGACGCAGACGGTGCCCAGCACTCCGCCGGCTCCGGCCAGCGCCGCCGCCGTGCCGAACCAGCCCGGGGACACGTCCAGGTCGGCGACGAGCCGGACGACTCCGGCCACGGAGACGAACTGGACGCCGAAGGAGGCGACGGCCGAGGCGGTCACCAGCGCGCGGACCGGCGGGTTGTGCCACACGGCGGCGAACCCCTCGCGCAGTTCCCCCCGCCAGTCCCTGGGGGTCCGCTCCCCGGCGGCGGACCGCCGTGACAGTGCGGGGGGCGGGACCGGTTCGCGCATGAGCAGCAGCGTCACGGCCGACACCAGGTAGGAGGCCACGTCGACGAGCAGGGTCGTGCTCGGGCCGAGCCGGCCGATCAGCCAGCCGGTCATGCCGGGTCCGACGGTGCCGCTGGTCGCGAGGTTGACGGCCAGTCCGCTGTTGCCCGCGGCCAGCCGGTCGGGGCCGACCAGCCTCGACAGGTAGGCGGGCAGGGCGAGTTCGGACACCACGGTCATCGCGCCGCCGAGCACCGCCACCAGGTACAGCTGGGTCCGGCCGAGCAGGTCCAGCCAGGCCGCCGCGGGGACGGTCAGGGCCAGCGCGGCCCGGCCGAGGTCCATGGCGAGCATCACCCGCCGCTGGCGGGCCCGTTCCAGCCACAGCCCGGCCGGCAGGGCGAGCAGCAGGAAGGGCGCCATGTACAGCACGCGCAGGGCGCCGATCTCCGAGCCCGATCCGTGCAGGGTCAGCAGCGCGATGAGGGGCAGCGCGTTGAGCGTCACCTGGGAGCCGAGGGCCGACACGGCGTCCCCGAACCACAGGAGGCGGTACTCGCGCAGCCGCCACACGCTGGTGCCGGTGGTCGTGTCCGGACGTCGGCGTGCGCGGCTCAGCACGGGGTCGCCGGGGTCAGCGGACGTCGTCTTCCAGTCGGGCGAGCCATTCGACTGCCTGCTCCTCCGTCATGTCGGCCAGCAAGGCCAGGATCTCCTCGGCGTCGCCGGGTTCGGCGTCCGCCAGCTGGCCCTGCCGGACCAGCTCGCCCAGTTCGGCCACGGTCTGGCCGGCCAGCAGCAGCTCCCCCACGGCGAGTGCCGTGCCGAAGCGTTCGTTGATCCGGTTCACCACCTGGATCGCCAGCAGCGAATGACCGCCGAGGTCGAAGAAGCGGTCGTGGACGCCCACCCGGGGCACTTTCAGGACGTCGGTGAAGATCTCGCCGAGGATCCGCTCCACGGGGTCCCGGGGCGCGACGTACTCGCCGCCGGTGTGCTCGGCGGCGGCGATCGGCGG
The DNA here is from genome assembly GCF_020400595.1 of Streptomyces naphthomycinicus. Lineage (GTDB taxonomy): Bacteria > Actinomycetota > Actinomycetes > Streptomycetales > Streptomycetaceae > Streptomyces > Streptomyces naphthomycinicus. Next base: position 433,902 of record NZ_JAINRE010000002.1, on the reverse strand, counting down.
GAGAGCCGCACGGTCGGTCTTGCCGCTGGTGGTCAGGGGCAGGGCGTCCAGCCGGCGCCACGCGGTGGGGACCAGCGCGGCCGGCAGCCGCTGCGCCAGGTACGCGCGCAGGTCCCGTACGTCGAAGCCGGTGCCGTCCTGGGCCGGACGCGCGGTGACGTAGCCGGCCAGGAACGGCTCGCCGTCCGGGCCCTGCCGGGCCACCACGGCCGCCGCGGCGACCCGGGGGTGGGTGAGCAGCGCCGCCTCCACCTCGGCCGGCTCGATCCGCTGACCGCGGATCTTCACCTGGTCGTCGGCGCGCCCGAGGTATTCCAGGGTGCCGTCGGCCAGCCAGCGGGCCCGGTCGCCGGTGGCGTAGAGGCGCTCGCCGGACGCGAAGGGGTGCGGTACGAAGCGCTGGGCCGTCAGCCGGGGCTGCCCGTGGTAGCCGCGGGCGACCTGGGCGCCGCCGATGAAGAGTTCACCGGCCGCGCCGACCGGCTGCGGCCTGAGCCGGCGGTCCAGCACATGGAGGTCGACACCCGGAACGGGGGCGCCGATGGGGACGGACGCGGCGGGCGCGGTCACGGTGTGCGCGGTCACGTCGACGGCCGCCTCGGTCGGCCCGTACAGGTTGTGCAGGGCCGCGTCGGGGTGGCGCTCGTGGAAACGGGCGGCCAGGTCGGCGGTGAGCCGCTCGCCGCTGCACACGACCTGCCGGAGCGTGGGGTGCGCGGAGCCGGGGGCGTCCAGGAAGGCCCGCAGCATCGACGGCACGAAGTGACAGGTGGTCACACCCTGTTCGTCGATGATCCGGTGCAGCAGGACGGGATCGTGGTGGGCGTCCTGACCGGCGTGGACCAGGGTCGCGCCGGTCGTGAGCGGCAGCAGCAGCTCCCACAGGGAGACGTCGAATCCGATCGGTGTCTTGTGCAGCACCCGGTCGCCCGGCCGCAGACCGTGCCGGGTGCGGGCCCAGTCCAGCCGGTTCACCAGTCCGGCGTGCGTGTTGACCACGCCCTTGGGGCGGCCGGTCGATCCGGACGTGTGCAGGAGATAGGCGGCGTTGCCGGGGGCGATCGGGACGTGGGGGCGGTGGCCGGGGGCGCAGGCGAGGTCGTCGTCCGTGTCGATCAGCACGGCGCGGTCCGGGTCGAGCGGCAGCCGCGCGGCCAGTTCGGCCGTGGTGAGCACCAGGGCGGGGGCGCCGTCCTCCAGCAGGAGGGCGAGCCGCTGCGCCGGCTGGCTCGGATCGAGGGGCTGATAGACGGCGCCCGCCTTCAGCACGCCCACCATCGCGGCGCTCAGCGCGGCGCCCCGGGGCAGATGGACCGCGACCCGGTCCTCCGGCCCGACGCCCGCCTCGCGCAGCCGGTGGGCGACACGGTTGGCCCAGACGTCCAGTTCCCGGTAGCTGGTGGTCCCGCCGTCGGGGTCGACGACGGCGGTCGCGCCGGGCGCGGCGTCCACCCGGGCCTCGAACCAGGCGGGGAAGGCGGGCCAGGTCACCGGCCGGCTGTCGGCGCCGCTGAAGTCGTGCAGCCGGGCCCGGTCCCGCTCGATGGGCAGCAGCCCGGACAGCGGCCGTTCGGGCGTCCCGGCCGCCTGTTCCAGCAGCCCGCGCAGGCTTCGCAGCAGGTCGTCGAGGAAGTCCGCGGTGAAGAGCGTGGTGTCGTAGCTCAGCGTGCCCGACAGTCCCCCGTCGGGCCGGGGCACCAGTTCCAGTTCGAGGTCGAAGCGGGCGCCTTCGGCGGGCAGGACGGTGACCTGGCCCGCGGCGCCGGAGTGCGCCTGTTCGTCCTGGAGGACCAGCAGATGCCGGACGAGCGGACGCAGGCGTGCCGTCTCGCCGGGCCGGCGGGTGTGCCGGACGATCTGCTCGAAGGTGACGTCCTGGTGCGCGTAGGCGTCCAGGCACACCGAGCGGGTGCGGTGCACCAGCTCGCGCAGGTCCGGATCGCCGCCGAGCGGCACCCGCAGCGGCAGCACGTCGGCGAAGAACCCGGCCAGATCGAGCAGTTCGGGCCGTTGCCGGCCGGCCGTGACGGTGCCCACCAGGACGTCCTCGGTGTCGGCCCAGCGGCCGAGCACGGAGGTGAAACCGGCGAGCAGCACCATGAACAGGGTGCCGCCGCAGTCCGTGCCGGCCCGGCGCAGTGCCGCGGTCAGCTCGGGCGGGAGGTCGAAGGGCAGCCGGGCCCCGTCGAACGCGTTCGCTCCCGCCCTCGCGGGGGGCGCGGGCGCGGCCGGCTGCGGCGGGGCGGCGCCGTCGAGGGTGTGCCGCCAGTACTCCAGCTCGCGTTCGCCGCCCTGGGTCCGCTGCCAGGCCGCGAAGTCCCCGTAGCGCACCGGCAGCGGGGCGGGGGACGGTTCGCGGCCGGCCGCGACCTCCCGGCAGGCCACGGCGAACTCCTGGGCGAGCACGCCCAGCGACCAGCCGTCGACGGCGATGTGGTGCGCGCAGACCGCGAGCCGCCACCCGGTGCCGCCTACGCGGTAGAGGGCCGCGCGCAGCAGCGGCGGCCGCGCCAGGTCGAAGAGGTCCCGGGACCAGCGGCGTACCTCGGTCTCCAGTTCCTCGTGGTCCCGGACCTCGCGCACCGGCAGGTCCACGGTGCATGCGCCCGCGGGCAGCAGGACGGCCTCCAGCGTGCCGTCGGTGCTCTGCCGGACGCCCGTGCGCAGCGGTTCGTGCCGGTCCAGGAGCCGCCGCAGTGCCGCGGCGGCGGCCTCCGGGTGGGTGTCGGGGGGAAGCTCGATCAGGCCGGTGGTGTGGTAGGCGGCGCCGGCGCCCATCCCGGCCAGCAGCCACAGCCGTTCCTGGCCGTACGACAGCGGGGGTGTCCCGGTGCCCGCCAGCCGGGGGATCGGGGCGGTGCCGGTGCCGGCGGGCCGGCGGGTGGCGAGGTCCTCGACCGTGGCGGTGCCGAGCAGGTCCCGCAGGGGTACGTCCAGTCGCAGGTCGGACTGGAGGCGGGCGCGCAGCCGGACCGCGGACACGGAGTCCAGGCCCTGGGCGACCAGGGTGCGTGCCGGGTCGATCAGCCGGGCGTCGGTGTCGAGGACGGCGCCGGCCAGGGCGGCGATCGCCGACTCGGGGCCCCCGCGGGCCGCGCGTGCGGCGGTCTCCGGCTGCCCGGCGGTCTCCTCGGTGCCGGAGGAGGCCAGCACCCGGAACTCGCCGTCCTGGTACATCCGGACGCACTCCCGCCGCCGGACCTTGCCGCTGGAGGTGCGCGGCACGGCGCCGGGCCGGACCAGCAGCACCCGGTGCAGGGCGAGCCCGTGTCCGGAGGCGACCGCCTCGTGGATCGCGTCCAGCAGTGCCGTGCGCTCCTCGGGGGACATCCGGCCGGGCGAGGCCTCCTGGACGAGGACGACCCGGCGGCCTTCGTCGGTGGCGAACGCGGCCGCGCGGCCGGGCCGGAGCGAGGGGTGCGCCCGGGCGGCGGTGTCCTCGATGTCCTGGGGGTAGTGGTTGGTGCCGCGGACCACGATGAGGTCCTTGAGCCGGCCGGTGATGTGCAGGCCGCCGTCGGTGTGGAAGCCGAGGTCGCCGGTGCGCAGCCAGGTCCGGCCGGGGTCGTCGGCCAGGCGGGCGCGGAAGACGCTCTCGGTCGCCTCCTCGTTGCGCCAGTAGCCGGCCGCGACGGTGGGGCCCGAGACCCAGACCTCGCCGACCTGTCCGGCGTCGAGCACGGTGCGGGCCGTCGGATCGACCACGGCGATGTCGTCCTCGCCCCGGCTCCAGCCGCAGTTGGCGCTGCGCAGTCCGTCCGCGCCGGCGTCGGCGTCCACGACCCGGCCCTGGGCCAGTGCGGCCCGGTCCAGCCGGCGTTCGACGGGCGCGTCGCCCGCTTTCACGCCGGTGACGAAGAGGGTGGCCTCGGCGAGCCCGTAGCAGGGCAGGAACGCGGAGGGGTCGAAGCCGGCCGGGGCGAACCGTTCGGCGAAGGCTTCCAGGGTCTGCGGGCGGACGACGTCGGCGCCCACCAGCGCGTGCCGCCAGCGGCTGAGGTCGAGCCGGGCGATCTCCTCGTCGGTGACCCGGCGCACGCACTCGGCGTAGGCGAAGTCGGGTCCGGCGCTGGAGGTGGCGCCGAACCGGCTGATGGCCTCCAGCCAGGCGAACGGCCGGTGCAGGAAGGTCATGGGGGACATCAGCAGACAGGGGAAGCCGCTGTAGAGGGGCTGGAGGATGCCGCCGATGAGCCCCATGTCGTGGTAGGGCGGCAGCCAGCTCGCGCCCCTGGTCTGCGGTGCGACCTCCAGTGCCTCGGCGATGAGCGAGGAGTTGTGCACCAGGTTCCGGTGGCTGACCATCACGCCCTTGGGGGCGGCCGTGGAACCCGACGTGTACTGGAGGAAGGCCAGGGCCTCGGGCCCGGTGGCGGCGGGGGACCAGTCGTCCGCGCCCCGGGTGCCGATGCCGTCGGTGCTCTCCCAGCGGGGTCCGCCCGCGGCGTCCGGGTCGACACCGAGTTCCGTCAGGCGGTCGCGCAGTTCGGCGAGGCTCGCCGCGTCGGTCAGGGCCACGCCGGCCGCGGAGTCGGTGGCGATCGCCCAGACGCGTTCGAGTCCGCGGCGGTCGCGCGGCAGCGGTACGGGTACCGCGGCCACGCCCGCGTACAGGCAGGAGAGGAATCCGGTGACGTAGTCGAGGCCCGGGGGGTGCACGACGAGGGCCCGGTCCCCCGGCCGCAGCCCGAGGGCGGTCAGCCGGACGGCCCCGGCGCGTGCCCGTGCGTCCAGTTCCCGGTAGCCGACGGTGCGCACGGCACCGTGCGAGTCGAGCCAGGCGAGGGCGTCCGCCTCCGGGGTGGTGCGGGCGCGCTCGCGCAACACCTCGACCAGGCCGGTGAAAGCGGGGTCGTACGGCATGGTGGGTTACTCCTCGTGGCGCAGTAGACGGGCGACCTCTTCGTCGGGCATGTCGCGCACGGCGAGGACGGTGTCGCAGACGCGGTCGGCGTCGACACCGCCGCGGGCCGCCACCTCCCTGACCCGGCGGGCGAGTTCGCGGACGGTGGCGGAGCGGACGAAGTCGCGCAGCGGCAGGTCGATCCGGAGCAGCCCGTTGATCTGGGCCACGGCCCGGGTGGCGAGCAGCGAGTGGCCGCCGAGTTCGTGGAACTCCTCGTCCACGCCGACGCGGGGGGTGCCGAGGACGTCGGCCCACACCTCCGTGAGCACTTCCTCCACGGAGTCGGCGGGCGGGGTGGTGGGGCGCTCGTCGCGGGCGGGACCTTCCCAGGCGGGCAGCCGCCGCCGGTCCAGTTTGCCCGCGCTGGTCAGGGCGAACGCGTCGAGCCAGACGAACGCGGCCGGCACCATGACGTCCGGGAGCCGCCGGCGCAGGAAGTCCGTCAGGTCGCGGGCGGCGGGCTCGTCGTGGCCGGGCACCCGGGTGAGGTAGCCGATCAGCCGGGCCTCCCGGTCGGCGGCGTCCGGGCCGTCGGGGCGCGCGGCCACCACCGCGGCGTCGGCGACGGCGGGATGGTCCCGCAGCACCGCTTCGATCTCGCCCGGTTCGATCCGGCTGCCCCGGATCTTGAGCTGGTCGTCGAGGCGGCCCAGGAACTCCAGTTCGCCGTCGGGCGACCAGCGGGCCAGGTCGCCGGTGGCGTACAGGCGCCGGCCGGCCCGGAACGGATGGGGGACGAAGCGTGCGGCGGTCTTGCCGGGCTCCGCGAGGTAGCCGCGGGCCACCTGGGTGCCGCCGATGAAGAGTTCCCCGGGGAAGCCGGCCGGCCGGGGCCGCATGCGCTCGTCCAGCACGTACAGTTCCACGCCGGTCAGCGGCCGGCCGATGGGGATCCGGCCGCCGTGCCCGGGGCGCACGGTGTGGACGCTGGCGTCGACGCTCGCCTCGGTGGGGCCGTAGAGGTTGACGAGTTCGGCCGAGGGGACGGCACGGGCGAAGGTCCGGGCCAGGTCGGCGGAGAGTTCCTCGCCGCCGCAGAACACCCGGCGCAGGCTCTTCGTGCGGGCCGGGACCGCGCTCTCGGCGAGCACGACGCGCAGCACCGAGGGCACGAAGTCGCAGCTGGTGATGCCGGCCTCCTCGATGAGGCCGAGGAGATAGCGCGGCTCCGCGTGCCGGCCGGGGGCGGCCACGACCAGCCGGGCACCGGTGAGCAACGGGGTCAGGGTCTCGGTGAGCGAGGGGTCGAAGCCCGGCGGGGTCTTCTGGAGCACGCGTTCGTCGGGTCCGAACCCGTGTCGTTCGATCATGTCCGCCAGTCGGTTGGCCAGGCCGCCGTGGGTGCACACGACGCCCTTGGGGGCACCGGTGGAGCCCGAGGTGAACAGGACGTACGCGGCCTGGTCCGGGTCGGGCGCGGCCGGCAGCCGGTCCGGCGGGAAGCGGTCGAGTCCGGCGGGTTCGGCGTCGGTGAGCACCACCGACGCGCCGGCGGCCTCGGCCATCCGCTCCAGGCGGGCGGGGGGCAGCGCGGGATCGAGCGGCACGTAGACGGCGCCGGTCTTGAGGACGGCGAGCAGCGCGGCCACGAGGCCGAGGCCGCGGTCCATGCGGACGCCGACCCGGTCCTCGGGCGCGATGCCGAGGCTCAGCAGGTGCCGGGCGAGCCGGTTGGCCCAGGCGTCGAGTTCGCGGTAGGTGAGGACGCGGTCGCGGTCGTCCACCGCGACCGCGTCGGGTGCGGCGTCCACGACCGACTCGAACCAGCGGGGCAGGCTGCGCGGGGCGGCGGCCGTCCCGGCTCCGCTGAACCGTTCCACCAGCCGGTGCCGGTGCTCCGGGTCGAGCACGGGGAGGGTGCCCACCGGCCGGTCGGGGTCCCGGGCCGCCGCGTCGAGCAGGGTGCGCAGCCCGGAGGCCAGCTGCCGTGCCTGCTCGTGGCCGAGTACGTCGGTGGAGAACTCCAGCCAGCCGGACAGACCGCCGTCGGCCGTCGGCGCGAACTCCAGTCCCATCTCGGCCTGGGCGCCTCCGCTGGGCACCTCCACGATCTCCGCCCGCACGTCGCCGAGGGTCAGCGGAGGCAGGTCGACGTTGCGCAGGGAGAGCATGACCTGGGCCAGGGCGGTGCCCGCGCCGGCTCCGCCCTGGGCCCGGACGATGCGGTCGAAGGGCAGGTCCTGATGGGCGAACCCGGTGACGCAGACCTCGGCGACATGGCGCAGCAGCGCGCGGAAGCCGAGTTCCTCGCGGACCGTGATGCGCAGCGGCAGGGTGTTGACGAAGAACCCGACGACGCCCTCCAGTTCGGTGCGGGGGCGCCCGGCGACGGCGGTCGCGATCACCAGGTCGTCGCGGCCGGTCCACTGGGCGAGCAGCACGGACAGACCGGCCACGAGGGCCATGAACGGTGTCGCCCGCTCGGCCTCGGCGACGTCCCGCAGCCGCTCGGCCAGATCGGCGCCGAGCGGCACGGGGACGGCGTCGCCCGCGGTGGTGCGGTCCTGTGCGGGGCCGGCCGCCAGGGGCAGCGGGGTCACCCCGGCCAGCCGGGTGCGCCAGTACTCCTCGTGCCGCTGGGCCTGCTCACCGCGCAGCCAGTCGTGCTGCCAGGCGGCGAAGTCGGCGTACTGGGGTCCGGAGGGCGCCGCCGGCGGTGTCTCCTCACCGGCCGCGAGCGCGGCGTAGGCGGTGGTCAGGTCCCGGACCAGGATCCCGAGCGACCAGCCGTCCAGGACGATGTGATGGGCCCACAGCACCAGTACCCGCTCGGGTTCCGCCGCGTCGGTGACCCGCAGAAGGGTCGCGGTCAGCAGCGGCGGCCGGGCCAGGTCGATGCCGCGGGGCGTCAGCGCGCGGATCGCGGCGGTCAGTTCGTCCCGCGTGGTCTCGGCGGTACGGATGTGCGGGTGCAGCGACCCGGGCGGGTGGACGACCTGGCGGACCGCCTGGTCGGGGCCGTCGGTGTCGAAGCCGGTGCGGAGCGCTTCGTGCCGGTCCACGATCCGGGCCAGCGCCCCCCGCAGCGCCGTCTCGTCGAGCGGGCCGGTCAGCCGGACCGCGATCGGCATCAGATACGCGGCCGAGTCCTCGTCCAGCCGGTGCAGGAACCACAGCCGCTCCTGTCCCGGCGAGGCCGGGAAGGGCGCGGGGCCGTCGGGCCGGGGCAGCACCGGCAGACCCGGGGTCCGGGTCCCGGCGCGGCGGCGTGCCAGCTCCAGGGTCAAGAGCGCGCGCTTCGCCGGGGACAGGGCGCCGAGCGCCTTGTCCACTCCTCCTGTTTCCTCCGGCATGGAGGGGCCGCCTTTCCACTGCGTGACGTCCGTGCTGGGGCTGCCGGGCCGGGTGTCGCCGGCGGGCCGGCCGCTCAGACGGCCGGCAGGTCCACGGGGGGACCGGCCTGGGGGATGGTGCGTACGGCCACCGCGCCGGGCAGCTCGGTCGCCGCGGCGGCCATCTGCTCGGTCATGGTCACCAGCACCCGCCGCTCGCCCGTGAAGGGGCGGCGGCCGTGCGCGACCAGCATGTTGTCGATCATCAGGATGTCGCCGCGTTCCCAGGTGAAGCTGGTGGTCTCCGCCTCGTACGCCTTGCGCAGGATGTCGACGACCTCGTCGGAGACCGGATCGCCGTTGCCGTGGAAGGTGTTGTACGGCAGCCGTCCCACGCCCAGTGCCGTCGCGAACCGCCTGAGTTCCGGTTCCAGGCTGGCCTGGTTGAAGAAGGTGCCGTGGTTGAACCACACCGGCTCGCCGGTGCCGGGGTGGTCGACGGCGGCCCAGCGGCGGTAGCGGACGACGAGCCGGTCGCCGTCGAACTCGGCGTCCATCCAGCTGTCCGCCGCATAGGCGTGGGCCTCGTCGGGGGTCTCCACTCCGAAGGCCTGCCGCCAGCCGATGCCCAGCCGGGGGCTGAAGGAGCGGCGGTAGAGCCACCCCTCCTCCAGGAACCGGTCGCGGATGTGGCCGGGGATGCGGCGCAGGACCGCGCGGCAGTCGGTGACCGGTGTCTCCCCGCCGGTGGCGGCCGGGGTGGCGCAGTAGAAGAACAGCTTGCCCGGCCAGCTCAGGGTGTGGGAGTTCTCGTTGTGCGCGTAGATGGTGCGGTCGGCCGGATAGTCGGTCGAGGTGTAGGTGTTGCCCGCCACGTGCGAGCGCGGGGTGGCGTTCTCGCGGTAGGCGACCGAGCCGGACGCGCTCAGGGCCAGCGCGAGCTGTTCGAAGGTCTCCTGCCCGGTCACGGGGAAGCCGCGCAGGACGAGCGCTCCGCCGGCCGTCAGCAGCGCGCCCACGGTGTCCCGGTGTTCGGCGGCCCAGGCGAGCACGTCGACGTCCCGGTGGACGGGGGTGAGCATGGGCACGGGGCCGGGCACGCTGTGCACGTCCAGGCGCCGGGCGGTCTGCGGGCCGATGAGGGTGGTGTCGGACACCTTGCGTCTACCTCCAGTCGATGTCGACGGTCAGCCGGCGGTAGCCGCTGAGCTTGGTGGTGAACCGGCGCACCGGAGGCTCCGTCAGGGTCAGGGACCGGGCGCGCTCGCCGAGGGCGCCGAGCAGCAGCCGGATCTCCAGGCGGGCGAGGACGGCGCCGATGCAGTAGTGCAGCCCGTGCCCGAAGGACAGGTGCCGGTTGGGCCGCCGCCCGAGCCGGAACTCGTCCGGCCGGTCGAAGACCCGGGGGTCGCGGTTGCCGGCGCTCACCCAGGCGACGACCGGGCTGCCCTTGGCGATGTGCTGTCCGCCGAGCGTCGTGTCCTGCGTGGCGATGCGCAGCAGATGCGGGCCCGGGGTGCTCCAGCGCAGCAGTTCCTCGGTGGCGTCCCGGACCGCCGACGCGTCGCCGCGCAGCCGCTCCAGGAGGCCGGGCACGGTGGCCAGCACATGGAAGACGGCGGCGAGCGAGATCGGTGTGGTGGCGTTGCTCGCGTTGAACAGGTTGTCGCAGTTGAGCAGGACGTCCTCGTCGCTCATCCCGCAGTCGTGGATGAGGTGGCTGAGCATGTCGTCCTGCGGGTGGCGCCGGCGGCGGGCGGCCAGTTCGGCGAAGTAGAGCATGATCCGGGTGTGGGCGCCACTGGCCGTCATCGGCGCCCCCTCCTCCGGCGCGCCGACGGCGAAGTAGGTCAGCCTGCGCAGCCGTTCGCGGTCCTCGGCGGGGACGCCCAGCAGCTCGCAGACCACCGCGTTGGGCAGCCAGCAGGCCAGCTCGCCGGCCACGTCCCGGCCCGGTTCCGCGACCAGGGCGGCGAGCATGTCGTCCACGTTGGCGTGCACGTACCCCGCGAGCGGCCCGGAGACGAGGCGGGTGATGAACGTGCCCATCACCCGGCGCAGCAGCGCGTGCTGTTCGCCCTCGCTCACCACGATCATGCGCCCGCCGCCGGTGTCGGGGCGCTCGGTGTCGAAGCCGATGAACATGCCGTATTCCGACGTGAAGGGCGCCTTCTCCGACAGCACGGTGCTGCACAGCTCGTGGGAGAAGACCGACCAGAAGCCGTTGTGGGTCGCGCTGGGCTCGCTCCACACGACCGCGTCCCGTGCGACGAGTTCGCGCCACAGGGGGGTGGGGTCGTTCGCCGCGTAGTAGGTCTCGTCGCCCAGGTCGGGCAGGGCGGTCACCATGTGTAGATCAGCATCGCGTCGTCGTTGCGGTAGCCGGCCCGCCGGAAGGCCGCCGCCATGGGGGCGTTGCCGTGGTCGGTGGTCGCCCAGACCTCGTCCACGCCGGTGGCGGCGAGGATGCGCGTGCCCTCGGCGAGCAGCTGGTCGACGTGGCCCCGGCCGCGGTGCTCGGGCACGACCCCGATGTAGGCGATCTGCGCGCCCTGGAAGTTCGTCGCGGGCACGATGATCCCGGCGGGCTCGCCCGCCAGGTACGCCAGCCGCCACGCGGCGCGGGTGCCGGGGTACCGGTCGAGCATCAGGTCGAGTTCCTCGGCCGCCGCCCGCGCGCGGCCCAGCCGCGCCACGGCGTCGCGCGTGCCCGCGTCGAGCGTGCCGTCGCTGATCCTGGCGAGCACGTCACGCACCGCGTCGTCGTCCTCGGCCGGCCCGAAGGCCAGCGCGCCCTCGCGGGACGGCAGTCCGTCGGCGGGGGTCCAGCTGAAGGACAGCCGCTCCACGAACAGGCCCATGCCCAGGGACGTCACACAGGAGGTGCGCTCCTCGACGGCCCGGCGCGCCTCCTCGGAGTCCCGCCAGCCGGGCGGCACCTTCAGCTGGTAGCGGGGCCGCTCCCCCTCCTCGGTGCGGGTCCCGGCGTAGGCGGCTTCCAGCAGACGCCGCCCGCGGTCGAGCCGGCCGGGCCCGTCGCCGGGGTCGAAGAAGGTGAGCTGGAACGGGTGGCGGTCCTCGGGCAGGCCCCAGAACGCGGCCCGGGCGACGGTCACCCCGTCCTCCTGGACGACCCAGGTCCACTCGGGACGGTACTGCCCCTGCGCCGCCCGCTCGCGGTACGAGTCCTGGTCCGGTCCCGTGCCGGGGGGCGCCGGATGCGCGAAGGACTCGAACAGCCCGCTCTCGCCGGCTTCCAGCGGCCGCACGATCACTTCGGACAAGGGGTGCTCCACTCCGTCGCACGGCTGGGGTCGGGCCTCCACCTTGGCATCCGGCCGGAGCATGGTGGAGTCAGGTAAATGCCCGACCTGCGGTGCGGGCCGGAGACGACCACCATGGGCCTCTGTCGGTCGCGCGAGTTGGAAGAGTTGAGGAGCCCCGATGGCCACAGAGGCACAGCACAACGCCGAACAACCCGACGGGGCGGACCGGCCGCCGTACGTGGCTCCCCGCACCCCCGCCGAGCGGCAGGTCGCCGAGGTCTGGTCGGCCCTGCTGGACGTCGAACAGGTCGGCGCGCACGACGACTTCTTCGGTCTGTCCGGGACGTCGCTGCTGCTGCTGCGGCTGGCCGCCCGGCTGGAAGCGGCGACGGGCGGCCCGGTCGACCTGGCGAAGCTGTTCGAGGCGACCACCGTCGAGGCCCAGGCCCTGCTGGTCTCCGAGCCGCGGCAGGAGCCGGAGGGCCCGAAGCTGGTGCGCCGCCCACGGCCGGGAGCCGACGGGCGGTGAACCTCCCCGGGCGTTTCGAGGACCAGGCCCGCCGCCGGCCGCACGACACCGCACTGATCACCGACACCGGTTCCTGCGACTACGCGGAACTCAACGCCCGTGCCAACCGGTTGGCACGGGCGTTGATCGACGCGGGAGCGGGTCCGGAACGGATCGTGGCCGTGGCGCTGCCCCGGTCGGCGGAGCTGGTCGTCGCCCTGCTCGCCACGGTCAAGTCCGGCGCGGCCTATCTGCCGCTCGACCCGTCCTACCCCCGCGAACGCACCGCCTTCGTCCTCGACGACGCCGCCCCCGCGGTCCTGGTGACCAGCGCGGCCCTGGCCGGGTCGCTGCCCGGTGCGCCGGGCCGCACCGTGGTGCTCGCCGACGGCGAACCGGGCGGCACGGCCGGTGATCCCACGGACGCGGACCGGCTCGCCCCGCTGCTCGACGGGCACCCCGCGTACGTCGTCTACACGTCCGGCTCCACCGGCACGCCCAAGGGCGTCCAGGTGCCCGGCGGCGTCCTGCTCAATCTGCTCGACTGGCACGCGGCCCACGTGCCGTGCGCGCCCGGCATCCGCACCGCCCAGTTCTCGGCCCTGGGCTTCGATGTGTCGCTGCACGAGATCCTGGCCACGCTGGTCCTCGGCAAGACGCTGGTCGTCCCCTCCGAGGAGGTGCGCCGCGATCCGCCGCGGCTGGTCGACTGGCTGCGCCGGCACCGCGTCCAGCAGTGGTTCGCGCCCACGGTCGCCATCGAACTCGTCGCGGCGGCCGTCGCCGAGTCGGGTGCCCCGCTGACGGACCTCCGGGACGTGCTCCAGTCCGGTGAGCCCCTGCGGCTGGGCCCCGGCGTGACCGGGTTCCTGCGCGCCCATCCGCGGCTGCGGCTGCGCAACCAGTACGGGTCCACGGAGGTCCAGGACGCCGCGGCCCACGTGCTGCGGGCCCCGCACGCGGACCTGCCGCCCGTCGCGCCGATCGGCCGCCCCCTGACCGGCGTCCGCACCTACGTCCTCGACGAGCGGCTGCGGCCCGTCCCCGAGGGACGGACCGGCGAGCTGTACGTCGCGGGTGCCGGTGTGGCCCGCGGTTACCTCAACCGTCCGGCGCTCACCGCCGCCCGTTTCCTGCCCGACCCCTACGGTCCGCCGGGCACCCGCATGTACCGCACCGGAGACCTGGCCCGGCGCGAGAGCGACGGCACCCTCGTCTGCCTGGGCCGGGCCGACAGCCAGGTGAAGGTGCGCGGCCATCGTGTCGAACTCGGCGAGGTGGAGGCCGCGCTGGCCCGCTGCGCGGGCGTCGCGCACGCGGCGGCGGCGGTCAAGGAGGACGGCACGGGACACCCCCGGCTGATCGGTTACGTGGTGGCGGCCGCCGGGGAGCGGCTCCGGCCGGCGCTGCTGCGCGGTGAACTCGCCGACCGGCTGCCCGCGCAGGCCGTGCCGGCGGTGGTGGTCGTCCTGCCCCGGCTGCCCCTCACCCCCAGCGGGAAGACCGACCGCAGGGCACTGCCCGCGCCGCGGTTCGACGCGACCGCCCGCGCCGACGTCCGCTCCCGCTCGGAGGGCGTGCTGTGCGCCGCGTTCGCCGAGGTCCTCGGCGTGGCCGAGGCCGGCCCGCAGGACGATCTGTTCGCGCTGGGCGCCGACAGCATCCATGCCGCGCGGCTGGTGACCCTGGCCCGCTCCGCCGGACTCCAGATCACGATCGCCGACGTCTTCGCCGGCCCCACTCCCCGGCTGCTCGCCGAGGCGGCGGACCGGGCGGATCCGGGACGGGAGCGCCGGGCGGCGGCCGGCGGCCCCCTGGTGCATCTCACCGAGGCGGAACTCGCCCGGGTGCAGCAGGCCGTACCGGACGTCGAGGAGATCTGGCCGGTCACCCCCGCCCAGCAGGGGCTCCTCTTCCACGCCGCACAGCATTCCGCCGGCCCGGACCGTCCCGCCGAGGACGTGTACGCCCAGCAGCTCACGCTGACCCTGCGCGGCCCGCTGGACGGCGGGGCGCTGCGCACCGCGGTGGAGCAGGTGACACTGCGGCACGCCGCCCTGCGCTCCGCGTTCCTCGCGGACGGCCTGCGCGCCCCGCTGCAACTCGTCTCCGCCTCGGCCACGCCGTCCTGGCGGGAGAGCGATCTGTGCGGCCGTCCCGCCGGGGAGTGGGCCGAGGCGGCCCGCGCCGAGCTGCACAGCCGTTTCGACCTCGCCCGGCCGCCGCTGGTGCGCTGGCATCTGATCCGGGTCGGCCCGGCGGAACACCGGCTGCTGCTCACCTTCCACCATCTGGTCCTGGACGGCTGGTCGAGCGGGCTCGTGGTGCGCGAGCTGCTGGCCCGCCTTGACGCCGAGGAGGCCGTCGAGCGGCCGGCCGGGACGACGCACACGGCGCTGCTGCGCCGCCTCGCGGCGGCCGACCGCGAGGCGGCGGCGGAGGCGTTCCGGCGTGCCCTGGACGACGGCACGGGCCGGCCGGTACGGCCCACGCTCCTCGCCGCGGCGCCGTCGGTGTCCGCGGCGGAGGAGCAGGTCACGGTCGAGCTGGACGCGCGGGACACGGCCCGGCTGGAGACGGTGGTACGCCGTCACCGGCTGACGCTCTACACGGCGGTGCTCGGCGCCTGGGGGGAGGTGCTCGGGGAGCTGACCGGCCGCCGGGACGTCGTCTTCGGTGCCGTGGAGTCGGGCCGGCCGCCCGAACTGCCGGGCGCGGAGGACCTGGTGGGGATGTTCGTCAACACCGTGCCGGTGCGGGTGCGCAGGGATCCGGACGCGGGCCCGGTCGAGGCGCTGGTGCGCATCCGGGACGAGCAGACGCGGCTGGCGCCCCATCAGCACCTCGGCCTCGGCGCGATCCAGCAACGGCTGGGCACGGCGGAACTGTTCGACACCCTGGTGGTCTTCGAGAACCGCTCGGTGCGGCTGCGGGACGCGGCCGTCGGCAGCACTCTGGTGACGGACGTGGAGGCCACCGACCGTACGCACTACCCGCTGTCGCTGGTGGCCACGGCCGGCCGGCGGCTGCGGCTGGCCTTCACCTACCGGCCGGACGCCCTGGGCCGGGACACGGTCGGGCGTGCCGCGGAACGGACGCGGGAGCTGCTGGTCCGGCTGGGCTGAGTGCTCGTACGACGAGGCCGCCGCCCGCACCCTCCGGTGCGGCGGCGGCCTTCGTGGTCCGTCCGGGTCAGTCGCCCAGCGAGTGCACCGCGTCGACCAGCCGGGCGACGTCCTCGGCGGTCGTGTAGGCGGAGATCCCGGCGCGTACGGCGTCGGGTTCCGCCGGGGACACGGCGCGCATCGCCGACGACGCGTAGAAGGTGCCGTGCCACACCGAGACGCCCGCCCGGGCCAGGTCCTCCGCGACGCTTTCGGCGGACCGCCCCGCCACCTGGAAGGTGACGACGCCGGACCGCTCGGCTCCGGCGGCCGGTCCGAGCAGGGTGACCCGCGGGTCGGCGGTCAGTCCCGTGACCAGCCCCTCGGTGAGGTCGAGTTCGGTGTCGGCCAGCTGCTTGCGGTCCCATCCCATCAGGACCTCGGCGGCGACGCCGGCGCCCAGGACCGCCTCGAAGTTGGTCGTGCCCAGGGCCAGCCGCTCACCGGGCCGGTCGCCCGCGGAGGGCGTCTGCCCGGGTACGCGCACCTCGGCCGCGACGGAGTCGCTCAGCCACAGCGCGCCGCAGTGCGCGCCGTACCACTTGTACGGGGAGGTCACGAAGGCGTCGCAGCCCCAGGCGGACACCTCCACCGGCCGGTGGGCGACGATCTGCACGCCGTCGGCGTACACGCGCGCGCCCACGGCGTGCGCGGCGGCGCAGATCCCCGGCAGGTCCGGGACCGTGCCCAGGGCGTTGGACGCGGCCGTCACCGCGACCCATCGGGTCCGGTCGCCGAGCTGTTCGCGCACGGACTCCACGGGCAGGGCGCCGCCCTCGGTCATCCGGGCCACCCGGACCGTGGCGCCGCGGGCGGCGGCGAGGGCACGCCAGGGGGCGACGTTGGCCTCGTGGTCCAGCTCGGTCACCACCAGTTCGTCGCCGGGGCCGATGTGCTCGGCGAGACCGTGCAGGAACGTCGACGTCAGGGTGGTCATGTTGGCGCCGAAGACGACCTCGCCGTCCTCCGCGGCGATCAGGGCGCGGAAGCGCTCGGCCGCCCATTCGGCGACCCGTGTCGAGTACTGGCTGGCCGGGAAGGCGCCGTGGTCGTTGGCGACGTGCTCGCCGCCCAGGTAGGCGGTGATCGCGTCCCGGACGGCCACGTGCGTCAGCGTGCCGCCGGGGCCGTCGAAGCGCGCGGAGCCCGCGCGCAGACCGGGGAACTGCTCGGGCAGCGGCAGTGCGAGCAGTTCGCTCAGCGGCCGGGACAGCAGGGACAGAGGGGTCATGGCCGGGTCTCCAGGGTTGAGTTCGCGGACGGTGCGACGGTCTGCTGGCCGAAGCCGTCCTCGGTCGATTCCACGGCCGGGCGCTGCCGGTTCGGCCGTATCAGCACCCGCTTGAGCCAGCGGTCGGTGCCGTCGTAGCGCGGCCGGAACGGAACCCGTCCGTGCACGGCCACGTCGTTGTCGATGAGGGTCAGGTCGCCGGGCTCGTTGGGCACGGTGGTGCCGCACCGGTCCAGCGCCCGCCCCAGCTCCTCGTACGCCCGGGAGAACTCGGGGTCGTCGGTGAGGACGCGGGTGTACGAGGGGTCGTAGCGGATGCACGGGCCGTCGTCGCTCCGCCAGACGGTGGGGATGCCGCGCAGCGCGGCCGGGTCCTGTCCGCTCCTGGACGCCTCCGGATACGAGTCGTCCGGGAGGATCGCCGCGTCCGGCCGCTCCAGCACCCGCAGCTGCCGCTCGGTGAGCCCGGCCTCGCGGACGCTGGCGACCCTGCTGCCCACGCCGGTGGGGTTGCGGACGCAGGCCAGCATCAGCACCCCGGCCCGCTCCGGGTGGAAGGCGTCCTCGCTGTGCCAGTACAGCGGAACGGCACTGCTCGCCCCGACCTGCTGGTGTTCCGCCTCGCGGGTGGGCAGTATGTTGTGCACCAGCCGGCCTTCCTGCTGGCCGGTCCAGCCGAACACCCTTCCGAGGGTGGAGGCGACGATACGGACCGCGAGGTCCAGGGCCCGGGTGGATTCCGTCCGGGCGTCGCTCCAGTGAGCGGGAGTGGGACCGGGATCGGGCAGGAACGCGAGCAGTCCCCGGACCACGAGCCGGCCGGTGAGCGGATCCGGTGCCCGCAGCACGGTCCGCAGCGCCTGGTCGAGATCGGGCGGGACGGCCAGCGGCGACAGTTCGTCCGCGGTCGCTCCGTCGCGTGCCAGTGCCCGTGCGCCCTCTCCCAGCAGGCGGGCGATCTCGGGGTCGGCAACGGCTGTGTCGGCAAGAACAGTCATCGAACACCTTTCGAAGATCATGCTTAGGATGACCGGCGACCACCGGACGAGTTCGGTCCGCCGCGGCGAATAGGAGCTTGAACTCCCATGTCTGAACTGGTGATTGGCAACTTCGTGAACGGCCGGAGCGTGACCGGCACGGCCGGCGGGACGGCGCCGCTGATCGATCCCGTCTCCGGTGAGCGGTTCGGTGAGGCGGTGGTCAGCGCGGAGGCCGACGTGCGCGCGGCCACGGCCGCCGCGGCCACCGCGTTCCCCGACTGGCGGTCGACGCCGCCGGGCGACCGGGCGCGGGCCCTGCTGCGGCTGGCCGACGCCCTGGAGGCCGAGGCCGACACCCTCGTCGCGCTGGAGTCGGCGAACACCGGCAAGCCGCCGGCGCCGACCATGGACGAGGAGGTGCTGCCCGCGATCGACACCCTGCGTTTCTACGCCGGTGCCGCCCGGCTGCCCGAGGGCCGCGCCTCGGGCGAGTACCTCGCGGGCCACACCTCGTCGATCCGCCGCGAACCCGTGGGCGTCTGCGCGCAGATCGCCCCCTGGAACTACCCGCTGATGATGGCCGCCTGGAAGATCGCGCCCGCGCTGGCCGCCGGCAACACCGTGGTGCTCAAGCCCGCCGAGACGACCCCGGTGACGACGGTCCGGCTGGCCGAGATCGCCGCGGACTTCCTGCCGCCCGGTGTGCTCAACGTGGTGTGCGGCGGCCGGGACACCGGTCGTTCGCTGGTGGCGGCCCCCGAACCGGCGCTGGTGTCCCTCACCGGCAGCACCCGGGCCGGCCGGGAGGTCGCGGCGGCGGCCGCGGACGGCGTCAAGCGGCTGCACCTGGAACTGGGCGGCAACGCGGCGGTCGTGGTCTGCGACGACGCCGACGTGGCGGCGGCGGCCGACACCATCGCGGAGGCCGCCTACTTCAACGCCGGACAGGACTGCGTGGCGGCCAGCCGGGTCATCGCCGGACCCGCCGTCTACCAGGACCTGGTGGACGCGCTCGCGGAGCGGGCCAAGCGGACGGTCACCGCCCCGCCGAGCGACCCCGCCGCCGACTACGGCCCGCTCAACAACGCCGATCAGCTGCGCCGGCTGACCGGCCTGATGGAGGGGCTTCCGGGGACCGCGCGCATCGTGGCCGGCGGCCACCGGGTCGGCGACCGCGGCTACTTCTACGCGCCGACGGTGATCACCGACGTCGCCCAGCACGACGCCATCGTGCAGGAGGAGATCTTCGGCCCGGTGATCACCGTGCAGCGCTTCTCGTCCCTGGACGAGGCGGTCGCGCTGGCCAACGGGGTCGCGCAGGGGCTGGCGTGCAGCCTGTGGACGCGGGACCACTCGACGGCGACGCGGCTGTCCGGGCTGCTGGACTTCGGCTGCGTGTGGATCAACACGCATCTGCGGTTCGCCACGGAGATGCCGCACGGCGGCTTCAAGGGCTCCGGGTACGGCAAGGACCTGTCGGCCTACGCCATGGACGACTACACCCGCGTCAAGCATGTGATGACTGCGTTCTAGCATCAGGTGTGAGCCGTCCTTCGGTCGCGCCCCCTCGGCACGGGGGCCGGCGCGGCCGCCCCGCAGGGGGCCAGAGACGATGGCAACAGCGCGGCAGAGCCCGCGCCAGTCCGGGAAACCCCTGATGGCACCGATCCCGGCGACCGACCATCATCATCGCGTGACATCGAACTGGCTCTCGGCAGACCGGCGGGCGCTGTTGGAGCGGCTGCTCGACGCGCAGGGAACCACCGCGGCCCCGGCCCGGATCCTGCCCCGCACGCCGGGTCCCGTGGTGCCGCTGTCGTTCGTCCAGCAGCGCATCTGGTTCCTGCACCGGCTGATGCCGGACAGCCCGCGCTACCAGATCGGCGGCGGGCTGTGGCTGCGCGGCCCCCTCGACGTCGGCGCACTGCGCCGGGCGCTGGAGGTCGTCCTCGACCGCCACCAGGTGCTGCGGACCACCTACCGGGTGGACCGGGAGGGCGAACTGGCGGGTCATGTGGGCCCGGTGGTGAGCGACATGCCCCTGATCGAGGCCGGACCGGGCGCGCGGGAGGCCCTCGACACGGCACGCCGGCTGATCGGCACCCCGCTCGACCCCACGACGGGACCGGTGTTCCGCACCACCCTGCTCAGGGTCGACGAGGACCTGCACCTGCTGGTCGTGGTGATGCACCACATCGTGTCCGACGGCTGGTCCCTGGACGTCCTGCTCAGGGAACTCACCACCGCCTACACCGACCCCCGGCTGCTGCCCGCGCTGGCCGTCCAGTACTCCGACTACGCGGCCTGGCAGCGGGAGCGGGCCGCCTCCGCTCCGGAGGCCGGGGCCGATCCGGAGCTGGCGCACTGGCGCCGCCGGCTCGACGGCGCCGAGCCGCTGCGGGTGCCGACGGACCGGCCCTGGCCCAGCCGGCCGACCTCCGCCGGCTCCACCCTCACCGAGACCGTCCCCGCGGGGGCCGCGGCGGCGCTGCTCGATCTGGCCCGGCGGCGCCGGGCCAGCCCGTTCGCGGCGGCGATGGCCGTCAGCATGGCCGCCTTCGCCCGCCTCGCCGACCAGACCGACGTCGTCGTGGCCATGATGGTCGGCGGCCGTGAGCGCGACGAACTCGCGCCGCTGGTCGGGTGCTTCATGAACACCGTCCCGGTCCGCGTCGACCTGTCGGGCGACCCCGTGTTCAGCGAGGTGCTGGACCGGGTCAACGAGGCCGTCGGCATCGCCCGCGCCCACGCGGACGTACCGTTCGAGCGGCTGGTCGAGGCCCTGCGGCTGGGGCGCGAGTCCGGCGGGCGCACCCCGCTCGTGCACCACCTGGTGCAGTGGGAGGAGCCCACCGTGCCGGTGCGGCTGGGTGATCTGGAGATCGAGCCCGTGCCGCTGTTCACGGACACCGCCAAATTCGATCTCTCCGCCTGTTTCATCACGACGGCCGGTGGCGCCATGACCTGCCGCGCCGAGTACTCCACCGAACTCTTCGACCCCGGGACCGTAGGCCGTGTCCTCGGGGCGATGCGCCGTGTGGCGGAGGTGGCCCCCGAGGACCGGCCGCTGTCGGCGCTGCCCGTCGAGAGGAATCGTTGACCATGTCCCAGACCGCGTACGTCCTGCCCGCCTCCTTCGGACAGGAACGGCTCTGGCTGCTCGACCAGTTGCGGCCCGGCTCCGCCCTGCACAACCTGACCGGCGGCCTGCGGCTGACCGGCGAGCTGGACGAGGAGGCCCTGCGCCGGTCCCTGCGGGACATCGTGGCCCGGCACGAGGTGCTGCGCACGGTCCTGCGCCTGGACGGCGACCGGGTCGTCCAGGACGTCCTGGAGAGCATCGACACGCCGCTGCGCGTGGTCGCCCCGGCCGAGGGCCCGGACGGCGTGGACGCGGTGATCCGGCGCCTCGACGCGGAGCCCTTCGACCTGGCCACGGCACCGCTCATCCGCTGCCATCTGATCCGCTCCGGCCCCCGCGAGCAGGTGCTGCTGCTCGTCATGCACCACGCCATCGGCGACGGCCACTCCATCGAGGTGCTGCTGGCCGAACTGGCCCACCTGTACAGCGGCCACGCTGCCGGGCTGGACCCGGAGCTTCCGGAACTTCCGCTCCAGTACGCCGATTTCGCGGTCTGGCAGCGCGAGACCTTCGAGTCCGGCGCGCTCGACGAGCAGATCGGCCACTGGCGGCGCGAGCTGAGCGGGATACAGCCGCTGCGGCTGCCGCTCGACCGGCCGCGGCCGGCCCGGCCGACCCATGTGGCCGAGGTGGACCGCGTGGCCGTGCCCGCGGACGTCGTGAAGACCCTGACCGCGCTCGGCTCCGGTGCCACTCCCTTCATGGTGGCGGTGGCCGGGTACGCGGCGCTGCTGACCCGCTGGAGCGGACAGCCCGACGTCGTCGTCGGCTTCCCCTCGCTGGGACGCGACCAGGGCGAACTGCTCGACCTCGTCGGCTTCTTCATCAACACGGTGCCGCTGCGGATCCCCGTCGACGCCGGCCAGAGCTTCGCGGACCTGCTGTCCGACGTGCGGCGCCGGTGCCTGGCGGCCAACGCGAACTCCGGCGTGCCGTTCGAGAAGCTGGTGGAGAGCCTGAGCCCGGAGCGCGTGGTGGACCGCAGCCCCCTGGCCCAGGCCTGGATCAACCTCCAGCAGCCGCACGGCAGTGTGACGATGAAGGGGCTGACGGGCGAACCACTGGCGCTGCCCATGAGCCAGCTGCCCTTCGACGTGGTGCTGGACGTGAAGGAGGAGAACGGCGGCCTGGCCGGAAACCTCGGCGCCGCGGCCGACGTCTTCACCCCGGAGACGGTGCGCCGGGCGGCCCGCGCCTGGGAGGAACTGCTCGCCGCCGCCGCGGAGAACCCCGCGGCGCTCGTGTCCGAGCTGCCGTGCCCGCTCGGCCCGGCGACATCCGCGGCCGTCGCCGCGCAGACGCCGGCCGCCGCGGACGACGGTGACAGCACGCCGTCCACCAAGGCCGAGGCCCTCATCGCCGGCCTGTGGGCGGAGATCTTCGAGGACGAGTCCATCTCCGTGGACCAGGGCTTCTACGCCCTGGGCGGCAACTCGCTGCGCGCCGTGCGCGTGATCACCCGGGCCCGTGAACTCGGCCTGGAGCTGCCGATCGAGGTGGCACTGGGCGAGCACACCATCCGGCAGCTCGCCGCCGAAGCCGACGACACGTCCCGGAGCTGAGCGGAGATGACCATGAGCGGTCAGGACCGGCGCCCCGCCGCCCCCAGCCTCGCGGACGCGCGGCGCGCCCTCCAGGGCGAGCGGGCCCGGCAGCGGCGGCGCACCTCGTCCGGAGCGGACGCCACGGCCGCGCCGTCGGCAGCGGGTCCGCGTCCGGACGCGCCGCCCCCGCTGTCGTACAACCAGGAGCAGCAGTGGTTCCTGCACCAGTGGGAGTCCGAACTGCCGCTCTACCACGTGACGCTCGCGCTGCGGCTGGCCGGACCGCTCGACGTGCCCGCGCTGGCCCGCGCCCTGACCGCGCTGGTCGAACGGCACCACATCCTGCGCACCCGGTACCCCGAGACGGACGGCGCCGCGCACCCGGTCGTCGACCCCGCCCCCGCCGGCTGGCCGGTCCCGGTCACCGATCTCACCGCGGCGACGCCGCAGGAGGTCGAGCGCTATGTGAACGCCCTGGGCGACGCTCCGTTCGACCTGGCGACGGGACCGGTGCTGCGCGCCGGACTGGGGCGGCTGGCACCGGAACGCCATGTGCTGGTGGTCGTCGTCCACCACATCGCCTTCGACGGCGCCTCGTTCGAGGTCTTCGCCCGCGAGCTGATCGCCCACTACACCGCCGCCCGCTCCGGCCACTCCCCCGAGCTGCCCCCGCTGCCCTTGCAGTACGCGGACTTCGCACGCCGTCAGCGGGCCCGCACCCAGGGCGGTGAACTCGACCGGCAGCTCGCCTACTGGCGGACGCGGCTGGCCGGTCTGCCGGTGGTCGAGGTGCCGGCCGACCGCCGCCGCCCCGCCCGGCCGACCTCGGCCGGGGCCACCGCGGGGCTGATGCTCCCCCGTGACCTGGGGGCCGCGGTGCAGGAGCTCGCCCGCTCCGCCCGGGTCACCCCGCTCACGGTGTACCTCGCCGCGTTCAGCGCCCTGCTGTCCCGGTACACCGACCAGGACGACATCGCGGTGGGCTCGGTCTTCGCGGGACGCAACCAGGCCGAGGTCACCGGACTCATCGGCTACTTCGCCAACACGCTGGTGCTGCGGACGTCCACGGCGGGTGACCCCGGCTTCACCGAACTGCTGCGCCGCACCCACGAGACCGTGGTGGGCGCCCATCTGAACCAGGACCTGCCGTACGCCCACCTGGTGAAGGAGCTGCGGCCGACGCGGGACGGCGACGAGGACCTGTTCCGCACCTGCTTCACCCTGCACCACGCGATCACCGAGTCCGTCGAGGCCGGCGGCCTGCGCATCGAGCCGTATCCGCGCACCCGTGACGTCACCCAGTTCGACCTGCTGGTGGAGGTCACCGAGGTCGTCGGCGAGGGCGTACGGCTGTGGGCGGAGTACTCCACCGAACTCTTCGACCCCGCGCGGATCGACCGGCTGCTGGAGCACTACGCCACGCTGCTGCGGGCGCTGCTCGCCGCCCCGGACACCCGGCTCTCCGCGGCGCCCCTGCTCGGCCCGGCCGACGAGGCGGAACTCCGCGCCGCCGGCACCGGTCCCGTGCTGCCCTTCCCGTCCGCTCCGCCGCTGGTGCACCAGCTGTTCGAGGAGTGGGCCGGCCGCACACCCGACGCGCCCGCGCTGATCATGGGCGACACCACGACGACGTACCGGGAGCTGGACGAGCGGGCCGACCGGCTCGCCGGTGTGCTGCGCGCGCACGGGGTCGGCCCGGACACGGTCGTCGGGGTGCTGCTCGACTCGCGTGCCGAGCTGCCCACGGCCGTGCTGGGGACGATGAAGGCGGGCGGCGCCTACCTTCCGCTGGACCCCGCCCACTCGCCGGAGCTGCGGCGGACCACCCTGGAGCGCGCCGGGTGCGTCCATGTGGTCACCACCGCCGGCCGGCTGGACGCGCTGCCGCCCGGCGTCACCGGCGTCGAGGTCCGCCCGGCCGCCGCCCCCGCCGCGTCCGCCGCGCCGCCCGCCCCGCCCACCGAACCGGGTCACCTCGCCTATGTGGTGTTCACCTCCGGCTCCACGGGCGTGCCCAAGGGCGTCCAGGTGCCGCACGCGGCGGCGGTCGCCTTCGTGCTCGGCCTGAGCGAGGGCTTCGCCCTGGGCCCCGGCGACCGCATGCTCCAGTTCGCGAGCCCGACGTTCGACGTGAGCATGTACGAGATGCTCGGCGCCCTGTGCCGGGGTGCCTGTCTGGTGCAGGCCGAACGGACGACGCTGCTGGACCCGCGGGCGAGCGTCGCCCTGCTGCGCGACCAGCGCGTCACGGCCCTGATCGCCACCCCCGCGGTGCTGTCGCTGTTCGACGGCGCCGACCTCCCGGACCTGCGCAGGCTCAAGATCGGCGGCGAGGAGGTGCCGGCGGAGCTGTGCGCACGCTGGCAGGCACCGGGCCGCGAGGTGACGATCGGGTACGGGCCCGCCGAGACGACCGTCGAGGCCACCGCGGGCACGGCCGGCGACCTGGCCGGCGAGGACGTCGCGCCCATCGGCCGGCCCCGGCCGAACTACACGGTGCACGTGCTGGACCGGCACGGCCGCCCGACCCCGCCCGGCGTCCCCGGCGAACTGCACATCGGCGGCGTGGGCCTGGCGCGCGGCTACCTCGCGCAGCCGGGGACGACCGCCGACCGCTTCCGCCCGAACCCCTTCGGGCCGCCCGGCTCCCGCCTGTACCGCACCGGAGACCGCGTACGGCTGCGGTCCGACGGTGTGCTGCAGTTCCTCGGCCGGGTCGACCGCCAGGTCAAGATCCGCGGCCACCGGGTCGAACTCGGGGAGATCGAGGCCGCGCTGGCCGCCCACCCGGACATCGCGCGGGCCGCCGTGCACGTGCGTACCGCGGCGGACGGCGACCGTGAACTCGTCGCCCATGTCGTGCCGGTGGCGGGCGCCGGGGATCTCACCAACGAGCGGGTGCGCGGTCATCTCCTGGAGCGCGTGGCCGCCCAGGTGATCCCGGCCCAGCTGCTGTGCGTGCCGGAGCTGCCGCTGAGCGCCCACGGCAAGGTCGACCGCCGGTCGCTGGCCGGAGCGGAGATCCCGGTGCGCACCGCGCCGATCCCGGACACCACCCTGAGCGGCCTCTTCGAGGCACAGGCCGCCCGCACCCCCGGGGCCCCGGCGGTCGCCGTCGACGACACCCGGCTGGACTTCGCCGGCCTCAACGGCCGGGCGAACCGGCTGGCCCGGCTGCTCGTGGCCCGGGGCATCGGTCCGGAGCGCGCGGTCGCCCTGCTGCTGCCGAAGACCCCCGCCGCGATCGTGGCCCTGCTCGCCGTGTGGAAGGCGGGCGGCTGCTACGTACCGGTCGATCCCGACCAGCCCGCCGAGCGGATCAAGGCGGTGCTCGCCGAGGCGGATCCCGCGCTGGTGCTCGCCCGCGCGGACCTCGCCTCCGGTCTGGCCGGCCGGGGCGTGCCGGTGCTCGATCCGGAGGACGAGGCCGTCCTGCGGGAGCTGGCCGCCCAGCCGGACTCCGACCTGACCGACGCCGACCGTACCTCTCCCCCGGACCCGTGGAACGCGGCGTACATCATCTACACCTCGGGCTCCACCGGCCGCCCCAAGGGCGTCGTCGTGACGCACCGCAGCGCGGTCAACGTCTTCGGCTCGCACAGCACGGAGCTGTTCGGCCCGGCGGCCGCCGCGGCGGAGGGGCGGCAGCTGGGCGTGGCGATGGCGGCACCGCTGTCGTTCGACGCCTCGGTGTGCGGGCTGCTGTGGCTGCTCGCCGGCCACACCGTGCACCTGCTCGACGACGGCGTGCGGCGCGACACCGCCGCCTTCGTGGCCTATGTGCGGCGCAACCGGGTCGACGTCGTGGACGTCACGCCCACGCACTGCGCCCATCTGAACGCGGCGGGACTGCTGTCCCCGGACCACCACCGGCCCCATGTGGTGCTGCTCGGCGGCGAGGCCGTACCGCCGGCCCTGTGGCGGGAGCTGCGGGACACCGCCGGGGTGCTCGCCCACAACATGTACGGGCCCACGGAGTGCACCGTGGACACGACGGTCGCCGCGTTCGCCGACAGCGAGCAGCCGGTGATCGGCAGGGCCGTGCCCAATGTCGCGCTCCGGGTCCTCGGGCCCGACCTGCGGCCGGTGCCGGCCGGGGAGACGGGTGAACTCTGCGTGGCCGGCGCGGCGCTGGCCCGCGGCTACCACCATCAGCCGGGTCTGACCGCGGCCCGCTTCGTGCCGGATCCGGCGGGGCCGCCCGGTGCCCGGATGTACCGCACCGGTGACATGGTCCGGATGGGCCCGCTGGGCCGGCTGGAGTTCTGCGGACGCGGCGACGACCAGGTCAAGATCCGCGGTCACCGGATCGAGCTGGGCGAGATCGAGGCCGCGCTGACCGGGCATCCCGCCGTGGGTCAGGCCGCGGTGATCGTCCGGGAGGACGAGCCCGGCGACCAGCGTGTCGTGGCCTATCTCGTGCCCGCTCCGGGACAGACCCTGCCGGACCGTGCCGCCTTGCGGGAACACGCCGCGCGGCTGCTGTCCACCGCCATGCGGCCGGCCGCCTACGTCGAGCTGCCCGCGCTTCCCCTCACCCGCAACGCCAAGCTCGACCGGGCGGCGCTCCCCGCTCCCGACCGCGGCGCGGCCTCCGGCGGGCGCGCCCCGCGCACCCCGCGGGAGGCGGTGCTGGCGGCCCTGTTCGCCGAGGTGCTCCAGGTGGACGGTGTGGGCGTGGACGACAGCTTCTTCGACCTGGGCGGGCACTCGCTGCTGGCGACCCGGCTGGCGAGCCGGATCAGGGCCGCCCTCGGCGTGGAACTGCCGCTGCGGCACCTCTTCGAGGCACCCACGGTCGCGGCGCTCGCCGCCGCCCTCGACACGGCCGGCTCCGCGCGCGCCGCGCTGCGCCCGGTCGAACGCCCGGACCGGCTCCCGCTGTCGTACGCCCAGACGCGGCTGTGGTTCCTCAACCGGCTGGAGGGCCCCGGCCCGACGTACAACATGACCGCCGCCCTGCGCCTGCGCGGCCGTCTCGACCAGACCGCGCTGGCCGCGGCGCTCGGCGACCTGGCGGGCCGGCACGAGAGTCTGCGCACGGTCTTCCCGGACGACGACGGCCTGCCCCGTCAGCTGATCCTGCCGCTCGCCTCCGCCCGGCCGGAGCTGGTCACCCGGGAGGTGGCGGCCGACGACCTGGCGGACGCACTGCTCGCGGCGTCGCGTACCGCGTTCGACGTGACGCGGGACGCTCCGCTGCGCGCCTGGCTGTTCCGGCTCGGTGCCGAGGAACACGTCGTTCTGCTCGTCCTGCACCACATCGCCTGTGACGGCTGGTCGATCCGCCCCCTGGCCCGCGACCTCGTCACCGCGTACGCGGCCCGCTCCCGGGGTACCGAACCGGGCTGGCGGCCGCTGCCCGTCCAGTACGCCGACTACACGCTGTGGCAGCGTGAACTGCTCGGCGGCGAGGACGACCCGGACAGCATCCTGTCCGGCCAGGTCGCCCACTGGCGCCGGGCGCTCGACGGGGTCCCGGAGGAGCTCCGGCTGCCGGCCGACCGGCCGCGTCCCGCGGTCGGCGATCACCACGGCGGCCAGTTCGAGATGCCGGTCGACGCCGGGCTCCACGCGGAGCTGCTGCGGCTGGCCCGCGACAACGGCGCCACCCTGTTCATGGCCCTGCAGACCGCGCTCGCCATGCTGCTGACCAAGCTGGGCGCGGGCACCGACATCCCGATCGGCTCGCCCGTCGCAGGCCGCACCGACCAGGCTCTGGACGACCTCGTCGGCTTCTTCGCCAACACGCTGGTCCTGCGGATCGGCACGGACGGGAACCCGAGCTTCCGGGAGGCCCTCGACCGGACCCGGGCCGGCAACCTGGCCGCCTACAGCAACCAGGACGTGCCGTTCGAACGGCTCGTGGAACTGCTCGCCCCGGCCCGGTCGCTGTCCCGGCATCCGCTCTTCCAGGTGATGCTGGTCCTCGACAACCACGACGACGGCGAGATCGCGCTGCCCGACGTCGCCATCGACTTCGAACCCGCGCCCACCGGCACCGCCAAGTTCGACCTCCTGATCAACCTCACCGAACGCGGCGGCGCCGACGGCGCGCCCGCCGGACTCGACCTGGCGGTGCAGTACAGCCGGGACCTGTTCGACCACGACAGCGCCGAGCGGCTCGCCGACCGTTTCGTCCGGCTGCTGCGCGCGGCCGTCGCCGGCCCGGACCTGCCCCTGTCGGACCTGGACGTGCTCACCCCCGGCGAGCGCCGGGCGGTCGCGGCGGACTGGAACGACACCGCGCACGAGGTCCCGGAGACCACCCTCACCGCGCTCTTCGCCCGGCAGGTCGCCCGCACCCCGGACGCCGAGGCGGTGCGCGGCGCCGGTCTGGTGCTGACCTACACCGAACTCGACGCCTGGTCCGACCGGTTGGCCCGGGAGCTGATCGAGCACGGGGCCGGACCCGACCGGGTCGTGGCGATCGCCCTGCCCCGTTCGCCGCTGACGATCGCCACCGTCTGGGCGGTGCTGAAGACCGGCGCGGCCTACCTGCCCATCGATCTCGACTACCCGACCGCCCGCATCGCCCACATGGTCTCCGACGCCGCGCCCCGGCTGGTGGTCACCGACGAGGCCACGCTGCCCCGGCTGCCCGAAGGCGTCCCGGTGCTGCGGTTCGACCAGGACCGGTACCGGCCGCACACCGGGCGCACGCCCGCCCCGCGCATCGCCGGGGTGTCCCCGGACGCGCCGGCCTACGTGCTCTACACCTCCGGCTCCACCGGCCGCCCGAAGGGCGTGGTGCTGCCGCACCGTGCGCTGGTGAACCTGCTGTGGGACAACCTCGCGCAGCTCCCGGACGGCGCCGCCGCACGGGTCGCGCAGTTCTCGGCGCTGGGCTTCGACGTGCTCGCCCACGAGACGTTCACGGCGGCCCTGTCCGGCGGCTGTCTGGTCGTCCCGGACGACGACGTCCGCAAGGACCCGGAACGGTTCGTCGGCTGGCTGCGCGAGAACCGCGTCAACGCGCTGTTCGTCCCCAACCTGGTGTTGCAGGCCATCGCCCGGGAGTCCAACGCCACCCCCGAGGGCCTGCCCGAGCTGCGGCACATCGTGCACGCCGGTGAGGCCCTGGTGCTCAGCCACGAGGTCAGGACCTTCAGCGCGCGCCATCCCCTGCTGCGCCTGCAGAACCACTACGGCCCCAGCGAGACGCATGTCGCGACGGTCCACACCCTGCCGCCGGGCGGAGCGGGCTGGCCCCAGGAACCGCCCATCGGCCGGCCGGTGTTCAACACCCGCTGCCATGTGCTGGACGAGTGGCTGCGCCCGGTGGCCCCGGGCGTGCCCGGCGAGCTGTATCTGGCGGGCGCGCAGCTGGCCCACGGCTACCGCAACCAGCCCGCGCTGACCGCCGAGCGGTTCGTTCCCGACCCGTTCGGTCCGCCGGGCTCCCGGATGTACCGGACCGGCGACCTGGTGCGGTGGACGCGGGCCGGCGAGATCGAGTTCCTGGGGCGTGTCGATCACCAGGTCAAGATCCGGGGCGTCCGGGTCGAGCCGGGCGAGATCGAGGCGGTGCTCCGCGAGCACCCCGGGGTCGCCCAGGCGGTCGTGCTGCCGCGCGAGGCCCCGGCCGGCGCGGCTCGTCTGGTCGCCTA
Source organism: Streptomyces naphthomycinicus (assembly GCF_020400595.1). Taxonomy (GTDB): domain Bacteria; phylum Actinomycetota; class Actinomycetes; order Streptomycetales; family Streptomycetaceae; genus Streptomyces; species Streptomyces naphthomycinicus. The sequence goes on along the minus strand of NZ_JAINRE010000002.1, from coordinate 404,279 downwards.
CGTGGTCCCCGGGCGGCCCGGGCCGGCCGTCGAGACCGCCGCGCTGCGCGAGCGTCTGCGGGCCGCGCTGCCGGAGGCCATGGTGCCGGCCGCGTTCGTGGTCCTCGACGAGTTGCCCCGCACCGCCAACGGCAAGCTGGACCGGGCGGCCCTGCCGGAGCCCGCGCAGACCGAGGTGCCCGCCGTGCGGCGGCCGCTCACCGCCCGGGAGGAGGTGGTGTGCTCGGTGATCGCCGACGTGCTGGGCCTGCCCCGGGTGGGTGTCGACGACAACTTCTTCGCCCTGGGCGGCCATTCGCTGACGGCGGCCCAGACGGCCGGCCTCCTCCGGCGGACGCTCGGCGTGGACCTGCCCGTGCGCGCGCTGTTCGAGGAGCCGACCGCCGCGGGACTGGCCGCGCTGGCCGAGCGGTCCCGCCCGTTCACCGGCCCCGACCTGGTGCGCGCCGAGCACCGGGAGCCGCTGCCGCTGTCCCACGCGCAGCAGCGCTACTGGGCCATGGGGCAGCTGGCGGACGCCGGCGACACGTTCCACCAGGTGTTCGCCCTGCGGCTGCACGGCGTGCTGGACGCGGCGACGCTGCGCGCCTCGGTCGAGGTCGTGACGGAACGTCATTACACCTTGCACAGCACGGTGTTCGCCGACCCGGACGACGGCGGGGCACCCCGGCAGGCACGGGTGCCGCTGCCCGAGGACCTCCTGCCGGTGGTGGATCTGTCCGGGCTGCCGGCCGGCGCCCGCGAGGAGGAGCTGTCCCGGCTGCGGACCGAGCACCGGATCCGCCCGTTCCCCTTCGGTACGGGTCCGTTGGGCCGCTGGCTGCTGGTACGGCTGGCCGAGGACGAGCACGTGCTGCTCATGGCCATCCACCATCTCTCCCTCGACGGCTGGTCGTTCGGGGTGCTGGTGCGCGAACTGGTCACGCTGTACGGGGCGGACGGCCGTGCGGAGGCGCTCGCCCCGCTGCCGGTGAGCTACGCCGACTACGTCGCCTGGGAGCGGGCGGCCTGGGAGAGCGGCGCCTTCGACCGGCAGCTCGACCACTGGCGCGGGCGCCTGGCCGGGCTGCCGCGGCTGCGGCTGGGCGCACCGGCGGCGGTGCCCTCCTCGCCGCAGGGCGCCACCCTCGTGGCACGGGTGGACGCCAAGGTCACCGATGCCCTGCGCGGCCTGGGCAACGAGCACGGCGCCTCCCTGTACATGACCCTGCTGGCGGCGCTCCACGTGGTGGTCGGCCGGTTCACCGGCCAGGACGACGTCCATGTGGGCACCCCCGTGGCCGGACGTACCCGCCCCGAACTCGAAGGGCTGATCGGCTGCTTCGTCAACCACGTGATCCTGCGCAGCGACCTGTCCGGCCGGCCCGCCTTCGGCGAGCTGCTGGACGAGGTGCGCGCGGACGTGCTCGACGCGTTCGACCACCAGGACGCCCCGCTGGAGCGGGTCACCCGGGAGGTGGATCCCGGCCGCGACCCGATCACCGACCCGCTGTTCAACATCATGCTCAACGTCCTCAACTACGAGGGCGCCTCCAGCGGTCCGGACGGGCTGACCGTCACCCCGGAGCCCCCGTCGAAGACGCTGGCCAAGCGGGACCTGAGTCTGTACGTCACGGAGGACCCCGAGGGCCTGTCGATCGACCTCGTGTACCGCGAGAGCGCCCTCGGCGCCGACCGGGCGCGGTTGTTCCTGAGCCGGTACGTGGACCTGCTGGCCGAGGTGGCCGCGGATCCGACGCGCGGCATCGACACCTACCTCGCCGGCTTCGGCGAGCGCACCCTTCCGCCGCAGCACGGAGAGACACGCCGATGACTTCCCCTTCCACGGTGCGGCACCCCGACGGGGACGAACCGCCGGCGGGAACACCCGCCCCCACGGCTTCCGCCGCGACGCTCCGCACCGACCGCTGGTCGACGGTGGTCGCGCTGGGCGTGGCCGCGGTGCTCGGGATCCTGGCCGTGCTGGGCCTGGCACCGCCCGCCGCGCAGGGCACCGGTGCGCCCGCCGAGGCGTTCTCGGCGGCGCGCGCCGAACGGCATGTGGACCGCGTCGCCCAGCGCCCGCACCCCTCGGGCTCCCCGGAGGCCGCCCGGGTGCGGGCGTACATCGCCGGCACCGCACGCTCCCTGGGCGCCGACGTGACCCTGGAGACCGGCCGGGTCGTACGCCCGCCCGAGGCGGGCAGGGCGGTGAGCGCGGCCGAGGTGACCAACGTCGTCGCGCGCGTCGCGGGCCGGGCTCCCGGGCACGGCGGCAAGCCGCTGCTGGTGGTGTCCCACTACGACTCGGTGCCCACCGGACCGGGGGCGGCCGACGACGGGGCGGCCGTGGCGGCCATGCTGGAGACGATGCGGGCGCTGAAGGCGGGGGGCGGGGTCCGCGAGGACGTGGTGTTCCTGTTCACCGACGCCGAGGAACTGGGCTCGCTGGGGGCGCGCGGCTTCGTGCGGCAGCACCCGGTGAAGGACTTCTCGGTGGTGCTCAACTGGGAGGCCCGGGGCACCGGGGGCCCGGTGATGTTCTTCGAGACCAGCACCGGCAACGGCCCCCTGGTGTCGGCTCTCGCCGACGGCGGTGTGCGTCCGGTGGCCAACTCGCTGGCGTACGAGGTCTACCGGCGGATGGCGAACGAGACCGACTTCAGCGTCTTCAAGGACGCCGGCGCGGCCGGGTTCAACGCCGCTTTCCTGTCGGGGTTCCGTGACTATCACTCGCCCCGCGACGACGCGGCACGGCTCGATCCCGACAGCCTCCAGCACCAGGGCGCGACGATGCTCGGCCTGGTGCGCGCCCTGGGCGATCACGACCCGGGGCGGGCGCGCGGTGCGGACGCCGTCTACTTCGACCTGTTCAGCCGGGTGCTGGTGCACTACCCCGCCGGCTGGGCGGTGGGCCTGGCGGTCGTGACCGTGCTGGCCTTCGCCGGGCTGGTCGTGTGGGGGACGGCCCGTCGTGCCCTGCGGCCGGCCGATCTGCTCGTGGTGGCGGCGACCGGGGTCGCGTGCGTGGTGCTGACCGCCGTCCTCGGTTTCGGCCTGTGGTTCGCGCTCACCGCGATCCGTCCCGAGCTGGCCGATCCCGGGCTGCCGGAGCCGTACGGCAGCGCGTTCCTCGTGGCCGGCTTCCTCGTCCTGACGCTGGGGCCGGTGCTCGGAGCGGCCCGGGTGCTGCGCGGGCGCGGTGCGACGGCCCGGCTGGCCGGCTGTCTGCTGCTCTGCGCGGTCCTGCTGGTGGCGACCACGGCCGTGGTGCCGGGCGCCGGCTACCTGGCGCAGTGGCCGCTGCTGGCCGGGCTGCCCGCGCTGTGGTGGTCGTGCCGGCGGGCCGCGGGGGCGCCCGCGGCGCGGCCCGGCGCGGTCGCCGTCACCGTCGTCCTGGACGTCCTGCCGTCCGCCACGGTCGCCGTCCTGTTCGCGCCGCTGGTGGCGAGCCTGCTGATCGCTCTGGGCACCTCGCTGGCGGCGGTGGCCATGGCGGTGGCCTGTACCGGCGGGCTCCTGCTCGTGCCGTCGCTGGCCAGGGTGCCGCGGCCGGGGGCGACCGGTGCGGTCGCGGCGGTCGTGGCGCTGGGGCTCGCCGTCGTCGGCGTGTGGCGGTCCGACTACTCGGCGCACCGGCCGCAGCCGGACTCCCTGGTGTACGTCCGCGACCTGGACCGGGGCACCGCGCGCTGGTTCAGCACCGGCCGGCACCCCGACGGGTGGACGCGTAAGGCCCTCGGCGGTGCCTCGTCGAGCGGGCGGGTGCCCGGCGCCTATCTGGGGCAGGGCCGCACCGAGGCGTTGAGCGCGAAGGCCCCCCGGGTGGACCTGGCGCCCCCGGCGGTCCGTCTGCTGGCCGATTCCGCGGCGGGAGACGTCCGTACGGTGCGCTTCCGTGTGACGTCCCGGCGGGACGCGTGGATGCTGCGGATCCGGCTGCCGCTCGCGGGCCTGCGCGGCTGCGAGATCGCGGGCACCCGGCTGACGGCCGGGGAGCTGTCCGGGAGCCGGGCGTCCGACGGCTCCGTCGCGTTCGAGTACACGGGGGGCGGCGCCGACGGCGCCGAGCTGAGCTGCGACGTCCGCGCGGGCACGCGACTGCGGGTCGACGCGGCCGACCGCACGGCGGGCCTGCCCCGCGGCGTGGCCGCCCTGGTCGGCCCGCGGACGAAGGACACCACGGTGGCGCCCTTCGGATTCGGTGTCACCGACACCTCCGTCGCCCGCCGGACCACGACCCTGTGACACCGGGAACCCGGCGCGGGCCGGCATCCCGTGCCTCCCGCACCCCCTCCGCACCGCAAACGCTGTAGCCCCGAGGAGACGAGCACATGGCAATGACACATGACGACACCACCGCCGCTGCCGCGGAGAGCGCGGCGGAGCGGCCGACCCACCGTGTCGTGCGCAACGACGAGGAGCAGTACTCGGTGTGGTGGGTCGACCGCGAGCTGCCCCCGGGCTGGTCGGAGGAGGGTTTCCGGGGCTCCGAGGAGGCGTGCCTGGCCCATGTCGACGTGGTCTGGACGGACATGCGGCCGCTGAGCCTGCGCCGCCGGATGGAACAGCGTCCATGAGTGATCTGCGGGACCGGCTGCGGCGGCTGGAGGACTCCTTCGGACCCACGCCGGTCGTTCCCGTCGACGACGACCACGTCCGTCTCTTCGCCAAGCTGGAGTTCGAGAACCCCAACGGCAGTCTGAAGGACCGGGCCGCGTTCTGGATCCTCAAGACGGGGATAGAGCGGGGTGACATCACCGAGAGGACCACGGTGGTGGAGTCGTCGTCGGGGAACTTCGCCGTCTCCATGGCGTCCTTCTGCCACACGCTCGGGATCCGTTTCGTCCCGGTCATCGACCCGAACTGCAACGCCGCGACCGAGGCGTACCTCCGCGCGCGCTGCGAGCGGGTGGAGAAGGTCACCACCCGGGACGCGACGGGCGGTTATCTGCGGACCCGGCTGCGGCGGGTGCAGGAGACACGGCGGACGCTGGAGCGGTGCTACTGGCCGGACCAGTACAGCAACACCGGCGCTCTGGAGGCGAACTACCGGCTGACCGGCGCCGAGATCGTGGCGGCGCTCCCGTCCCTGGACTACGCCTTCGTGGGGGTGGGCACCGGCGGCACGATCGCGGGCCTGTCCCGGCGTCTGAAGGAGTCCTTCCCCGGGATCAGGGTCGTCGCGGTGGACGCGGCGGGGTCCGCGGTGTTCGGTCAGCGGCCGAGGGCGCGCAGGATACCGGGGATCGGTTCGAGCATCGTCCCGCCCCTCGTCCGCAGGGCGTTCATCGACGACGTGGTGATCGTGCCCGAGCGGCGGACCGCGGACGGCTGCCGGGCGCTGCTGGCCCGCGGCGGCATTCACGCCGGCGGCTCGTCCGGCAGTCTCTACGCCGCGGTCCAGCACTACTTCACGCGGCGCTCCGTCACCGGGCCGCGCCCGTCGGCGCTGTTCCTCTGTGCCGACCGGGGCGCCGGGTACGCCGACACGGTGTACAGCGACGCCTGGGTCGACGAGTTCCTCGGCACGGACGACGACGTCACCCTCATGACCACGGCGACGCCCGTGCCGGCCGGCTGACCGCCCCCGCCGTTCCCGGGTGTGCCGCCGCAGCGTCCTCGTGCCCCGTTCCCGGCCGAGCGCCCCGGCGAACGAATCGGCCATGGCGGGAACGCGGTCTGGCTCCTCGCCGCGGGGGGTGATCGAATCGGGTCCGACCGCATCCGGTGGTGGTGAGGGGCTTGCGTGACGGCGGTGACGTACGAGGATGTGCATCGGCGGATGGCCGCCGCGATCGACGCGGAGAGGGACGCCGTGCTCGACCTGCTCGGTCCGTCGGCGCCCGCGGTCCGCGCGGCCGTCGCCGAACTCCTGCGCCACCGTACGTTCGGATATCCGCTGTCGGTCCTGCCGCTGATCGTCCACGCCGTCGAGACCGGAGCCCTCGAACCGGCGCTGCCCCTGGCCGTCGTCCACGAGCTGTGGTGGACGTCGGCCTGCTGTCTGGACGATCTCGCGGACTCCCGGGGCGGCTACCGGGCCGGTGATCTCGACGAGAGCACGGCGCTGCTCGCCACCCTCGTGGCGGGAACGTCCCTTCCGCTGCTCGCCGTGCAGTCCGAGCGCGTCCCGGAGCCGGTCCGCGGCACGCTGGCGGCCGAGATGGTGCGGTGCTGGATCCCGGCGTCCGAGGGGCAGCTGAGGGATCTTCAGGGGCGGGCGGCGGGCGCCACGCGGGCCTCGGTGGTCGCCGCGTACCTGGGCAAGTCCGGCGCCCCCTTCCGTATGATCACCGCGATGGCCGCCCAGCTGGCGGGCGCCGAGCCGCCGCGTCTGGCGCTGTGGCGCGAGTTCGGCGAGGTCTTCGGGGTGCTGTGGCAGCTCTTCAACGACCAGGAGGACATCCTCTCCGGCCGCGGGGAGGATCTGCGCAACGGCACCGTCACCCATCTGCTCGCCTGTGCGCTGGAGGAGACGGCCGCCGGCCACAGGGAGCGGGTCCTGGCCCTGCACGCTGCCGCACGGCACTCCGCGCGCGCCCGCGGGGACCTCACCGGGCTGCTGCTCGCGCCCGCGGTGCTGGGGCGTTTCGAGAGGGATCTCGACGCGTTCCGTGACCGCGCGCACCGCATCCTCGACGCACTCGGCGGGCACGAGGGGTATCCGCCCGTCCTGCGGGACCTCGTGGACCGCTCGTCCCGGCTGCTCCTCGCGGCCCTGGGCTGACGGCCGCCGCGCCCGGCCGTCCGGCCGTCTGCGCGCACCGGTCCGGCGGTCAGCGGCTCGTCCGCTGCGCGGCCACGATCGCGTGCACGGTCTTCTCCGCGCCCGCGCGCCGCTGCACCCGTTCGGCGAACCCCGGGAACTGGGAGGCGATCCTGGTGAGCAGGCGCAGTTCGAGGGGGGCGACGTTGATCTCGGCGACGTCGCGTTCGATGGCCCGCGTGACGCCCTTGACGACCTGCCGCGGTGCGACCGTACGGACGCCGCCGGGCGTGGGCGAGCCGGTGTCGGCGAACATGCCGAGTTCGCGTACGAAGCCGGGCTGGACGATGGAGACGCCGACGCCGGTGCCGTGCAGATCCTGGCGGAAGGCGAGCGAGAGGCCGCGGAGCCCGAACTTCGTCGCGGTGTACAGGGACGAGGACTTGGTGGCGGCCATGCCCGACAGCGATCCCACGAAGCAGATGTGGCCGCTGCCGCGGGCCACCATGCCGGGGGCGAGCAGCCGCGCGAGCATCGCGGGTGCGCGCAGGTTCACCGCGAGCGCGCGGTCGATCTGCGCCGGCGTGTAGTCGAGCAGGTCGCCGCTGGAGGGCAGGGCCGCGTTGGCGATGAGGATGTCCGCGTCCGCGGCCTCCTCCGCGAGGCGCCCGACGTCGGCGTCGTCGGCGAGGTCGGCGAGGACCGTCCGCGCCCCGTAGCGCTCGGCGAGCGGTTCCAGCGCCTCGCGCCGCCGGCCGCTGAGGATCAGCCGCGCGCCACGAGCCGACATCCCGGCGGCGATCGCACCGCCGATGCCGCCCGTGACTCCGGTGAGCAGAACATGTGCCCCTGCGATGTGCACGACCGTCCTCCCGTCCTGTTCGTTCGAACGAACAATAGAGACGGCAGGGTCCGCTGTCCACCGCTGCCCACCGCTGTCACGGGGAACGGCGTGCCCTCTCACGCGTTCTGACGTGTCGTCGGTCCCGCCGGGCGCCACGGGCCCGGGGGAGGTCCGGGGCGGGGGCCGCTGATGGAACAATGCAGGCATGCCGAACGCCGCCCCTTCCGCCTCGACGCGCCAGCGCATCATCACCGCCGTCCTGCGGATCATCGGCGAGGACGGGGTCGCCGCGGTCACCAACAGGCGGATCGCCAAGGAGGCGGGCGTGTCGCTCGGCTCGGTGACGTACCACTTCGAGACCCAGCACGATCTGCTGCGCGAGAGCCTGCTGCACTTCGTGCGCGAGGAGGCGCGGTACTTCACCGAACTGGCCGACCAGTGCCAGACCGACGCCATCGGCGTGGAGGACGCGGCGTCCCTGGCCGGCCAGGTCGCGTGCGGCACCGCGCTGGACAGCGCCCAGCTCGCCCCGTTCGAGCTGTACCTCCACGCCGGGCGCGACGAGCGGCTGCGGGAGGCGGCGGCCGAGGCGTTCAGGGCCTACGACCGGCTCGCCGCCCGGATCCTCACCGCCCTGGGCGTCCCGGACGCGGAGCGCCTGGCCGCCACCACCGTCGCCGTCGTGATGGGTCTGCAACTGCGGCGCCTGGCCACCGGAAGCTCCGCCGAGGACCTGGTCGACGCCCTCCTGCTGCTCGCCCGCGGCACCGCCGGCCGGCCGGCCGGGCACGACCTGCCCGCCTGAGCGGACGCCGTCGGGCGGCGCACCGCCCGTACCCCGGACGCCCGGGCCGCCGTACGATGCTGTCGTGATCACCTGTGTTGTCGAATACACGATCGACGCGGCGAAGATCGACGCCTTCGAGCGGTTCGCCGAGCGGTGGATGGTGCTCGTCGAGGAGCACGGTGGCACCCACCACGGCTACTTCCTGCCCTCCGAGGGCGCGAGCGACAAGGCGCTGGCGCTCTTCAGCTTTCCCGGTCTGGCCGCCTACGAGGAGTACCGGGGGCTGTTCGGCAGGCATCCGGACTTCATCGAGGCCGACCGGATCCGGGACGACAGCGGCTGTGTCCTGCGCTACGAACGCACCTTCATGCGGCCGTTGCTGCCCCGGCGCGACTGATCGGCCGAAGCGGCCGCGTACAGGTCACGCAGCAGCGCGATCTCCGCTCCGTGGTGGATGACCTCCCGGTTGACGTGCAGGACGACGGCCGCCAGCGGCCAGTGCCGGTAGGTGTCCCACACATCGTCGCTCGGGGCGGCCAGCGCGCCGGCGTCCAGCCCGCGCACTCCGGCGAGCCACCCCTCGTACACCTCGTCGAGCTGGCTCAGGGCCTCGGTGGCCGTCGCCGCGTACGCGAAGGTCTCGTAGTCGGTCTTCGGGCCGCCGAAGTAGTGCGCGACCCGCATGCCCAGCACCCCGACGACGACGTGTCCGAGCCGCCAGGCGATGGTGGTGACCGGAGCCGGGTACGGCTCGGGCGTCGCCCAGTCGATGACATGACTGCCCGATCCCGCCGCCGACGCGGTCCGGACACGGTCCCGGGGGCGGACGTTCCAGGCGCCGGCCACCGGCTCCCAGAAGTACTCGTCGTCGCTCAGGCCGTCCAGCCGCGGGCGCAGCTGGTGCCGCCAGTGCCAGTCGAGTTGCGCCGCCAGCTGCTCGTTCCAGTCGATCTCCATGGCGACGACCGTAGGCGGCGGGCGGGCCCGCCGGAGCCGCAGCGCAGCCGACGCCCCGGAAAGTATGAACGGCCGTCCCTCGTTCGTGGGGGGGCACCCTCCCGGCAGGGCCGTCGTGGGGTGGCGCCCTCCCGGCAGGGCCGTCGTGGGGTGGCACCCTCCCGTCAGGGCCGTCGTGGGGTGGCACCCTCCCGTCAGGGCCGTGCGGTCCGCCGCTCGGCCCGGTCGGCGGCGTGCGCGACGAAGTTCTCGATCAGCCGGAGGCCGGAACGGGTGCACACGCTCTCCGGGTGGAACTGCACGGACTCGATCGGCAGACCGCGGTGGCGCAGGCCCATGACGTAACCGTCGTCCCGCGAGCGCGCGCTCACCTCCAGCTCCTTCGGCAGGGTCTCCTCGACCACCACCAGGGAGTGGTAACGGGTGGCGGTGAAGCCTTCGGGCAGCCCCGTGAAGACGCCGCGTCCGTCGTGCTCGATGTCGCTGGTCTTGCCGTGCATGATCCGCTCCGCGGGCCGGACCACGGCGCCGTGGGCGGCGGCCACCGCCTGGTGCCCCAGACAGACCCCGAGCAGCGGGACCCGGCCCGCCGCCGCCCGGACGAACCGCGGGTAGTCGTGGTCGTCGGGCGTTCCCGGCCCCGGGCCGAGCACGACCGCGTCCGTCCCCGGTCCGGGCAGGCCGGCGGCGTCGACATCGCCCGCGCGTACGACGACGACGTCCACGCCCGTCGTCAGCAGGTACTGGCGGATGATGTGGACGAAGCTGTCGAAGGCGTCGATGAGCAGGACCTTCACGTCAGCAGTTCCTCTCCCGTCACCGCCCAGTGGGCGGCGCTGCACTTGGCGAGGGTCTCCGCCCACTCCCGCTCGGGGTCGGAGTCGGCGACGACGCCCGCCGACGCTCTCGTGCGGTAGGCGCCGCCGTCGTGCACCAGGGTGCGGATGCACAGGGCGAGGTTGAGGTGGCCGCGGTGGCCGATGACACCGACGGCGCCCGCGTACAGGCCCCGGCGCCGGGTCTCCAGCGCCTCGATGATCTCCATGGCCCGGATCTTCGGCGCCCCGGTCATCGTGCCGGCCGGGAAGAGGGCCGCGACGACGTCGAAGACGTCCGTGCCGGGCTCGGTCCGCCCGGTGACCGTGGACACCAGGTGCAGCACCCTCGTGTACCGCTCCGTCCGGAGCATGTCGGGGGTGTCCAGCGTGTCCCTGCGGCACACCCGTCCGATGTCGTTGCGGCACAGGTCCACCAGCATGACGTGTTCCGCGATCTCCTTCGGGTCCGTGCGCAGCCGTGCGGCCCGGCGCGCCGCCTCGGCGGGATCAGCGCCGCACGGCAGCGTGCCGGCGATGGGCCGCATGGTCAGCAGGTCGCCCTCCTTGCGGACGAACAGCTCGGGGCTGGCACCGATGACCGTGCGGCCCGCGAACGGCGCGAGGTACATGTACGGCGAGGGGTTGCGGACGCGCAGGCGCGCGTAGACGTCGACCGGGTCGGCGTCGCTCTCGATCGTCAGCTCGTGGCCGAGCTGCACCTGGTAGATGTCCCCCGCCCGCAGATGGGCCAGGGCCTGCCGGGCGTCGTCGCGGTACCGCTCGGGCGTGGTGCTGTCGCGCACCCGGTACGGCGGCGGCACGGCGGGACACGCGGTCTCGTCCGCCGGTGCGCCGGGCGGGCCGGCGGTGAGGGTGCGCCGGACGGCCTCCGTGTCCAGCGGCGGCCACGCCGGTGAGCCGGTGAGCACCAGCTCGGCGTGCGGCCGCTCCGGCGCGTACGACAGACAGCCCTGGAACAGGGCCAGGGACAGGTCGGGCAGTTCCTCCTCCGGCCGGATGAGACGGGGCAGATTCTCGATGTAGTGCGCGGTGTCGTAGCCGAGGAAGGCGAGGAACCCCGACTCCCCCGCGTCCTCGCCCGGTTCGTCCGTGGCGAAGACCGCGGTCAGGGCCCGCAGTGCGGTCCACAGGGCGCCGGGCGAGGGCAGGTGCAGTGGTCCGCCGTCCGTGGCCGGCAGGCCCAGCGCCCGGCGCATGGCGCTCGTCGCGAGTTCCGTGAGTGCCGGGACGCCGGTGGCGTCGACCCGGCCGCGGGTGACGGTGACGGTGAGCAGGACGCCGAAGCCGACCAGGCTGCGCCGGCCGTCCTCGGCCGGCCCGCCCGCGGACTCCAGGAGGTAGACCTGGTCCCGCCCGAACCGGGCGGCCAGTGCCCGGTACGCGGTGAGCGGCCGGGGCGCGGCGCAGCGCGAGCGCCGCACCTCCAGGGTGAGGACCGGGGGGTGGACGGGCGGCGAGTGGGTCGTCATGGGGCGGCACTCCTTCCTGGCCTGTGCGGGGCCACGGGCTGCGCGCGGGGACGGGGTGCGGTCGGTCAGCCGGGCAGCAGATGCCGCACCGCGGCCCGGCGGGCCGCTCGCACCTCCTGGTCCGGTTCCGTGCGGTTGTCCTGGAAGCGGGCCGCCTTCCAGCTGACGAAGGCGCCGGTGTGGGTCACGGGATCGAGGTCGGCGGTGAGTTCGACGTCCGCCCGCACGCCGCACCTGTCCAGGAGGCGTCGCGTCGTGGCCGCGGTCACCGCCGCCGCCTCGTCCACGTGGTCGGGGTGGTCGGGCAGGAGTTCCAGTCGTACGGTGACCCGGTCCGTTCCGTCGGGGCCGGGATCGACGACGATCTGGTAGCCGAGGCAGCCCCGCACGCCGTCCAGCAGCGCCTCCTCCAGCTCCGCGGGCCGCAGCCGCCGCCCGTCGACCACCACATGGTCGGCGACGCGTCCCGTCACCGTCACCAGGGGCCCCGGGCGGCCGCAGGCGCAGCGCTCGTCGGTCAGGTGCACATGGTCGCCGGTGCGGTACCGGACGAGGGGCTTGATCCCGTCGATCAGCATGGTCAGGACCAGCTCCCCCGCACCGGCCGGGCCGAGGCTCCGCCCGGTCGCGGGATCGACGACCTCGGGGAGGTAGTTGGGGCGCGAGAGATGGAGCCGGCCCTCGGCGCAACCCGTGGCGATGGCGAGCGCCTCCTGCGAGCCGTACAGGATCGGCAGGGTGTCGGCCCCCCACAGCGAGGCGACGTTCCGGGCGAACGCCGGAGTGCAGATCTCGCCCAGCACCAGGAAGAGGTCGACCTTGAAGTCCCGGCGCAGGTCGTAGCCGTAGTGCCGGGCGGCCTTGGCCAGTCCCAGGCACAGGGCGGGCGCGCCCACGACGACCTCGACGTCCAGTTCGTGCATCAGGCGCAGGGCCTTCTCGAAGCCGACCCGCGGTGACTCGGGCCAGAGCTTGACGTGGCCCGCCCCGAGCCGCTGGGCCACCTCGCCGAAGGTGTCGCCGAACGCGTACAGCTCGCTGGGGCCCATCAGCGCGATCATCGGCAGGCGGTCGCCGTAGCGTGCCGCGAACAGCCGGCGGCAGGCGTCCGTGACGTGCAGGTCGCTGGTGAAGACGTCCTTGGCGGCGCGCGGGCAGGGCGTGGACGCTCCGGTCGTGCCGGTGGTCTCGTAGTAGACGAGGGCCTCGGACACGGGTGCGCACAGCACGTCCGACATCTCGCGGCGCAGGTCGTCCTTGGTGGTGAAGGGCAGGCGGGCCAGGGATTCCGGGGTGAGGCCGTCGATGTCCGCGGCGGCGAGGTGGCGGCGGTAGAACGGCGAGTTGTCCCGCACGTGGCGGACCACCGTCCGCAGCCGTTCCGTGTCCCAGGCGTCCCAGTGCGCGGCGCCGAGCGTGCCGTCGTAGTAGTCGTCGGTGAACGAGGCGTAGGCGTCCCGGAACCGCGGGTCGACGTGCGGGGCGTTCATCGGTGCGCTCCCTGGCTGCGGTGGGGGGATCGGTGGCGCTCGCTGAGGACGTCGACGGCCAGTGCGTCCCGGCCCGTCAGCTCGCGGTGTTCACGCAGCACCTGGATCAGGTCGACCATGCGGTGCAGCATGCGGGTGACCATCTCCATGCCCTCCTCGTCCGCCAGCACGCTGCCGGCCTCGTCGCCGTGCACGACGGAGGGGAAGCCGTGTCCGGCGACGATCATCCGGTTGAGCAGGATGTTGTGGAGCAGGTGGGAGTAGGTCTCGACGTGGCTGTAGCGGCGCCCGGTGACCACGGCGCCCGCCACCTTGTTGGTCAGCCGCCGGTCGAAGCGCAGATACCCGGTGCCGGAGCGCTCGATGAAGGCGGGCATGAGCGGCGCGCTGCCGAATCCGTGGACGGGCGTGGCGTAGATGATGCCGTCGGCTTCGGCCATCCGGTCGACGACGGCGGCCACGTCGTCGTCGACCGCGCAGGGCGTGGTCCGGAAGTTGCAGTCCCCGCAGGGACCGCACGGAGTCATCCGCAGGTCCCGCAGGCACACGACGTCCAGGCAGGCGCCCCGGCCCGCGAGTTCCTTCTCGGCGTAGCGGAGGATGGCCGCGTTGTTGCCGTCCGGCCGTTCCGAACCGTTGACCGCCAGGATGCGGATCTGCTGCGTGCCGCTCGCCACCTGCGCCTCCCTCTGCCGAACCGGTGGGACCGGGATCCTCGCCGGACGCGGTTAGCCGGCGGTTACATCCGCTGCGCGAGGCGGCCGTGCAGCGCGTCGTCCAGGAGGCGCCGGGTACGCGGGGCGGGCTGCGCGTCGAGCCCCTGGCTGAGGCGGCGCGCGCACACGTCGTGCCACGACTTGACGCTGCCCAGCTCGCCTCGTGTCCCGTGGACGTACATGAGCGTCTGGTAGGCCTCCTCCTGATAGGGGTCCACGTCCAGTATCTGCCGGCAGTACTCCGTCGCCGCCGCGTGCTCGGCGTCGTGCAGGGCCAGTTCGCGCAGGCGGTGCAGGGCGCGCAGCACGGTGGACCGGGTCCACTGCCGCTGCTCGGTCACCCAGTCGGTGGTCTCGCCGGGCAGGAACTCGCCGCGGTAGAGCGCGACGGACCGCCGGTAGTGGTCCGCCGCCGAGGTGCTGTCGCCGTGGCGCTCCACCAGCGCGCCGCGCTCCAGGTGGTGTTCCATCTCCTCGGCGTCCACCCAGACGCGGTCCGCGTGGAGGATGTAGCCGTGGTCGCGGTACTCGATGGTGACGGCGGCCTGTCCGGCCCGGTCCTCCTCGGTGCGCAGCACCTGGCGCAGCGCGTGCATGGCGACCTTCAGCGAACTGCTCCCGGGCGACCACTCGTTGCCGGGCCACAGCGCCTCGTACAGATGCTCCCGCAGCATGAGGCGGCCCCGGTTCATGACCAGGTACTGGAAGAGGTGGCGGGCCTTGCCCGCGCGCCACTTCAGCACGGGGCGGCCGTCGAGGGTGACGCTGAAGTCGCCCAGACAGCGCACCTCCACCGTCGCCTCGTCCGCGATCGTCGCGCCGTCGGCGGCGCGGCCGGTTACGTACTTGTCGTGCATCGTGTTTCCCCCTGATTTCCCCGTTGTTCCGAGCACGAGAAGACGGGGCCAACGTAGAAACGCGCCAAGTGCGTCAACAACCCGAGGGTCGTCGGGTGAGCCGTTCGCATCAGCCGATGTGCGCCGAACGTCGTAGTCCGCACCTGCGCCCTTGCGATCAGCGGGGGTTGTGTGATCCGGCGGCCACGGGCAGAGCAGTTCCAGCCACAACCGTTCCGCACACGGCACGAGTTTGCCCAGGCGGTATAGCCTTGAACTGCGCTTAACACTGTCACACGGTCCGGTGCAGTGAGGGGGAAGTGCATGTCGTCGGGGCCCGGCTGCGACAAATGGATTCCATCGGCGGCTGCCGGTCGCACCCCCGAGGACCACGCACGACACTTCCTCCGGCGTCCGGCGGTGCGAGCGCGAGGCAGTGGTACATGATCGACGGAGCCACCGAGACGGTCACCATCGTGGTGGCCGACGACCACTCCCTTTTCCGAGAGGGGCTCAAGGAACTCCTGGCGACCGTGCCGGAGTTCAGCGTGGTGGGCACGGCCGGCGACGGCGATCAGGCCCTGTCCCTGGTCCGGCAGTACCGGCCGGACATCCTGCTCCTGGACGTGCAGATGCCGGGCCCGGCGGCCGCGGTCGTGGTGGAGCGCACCTGCCGGCTGTCGCCGACGACCCGGGCGGTCGCGCTGGCCATGCACGACGACACCGCCCTGATGGAGGAGCTGCTGCTCCGCGGAGCCGCGGCCTACCTGGTCAAGAACATGGCCCGGGACGAACTCGTGGCCGCGCTGATCACGGTCGTGCACAGCAGCGGGAACGTGCTGGTGTCGGTGCCGCAGGGAGCCATCCGCGCGCTGGGACGGCGCTCCGACGTCGAGGAGCCCTCGCCCCGGGAACTGGACATCCTGCGTCTCGTCGCCCTGGGCATGAGCAACCGTCAGATCGCCACCCGGCTCCACCTGGCCGAGGCCACCGTCAAACGGCACCTGACCAACGTGTACGCCAAGCTGGGCGCCGTCTCCCGGGTCGACGCGGTGCGCCGCGCGGGCACCCTCGGCCTCATCGACCTCTCCTAGAGCCGCCCCCTTCTCCCGGGGGACCACCGTCCGTCCTCCCTAGAATGGCGGCCATGTCCCGCATCTCCACCCCGCTGACGCTGACCTGGTCCCAGGTGGCCGCCTGGCGGCTGCGCCGGCACCACCTCGTCGATCCGCTCACCGCGCCGGACCCGTGCGCCGCCGTGGAAGGCGTGGCCTCGGCGCTGTGCGGTGTGCACGCGCAGGTCATGTCCTCGGCGGAACAGGCGGTGGCGGCCCGCACCCGGCTCCCCGACGCCGGGGCCGCGGTGCGTGCCGCGCTGTGGGAGGACCGGAGACTGGTCAAGACGTGGGCGATGCGGGGCACGCTCCACCTGCTCCCCGCCGGTGAACTGCCCTGGTACGTGGCCGCGTTACGGCACGACGACCGGCTGCTGGGCGAGCGTCTCCTCGCGCAGCAGGGGATCACACCGCGCGATGTGCGCCTGGTCCTGGAGGCGCTGCCGGAGGCACTGGGCGAGGAGGCGCTCACCCGTGAGGAGCTGGCCGATCGCCTCGGTGCCGTCACCCACGACGAGGGGCTCCGCGACAAGGTGCGCTCGGGGTGGGGGGTCCTGCTCAAACCGGCCGCGCGGCGCGGGCTGCTGTGCTTCGGCCCCCAGCGGGGCCGCAACGTCACCTTCCGCGCGCCCCGGTACTGGCTCGGCGCCCCCGGCGCGCCGCCCGGCGCCCCGGAACCCTCCGGTGCCGCGCGGTCCCGCGAGGACGCGGAGGCGGCCGCACCGGATCGCGCCCTCGGCCGGGTGCTGGAGCGCTACCTGCGCGCGTACGGCCCGGCCGCACCGGACGACTTCGCACGCTGGTGGGGCACCGGCACACCCGAGGTGCGGGCGGCGCTGCGCGCACTGGGCGAGGCGGTGCGGGCCACGAGCATCGAGGGCCACCGGGCATGGGCGCTGCGCGAGGACCTGGAGACGCTGGCCCGCCCCGCGCCGGACGGCACCCCCGTCGTCCGGCTGCTCCCGGGCTTCGACCCCTACGTCGTGGGCCTGACCCGTCAGCTCGCCTCCCTGCTGCCCGATCCCGCGCTGCGCTCGAAGGTGTCGCGCACCGCGGGGTGGATCTCGCCCGTGCTGGTCGTCGACGGCATGATCGGCGGGGTGTGGACGACGCGGCGGCTCGCCCGGCGCACCGAGGTCGAGGTCGAGGCGTTCGTACCCCTGCGGCCCGGCCTGCGCCGACGGGTCGCCGCGGAGGCCGAGGCGCTGCTGGCGGCCCCCGGCGGCCACGACGTCGCGGTCCGCTTCGCATAACCGGTCGCTAACCTCCCCGCCCTAGCGTCGCTCCGACCGCCGCGGCACCGCCGAGCCGCACCGGCGGACGGACCCAGGGGAGGACGGATGATCCCACCGGCCACGGGCAGGAGGCCGCCCCCCGCGGGACGCTGGCTGCTGCGCGAGCCGTCGCAGGAGGCCGGGGCACGGCTGTTCTGCCTGCCGTTCGCCGGCACGGGAGCCGCGTCGTTCCGCGGCTGGCCCGGCCGCGTCGGCCCGCTGGAGGTGTGCCCGGTGCAGCTGCCCGGGCGGGAGAACCGTATCCGGGAGGACGGCTACCACGACTTCGACGCGTTCGCCGCGGACGCCGCGCGGGCGCTGACGCCGTACCTGGACCGGCCCTATGCGCTGTTCGGGCACTGCATGGGGGCGCTGCTGTGCTACGCGCTCGCGGTGCGGGTCCAGGAGACGGGCGGGCGGCTGCCCGACCGGCTGTACCTCTCCTCCAGCCTGGTGCCCAGCCGCGGCTTCTTCGGGATGTTCCACCCCACGATGAGCGACGAACGGCTCGGCCGCGAACTGGGCCGCGTCGTGAAGCGGCTGGGCGGCGGGGAGATCCTGCCGGACCTGCTCCCCCTCGCGATCCGTGTGCTGCGCAACGACATCGGCATGTGCCACGGCTACCGGCCCCCGGGCCCGTACCCCCTCAAGTCGCCGATCAGCGCGATCGGCTGGCGCGACGACCCCGACGTCGGTCCGCGCGACCTGCGCGAGTGGGACGCCTACGGTCAGGTCACCCATCACACCCTCGACGGTGACACGCTCGCCTGCCTGACCGCGCCGGCCGCCCTGACGGAGCTGATCGCCGAGGACTTCGCACCCGCCGCCCCGTGACCGGGATCCGTCCGGGGCAGCCTTCTGGAAGGGACGACCATGAGTCAGGACGCACGTGGGGCCGGATCCCCGACCCTGGGGGCGCTGTTCGCCGCGAGCGTGGCCCGGTACCCGGACGCCCCGGCGGTGAGCGACGGCACGGCGCGCCTGTCGTACGCGGAGCTGGACCGCCGGGCCACCGCGCTGGCCGGGGCGCTGGCCCGGCGGGGCGTGCGCCGGGGCGACCGGGTCGGCCTGTATCTGTCGCGCGGCGTGGACCTGGTGACCGCCGTGATCGGCGTGTTGCGGGCGGGCGCCGCCTATCTGCCCGTCGACACGGCGTATCCGGTGGCCCGCCGCGACCACATGCTGTCGGTGGGCCGGGTGGCCTGTGTGGTCACCGAGCCGGCGCTGTCGGACCGTCTGGCCGGCCAGCGCGTGCCGGTGGTGGAGTGGAGCGGCACGCGGGAAGGCGCGGACACCAGCGACCGGGCGCTCCCGGAGCCCGACGGGGCGGACGCGGCCTGTGTGCTGTTCACCTCGGGCTCGACGGGCACCCCGAAGGCCGTGGTCCTCGAACACCGGCAGATGGCCGCCTTCGCACGGGACACGGCGCTGCCCGAGCTGCGGCCCGGCGACCGGTCCGGGCAGGCCGCGAGCGTCTCCTTCGACACCTTCACCTTCGAGGTCTGGCGGGCCCTGGCGGGCGGTGCCGAGATCGCGGTGCTGCCGTCCTTCGCGCAGTTGCTGGCCACCGATCTCCAGCGCGAGCTGCGCCGGCGCCGGATCACCGCGATGCTGGCGCCGGCCGTCGCGCTCAACGACGTGGTGCGCCACGACCGTGAGGCCTTCTCCTCGCTGCGGCTGCTGTGCTCGGGCGGCGACGTCCTGCTCCCGGCGACCTGCCGGGATCTGCTGGCGGGCGGTTTCACCGGCCGGTTGTTCAATCTCTACGGCCCCTCGGAGACCACGGTCGCGTGCACCGGGCACGAGATCCGCAGCACTCCGCCGGCCACCGCGGAGAACGTGCCGATCGGCAGCGCCTTCGCGGGCGCGCGCCTGTACGTGCTCGACGCCCGGCTGCGCCCCGTGCCGCCCGGCACCCCCGGCGAGCTGCACGTGGCGGGCAGCGGTGTGGGCCGCGGCTATCTGGACCAGCCGGGGCTGACCGCCTCCCGTTTCCTGCCCGACCCGTTCGCCGGGGACGGGAGCCGGATGTACCGCACGGGCGACCGGGTCCGCCAGGGGCCGGACGGAGCCGTGGAGTATCTGGGCCGCATCGACCGCCAGTGGAAGATCAGCGGCTACCGGGTCGAGCCCGGCGAGGTGGAGGCGGCGGTGCGCGGTCACGCCGGGGTACGGGAGTGCGCCGTGACCGCGGTCGGCGAGGCGGGCGCGCGGCGCCTGGTGGCGTTCACCGTGCCCGCCGGCGAGGAGCTGTCCCTGCGGGACCTGCGGGGCTTCCTGGAGCAGCGCGTGCCCCGGTACCTGGTGCCGTCCGAGTTCGTGGTCCTGCCCTCCATGCCGACCGACCCGCACGGCAAACGGGACTGGGCCCGCCTGCTCGCGATCCACGCGGACCGCCCCGCGCGCGGGGCCGACGACGCCCCGCCGCGCGACGACGTCGAGCGCTATCTGGTGCGGCTCTGGGAGGACCTGCTGGCCCTGGAGGGCATCGGCGTCCACGACGACTTCTTCGCCCTCGGCGGGCACTCCCTGCTGGCGGTCCGGGCCCGCCTGACCATTCAGCGGGACATGCGGATCGCGCTCAGGCCGGAGGCGCTGTTCGAGGACAGCGTGCTCGAAGACCTGGCCCGTGTCATCAACGAGAAGCGGAAGGCGATGGTGAGTTCATGACCGGCCGCGCACAGCCCGACGCGCCGATCGATCTCAACGACCTGGACCTGTTCGTGTCCGGTGACCCGCACAGCGCGTGGTCCTGGCTGCGGCAGAACGCGCCGGTGTACTGGAACCCCACGCCGGAGGGCGGGTTCTGGGCGCTGACGAAGTACGAGGACGTCTCCGCCGCGTACATCGACGCGTCCGCGTTCTCGTCCCGGTTCGGGACGGTGCTGGGGGGCTCCTACCGCAGCGCCGCCGACACCGCGACCAACCAGATGCTGATCTGCTCCGACCCGCCCGACCACCGGCTGCTGCGCCAGCAGGTCCACAAGGCCTTCGCGCCCTGGATGATCGAGAAGGCCACGCGGCGGGTGGTGGAGTTCCTCGGCACGGCGCTGGACAAGTTCGTGGCCGCCGGGGGCGGTGACTTCGCCACCGAGGTGGCGCTGGAGCTGCCGGCGGGCTTTCTGTCGGCGATGTTCGACCTCGGGCGCGACGACGCGTTCCGCCTGCTGCGGCTCACCCGCTCGATGATCGGGCACAAGGACCCCGAGTACGCGGGGCCGGCCCGCACGGACATGACACTGGTGGCCTCCCAGGTGGAGATCTTCGACATGATCTCCGAGCTGATGGAGCGGCGGCGCCGCGAACCGGGCGGCGATCTGGTCAGCATCCTGTGCTCGGCCGAGATCAACGGGCGCCCCATGACGGACAGTCAGATCCTGTACAACTGCCTGAACGTGGCGGTGGGCGGCAACGAGACCACCCCGTACACCGCCACCGCCGCGGTGCTGGCGCTCGCGGACCACCCCGACCAGGCGGAGCGCCTGATCGCCGACCCCGGGCTGCTGGGCCCCGCGGTGGAGGAGGTCTTCCGCTGGACGTCCACCAACGCCTATGTGCAGCGCACCGCGACCCGTGACGTGGAGATCCGCGGCACCCTCATCCGCGCCGGGGAGTCGGTCACGCTGTGGAACGCCTCCGCCAACCGGGACGAGGAGCAGTTCCCCGCGCCGGACGTCTTCGACCTCTCGCGCGCCCCGAACCAGCATCTGGCGTTCGGCGTGGCGGCGCACCGCTGCATCGGCATGGGCGGTGCGCGGCAGGAGATCACCCTCCTCATGCGGGCGCTGGCGGAGCGCCGGCTGCGCTTCCGGGTGGCCGGTCCCGTCGAGCGTCTGCGGTCGAACTTCATGCTGGGCATCAGGCATCTGCCGGTGACGGTCGCCGTCGGCTGACCCCGTGGACGAACCGCCACGACGGGAGGGAGGAGACGCAGCCGTCTCCTCCCTCCCGCCGTGGCGGTCGCCTCAGGCGGTCCTGGTCAGTGCGGGCCGGTGGCGCGCCGCAGGCTCAGCGGCCGCATGTCCGTCCAGTGCTCGTCCACGTAGCGCTCGCAACTCCGCTCGTCGCCCGTGAACCCGGTGTGCCGCCACCCTCCGGGCGGCTCCCGGTCGGCGGGGAACAGACCGTACTGCTCCTCGGCGTTGATCAGCACGTTCCACGTGCGGGGCGCCGGGTCCGTGCCGGCGCCCTCGCGGTCGACGCTCATGCCATGCCCTCCACCGTGTCGTCGTCCCTCTCGTCGTTCTCTCCGCCGTCGTTCGCGCAGGCGTCGCCTTTGGAGGCGTCGTTCTTGCGGGCGTCGTTCGTGCGGGCGTCGCCCTTGCAGGCGTCGTTCGCGCAGGCGTCGTTCGTGCGGGCGTCGCCCTTGGCGGCGTCGTCGGCGTGGCCCTGGCCGTGCGCCGTCCGCTCCAGGTGCGCGGCCAGGGCGCGCAGCCGGGAGTTGGCGAAGACGGTGCTCATGGGGATGGCGAGCCCGGTGGCACGGCGGACGCGCGCGGCCACCCGGATCGCCAGCAGCGAGTTGCCGCCGATCCGGAAGAAGTCCTCGTCCGCGCCGACCTCCGCGACGCCCAGCACCTCGCACCAGGCCCGGGCCACCAGTTCCTCGTACGGTCCCGTGGGCGCGACGTGCGCCGCCGTCCGGTCGGACGCGCCGGACGTACGGGGTTCGGGGCGCGGAAGCGCGGCCCGGTCCACCTTTCCGGACGCGTTCAGCGGGAAGGAGTCGAGGACGACGTAGGCGGCGGGCACCATGTGGTCCGGGAGGTGCCGGCGCACCCATGCGTCCAGGTCCTCCTCGTCCGCCCGTTGCCGCGCGCTCGGCTCGTTCCGGCAGTACGCGACCAGCGCGGGGGCCGCGGGGACGTCGTCGCGCCGGACGACGACGGACCCGGCCACCAGCGGATGCCGGGCGAGCACCGCCTCGATCTCGCCGGGCTCGATCCGGAAGCCCCGCAGCTTGATCTGGTCGTCCAGGCGGCCCAGATAGGCGAGCGTGCCGTCCGGACGCCGGCGGGCCAGGTCGCCCGTGCGGTACAGACGGGCGCCGTCCGCGGCGAAGGGGTCCGGGACGAAGCGGGCCGCGGTCAGCGCGGGCCTGCCCAGGTAGCCGCGGGCCAGTCCGGTGCCGGTGAGGCAGATCTCCCCCGCCTCGCCGTCGGGGACGGGACGCAGGGCCGGGTCGAGCAGGTACAGGCCCACCCCGGGCAGGGGTGCTCCCAGGTGCGGGGCGTGCCGTGCCTCGACGGGCGCCGCGGTGGCGTCGACGGTGCACTCGGTGGGGCCGTAGAGGTTGTGGGCGACGGCGGCGCCGCTCGCACGGAGCGCGGCGAGGTCCTGCCAGAGGTCAGGGTCGACGGCCTCGCCGCCGACGAGGAGCGTGAGCGGCCCCGCCTCGGGCGCGGGTGTCAGATGCTCGACGAGGGGGCGCAGGTGCGAGGGGGTGATGTCCAGGTCGGTGACGCGTTGTTCGCGCAGGAACCGGGCGAGCGCCGCGGGGTCGGTGCGCAGGGCCTCGGGGAGGAGGACCAGCGTGTCGCCGGCGCAGGCGCGGATCCACTGCTGCACGGAGGCGTCGAAGGAGACGCTCGCGTTCCATCCGACGCGGGCCGCTTCCCGGCGGACGATGCCGGCGCCGCGCAGCCGCTCCAGGAACGCCGTCAGGGCACCGTGCGTGATCTGCACGCCCTTGGGCCGGCCCGTGGAGCCGGAGGTGTAGACGACGTAGGCGGGGTGGCCCGGCCGGAGGTCCACTTCGGGCGGGCCGGCCGCGGCGTCGGCATCCAGGTCCAGGGTGTCCAGGTACAGGGCGCGGTCGCGCAGCGGCCCGGGCAGCCGGCCGGCGGCCGACGAGTGCGTCAGCACCGTCGTCATGCCGCAGTCGGCGGCCAGGAAGCGGAGCCGTTCCTCGGGGTGCGCCGGATCCAGCGGCACGTACGCCGCGCCCGACTTCAGGATGCCGAACAGGCCCACCGGCAGATCCGCGGTGCGGGGCAGGCACAGGCCCACCGTGGTCTCCGGGGCCGCTCCCCGGGCGTGCAGGAGCCGGGCCAGGGCGTCGGAACGCGCCCTGAGTCCGCGGAAGGTGAGCGACCGCGCCGCCGCGACGACGGCGGGCCGGCCCGGATGCCGGGCCGCGGCGCGGTCGAGTCCGCGGTGGACGGGCTCCCACTCCCGTGGCGGGCTCGGCGCGTGTCCGCGCGTGGCGGTGGCCCGGGGTGTGCTGCTGAATGTCACACAGTCCTCCTCGACCGTGCTCGACGCGGCCCGCGCCGGGTCAGTACCGGTACTTGGCCGGCTCGGCGTCCAGGGCGGCGACGGCGTCGGCGAACTCCCGTTCCAGGGCGGCCAGGCGGCCGGCGTCGGGTGCCGCCGCGTCGCGTTCGCTCATCAGCCGCTGGGTGGTGTCCAGCAGCGGCTTGAGGGCGGCTGCCGTGACGTTCTTGCCCGCCAGGTACGGCAGGGACCAGAAGTCGAAGTCGTACAGGGGCAGCCAGGTCGACTCGGTGACCGCGTCGAACATGGCGTCGCAGTGGGCGGCGGCCTCCCGGGAGTCCATCGTGAAGTGCTCCCAGCTGTAGCCGGCCCCCTTGATGCCGTACAGCTCCTTGGCACGGTACACGGGCGAACGTTCGTTGCCCCACCAGGCCTGCGCGCGCCAGAAGTCGGGGGCGGTCTCGTTGAGGAAGTCGACGGTGTTGGCGACGGTGCGTTCGTTCTCCCCGGGGAAGCCGACGATGAGGGAGGCGAAGGTGGTCACACCGCGTTCCTTCAGCTGGCGGATCCCGGTGCGGTACTGGCTGTCCTGCGCGAGCTTGTTCATGTTCTGCAGGACCTGGGCGTCACCGGACTCGATGCCGAGGAAGACGCCGGAGCACCCGGACCGCGCCGCGAGGTCGAAGGTCTCCTCGTCGCGGGCGTTGGAGCAGCGCAGGTAGGAGTACCACCGCAGCCCCAGGTCCTCCTCGATCATCATGCGGCACAGTTCCTTGAACCGCTTGGGCGGGACGTTGAAGGTGTCGTCGACGAACACCACGTTGCGCACGCCCTTCTCGGCCAGCGTCCGCAGTTCCCGGCGCACCGTGTCGACCGAGGCCGTGGTCAGGGCGCCGGCCCGGGACGGGTAGTCGCAGAAGGCGCATTTGAAGGCGCAGCTGCGGGCCGTGCGGGTCTGCACCGTGGCGCCGGTCTGCCGGCTGCTGAAGCGCCCCCAGTCGATGGCGCAGGCGTCCAGGTCGTTGGCCTCGGGGCGGCGGCGGGTGAGGACCCACGCGTCGTCGGGGCAGTGGATGACGTTGGGCACCTTCTCCACGGAGGCGCCCTCGGTCAGCGCGGCGCACAGGTCGAGCAGGGTCTGCTCCCCCTGCGACTCCTGGACGTAGGTGTCGGCGCCCATGGCGAAGAACATGTCCTGGAGCGTGTCCGTGATGCCGTTGAGGCACAGGTTGTCGATGAGGGGGCCGCCCACCACGATGTGGGTGTCGGGCGCGTGCTTGCGCACGAACTCCACGATCTGCACGACGGGCAGGATGGTCACGTAGAAGGTCGTCGTGATGGCGACCATGCGCGGGCGCCTGCTGAGCAGCCCGGCCAGTTCCTCCTGTTCGGCCCCGAACAGCGAGATCGGTTCGGCGGAGTGTCCGTGCCGGCGCAGGTGGTTGGTGAGGTAGAGCGCGGCGAGGTTGAACACCTCGCCCACGTGATAGCGGTCCTTGCGCCCGGTGGCGCGGTTGCGCAGCCGGCTGAACGCCTCCAGCCAGGGCATGGGGCGGCCGTCGACGACGAGGTGTTCCTTGCGGTAGATCTGCCGCTCGGGGGAGTCCGGACCGGCCTGTTCGCACATCAGCCGGTAGTCGTCGAAGTCACCGGCGTGGTAACCGATGACGACACAGTCGAGTCCGGTCATTTTTCCGCTCGCTTTCCGCTCGCGTCGGCGGGCGTGGGGAGATGGGCACGGACGAGTCCGGTGACGTACGGCAGGTGGTCGGCGAAGTGGAAGTGGCCGCCCGGCAGCCGGTGCACCACCGTGTCCTGCCGGGTCCGCTCGCTCCAGGCCGTGAGGGTGCGCTCGCTCACCAGCCGGTCCTCGGTGCCGCCCAGCACGGTGATGGGGCACGTCAACTGCCGCCGCTCGGAACCGAACCGGTAGTTCTCGACGATCGTCAGGTCCGCGCGGACGGCGTCCAGGACGATCTGGAGGAGATCGGGGTCGGCCAGCACCTGCGCGGGCATCCCGCCGTACTCGTGCAGCCAGTCCACCAGGGCGGAGTCCGACCACAGGGCGTCGCCGTAGGTGGCGCCTGGGTCTCGGGCGTGCGGTGCCCAGGCCCCCGACACGCACAGGGCGGCGGGCGGGCGCCGGGCCTGCTGGAGACGCCAGGCCACCTCGAAGCCGAGGAGCGCGCCCAGACTGTTGCCGAAGATCACCAGGGGCAGGTCCAGCGGGTCCAGGGCCCGGACGAGCGCGTCGCACAGCTCGTCCATGCCGTGCGCCGGCGGCTCCCCGAAGCGGGCACCGCGCCCGGGGTACTGGGCGGCGAGGACGGCGATGTCGTCGGGGAAGTGCGCGGGCCATTCGGTGAAGGCGTGGGCGCTGCCCCCGCCGTGCGGCAGCAGCAGGAGAGCCGCCGTGTGCGGGCCGGGGGTCGGCCGCAGGTCCCACACCCAGGGCCGGGAGAAGTACGTGGCGCGCCGCGGTACGGAGTTCATACGGCGGACCTCGCCGGGTAGCCGGGGACGGGATGCCGTGCGCACAGCCGGTGCACGGCTCGCCGGACCCGGTCGCGCACGGCGGGGTCGAGCCGGTGCCCCGCGCGTCCGGCCGGCTCCGTCGCGGTGAGGACCTGGTGGACGAGGTCGGCGCACTCCCCCATGTCATCCGGTTCCAGGCCGCGCTGGGCGAGGATGTTGGTGCCGAAGCGCAGTCCGCTGGTGATCCGCGGCGAACGGGTGTCGTTCGGGATGCGGTTGCGGTTGGCGAGGATCCCGCACTCCTCCAGGGCGCTCTCCGCGGCCGCGCCGGACAGACCGAGGGGTGTGGTGTCCATCAGGACCATGTGTGTGTCGGTGCCGCCGGTGAGCACCCGGTGGCCGCGGCGTGCCAGCTCCTCGGCCAGGGCCCGGGCGTCGCGCACGATGCGCTCGGCCAGCTGCCGGAACGCCGGCTGTGCCACCAGGGCGAGGGCCCGCGCCTTGGCGGCGATCCCGGCGGCGTTCAGGGTGCCCTGGCTGCGCGGGAAGACGGCCCGCTGCATGAGCTGGGCGAGGGTGTGCGCGCCGTCGGGTCCGGGGGTGTCGCACTCCGCGCCGCTCAGGATCAGCCCGCCGCGCGGGCCGCCGAGTTGCTTGTACGTGCTGAGCGTGGTGATGTGCGCGAGGTCGATCGGGCTGGGGTGGACGCCCGCGGCGACGAGGCCCGCGATGTGCGAGATGTCGGCGAGCAGGTACGCGCCCACGTCGTCGGCGACGGCGCGGAACCGTTCGTAGTCCAGGGCCCTGGGGTAGGCGCTGGCGCCCGCGATGACCACCTTCGGGCGGTGCCGGCGGGCCAGGCGCCACAGGTGCTCGTAGTCGATGAGGCCGTCGTCGCCCACTCCGTAGCCGACCGCGTCGAAGTAGTCGCCCACCACCGACGCCGGTGCGCCGTGGGTGAGATGGCCGCCCGCGTCGAGGGCGAGGCCCAGCACGGTGTCGCCGGGGCGCAGCAGCGCGAACAGGACGCCGAGGTTGGCCTGGGAGCAGGAGTGCGGCTGGACGTTGGCGTAGCGCGCCCCGAAGACCGTACGGGTCCGGCGGATCGCCAGCTCCTCCACCCGGTCGAGCCAGTGGCAGCCGGGGTGGTAGCGGGCACCGGGGTACCCCTCCGCCGTCACGTTGGCCAGTACCGAGGCACCGCAGGCGAGGACGGACGGGTCGGCGAGGCTCGCGTAGGCGACCATGGCGAGCGTGTCCTGCTGCCGGCCGAGTTCGTGCTCCAGCAGCGCGTCCAGTTCGGGGTCGTCGCGCCGGAGCGACGTCGCGGCGCTGACGGTCAGGTCCCGCTGCCCGGTACCCCGCGCCGCGGGCCCGGCCTGGTTCGGCAACGTCAATGAGTCCACTGCCCTGTCCTCGCGTCCTCGGTGCGTGGTCGGCGAGCCCCGGGGCGACCGGAGCCCGGCGACCGTAGGACGGCGGGGTTTGGCAGCGGTTACGCCGTGTCCCGGCGCGGCGGTTACAGCCCCAGTCCGGCCCGGTCGGCGGCGGGCAGCCAGACGGGGCCGATCGCTTCGGCCATGTCCCGGACGGAGGTGCCGCTCCCGGCGATGTCCAGCAGCCGCGACAGGAGCCGGTGCGGCCGGTCCCGGCGCCACACGGCCGACCACGGGTACACGGGGGTGGGGGCCACGAGCGGCACCGTGCGGATGCGCTGCCCGTCGGGCACGCTCATGCCCGCGCCGACGAGGGTGGCCGCACCGGGGCTGTCCGCGACGGTGTCCACCAGGTGGTCGAGGCTGAGCGCCGGTCCGCTCGTGTCCAGGTCGAGCGACCACGCCGCGGCGAAGTCCCGCAGGAACGCGGTCCATTCGGCCACGCCCCCGCCCATGGGCGTGCGCAGCGGGACGCCGGGCAGCTCGGCGAGGCCGACGGACGGCGCCAGGGCGAAGGGGTGGTCGACGCCCACCAGCAGCACGAGGGGCTCCAGCCGCGTCGGCCGGTAGGCGAACTCGTCCCGCCAGGGGGCGCGCACCGCGTGCACCCGGCCGAACGCCACGTCGATCTCCCCGCGCCGCAGGGCGGGCAGCGCGTTCTCCAGGCCGTGGCGCATGCTCACCTCCAGCGGCGCGTCCCGGTCGGCGTCGATCCAGCGCTGCACGACCTGTATGGGGACCAGGCGCTCGTCGAGGACGTCGACGCGCAGCGGACGGCTGGACGCGGCGACGGCGGCGACGGCCGCGTCCGCGGCGTCCAGGGCGGCGGCGGCCGGGGCGAGGAAGCGGGCGCCCGCCTCCGTCAGTGCGACGCCCTGGCTGGAGCGCTCCAGCAGCCGCATGCCGAGCAGCTCCTCCAGCCTGCGGATGCGCTTGGACAGTGCCTGCTGACTCAGATGGAGGCGTTCGGCCGCCTTGCCGAAGTGCTGCTCATCAGCCGTTGTGATGAATGCCCGCACCTGCGCCATGTCCAGATCCACGCTCTCATCTTCGAAGACTCCCGATGGTTGTCAAACCGGGAGTGATCGTTGTTGGACAGGTCGCGCGCGCCCGGCATTGACTCGACGTGACGAAGATGTCCGTCCGCTTGCTGGGAGAACAGATGTCCACCATGGAGACCGGGCCCGGTCACGGAGGAGGCGCCGCCGCACCGGCCGGACAGTCCGCCCCGTTCCCGCGCCGCTGGAAGGCGCTGGCCGTGCTCTCGCTGGTCCAGTTCGTCATCGTCATCGACAACACGGTCGTCAATATCGCCCTGCCCTCCATCGAGGACGATCTGGGGACCTCTCAGGCGGGCCTGGCCTGGGTGGTCAACGGCTATCTGCTGGCCGCGGGCGGTCTGCTGCTCCTGGGCGGCCGGGTGGCCGACCTCGTCGGACGCAAGCGGCTCTTCGTGATCGGTACGGCGCTGTTCGCCCTGGCCTCGCTGACCAGCGGTCTGGCCGGGAACTCCGGCGTGCTCATCGTCAGCCGGTTCGCCCAGGGCGTCGGCGAGGCCATGGCGTCACCGGCCGCGCTGTCGCTGATCGTCCTGATGTTCACGGACGGCAAGGAACGGGCGAAGGCCCTGGGGATGTGGGGCGGTCTGGCCGGCATGGGGGCGACGGTCGGCGTCCTGCTGTCGGGGGTGCTGGTGGATCTGGCCGGCTGGCGCTGGGTGTTCCTGATCAACCTGCCGGTCGCCGCCGTCGCGCTGGCCCTGGCGGCGCGGAACGTGCGGGACGCGCCGGTCAGGGGTGCCCGGCAACGGCTCGACGTCCGGGGCGCCCTGCTGGTCACCGCGGGGCTCGTCGCGGTCGTCAACGGTCTGCTCCAGGTCTCGGAGCACCCGTGGGGCAGCGTGCGGGTCTGGGGGTCCCTGGCCGGCGGGCTGGTGCTGGTCGTGCTCTTCGCCCTCGTCGAGGCCCGGGTGCCGGATCCGATGATGCCGCCGCGGTTCTTCGGCGACCGCACCCGGATCACCGCCAACGTGGCCACGGTGTTCCTCACCAGCGCCATGGCCGCCATGTTCTTCCTCGTCACGCTGTACGTGCAGCAGGTCCTCGGCTACTCCCCGCTCCGGTCGGGCCTGGCCTACCTGCCCTTCTGCGCCGCGTTCATCCCCGGGATGCTCGTCTCCACGCAGCTGGTGACGAAGGCGGGCGCGAAGACGGCGATCATCGTGGGCTTCGGCGTCAGCGCGGTGGGCATGCTGCTGCTCGCGCGCATCGACGCCCAGGGCTCGTTCTGGGGACAGCTCGTGCCCGCGACGGTGGTGCTGTCCTTCGGGCTGGCGATCGGACTGCCCGCGCTGCAGAACGCGGCGCTGCACCGTCTGTCGGAGGCGGACGCGGGGCTGGGGTCGGGGGTGCAGACGTCGGTGCAGCAGCTGGGCAGCTCGCTCGGCCTCGCGGTGCTGACGACACTCGCCGTCACCCACGCCCGTGACGCGCGCGACTCCGGGGGTACGGCCGGACAGGCCCTGGTGGACGGGTACCGCTTCGCGTTCGTGACCGCTGCCGTGGTGCTCGTCGTCGGCGCGGTGCTGGTGGCCGCGCTGATGCGGTCGGTACGGCAGCCGGGGCCGGCCGAGTCCGCTCCGGCGGGGGCCCCGCCGGCCGGAGCGGAACGGAGCTGACGGCCGGTCGCGCACGGCCTGCCCGGCGAGGGCCGCCGGACGCGGCCCCGAGCGAGCGGCCGTCCCGCCGGAGGATCCCCCGCCTCCGGCGCGGGCGGCCGCTCTCCTGTCGTCCGGAGGGCCGGCCGGCCCGGGTTCGGACCGAGGCGGCCGGCCCGGGTTCGCACTCAGCCGGCCGGCCCGGATTCAGGGGGTGTCACGCAGCCGCTCCAGCGCCCGTGCCACCTCGTCGTCGCTCATCCGCTCCACCTGGTCCAGGAGTTCGGCCGCGACCGCCCCGGGGCCGCCGCCCGGACCGCCGGAACCCCCCGGACTCCGCGGACTCCCCGGACTCCCCGGACCGCCGGCATCATCCGCACCGCCCGGACCGCCAGCCCCGGCGGCGTTCTCGGCGGCCCGGGCCAGCGCGGCGACACTGCTCGTCTCGAAGATCTGCATCACCGACAGATCGGTGCCGAACTCCTCGTTGACGGCCGCGATCACGTCCACCGCCAGCATCGAGTACCCCCCGAGGGCGAAGAAGTCGGCGTCGCGTTCCAGGGCGTCCCGGTCCAGAGCGGCGGACCAGATACGCGCCACGGCCCGCTCGGCCTCCGTGCGCGGCGCGCCGCCGGTGCCGGGGGCCGGCCCGCCCGGGAGCGCCGCGTCCTGGGCACCGGCGGGCACCGCGGACCAGGCCGGCAGCGGCAGGAGGGACCGGCCGGACTCCTCGCCCCACAGATCCGGCAGCGGTGCCTCGGGGCGGTCCAGCGCGGCGCGGAGGATGCCCGTGTAGGCGTCGCAGATCCGGTGGGCGCTGGCGGCGTCGATGCGGTCGCTGTCGTACTCGAACCGGCCGGTCAGCCCGTCCGGGGTGTCGTCGAGCACCAGCTCGAAGTCGAAGCGGACGGTGTCGTTGGACATGCCCCGGCAGCCGGCGCGCACCGAGTCGCCGAGGGGGGTCCAGCCGAGTGTCGCCGGCGTGCCGCCGTAGCTGAAGATCGTCTCGGTGATGGGGTTGGTGCGTCCGCGGCGCGCCGGCCTCAGCTCCTCCACGAGCTTGCCGAACGGCAGGTCCTGATGCTCCATGGCGCCGAGGACGGCCTCCCTGACCCGGTCGAGGACCGTCGCGAAACAGGCGCCGTCGCCGGTGTCCGTGCGGATCACGACGGTGTTGGTGAGCGAGCCGAGGACACGCTCGAAGCCGGGGGTGTCGCGGCAGGCGAGCGGCAGAGCGGTCGCCACGTCGCCACGGCGGGCGAGCCGGGCGAGCAGCACCTGGTAGGCGGCCAGCAGCACCATGAACGGCGATCCGGAGTGCTTGCGGGCCAGATCCACGGCCCGTCGGCGGAGTCCGGGCGGGACGGTGAAGCGGACGGTGCGGCCCGCCGGCAGGGCACCCGCGGGGCTCGGCCGGTCGTAGTCCAGGCGCAGGCCGTCGTAGCCGTCGAGGCGGCGCCGCCAGTAGGCCGTGAGCCGTTCGGTCTCCCCCGGGGTCAGGGCGGCTCGCTGCCGGACGGCGTAGTCGGTCAGCTGGGGCCCGGGATCGGGGAGTCCGACGTCGCGTCCGGCGGCCAGGGCGGCGTACGCGGCGCCGACCTCGTCCAGCAGGACGCTCACCGCTCCGCCGTCGGCGATGGTGTGGGAGGCGATCCACACGAGCACGTGCCGCTCGCCCCGCGCGTCGAGCCGCAGCAGTTCGAACCGCCACAGCGGCGCGGTGCCCAGGTCGAAGACGGTGCGGGCGAGTTCGAAGCAGCGGGCGTCCGCCGCGGCGCGGGGGTCCTCGTGCCGGGACAGATCGCGCACCGGCAGCTCCACCGGCACCTCTGCCAGGACCACCTGGCGCAGTCCGTCGGGGTGGGGCCGCAGCTCGGTGCGCAGGGCGTCGTGCCGCCGGACGACGGCGCGCAGCGCCGCGTGCAGGTGGTGCGGCTCCAGGGGGCCTTCCAGATCGAAGCGGAAGGGCACGTTGTAGTTCGGTACGCCGGCCGTCAGCCGGCTGAGGAACCACAGCTGCTCCTGTGTGTGGGTGGCGGGACGGGGGCCCGCCGGGTGGGCCCGCGGCACCGGTGGGCCGGCGGGGCGGGCGGGCTTCCCGCTCGTCGGGGGCTGCTCGGCCCGTACGCGCTCGGCGAGACGGGTCCACTGCTGGGGTGTCAGGCGGCTGAGGGAGTCGTCCATGACCGGCCGAGGCTAGGGCCGCCGGGTTAGCGCCCGGTTACGCCCCGGTCCGCGTAACCCCTCCCTAACCTCGGCGGCCTACCGTCCCCGCCTCCTGTATCCGGCGCGGAAAGGGCGGAACGTCGTGCGGGACACCCACTCCCACGAGTCACAGCTCTACGTCCACGAATGTGTGGCGCTGGCAGCCCGCCGCACGCCACGGGCCACGGCCGTCGAACACGCGGGCACAGCCCTGGACTTCGCCGGCCTGGACGAGTCGGCCAACCGGCTCGCGCAGCACCTGCGGGGGCTGGAGGTGCGGCCGGGAGCGCGGGCCGGCCTGTGTCTGGGGCGGGGCACGGCGCACCTGATCGCCCAGCTCGCCTGCTTCAAACTGGGCGTGGCGTCGGTGCTGATCGACCCCGCGCTTCCCGCGGCTCGGGTGACGTCGATGCTGAACCACGCCGAGGTGGCCGTCGTCCTGGCGGACGCACACACGTCGGCCGGCCCGGACGAAGGCATCGAGGCGCCCGTGGTCCTGCTGGACGGCGACGCCTGGCGCTCGGCGCCCGCCGAACCGCCGGGGGTGCCGGTGACCGACTCCACCGTCTGCCATGTCGCGTTCACCTCGGGCTCCACGGGTGCCCCCAAGGCCGTGCTGTTCCGGCACGGCGCCCTGCGGATGCTGGTGCACACGCTGATCGAGCAGTGTGCCGTCGAGCCGGGCTCGCGGGGCAGCTGGCTGTGTTCCCCGGGAGCGGGACTCGTCGAGGTGGACTGTCTGCCGCTGCTCGCCGCCGGCGCGGCGGTGTGCGTGCCGGAACCGCAGGTCGCCGCGGATCCCGGGGCGCTGCGGGACTGGCTGGTGGGCGAGCGCGTCACCCACAGCCTCATGATGACCGCGACGGCCGAGCGCTGCTGGTCGCTCGGCTGGCCGGACGGAACGGCGCTGCGCAATGTGCGGGTGGCCGGCGAACGGCTGCGCGCGTGGCCGCCGGACACGCTGCCGTTCGAGGTGGTCAACGTCTACGGATCGTCCGAGGCGACCGTGGTGACCACCTGCAACCTCACGACGGTGAGCCGCACCCTGACCGAGGACGAGCGCCTCCACCGCGCCCCGCCGGTGGGCCGTCCCGTGCCCGGTGTGCGCGTCCACGTGCTCGACGAGTCGCTCACGCCGGTCCCGCCCGGGGAACCGGGCGAGCTGTACGTCTCGGGTGCCGGCCTGTCGCTCGGCTACCTCGACCAGCCCGCGACGGACGAGGAGAAGTTCCTGCCCAACCCCCTCCCGGACGACCCGCACCCGGTCCTGTACCGGACCGGCGACGTGGCGCGGCGCTGGCCCGACGGCGAGATCGAGGTCATCGGCCGGGCCGACGACGAGGTCAAGATCCGCGGCTACCGGGTCCATCTGGGCGAGGTCGAGTCGGCCCTGGCCCGGCAGCCGGGCGTGCTCCAGGCCGCGGTGACCACGACGGAACCGGCCGACGGCGAGCGCCGGCTGGCCGGGTATCTCGTCACCGACCCGCAGGCCCCGCCGCTGCCGGCCGAGATCCGCCGGGCGCTGCGCCGGACGCTGCCCGCGTACATGGTCCCGGTGACCCTCACCGTCGTGGACGAGATCCCCGTCGGCCCCGGCGGCAAGGTGGACCGGGCCGCGCTGCCGGCGGCGGACCGGGGCCGGCCCGGTCTGGACGTGCGCAGGGTCGAGCCGCGCAACGACATGGAACGGCGCCTGGCGGAGCTGTGGTCGCAGGTTCTCGGTCTGGACGGCATCGGGGTTCTCGACGGCTTCTTCGACCTGGGCGGCGACTCGCTGAGCGCCCTGCGGCTGCTGACCCGCGCCCAGGAGGAGCTGGGGCTCGACGTGACGCTCCCGGAACTCATGCGCGCCCCGAGCGTCGCCTCGCTGGCCCGGCTCGCCGCGGCGCGCGGCGCGGCCGAGTCGGCCTCCTCGCTGGCCGACCTGCCGCCGGTGCGCCCCGACCGGGCCGGCCGGTACGAGCCGTTCCCGCTGACGGAGACGCAGCAGGCGCTGTGGATCGGCCGGGGCGCCGCCGTGGACTTCGGGAACGTGGGCTGCCACGGCTACTTCGAGTGGGAGCGGGACGGACTGGACGTGCCCCGGTTCGAACGGGCCTGGTCCGACGTACTGCGCCGGCACGACATGCTGCGGGCGGTCGTCCTGGCCGACGGCACGCAGCGGGTGCTGCCGCGCTCCGCCGGTCAGGAGGTGCGGGTGCTGGATCTGCGGGACGACGGCGCGGACGCGGCCGGTGAGCGGGTCCAGCGGGTGCGTGAGGAGATGTCGCACCAGGTGCTGGACCCGCACACCGGCCCCCTGTTCGACGTGCGGGTCACGCTGCTGCCCGGCGGCCGGGTGCGTCTGCACATCGGCGTCGATCTGCTGGTCGTCGACGCCTGGAGCCTGTTCCAGGTGCTGTTCCCGGAGCTGATCGAGCTGTACGAGGACCCCGACGCGGCCCCGCCCGCCCCGGAGATCACGTTCCGGGACTATGTGACGCAGGCACGCGCGGCGCTGGAGGCCACCCCCGCCTACGAGCTCTCCCGTGCCTACTGGCTGGCGCGCGTGCCGGATCTGCCCGCCGCGCCCGACCTGCCCCTGGTCGCCCGGCCGCGGGGCGAGATCCGCTTCGAACGGCGGGCGCACCGGCTCGCTCCCGCGCGCTGGCACCGCCTTCAGGAGCGGGCTCGGCACCTGGGCGTGACGCCGTCCGGCATCCTCGTGGCGGTCTTCGCCGAGGTGCTGCGGACCTGGAGCAAGAACGACGCGTTCACCGTCAACTTCCCCGTCTTCGACCGGCTGCCGGTGCATCCGGACGTCGACCGGCTGCTCGGCGACTTCACCAACACCCTCCTGGTCGCCGTCGAGAAGACCGACGGGACCTTCGCCGAGCGCGCGCTGGACATCCAGGAGCAGATCTGGACCGATCTGCAGCACCGGCACTTCAACGGGATCCGGGTGCTGCGCGAGCTCCAGCGCCGCCGGCCCACCGCGGGGGCCCGCCCGGCCATGCCGATCGTGGTCACCAGCCTGCTCGGGCATCCGCCCCGGCGCCAGGTGTCCGGGCTCGGCGAGGAGACGTACGGCATCTCGCAGACGCCGCAGGTGCTGCTCGACTTCCAGATCCGGGAGATCGACAGGACCCTGCACCTGAAGTGGGACTTCCTCGACGCGATGTTCCCGCCCGGCCTCGTCGACGACATGTTCACGGCGTACTGCGGGCTGCTGGAGCGCCTGATCACGGAGGAGGCGCTGTGGCAGGCCGAACGGTTCGACCTCGTGCCGGCCGGGCAACTGGCCGTACGCGCCGAGGTCAACGACACGGCCCGGGAGACCGACGAGACGCTGCTGCACGAGATGCTCGCGCGGCGGGCGGCCGAGCGCCCCGACGCCCCCGCGGTCGTCACCTCCGGGCGCACCCTGTCCTACGCCGAGCTGGACTCCCGTGCCCGGCGCATCGGCCGGCGGCTGCGCGAACTGGGCGCGCGTCCGGGCGCGCTGGTGGCGATCGTCGCCGAGAAGGGGTGGGAGCAGTACGCCGCGGTGTACGGGGTGCTCGCCTCCGGGGCCGCTCACATGCCCGTGGACCCGTCGGTGCCGCCGCTGAGGCTGCGCGAGCTGCTGGCGAACGGCGAGGTGGAGCTGGTGCTCACGCAGAGCCGGCTCGTGGACGCCCTGGCCTGGCCGGACGGTGTCCGGGTCCTGGCCGTGGACCGCGACTTCGACACCGTCCGCGACGCCCCGCTCGCCTCCGTGCAGGGGCCCCGCGACCTGGCGTACGTCATCCACACCTCCGGGTCGACGGGCCGCCCCAAGGGGGTCATGGTCGACCACCGCGGCGTGACCAACATGTTCGGCGACATCAACGAACGCTTCGGGATCGGCCCCGACGACCGGGTGCTGGCCGTGTCCGGGCTGCACTTCGACGCCTCCGTGTACGACGTCTTCGGCATCATCGCCGCGGGCGGCGCGGCCGTGCTGCCCGACGCGGGTGAACGGCCCGACCCCGCGCACTGGGTGCGGCTCGTCCAGCGGGAGTCGGTGACGTTCTGGAACTCGGTGCCGGCGCTGGCGCAGATGCTGGTGGAGGCGGCCGAACAGGTCTCCGGCGCCGGTCACGCCGCCGCGCCCGTGCTCGGTTCGCTGCGGCTGACGGTGCTGTCGGGCGACTGGATCCCGCTGAACCTGCCGGACCGGATGCGGGCGCTGGCCCCGGGCCTGCGGGTGATGGGGTCGGGCGGTCCGACGGAGACGATCTGCTGGTCGGTCCTCCAGCCCGTGGGCGGGATCGACCCGGACTGGACGAGCATCCCGTACGGCAGGCCGATGGCCAACCACCGCTACCACGTGGTGGACGGCGGCCTGCGGGACCGGCCCGTGTGGGTGCCGG
Organism: Streptomyces naphthomycinicus; assembly: GCF_020400595.1. Classification (GTDB taxonomy): domain Bacteria; phylum Actinomycetota; class Actinomycetes; order Streptomycetales; family Streptomycetaceae; genus Streptomyces; species Streptomyces naphthomycinicus. The sequence goes on along the minus strand of NZ_JAINRE010000002.1, from coordinate 367,903 downwards.
GCGAGATGCTGGTGGGCAGCGACGTCGGACTGGCCCATGGGTACTGGCGGGACGAGGAGCGCACCCGGGAGCGGTTCTTCCGGCTGCCGTCCACCGGGGAACGCGTCTACGCGACGGGCGACCTGGGGCGCTATCTGCCGGACGGTTCGATCGAGATCCTGGGCCGCGACGACTTCCAGGTCCAGGTCAACGGGTACCGGATCGAACTGGCCGAGGTGGAGCACGCCGCCCGCAGCCATCCCCGGGTCGAGGCGTGTGTGGTCGTGGCGCCGGCCCGGGAGAGCCGGGCCCGCCATCTGGTGGCCTTCGTGGTGGGCGAGGCCGACGGCGACGAAGTGTCCGCGCATCTGCGGGAGCGGCTGCCCGGCTACATGGTTCCCGCGGACGTACGGATCCTGGATTCCCTGCCGCTCACCGGCAACGGCAAGGTGGACCGGCTCGCCCTGACCGAGCAGGCGCGTCGTACGGCCGGACAGGCCGAACCGGACGACCCGGACGGCACTCCGCGGGGACCGCTGGAGGCCCTGGTCGCCGCGGTCTGCGCGGAGGTGCTGGAACGGCCCGGGGTGAGTGTCCGGGACGACTTCTTCCTCCTCGGCGGCGACTCCCTGACGGGGACGCGTTTCGCGGCCCGGCTCGGCTCGCTGCTGGACGTGCCCCTGTCCGTCCGCGACGTCTTCGACCTGCCGACGTGTGCGCAGCTGGCGAAGGGCCTGGCCACGGACGCCGAGCACGGCCCGCGGGTCGTGGCCTTCGCGGAGGCGATGGCCGCGATGGCCGCGGAGGACGAGGGACACGGCGAAGGACGGAACCAGGGACGGAACGAGGGACGGAACGGGGAACAGAGCACGGGACGGGGCACGGGGCGGGGCATGCGGCAGGACGCGGGATAGGCCGGGGAACGTCGCGAGGGGCTGCCGGACGGTGCTCCGGCAGCCCCTCGGCGTCCCCGGTGGTCCGCGTCCGCGCGGTCAGCCCCCGCTCACCGACGTCAGCGTCCGCTCGCCCGGCGCCCGCCGGAGGCCGCGTCCCGCCGACTGCGCGGCCGGCACCAGCCTGCGCATCAGCTCGGGGAGGTCGCTCGTCGGCAGGGCCTGCGCCGCGTCGCACAGCGCGGCGGCCGGATCGTGGTGGGTCTCGACGATGATGCCGTCGGCCCCCACGGCCGCCGCGGCGAGCGCGAGGGGCAGCACGCGCCCCCGGGTGCCGGCGGCATGGCTCGGATCGACGATGACCGGCAGGTGCGTACGCTCCTTGAGGACGAGGACGGCGGCGAGATCCAGCGTGAAGCGGTATCCGCTCTCGAAGGTGCGGATGCCCCGCTCGCACAGCACCACCTGCTCGTTGCCCCCGTCGAGCACGTACTCGGCGGCGAGCAGCCACTCGTCCACGGTGGCGGCCAGGCCCCGCTTGAGCAGCACGGGCATGCGCAGCCTGCCGGCCTCTTGCAGCAGCGCGTAGTTCTGCATGTTCCGGGCACCGATCTGGACCATGTCCACGGTCTGGGCCACCCGTTCCACGTCCCGTACGTCCACCACCTCGGTGACCAGGGGCAGACCGGTCCGCTCCCGCGCCTCCGCCAGAAGCCCCAGCCCGGCCTCGCCGAGGCCCTGGAACGCGTACGGCGACGTGCGGGGCTTGAACGCCCCCGCGCGGATCGCGTGCGCGCCGCTCGCGCGGACCTCCCGGGCCGTGGTGAGCATCTGGTGCCGGTTCTCCACGGAGCAGGGGCCGGCGATGACGGTGAAGCCGGGGCCCCCGATCTCCACGTCCGACACCCAGACCGGGGTGGTGGCCGCACGGCCGGCCAGCCGCGCGGCCCGCGGGTACCCCGCCGGCAACGACGTGACCTCCCTGACCTGCGGCATGCCGTCCAGCACGGCCACGACACGGTCGCGGTCGCCGGCGAGCGACACCAGGTGCGGCGTGTGCACTCTGAGCCCGGAGCCCGCGAACTGCACCGCCGACAGCACCTGTTGTCGCTGCGCGGAGGTGCAGGTGTCGTGCAGGACGATGACGATCATCAGGGGTCCTTCCTCTCGGTGCGCGGACGGCCGCGCCTCGGTACGGGGCTCAGTCGCCGTGCAGCCGCGTGAGCCGTGCGGCACAGCGGCGCAGCAGTTCGTCGGCGGTGCGCACGTGGTGCCGGCCGCTCGGGCAGTGCGCCTCCAGGACCAGCCGCCCGGACGGCACGGGGCGTGCGGTGAGCAGCAGGGCGAAGCGTGTGGTGCGGTACTCGGGCTCGACGAACGACGTCTCCAGGCCGGCGAACCGAGGGGCCGTCCCGGTGGCCGCCCGCCCGTCCTGGTCGTCGTACACGAACATGACGTCCGTCAACGGGGCGGGCCGGTCGTACTCGTCCGGCAGGACCCGGCGCACCACGTGCTCGAAGGGCAGCCGGGCGTTCGCCAGGGCCTGGCGGACGCCTTCCCGGCCGCGCCGGACGAGTTCCAGCTCGCCGGGAGCGCCGCTCAGGTCGGCACGGAGCACCACCCGGTTCACGAAGCAGCCGACGACGTGGTGGGTGTCCGGTGTGTCGCGGCCGGACACCGACGAGGCCACGGCGATGTCGGTGCGCCCGGTCAGGGAGCCGAGCACGTCCGCGACGAGGGCGTACAGGGTCATGAAGGGGGTGGCTCCGGCGCGGCGGCCGAGGTCCCGCACCGCCGCCGTGACGCCGGCCGGGAGTTCGGTCCGCCGTGTGACGGACCGGAAGCCGTCCGCGGCGGGCAGGAGGCGCGGGGGGAGGCCGGCCAGGGCCCGGACCCAGTGGCGCGTCTGCCGCTCGGCCTCCGCACCGGCGAGCCAGCGCCGCTGCCGGGCCGCGTGCTCGGCGAAGGGGAGGGGACGGGAGAGGGGCGCGGACCCGTTGTAGTGGGCCGCGAGGTCGTCGAGGAAGAGACGCATCGACCAGGCGTCGTTGGCGATCGCGTGGATGTCCACGACCAGGACGTGCCGGTCCGGGCCGAGGCGCAGGAGCGTGGTGTCCACGGGCGGCTGCCGTGCCAGGTCCCTGCCGCGCCGGTTGATCCGCTCGATCTCCCGCTGCACACCGTCGGGCCCGTCGGGGACCTCCACCGGGCGGGGTCCGCGGGCGGGCGCCGTGCCGCGCAGCTGCCACAGCTCGCCGTCCTGCCGGCGGAAGGTGGAGGTGAGCAGGTCGTGCCGGTCCAGTACGGAGCGGACGGCCCGGCCGAGGCCGTCGGTGTCCAGCGGCCCGCACAGCGAGAGGGCCCACGGCCACAGATAGCGGGGGTCCGCGGGATCGGCCTGGTTCAGCCGCCAGTAGCGCTCCTGCGCCGGGGTCGTGGGGGCACGGTCCGGCCGTCGCCCGGCCACGAGGGCGTCCATCAGGGCCCTGCGGTCGGGCGAGAGCGCCTGGATGCGCGAGCGGGCGTCGGCCACCGGGATCAGCTCCTCGTACGCGAGCGACCCAGCGTGCGGGCCCGCGGTTTGGACACGGTTATGCCTCCGGGCCGACAGCACCGCGCACCGCGCACTGGTCGCCGGGCGGGAGGGCGTGGGGGCCGGGGGCGGGCCGGCCGTCCGGGGGGGTGCCTGGCCGTCCGGTGAGCGGTCGGTCCGGTGAGCGGGGCTGGCCTGGCGGTCCGGTGGACGGGCGGGCCAGCGGGCGGGATCTTGGCGGTCCGGTGGGCGGGAGCTTGGCGGTCCGGTGGGCGGGGCGGCGTAACTTGCGGCTAACCGCCCGCGCCTAGCGTCCGTGGTCGTCTTGGAGCCGACAGGCCGCGCCGCCGGACGCCGTGGCCCGGGAGGATGTCATGTCGCAGCGCAGCGGCACCTGGCTGTTGCGGGAACCGTCGGCCGATGCGGAGGCCCGGCTCTTCGTCATGCCCTACAGCGGTGTCGGCGCCTCGGTGTTCCGGCACTGGCCCGAGCGGTTCGGGCCGCTGGAGGTGTGCCCGGTGCAGCCGCCCGGCCGGGAGAACCGGCTCGGCCACACCCCGTGCGAGACCTTCGAGCAGTTCGGCGCGGACTGCGCGCGAGCACTGCTGCCCCACACCGACCGGCCCTACGCCGTGTTCGGGCACTGCATGGGCGCCTTGCTGGCGCATGCCCTGGTCACCGGGCTGACCGCCCAGGGGGCTCCCGCTCCCCGGCGGCTCTTCGTGTCGTCGTCGCGGGTGCCGCACTGGCCGCCGGAACGCCGCTACCGGATGCCCGCCCCCGGGGCCACGGGGATCTACCACCCGTCGATGACGGACGACCAGTTGCGCGAACAGGTGCAGCGGGTCTCCCGTCTGCTGGGTCAGGGAGACCTCCACCCCGAACTGGTCCCCATGGCGCTGCGTGTGCTCCGGGCGGACCTGCGGATGTGCTTCGGATACCGCCCCGCGGCGGCGGCACCGGTCGGCTGCCCCGTGACAGCCATCAGCTGGCAGGACGACAGCGATGTGCGCCCCGAGGAGATGACGCACTGGTCCGAATGCGGCCCGCTCGGCACGCACACACTGCCCGGCGGCAAATGGACGGTCCTCGACGCCACGGCGCCGCTGGCCGAGGTGATCGAGCGGGACTTCCGGCGTGAGGAGCCCGACGTGCAGCGGAGGATGACGGTATGAGCCCTCTGGTACAGCCCGGTTGCAGCGTGGAGATACGAGGGCTCCGCACCGAGCCCGCCGAGATCGAGCGCGCGCTGCGCGAGCATCCCGCGGTCGCCCGGGCGGCGGTCCGCGCCACGGACGGCGAGCCCCGCCGGCTGATCGCCTTCGTGGCCCCGTCCGGGGACGCGCTGTCCCTGCGGGCACTGCGGGGGCACCTGGCCGACGCGAAGCTCGTACCGGACCGGGCGGAGACGGCGGGTGTCCCCGAGTTCGTGGCCATGACCGGACGGGGCCACGAGTCGGAGGCCGCCTGGACCGCGGACGGCCTCGCCCGCGCCCTGGCGGACCTGACCCGCAGGCGGGCGCCGCACACGGCGCCCGCCGGTGCCACCGAGCGGTACCTCGCGCAGGTGTGGGAGGACCTGCTTGCCGTCGACGCCATCGGTCTCGACGACGACTTCTTCTCGCTCGGCGGCCACTCGCTGCTCGCCGTACGGGTGCGGATACGACTCCAGCGGGACCTGGGGCTGGAGGTGGCGCCGGAGGTGCTGTTCGAGAACAGCGTGCTGCGGGACCAGGCCGACGCGGTGGACCGGGCGCGCTCCGGCGAGGCCGCGCGCTGAGGCACGGGAGCGAGCCGCGCTCCGGCGGAGAGCCGCGCACGGAGACGGAGGAGAGGAGAAGACTGATGCCGGGGTCCCGCCCCATCGTGTCGCCCGACGAGATCGACCGTCTCGACTTCACCGACCGGGTCCTGCACTCGACGCGTGACCTCGCCGAGGTGTGGCGTCACCTGCGCGCGCACGAACCGGTCCGCCGGCAGCCGCCGCACGACGGGCTGCCCGGCTACTGGATGCTGACGAAGCATCAGGACGTGAGTGCCGTGTACCGCGACGGCGCGCACTTCACCTCCGAACGCGGCAACGTGCTCGACGCGCTGCGCGGGGGCGGGGACTCGGCGGGGCGTCGCATGCTGTCGCTGACCGACGGGGTCCGGCACGGCGAGGTGCGCCAGCTGCTCACGAAGACCTTCTCCCGGCGCGGGCTGGAGGTGCTGGGGGTGCGTATCCGCGCGATGGCCCGGCAGTTGATCGGGCAGGCGCTGGAGCGCGGCACCTGCGACTTCGCCACGGACGTGGCGAAGGAGATCCCGCTGGCCGCGATCTGCGACCTGCTCGGCGTCCCGCACCGGGACCGCGAGCGCATCTTCGCCCTCACCTCGACCATGGTCGCCTCCGAGACCCCCGTCCTCACCCACGCCGACGCCTGGCGGGCCAAGAACGAGGTGCTGTACTACTTCGCCAACCTCTCCGAGGGGCGGCGGACCGCGCCCGCCGAGGACATCGTCACCCTGCTCACCTCGGCCCGTGTCAACGGCAGCGGACTCACCGACGACGAGATCGTCTTCAACTGCTACAGCCTGATCCTCGGCGGCGGCGAGACCACGCGGATGGCCATCGGCGGAGCCGTGCTCGCCTTCCTCGAACATCCCGGTCAGTGGCAGGCGTGGCGGCGTGGCGAGGTCGCGGTGGAGACGGCCGTCGACGAGGTGCTGCGCTGGACGACCCCGTCCATGCACATGGCACGCACCGCCGTCCGCGAGGTCACCGTCGGCGGCACCGGCATCGCGGCCGGCGACATCGTCACTCTCTGGAACGTGTCGGCCAACCGTGACGAGTCCGTCTTCGACCGACCCGACGACTTCCGTCTGTCACGCACCCCGAACAAGCACGTCACCCTCGGCGGGGGCACTCACTTCTGCCTCGGTTCCCATCTCGCGCGCCTGGAGATCGGGGCGGTCCTCGAATCCCTGCGCGAGCTGGTCGCCGACCTGGAACCGGCCGGCGAACCGGCCCGGATCTACTCCAACTTCCTCGGCGGAGTATGCAGCGTTCCGGTGGCCCTGAAGGGCCGATGACGGGTCCGCGCGGCCCTGCCCGCCCCGGGCGCGCCCGGGGGATAACCCCCGGCGACCGGTGGGGCGGGCCTCGTGCGCGCAGGGTGGCTGGCAGGCTTCTCCGGCCGTACGGCCGACACCAGACTTTCCGGCATGACGCTCTCTCCCGACGCCCCCGTCGCACCCCGCCGTTCCGCCGTCGACGCGGGCACGCCGAGATCCGGTGCCGGCAGCGACTTCGCCGAACTGTCCCGGCGGATCGCCGCGGCCGGACTGCTGAAGCGGAGCCCCGGCTACTACACGGCGCGGCTCGCCGGCGTGGCCGGGGCGTACGCCGCCGGCTGGGGAGCCTTCTTCGTTCTCGGCGACACCTGGTGGCAGCTGGCCGTGGCCGCCTTTCTGGCCCTGGTGTTCGGGCAGGTCGCCCTGGTGGCGCACGACCTGGCCCACGGCCAGGTCTTCCGGCGGCGCCGGCACGGAGAGATCGGCGGACGGCTGTTCGGCAATCTCGGCATCGGCATGAGCTACGGGTGGTGGATGAACAAGCACACCCGCCACCACGCCCATCCCAACCATGAGGAACTCGACCCCGATGTCGCCCCGGACATCCTGGTGTGGTCGGCCGAACAGGCGCGCGCCAGCCGGGGCATCGCCCGGCTGCTCGGCGGCCGCCAGGCGCTGCTGTTCTTCCCGTTGCTGACCCTGGAAGGCTTCAACCTGCACGTCGCGAGTCTGCGGGCGCTGCGCTCGCCGTCCGTGAGGAACCGGCCGCTGGAGGGCGCGCTGCTCCTGCTGCACATCGCCGCTCTTCTCTCCGCGCTGTTCCTGGTGCTCTCGCCGGGCAAGGCGGTGGCGTTCCTCGCCGTGAACCAGTGCCTGTTCGGCGTCTACCTGGGCTGCACGTTCGCTCCCAACCACAAGGGCATGCCGACGCTCACCGGGGATCAGCGGCTCGACTTCCTGCGGCGCCAGGTCCTGACGTCGCGCAACGTGCGCGGCGGCTGGTTCACCGACGTGATGCTGGGCGGGCTCAACTACCAGATCGAGCACCACCTGTTCCCGGGCATGCCCACGGTCCGTCTGCGCCGGGCGCGGGTGATCGTGCGGCAGTACTGCGCCGAGCTCGGGGTGCGGTACCACGAGACCGGACTGATCCAGTCCTACCGGGAGGCCCTGACCCACATGCACCGGGTGGGCGAGCCCCTCAGGCAGCGGCGCGGGGTCTGAACAGCCGTGGTGTCGCCGGTACGGCCCCGAACGCGGTCGGCCCCTGAGCACGTGTCCCCTCCACGCGGAGCCGCGTGGAGGGGACACGTGATCGAGGAGGGAGTGCCGGCGGTGGGCGCCCGGCGTGTCCGGTGCGTCAGTTCGTCGGGGACGCGGCCCGGCGCGTCAGTTCGTCGGGGACGCGGCCCGGCGCGGCAGCTTCCAGCCGGGGCGGGGGAAGTGGCAGGTGTAGCCGTTCGGATAGTGCTCCAGGTAGTCCTGGTGCTCCGGCTCCGCCTCCCAGAAGTCGCCCACGGACTCGACCTCGGTGACCACCTTGCCCGGCCACAGGCCGCTCGCCTCGACATCCGCGATGGTGTCCTGGGCGACGCGGTGCTGTTCCTCGTCGGTGTAGAAGATGGCGGACCGGTAGCTGCGCCCGATGTCGTTGCCCTGCCGGTCCCTGGTCGTGGGGTCGTGGATCTGGAAGAAGAACTCCAGGATGTCGCGGTAGCTCGTGGCCGAGGGATCGAAGAGGATCTCGATGGCCTCGGCGTGGTCGCCATGGTTGCGGTAGGTGGCGTTCGGCGTGTCACCGCCGCTGTACCCGACGCGGGTGGACACCACGCCCGGCTGCTTGCGGATCAGGTCCTGCATGCCCCAGAAACAACCGCCCGCCAGTACGGCTCGTTCGGTTTCCGATGTCATCGGTTGCTCCCTCGTGTTCGGGCCACTGTCCGGTGCGGTCGTGGACGTACGGTTCTCACGTTCATGCAGCGTATTACCGCCTTCGAGTATTCCTCGGGCGGGGCCGTGAGCGCTGAGCGGGCACCCGGTCGCCTTGTGTGACGAAGCGCCCGCGGGCGGCTCCCCGGGCCCGGCTCTTGACTCCGGAGGCGGTGCTGGCGATCCTCTTTGCGCACAGTTTGCGTAGACATGACAAATCGGTATGCGCGTGCGTCTCCGGGCCCTGACCTCCCATCCGGTCGGCCGCGCATCCCGACGACCGAGGGACGTGAGCCGTGACCATGACCAGACGCCCGTACCGCAGACGCAAAGACGTCACCTTGCTGTCGCTGCTCCTCCTCGTCCTCTCCGTCCTCCTGGTACCCACCCCGAGCTCGGCGGCCGGGAACGCATGGTGGGTCCCGGCCGGGCGGCCGACGCCCGACTCCGGGATCGGCGTCACCGGTGAGCCGTTCACGGGCACGGACGCGCAGGGCCGGGTGCGCGGATTCGTCGACGCCCACGACCACCTGTTCGCCAACGAGGCGTTCGGCGGCCGGCTCATCTGCGGCAAGGTCTTCTCCGAGGCCGGGATCGCGGACGCGCTCAAGGACTGCCCCGAGCACTACCCCGACGGCTCGCTGGCCGTCTTCGACTTCATCACCAAGGGCGGTGACGGCCGGCACGACCCGGTCGGCTGGCCCACGTTCAAGGACTGGCCCGCCCATGACTCGCTGACCCATCAGCAGAACTACTACGCGTGGGTGGAACGGGCCTGGCGCGGCGGCCAGCGGGTGCTGGTCAACGACCTCGTCACCAACGGCGTGATCTGCTCGGTGTACTTCTTCAAGGACCGCGGCTGCGACGAGATGACGTCCATCCGGCTCCAGGCGAAACTGACGTACGACCTCCAGGCCTACATCGACAGGATGTACGGGGGCACCGGGAAGGGCTGGTTCCGGATCGTCACCGACAGTGCGCAGGCCCGCGAGGTCGTCGCGCAGGGGAAGCTGGCGGTCGTCCTGGGGGTGGAGACGTCCGAGCCCTTCGGCTGCAAGCAGATCCTGGACGTCCCGCAGTGCGACAAGAAGGACATCGACGCCGGCCTGGACGAGCTGTACGCGCTCGGCGTGCGCAGCATGTTCCTGTGCCACAAGTTCGACAACGCGCTGTGCGGAGTGCGCTTCGACTCGGGCGGGCTCGGAACGGCCATCAACGTGGGGCAGTTCCTGTCGACCGGCACCTTCTGGAAGACGGAGAAGTGCGCGGGGCCGCAGGCCGACAACCCCATCGGCTCGGCCGCCGCGCCCGGGGCCGAGGCGAAACTCCCGGCGGGCGTGCGGGTCCCGGCGTACGACGCGGACGCGCGGTGCAACGTCCGCGGACTCACCGACCTCGGCGAATACGCCGTACGCGGCATGATGAAACGCAAGATGATGCTGGAGATCGACCACATGAGCGTCAAGGCCGTCGGCCGCGCGCTCGACATCTTCGAGTCCGACTCCTATCCCGGCGTGATCTCCTCGCACAGCTGGATGGACATGAACTGGACCGGACGGGTCTACGGTCTCGGCGGCTTCGTCGCCCAGTACATGAACGGCTCGGAAGGGTTCGTGGCCGAGGCGGACCGCACCAAGGCGCTGCGGGACAAGTACGACGTCGGCTACGGCTACGGCACCGACATGAACGGTGTGGGCGGCTGGCCCGGACCCCGGGGCGCGGACGCCCCCCACAAGGTCGTCTACCCCTTCCGCAGCGTCGACGGCGGCTCCCTCCTCGACCGGCAGACCACCGGCGAACGCACCTGGGACCTGAACACCGACGGAGCCGCGCACTACGGCCTCGTCCCGGACTGGATCGAGGACATCCGGCTCGCCGGCGGCCAGAGCGTGGTGAACGACCTCTTCCGGGGTGCCGAGTCCTACCTGCACACCTGGGGCGCGACCGAGCGGCACCAGGGCGAGGCCGACCTCGCCGACGGCGCGTCGGCCGCGGCCAGTTCGACGGAGTGGTGGAACCCGTTCACCAGCTACGCGCCGGGCCGCGCCGTCGACGGCACGCGCGACACCCGCTGGGCCAGCGAGTGGAACGACGACCAGTGGCTGCGGATCGATCTGGGCTCCACCCACCGCGTCGGCCGGGTCACGCTCGACTGGGAGCGCGCGTACGGGAAGGCGTACGGCATCCAGCTCTCGACGGACGGCGCGAACTGGACGACGGTCTGGTCGACCACCACGGGCGACGGCGGTCTCGACACCGCGCGGTTCGTCGGCACACCGGCGCGCTATGTGCGCGTCACCGGCACGCAGCGGGGCACCCAGTGGGGGTACTCGCTGTACGAGGTCGGGGTCCACAGCAGCTGACACACGAGCCCGGCGGTGCCGCCCGTGCGTCACGGGCGGCACCGCCGGGCAGCGGTGTCCTCGCGGACCTACTCGGTGATCTTCAGCAGCTTGTTGGGCGTTCCGCCGCCCGGGTTGGTGATCTTGTCGCCGGTGGCACCACCGGTCAGCGCGGACGCGACCTGTGCGGGCGTGGCGTCCGGGTGTCCGGCCAGGTAGACGGCGGCGGCTCCGGTGACGTGGGGGGTGGCCATGGAGGTGCCGGAGATCGTCTTGGTCCCCTGGTCGCTGTCGTTCCAGTCGGAGGTGATGTCCGAACCCGGCGCGTACAGGTCCACGAGCTTGCCGAAGTTGGAGAAGTCCGACTGGGCGTCGTCCTTGGTGCTGGAGGCGACGGTGAGGGCCTCGGGGACCCGGGCCGGCGAACTCTGCCCCGCGTCCGCCGACTCGTTGCCGGCGGCGACCGCGAAGGTGACGCCCGAGGCGATGGCCTTCTTGACCGCCTCGTCCAGCGCGGGGTCGGCACCGCCGCCGAGGCTCATGTTGGCCACCGAGGGACCCTTGTGGTTCTTGGTCACCCAGTCGATGCCCGCGACGACCTGCTCGGTGGTGCCGGAGCCGTTGTCGTCGAGGACTCTGACCGCGACGATCCTGGCCTTCTTGGCCACACCGTGAGCGGCGCCGGCTATGGTGCCCGCCACATGCGTGCCGTGGCCGTTGCCGTCGTCGGCGCTGTTGTCGTTGTCGACGGCGTCGAACCCGTGACCGGCGCGGCCTTCGAAGTCCTTGTGGCTGATGCGTACGCCGGTGTCGACGACGTACGCGGTCACCCCCTCCCCGCCCTTGTCCGGGTAGGTGTACTTGCCGTCGCCGGCCGTGTCCTGCTGGTCGATGCGGTCCAGGCCCCAGGACGGCGGCTTGTCCTGGGTGGCGTCAATGTGGAACTTCTTGTTCTGCACGACCGTGGCCACCGCCGGGTCCGCGGCGAGGCGCTTGGCCTCCGTCTCGGTGAGGCTGCCGGCGGAGAAGCCGTTCACCGCCGAGCCGTAGGTGCGGTTCAGCTCGCCGCCGTACTCGGCGGCCAGCTCCCGCTTCTCGGACCCGGACGCCTTCTGGTCGAGAAGCACGATGTAGCTGCCGGCCACGGCTCCTTCGGCGTTCAGGCCGTAGACCGTGCCTTCCGCCGGCTGTCCCGCCTGGGCCAGGGGGGACACGTACAGGGCGGTGCCGACGACGGTTGCGGCGGCCGCGACCGCGGTGACGGTCCTGGCCCTGCTTGTGCGTTTGTGATGCGCCGTCAAGAGGGGTCTCCTCGTGGAGTGGGGGGATGTGTGTGCGAACGGCAGCGCTGCGCGTGCTCTGGAGCGTGCCGACTTGTCGCGAGCAGATCAATGCCTTGATGTGCTCCTGACAACCACTGAGTGATCGATCTCCACAGGATTCACGCACATCTGAGGCAACCCAGACGCAAAGGTGCAGCCCGTCACGCTGGTTGAATCACCAAGGAAAGGTCAAGAATTAACCGTGCCGATTTCTTCACCGTCCGGTCACGTGCGGCCGGTTCGCGCGTCGTCCCGCCCCGCGCGCCGCCGCCCGCCGTGTCGGCCCGCGGCGCGGTTCCCGGCCCGCCGGACACGGGAATCCTGGGCGGCACACCGCCGACGGCACGGCGTGCCCGGGCTCCGGTCGATCATCCGGGCGATCAGGGGCGCCCGTGCCACCTGCGCCTTCATCGCCGCGGTCGACCGCCCTGCCCCCTCGCCTCCCCGCCCCCTGCCCCTGGCCTCCCCGACCGCCGTGCCGGGGACCGGCCCCCGGGCGTCCCGCGCCCCTCGCCCGCTACCGGGGCCGGTGCCCGCTCGCCCCTGCGGGGACCCGTGGGCGGAGCCGGTACCCCGGTTGTGCGGTTGTCGTCCGTCGTGCGGCACGGGATGCTGAGGGAGCACGAAGGGAAGCGGTGTCATGGATCGTTTTCCGAGGGCGGCCAACGTCGACTTCCACAGTCCCTTGGACCTCTCCAAGGCCGCCGCCGCGGTGCTGGACGACGAAGGCCGCGTCTCCGGATGGGGATCCGCGGCCCAGCGCCTCCTCGGACACTCCCCCGAGGACGTGCTCGGCCGGCCTGCCGCCCAGCTGCTGGCAGCGGCCCCCGGGCCCCGGCTGTCCGCCCTCTGCGGGGCGCACAAGCCGCGCAGCACCGTGCTGGATCTGCGCTGCCGCGACGGACACACCCTGCGCGCGGCCGTGACGTTCAGCCCGCTCGCCCACCGGGGCGTAGCCGCGACCGTCGTGGTCGCGGCCGACCTGGAGGCGCTGCGCGGCTGGGAGACCCAGCTGGCACTGCTGCAGGGCATGGCCACCGAGTCCTCCGTGGGCCTGACGATCTTCGGCACCGACCGGCGCGTCGTCTGGGGCAACGTCTCCACCGACCTGGAGCTGGGCGGGATCGCCCCGTACATCGGCCGGCCGGCCGCGGACCTCTTCCCCGAAGGCGAATTCATCTCCCGCCACCACCCGCCGGACGAGGACCAGGTGATGGAGCACGTCCTGACGACGGGAGAACCCATCACCGGCATGCACTACCGCGGGCGGGCCCCCGCCGACCCGGTGCGCGAACACGTCTGGTCCTGCTCGTACCACCGGCTCGTGGACGCCCGGGGCGAACCACTGGGGGTCTTCGAGGAGTCCCTGGACATCACCGACCGCTACCGCGCCCAGGAGCGCCTGTCGCTGCTGGTACGGGCCGGGAAACGCATCGGCGCCTCCCTGGACGTGCGCCGTACGGCCGCGGAGCTCGCCGACGTGGCGGTACCGCAGCTGGCCGACGAAGTGCTGGTGGATCTGCCGCCGGCGGTCATCGAGGGCCGGCAGCCGCCGACGGGCTCGGCGCCGGGGCACAGCCTGCTGCGGATGCACGGGCGGACCCCGGAGGAGTTCCGGACCACTCCGGTCTCCTACCCGCCGTCGTCACCGCAGGCTCTGAGCCTGGCCACCAGCCGCCCCGTCGTCGACGCCACCCCGGCCGAGGCACCGGGCGAGGCGGCCTCGGCCGCCCCGCACTCCTGTCTCTTCGTGCCGCTCCTCACCCGCGAAGCCGTCCTGGGCCTGGCCACCTTCCGGCGCAGCAGCAACCCCGACCCCTTCGGCGCCGAGGAGCAGACACTCGCCGTGGAGCTGGCCGAGCGGGCCGCCGTCGGCATCGACAACGCCCGCCGCTACACCAGCCAGCACGCGGCGGCCCTGGTCCTCCAGCGCAGTCTGCTGCCCCAGCACCTGCCCGAGCAGAGCGCGGTCGACGTGGCGTACCGCTATCTGCCGGCCGACAGCCGGGTGGGCGTGGGCGGCGACTGGTTCGACGTGATCCCGCTGTCCGGTGCCAGGGTGGGCCTGACCGTCGGCGACGTGGTGGGCCACGGTGTGCACGCGGCCGCGACCATGGGGCGGTTGCGCGCCACCGTACGGACGCTGGCCCTGCTGGACCTGGATCCGGCCGAGTTGCTCACCCGGCTGGACGACCTGGTCGGGCAGGACTCGGAGAGCCACACGAAGGACGGGCTGAGCGACCAGTCGCTCGGGGTGACCTGCCTGTACGCGATCTACGATCCGGTCAGCGGCCGGTGCGTCTGGGCGAGCGCGGGCCATCCCCCGCCGATCGTGGCCGACGCGAACGGCTCGGTGGCCCTGTCCGCGCTGGCCCCGGGGCCGCCCCTGGGGCTGGGTGGCCTGCCCTATGAGAACGTCGAGCTGAATCTGGCCAACGGCAGCGTGGTGGCGCTGTTCACCGACGGGGTCGTGGAGGACCGGCGCACCGACATCGACAGCGGGATCGACCGTCTGGCCCATGTGCTCACCTGGCAGCGGTGCCCGGTGGAGGAGCTGTGCGACCGGGCGCTGTCGACCTTGCCGCCCGGACCGCAGGCGGACGACGCCACGCTGCTGCTCGTCCGCACCCGGCGGCTCGGCTCCGACCATGTGGCGGACCTGGAACTGCCGCCCGACCCTGCCATGGTGGCGCAGGCCCGCACCCTCACCGAGCGTCAGCTCGCGGCCTGGGACCTGTCCGACCTGTCGTTCACCGCCGCGCTCGTGGTGAGCGAGCTGGTCACCAACGGCATCCGGTACGCCACCGGGCCCGTCATGCTGCGGCTGATCCGCGACCGCTCCCTGCTGTGCGAGGTCTCCGACAACGCGCACACCGCACCCCACCTGCGGCGGGCCCGGCGGGACGACGAGGGGGGCCGTGGCCTGTTCCTGGTCGCCCAGATGTGCCAGCGCTGGGGCACGCGCTACACCTCCTCGGGGAAGACCATCTGGGCCGAGCTGGCCATCTCCTAGGGCCGCGTTCAGGGCAGGGCGCGGGCGATGAGCAGCGCGACGTCGTCGCCGTCACCGGGCGAGCGCATCATCTCCAGGATGCGGTCGCAGGTGTCCTCCGGGTCCCGGTCGCGCGTCGCGGTGAGGGCGTCGAGGAGGGTGCCCAGCCGGGCGTCGATGGGTTCGCTCCGGGTCTCGACCAGGCCGTCGGTGTAGAGGACCAGCTCGTCGCCGGGGCGGAAGGCGACGGTGGCGGCCTCGAAGGGCACCCCGCCGACGCCCATCGGCACCCCGGTGGGCAGGTCGAGCAGCCGGGCCGGGTGACCGTGTCGCAGCAGCACCGGAGGCAGATGGCCGGCGAGACAGATCTCGCACTGGGCTTGGTGCGGGTCGTAGACGCAGTAGATGCAGGTGGTGAAGGTCTGCTCGACACACTCGGTCAGATGGTCGAGGTGGTGGAGGGCCTCGGCGGGGGCGAGGGCGAGTTCGGCGAAGGCACGGGCGGCACTGCGGAGTTGTCCCATGGTGGCGGCGGCCTTGATGCCGCTGCCCATGACGTCCCCGACGACCAGGGCGGTCTTGTCCCCTTGCAGCGGGATGGCGTCGAACCAGTCGCCGCCGATCTCGCTCGTGGCGCCGGCGGGCTGGTAGCGGCAGGCGACCTCCAGGCCCGGCAGGTGCGACGGGGGCTCGGGAAGCAGGCTGCGCTGGAGGGTGAGGGCCGCCTGCCGCTGGGCCTGGTATCCGCGGGCGTTGTCGATGCAGACCGCGGCCCGGGCGGCCAGCTCCCAGGCGAGGAAGGCGTCGTCGTCGTCGAAGGGTGCGCTGTTGCGGGTCCGTTTGAGGTCGAGGGCGCCGAGGACCTCGCCCCGGGCCATGAGCGGTACGGCCAGGTAGGAGTGCACCCCGGCGGTGGCGAGCAGGGCGGCGGCCTCGCCGTGGCGGGCGATGCGCCGCAGGTCCTCGGGGGTGGTGTGGGGCACGAGTACCGGTTCGCGGGTGCGCACGCACCGGGTGATCAGACGGTCGCTGTCGTAGGCGGCGAGTCCCCCCGGCGGGTCGGCCGCGTGGACCGCCTCGGTGGGGTGGGCCGCGTTCACGGCGAGGGCGCGGAAGACGGCCGGGCCCTCGTGCGGCGCGGTCCGGCCGTCCAGAGCGCTGTCGAGTATGTCCACGGCCGCCACGTCGGCCAGGGCGGGGACGACGACGTCGGCCAGCTCGCGCGCTGTCGACTCCAGGTCGAGTGTGGTGCCCACACAGGCCGAGGCGCTGGCGATCAGGGCCAGCCGCTGCCGGGCCTGCGCCGCCTCGGCGGCGGCCCGGTGACGCTCGGTGACGTCGATGACGGAGTAGGCCAGCCCCAGTACCCGCCCGACGGAGTCCTCCAGCCGGTAGTACGAGACCGACCAGGCGTGCTCGTGGTCCGGGTCGCCGGGAGGACGGCAGACGATGTCCCGGTCCACGACCGACTCGCCCGTCTCCAGGACACGGCGCAGCCGTGCCTCGGGGTCCGTGTCGAGGAAGGACAGGACCTCGCCGGCCGGCCGGCCGATACGCTCGGCGGCGGACTGGCCGGTGATGCGTTCGAGAGCGGGATTCACGGCCAGGTAGCGCAGGTCCGGGTCCAGGATGGCGAGGCCGACCGGGGACTGGGACACCAGCCGCATGGCCAGGGCGGCATCCCGCTCGACCCGCTCCACCGTGGCCTGGTCCGCGGCCAGGCCCAGGGCGTAGGTGTCCCCGAGGTCGTCCAGCAGCCGCATGTTGCGGAACTCCACCAGGCGGGTGCTGCCGTCCTTGTGCCGGATCGGGAAGGCGCCGGCCCAGTCGGTGCCGGATTCCAGGACCTCGGCGAACAGCTTGATCACCTCGTCCTGGTGCTCCTCGTGGACCGTCAGCGCGGCCGCGTACTCACCCAGCGCCTCCGCCGCGGTGTAGCCGAACAGTTCCTCGGCCTTCGGGCTCCAGAAGACCACCTGGCCCCGCGCGTTCAGCACCACCGCGGCGACGCTGAGCTGATCGAGCAGGCCGGTGGGCGGCGCGGCGGGACCCGCCACCGACCGGGCATCCCCTGCACGGGAGGAGTCCGTCTTGCCCATGCCTCATCTTCCCTCCCGCTCGGCGCTTCGGCTCGTGCGGGACCGCGTGCCGTACCGGCGGGCGTGCTGCCTCCATCCATGGTCGTCCCGGACCGGGGCGCACACACCTGGACCGGCCGCTGTCCGCGTCGCGCGGCCGTGGCACGGCGCGGCCGCGCCCCCGGGAGGGAGCGGGCCGGGACCGACGACACCGCGCGCGGCGGCTCATGGCGACGTCCACGCAGGTCAACGGTCTGCGTCGCCCTGGGCCGCCGCGGCGAGGCCGGGCTGGAGGCGGCGGGCGACATCGATGTGATCACCGGTCCAGATGATGCGGACGGCGGTCGCCGTGGCCTGGCCGCACCCGTCCACGAGGTCGCCGCGGACGGACTCCACGAGCCGGGACGCGGCCTCGGGACGGAGCGGGACGGGGTCCGGTACGGGGGTCCCGCGGCCGAGGCTCGCCGCGAAGCCGCCGTACCACTCGGTGACACGGGACGCGGCGCCGAGGACGGCGCGGTGGGCATCGGTGCGGTCGGCGTCCCCGCGCGCCGGTCCGGCCCCCTGCCACAGGGAGACGACCGCGTCGGCGGCCAGGCGGAGCGCGGCCACACCGGTGACGAGCGCGGTCATGTCGGCCAGGGGCAGCGGCTTGGCGCCGCGTTCGGTCACATAGGTGCGGAAGGCGTCGTCGAGGCGGCGGGCGGAGGCCGCCGCCTCCCGGTTGCCCCGCTCGGGCGTGGGGGCGCCGGCCGGGTCGTCGGAGGGGCCGAGGGCGAATCGCACGGCGTCGGCCAGGTACCGGGCGCCGGCGGAGTACGCCTCGGCGAGCGCCCCGTGGACGGCCGCCGCGGCGCCCCGGGGCCAGAAGAACAGGGCGACGACGATGCTGACCGCGCAGCCCAGCGCGATGTCCTGCACGCGGAACAGGACGATGTGCCAGTCGGGGTTCCGGCCGATGTTGAACAGCACGACGAGGGTGACGGTGAAGGCGGCCTGCCCCGCGGTGAAGGAGACGGCGGCGGGAGCGATGCCGGCCACCAGGACGGCGAGCGGCAGCAGGAACCACAGGGCGGTGCCGTGGTGCCCGGTCAGATGCAGCAGCCCGGCGCCGGCGAAGGAGCCGGCCACGGTGCCGAGCACCGCGCGCAGGGCGTTCTGGCCGGTGCTCAGCGCGTTGGAGCGCAGCACGGACAGGGTGCCGAGCAGCACCCAGAAGGAGTGCTGCACTCCGGTCAGGTCGGCGAGGAGCACCGCGATGGCGAGTCCGACGGCGCCGCGCAGGCTGTTGCGCAGCCATACCGAGCCGAGTCCCAGGTGTGCCGCGGCCCGTTCGCGGGCCAGGGCGGGCGGTCCGGTCCGTGCTCCCGGTACGCGGCCGAGGAGCCGGTCGGGCCAGGGGCGTTGCCACGCGGTGGCGGCCAGGTCGACGTTGCCGGCGGCCTGGAGGACGGCGAACCCCAGCTCCTGCGCCCGGAAGGAGAGGTCGAGCGTGGCGAGGAAGCCGTAGATCTCGGCCGCGCTGTCGCCCACCGGATGGTCGGCGGGCAGCCGGACCGTGGAGCTCTCCTCCATCCCCCGCATGGTCTCCCGCAGCTCCGCCATGGAGGTCCGCAGCGGGCCCGGGTCCCCGCGCAGGTCCGTCAGGAGCCCGGCGGCGTGATCGAGGACGTCGGCGGCGACGAGGCGTACCGTCCGCGCGGCCGGGTCGCAGGGCGGTGGCTCGTCGGTGTACGCGGGCCGGTCCACGAGGATGGTGGTCAGCCAGGTCAGCTCGTCGACCAGCCGGACCAGGGCGCGGGACGTCGTGGACAGCCCGGTCGGACGGTAGGGGGTCTCGTCGAAGGCGCTCCGCAGCGCCGCGCCGGCCTCCGCGGTCCGGTCGGCCGCCGACCGGCGCCGCGCCGCGCCGGTCCCCGGCCCCCGCCCGCCCAGGCCGGAGGCGTCGGCGCGCAGATGGACGGCGGCGGTGCGGCAGACCCGGGCCGCGGGCGCGCTGAGCGGATCGGCGACGGGCCGCGGCCACAGCAGGCAGACCGCGGGCAGCGCCGCCGCGGCCGCCAGTCCGGCGCCCGCGAGCCGCTCGGGCAGCAGGGACAGCGGCACCGGTGTCGTGACCGGCAGGACGAACGCCAGCAGGAGCGCGGTCGAGCTGCCCGCCAGCACCGAGCTGACGACGCCGGAGAAGAGGACCGCGAAACCCACCAGCAGCGTCGTGACCACGGCGAGCCAGGTGGTGCGCGCCACCAGCGTCCCCAGGCAGATCAGCACGCCCCAGGCCACCGCGAGCCCCGCCTGCGCCCGCAGCCGCTCCGTCATCGGACCGCTGAAGTCGACCAGCAGCAGCATCGAGAAGGACCCGAACGCGGCGAAGCTCGCCATCGTCGGGGAGTGGAAGACCTGACCGCACAGCGCGAACAGGGCCGGCATGACGATCGCGGTCCGTCCGGCCCGCCGGGTCGCGGCGAGATCCGGATCGTGGTCCCGCAGCCAGGTCGGCGGGCGCGGCGCGGCCGGTATCCGTCCCGGTATCCGCACGGACATGCGCACCTCCCGCAGACACGGCCCCGGCCTGGCGCGACGCCCGCGCCACCCTTCTCATGTGCGGGCAGGACGCGGCGCCGCGCAACCTCACCGCGAGGCCGCGCAACCTCACGGCGAGGCCGCGCAACCTCACGGCGAGGCCGCGGAGCCCTCGCACCGGCGTCCCGTCACGGCCGGGGCCCGGTACTCACCGGGCGGGACCGGTACGCGATCACCACCGGCCGAGCGCGGTCCCGTGCGTCCGGTGTGTGCGCGGCCGCCGGATGCGGCCGCGCACCGGGGGGCGGGGCGGTCCGCATGCACCGCTATCGTGTCCGGGCAGTCACCAGTACGACACGGGGAGGTTCGATGACTGCTGACGCGCCGCACGTCCCGGCACCGGTCACCACCGAACGGCTGGTCCTGAGGCTCTTCACGCCGGGGGACGTCGACGACCGGTACGCGTACCAGTCCCTGCCGGAGGTCGCCCGCTACCTCTACCGTCCGCCGCTCACCCGCGAGGGCTGTGGCGAGAGCATCGCCGCGCGGGCCGGCGGAACCGCCTGGACGGCCGACGGCGACGGACTCCTGCTGGCCGTGTGCCGGGCGGACGAACCCGGCGTCATCGGCGAGGTGGTCCTCACCCTCAGGAGCGCCCATGCCCGACAGGCCGAGATCGGCTGGGTGTTCGACCCGCGGTACGCAGGGCAGGGCTACGCCACCGAAGCGGCGCGTGCCCTCGCCTCGGTCGCCTTCGGCCGGCTGGGAGTCCACCGGCTCTTCGCCCGCATCGATGTCCTCAACACCGCGTCGGTGCGCGTGTGCGAACGTCTCGGCATGCGCCGCGAGGCACATCTGGTCGACAACGACCTCGACGGGGACCGCTGGGGCAGCGAGTACGTCTACGCGATCCTCGCGCACGAATGGAGGGACCGGTAGGGCCGCCCGGGACCGGTAGGGCCGCCCCCGCCCCCGCACGCCGGCGGGGCGATAAAGGAAGTGCGTCTGTTCGAGCCGGTGAGGTACGTTCCTGCCTGTTCGAAGGGGGAGGCGAAGTGGCGAAACTGAACCAGATCATCGCCGTCGAGAAGGGTGTCAAGAGCAAGTCGCTCCAGGACATCACCGCGGCGCACCACAAGGTGCAGAAGCCGGCGCTGCTGGCGGGCATCTCGCGCACGTACCAGCCGAAGGACGAGGAGGGCGAGCAACTGCCGCCCGAGTCCACGCGCGTACAGGTGCAGGCCGAGGACGTGCTGCGCGAGATGTCCGCGTCGCTCACCCGGCTGTTCGACGTGACCGCCACCAAGGACCGGGCCAACTGCGCGGCGCGCGCGGACGTCACGGTCGACGGCCGGACGATCCTCGCCGACGTCCCGGTCAGCTACCTCCTCTTCCTGGAGAAGCAGCTCACCGACCTGCACACGTTCGTCAGGAAGCTGCCCGTCCTCGACGCCGCCGAGTCCTGGTCGCTCGACCCTTCCACGGACTGGTGGAAGACGGACCCGGTACGCACGATCCGCACGAAGAAGGTGCCCCGCAACCATGTCAAGGCGGAGGCGACCGACAAGCATCCCGCGCAGGTCGAGGTGTACTACGAGGACGTGCCGATCGGGTACTGGACGACCGTCAAGTTCTCCGGTGCGCTCCCGGCGCGACGGGTGAACGAGCTGGTGGAGCGGGTCGAGAAGCTCCAGCAGGCGGTGAAGTTCGCCCGTGAGGAGGCCAACGGCGCCGAGGTCACCGACCAGCGGGTCGGCGAAGCGGTGTTCGGCTACCTGCTCGGCTGACGCCGGGCGAGGGTGGCATCCCCGATCGCCCCCGCGTGCGAGCGCGGGGGTGCGCGACAGGCGCGGGCCGGATCGACGACCGGTGCGCGTCATGAGCGCAAGCTGACACTGAAGTTCAGCCTGAAGTCACGGTGACAGTGAAGGTTCGAGTCCTTCCCCCGGCACAGCGTCCGCAACGGGCCGGGGTAGCCCAACATGGCAGAGGCAGCCGCGGTCAATCTCAGACTCTCGCTCCAGTCTCAGCATCGCCGCCGATCGCCGGATCGACCGAGGCCGGACGAACGCCGTCGGATGCGAGTTCGACTCTCGCCTGCACCTCTCTCCCGGTGCGGTAGTTCAAAGGAAGAACACGACGGCATGATGACTGATCCGTCCTCTTAAACGCCGCCGGCGTGCGCAATTGGGTGGCATCCCCAGGGGCCCGGGAGCTGGATACGACTCCCGGGCCCCGCCACGTCTCGCCGGCCCGGCCGCTGTGCGACGCTGGAGCCGAGCACGAGCGCCCGCTCCTCCGCGTCGCGTCCGGAGAACGGTGAGTACAGATGCCTCCGAAGCCCGCCGATGCCCCGGATCCCGGGTCCCCCGCCCCCGGGTCCGCAGATCCCGGGTCCGCAGATCCCCGGTCCCCCGGTCCCGGGTCCGCCGTGACCGGCAACGGGCCCGCCGTGTCCCGTCGGGAGTTCGACGCGCTCTTCGAGTCGGTCCGCGCATGGGGGCGCTGGAGCCCGGCCGACCGCGGCGCCTGGAACCGTGTGACCGCGGACCATGTGCGCCGGGCCGCGGCCGCGGTCCGGTCCGGAGCGGTCGTCCCGCTGGCCCTCCCCTGGAACACCCGGCCCGGCCCCGACAACCCCAGGCCCGCACTGCACCACATGACCGACCTCGGTGACGTGGAGAGCCCGGAACCCTCCGCCCACAAGGACTTCATCGCCGCCGACTACCACGGCAAGGGCGTCACGCATCTCGACGCCCTGTGCCACATCGCCTACCGGGGGCAGCTCTACGACGGCCGGAAAGCCGGTGACGTCGTCGACGCCGCGGGCGCCCGCTTCGGAGCGGTCTCGGCGCTCGGACCCCTCGTCACGAGAGGGGTGCTCCTCGACCTCCCCGCCGTCCTCGGGATCCGCTGGCTGGAGCCGGGCAGGGCGGTGCACGCGGAGGACATCACCGCCGCGGAGAGGGCGCTCGGTGTGACGATCGGCGAGGGTGACGCGGTGCTCCTGCGGTCCGGGCACGTCCGCCGCCGCACGGAGCTGGGCGCCTGGGACCCCGACACGGCGAGCGCGGGCTTCCATGTGGACGCCGTACCGCTGCTGGCCGAGCGTGGCGTCGTACTGCTCGGTGGTGACGGCGACAATGACGTACGGCCCTCGCCCGTGGCGGGCGTGCATGCGCCGGTCCATGCCCTGGCGGTGGCCGCGATGGGGGTCCCGCTGCTGGACAATCTCGATCTGGAAGCCCTGTCCGCCGCCACCGCGGAGGCCGGCCGGTACGAGTTCCTGCTGGTCGTGGCGCCGCTGAACGTACCGGGCGGGACGGGCTCGCCCGTCAACCCGGTGGCGGTCCTCTGACCAGGTCCCCGCCGACGACCGACCCGGTGACCACGGACTCCGCGCACACGGACCCGGCCACGGCCCCGAGCCCGGCCCCGGCCCCGGCCCTCGCCACGCGCGACGCCGCGACGGCCGCCCGGACGGTCATGCGCACGAAGCACTCGTCCGGCCGTGCCCCCCGCCGTCGATATCCGTATCGTCTGTTATGTCAGACTGTTTCCGAAAAGCGGGCTATCGCGAGTGAGGCGCAGCGTGGTTCGGTTCGGCGGGGTACCCACGCCGACGGGTCGTGCGACAGGCGGCACGGGGCCCGTCCGTTCGCGTGAGCGTTTCCTGGAGGGCGGGCCGGTCGAGGCGGGCGTCCGCATGCCCATCTCCAGTTCATGGCAACGCTGCAGGTCCCTGGGGCTTTCTCCGGACGGTTTCGACCTCCCCTTCCGGGAGGATCTCGACATGGAGGCCCGGATCGTCCGAGCGGCCCTGCCGGTGCTCGACCGGCTGGAGTACAGGTTCGCCGGCAGCCGGATGAACATCTGTGTCGCCGACGCGAACGGAACGGTCCTCCTGCGCCGGTTCGGCGAGGCGTCCCTGGCCAGAAGCCTCCCCGCGATCCAGCGTGTGCCGGGCTTCGTGTTCGCCGAACAGTTCGCGGGGACCAACGGCATCGGTCTCGCGCTCGCCGAACGCCGGCTCATCCGGGTCTTCGGCGCCGAGCACTTCGCCGAGCGCTCCCAGGCGAGCGCCTGCCGCGCACTTCCGGTCCGCGACCCGCTCAGTGGCCGGATCGAGGGCGTCCTGTGCTTCGGCTATCCACGCGGCTTCGACGACCCCGCGCTGGCCACCGTGCTGCGCAAGGCGGCGCGCGCCATCGAACGGCGGCTGCTCCGGCACAGTTCCGCACGCGAGCGCGCTCTGCTGCGCGCGTACCTGGAGACCGAGGCCGAAGCGGCCGTGGGCCGTCACCACACCATCGGACTGGACGAAGTGGCCCTCGGACAGCACCCGCGTGACCGCGCGATCCTCGTGGAGAAAGCCACCGAGCTGATCTCGCGCGCGCAGCGGGCCGCTGTCCGCGTCCCGCTGTCCGACGGCCGGTGCGTCACGCTGCTGAGCCGCCCGATGACGAGCCCCACCGGGGTCCAGGGCCTGGCCATCGAGGCGGTCGTGCCCGGTCCCCCGACACGGCATCCCCTCGTCGCCCCGCGGCAGACCGACGAGGTGCCGGGCCCGCCCGCCGAGCCCGCCGCGTCCCGTGTCCTCCTCCCGTCGGGCACCGTCGCCTTCACCCCGCCCGGCCCGGCCGCCCCGCGCGGCCAGGGGCCGACCCGCGTCGGAGCGGACGACGACCATCCCGCCTTCGTGCCCCCGTCGCGGGGACTGCTGCTCGTGGGGGAGCCGGAGGTGGCACGGCACGCCCTCGCCGCACGCCGCCGCCTGGAGCTGCTGTCCGAGGCCAGTAC
This sequence comes from Streptomyces naphthomycinicus, assembly GCF_020400595.1. Lineage (GTDB taxonomy): Bacteria > Actinomycetota > Actinomycetes > Streptomycetales > Streptomycetaceae > Streptomyces > Streptomyces naphthomycinicus. The sequence continues at coordinate 343,455 of NZ_JAINRE010000002.1, read as the reverse complement.
GCGCATAGGAACCACCCTGGACGTGCGCCGCACCGCCCAGGAACTGGCGGAGACGGCGGTGCCGCGGCTGGCCGACTACCTCACGATCGACCTGCCCGAGGCCGTACTGCGCGGGGAGGAGTCCACCGACCCGCGCGGCGACCTGCGCCGTGCCGTGGTCCACGGCATCCGCGACGACTGCCCCTTCCATCCGGTCGGCAAGGAGGTCGGCTACGGCCCGGCCACGCCGCAGCTGCGCTGTCTGACCGGCGGAGAACCGGTGCTGGAACCGGACCTCGGGGTCGCCGCGGGATGGCTCGCCCACGACCCCGAGCACTCCGGGGAGCTGCTGGACCACGTCCACTCCCTGATCGCGGTCCCCCTCGTGGCCCGCGGTGTCGTCCTGGGCGTCGCCGCCTTCTACCGCGGCCGGGACCCCGCCCCCTTCGACGACGACGACCGTTCGCTGGCCCAGGAACTCGCCGCCCGTGCCGCCCTCTCCATCGACAACGCCCGGCGCTACACACGCGAACGCACCATGGTCCTGGCCCTCCAGCGCAGCCTGCTCCCGCAGGGGCTGCCCGACCAGGACGCCGCCGAGGTCGCCCACAGGTATCTGCCCGCCGAATCCGACGTGGGCGGGGACTGGTACGACGTCATCCCGCTCTCCGGCACCCGGGTCGGCCTCATGGTCGGGGACGTCGTGGGTCACGGCATGCTCTCCGCCGCCACCATGGGCCGGCTGCGCACCGCCGCGCGCAGCTTCGCCGAACTCGACTTCCCCCCGGACGAAGTCCTCACCCACCTCGACAATCTGGTGGGCCGCCTGGACCGGGAGGACCCCGCCGCCGACGAGACGGACATCATCGGCGCGACCTGCCTGTACGCCATCTACGACCCGACCACGCAGCGGTGCACCATGGCCCGCGCCGGCCATCCTCCGCCCGCGCTGGTCCGCCCCGACGGCACGGTCTCCTTCCCGGAGCTGCCCGCCGGCCCTCCGCTCGGCCTGGGGGGCCTGCCCTTCGAAGCGGTCGAAGCCGACCTCCCCGAGGGCAGCCAGCTGGTCCTCTACACCGACGGACTCATCCGGGACCGGCACCGCGACGTCGACGGGGTTCTCGACCGGTTGCGCGAGACCCTGGCCCACCCGGAGCGCACGCCCGAGGAGACCTGCCGGATGGTCCTGCACAGCGTGGCGCCCGCCCACCCCGGCGACGACATCGCGCTGCTCGTCGCCCGCACCCACGCCCTGGACCCCGACCGGATCGCCAGCTGGGACCTGGAGCCCGACCCGTCGCTCGTGGGCGAGGTCCGCGCCCGCGCCATGCGCCGGCTGGCCGACTGGGGGGTGGACGAGGCCGCGTTCGCCGCCGAGCTGATCCTCAGCGAGCTGGTCACCAACGCCATCCGGCACGGCTGCGGCCCCGTCCGCGTCCGGCTGCTCCACGGCCGCACCCTGATCTGCGAGGTCTCCGACACCAGCAACACCGCCCCGCACCTGCGCCGCGCGGCCAGCACCGACGAGGGCGGCCGGGGCCTGTTCCTCGTGGCCCAGCTGGCGCGGAGCTGGGGCACGCGCTACCTGCCGCAGGGCAAGGTCATCTGGGCCGAATGCGGCCTCGCCGGCGTCTGAGACCCGGCGGCGCCACTGACCCGTTGGTGTCACACAAGGCAGTAAATGTCCCGAATGACATCGATCGGCCCCGTAGGATCAACGGCGACAGTCGGGCAGAACTCGCCAGGCCGACCTCCGGAGATGTCCGTGCACGACCCTCCCGACACCCCCGCGGAACCCCTGGTCCGCATCCGCGGGCTCGCCAAGCGGTTCGGGGGGACCCGCGCGCTGGACGGGGTCGACCTCGACATCCACGCGGGCAGCGTCCTCGCCCTCCTCGGCCCCAACGGAGCCGGGAAGTCCACGCTCATCAAGGTGCTCGCCGGCGTCCACCGCGCCGACGCGGGACAGGCCACGGTGGACGGACATCCGCTCGGGACCCGCGCCGCCGCCCGCGCCATGTCCTTCATCCACCAGGACCTCGGCCTCGTGGAATGGATGACGGTCGCCGAGAACATCGCCCTGAGCACCGGATACCCCCGCCGCGCCGGACTGATCTCCTGGCGGCGCACCCGGGAGCGCTGTGCCGAAGCCCTGCGGACCGTCGCCGGACATCTCGACCCCGCCACACCCGTCGGCCGCCTCTCCCCCGCCGAGCGCTCGCTGGTCGCCGTCGCCCGCGCCCTGGCCGCGCGGGCGAAACTCATCGTCCTCGACGAGCCGACCGCCCGGCTGCCCGCCGCGGACTGCGCCCGGCTCTTCGGCGTTCTGCACGCCCTGCGCGACCAGGGACGCGGCGTCCTCTACGTCACCCACCGCCTGGACGAGGTGTACGAGGCCGCCGACGCCTTCGCCGTCCTGCGCGACGGCCGCCTCGTCAGTCACGGCACCCTGGCGGGCCTCAGCCCCACCCGTCTCGTGCACGACATCGTCGGCGAGGACCTGACCCCCCACCGCCCCGTCCACGCCCCCACCGCCGGCCCGGCCGTCCTGGTCCTCGACGGCGTACGGACCGCCGGCGCGGGACCGGTGGACCTGGAAGTCGGGGCCGGGGAGGTCCTGGGCCTGGTGGGCCTCACGGGCGCCGGCCACAGCGAGCTGGGCCGGGCCCTCGCCGGTGCCCGGCCCCTCCTCGCCGGCCGCGCACTGCTCGGCGGCCGGCCGTACCGGCCCCGCACGGTGGCCGACGCCGTCCGCCTCGGTGTCGGCCTCGTCCCCGGCGACAGACAGCGGGAGGGCTGCGCCGCCGAACTGACCGTGCGGGAGAACCTCCTGGCCAATCCGCGCGCCGGGGGTCTGCCGGCGCCGCGGTGGATCGCCCCCCGCCGCGAACGCGCCGAGGCGGCCGGCCTGATCGAACGGTTCTCGGTGCGCCCCCGCGACAGCGAGGCCCCCATCGGCACACTGTCGGGCGGAAACCAGCAGAAGGTCGTGATCGGCCGGTGGCTGCGGGTGGACCTGCGCCTGCTGATCCTGGAGGAACCGACCGCGAGCGTGGACATCGGCGCGAAGGCCGCCGTCCACCGACTGCTCGACGAGGCTCTGGCCACCGGCCTCGCGGTGGTGCTCGTCTCCACGGACTTCGAGGAGGTCGCGGGGGTCTGCCGGCGCGCCCTGGTGTTCGTCCGGGGGTCCGTGACGGCCGAGCTGAGCGGCCCGGCCCTCACGGTCGCCGGGCTCACCCGGGCGGCCTCGGCCATGCCCTCCCCCGGAACCGCGACGAACCCATGACCGACCCGCCGCCCGCCTCCCCGTCCCCGCCCCGGCCGCACCGGCGGGGCACCGCCGGACATCTCCTCGGCGCCTACGGCCTGCCCGCCCTCACCGCCGTGCTCTTCCTGACCTTCTCCCTCGTCCTGCCGCGCACGTTCCCCACCCGGGACACGATCGACTCGCTCCTGTCCGGCCAGTCGATCCCCGCCGTCCTCGCGCTCGCCGCCACGGTCCCCGTCGTGACCGGCGCGTTCGACCTCTCCATCGGCTACGCCCTCGGGCTGGCGCACGTCATGGTGATGCAGCTCGTCGTCGACGAGCGGTGGCCCTGGCCGTGGGCCTGCCTCGTGGTGGTCGCCGGCGGGACGGCCGTGGGCGTCCTCAACGGTCTCGTCGTGGAGTTCGGGCGGATCGACTCCTTCATCGCCACCCTCGGCACCGGCAGCATGATGTACGCCGTGACCGGCTGGGTCACCGGCGGCGGCCGGATCGTCCCGGGCCCGGAAGGTCTCCCCGCCGCCTTCACCGACCTGTACGACTCCCGGCTCCTCGGGCTTCCCGTCCCCGCCTTCTACGTGCTCGCCCTGACGGTCGTCTGCTGGCTGGTGCTGGAGCGGCTGCCGCTCGGCCGGTACCTCTACGTGGTGGGCTCGAACCCGCGCGCCGCCGACCTCGTCGGCATCCCCACCCGCAGGTGCACCGTCTACGGGTTCACCGCGTCCGGCCTGATCGTCGGCATCGCCGGTGTGCTGCTCGCGGCCCAGCAGCAGATCGGCAATCCCAGCGTCGGCCTCGACTATCTGCTGCCCGCGTTCGCCGGCGCCCTCCTCGGCTCCACCGCGATCACCCCCGGCCGCCCCAACGCCCTGGGCACGGTCGTCGCCGTCGCCGTCCTCGCCGTCGGCCTCACCGGCATCGGCCAGCTGGGCGCCGACTTCTGGACGATCCCCCTGTTCTACGGCGGCACCCTGCTGCTCGCCGTCGGCCTGGCCGGCTACTCCGCCCGCCGCCTGCGCACCGGGGCCGACGCGTTCCGGGAGGCGCCCGCCGTTCCCGCGCCTCCGCCGCCCCCGGGGAGAGGCGGCGGCCCGACGGGCGGTACGCCGTGACCCGCGCCGCGGGCCGCCCGCGGTCACGCCCCCTCGTCCCCGGGCGAGGAGTGCCCGGGCACCGCCGTGACCGCGGGGGCGTCCTCCGCGTCGCCCGCGCCCGACCGGTCTCCGTCGCCCTGCTGCTGGCGGCCACCGCCCTCGCGGGCTGCGAACGCGGCTCGTCGCACGGCCCCGACGTGTCCACCACGGGCCCGAGCGGCTGTCCCGCGGTCCAGGCCGGGGCCGAGGCCGCCGTCACCCGGGCGGAGCGGACCCACGTCCCCTGGAACGGGCCGGCCGGCGGTCCCGCGGCCGTTCCCGGCAAGGCGATCGTCTACGTCGCGCAGACCATGACCAATCCCGGCGTCGCAGGCGTCGCGCAAGGCGTACGGGAGGCGGCGGGAGTCCTCGGCTGGCGCGTCCGGGTGATCGACGGCGGGGGCACGCCCACCGGCATCCAGGCGGCGCTGAGCGAGGCGGTGACGCTCAGGCCCTCGGGCATCGTCGTCGGCGGCTTCGACCCCGCCTCGACCTCGCAGCAGATGGCGCGGGCCGCCGCGGCCCGCATCCCGGTCGTCGGCTGGCACGCGGTCGCGTCCCCCGGTCCGGGCGCGCACTCCGGGCTCTTCACCAACGTCACCACCGACGTCGGCGACGTCGCCGCGATCAGCGCGCAGTGGGTCATCGCGCGCTCCCACGGCCACGCCGGGGTCGTCGTCTTCACCGACGCCTCGATCCCGTTCGCCGCCCACAAGTCCGAGCTGATCAAGAAGGGGCTGGCCGCCTGTCCGGGCGTGCGGCTGCTGGCGTACGAGAACATCCCGATCCCGGACGCGAGCACCCGCACCCCCCGGGAGGTCTCCTTTCTGCTGTCCCGCTTCGGCAGCCGGTGGACGCACTCCGTCGCGATCAACGACCTGTACTTCGCCGACGCCGCGCCCGCCTTCCGCGCGGCCGGGCGGAAGGGATCCGGCCCGCCCTTCAACATCGGCGCCGGCGACGGCGACCCGTCCGCCTTCCAGCGCATCGACGGCAGGCAGTACCAGGCCGCCACCGTCCCCGAACCCCTGACGCTGCAGGGCTGGCAGATCCTCGACGAGTTCAACCGCGCCTTCTCCGGCCGTCCGGCCAGCGGGTACGTGCCACCCGTCCACGTCTCCACGGCGGACAACAGCGCGGGGGCCACGACGTGGGACCCCTCGGGCTACCGGGAGGCGTACCGGAGGATCTGGCGCGGGTGACGCGGACACCGTGGCCGAGGACCCGCGGCAAGGGCCACCCGGCCATGTCGCCGCCCGCGTCGGCAGCGGCGGACACGGCGAGGACGGCGACCGGCGGCCTGTCAGCCCTCCGTCCCGGGTGCCCAGCCGGGCGGGCCGAACAGGTGCCCGGCGCGGTCGCGCCAGCGCCGTGCCGCGCGGACGTCACGCCAGACGGCGGCGAACTCGTGGAAGGCGACCCGTAGCGGGTTGTGGGTGTCGATGTTCTTCGTCAGGCCGTACTCCACGCGCTCGCCCTCGGGTTCGAACGTGCGGAAGATCCGGTCCCAGACGATGAGGATGCCACCGTAGTTCCGGTCCAGGTAGACACTGTTGGAGCCGTGGTGGACGCGGTGGTGGGACGGGGTGTTGAAGACCCACTCCACCGGACGCCAGAGCTTGTCGACGCGTTCGGTGTGCAGGAAGAACTGGTAGAAGAGGCTGACGGCCTGCTGGAGCAGGATCATCCAGGGCGGAATGCCCAGCAGGGCCAGGGGCAGCCAGAAGGGCAGGCCCGTCATCGGTGTCCAGCTCTGCCGCAGGGCGGTGGAGAGGTTGAAGCGGACGCTGGAGTGGTGGACCACGTGGCTCGCCCACAGCACGCGCACCCGGTGGTGGGCGCGGTGGAAGGCGTAGTACGCCAGGTCGTCGGCGAAGAACAACAGGAGCCAGGTGCCTGCCGAGGACGGGGAGAGGTGCCAGGGAGCGACGGAGAAGAGGGCCGCGTACAGCAGGATCGTCAGGGCCTTCCACGGCGCCGCGACAACCTGGCTGCCCGCTCCCATGGACATGCTGGTGACGGTGTCGCGCAGTTCGTAACCGCGCTCGTCGTCGTCCGGGAGGAAGCGGTAGGACACCGCCTCGACGACGACCAGGAGCACGAACGCCGGTATCGCGTAGACCACGGCCGGGATCATCTCAGTGCGCCTCCTTCGGGGACACGGGCACGCTGCGGGACAACAGCTCGCGCGCCAGCCGCTCGGCGGCCTCCGCCTCGCGCGCCGCGATGCGGGCCGCGAGCCGCACATGCGCCGCCACGTCGAGGAGTTCGGCGGTGCGCAGGTCGTCCGGCACGTCGGCGACGGGGAGGGTGCCGCCCACCAGGCTGTTGAACGCCAGCAGATAGGCGAGGTTGCCCGAGCCCTCCACGACGAGCCGCCACCAGGCGACGTCCGCCGCGCCCAGTTCCGCCAGGTCGGGACCGCTGCGGGCGTACCGGTCCGCGGCCTCGGTGATCCGCGCGGCGGTCGTCCCCGAGCACCGCAGCGCGCACAGGCGGGCCGCGTCGGCGCCGATGCACGCCCGCATCTCCAGCGCGTCGCGTGCCAGGTCCGCCACCGACGGGCCGCCGTCGGCGGCGGCGATGCCCACGGCGAGGTCGAGGCCGGCGGTGTGGCGCCAGTCCAGGACGAGCGTGCGCCCGCCGTGGCTGACGGCGACCAGCCGTGCCTGCTGAAGCCTCTTGACGGCCTCGCGGACCGCGTGCCGGTTCACCTCGAACTCGGCCGCCAGGTCGCGTTCGGCGGTGAGGGCGGAGCCGGGCGGCAGCCGCCCGTCGAGGATCCTGTCCCGGAGCACGGCGAAGAGCTGGTCCGAGACCGCCTGGCGGCGGATGGGTCGCTGGGCCATGACGGAGAGGCTGACCGATCACGGCGCACTGGTCAACTGGTTGGACCAGATCGGATGCACACGATGACGGACCCGCCAAGTCCGTTGTGATCACCGGCAGTTCGAGGGAATCAGCCACTCCGCCGATCCGGGCGACGCGCTCGCTCCGCACCCCGGTCAGATCCTGCGCGTGTGTGCTAGAACCGTGATATGCCGGTCGACGAAACCTCGTTGTTCCACCTGGAGACGCTGGATCCCATCCGCCGGTTCACCGATGCACTCGCCGGCTCCTGTCTCGACCCCCGTCCGCCCGCTTCCGAGGACGAGCCCCACGAGCTGATCGCGAGAAATCCCGATCTGTTCACCCGGGGCGGCTCCTGGCCGCGAGACGTGTGGGTCACCGGCGGGCTGGGGGCCGTGCTCGACAGCGTCGTCGTCGACACGGGCGAGCGGCAGGAGCTGATCGATCTCTGCACGATCCTCACGGTCCTCGGGATCAACGATCCGTGGGTGAAGCTCAAGCAGCTCACCCATGTGCTGTCCCGGAGCCCGCACCATGTGACGATCCGTCTCGGCTGCGATCTGTACTACCGAGTCGCCCGCCGGATCCTGAAGTGCTTCGACGGGCTGGGCGAACCCGGCGATCACGTGGTCAACATACGGCAGTGCAACGGATCGGACGCGGTCGAGCTGGCTCTGCACGCGGCGTGGAACGCGGCACGTGAGGCGCCCGGTCGCCGCAGGCTGGGGACGTTCCGGGGCTCGTACCACGGCGAGAGCCTGACGGCCAGCCTCATCAGCGAGCATCAGCCCCGGCACGGCTCCGGACGACTGCTCGTCGAATCGGCGGACAACGTGACCTTCTTCCCCTCCCCGAGGTGCGCGGAGGACGGCTCTCCGGATGCCGAGTCACTCGCGACGCTCGACGCCCTGGAGCGGGACGGCGAGGAATACTTCGCCGTGATCATCGAGCCGGTCCAGTGGCGCAACGCGGTGCACGCCGTCCCGCTGGAGTTCCTCCGCCGGCTGCGCGACGTCTGTACGCGCAAGTCGATCTGCCTCGTCTTCGACGAGATCCACAACGGGTTCGGATACACGGGGACCATCAGCTTCGCTGAGCACAGCGGGGTGTGCCCGGACATCGCCGCGATGAGCAAGGGGCTGACCTCCGGCCACGGATCACTCGCGATCATGGTCGCCAAGAGGGATTTCAGTGAGATCGACGGGCCGTTCGCGGGAAAGTCCAACGCCGCGGACATGACGTCCCTGGTCGCGGTCGACGCGGTGCTCGACCGGCTTCTGGGAGTGGAACCCGAAGACGCCGACGCCATCCCCGAGTGGCTGCCGGACGAACTGGCCGCGGAGCTGCGCGTCGGCCTGCTCGGCACCGCCTACGACCGCACCGTGGCCCTCGTCGACTCGCTCTTCCTCGAACTGCGGCGCAGATTCCCCGGTGTCGTCGGCGCGTCGACCGGCGTGGGGCTGGTGCGCGGGCTGGTGATGCTGGACGGACTCGGCCGGCCGTCGGAGGCGGTCGCATCGGCGGTGGCGAAGCAGTGCCTCGCCAACGGCGTCTATGTGCGGCAGGCGGGCACCGCCCTGTTCGTCAAGCCCAGCCTCGTCCTCGGCCCGGCGGAGGCGGACCTCGCGCTCGACGGGCTGTCCCGCACGCTCGCCCAGGTGACGCGGGGCCGCGAGGAGGAAGCGGGGCCCGCCTGAGTCCCTGGGGGTCGAGCACCGGACGGCCAGCGCCGGGCGGGCTCGGCGGGCTCGGGAGCCGGCCACCGTTTCAAGCGTCCTGGCCAGCGCCGGGCGGGCTCGGCGGGCTCGGGAGCCGGCCACCGTTTCAAGCGTCCTGGCCAGCGCCGGGCGGGCTCAGCGGGCTCGGGAGCCGGCCACCGTTTCGAGCGTCCTGGCCAGCGCGGCCAGCGCCCGGTCCACCTCCGTCCGGGTGATGACCAGGCAGGGCTTGAGGAAGAGGGCGGTACCGGCCTGCCTGACATGGACACCGTGCTCGGTGCACACCCGTGCCACCTCGCCCGCGAGCGCCGAGGACGGCAGCCCGTCGCCGCCGAGCATCACCACGCCGCGCATCAGACCGAGCCCCCTCCTCCGCCCCGCCATCGCCGGGAAGCGGTCGCACAGCTCGGTGAGCATCTCGTCGATCATCCTGACGGCATGGACGTAGGTGGTGGAGAGCAGGCCCTCGCGGAGGTCGTGCTCCATCCCGGCGGGGAGCCGGTCCGGGAGTGACTGGGCATCGGAAGCCTCCACCCCGAGCAGCCGGTCGAGCACCGCGTCGACCGCCACGAGGGACAGCATGTTCGCCGAGTTCGACTTGAATCCGAACGGCGACTCGACGGTGCCGAACGCCCGGTCGGCGACGATCATGGAGAGCGTGCCGTGTCCTGACGTCAGCCCCTTGCCCAGCACCGAGATGTCCGGGTGGACACCGGCCACCTCCGCGTACCAGAGGGCGCCGGTGAATCCGAATCCGCTCTGCACCTCGTCGAAGATCAGGCAGATCGACCGCGCGGTGCAGATCTCGCGAAGCCTCCGCAGGAACTCGACCGGTATCACATGGACGGCGTTGCGCCACGGGATCGGTTCGAGGATCACGGCGAAGTACTGCTCACCGTCCCGCTCCAGCGTCGCGAGTGCCTCCAGGGTGGCCGCGCTCAGCCGCCCGTCCGGGCCGGCCTCCGGGACCGGGAACCGCTCGACATTGGGGGCGTGGTCCAGGAGGACGCGGCCGGAGCCGCGTTCGGGCTGGTGGTCGCCGGCCAGCACACCACCCAGGTTCGACCCGTGGAACGCGCCCGCGAAGGAGGCCAGCCTGCGGCGCCCGGGGAATGCCCGCGCCGCCGTCCAGGCAGCGTGCAGCCCCAGCTCGACCGCCCCCGACCCGGTGCACTCGCGCATGTTCAGGACGTAGTCCCGGCCTCCGCCGGTCTCGTTGAAGTGCCGCGAGAGCCGGTCCGCGACCCGGTAGTAGAGATCGTTCCCGAAGCGGACGGTCACGTAGTGCGGGCGCCGCGACAGCACGTGCGAGACCTGACGGAGTTTCACCCAGGGGTCGTTGAGACCCAGCACGGTGTTCTCGGTCATCGAGCACAGGTCGACAAGCTCGGATCCGTCGGACAGCCGGAGGGTGGCGCCACGACCGGCGACGGCGGTGAGGGGCCGCGGTGCCGATCCACGGGTGAACAGTTCGGGATCGTGGTCGTACGACCGTCCGCCCGATGCCCGGTACTGCGGCCGGAGGGGGTCGAGTACGGTTCCTTCGAGCGCGGTCACCAGCGGCTCCAGGCCCGCCACGGCGGCCAGGGCGGACATCGGGTCCTCGGCGGCACCACTCATCTCGGCTCCTTGCGGGCGGCACGGTGCAGTACGTCCTCGAAGGTGGCCGCCAACCGGGCCCCGGCCAGTTCGAGATCCGCCTCGGTCGTCGACAGACTGGGTTTGAGGTAGACGCAGTGGCCCGCTCGGCGGACGTAGACACCGTGCTTCAGGCAGGCGTCCGCGACTTCGCCGGCCACGTCCCCGGACGGCCGGCCGTCCTCGCCCAGCATGGCGACACCGCGCACCAGGCCGAGGCCGCTCGCGGGCCCGACGAGCGCAGGGAAGCGGTGCTGGAGTTCGGCCAGGAAGTCCGCCAGCATGCCGGCCACGCGGGGATAGGCGGTGTCGAGGAGGCCGCCGCGCAGGTCCGCGACCAGACCGGGCGGCAGCCAGGCGGGCAGGGCGGCGAACTCCTCCGGAAGCATGCCGGTGAGCCGGTCCAGCACCGCGTCGACGGCGACGAACGACAGCATGTCCCCCGAGTTGGTCTTGCTTCCGAAGGGCGGCTCCACCTCGGCGAACTCCCTGCGGGCGACGACGATGGCCAGCGCACCGTGGCCCGAGGTCAGCGCCTTGCCCGTGGCCACGATGTCCGGGCAGACGCCGCTGCTCTCCGCGAAGAAGATCGTCCCGGTGTAGCCGAACGCGTTCTGCACCTCGTCGAAGACCAGGCAGATCGACTTCCGCGTGCACACCTCGCGCAGCCGCCGGAGGAATTCGAGCGGGACGGCGTGCACGGAGTTGCGCCACTGGACCGGCTCGACGAGCACGGCGAAGTACTCCTCGCCGTCCCGCTCCAGGGCATCGAGCGTGGCGAGCGACTCGGCACTCAGGGTGCCGCCGTCGTCGCACCTGGGCGAGGGGAAGCGCACGACGTTGTCGACACGGTCGACCAGCGCGCGTCCGGAGCCGTACGCGGGATCGTCCTCGCAGACGAGGCTGGCCAGGATGCTCTCACCGTGATAGGCGCCCCGGAACGTCGCGAGTCTGCGCCGGCGCGGTGTGCCACGGGCCGCCAGCCACGCGGCGTGGAGCGCGAGTTCCACCGCGTCCGAGCCGTTGCACTGGCGCAGGTTGATGACGAAGTCCCCGGGCGCCCCGAAGCGGTCCAGCCGGCCCAGGATGCGGTGAGCGACGCGATAGAACAGGTCGCTGCCGATCCTGGCCGGGAGGTAGTGGGGCTGCGGGGAGAGCAGGAAGGCCGCCTGTCTGAGTTTGACCCAGGGGTCGTTGACGCCCAGGACCGTGTTGCAGGTCATCGAGCACAGGTCGATCATCTCGACGGGTGTCGCGGTCCGCGCCGACGTTCCCTGGATCCGGGAGCCGAGCGCGGTGTCCGCCCAGAACTCGCGCGCGAGGGAGCCCCCCGCGGTGAACAGGGCGGCGTTGCGGGCCAGGTGCTCCCGGGGGGTGAGGTCGGTCAGCCGTCCTCCGGGGTCCAGGCAGCTTCCCTCGAGTCCCGCGACGACCTGGCGGATCGGCTCGACACTCGCCAGGTGGAACGGCATGTTGTCGAGGGCCGTGAACTCCGCCCCCGCTTGCGGATCAGTCATCCGGTCGGCTCGCCTCCCCTGTCTTCACGAAGGTGTCCTCGGCGACCATGTGCGCGTACAGGTCCAGGAGTTGGCGGCATCCCTCGGCCACGCCTCCGCGCCCGGCGGCCACGAGCTGCCGATCAGCCCACGCGCAGGCGAAGTACAGATAGGCCGCGGTGGTGCGCAGGCGCTGCACCGTGTCGCAGCGCCCGAACGCGTCGCAGAGGTCGTCGAGCAGGGCGGAGCAGTGCGCCGCCGCCTCCGTCCGCAGACGAGCGGACAGGGCACCGCGCGCCTCTTCGGCGATCTCACCGGCGGCGGCCGGCGGATCCCCCTTCCGCCACAGACACGACCCGCCGCCCCGCGCCGTCCGGAGGCGTGACATGGCTTCGGCGTACTGCTCGTCGTCCAGGGCCGCGTCCCGGATCCTCACCAGGGCGATGTCGCGGGCGCGGTCGTCCTCGAACCGTGCGGACAGGCGCAGGTCGAGGTCCGCGTTGACGTCTGCCGCCATGACGTCGATCAGGTCCGGCGCGTCGCCGGTCCAGCGCGGTTTCGTGGCGGCCAGATCCGGAGTCGACCTGTACTCCGCGCGCATCGCGGCCAGGCGGTCCCGGTCCTCGGCCGACGTACGCCAGGAGAGTGAACGGGTGCGGTTCCCCGCGGCGCCGCGGCGGGAGGCCGGTCCCAGCAGGATCGGGTCGGAGAACATGGAGAAGGACTCCGCGGACTCGCGCGCGAAGTTGAGGGTGAGCACGTCGCGGGTCTCCGAGAGGTTGCGGTGCCCCGAGTGGATGCCGTTCGTGTCGAAGACGACGCAGGTGCCCGCCGTTCCGTGGCCGAGGAAGAGGCCGCCGTTCCCGAACCGGAGGGCTTCGTCGAGCGTGAACTTCGTCTGCCGCTGCGTCCGGAAGTTCCACCGGACCTGCTGGCTGCCGCACACGTAGCGCAGGGCCTGGCCGTCGCGTGTCACATCCGTCAGCAGGACCATGACCTTCACCTCCTCCCGGGGCCCCTGGGTCTTCATGTCCTGGTGGTAGTCCCAGGCGCGGTACCTGAGCGGCTTGCACGGTCCTTGCCGGTATCCGCGTGCCGAGACGAACCGTGACGGGCCGTCGAAGTACTCGTCCAGGATCTCCGTCAGCGCGGGAAGGTGGGCGAGGTCTTTGATCATCTCGACGGTGTCCCGCGCACACACGTCGACCGCCAGGTTGAACGAGAGCTGCCGCAGGGAGGTCGTTTCGCCCTTCTTCGCGATCTCGGCCTCGAAACGCTCACGCAGTCCGCGGAGGGTGAGGCCGTCGACGACACCGTCGACCGCTGCGATCCCGTTGTTCCGGAAGACGTCCCTCCGGGACGTCCCGTGCGGTTCTCGCGCCGGGCCGCCCGCCGACGTGCCGTGCACCTCCCGTCGCACGGGCGTCCGGTCGTGCACCAGGGCGGACAGCGCCGGACCGCTCCGGAGCGGCGCACGCCCGGAGGCGGCGGTGGTGTGCGGGTCGACCAGGCAGGGCGGCAGCGAACGGCTGCCCGCGATCGACACGGCCTCCGCACGACGCCACCCGGCCGCGTCCAGCGTGGCGAGCAGCAGTCGTTCGCGGTAGGTCAGGGGCTGCCAGTCCTGGTGGCCGGCGATCCAGCTGTGGTCCCAGTGGCAGACCACCTCCGGCAGGGAGCCGGGCCACAACCGCGCCCGCTGCTCCGCTCGCACGGCAGCGGGCAGCGGCGGCCCGAACGCGAACGGTTGGTAGCCGAGGCCGGTGGGACGCGTGCCCGCCACCAGTTTGTGCGGCACATGGCCGGAGGTCAGCTCGCCCGTCTCGACGCCACGCTCGACCCCGCGCTCGTACCCGCAGACCAGTCCCGCCTCGTGGAAGGCGATCGCGAGGTTGTCGGGTCCCCCGGCGAGGCTGAAGCGCGCCGTGCCGGTCAGCGACGGGTCGTGCCGGGCATTGCGCAGCTCGAAGAAGCGGGGGTGTCCGCTGACCGCGTCGGGGCGGACGTCCTCGCCGTGGACCGCGGCCAGGAAACGGCAGGCCGCCTCGCGGTAGGCGGTGACGAGGGCGGCGGCCCCGCGTCTGGCCGTCCGGAACGGTTCCGACCCGGCGATGCCGGCCGTGACGTCGTTGCTGAGGCAGCCGTTGTCCTTGAACCTCGCGATGATCCCCAGGGGGCAGGGCGTACGTGCCGCGGCCGGGCCGAGCGGGTGCGTGAACTCGACGTCCATGTCGGTGCACATGCCCCGCTCGATCACGGAGGCGAGCAGCCGGGCGTAGTCCGACACCACGGACAGATTCCCCCGGGCGCTGTCGGGCCCGGAGAAGTGCGCGTCGATCTCGGCGTGGATGTGTTCGAGAAGGATGCGCTCGTCCGCGTCGGCGGCCGGCAGGGTGCTCACGTCGCACACGTCGATGTCGAGCCGGCTCGCGAACGCGTGCACCTCCGCGGCGGCGGCCGGCGTGAGGACGGATCCGGCGACGACGAGCAGGATCCGGCCGCCGCCGTTCATCGCGCGCAGGCGGACGAGCCGGGCGCGGTGCTTCGCCGGGAGACCGTCGGAGCTGATCCAGATGCGGACCTGGTCCAGGCAGTTCACCGTCCGTGTCCGCGACGGGTGTGCCGGGGCACCGGTCACCGGATCGGGGTCGTCGGGCCGTCCTTCGGCGTCAGGACGCATCGCGAAGCCGCAGGACGTCGGCGAACGTCTTCGTCAGTGCGTCCAGAGCGGTCGCCGTCTCCGCCCGCGACAGTACGAGGCACGGTTTGAGGAGAACGGCGGTGTCGGCCTGACGGACGTAGACGCCGTGGGTCAGACAGACCTTGGCCGCTGCCGCGGCGAGACGCGCGGAGGGCCGGCCGTCCGCGTCCAGCATGACCAGTCCTCGTACGAGGCCCACGCCCCGGGGCGGGCCGACGAGCGTGGGGAAGCGTCGGCGAAGCTCGTCGAGCAGCTCGTCGACCAGGGCGACGGCGCGCGGGTACGCGGAGGCGAGCAGGCCGTCGCGCAGTTCGGCCGCCAGCCCGGACGGGAGCCAGGCGGGCAGCGTTTTCCGCTCCGCCTCCTCCAGCCCCAGGAGCCGGTCCAGCACGGCGTCCACGGCCACGAGCGCCAGCATGTTGCCGGAGTTGGACTTGGCCCCGAACGGAGTCTCGATCTCGCCGTACCCGCGCCTCGCGACGATGATGGCGAGCGAGCCGTGGCCCGAGGTCAGCGCCTTGCTGATCGCACTGATGTCGGGGCTGACACCGGAGGTCCGCGCATAGCCGAGGGAACCGGTGTATCCGAACGCGTTCTGCATCTCGTCGAAGACGAGGCAGACCGACTTCCGCGTGCACACCTCCCGCAGCCGGCGAAGGAACTCCACCGGCACCGTGTGCACCGAGTTGCGCCACTGGATCGGCTCGACGATCACGGCGAAGTAGGAGTCGCCGTCCCGTTCGAGGGTTTCGAGGGCCGACGCGGCGCTCGCGCTCAGTTCCCCGGCGTCGTCCAGTTCCGGGGTCGGGAAGAAGACCACGTTGTCGGGTGCGTCGGCGAGCAGGCGACCGGGCTGGTGCTCGCTCACCCAGTTCGCGGTCAGGCTCTCCCCGTGGTACGAGCCGCGGAAGGTGGCCAGCTTGCGGCGCCCGGGAGTCGCGGCGGCGGCCTTCCAGGCGGCGTGCAGCGCGAGTTCCACGGCGTCGGAGCCGTTGCACTGCCGTAAGTTGACCACGTAGTCGTCGGGGCCGCCGTCGTCCCGGAAGCAGTCGAGGATCCGTCGTGCGACGCGGTAGGTGAGATCGTTCCCCATCCGGGCGGTCAGGTAATGCGGTCGGGACGAGACCAGGTACGACGCCTGCTTCAGCCGGACCCAGGGGTCGTTGATCCCCAGGATCGTGTTGGCGGTCATGGAGCACAGGTCGATGAGTTCGAGGGGGGTGTCCGTGGCCACCACCGTGGCGTCCACCGTCGCGCCCAGACCGGAGTGAACCCACACGTCCCGTGGAGCGGACCCGGTGGTGAACAGCTCGGCGTTGCTGGCGAGTTGCTCCCGTGGCCCGAACGCCGACCTGGGGCGAACCGGGTCCAGGCAGGTGCCGTCGAGCTCGGACAGGAATGCCTGGACGTGTGTCAGTTCGTCAAGATGGAATCGCTCCGCACGCTCGGCGCTCCGGGACGGCGCCGGACCATCCTCTCTCAGCACGGTGGGGATCGTACCGGCGTCGTTCCCCCGTGAACAGGCCGCCGGAACGAACGTGTGCCGGCGCCTGCCTGACTCTCCCCGGGGTCCGGAGGCCGCCGGGGAGAGACCCTCGGTGTCACGGGTTCACGGTGTCCTGCTGCGCCGCCGGTCGCTGTCGCCGCTCGGTGGTCCAGTAGAGGAGGGCGACGAGGGGGAGCACGGCGCCGAGGACGGTCAGGGCGGCCCAGCCCCCGGCGTGGTAGACGACGGAGCCCAACTGGGAGCCGGCCGCGCCGCCGACGAAGAACATGGCGATGAAGGCGCTGTTGAGCCGGGCACGGGCGGCGGGATCGAGCTGGTAGACGGTGTGCTGGCCGAGGATCAGGGTGGTCTGTACGGCCATGTCGATGAGGATCGCGGCCAGCGCGATCGGTACGACGCTGTGTCCGCCGAGGCCGGCGAGCGCGAACGCCAGGGCGGCGACCACGAAAGCGATGCCGGTCATGGGGCGGACGAGCCCCCGGTCGGCCCAGTGCCCGGCGAACGGGGCCACGGCCGCGCCGGCGGCGCCGACGAGGGCGAAGACGCCGACCCCCACCGGGGAGTAGTGGAAACGGGGACCGGTCAGTACGAAGGAGACCGTGGTCCAGAACGCGCTGAAGGCGCCGAACATCGCCGCCTGGTAGAGGCCACGGCGCAGCAGCGCCGGGTGCGTGCGCACGAGCCGGACGGTGGAGCGCAGCACGTGGTGGTACGGCATCGTGGTGGTCGGCGCGTGCTCCGGGAGGGCCACGCGCAGGGCCACCGCCAGCAGGGCCATCAGGACGGCGGAGCCGAGGAAGACGACACGCCAGCCGGCGAGATCCGAGACCAGACTGCTCAGCGTGCGGGAGAGCAGGATGCCGGTGAGCAGGCCGCTCATCACCCGCCCCACGATGCGGCCGCGGGCGTGGTCGGGAGCGAGGCCGGCGGCGAAGGGCACGAGGATCTGGGCGACCACCGAGGTGGCTCCGCTGACCAGCGAGGCGATCAGCAGGACGGGGAAGCTGGTGGCGAGCCCCGCCGCCACGAGGGCGAGGGTCGTGACCGTCAGCAGGACGGTGACCAGGTTGCGCTTCTCCAGCCGGTCGCCGAGCGGGACCAGGAAGAGCATGCCGATCACGTAGCCGACCTGGGTGAGCGTGATCAGGGTGCCGGCGGTGGCCGTGCTGGTGTGGAAGACATCGCTCAGCGAGGACAACAGGGGCTGGGCGTAGTAGAGGTTGGCGACCGTCATACCGGAGGCGACGGCCAGGAGCGCGACCAGCCAGCCCGGCACGCCGTGGGGGGCCGGCGCGGCTGCGGACCGGCGTGAGCCGTGGAGCTCGGATGAGGCGGACATGAGCACCTTCTTGACGGGTGGGCCGGGAGACCGGCGGGGACGGGCAGTGCCGAGGTGTGGCCGGCAGCTTCTTCGATGCCGTCACGGAGGCATAAGCGTCGGTCCGCCCCCGGATGCTTCCTCACTTCCGGCGATGGTTCGGAATGTCAGCCATCTCGAAAAGAGATGAACCGGGAAGGTTCCGCGGCGCAGTGGAAAACCGGTCACCGGTACGGGCCGCGGGTGGCGGCGCGGGAGCTCCTTCGGCCGGCCGGGCCGGCGGGGGTCCCGCGGCCGCCGCACGGTCTCGCACGCTCTGTCACTGCCAGGCAACACGCGGTGCGCTGCGGGGCAAGGACCGGCGGCGCGTTCGCCTTAGCGTTCTGGCATTCCGCGCCGCGCAGGCCGCGGATGTCCGGAGGCCGGCCGCCGATGGGCCGGTCATCGGCGCAGTGCCTCACTTCCTGCGAAGACACCGACGAGGGGTTGTCGTGGCGCAATGGACGAGACGCGAGGACGAACGGCTGCTCACCGGGAGAGGCCGGTTCGTCGCCGATATCGACGTACCCGGTTGCCTGGATGCCGCGTTCGTGCGAAGCACGGTCGCCCACGGCCGGTTACGAGCCGTGGACTGTACGGCCGCCCGTGACGTGCCCGGTGTGGCGGGCGCCTGGTCGGCCGCGGACCTGCCGGACCTGCCTCCGGTGCCTTACACCCTGCTGGCGGGGCTCTCCACGGAGGACGCCGTCGCGGGCCGGGAGTGGCCGGCCCTGGTGAAGGACCGGGTGCGCTACCCGGGCGAGGCGCTGGCGGTGGTCCTCGGCGAGGACCGGTACCGGGCCGAGGACGGGGTCGCCGAGGTCACCGCCGTGATCGAGCCGCTCCCCGCGGTGGTGACACCCTCCGCGGCCCTGGACGACTCCGTCCGCCTGTTCGACGGGCTGAGCAACATCGCCCTGCGGGGCGAGGCGGGAGAGCCCGTCGACCCCGCCGTCTGGCGGGACGCCGCCGCCGTCGTCGAGGCCACCTACCGCCAGAACCTGCTGATGCCCAGCCCCATGGAGTGCCGCACGATCCTGGCCGTACCCGAGGGGGACCGGCTGACGGTGTGGTCGGGGCACCAGATGCCGCACCGGCTGCGCCGTGAACTGGCCGCGCTGCTCGGCTGGTCACCCGACCGGATCCGGGTCGTCGTCCCGGACACCGGAGGCGCCTTCGGGTCCAAGAGCGCGGCGTTCCCCGAGTTCGTGGTCGTCGCCCACCTGGCCGTGAAGCTCGGGCGGCCGGTCCGCTGGATCGAGGACCGCAGGGAGTCGATGCTCGTCGCCACCCGGGGCCGGGGCCAGGACCAGACCGTGCGTCTCGCCGCCGACGCCGACGGCAGGCTCCTCGCCTACGAGTTGAAGATCGACGCCGACGTCGGCGCGTACCCCCACCTGGGCGTCGGTCTGCCCATGCAGACGGCGTGGATGGCGGCCGGCGCGTACACCACCCCGCGCGTCCACGCGACGTTGCGCTCGGTGCTCACCAACACCATGGTGACCTATCCGTACCGGGGCGCCGGACGTCCCGAGGCGGCGACCGCCATCGAACGGACGATGGACCTGCTCGCCGGGCGGCTCGGCATGGACCCGATCGAACTGCGGCGGCGCAACTTCGTTCCGCCCGACGCCTTCCCGTACGAGACGCCGACCGGTCGCCGCTACGACAGCGGGAACTACGCCGCCGCTCTGGACCTGGCCCTGGAGACGCTCGGCTACGACCGTTGGTGTGCCGAGCGGGACCGTCGCCGTCGGGACCCGGACGCCCTGCCACTGGGCATCGGCGTCTCCTGCTACGTGGAACGCTCGGGCGGCGAAGCGGGCGGCCTGCACGAGTTCGG
This sequence comes from Streptomyces naphthomycinicus, assembly GCF_020400595.1. Taxonomy (GTDB): domain Bacteria; phylum Actinomycetota; class Actinomycetes; order Streptomycetales; family Streptomycetaceae; genus Streptomyces; species Streptomyces naphthomycinicus. The sequence continues at coordinate 323,965 of NZ_JAINRE010000002.1, read as the reverse complement.
CAGCGTGGAGGCGCACGAGGACGGCACCGTCACCGCCCGGTGCGGTGCGGCGCCCAGCGGCCAGAGCCACGAGACGGTCTTTCCCGCTCTGGTCGCCAAGGTCCTCGGCGTCCCGGAGGCACGGGTCCGTCTCGTCGAGGGCGACACCGACGAACAGCCCGAAGGACTGGGGTCGTTCGCCAGCCGGTCGGCACAGGTCGCCGGCGCCATGCTCCAGCACGCGGCGACCCTTCTGATCGAGCGGGCCCGTACGCGCGCGGCAGCGCTGTGGGGCGTGCCGGCGGAGCAGGTCGAGTGGGCGGACGGGACCGTCGTGCACGCGGCTCCCGGCGGCGCGTCGGCCACGGGCCTGGGCGATCTGGTGAAGGCCACCGGACCGCTGCGTGTCGAGGACCGGTACGAGGCCGGGATGGCGTTCCCCTTCGGGGCGCACGCGGCGGTGACCGAGGTCGACCCCGAACTGGGCACCGTACGCGTCCTCAGCCTCGTGGCCGTCGACGACTGCGGAGTGGTCCTCGATCCCGCGGTGGTGCGCGGGCAGGCCTTCGGATCGGCCGTGCAAGGCATCGGCCAGGCCCTCTACGAGGGGATCGCCTTCGACGACAACGGCGTACCGCAGCTGTCCGGAGGATTCCTGGACTACCTGCTCCCGACGTTCGCGGAGCTTCCGCCCATCGACATCAAGGACACCCGCACCCCCGGTCCCGGCACGCCGCTGGGTGCCAAGGGCGCCGGGGAGTCGGGCTGCATCGGCAGCCCGGCCGCCATCGTCAACGCGGTGGCCGACGCCCTGCGCCTCGCCGATCCCGGCCTGTTGCAGATGCCGCTCACCCCGGACAGCGTCTGGCGCGCCGCACACGCCCCGGAACACGAGGAAGGTGCCCGGTGAAACCCGCATCCTTCGACTACGTCGTACCCCGCACGGTCGCCGAGGCCGTCGAGGCACTCGGCGACACCGGGCGCGAGGCCCAGGTGCTCGCCGGAGGCCAGAGCCTGATCCTGGAGATGCATCTGCAACGCATCCGGCCCGGGGCGGTCGTCGACATCAACCGCGTCCCCGAGCTCGACGGCATGCGCGTCGAGGGCGACGAACTCCGTGTCGGCGCCCTGGTACGGCACGCCGCGTTCGAGCCGGCCACCGCCGTACCGGGTCCGCTCGGCGCGCTGCTGTCCCGGGCCGTGGTCAACATCGCCCACCCGCCGATCCGTTCCCGCGGCACCATGGCCGGCAGCTTCGGCTGGGCCCACCCCGCCTCGGAATGGTGCGCCATCGGCGTCGCCCTGGACGCCACGGTGGAGGTGACCGGCCCCGCCGGCGCCCGTGACCTCCCCGCCCGCGACTACTTCCTCGGGCCACACCGCACGGCACGCCGGCCACAGGAGCTCATCACCGCCGTACGCCTTCCGCTGCTCGGGGCGGACACCGGCGTCGGCTTCATCGAACACCGCCGCACGCATTTCACCTTCGCCCAGGTCGCCGTCGCGGCGGCCCTCACGGTGCACGACGGCGTGATCGTCGACGCGCGGATCGGACTGGTCAACGCCGCGGACCGCCCGGTACGGGCCCATGCCGCCGAACGTTCGTTGCTCGGTGCCGAGACCGGGCGGCTCCCCGCGGGGCCCCGGCTGCCCGACGGCCACCCCTTCGCCCTGGCCGGCCGGATCGCCGCCCGGGAGGACGCCGCACCCGTCGCCCAGCCGTACGCCGACGTGGAGTACAAGCGGCAGGCCGTCGCCGTTCTGGTCGGCAGAACACTCCTGGAGGCAGCGGCGGACTCGCACGCCCGCCTCACCGCACGAGAGGGACATCACCGATGAAGATCACGCTCGACGTGAACGGCACCCGCCATGCCCTCGACGTGGAACCCCGCCGTCTGCTCGCCGACGTGCTGCGCGACGACCTGAGGCTCACCGGTACGCATCTGGGGTGCGAGCACGGCATCTGCGGGGCCTGCACCGTGCTCATGGACGGCGCGGCGGTCCGCTCGTGCCTGGTGCTGGCCGTGCAGTGCGACGGCAGTTCCGTCCGCACCGTGGAGGGCCTCGCCGGGCCCGACGGCGAACCCCACCCGCTCCAGCGGGCGTTCTCGGCCGAGCGCGCGCTCCAGTGCGGATTCTGCACGCCGGGCTTCCTCATGGTGGCCGCCGGAGCGCTCGAAGCCGATCCCGGCCTCGCCGACGACCCCGACGCCGTCGCGAGCGTGGTCGGCTCCAACATCTGCCGGTGCACGGGCTACGAACCCATCCGGCGCGCCCTCACCCGCGCGGCCCGGGAACAGCGGGACGCCACCGCCTGCCCCGCACGGGTCCAGCCCCGCTCCCCGGAGCCGATCGAGGAGAACTCGTGAACGGTGACATCCGCCCCGGCGTCATCGACGTCCACGCACACTGGCTGCCGCGCGATCTGCTCGCGCTCCCACCCGGGAACCCGCTCGGCGGCATGCACGACCGCGACGGCGAACTCTTCCTGGGCGACGCCCCGTTGTCGTTCCCGACCACGGCGATGACCGACGTCGACGCCATCGTCGCCGACACCCTGAAGTCCGGGCTCGGCGCGCGCGTCGTCTCCGCACCGCCCTTCGCCTTCCCCGTCCACGCCCCCGCCGAGGCGGACGACTATGTCGCCGCCTACAACGCACAGCTCGCCGACGCCGTGGCCGGTACGGACGGCACACTGGTCGGACTCGGCCTGGTCCGGCTGGACGACGTGGCCGCCGCCCGACGGGAGCTGACCCGGCTCGCCGCCGCGGAGGGCGTCGCGGGCATCGCCGTCCCGCCCGTGGTGGACGGCCGCTCCTACGACCGCGGCGTGCTGCGCGACATCCTCGGCGTCGCCGCCGAGCTGGACCTGTCCGTCCTGGTGCACCCAATGCAGCTGCCACGCGCCGAATGGGACCACCACTACCTGGTCAACCTCGTCGGGAATCCGGTGGAGACCACGACCGCCGTCGCCGCCGTCCTGCTGGGCGGCGTCCTCGAGGAACTCCCCGGCCTGCGGGTCTGCTTCGTGCACGGCGGGGGCTGCGCGCCCTCCCTGCTGGGCCGGTGGGGGCACGGCTGGCGGCAGCGCGACGATGTGCGCCGGGGCAGCACCCGGGCTCCGGCGGAGTCCTTCGGCCTCCTCTACTTCGACACGGTCACCCACGATCCGGAGGTCCTGGGGCTGCTGCGCGCCCACGCCTCCCCGGACCGGATCGTCTGCGGCAGCGACCACCCCTTCGACATGGCGCAGCCCGACCCGGTGGGCTATCTGCTCGGCCAGGGGATGGACGCCGCGACGCTGGAGGCGAACGGCCGCAGGTTCCTCGGAATGAAGCCGGCGGACACGTCGCGCTGACCCGTCGTCCGTCCGGCCGGCCGCGGACGGACGGACCACACCCGACAGCAGATCGGAGACACCCATGCGTCACCTGGCCCCCCACTTGCTGGAGTGGCAGGCCGCCGGAGCCCCCTGTGCCGTCGCCAGCGTCGTCGCCGTCCGGGGCAGCGCGCCGCTGGAACCGGGAGCGGCGCTGTGCGTCCACGCCGACGGCACGGCCTTCGGCAGTGTGTCGGGAGGCTGTGTCGAAGGCGCCGTCTACGACGTGGCCCGTGAGGTGCTGGCCTCGGGAGAGCCGCGCTTCGTCTCCTTCGGGCCCGCCGACGACGCGTTCGCGGTGGGGCTGACGTGCGGAGGCGAGATCGACGTCTTCGTCCAGGCCGTGGAGCACGACACGGCACGGGTGCTCGCCGCCGCCCACCTGGCCGCGGCGGCGGGGCGTCCGGTCGTCGTGGTCCGGGTGATGCCGGGACCCGACGGGCGGGCCGGCGGGGCCGTCGCCGTGTGGCAGGACGGGCACCTGGGCAGCACCGGCAGCGCCGGACTGGACCTGGCCGTCCTCGCCGACGCGCGCCGGATGCTCGGCCGGGACACCACCGTCGTTCAGACGTACGACCCGGGTGCGGCGGGCGAGGCTCGGGTGCTGTTCGAGGCCTGGTCCCCGCCGCCCCGGCTGCTGGTGTTCGGGTCCGACGCCCACGCCGCCGCCGTGAGCCGGATCGGCGCGTTCCTCGGCTACCGCGTCACCGTGTGCGACCCCCGCTCCACGTTCACCACACCCGAGCGCTTCCCGCACGCCGACGAGGTCGTGGTCGACTGGCCGCACCGGTATCTGGCGGGCACGCGGACGGACGACCGAACCGTGGTCTGCGTCATGACGCACGACCCCAAGGTCGACGTCCCCGTCCTCGCCGAGGCACTCGGACGGCCACTGGCCTATCTGGGGGCGCTCGGCTCCCGGCGCACCCAGGCACGAAGGATCCGCGAGCTCGCGGAGGCCGGTGTGCCGCCGGAGGCCATGCGGAGGCTGCACGCGCCCCTGGGTCTCGACCTGGGCGCGTCGACCCCGCAGGAGACCGCCGTGTCCTTCGCCGCGGAACTCGTCGCGGTGCGCAGCGGTCGCAGCGGCCGTTCGCTCACCCTGCTCGACGGGCCCATCCGACCGGCGGCGGGCGCGGATCGTCCCGGCCACGGCGCGGTCGTGGAGCGGTGCGCCACCGGGACCGGTCCCGTGCGGGCGGGCCGCCGCGACGCTCCCGTCTCGCTGTCGTGATCCGGACCGGGACGGGTGCGCCGCCGGCCGTGCCGTCCCGCACGAGCCGGCCCGCGCCGGCAGGCGCCGGGGTCCGCGCGGCGCCGCGCCGTCCGCATACGATGCAGCGAGGAGTGAAGCCCGCCCGTCGTCCTCGCAGCGGACGGAGCGCTGCTGGACCCGGGAGCGGATGATGGATCTGCGGCAGATGGAGGTCGTCGTCTCGGTGGCGGACGAGGGCGGTTTCACGGCGGCCGCACGGCGGCTGCACGTGGTCCAGTCCGCGGTGTCCAGCACGGTCCGCGCCCTCGAACGCGAGCTGGGCACCCCCTTGTTCCACCGCACCACACACCGCGTCGCCCTCACCCCGGCCGGGGAGGCGTTCGTCCCCGCCGCCCGCGCGGCACTCCGGGCCGCCGAACTGGCCCGGGAGGCTGTCGACGCGGTACGGGGGCAGCTGCGGGGACGGGTGACGGTCGGCACGATGCAGGGGGTGTGGGCGGGGCTCCACCACGCCCTGGCCGCGCTGCGCGCGGAGCATCCGGGGGTGGTCGTGCAGCTCCGGCAGGCGGCCGTCGCCGACATCCGGCAGGCGCTGCGCGAGGGCACCGTCGATCTGGCCGTGGTGGCGCTGGACCGCCAGCAGCAGCGCGGGCTCGTGACCCGGCTGCTGTCCCGCGAGGACATGGTCCTGCTCGCGGCCCCCCGGCGGGTGCTCGCCGGGGCGACGCCGAACGGCCAGGTCCGGCTCGCCGACATCGCCCGGTTGCCCCTGGTGGACTTCACACCCGGCTGGGCCATCCGCTACGCGATCGACCGGTCCTTCCGGGCCGCGGGCGTCGACCGCAGCACGACGTTCGAGGTGAACGACATCGGCGCGGCGGCGGAGCTGGTCCGCAACGATCTGGGCGTCTGCATCATGCCCAAGTCCATCGCGGACCGCTTCCCCGATCTGCCCCAGTACCGGTTCGACCGGCACGCGCCGAGCTGGAAGATCATGGTGGTACGCCCTCCGGGCGAGGCTCCCCCGGCGGTCGCCGCGCTGCTGCGGCACATCAGGTGAGGGCGGTGGGCCGCCTGGGGGCCGGGGCGGAAGTGGTGCCTGCGCGGGTCGGGGCGGCTCCTCGACTCCTCGGTGCATGCGGCGCGCCCGGAGTTCTCTTCGCCTGCCGCTCGAAATCTTCGTGGACACACGACGCTGTCGCGTAGTCCCGGGGGCGACGGGTTCCGGCGCGCGGCCGGCGCCGGAGCCTTCGCCCAGGGGGCGGGACCGGCGGTGTGTTCAGCGGGCCGGGATGTATCCGCGGGTGCGGACGAGGTCGTGGACGAGGTGGGTGAAGGCGCGGGCGGCGGCACTCCGGTAGGCGTCGGCGCGTCGCAGCAGGGTCACGGTGCGCGTGGGGAGGGCGGGGTCGAGCGGGACAGGGGTGAGGCGGGGGTGGTCGTGGGTGAGGGCGTCGGGGAGGACGGTGGCGAGCGGGGTGCGCTGGACGACCTCGGTGAGGGCCTGGATGGAGTTGGCCTCGACGGTGATGCACGGGCTGACGCGGTGTCGTTCGAAGTAGGCGTCGATGTGGCCGCGGGTGGCGAAGTCGCCGCTGAGCAGGGCGAGTCGCCGGTCGGCGAGCTCTCGCACGGGTAGGGGTGCGGCGCGGTCGGCGAGGGGGTGGTGGGTGCCGGTGACCAGGGTGAGGGTCTCGGTGAACAGGGCGGTGGCGGTCACACCGGGCGGATGAGGCCCCTGGAAGGCGATGCCGAGGTCGAACTCGTCGGCCAGCAGGCCGGTCTCGATGTCGTTCTGGGTCGTCTCCCGCACGGTGAGGGTGATGCCGGGGTGGCGGGTGTGGAGCTCCGCGGTGAGGGGACCGACGAGGTAGGCCGTGAACGTGGGAGTGACCGCCAGCCGCAGCCGCCCGCGCGAGAGGTCCTGCACGTCATGGACGGCACGCTCGGCGGCGGCCAGGTCGCGCAGCGCGCCGCGGGCGTGGTGGGCGTACGCCTCGCCGGCGTCGGTGAGGCGCACGGTGCGGCCGGTGCGGTCCAGCAGCTGCGTGCCCAGAGTCCGCTCCAGCTGTCTGATCTGCTGGGACAGCGTGGGCTGGGAGATGTGCAGGTCCTCGGCGGCGCGGGTGAAGTTGCCGTGATCGGCGACGGCGAGCAGGTAGCGCAGATGACGTAGTTCCAGGGCCATGGAATCGACTATAGATGGCATCAATGGCAGTCATGGTCAGTGCGTCTTGGACTCTATATATCCAGGTCATGCATGGTGGATTTCGTAAGGCCCCGCGGAGCCGGGCCGCCACGAAAGGGAGTCACCGCATGCAGGACCTCACCGAGGGCGTCGCGCGTTTCCAGCAGGTCGTCTTCCCTGCCAAGAAGGAGCTCTTCGCCCACCTGGCCGGTCACCACGCGCCCCACACGCTGTTCATCGGCTGTTCCGACGCCCGCGTCGTCCCCGAGCTGATCACCGGGTGCGAACCAGGTGAACTGTTCGTCGTCCGCACCGCCGGCAACCTCGTCCCCGCCTACACCCCGGGCGCCGACGGGGTCGCGGCGAGCGTCGAGTACGCCGTCGTCGCACTCGGTGTGACGGACGTCGTCGTCTGCGGGCACTCCGCGTGCGGCGCGATGACCGCCCTCGCCCACGGTCACGATCTGAGCGGTGCCCCGGCGGTCGCCGGCTGGCTGCGGCTCGCCGACGCCTCGGTGGCCCGTACCGCCACCGCCCAGGACGTGCCGGCGCTGGTGCGGCAGAACGTGCTGGCCCAGCTCGCGAACCTGGCCACCCACCCCTCGGTCGCCCGTGCCCTGGCGGAGCGGAGGCTCGCCCTGCGCGGCTGGGTCTTCGACATCGCCACCGGCCGCGTCGAGGAACTCGAGGGCACCGGCTCCCCCGCCCGCTCATGACCTGACCTCGGTTTCCCGGGCCGGGCCGACGTCGTCGGCACGCCCCGGACCCCTCCCCCCTCCGCGCACGATGCGCGCAGGGACACCCACGGAAAGGAACCCACCCATGGTGCACGCCCAGTTCGACCCCGCCGCCCGCCAGGCCCTGGCCACCGAGGCCGTGGCGGCCAAGATCCGCAAGGACCTGTCCTGGCAGCGGATCGCCGACGCCGCCGGCCTGTCCGTCGCCTTCACCACGGCCGCCGTCCTCGGCCAGCACCCCCTGCCGGAGGAGTCCGCGAAGGCGGTCGCCGAGCTGCTGGGCCTGGACGAGGACGCGGCGATGCTGCTCCAGACCATCCCCACCCGCGGCTCGATCCCCGGCGGCATCCCCACCGACCCGACCGTCTACCGCTTCTACGAGATGCTCCAGGTCTACGGCACCACCCTCAAGGCCCTCGTGCACGAGCAGTTCGGGGACGGCATCATCTCCGCGATCAACTTCAAGCTGGACGTGAAGAAGGTCGCCGACCCCGAGGGCGGCGAGCGCGCCGTCATCACCCTGGACGGCAAGTACCTGCCGACCAAGCCCTTCTGACCCGCACTTCCGAGGGGGCGGGGCAACCCGCCCCGCCCCCGCCGTCCGCCCCTCTCGCCGCCCCTACGAGGAGGCCGCCATGGACTTCGTCCAGCGCACCATCGACATCGCCCGCCGGAACGTGACCGAGGGCGGTCGTCCCTTCGCGACCGTCATCGTCAAGGACGGCGAGATCCTCGCCGAGAGCCCGAACAGGGTCGCGCAGACCAACGACCCCACCGCCCACGCGGAGATCCTCGCCATCCGCGAGGCGTGCGTGAAGCTGGGCACCGAGCACCTGACCGGCACCACCATCTACGTCCTGGCCCACCCCTGCCCCATGTGCCTGGGCTCCCTGTACTACTGCTCGCCGGACGAGGTCGTCTTCCTCACCACCCGCGACGCCTACGAGCCCCATTACGTCGACGACCGCACGTACTTCGAGCTGAACACCTTCTACGAGGAGTTCGCCAAGCCCTGGGACGAGCGCCGCCTGCCCATGCGCCACGAGCCCCGCGAGGAGGCGGTGGAGGTCTACCGGTTCTGGCAGCAGCGCAACGGCGGCGAACGCCACGTGGCCGGAACCCCCGCCGCCGCTCGATGACCGGGCCGAGGTGACCGCAGGGGTCCCCGCGCCGGCGGTCGCCGGTCAGGGCAGCGTCCAGAACCGGACCGTGACGAGGTAGAAGACGACGGCCCAGAAGGCCATCGTCACCGCGACGACACCGAGACCGCGGAGGTTGCTCCTGGCCGCCGGTTCGTCCGGGGGCGGCCGCAGCCATCGCCCGAGCAGCGGGTTCACGTAGTAGGGCATGGTCAGGAAGCTCATGAGCAGACTCGACAGCAGGTTGCCCACGAGCAGGCCCACCCAGAGCCGCATGTGCAGCGGGGACAGAGCGAGGGTCAGCAGCACCACGGTCGGGTACAGGCCGACCCAGATGGCGAGGGAGGTCCTGGTCTCGGAGGGAGGCGGCGGTGCCTCCTTGCCGTTGCCCTCGAAGGCGAACCAGCTGCCGAACGAGTTGTCGATCGTACGCAGGTGGAAGTCGCTGAACCGCTCGCCCTCGGCCAGCATCTCCCGCCGTCGGGGAGACGTCAGCCAGGCGTCGAGGTGCTCGGCGCTGTCGTAGCGGTACAGCGTGGTCCATTCCTCCTGGAGTCCCTCGACGGGACGGAAGAGCTCGGTCCCGCGGAACCCCTCGAACCTGCTCTCCTCCTGGACCAGGCGGTGCTGCCAGGCGAGGAAGTCGTCGATCTGGTTCGGGGGGACGCGGTGGGTGACCACCACGGTGACCAGCGGATCCAGTGACCGGGTGCCGCTGCTGACCACCTGCTGGGTCGCCGGACCGTCGAAGTACCGGGCGCCGACATCGAGATAGGTCTGCCGGGTCGCGCTGTTGATCCACGCCTGCAGATGCGCCACCGAGTCGAACCGGTACACGACCACCCAATCGGGTTGCAGGGGTGTCGGCGGGGAGATCTCGGCACCGAGGAATCCCGGGTAGGAGGAGGCGGCGGCGTTGAGGTCCTCCTGCCAGGACTCGTACTCCCGTTCCCGCCCCGGCAGGACCTTCTGGCCGATGATCGCCGTCGCCGCGGCCGCCGCGCTCCGTCCGGTGTTCATGATGGCTCAGCCCGTCGGCAGCGACTGCTCCGCGGGGAGCCGGCCGTAGATGCGTTCCGGCGTCAGCGGCAGCGAACGGTAGCGGACGCCGGTGGCGTCGTGCACCGCGTTCGCGAGCGCGGGGGCCACCGGGTTGATGCAGCACTCGGCCATCCCCTTGGCCCGCATGGGCCCCACCGAATCCGCCGAGCCCACCAGCAGCACCTCGGTGCGGGGGATGTCGGCGTAGGCGGGGATGCGGTAGTTCCGGAGATTCGGGTTGACCATGACGCCGTGGTCGTCGACGTGATGGTGCTCGGTGAGCGCGAAGCCGATTCCCTGGGCGACACCGCCCTCCACCTGTCCCCGGACCTGCGCCGGGTTGATGATCACCCCGGCGTCCGCCGCGTGCACGCTGTACAGGATCCGGATCTCACCGGTCACGCGGTGCACGGCGACCCGGAACCCCTGGGTGTTGGACGTGACGCTCCGGGGCGAGCCGTACGCCTTGCGTGCCGCGGTGAAGCGGATGCCACGCGTCCGGGCCAGCGCGACAAGTGCGGCCAGCGGCACCCGCCGGTCCCCGCACACGACGCCGTCGTCGTCCATCGCGCACATGACGACATGGACACCCGTGTGCGCGGCGGCGAATTCCAGGATGCGATCGCGCACGGCGCCCGCCGCCCGCAGGACCGCGTTGCCCGCCACGAAGAGGCCCGCGCTCGCGAAGGCACCGGTGTCGAATCCCGTGCGGTCGGTGTCGGACTGCACCAGACGGATCCGCGACGGCGTCGTACCCAGCTGATCGGCCGCGATCTGGACATGCGCCGTGGAGGTCCCCTCCCCGAACTCGACGGTCCCCACGGCCAGTTCGTAGACGAGATCGTCGCCCAGCGTGACCCAGGCCTCGGAGAGGTGTTCCGTCGGGGGCGCGGTCTCGTGCAGGGAACTCGCCACGCCGGCTCCGAGGAGCCACTCGGGGCCGGGAGGCGGCCGGCCGGCATTGCGGGCCAGGGCGTCGCCCACCAGGTCGATGCACCGGGCGAGTCCGTCCTCGGTGAAGATCACGTCGTCGGGGCCGTCGTCCATGGCGACCAGGGGCTCCCCCGGCCGCACGATGTTGCGCCGGCGCAGTTCCAGCGGGTCGATGTGCAGGGCGCGGGCCAGTTCGTCCATCGCCGACTCCACCGCGAACGCCGGCTGTGTCATCCCGTAGCCGCGCAGCGCCCCGCTCGGCACGGTGTTCGTGTAGACGGAGTACGCGTCGTACTTCTTGTGGGGGCAGCGGTAGATCATGACAGCGGCTCCGCCCGCGTAGAGCGTTTCGCCGCCGTGGTTGCCGTAGGCACCGGTGTTCGACACGTTGCGCACCTGGACGGCGGTGAGCGTTCCGTCGGCCTTCGCGCCGAGTCTGACGGTCAGGGTCATCGGATGGCGCGGCGAGGCCGTGGTGAACTCCTCCTCGCGGGTGTACTCGTAACTGGTGGGCCGTCCGGTGTCCAGGGTGGCGAGCGCGACCAGGTCCTCGGCGATCACCTCCTGCTTGCCGCCGAATCCCCCGCCGACGCGTGCGCAGAACACCCTCAGCCGGTCCGGGCGCAGCGCGAACAGGTACTCCAGTTTGACCTTCGCGATCGACGGTGACTGCGAGCTGGTGCGGACGTTCAGCCTGCCGTCCTCCATCCAGGCGATCGACCCATGAGTCTCCAGATGCGCGTGCTGCACGCGTGGGGAGAAGTACGTGCCTTCGTGGATGACGTCGGCCGCGGCGAATCCCGCGTCGATGTCACCGATGTGCGAGTGGAGTTCGAGCAGGATGTTGTGGGCGGGGTCACGGACGAACGGGTCGTGGGAGCCGTGCAGCCGGGGCGCGCCGTCGGCCATGGCGGCCTCCGGGTCGAACACCGCCGGCAGCACCTCGTACTCGACCGCGAGACACCGGCAGCCTTCCTCGGCCGCCCCGACGGTGTCGGCCAGCACCGCGGCGACGCGCTGGCCGGCGAAGCGGACCGTGTCGTCGAGGACGTAGGTGTCGTCCGGGTCGACCAGGTGGTCGGTGTGGATCGCCGTGGTGAAGCGTCTGCGGGGTACGTCTTCCCAGGTGTAGACCCGGTGCACGCCGGGCACCGCGAGCGCGGCGCTCTTGTCGATCGAGAGGATCCGGGCGTGCGCGTGGGGTGAGTGCAGCACCTTGAGGTGCAGCAGGCCGTCGATATGTGTGTCCATGGTGAACTCGGCGCGCCCGGTCACCACGTCCTGGCCCGCGGGCGCGCCGACGCTCGTCCCGACGGCCTTGCCCGGTGCCGCCGTCTCCACCGCGCCGACGCCCTTCACGGCGTCCTCGATCGCCCGGTATCCGGTGCAGCGGCAGAGGTTGCCCTTCAGCGCCCGCGGCAGATCCGCCTTCTGCTCCTCGGTGAAGGCGGCCGACGTCATGATCAGGCCCGCGGTGCAGAAACCGCACTGGAACCCCGGGGCGTCCTCGAACCGCCGTTGTACGGGGTGCGGGGCGCCGGGGCGTCCGAGGCCCTCGATCGTGGTCACCTCCCGGTCCTCCGCGCGGAAGGCGGGGGTGATGCAGCTGTGTACCGGCGCGCCGTCCAGCCACACCGTGCAGGCGCCGCAGTCCCCGGCGTCGCACCCCTTCTTGACACCGAAGTGGCCGAGTTCGCGCAGGAAGGTGCGCAGGCACTGGCCGGGGGCCGGTTCCCGGCCGAATTCCCTGCCGTTCACGACGTAGTTCATGCCAGGTCCCCAGCCGTGAGTTCGCGGCGGATCTCCTCGGCGAAGTACCGGGTCAGATGCCGGCGGTGGCCGGGGGTCCCGTTGGGGTCGGCGAACCAGACCTCGGCCGGAATCGCGTCGATGCTCTGCCGCAGGGTCCGGGCATCGGGCAGGCAGTCGAAGGCGATACGGACCGGCCGTGTGGTGCCGGCGGTGACGGTGAGCAGCAGATCGCTCGCTCCCAGCCGTTGCGTACCCACGAGGAACACCGTCGAACGGCCGAGCCGGGTCAGCGAGAAGCGACGGTGCGCGGTGCGTTTGCGCAGCGCGTGCTCCGGCAGGGTGATGCGCCGGAGGATCTCCCCCGGGGCGAGGACGTTGCGGTGGTCGCCCGTGACGAAATCGAGGGCGTCGACGAGGCGCACGGAGCCGTCGGGCGCCCATAGTTCGTACCGCGCCTCCAGCGCGACCGTCAGCGTGATCATCGGGCCGGCCGGCAGGGACATGCAGATGTTTCCGCCGACGGTCGCCGCGTTCCAGACCTTGAACGAGGACAGGAACGCCTCACAGCTTCGCCGGAACAGGATTCCGGCGGTCCAGCGCTCCGGCCGGCCGAAGGCGTACAGATCGCGCACGGTGCACGTGGCGCCGATCTCCAGGCCCTCGTCCGTCGGGACGAGGGGCTCCCACGGCAGCGCCGTCAGGTCGATCAGCCGTCGCAGGTCCGGCTGCTCCGTGGAGTAGAGCCAGGTCCCGCCCGCGAGCCAGGCGTCGCCCTCGCGCCAGTCCGCGCCCGGCCGCTCGGACGGCCGCCGGACTACTTCGGTGATGGTGTTGAGGTCCATGGAGAGCGGCTTAGGGAAGAACGGACCTGTGGGAGGAGACAGCTCCTCTGATATCGCCGGAGTCGATCGTCCGGTACACAAACTTTTGTCGCATTTTATCCCAGAATGTGCATGCGAGCCCGGCCGGAGGTGCCCTGAAGTGGCCGGATCATGACGCAGGGTCACGGACCGGCGTGAGCGTGGCCCCGGGTGACGTGGTTCCCGAACCGGCCCCGGAGACACGCCGTCCGCGATGTTCACGGCAGGCTGCGCCGGGGCGGGGCGGGTGGACCACGCCGGTCAGTCGATGACCGGGGCGGCCGCGTACTCCTCGTCGGTGACGGGGGTCAGCCAGTGGACGACATCGTGGTCGGCGTCCGCCTCGTTGATGGCCAGGTGGACCATCAGCCGGTTCGGCGCGGCTCCGTGCCAGTGCTCTTCGTCGGCCTCGAACAGCACGCGATCGCCGGGCCGGATGATCTCGACCGGACCGCCCCGGCGCTGGCACAGGCCGACACCTTCGGTGACGAAGACGGTCTGGCTCAGCGGGTGGCGGTGCCAGTGGGTGCGCGCACCCGGCATGAAGTGCACCAGGTTGGCGCCGACCCGGGACGGGGAGGGTGCGGCGGCGACGGCGTCGATGTAGACGTCGCCGGTGAACCAGTCGGCGGGACCCTTGAGGGTGTCGATCGAGCTGCGAGTGATCCGCAAGGTCGTTTCCTTCTCTGCGGTACGGGGAATCGGGGCCTGACGCCGGAGTCGGAGCCCGGCGGGGCGTCAGGGCTTGAGGAGGGCCTTGACGGCGCGGCGCTCGTCCATCGCCCGGTAGCCCTCGGCGACCTGCTCCAACGGCAGGGTGAGGTCGAAGACCTTGCCCGGGTCGATCCGCCCCGACAGGACGCGGTCGATCAGATCGGGCAGGTAGCGGCGCACGGGGGCGGGGCCGCCGCGCAGGCCGACGTGGGAGAAGAACAGCTCCTGTCCGTCGACGGCCACGCCGTGGGGGACGCCGACGAAGCCGACGTTGCCGCCGGGACGCGCGGAGCGCAGGGCCTGCTGCATGGCCTGAGCGGTGCCGACGCACTCCAGGACCGCGTCGGCGCCGATGCCGCCGGTCATCTCCTTGATCCGGGCGGCACCCTCGTCCCCGCGCTCGGTGACGATGTCGGTCGCGCCGAACTCCAGGGCGAGCTTCTGCCGGGTCTCATGACGGCTCATCGCGATGATCCGCTCCGCGCCCCTCTCCTTCGCGGCGATCACCGCGCACAGGCCGACCGCCCCGTCGCCGACCACCACCACGGTGGAGCCGGACCTGACCTCGGCGGCGTCGGCGGCGTACCAGCCGGTGCCCATCACGTCGGAGACGGCCAGCAGGCCGGGCCAGAACTCCTCGCCCGGCACCTCGTCGGTGGCGACCAGGGTGCCCTGGGCGTTGGGGATACGCACGTAATCGGCCTGGCAGGTACTCATGAACTCGCGGTCCAGGCAGTTGGACTGCCAGCCGTTGCGGCAGTTCGCGCAGGTGTTGTCCGAGGTCGCGAAGGAGCCGACGACGAACTGGCCCGGCTGCACGGCGGTGACCTCGCTGCCGACCTCCTCCACGAAGCCGACGTACTCATGGCCCATCGGGTGCGCCGCCTCGGTCGCGTCCAGGCCGCGCCAGGGCCACAGGTCGGAGCCGCACACGCAGGTGACGGCCGTGCGGATGACCGCATCCGTCGGCGCCAGGATCCTCGGGTCGTCCAGGGTCTCGAAACGCACGTCGCCGGGGGCGTGGATCACTGCTCCGCGCATGGGGGAAGTCCTTACGTTCGTAGAAGTCGCGGGGGCGGGGCCCCGGAGGGCCGGCCCGTGGGCCGCCGTGGCCGTGTGCGGGCAGAAGGCGGGACGCGTCCAGGGCGCCGTCGTCCTTCGCACGCTGTCCGGCCGGGTACCCGTGGCAGCGGCTGCCGCCGCTCACGGGGTGCCACTTCTCCAGGTAACCGCTCATTCCGGCAGCGGGCGAGTCACCGGCGAAAGGTGTACCGGCAGTACACCCCTCCCGTGGGCACCGCACCGCCGCCCCGGCGGACTTCCGCACGTGTCGGCCGGGCGGCCGGTCCCCGCCCGAAGGCCCGGACGCCGGAGAGGTACGTCCTGCGGCCGAAGTCCGGCGCGGGCGGAAAGGGCTCGAAAAAAACCCGGTCCGGCTCCTTGTTCATGTCCTTCGGGTTCTCCTCCGGCTCCGCGACAGAAGGAGGCGGCGTGACACTTTTTCGCACACCCTTCCGGGCGCCATTCCCGGGGCACTCGGAGACCCTCGCGAATTCCCTGGGATGTCACTGGTTCCGCTGGTAACGGCGAGACTCCAGCGGATAGGATGTCGCGCGCTGCTCGCGATGGCGGTCGGCGAGGTCGACGGTGGGGGCAGGAATACCGTGATTGAGCTGCGGAGAAACACAGCACGGAGTGGTCCTGCCCGAGGTTCTGCACGCGCGTTCGCCTTCTTCGGCACGCTGTGCTTACGACTCGTCCACGACATCTTCGAAGGATCATCGCAAAGCGGCCCACGCGACAGCAGTGGGCCCTTTTTCTTTTCCGTGGCGTTCACGGACGGCGTCCACGCCTGAGCCACAAAAAGGACAAGCAGCGAAAATCGGGGGCTTCGTTCTCATGACCAGAGAAGTGTGGAGTGTGATGCCATGAACCGAGTCGGCAGAGACTCGCGCCGGCCGGCCCGGAGGGTTGTGGAGCCGCTGGCGCGCATAGGGTTATCCGGCCTCTTAATCGCGGGCGGCGCCGTGGGGGCGACGGCCGGACAGGCCGCCGCCTCGGCCGCCGACGGCACGCTGACGGTCGAGGTACTGCGCGACTTCTTCGGCACCGGCGTGATCAACACGACGATGGACGTGCCGCAGCGGGGCATGAAGGTGCGGATCGCCGACCCCGCCGGGCACGAGGTCACCGGTGTCACGGACACCACGGGAAAGGTCGTGGTGTCGCAGTCGACGCAGCTCAGCGGCGGCCGGTACCGCGTCGACGTCAGCATCCCGGCACCGTACAGCGGCTATCTGCGGGCGGCGCCCGCGTCGACGGCGGAGAACCACTTCGACAGCTTCACGTCGTTCGTGGACGTGTCGGAGGGCAAGGACGCCTCCGTGGTGACGGCGGTGTGGAACCCGGCCGACTACACGCTGCCGGACACCCGGTACTTCGTACCCGTGCACAACGGCGCCAACGGGACCGACACCCGGGCCCTGGTGGCGTTCGGGACGAAGACCCGGGGCACCTGTCCCACCGATGTGGCGTGCCCGGCCACGCTGGCCACGCAGGACCAGGTGGGCACGACGTTCGGACTGGCGTACGACAAGGACCGGACCCGGCTGTTCCAGAGCGCGTTCGCCCGCCGGTACGCCCCGTACGGGCCGCAGGGCGGGGGCGCGATCTACACGGTGCCGGTCAACGGCTCGGGTGCGCCGCAGCTGTTCGCGCGGGTACCGGACGCCTCGGTGACACGGCACGACACCGCCAACATGATCAAGGATGCCGGGTTCACCGACACACCGGGCAAGGAGAGCATCGGCGGCCTGGCCCTGTCCGAGGACGGCTCCACGCTGTACGCGGTGAACCTGCGGACCCGCAGCCTGGTGAGCTTCGACGCGACCGGGGCCACCGCCGCGGCACCCAAGTCGACGGTCACGATCCCGGACCCGGGGTGCGCGAGCCCCGACGACTGGCGGCCGTTCGGCCTCCAGGTCCACGACAACACGCTGTACGTAGGCGGCGTGTGCAGCGCGGAGAGCACGCAGCAGCGCGCGGACCTGAAGGCGTTCGTCTCCGCCTACGACGGCAAGCGGTTCACCACGGTGCTGAGCCACCCGCTCACGTACCCACGCGGCACCGTCTTCGGTTCCGGCGACAAGGCCACCCACTGGAACCCGTGGAACACCGGCCTGGACACCTGGGACGACCGCAAGGCGGGCAACGTCTTCATCGATCCGCAGCCGGAGCTGAGCTCCCTCGCCTTCGGCCGCGACGGCTCCATGATCCTGGGTTTCCGCGACCGGTTCATGGACGTGCTCAGCTGGGGAGGGCTGGACCCCCGCCCGGGGAACGACACGGCGGAGAACGGCATGTCCGGTGGTGACATCACCATGGTCTGCGCCACGCCCTCCGGTGAATACCAGTGGGAAGGCACCGGGAACTGCCCCAACCACGCCACCCCCGCCAACAACGGCGGCCAGGCCGCCGATGTCGTCGAATACTTCCCGGGCGACTTCTACGCCAACGCGCACCAGGAGACCGCGCTGGGGTCGGTGGCCTACATCCCGCAGCAGCAGTGGGTCGTCAGCACGGAGTTCGACCCGGTCGTCAACGTCGCGACCTCAGGGACCGGGTACCACGACATCACGACCGGTCAGGGCCCGGGCAACAACCCGACCGCCAACGGGTTCCAGTTCGTCAGCCAGGCACAGGGCGGGTTCGGCAAGGCCGGCGGACTCGGTGACATCGCGTACGCGGCGGCGAACGCGCCGATCCAGATCGGCAACGTCGTGTGGTTCGACGGCGACCACAACGGGATCCAGGACCCGGGGCACGTGCTGCTGCCGGGCGCGACGGTCAATCTGCTGGACAAGGACGGCAAGCAGGTCGCCACGACCACCACCGATGCCGCCGGCGAGTACTACTTCGGGGGTGTCGGCGCCGCGTACGAGCTCACGCCGGGCGCGAAGTACACGGTGCAGTTCGACGTGTGCACCGCGGACACCGGCCAGGTACCCGGTCAGCCCCCGGCGAGCGCGCTGCGGTTCACGCTGCCGCGCGCCGGTGCCGACCGTGCGCACGACTCCAATGTGACACCGCCGACCACCGGGCAGCTGTGCAACGGCTACGCGCCGGTCACGGCGCCGGACAAGCCGGGCGGGGTCGACCACACGATCGACGCCGGGGTGTACATCCCGAAGAAGACGCCGACGCCGACCCCGACCCCGACGTCGAGTTCGACGCCGTCCTCCAGCCCGACACCGGTGCCGTCCTCGCCACCGGGGGCCACGCCGTCCCCCGCGCCGCCCGCCAACCCGGCCCCGGGCGGTGGGGGCGGATCGATGGCGGACACCGGTATGACCGGGCTGCCGGGGATGATCGCCCTCACGGCGCTGCTGGTGGGCGGGGGCCTTGCCCTCGCGTACATGAGCCGGAAGCGTCGAGCCCGGCAGCACTGAACAACAGAGCGAACAGAACGAACTGAGCGAACCGGATGACAGTGATCTGCCTGCCCGCGGCCCGTACGGCGCGGGCAGGCAGATCACGTCTCGGCCGGGCGGTGTGGTGACGGAGAGGTGGAGCGGAAGAGTGTCAGCGTCGAGCCGCGTGCGGAGCGGGAGAACCCAGCGAGCTCTACCGGGCCGTGCGGCCGGCCGGCGCCGATGGCCGCGGCGACGCCGGGTGGCTGCCGTCGTCGCCATCACGGCCGTCGTCGGCGTCGCGGCCGTCGCGGTGACCGTGTTCCTGCTCGGCCGCTCCGGATCCGCCCCCGACGGACCGCGCGCGCTGACGTCCGACGAGGCCAACCGGCTGGCGCTCACACGGTTCCGCAACTACGAGGCACGGGGCCGCGCGGTCACCCTCACCGTGCCGGGCACCGCCGGCGTGCTGACCGTCACCGCGTCCGTCGACTACCGGGGCAAGCTCGGTTACGGCGTGGTGCGCGGCACCGGTCGCGACACGTCCAGCGACGGACTGATCGAGTGGACGGCCACCTCGGTGTCCGTCCACCCGATGACGGACGCACCGGCGCACGCACCGGCGTCACCGCCCCGCTCGGGCTGGTACAGCCGTCCGCTGCGGTCGTCCGGCAGCTCACTGGACAGCTCGCTGGCCATCGCACTCCAGCTCGGCGCCGACCGGCCGGACAACGCCGAACTGCTGCCGCAGAACGGCGCCGCCTGGCTGGGACGGGACCGGGTGCGCGGGCACCGGGTGGACGTCATGACCGGGCCGTCGTCCCGTGACCGCTCGGGTACTGCGGACACCGTGCGCTACTGGATCGGCTCGGACGGCACCATGTACCGGGTCCGCGCCGACGTGCGCTCCGCGCCGCAGCCGGTGTCCATCGACTTCGACACCCACACGTACGGGCCGGTCGAGGCGGTACCCGGAGTCACTCCGGCGCCGTGACCGCCGTTCAGGACGTCCGTACCCGGGCGCCCGCGGCGAGCAGGGACGCGGGCGGCAGCGGGATGTCCTCCGGGTCCGGCAGGGCCGGAACGGCCGGGACGGTGGTGGCGCCCGTCGTACCTGCGTGGGGGAACTCCGGCTGCGGCCCGGGCGCCGCGACCTCGGTGAACGGGATGCCACCGGGCGCCTTCGGCGCCGTCCACCTGCCGGCCGGCGACGCCGCCCCGGCCGGCTCGGGGCAGGACGCGGTGGTCGCGAGCCGGGCGGGCACGGTGCTGCGCAGCTCGTTGCCGCGCAGGCAGTTCCCCCGTCCCCGCGTGGCGGTGGGGAACGTCCAGCCGACGTCGACGCCGTTGCCGGAGAACGTGTTGTCCACGATCTGGTTGCCGAGCGGCGGCAGGTCGGCGGTCGCGGTGATCACCAGCCCGGCGTTGCTGTTGTCGGTCACGCGGTTGCGGACGAACCGGTTGTCGCTGCCGCCGTCGACACCGATGCCGGTGCCCCACCCGCCGTCGGCCTGCTCCGGGGTGGCCGTCTGCTGATTGGCGGCGATCAGGTTGCCCGCGATGACGGCCCCCCGCTGCGGGAGGAGCTTCTCCTGGTGGTCGGAGTTGGTGGTCAGGCCGACCCGGTTGCCGACGAGACGGTTGCCGACCACGTACATGTCGCCGCTCGCGTTGGTGCCTTCGTAACCGACCGCGTTGAGTTCGGCGACGTTGTCCCGCACCACGATGTGACACGGCTTGCACTGCCCGACGTAGATCCCCGAATCGGCCCCGCCCGACGCGTACGAGTGCTCGATGACACCGTTCTGCGCGGAGAACGCGTAGATGCCGTACAGGCCGTTGCGGGTCGCGGTCACATGCGAGACCAGGAACGACTTCAGGAAGGTCACGGGCTCGTCGCCGGTGTCGTATCCGCCGCTCTGCCCGGGCAGCCCGGCGGCGGCCGCCGCCGAACCCGTGACCAGCACGCCGTTCTGCGTGTTGTTCCGCACGGTCAGGTTCTCCACCGCCACCCCGGGCGCCGCGACGACGACACCGTTCGGCTGCCGCAGCCGCCCGTCGATGACGACCTTCTCCCGGGACGCGCCACGGAGAGTGATGCGAGCCGTCTTGATCCGCACCGATTCGCGGTACACACCGGGAGCCACCAGCACCAGGTCACCGGGGTGCGCCAAGGACACCGCGGCCGAGATCGTCGGGGCGTCGCCCGGCACGCGGATCGTCACCCGCGCGCCGCTCGGCCGCCGGCCTTCACCCGATCCGCCGCCGTCGCCGCCCCCGCCGCAGCCGGCCACCAGGGTCAGCGTGCCCACTACCGCCGCCATCACGCGAAGAGCTAATCGAGGCATGATCACAGTCTGGCACGACGCCCAATTCCACGCCAGAATCGCCCGGTTGACCGGCACACGCGATCCCGGTGTGGCACCCTGCACACCATGCACCGAGCCGATCAGCAGCCGTCGCGCCGCGCGTTCCTGGATGTCACCGGCACCATGGTGGCCGCCGGGCTGGTCGCCGGATGCTCGTCGGACTCCGTCCGGCCGGGCCGGCCAGCCCCTTCCGCGGCGACCACACCCATGCCGGTCCCGGTGACCGGCCGGCATCAGGCGGGCATCACGATCCCCCAGCCGGCCCAGCGCAACCTGCTGGCGGTGGTGGCCGACCTCGGTGCCACCGTGCCCGCCGGCCCGTTGCTGGCCGACCTCGGCCAGGCCATCCGCGCGCTCGTCGCGGGGACCGACCCGCGGCTGCTGGGCCTGCCGCCGGGGGACCTCACCGTGACCGTCGGCGTGGGCCCCCGGCTGGTGCGCGCGGCCGGTGCCTCGCTGCCCGGTGCGACCGACCTCCCGCGCTTCTCCCGCGAACGGATCGCCCCGCGGGCCCGCGGCGGTGACCTGCTGCTGCAGATCTGCGCCGGCGACGCGCTGATCCCGCCGGTCGTCGCCGCCGCGCTCCTGGACCAGGCCGGAGACCGCGTCAGCGAACGCTGGCGGCAGTCCGCGCGCCGCGGTACGAACGTGCCCCTCGGCAACGGCCTCACCGCGCCACGGAATCCGCTCGGCTTCATCGACGGCATCGTGGGACCGCACACGGCCGCCGAACAACGACGCGATCTGTGGCTGTCCGGACCCTCCGCGGTCGCCGGCGGCACCCTTGCCGTGCTCCGGCGCATGGAACTCGACCTGTCGCGGTTCGCCGCCCTGTCCGTGGCCGAGCAGGAAGCGGTCTTCGGGCGGCGCCGGGCCAGCGGCGTCCCCCTCTCCGGCGGCACCGTCGCCTCCGGCCCGGACCTCGGCGCCAAGACCCCGGACGGACGCTATCTCGTCCCCGTCGACGCCCACGCGCGCAGGGCGAACCCCACCGTGGTCGGCGCCGGCCTCATGCTCCGCCGCTCCTACAGCACCGACGAGCCCGCCCCCGGCCTGCTCTTCATCAGCTTCCAGAACGACCTGCGCACCTTCACCGCGACCCTCACCCACATGGACACCTCCGACGCGCTGCTGCGCTTCACCACCACCACCGCCAGCGCGACCTTCCTGATCCTCCCCGGCTTCGACCGACGACGCCCGCTCGGTTCCCAGCTGTTCGGCTGATCCGCCGCCAGACGGCAGGAGGCGCCGCCATGCGCATCCCCGGCCCCGAACACCAGAAGGACGGCCCGCTGGAGCGGGCGGGCCGGGGGCGAACCCGTCGAGGTGCAGCAGGAGCTGACCGCGCTGTCGCTCCGCATGATCTGCGAGTTCGCGCTCGGCGATGCCGACACGGACGCGGACCGGGTCGCCGCCGCGTTCGAGGAGGTGCTCACCGAACACCTGCGGCGGCTCCCGAACTTCGGCATGGTGCTCAAGGAGTCGATGCGCCTGTTCCCGCCCGGCCCGTACGGGGCCCGCGAGACGACCGAGGACCTGCTCGTGGGCCCGTACGAGATCCCTGCCGGGACGACGGTGTTCTATCCGTTCCGGGCGGTGCACCTGAACCCCCGGTACTGGCCCGACCCGGAGCGGTTCGACCCCGAGCGGTTCACGCCGCGGGAGACGGCCGGGCGTGCTCCTGCCCTGCGACGACCGGTCAGCGCCAGCCGAGCTCCGGGGCGACATGGGTCAGGACGTTCTTGAGCACATGGGCGTTGTAGTCGACACCGAGCTGGTTGGGGACGGTGAGCAGCAGGGTGTCGGCGGCGGCGACGGCCTCGTCCTCGGCGAGCTGCTTGACGAGGACGTCCGGCTCGGCGGCGTAGGACCGGCCGAAGATGCTGCGCGTGGCCGCGTCGATGTAACCGATCTGGTCCTGCGAGTCCTGGTCCCGGCCGAAGTAGGCGCGGTCCCGGTCGTCGACGAGCGGGAAGACGCTACGGCTGACCGACACCCGCGGCCGGCGGGTGTGCCCCGCGGCACGCCAGGCCTCGTGATACGCCTCGATCTGCTTGCGCTGCTGGACGTGGAGCGGCTCGCCGCTCTCGTCGTCCTTGAGCGTCGAACTCTGGAGGTTCATCCCGAGTCCGGCGGCCCAGACCGCGGTGGCGTTCGAGCCGGACCCCCACCAGATCCGGTCCCGCAGTCCCTCGGAATGCGGCTCGATCCGCAGCAGTCCCGGCGGGTTGGCGAACATCGGACGGGGGTCGGGCTCCGCGAAACCCTCGCCCCTGAGCACGTCGAGGAGCTTCTCGGTGTGCGCGCGTGCCATGTCGGCGTCGGTGCCGCCCTCCGGAGGCCGGTGGCCGAAGTGCCGCCAGCCGTCGATCACCTGCTCCGGTGACCCCCGGCTGAGACCGAGCTGGAGCCGGCCTCCCGAGATCAGGTCGGCCGCGCCCGCGTCCTCGGCCATGTACAGCGGGTTCTCGTAGCGCATGTCGATCACGCCCGTGCCGATCTCGATCCGGCTGGTACGCGCGCCGATGGCCGCGAGCAGCGGGAAGGGAGAGGCGTGCTGCCGGGCGAAGTGGTGGACCCGGAAGTAGGCGCCGTCCGCCCCCAGTTCCTCCGCGGCGACCGCGAGGTCGATCGCCTGGAGCAGGGAGTCCGACGCGGAACGCGTCCGCGAGTGCGGTGACGGCGTCCAGTGCCCGAAGGACAGGAACCCGATCTTTTTCATATAGCTTTCAACAATCGGGGGGCGCATTCATTCCACGGTGCGGACGGTCGCGGCCCACGGGGGGGGGCGGGCGACGGCCCGGGGCGGGCTTCGGCGGCCCGGCTGCCCGGCTCGGCACGGCCCCGGTTCGGCGTGGCCCCGGCTCGGCACGGTAGCCGGCCGGGGCTCGTCCTCGGACCGGTTACTTCCGCCAGAACAGGTGGTGCGTCACGCCGCTCGGGCTGGGCACGACCTCCAGATGGAACCGGTCGAGCAGCTCGTCGGGGGACTCCCACAGCCGCAGTCCGGAGCCGAGCTCCACCGGGGAGACCGCCACGTGCAGGGTGTCGACGAGGTCGGC
Organism: Streptomyces naphthomycinicus; assembly: GCF_020400595.1. Taxonomy (GTDB): domain Bacteria; phylum Actinomycetota; class Actinomycetes; order Streptomycetales; family Streptomycetaceae; genus Streptomyces; species Streptomyces naphthomycinicus. Next base: position 300,187 of record NZ_JAINRE010000002.1, on the reverse strand, counting down.
GTCGAGGAACTGCCGGACGGTGGACACCCCGCCGCCGAGCCGGACGTCCTTGCCCCGCGCCGCCTCCCGCGCCCGCTCCAGGACCGTCTCCGGGTCGCCGTCGACGAAGTGGAACGTGGTGTCGGAGAGGGTGAACGAAGGACGCTTGTGGTGCGTCATGACGAACACCGGGGTGCGGAACGGCGGTTCGTCCCCCCACCAGCCCTGCCACTCGTGGTCCTGCCAGGGACCGCGCTGGGGCCCGAACTTGTTGCGGCCCATGATCTCGGCACCGATGTTGCGGGCGTAGTCCCGCGTGAAGTGGTCGTCGAGACCCCGGCTGCCCCCGGGATCGGTGCGCATGGGCCAGCTCGCCGTGGCCCCGGCCCAGGCGAACAGCCTCCCGGGATCGACATGGCCGAACGGGCTCTCGAGGCTCTGGTGCTCACCGGCGCCGATTCCGTCGGCCGAGACGTTGAAGTTCTGGACTCTCAGCAGTTGTTCCACGGGGTTCCTCGTCAGGTCCTGTCGTGTCCTCGTGCGGCGAGGTGCCGCACATCATGACGTCGAACGGGACACGGCAGGATCGACAGCGGCTCGCGACTTGTTTCCGGAACACGTCAGGGAGATACCTCGTCGGCGGTCTCCCGCCCTCACCCGCATCTCCCCGGCATCCGTGGCCGCGGGCCATGCCGCCCGCGGCAGGTCCGGGAAGCCGGGGTCAGCCGCCGCGCCGTACCCCGGGGAGCCGAGGTCAGCCGCCGCGCCGTACCCCGGGGAGCCGAGGTCAGCCGCCGCGCCGTACCCGGGCCGCCTTGCGGGCCTCCGCGAGCTTGCGGGCCTCGCTGCTCTTGCGGGACGACTTGCCGCCGGAGCCGCTCTTCGCGTCCTTGGTGGTGCCCAGGCCGCGGAACGGGGCGTTGTGGTTCTTGGGGCGCGGTGCGGCCGGCCCGCCGTCGAGAGGCTCGCCCGAGGGAGCTCTGGCACCGGTGATCCGGCTCAGCTCCGCCTCGCCGGACCGCACCTTGGAGACCTTGGGGACAACGTCGGCGTCCGCCATGACCTGGCTCGTCTCGCGGCGCTGGGCCGGCAGCACGAGGGTCACGACGGTGCCGGAGCGGCCGGCCCGGGCCGTGCGGCCCGCGCGGTGCAGATAGTCCTTCGGGTCGGTGGCCGGGTCGACGTTGACCACGATGTCGAGGTCGTCGACGTGCAGGCCGCGTGCGGCGACGTTCGTCGCCACCAGCGAGGTGACCTCGCCGTTCTTGAACTGGGCCAGGGTCCGGGTGCGCTGCGGCTGGGACTTCCCGCTGTGCAGGGCGGCGGCGGCCACGCCGCTGGCCCGCAGATGCCGCGTGAGCTGGTCGACGCCGTGCTTGGTGTCCAGGAACAGCAGGACGCGGCCGTCCCGGGCGGCGATCTCCGTGGTCACGGCGTACCGGTCCGGGCCGTGCACCACGAAGACGTGGTGCTCGATCGCGGCGACCGCGCTGGACGAGGGGTCCACGGAGTGGACCGCGGGGTCGCGCAGGTAGCGCTGCACCAGCTGATCGACATCGTGGTCGAGGGTCGCGGAGAACAGCATCCGCTGCCCGTCGGGACGCACTTGGTCCAGGATCTCGGTGACCTGCGGCAGGAACCCCATGTCACACATCTGGTCGGCCTCGTCCAGGACCGCGATGCGCACCCGTCCCAGCCGGCAGCCCTTGCGCTCGACGAGGTCGTGCAGCCGGCCCGGCGTGGCGACGACGATCTCGGCGCCGTCCCGCAGCACGGCGGCCTGCCGTCCGATGGACACTCCGCCCACCACGGTCGCGATCCGCAGCCGCAGCGCCTCGGCGTACGGCGTGAGCGCCTCACCGACCTGCTGCGCCAGCTCCCTGGTGGGCACCAGAACGAGCGCCAGCGGCTCCTTGGGCTGGGCGCGCCGTCCGGCTGTCCGGGCGAGCATCCCCAGGCCGAAGGCGAGCGTCTTGCCGGATCCCGTGCGGCCCCGGCCCAGTACGTCCCGTCCCGCGAGCGCGTTCGGCAGCGCCGCCGCCTGAATGGGGAACGGCACCGTCACACCGTTCCCGTCGAGCACCCGCAGAACCTCGGCCGGCAACCCCAGCTGCGCGAAGGACGCCGCCTTGGGCAGCGCCGCGGTGGTGTCCGACGCCTCGGGCACGTCGTCCTGCTGCCGGGCGTCGGCACGTGTCGATTCGCTCACAGAAAGCCTTCCTCCGAGGACCGTACCGAGGAAGGCGCGGCGGGGACGCGGCCACCGGCCCGGGGCACCGTACGGGGCACCGGCACAGCGACACTGCAAAGGGTCGACCTTAGCACGGGGCACGTCGCCCGAGCCTCCCCCGGCCGCACCCGCCACCGCCGGCCGGAGCGGCGCTGTCAGTGGGATCTGCTGTGCCTCCCGGCAGAACACGCCCCTCCCCCGAGAGGGAGAGGAACCACTACAAGGCGGCCCACGAGCTGCCGGGAAGGTCGGTACTCGAGGCGTTCGGACTCACGCCTACGGAAGATTCTTCGACCAGCGCTTCGTCAATTACCTGGCGCGCAACCTCGAAGAGATCCGATCCATCAACTGGCGGAAACCCGAGTCTCTCGTCGCAGAATGTTTCCACCGCGCGGGATTCGAAGTGGAGCTGGGGGCCGGACGAAACCACAACGGCGTCGGCATAAGAGTGTGGAGTCAGGCACATCGCCCGACTCCACACACCCCCCCACGCGCAAGCGCGAGCGCCGAAAGATCGAGAAGGTCGTCGTGAAGGCCCTCGCCGCCGATGTGACATGGGAAGGCGCGCCGGGCCGAGACCCTCGCAGCGCGCGGCCTGAACTCCGGCGGCTGGGCCATCCCGGCCTGGAGCCCGGAGAGCGCGATCGCGATGATGGATCAGCAGGGCATCGCCACCGGCGTCATGTCCGTCACCTCACCCGGCGTGCACCTCGGCGACGACGCGGCCGCCCGCGAACTCGCCCGCGCCGTCAACGAGTACGGCGCCGAGGTCGTCAAGGACCACCCCGACCGCTTCGGCCACTTCGCCGGCATCCCGCTGCCCGACATCGACGCCGCGGTCACCGAGGCCGTGTACGCGCTCGACGCCCTCGGCGCCGACGGCGTGGTGCTGATGTCCAACGCCCACGGCAAGTACCTCGGCGACCCGGACTTCGAGCCCCTGTGGGCCGAGCTGGACCGCCGCGCCGCAAACGTCTTCGTCCACCCCGCCCAGCCCCCGATGCCGCTGCTGCCCGGCACCCCGGCCCCGCTGGCCGACTACGTCTTCGACACCACCCGCACCGCGCTGAACATGGTGCTCAACGGCGTCATGGACCGCTACCGCAACGTGCGCGTGATCCTCTCCCACGGGGGCGGCTTCCTCCCCTACGCCGCCTACCGCTTCACCGGCCTGACCTCCACGGTCGTCGACCGGAACCGCGAGGCCGACGACATCCTGCGCGACCTGAAGCGCTTCTACTTCGACACCGCTCTGTCCGCCAGCCCCTCCGCCCTGCCGGCCCTCCTCGCGTTCGCCGAGCCCGGCCACGTCCTCTACGGCAGCGACTGGCCCTTCGCCCCCCAGGAGGCCGGCACCTACTACAACCACTTCCTGGAGACCTATCCCGACTTCACCCCGGGCCAGGCCCAGGCCATCGACCGCGGCAACGCCGCGGCGCTCTTTCCCCGCCTCGCCCGCTGACCAGGCCCCTCCACACGCACACTCCACATCAGTGCGATGCCGCGATGCCGCGCACCGACGGTGCGGGGCATCGGCGCGTCCGACCGGGCGGGTGTGGCGTCCGGTACGTCCGCCCGCGTCAGGTGAGGCGTGTGAAGATCTTCTTGGCGTTGCCGTGGTTGAAGGCGGTCTTCTGCTCGTCCGTCAGGCCGCTGTGCGCGTCCCGGAGCCGGTTGAAGGCCGCCGCGACGGGCGCGGGGGCGTAGGGGAAATGGCTGCCGAAGAGGATGCGTTCGTGGTCGGCGAAGGCCAGGAAGCTTACGGAAGGCGTCCGGCCCGGAGGACAGGGCGGTGTCCCCGTGCAAACGCCTGAACTTCGCCAGCAGCCGCTCGCTGGTGGGCCCATCGGGTGCGCCTCCGGGCTCCATGACGGGGTGGCCCAGCCCGACGGGTCTCCGCCATGGCTCGGCAGCGCCTCGCCCCAGAACGGAGGCACCACATGCGTGTGGACATCGATACGCGCTGCGTTCGGCATCAGGGGCTCCCTCTCCACCCCCTGCGTAAGACGCCCTCGGAACGTAGCCCGCCGACATCATGCCCGCCATCCGAGCCTCAGGAGCCGGAGGAGCCCACGAGTCCAGCGTGTCCCCAGCACCGGCCACGCGAACGCCGGCCGAATCCGGTGGTGCTCTCGTGCGGGGTGAGAGCACGCTCGACATCGTGGCTCTGCCCACGCCGGGCCGGCGGCTCGACCGCGTCGCTGTGACTGCCACCTGCTTCGTTAGTCTGCGCCAGTGGCCGATACTTCGCTGAGATTCGTGATCGACGCCGATCATGGGCAGTTCTACGTCCAGGACCTTGCCCCCTATGACGCGTGGATCGCCGAACACGCGTCGGACCCGGACCTGGCACCCGCCGGCTGGACGAAAGAAGCGGTCCACGTCCATCGGATCGGCGTTGAACCGCACTCGATCTCCGTCGGCACGGCTCGGGACGGCATGGTCGAGTCGTCGATCACTGTTCACGCCTCGGCGCCGACGACGGAACCGACGGCCGAGCACATCGTCGAGACCGACCTTGACGCCCCAACCGGTCAGCTCACCATGTCCAGCCCAGGTACCGACCCCGCAGACGGGCCGAGCCTGACTGTTCCCGCCGGATCGCTCCGCGTTCGGGTCTCCTACGTCCCAGCCGGACCACCGCCAGTCGACACGGCCGGAGGCCCAGGTGACCACTTCCTGTATCAGGTGGATCTCTGGCCATCCGACCGGAGTCACGGACTCGTCGTCGTCAAGCAGGGGCCGGAGATCTGGGCAGGATAGCTCCTCGTGATCAGGACCGGGCCCCTGCGGGAACCGCCGACCGCCGGCCTGGAGCCATCTCACAGCAGCCCGCCTCTGCCAGCCGCCGCGCGGCCTCCACGCGGCCTCCGTGCCCAGCCGAACGCCGTCGGTATCGATCACTCCGGGCTACTCGGTGCGCAGCGCCGTGGCCGTACGGGCCTTGGCCGCCCAGCCGGCCGGGATCAGCGCGCCCAGCACCGCGATCACGACCCCGCCCAGTCCCAGCAGGAGCAGCTGAACAGGCGCGTACACATCGAGGACCGGTGACGGCATACGGGTGCCTATGGCACGCGCCATCATCGGCATGACCAGGCTGTGCAGCGCGTACCCCGCCGGTACGCCGATCAGCCCGCCGATCAAGCCGGTCATGGCCACCGCGGAGAGCACGAGGCTCATGGTCTGCCCTGGTGACATGCCGATCGCCTTGCAGACGCCCAGGTCGTGGATGCGTTCCCGGGTGTCCAGGACGACGGAGTTGAGTACGGCGAGGCCGGCCACGGCGACCAGCATCAGCGTGAGCAGCACCGCCATCGCGGACATGAGGAGGATGACGCCCTCCTGGCCCGAGGGGGCGTTGGCCGTGGCGTCGCCGCCCAGCGGCTGTACGACCGCGGCGACCTTCCGGGCGTACTCGTCGGCGGAGACACCGGGCTGCACCTCGACGAGGAAGGAACTGGGCGCGGCCGACGTGAAGTCGGCCATGTCCGCGTGAATCTCCAGCTCGCTGCCCGAGGTGTCGAAGGACTCGCCCACGATCCGCAGGTTCGCGGTCTCCTTCTCGTAGGTCACCCGTACCGTGTCACCGATCCTGGTGCCGGTCCTCTCCAGGAAGCGCGTGGGCACCACGATCTGCCCCGTGCCGGTGATCCAGTGTCCGGAGATCGTCTCGTAGCGGCCGGGGCGCGAATCGCCCTCGTAGAGGCTGGCCCGGACCGAGCCGGAGATCCCGGCCACGGTGACCTCGGTCCGGGTCTTGCCGTAGTACGACCTGGTGCCCGCCTGCGACTTGATGGCAGACCGCACCTTCGCCGGGTCGGCAGGCTTGAGTTCGGCCGGGCTTGCCACGCTGCCTCCCACGGGGGACGCGGCTGCCACGCTGCCTCCCGGAGGAGGAGGCGGAGGGGGAGCGACGGTGTTCAGCCTGGTGGTCGTGACCGTGACCGCGGCCCGGCTCTCGGGGTCCTGCGAGGTGCCGACCGCGGTGAGGGACGCGGTCAGCCCTACCGCGAAGGTGGCCGCGGCCGTGCCGAACGCCACCGCGAGCAGCAGTGCGAGGGTACGGACCGGATGGGTGAAGGGGGTGGCGAGACCGTAGGTCACCGGTCGCGGCAGCGGCAGCGGCTCCATCGCCCGGTGTGCCCACTGGCCGCGCCCCGTGCGCGGCGACCGGCCGACCGCGATGGCTTCGACCATGGACAGTCTTCCGGCCCGCAGGGCGGGAACCAGCGCCGAGAGTCCCACGACGACCAGGGCGGCGGCCGGCACCACGACGTCCACCCACCAGGCCACCGAGAGCGAGACGGTGCCGTACACCGCCTCGGTGTCCGTCAGCAGCGGCACTGCCAGGAGGTTTCCCAGGACAACCCCCAGGGAGATGCCGGCACCGGCCGGAATCAGCGCCTGGACGACGTAGGCGCGTACGACCTCGCGCGGGGTGAAGCCGACGGCCTTGAGAATGCCGATCCTGCGCAGGCTGGTGCCGACCGCACCACTGATCACGCTGCTGACGGCGATCACCGACATCACGATGCCGAGCATGCCGAAGGCCGTCACGAACGGGACGGTCGCCGCCGCACCCTGATCAGCGGCGCGTTTGATGTCCAGCCAGGACTGGGTACCCAGCAGCGCCCCGGGTGCCACGGAGGCGACAAGCTTCTGCCGGTCGGCGAGGATCTGTTCCTTCGTGCTCGCGGCGTCGAAGCGGTAGAGCATCTGACTCGTGACCGGGCTCCTCTCCGAGGCCAGCGCGTTGACCTGTGCGGGCGTCGCCCAGGAGTCGGCGCTCTTGCCGGCCGACACAGCGAAGCCGACGATCGAGAGGGCCGGGGCGTTCGTGGTGTCCGAAGCCTTCAGGGTGGCGCCGATCCCGATGGCGGGCCCCTCGAACGACGCGGCGAGCACGATCTCGCCCGGCTTCTGCGCCCACCGGCCGGACTTCAGATCCACGCGGTCCACGTCGCTGTCCGGACCGGACCGCCCGACCACGGTCAGCGTCGGCAGGCGGAAGCCCGCCTGATCTACCGGGCGGAACTCCGTGGACGGGTACGGCCCCGCGCTCGCGGTGACGCCGGCCGGCTTCCCGGTCTCCGCCAGCTGCGCCGCACTCGCCTTGGCCGGATCGAACCGGGCGGTGATGTGCGCACCCTGCTGCTTGCCGAAGGCATGGTCGAAGGGCGCGGCCGCGGCGACCATCAGCGCCCCGGCGACCACGGCCGACGCCACGGCCGTCATCGTGGCCACGGCGATCACCACCGTCTGCACCCGCCGCCGGCCCACCCCGGAGCGTACGACCCGGCCCGTCGCGCCGGTACCGAGCAGGCTCATCGGACGGCCTGCGCACGGGAGTCGAGCGCCACATGACCGTCGACCAGGTGGATCCTGCGGCTCGCGCACGCCTCCGCCAGCGCCAGGTCGTGCGTCACCAGCACGATGGTCTGTCCGGCGCGGTGCAGATCCAGCAGCAGATCGCGGACGTCGTGGCCCGAGGCGGTGTCGAGCGCACCGGTGGGTTCGTCGGCGAGCAGCAGCGCGGGCCAATTGACCAAGGCCCGGGCGACCGCCACCCTCTGGCGTTCGCCTCCGGACAGCCGGCCCGGGTAGGCGCGGGCATGCTGGTGGATCCCCAGCATCTCCATGAGCTCACCCGCGCGGGCTGCGGCCTCGCGCCGACTGGTTCCGGTCAGCCGCGCGGGGAGCTGGATGTTGTCGGTGACGGTGAGGTCGTCGAGAAGGTTGAAGAACTGGAAGGCCATGCCGATGTGTTCACGACGGAACGTGGCGAGGGCGTGCTCGCTCATCCGGTCGATCCGTCGCCCGGCCACGATCACGGCGCCGTCGGTCGGCCTGTCCAGGCCGGCGACGAGGTTCAGCAGCGTGGACTTGCCGCTGCCGGAAGGGCCCGTCACGGCAAGGGCCTCACCCTCGGCGACGCTGAGCGTGAGCGGTCCGAGCGCCGGCGCGCCGGCGCTGTCGTAGCGCTTCGCCGCACCCTCCAGTTCGATCACTTGACGCATACGAGCTTTCCGTCCTCGAGGTCGTGAGAGGCATCTGCCGTTGTCGGCCCCGCGAACCTAGAAGGGGCCGCGTACGGTCCGCGTCGGCCGCGGTACCGACATCAGGCCCTCCCCGCGGAGGATTCGGCCGCGGAGTCATCCCCGAGAAGTAGGCCTCCGGGGCAATGCCCCGGTCGGACAGGCGGACGCGGGCCGGGCGGAGGGCGCAGCACAATGCACGGGTGGAGACGGAAGACCGGCGCAGCCGGCATCGGCAACTCATCGACGCGCTACGCCCGGAGGCGAGGGCCGCCCCGCTGTCCCGGCGAGCGATGCGCGCCGATGTGGTGCTGGCGGTCGTGCTGACCGTCATCGCCCTGCTCGTGGCGGTGCGCCATCCCGGCGAGGGGCCGGTGGACATCACCCCTCCCACGGTGGACGCCGGGGCCGGAGTCCCGGCCCCGCCCTCGCCGCCCGACCCCGGTCAGGGGCCCGTGGAGGAAGAACCCTCCTCCGTGCCCTGGGCCCTGGTCGTCCTGTCGACGCTGCCGCTGGCAGGCCGGCGCCGGTATCCGCTGACCGTGTTCGTGGTGGTGCTGGGCGCGGCCCTGGCCATCGCCGGCTCCGCCTCCTGGATCACCGTCCTGGCCTGTGTCATCGGCGCCTACAGCGCCGTCGTACACAGCCGTTACCGGGTGACGGCGATCGTCGTCCTGGTGATCGCCGCCGCGCTGTCCGGCTTCGCCTTCCGCAACGCGGACCCCGTGCTCCCGGGATGGTCCAGTCCGGGTTTCGTGCTCCTGGTGGCAGGGATGCTGGCCAGCCTCGTCCGCTTTCTGCACCTGCGGCTGGCCTCGAGCCGGGAGCGAATGACAGAACTGGAGGCCGCTCAGGAGGAGGCCATGCGCCGCGCCGTCGAGGAGGAGCGGGCCCGCATCGCCGCGGAACTGCACGATGTCGTGACCCACAATGTGAGCGTGATGGTGATCCAGGCCGGCGCGGCCCGCAAAGTGATGGACATGTCACCCGAGCAGTCGAAGGAGGCACTGCTGGCCGTCGAGGCGGGCGGTCGGGCCGCCATGGCCGAACTCCGCCACGTGATGGGCCTGCTGGCCGCCCCGGATCACGAGAGGCCCGACGGCCTGGAGCCCCAGCCCGGGCTGGCGCGGCTCGACGCGCTCGTCGCACGAGTACGCACCGCGGGTACGCCCGTCAGCGTCGCGGTGTCGCTGCCGCCGGATCCGCTGCCACCGGGGGTGGACCTCGCGGCGTATCGCGTCGTTCAGGAGGCGCTGACCAATACGATCAAACACGCGCGCGGCGCGCAGGCGTCCGTCGCCATCGGTTACACCGACGCATGTCTGGAGATCGAGATCACGGACACCGGTGGCGCCGAGGATTCCCCGCCGGGGCACGGCAGCGGCCGTGGGCACATGGGACTGCGCGAGCGGCTGGCCGTCTACGAGGGCGAGCTGACGGCCGGACCGATGCCGGCCGGCGGCTACCGGGTGACGGCCCGCATCCCACGGAGCGCGGTATGACAGCGGACCGGCCACCTCTGCGGGCCGTCATCGCCGACGACCAAGCCCTCGTACGCACCGGTTTCAAGATGATCTTGACTGCGGACGGCATCGAAGTAGCGGCCGAGGCGGCCGACGGGGCCGAGGCTGTCGCGGCGGTTCGCCGTACGCGGCCCGACGTCGTCCTCATGGACGTCCGGATGCCCGAGATGGACGGCATCGAGGCCACCAGGCGCATCATCGGCGACGCCGGCCCGGCCGGAACGCGGGTCGTCATCCTCACCACGTACGACCTGGACCACTACGTCTACGCCGCGCTCACGGCCGGCGCCAGCGGCTTCCTGCTGAAGGACGTCACCCCCGAACATCTCGTCTCCGCTCTACGCCTGGTGCAGACCGGCGACGCCCTCCTCGCGCCCACGATCACTCGTCGGCTGATCGAGCGCTTCGCCCCTCACGACGAACCGCGGACCATCGCCCCGCACCGCGATCTGTCCGGCCTGACCCCCCGCGAGCTGGAGGTACTCCGCCTGCTCGCGACGGGCCTCAGCAATGCCGAACTCGCCTCCCGGCTGTTCCTCAGCCCGACCACGGTCAAGAGCCATGTCGGCCGCATCCTGTCGAAGCTGGACCTGCGCGACCGCGTCCAGGCCGTCGTCTTCGCCTACGAGTCGGGCCTGATCGCCCCGGGCGGGGGCGCCTAGACAGGCGCGGCGGCCGGCCTGTGGGCAGGGAGCTGCCCGAGAACATCCGGCGAGTCCTGCGAGCCGCCCGGTCCGAGCCGCTTGCGGGAGCCCTGTCAGTCGACGGCCGCGGTGCCGCCCTCGCCGCCGCCGACGGCAGTGTCGGTGGTCAACGCGGAGCCACCGCCCCTGGTGAAAGTGGCGGACGTCTCCTCGAAGCCCGCCCAGTGTCCGACGACGAACGGTTCGTCGGCGATGGCGACATCCCCGTCGCCGTCGGCCGCCGCGTGGGCGGGGGCGGTGAGACCGGTCAAGGCAAAGGCGGCGGCCGTGACGGCCAGGGCTTTGCCCAGTTGGGTCTTCATAGGGGGGTCCTCTCAGTGGGTATGCGGGCTGATGCCGTACGCGCGGGTCCTACCCCGCGGGCCTCGCCGATCCGCTGTGCGGGGCGGAAAACCACACCACCGCACTACTGCCGGGCCGATGCCGACGGCGGCAACCGAGTGATCCCCCGCCCGCCCAGCAGCCCAGCAGGTCAGCAGCCCGGACACTCGCCGCCCGCCGCTTCCGGAGGCACACGGGGCGGCCGAACGGCGCCGATGCCGCGGCAGAATCCCCGGGCTCGTGCGGCAGCCTGCACCGCCCCGTCGCGGATGCGTCACCGCGGTGCCGGCCGTCGGCATGCTCCGCACGGCAGGCCCGCGTCAGCCGATCCGCTCGGCCAGGGCCACGATGACGCCTGCGGGGCCGCGGAGGTAGCAGAGCCGGAAGATGTTCTCGTACCGCGCCACCTCCCCGAGGAGTTCGGCGCCGTGGGCGCGCAGCCGGGCGACGGTGTCGTCGATGTCGTCGACGGCGAACATGACGCGATGCAGGCCCAGCGTGTTGGGCGGAGGGTTCCGCGGCTCGGCGTCGGATACCGCGGGGCTGTGATACTTGGTCAGCTCCAGCTTGCCGTGGCCGTCCGGTGTCCGCATCATCGCGATGTCGCTCCGGACGCCGTCGAGTCCGACGGTGCGGTCCGCATACAGGCCTTCGATCTGCGCCCTGCCTTCCAGCTCCATGCCGAGCTCGGTGAAGAAGGTGACCGCCGCGTCCAGATCGTCGACGACGATGGCGACGTTGTCCATCCGCTGAATAGCCATGTCCCCGAGCCTAACGACTCGATACGCGGCAGCGCGGGACCTCCCGGCGACCTGGAGGCCACGGCCGGCGAACGCCTCCGAACCCCGGTGCCGCACCCGGCCCCCGGCCAAGGCGCCGGCCCGCTGTGCGCCGGCCGCACGGCGCGGCACACGAGGGAGACACCGGACCGCCGGGGGTGCCGTGCCTCGGCGGAGCACGGGCGGCCCTGGACGTGGGCCCGGATCAGTGGCGGCCCACGTAGCAGCGGATGGCCGTGCCGTCGGGGCCCGTGTGGACGCGTACGAGGTCGGCCAGGTAGTGGACCAGCAACAGGCCCCGGCCGCCGAGCTGGTCCCGTGCGGCTGGGCGGCGGCCGGCGAGCGGATCGCTCAGGTGTCCGCTGTCGCGGACCTCGCACACCACCCGGCCGTCGTCGGCCCACACCCGCAGTTCGCCCGAACCCCCGCCGTGCCGCACGCTGTTGGTGGTCAGCTCGGCCACCATCAGGGCGACGTCCTCCAGGCGGACGCCGGACAGACCGAACCGCGCGGCCCGCTCGACCGCGAAGTGCCGGACGCTCGGCAGCGCGTCGGCGTCGAAGACGAACTCCTCGGCCGTGGCCGGGTGTGTCAGGGGCTGGTTGTAGTGCGCGATCACTTGCTGGGGAGCGTAGGTGGGACTGCGCCGCTCCAAGCCGCCGGAGATGACGACGGGATGGGTCGCGTACGCGTCGGCGAGTACCTGCTCCGCAAGGGCGTCGGCGTCGTAGGGGCAGAGAATGGTGACGTCCCGGCCTTGGAACGCCGGGTTGATCAGCGCCTCGTGCTGGACACACGCCGGGTACTCCACGCTGCTGCGGCCGGCCCAGATCGGCTCGCCGATGATCCGCACCCGTGTCTGTCGATGGGCGTCGGCGAAGGCGCGCAGCACCTTGGGGATGATGCGGCCGGGGTTGCGGCCCGCCTCGGTCATGTCGAGGAACTGCACGTCCGAGGCGTCCGCACCGAGGGCCGTCCTGAGGATCGCCAGGTTCGGCCCGGGCACGGCGACCGCCACCGGCTCCCCGGCCCGCAGCCCCTCGCGGACGAAGGGCACCGTGCCCTCCAGGTACTCCTGCTCGCCCCGGTAGAACAAGGCGGGGTGGACGAACGGTTCAGTGATCGGGGCGGTCATCTCACCACCACCTCGATGGCGTCCAGGTCCGGCCAGAACAAGTGCAGCACCCGCCGCAGGACGGCAGGCGGATCCTCGAGCACGATGCGCCGCCCCTGCGGAAGGTCCTGGGCTGCCGCCGCCAGAGCCGAGACACCAGCGACATCGACGAAGGTGACCGCGGAAAGGTCCAAGTGGCACGCCTCCTCGTCCCTGAGGACAAGCTGGTGCAGCGTCTGTACCCAGGCCCGCTGTGCGGTCAGGGTGATCTCGCCGATCGCTTGCCAGCCCGGCCGGTCCGTCAGCGGGTGCACGCGCAGAGCGCCCGCGGGCTGGGCCGGCGATGCTGTCAGTGCCTCCCCCGAACTGTCCACGCCTCACCCCTGGGTCACCTACTGCCTGAGCCCCCAGTATCTCTCAGGGGCGAAGTCGTGGGGACGCCCGGCAGGCCGGGTGTCGGGTCAGGGGCAGCAGCGGCCCGTCCGGCCGGCCGGAGAATCCGTTCGCGGCAGGGCGGGATGACGTACGAGGGGGACGAGGATGCGCGCGGCGCGCAGGATCAGCCGACCCGTGTCAGCTCGCGTTCGGCGACCTCCCGAAAGCTGTGCGGCGGGCGGCCGGTGAGACGCCGGACGGTGTCGGTGGTGCGGTCCTCGGCGCCCGCGGAGACTGCGCGGTCCATGCCGGCCAGCATCGCGGCGAACTCCAGCGGCATCTGTGCGGCCAGGCGGTCGCGCATGTCCTCGTACGTCAGAGCGCGGTGGACGACGGGACGGCCGGTGACCTCCGCGGCGATGGCGGCGACGTCGTCGTAGCCGAGCGCCTGAGGTCCGGTCAGGACGAGGTCGGTGCCGGGCGCGCGGTCGGCGGTCAGGGCGTGTACGGCGACGGTGGCGATGTCGTCGGCGTCGACGAACCCGACGCGACCGGTCCCGGCGGCGGTCAGGATCTCGCCGTGCGTACGGATGCTCCGGGCGTGGACGTGCGTGCCGGTGAAGTTCTGCATGAACCAGGAGGGCCGTAGCACCGCCCACTGGTCGAACAGCCCTGGCAGGGCCTGGTGCACCGCCCCCACGCCCGGGCCCCTTTCGGAGATGGCCGAGGAGCTGAGCAGCACCGCCCGGTGTACGCCGGCGGCCCGGGCCTGCCGGAGGAAGGGCAGCATGACCGCGGCCGGGTCCGGGTCGCCCGGCGGCGGAACCAGGTAGACGCGGTCGGCTCCGGCGAGGGAGCCGCCGAAGGTCGAGGGGTCGTACCAGTCGAAGCGGACCGGTTCCGTGCCCCGGACCGGGGTGGCGCGCCGGCTCGCGGCCTTCACGCGGTGTCCGGCGGCGGCCAGCCGCGCGGCCGTACGTCCGCCCGTCGTGCCGGTGGCTCCGATGACCAGGGTGGTGCCGGGGACGGTCATCGGGCCTCCCTCCCCGCGAAGTCCGGACCGGGTGCCTGGACGGCGAGCGGGTTCCAGTAGTCCCGATAGGAGGTGAAGCGGCCGTCCCGGACGGACACGACGGCGATATAGGTCATGTCGAAGGGATCGCCGCTCCGGACCAGCCGGCCCACACCCCGCATCTCGACCACGATGGTCTCCGGATCGGTGGTCCGGTGGACCCGCACGTCGGGGAAGTCGTGCAGGTCGATGTGGTCCGGGTAGTCACGCATGTAGGCGGCGACGGCGTCCCGGCCCTCCAGGCGCTCGGGCCGGCCCGGCGGGGCGAAGGGGAACTCCATCACTCCGTCGTCGGCCCACAGGCCGATCCAGCCCGGAATGTCCTTGTCGAGCAGCAGTCGCAGGCTGCGGCGGTACAGATCGCCCGGCGATTCGTCCGCGCGGGTGCTCTCGGGCATGACTCTCTCCGTTCCAGTACGATACGGACCCGCGGTCCGCTTCTCCAAGATACGGACCGCCGGTCCGGATCGCAATGGAGGAACCACGTGCCCGAGCGCACCCCGCGCAAGGACGCCGCCCGCAACCGCGCGGCCGTCCTCGCCGCCGCCGACACCCTCTTCACCCGGTGCGAGCACCCTGACGACGTCACCATGGCCGACATCGCGGCGGCGGCGGGCGTCGGCAAGGGGACGCTCTTCCGCGCCTTCGGCGATCGCACGGGGCTGATCCGGGCGCTGTACGAGACCCGGCTCGAACCGGTCCGCGAGAACGTCGAACAGGGACCGCCGCCGCTGGGACCCGCGACCCCGCCGTTGCAGCGCGTACTGGCCCTGCTCGATGCCGTCCTCTGCTTCAAGCTGGACAACCGCCACCTGGCGCTGGCCCTGGAACAGACCGGTAGCGACAGCCCCTACCGCACGGAGCACTATGAGCGATGGCACGCCGTGCTCCGCGGCCTGCTGGACCGGATTCCGGGCCTGTCGGGCACCGGTGTCACCGACTTCACCGCCCACGCCCTGCTCGCCGCCACCCGGGCCGACCTGGTCGCCTACCTGACCACGGAGAAGGGCCTGCCCCGCGACGAGATACGGGCAGGGCTGGCGGAGTTCGCCGCCAGGACCCTCGGCGCGGACACGACCCCGGGACCGGTCGCCGAAGGCTGACCACGACCGGTCCTGCGCCAGGACATGCGGCGCGCCCCCCACGACCGGCAGCCCTGCTGCTTCCGCAGGACCGCTCAGGACCGCCCGTCGCAGGTCCCTCACCGCTCGCGCCCGCGAACGTGCCCCTCGTGCGAGCGCGTCCCGTCCGCCGGATACTCGATGCGGGCTCGATGCCTCCCCACCCGCACTCCGGGACGCTGAAGAACATCGGCCTTCCCTCCCCGGCCCCGATCGATGAGGAGATCCCGTCATGCGCTCCCGAAGGATTCCGCCGACTCCCCTCGCGGCGGTGACGGCCGGCCTGCTCGCCGGGGCGGTGGGAACGGTGTGCCTGGATGCCGTCCATTACCTGTAGTACCGTCGCGCAGGCGGGACGGACAACCCCCTCGCCTGGGAATTCGCCCCGGTTGAGAGCTGGGAGAAGGCCCCTGAACCAGGGCAGGTGGCGAAGCGGGTGATCGAGGGCTTCACCCAGCGCCGGCTTCCTGCTGGTTCCGCCTGGCTCACCAGCACCGTCGCGCACTGGACCTACGGATCAGCGGCCGGCGCGGCCTACGGCATCCTGGCCGGATCACTGCCCAGGCCCTCCCCCGTGTATGGCGTGCCGTTCGGTGCCGCGGTGTTCGCCGGTGCCTATGTCACCTTGCCGATCGCGGGGCTCTACAAGCCGATCTGGCGGTACGACGCCAAGATCGTGGCCTGGGATCTCGGCGCGCACCTCGCTTACGGCACCGGTACCGCGATCACCTTCCGGCTGCTCGGCCGACTCGGCATCGGCGCCGTCCGCCGGATTCCCGGGCGCGGCCCGCGTGCGGCCGTGCGAGTCTCGTCGTAGCGGCATCTCGTACCGCCCGGATCCGCAGCGCACGACCTACAGCTCCTTTCTGTCCTTCAGCGACCCGGACGGCAACGGCTGGTTCCTCCAGGAGGTCACCACCCGGCTCCCGGGACGCCTCGATCCCGCGACCACGACGTTCGCCTCGGCCGAGAACTTGGCGAGCGCGCTGCGCCGCGCCTCGGCCGCGCACGGGGAGCATGAAGCGAGCATCGGTGCGGAGGACCGGAACTGGCCGGACTGGTACGCCCGGTACATGGTGAGCGAGCAGGCCGGAACCGAACTGCCGTCGTGACCGCATCGCACCTCGGCAGGGAACCACCGAGGTGCTCCCGGCCATGGCCAGCAGGCCACAGGAAGCACATTGGCCCTCGTACGGCAAGCGCGCCTCCGGGAGACTACGGGGAGCACGGACGCCGTACTCGAGGGAGTTGCGATGCAGGTAGCGGTGGTCACCTTCGACGGGTTCAACGAACTCGACAGCTTCGTGGCTTCCGCGCTGATCAATCGATGCCGCGGGGACGGCTTGGAGGCTCTCCTCACCACGCCGACGCCGGTGGTCACGTCGATGAACGGCGTCGAGGTGAGAGGGCAGCGCCCGATGGAGTTCGTCACCGAGGCCGATGTCGTTCTGATCGGCAGCGGTGTGAGGACGCGAGAAGTGGTCGCCGACGATCAGCTGATCTCCAAGCTGCGGCTCGACCCCTCGCGCCAGCTGATCGGAGCCCAGTGCTCCGGCGCGCTGGTGCTCGCCCGCCTGGGCTTGCTCGACGGCATGCCCGCTTGCACGGACAGGAAGACCCGGCCCTTCGTCGAAGCGTGCGGCATCCCTGTGCTCGACGAGCCGTTCCATGCCGAGGGGAACATCGCTACGGCGGGCGGTTGCCTGGCGTCCCAGTACCTTGCCACGTGGGTGATCACTGCCGTACTCGGGGAGGAGGCCGCGCGCGGCGTCCTCGACTACGTTGCTCCGGTCGGCGAAAACCAGGAGACCGTCGAGCGAGCCCTGCGCGCTGTCCACTCGGCCGAGGCCGCACTCTCCTGACGGCCACGCGGTCAGCCTCCCCGCGGCGCACCGAAGGGGACCGGCGTGCCCCGGCCAGGCTCCGCATCCTGATCACGGGCCAACCCGGAACCAGCCGGTCCGATAGGGCGTGGGCCGGGTTCCGCAGGGGGGTGTTAGCTTCCTTCCCGTGTTGAGACACCAGGACGAGACCAGGGCGGCCTACGACGGGGTCGTCGAGCTGTACGCGTCGATGTTCGCTGATCGGCTGGAGACGCAGCCGTTCGCGCGGAACATGATCGGCACCTTCGCCGAGCTCGTGCGTGGCACGGGGAACCTGCGGGTGGCCGACGTCGGGTGCGGGCCCGGTCATGTGACGGCCCTGCTGCACGACTTGGGGTTGGACGCCTTCGGACTCGACCTCTCCCCGGCCATGGTCGCCCATGCCCGGCGGGCCCAGCCGGCGCTGCGGTTCGACGAAGCGCGGATGGAGGATCTGCCGGTCGAGGACGGCGCGCTCGGCGGAGTGCTGGCCCACTACTCGATGATCCATACCCCGCCTGAGGAATTGCCCGCGCTGCTCGCCGAGCAGGTGCGTGTCCTGGCACCGGGAGGTCTGCTCCTGGTGTCCTTCTTCGGGACCGAGGGGCCGGATCCGGTCCGTTTCGACCACAAGGTGGCGCCTGCCTACAGCTGGCCGGCGGAGCGGTTCGCCGAACTGCTGGCGGGGGCCGGACTCGTCACGGTGGCCCGGTTGCTCCACGATCCAGCGTCCGAACGGGGCTTCCTCGACACCCACTTGCTGGCCCGCCGCCCGTAGCGCGCGGCCCGTGGCCTGGGCGGGGACGGTGCATGTCTCGCCCCATGGGGAGAGGGGACGACCGCGTCCTCTCCTCGCTCGCCAGCACGGCAGCACGGCAGCACGGCGCACGGGACGCTCCCGCCACAGCACGGCACGCTCCCGCCACGGAGATCGAGCCGTCCAGTCGCATGCCGTTCGCCGTCCTACGACATTTCGCCGTGCGATGCCGTCCCGTTCAGGGCAGTTCTTCCGCATCCGACCGGTAGGCCGCGAGCAACAGCGGCCGATAGGTGAATTCGCTGACCTTGCTCTTCCTGCGCAGGATCAGGGACCTGCGGTCGACCCCCGTGGCGAAGCTGAACAGGACGGGCCCGTCGTCGCGGGGCCGGAAGACGCCGCCCTGGTGCTTGAAGAAATGCACGCCCAGCGTCTTGGCCGGCAGCAGCTTCCGCTCGTAGTAGTCGACACGTTCGCGGTTGACGACGGGATCGGTGCCCTCGGCGAGGTGGACGAGGCACAGCGGGTCCTCCACCACCGCGAGGAGCTTGCACAGCTCTCTCTTCGCCTGCGCGTGCCCGCTTCCCTTCACGTCGTACGGGGGCAGGACCACCGTGAGGCGCTCCAGACGCTCGAGTTCCATGATCTTGCGCACCTCCCACCACGTGGACGTGCGGATCTCCTGGTGCGGCGGCAGGATCAGGACGATGGAATGCGCGGCATCGATGAGCCGGGCGACCGGTTCCTGCCAGGCGGTGTGCGCGGCCCGCATGTAGACGAGGCCGCCGGGGGCCAGGGCGAGGCCGGGGTCGACCACCGCGTACGCCTCGGAGGCGAACGCGTCGGACCAGGCTTTCGAGATCACCTGCTCCATGGTGGAGGTGACCGTCATCCCGCCCAGGGCCAGGGACCGCCGTCCCCTGCCGCTGCGCACGATGATGTGTCCGGCGGATCCGAACGGGCGCAGGATCAGGCAGTACCGCGCGCCGGAGGCGACCAGGTCCGGTACGACTTCGCTGATCTCCTTGATGCGGATGCGCAGTGTGAAGCGCAGCAGCCACACCATCCTGAGCACGCCGACCGTGAAGAGCGTCAACAGCAGTAACGGGAGGAGGACGGGACCGCCGTCGGCGACCAGCCAGGCGATGAACAGCAGCAGCGCGAGGTTGAAGAGGCCCAGGCAGCCGATGTTGCGCCACAGCCGCAGGACGACGGCCCGCGCTCCGGTTTCCCCGCGGAAGCTGCCTGGCTTCGTTCCGGACATGGGGCCATCCCCTCCCCCGACGGGACGTGACGACGGCACCGGATTCCGCCCGGCGAAGTCCCTCACGAGATTACCCACCACGCTGTCACCCGCGCCGCTGAACGCCGATAGTGGCGGAACGCCGATAGTGGACGGGATGACGACAACACCGGACCCGCACCGGCAACCACGCGGCCCGTTTCTGATCCAGAATGATCGGATGGTCACGCTTGAGACTTCCCGTCTGATCCTGCGTCGCTGGCGCGAGGAAGACGTTGCGCCCATGGCCGCCATCCACGCCGACCCGGAGGTCATGCGGTGGATCCGGGACGGCGGCCTCCGTGACGAACAGCAGACTCGCGTCGGGATCCGGGCATGGGAGAGGGAGTGGGAGTCACAGGGCTTCGGCCTGTTCGCCGTCGAGATCCGGTCCAGCGGCGAGCTGGCCGGGTTCACCGGTCTTTCGGTGCCCCACTTCCTGCCGGAGGTACTGCCGGCGGTCGAGGTCGGCTGGCGGCTGGGACGTTCCCACTGGGGGCAGGGCTTGGCCACGGAGGCCGCTGCGGCCGCTGTGCGGTTCGGATTCGAAGAGCGAGGGCTGGAGCGGATCGTCAGTATCGCTCAAGTGGGCAACGACGCCTCCGAACGGATCACGGCCAAACTGGGGATGCGTCTGGTCCGTGAGACCGTCCATCCCACCGGCAGTCGACGGGTGCGGGTGTTCGAGTTGCGGTCGGACCAGTACGTCACGACAACGCCGTGACGGCGGCGACGAGAACGGCATCCTCGTAAGGGCCGCGCATCCGGCGCTTGCGGACCTGGTCCGCGTTGTCCGGAACGGTGCGGCGGATTCCCCGGCGGCGCGGGCGGGCGCGGTTCTTCCGGCACGCGTCCGGGCACCGCGGTCAGCCGGTGCGACGGGCCTCGTCCGGCCAGACCACGTCCACGGGCAGTCCCTGCGCCCGTGCCCTGAGGACCACGTCCGCCGTGCCCCCGCCCTTTCCGCTGGGCGGCTCCCCGTTCCAGACGGCCACGAGCCGGTCGGCGTGTTCCAGGAGGGCGGCGTTGGCGGCGTCGTAGGCAGCACGGTCCGCCGTCTCGTGCGGCATGACCACGACCTCCTCGGCGGCTTCGACGAGGTGGTCGAAGAGGGGCGCGTGGCGTGGACCCACCACGGCGCGGCGGTAGTCGCGGGAGGGGACGATCGCGACCAGCCGTCCGCCGTTGGCCAGTACGGACTGGGCGAACACCGAGTCGGAACCCTCGGCGATGCACGAGACGCCGACGAGTGCGCCGTCTCGGGCGTACCGCCGGAGCAGCCCGTCGAGGGCGGCGCGGATGGCAGGGACGCTGTCCGCGGCCAGATCCATGTGCCCGGTCACCGCGATGGTTGTCATGGACCGTCCCCTTCACCTAGACAGGGGGATCCTATCCACCGCGGGCCCTGGCACCCTCCTTGCCGCCGGACGGTGGACTCACCGCGTCACCACGGCCCCGAAGGCCACGAGGTACGACAGCGCGAAGACGACCGGCACCCACTGCTCCACGTGCGTCAGCGGCATGTACGTGCGCCAGTCGCGGCCCTCGCCGAGCGCACCCCACTCCGCCCGCGAGTACGCGTAGGCGGGGAGCTTCGCCTCGAAGGCACCGATCACCGCGTACTTGGCCGCGTTGAGCTGCCGGTACGAGCGCACCATCACATACCAGGCCAGGCACTGGGCGAGAAGGATCAGCAGTCCTGCCACCAGGACCCATGCGGAGGAGCGCGGCCAACCCGCGCCGGATGCGGCGGCGAGGGCGCCGACGACCGCGGTGTTGAGTGTGAGGAAGAAGGTGTTGGTGAGATTGCGCCGGGAACTGACCCGGTCGGCCATCTCGACGCACAGCTTGTACTGCTCCAGTATCGTCGCCTGGTACTTGGCGGCGCCGTCGCAGAAGTCCGACGGGCTGACGCCCTCGTTCCAGAGCCTGTCGTCGATGCCGGCCATGCGTTCATGATGGCCGAACGGCCGGTGCGGCCGGATCGATTCCGCCAAACGGGTACCGCTCAGACTCCGCAACCCCTGCGCCCGGGTGACGACTCCTCCGGGCGGCTCCAGGGCTCCCACACCGGAAGCCGGTCGAGCACCGGGCCCAGTGTCTTTCTCACCGATCCCAGCACCCGTTCGCGGTGCCGGGTCCCCCAGATCTTGTCGCTCCCGAAGAAGACGAAGTGCGGGCTCCCGCCGTCGTCGAAGTGGACCGCGCCCTTCAGCGAGAGGGTCTCGGCCGGTTCTCCTTCCGGATAGGGCGGCAGCGCCGGAGGGGGCCAGGGGGCACGGACACCCTCTCCTGCGGGGCTTACGGCCGCCTCGGCGAGGGCTGTGCCGGCCGCGGCGCGGAACTGCTCGTAGGTTTCCCGGTCCGGGACGAGCAGCAGCAGCCGCCGTGCGGGCAGCAGCCGTACCGCCTCCGAGAATTCCCACTGCAGTCCGGCACCCGGACCGACCGCGATGACCACCAGTCGGGCCCGCAGCATCAGGTCGCGCACCGTGTCCTGCCAGTCGTCGATCGGCAGGTACAGCCGCCGGGCCCCCACCAGGGGGAGCCTCTCTCCGGGGCGGCCCACGGCCACCATCGGTGCCACGGGCTTGAGCGCCTCGGCGAGTTGCTCTTCCTCCGTGAGGCCGGACAGGCGGAGGTCCGGCAGTACGGCGCCCGGTCCGGGAGCCCTGTGCTCGGTCTGCTCCAGCATGGTGCGCGCGAGGTCGTCCTCGAAGGACCTCAAGTAGAGGGAGTAGGAGCCGCTTCGCAGATCCTCGGGCGACCGGATGACCTCGGAGAGGTGCTGTCGCCCCAGCACGGCGAGTTCCCGGGACGCGGACAGCAGTGTGTACGCGGATGCCGAGGCGAGGGGTATCAGGAGGTCGAAGTCCCACCAGCGCACCGTCAGGTCGTCCCCCCAGTGCCTGTTGACCGCGTTGAAAGCGGCGATCGCCAGGAACAGCCGCACGGGAGCGAACGTCTTCCCGGTGGGAGGTCGGTGCAGAACGACCGCCCGGTAGACGACGACCAGGACCGCTCCCACGGCGACCGCGCCGGCCAGGGCCGCCGCCGGGTACCACAAGTCCTCGCCCGCCTCGGTGAGGAGGGCGTATTCCGGCCGTCTCGTCTCCTGCCAGCGCTGCAGGGCCACGCCTGCCAGAACGGCCCCGACGGCACCGGTCGGCCACGCGCTGATGGTGAGGAATCTGCCCCAGGCGGCCGACTGCCGGGGCACCGCGGGAGGTGCCGCGCGGGCCGGTACCTCCGCTGAGCCTGACGCTTGTGCCGTACGGCCGCCGTCGCCCCCGTCGGCGTTCGCGTGGTCCGTGTTCTCCTTCGGCATACCGCCGCCGCCCCCGTCCCCAGGCGCCCCTCGACCAAGCCGGCCGACCACCGCCCGCCCGTCCACCAGCATGACAGACGGCGCGTCACACCTTGCGCCGAGTCACGGGGCCGACCGATTCCGCCCCGGACTTGCGGCCGGTCAGGCGTCACGGGGTTCGCCGCACCATTCAGTCAGCGCGAGATGCCGTTCTGCACCGTGTACGACGGTGAACGAGCGATCGCGGACGCTCCTCGTCACGGCGAGGCCGACCATGTCTGCCGGCGGTTCACGGAGTTCGGCTTCTCGCCCATGTCTCCGTGAGCGATGCTGTTGCCGTCCTTCCGGATGCGTTCGCTGGTCGCCGCCGTCAATGGGCTGGTCATCTGCGGAATCTCGAGAACCGCGCAGCCCGGCTCGTCACGCCGGCGTCAAGCTCAGTTCGGCAGGCCCTACCGCTCCGGGCTAGTACGGCTCCTCAATGCCCACGCGACCACGCTCCCGGCCCATGGGCAGGGAACGGCCGTGATCGCCGCACGCGGCTGCCGATACGGACGGATGAGCGGGGTGCGATCGCAAACCGGGCAACTGAGAATGCGTCACAGTTACACGGACCGCAGGAGATGCCGACCCCACCCGAAGCACCGGCGCAGCGTCACGAGATCTCCCACGGCCGGGGAAACCTGGCGGGCCCTCGCCCCCTCCTGGCTCGCGTGTCCTCCCTGTCACTGAGCCCCGGCGCTTCCCTTTTCGGCACAGCTTCCAGGTGGTCCGGTTCTCCGGTCCTCCCTGCCGCGCATGCCACGTTGCCATGTCGGAGAAGGAAACGGGAAACAGCATCGATCGCCTTGTCCGCCCCGGCCCGACTGCCGCACGCTTTCGTGCAGCGCCGACTCGGGACAGTGCGGAAGGGGTTGGAGGTTTCCGTGCCACAGCCGTCCACCGGGTTCGGCGAGGAGTTGAGGAAGCGGCGTCTGGAGGCGGGGCTCAGCCTCACCACCCTGTCCGGCTCCGTGCATTACAGCAAGGCGCAGTTGAGCAAGGTGGAGCGGGGCCTGAAGGCCCCCAGCCGTGACCTCGCCCGCCTGTGCGACGCCGCCCTCGGGGCCGGCGGGGCCCTGCTGGCCCTGCTCGCACCAGAGACCACCGTCCCGCCCGTCGATCCGGCGCCGGGCCATATCCACGAGGAGGACTGGATCATGCAGTTGTCGCCGGACGGATCGAACACCTTCCAACCCGTGGGGCGACGAGAAGTCGTGAGCGCCGGTGTCGCCTCGCTGATGGCGTGGCGGTCCGACGGCGCGGGCCCGGCCTCGCCGGCCACCGGCGCGGGAATGCTGGAAGCCTCCCGCTCGCTGTTCACCCACTACCGCAGACTGGGCCAAACGATGGCGCCCGGTCTGCTTCTGCCCGTTCTGATCGCACAGACCCACACCCTGCGGGAACTGTCCGCCCACTGTGACAGCGGCACCCGTCGCCACCTGCTGGCCCTCGGCTCCCGGTATGCCGAATACGTCGGCTGGCTGGTGCAGGAGACCGGGGACGAGCGGGCGGCCCTGTGGTGGACGCAGCGCGCGGTCGATCTGGCGGCCGCCGGCGGCGACCGGGCACTGGCCGGTTACGCGCTGGTCCGCCGAGCCCTGATCGCGCTGTACCGGGACGACGCCGAGCAGACGGTCGCTCTGGCCCGTCGCGCGCAGACCGGCGATCTGCCCCCGCGGATTCGCGGGCTCGCCGCACAGCGCGAGGCTCAGGGCCACGCCCTGGCGGGTGACCACCGGGCCTGTCTGCACGCGCTGGACCGCGCGCGTACACTCTTCGCCCGCCAGGACGACGGAGCCGACGAGCCGGTGATCGGCACCATGCACCTTCCCGATCCGGTCGGCATGGTCACCGGCTGGTGCCTGCTCGATCTCGGGCGGCCGCGCGAGGCGGGCGAGGAGCTGGACCGGCAACTCGCCCTCGTCGGCGAGGACGCGATCCGCACCCAGGTCAGATACGGCGTCCGCCGCGCACTCGCCTACGCGTCGGCCGGCGAGATCGACCACGCCTGTGACCTAGCGGCGCCACTGCTCGACGGAGTGAAAGCCGTGGGGTCCGCCACCGTCACGACCGACCTGCGGCGGCTCGCCCGCGCCCTGGCGCGCCATGCGAACCATCCCTCCGTACGCCGGCTGGGACCGCGACTCGGCACGTTGTCGCACCAGCCCACCATCTGAAGGAGTCACTGACATGCCCCACGTGTTCATCAACTACCGCACCGGCGACGGCGAGCGGACCGCGGCCCTCCTCGACCAGGAGCTGTCACGCCGCTTCGGCCAGGACCACGTCTTCCGTGCCTCCAGGTCCATCACCCCAGGGAACGCCTACCCAGAGGCTCTGCTGACCGCGTTACGCCACAGCTCCGTGCTGCTGGCCGTCGTAGGACCGGACTGGACGAACTTCCGCAGCCGGTTGCAGGATCCCGACGACTGGGTGCGCAAGGAGATCGAGGCCGCGTTCGAGTGCGGGCTCGTCGTCGTGCCCGTGCTGGACGGCCGCAAGACCGACCGGCTGAGCAAGACGGCCCTGCCCTCGGAGCTGGCGCGGCTCGCCGATCTGCAGTCCGTGCCGTTCGACAGCACCCACGACACCGAGGCCGGCGTCCGGCGGATCGGTGATCTGGTCGCCGAGCTGGTCCCCGAGCTGCGGGACCTGAGCGAGCCCGGCGAGCCGTCGCCGGCGTCGACCACCGTGCACAACTCGGTCGGGGACGTGAGCGGAACGTCTGTCCAAGCGGGCGCCTTCAGCGGTGACGTCGGCGGCACGATCGTGAAGAGCTCCCACGGCACGGTTCACACGGGCAACGGCAGCGTCTACAACAACTCACGCCATGTGTCGGGCGACCGCTACATCTCGGGCACCGGGACGACGTACACCGAGGGCGACCACCACGGGGACGTCCACCAGCGGTTCGGGGAGCCGGAGCGGCCCCAGGACGACCGACGGTGAGCACAGAGCACACCACCCGGGTCGAGAGTACGCAGGGCATCACGCACACGGGCGACGGCGACATCTACGTCAGCCTCGGCGCCGCTGCGCACGAGCCCCGAAAGCCGGTCTTCCGGCAGCTTCCTGATGACCAACTGCGCTGGACACGGCGGGTGTTAGTCGCTCCGGCCAACATGGGCAGGGCCCGTACCACGCTCGCGGAGACGGGCACCGTCATCCTCGACGGTGCCCCCGGCAGCGGCCGCACGGCCACGGCCCGCGTACTGTTGCGCGAACACCACCGTCCCGGCGGGGCCTTCCGCGAACTCCTGCCCGACGAGCAGGGCGAGCAGGGCGAGCTGTCGCTGCGCAACCCGGCTCTTGTCGACCCGGGCGACCGGCTGCTGCTCGACCTGTCCACCGCGGAGGCCGGTCTGTGGCATGTGGCGCGGGGCGACCTGCCCGCCCTGCGCCGGACGGTGCGCGAGCGGCGGGCCCATCTCGTCGTCGTCATGCCGCACGACGGCGCCCTCGATCCCGACCTCCAGCACTACCGTGTCGAGATCGGCCCGCCGGCCTCCCCCATGGAGGTTCTCAGACGCCACCTGCGCGCCCACGGCGTGCCGTACGAGCAGTTCCTCCGGCACGACGTCACCGTCGAAGAGTTATTGAGTGCACACAGACCCATGCGGGAGATCGCAGACTTCGCCGACCTCATACGCCGGGCCCGCGAATCGGCCGGACCCGGCGAGGAATTCACCGAGTGGTGCGCGGCCGCGAAACGTGCGCGCGCCGGCCGCCGCGCCGAAGTCGCCGACCGCGTCGCCGGCCTGCCCGAGGCCTCCCAACGCGCCCTGCTGATCGCCGTGTCCATGCTCCACGGCGCACACGCCGACGTCGTCCACCGGGCGGCCGCGCTTCTGCTGAGCACGGTCGGACCCCCCGAGGAGGAGACTCCGCTCCTCCAGCGAAAGGACCTCGCCCAGCGGTTGTCGGAGATCTACGCCCGCTCCGGGCCGGACGGTCACGTGCGGTTCACCGAGCTGGACTACGACTCCGCCGTCCGCGCCCACTTCTGGGACCACATGCCCGACCTGCGGCCCCACCTCGGCGCGTGGGCCGCGCGGGTCGTCGAGTCCAACGGCCCCCATCTCGTGCCGGACGTCCGCGACGGACTGGTGGCCAGGCTGGCGGGTGAGTACCTGCGGACCGGGCGGGCGGACGCGCTCGCCGCGCTCGCCGAACGGTGGAGTACGCAGGGAGCGGGCAGAGCCCGGGCGGAGGCGGCTGTCCAGGCGCTCACCTGCGGTCTCGCGCACCCCGCCCACGGCAGGGACTTCCGGGAACGGATCTACCAGTGGTGCGCGTACCGCCGGCTGACCGGTGAGTTTGCCCAGGTGCTGGTCCAGGTCTGCGCCGACGTCCTCGCACTGGACCATCCGGACCACGCCCTGATCCGGCTGCACCATCTCGCCCGGCGTGAGCGCGGCACGGCCCATGCCCTGCGGGCCCTGGGCGATCTGGTGGCCGGGAGCCGACGGCTGCGCCGGAGGCTGCTCGACCGGCTGGCACGCGGCGACCTCGCACCGACCGACCTGGGCATCTTTCTGCGCGTCAGCGATCCGGCGCCGCTCACGGACCGCTCCGTCACCACCCGCGCTCTGGTCGACGAGGACGGGGTCCGACGCTCACTGATCACGTGCTGGAGCGCCGTGCTGACCGCCGCGGTGTCGCGGACGGAAGGACGACGCGTGGCACCACGGGCAGAGATACAGCGCTGGCTGCACTGGGCGTCCGAGGGCGCCGGTGACCGGGGGGAGATCCTCCTCGACCTGCTGGTCGATGCCGCCGACCGCTGTGGAGACGACCGGGGCGCAACGTTCGCCGCGCTGTACGCGGCCGCACGCCAGTCGGAATGCGCTTCTCCGGGCGGCGGCGCCGGCTCCGCCGAGACGACCGACCTGTTGCTCCACAAGATCGGCGTGGCCCAGGGCATCGGTCCTACCGCCCCGTCGGCATCGGCCAGAGGGGGTCGATCATGACGACCGCACGCAAGACGACGACCGTGTTCCTCACCGTTCTGTGCGGCCTGCTGCTGACCATCGCCGGCCTGGTGCGGCAATGGCCCGGCTGGACCTGGCCCGCGCTGGCCGCGCTTCTTCTCGTGGTGCCCGCGGCGGTCTTCCGGGTGGCCTCACAGCGCCGCGGCCCGGTGCCGGTCAGCTTCGAGGAGCAGCTCACGGCCGCCCCGGTGGAGCGGACCGAGTGCCGCGTCAACCGGGTGGCGCTCCCGAGCCTCTGGGACGACTACCACTTCGTTTTCTCGGCGACCGTGCGGTGGTGCTTCGCCGACGGTACGGGGCGTGGCACGGTCCTCAACCCGGCCGGCCTCGCCGTCGACGCGGTGCTCAGCCGGGCCAGAGCCATTGCCGAGAAGCGGGAACCCGGCCGCGCCTCGCTCCTTCAGCACGAACTCGGCGGCGCCCTCAGCCGCATGTGCCCGGACTCCACGGGCCACCTCCAGGCGATGGCGGAGGACATCAGCCTCACGTTGCCCGACGAGGACCAGGAGCGTCTGGACCGGCTCGCCGGCGTGCGCAAGGACGAAACGGTCTGGGAACACCAGCGCAAGTACGAGCAGAGCAAGCGCCGGTATCTGGGCGAGGACGTCCTCAAGGACACCGGCAGTGCCGTCGTGTGGTGGCTCACCAAGAATGACGAGCACGTGGCGAAGACCGTGGCCGACCTCCCCCTGCTGGCGCAGCTGACCTCCGCGGCCAACGACATCGACATCCCCGAGCGCCTGCTCGAGATGCTGCCGCACCGGCCGGAAGGAGCCGGGACGCCGGACACCGGTACGGAGTCTGCCGATCTCCCGCCCCGTGAGCCCTCGGCTGCGGATCACCTGTCGGGGTTCTTCGAGGCCATGGGCTTCACGGAGGACGACGACCGGCGGGCGATGCTGGCCCGACAGTTCTCGCGGCTCATCGAGCAGCACAACCGCCACGAGACAGCGGAGGACCTCCTACGCCGATTCGATCCGCCGAGGCCTCCTGCCCCCGACACCGGTACGGAACCGGCCCCCGACCCCGGCCGGCCGGCCGAGACGGCCTGACCGCCGACCGGACATCTCATCCCCGCGCATCCAGGAGGACTCGATGGACGCCGAACTGGCCGCGATGGCGGCATCGGGAGCCACCACCCTGGTCTCCCTCATGGTCACTGATTCCTGGGCTCACACCCGCGCACTGATGGGCCGGTTCCTGGCACGTGCGGGCGCTGACACCACCGCGATCACCGGCTTGGACGACGCCCGTACACGGCTGCTCCTCACCGGCGCCGCGGCGGACGAGCGCGCCACGTCCGACATCGCAGCCGAGTGGCAGACAAATCTCTGTCGGCTGGTGGAAACCGGGGCGCTCACCGGCGAGGACCTGAGTGCTCTCGGAGCGTCGCTGCGCCGACTGGCGGCCGCCGCAGCGGGCCGCCCGGCAACGGTGCGCAACACCATCTCCGGCGGCACCCAGCACGGCCCGATCGTCCAGGCCGGCACCATCACCGGCCTGGCCTTCCCCCCGGATCCGTCCTCACGCCGGGAACGGGGCTGAAGACCGGCCCGGGTGTCCTGTCGACGCCGGGCGCCCGGTCTCGTGCACCGCGGGCCGTCCTCTTTCCGGTGGTCCGCGAACCGGACGGGTCCGCCGCGGCACGCCGACCATCGCGCACGGCGCCGCAGAGAGGTCCCCGTCCGGATGGTTCCCGGCGGGGCTTCGCCGTGTCTGTAACCCCCGAGCCGATCAACCCCAGATGTCCGAGTTCAACGCAGCGTGGTCTGCACCGAGTCAGAACGGGAGAAGTGAAGGCGGGTGACGACGTAGTTCTTTGGTCAGCACAACACCGGCACGGGAGTCAGCCGCACCGTCAAATCATCCTGAACTACGCGTCCCGGACAGCCTTCGTTGCGGCCGCCTTCGAGTCCCTGAGCCGCCCTTCCGTGAGCCGGCATGGATGGCCGCACGCATAGACGCTCCCCGAACTATATTGCCCCGCCACATGTGCCCCTGACGTGCGGCTTTCTACCGTGTGCCGACACGTACCCGTCCCCACCGCACACGAGGAAGTGGCGCACATGGCCTCCGGAACCACCGCTCCCCCACCCCCCGCCGGCCTCCCCAGAATCGTCGCCGCCAGCCTCATCGGGACCACCATCGAGTGGTACGACAACTCATTCGATCAAAGCTGTGACCTGGTGTTTTGCAGCGTTCGGCCTTCGGAGATCAGCACCGAACCAGCACCGGGAAATCTCGTGCCGGGCGGAGAGCAAGAAAGCATCCGAACCACTCATTGGTCGAATCCGACGGCACCGGCACTGCCCCTGGCACCTTCATCACCCCCAGAACCCGCCGCCCGTCCTCAATGTCAACTGTCATGTGGAACTGACTTGCCGTCACCTCCAAGGCCGACTACACCGACCAGGGTGACGGCACCTGGAAGGTGAACGTCAACGTGCTCTCCGCACCCGCCCAGAGGGACAGCGTAGAAGCGATCAGCGAGAGCAAGGTGTCCCTCACGGCTCGCCCCTCGCTCAGCGATTGGCGTTGTGCCACTCGTGATGGCCGCATTCACTCGTGCACCCGGCCACCGCTACGCCGGCCCACACGGCCACCGCCTCCCGCGATGACGCCGCTTACCAACAACCGGCATCATTTCAGGCGTCCCGGCCGTGTGTTGAGTGAGCCTTGACAGCGTCAGCCGGCTTCTCCCACCAGGACGTGAGGGGTGGCTTCGTGTGTGGCGGGAACCCGGCCGAGGACAAGGACGCGGGCACTGGCGTCGAGTCGACCACAGTGAAAGACCCGGCCCCATTCCACACGAAAGTCCGTGGGCAGGTAGACCTTTGGACCCGGGTAGTCGCTCGCCAAAGCGTCACCCATCCTGGGACAAAATGACGGCGCTATAAGGGCCGACACCGATGCCGCCCGCCCAGGACATACCGTCCTGCCCGTCGTCGTCCGCGTCGACATCAAAGCTCGGTGAGCCGGCGAACTCGGGGTCGTAGCCCGCCCAGTCACTGTTGAACCGAACTCGCCAGACTCCCGCCCTGGGCAACCCAAGCCGGTAGTTGTCGTAGGCACGATTGCCGAAGTTGAGGACGACGACGGTGCTGTCGCGCGGACCGCCGTGGGCATAGCGGTGGAAGCCGATGACCTTGTCGGTGTCGTTGCAGTGATACACATCCACCATTTCACCCCGCAGTCCGGCGGTGGTGTAGTCGCGGTTACGCCGAAGGGCGATCAGATCGTGGTAGAGCTGCACGACACCGCGATGGCGATCGTACCCGGCCCAGTCGAGCGGTGTGCGGTCGTCGAACGGCTTGGTTTCCAGGAACTCCTGGCCCTGGAAAATCATCGGTATACCCGGCGTGGTCATGACGGCGGCGGCGCCAAGCGTGGAACGCTTCTTGGAGTACCAACATTCAGGATTGCCGGGGCAGATCGCCTCGGGGACGCGGGCGTTGCCGTTGGCCACGTCATCGTGGGACTCGGTGTAGACAACCCGGGTGAGCGCACTGCCACCGAGGCGGTGCTCAATGGCGTCGCGCACCTGGCCCATGCTGCGTTGCTCATCCTTCTCCACGGTGAGCGCCTCCCGGAGCACCCGACAGAACCCTCCGTCCCACTGGGAGTCGAATCCGGCGCCCACAGGGGTGCCGGCGGTGACGGCTGGGTCGTCACGCAAGTCCTCCGCGATGCTGATCTTCCAGGGCTGGCGGACGTTGATCTCGTCGTTAACCCAGCGCAGCAAGGCCCAGCCGTCGGGCAGATCCTTCCCGCGGTCATCTTCGCCGTCGACGTTGCGGATGAACGCGGTGGCGTCCCAGCGCAGACCGTCCATGCGGTACTCCTCGAGCCACGACAACGCGCTGTCGCGCAGGTACTGGCGGACCTCGGGTCTGCCATAGTCGGGGCGCGGGCCCCATGGGGTACGGCGGCGCCAGTCGTTGTAGAAGTAGATGCCGTCGCCGTCGTTCTCGTACCATCCGTCGAAGCGCCGCAGCCCGGCATCCAGGTCGGCCCAGCCGAGGTGGTTGTAAACCACATCGGCCAGCACCGCAAGACCGTGCTCGTGAGCCTGATCGACTAGCGCCTTCAGGTCGCTCGGGCACCCATAGTTGCCCGCCACTGCGAAAGCTGTCACCGGGTTGTAGCCCCAGGATGCCTCTCCGGCATACTCAGTAACCGGCATGAGCTCTATAGCGGTGACGCCGAGTTCGGCCAGTTCCCCCAACCTCTCGACCACGTGGGACAGCCGACCGGGTCCACCGCCGGAGGCGCGGTTGAAGGTGCCGACGTGCAACTCGTAGATGACGAGTTCGTCCCAGCCCGGGCAGTGCCAGGGGGGCGCGCCCCAGTCGAAGTCCGCTGCATCGATCACCGAGTTCCCGGTTGAGCTGGTCAGCCTGCGCGCGTACGGGTCGACCTTCCACAGCTCGCCGCCCTGGGCGGTGACAAGGTACTTGTACTGGTCGCCCGGCCCGGCGGCGGCCAGACAGGTGGACCAGTATCCGCCGCCGTCCATGGTCATCGGATGTGCCGATGCCCACCCGTCGAACGATCCGGCGACACCCACGCACTTGGCGTGCGGCGCCCAGACCCGGAAGACGGTGCCGTGCGGGCCCAGAATCGCACCCATGTATGCTCGCGCAGCAGAACTCATACGACATCACCCGGGTTTCACCCTTTGGGCACAGGCGGCGGGAACGGCTCACGGACCCTTAATCCACTCTCGGGCTTTTTTCACTCCTTGGGCTTCAAGCTTTCTGCACCGCTGTCCGGCCAGTCCACGTCCTCATAGTTCGGCTCCCTGACCCATCCAGCATCCAAAGCGAGGGCGACGACGTCGGACCAGTCGTCGGCCTTGCCGAACGACTTCCCGTCGACCTTGACCTCCCGGGTTGAGCTGACCTTTATCGGTAGAGTCGATTCCTTATAGAGCCGCAAATACTCTCTCCCCATCTTTGTGATTACAAAAAACTCCGTAAGGTGAAAGCTTCTTCTCTCTTTCATTTCCTTGTCGAGTTCCGATACGCTTGGCAGACCGAAGCGAGGTTTCAAGTAACCCAGATCTTGGAGATCTTCCAGTTCATCGACCATGGTCGAGCGATAGTCCACTCGATCGTCATATTCGCCAGCCAGTTTCTTCAGGTGGCTGCGCTGATGACGATTGAGTAGGCCGTTGATAGCCATCTGAATCGAATCAACACGGGATTCTACTTGACTGAGTCGCCATCTCACCCTGAACGGGCCGAATGAAAGCTCTTCAAGGGCTCCCGGACTCGCAAGTGCCAGGAAAGCAAGAACCAGCGCACCGAAGACTCCGATGATCGAAGCTCCCAAGTTCTGCGTATGATTCGTCGCGTTGGCGATGTACGTATAGAGGAGCATCCCAAATATGCTCAACGCAATCGCAATAGCTATTATGCGAAGACCCGGAATGAGCCACTTACGTTCACGAAGACGTGAGATGAGCCATTTTCGTGCGCGGGAAAACATCGTCCACACCACCTCTCTTCACTAGCCGGAGGCGGAGACACGAAGTCGGCAGGAAACATTCCCAAGGCCAGTATCCCTCTGATCGTCCGCGGTGTCATCCCGATGAGACCGGCGTGTTCCCGGTTGGCCGCGCCTGCACTGTGCCCGCTTCGGCCGGCGGCAACCGCCACGGGCGACCCCACGCACACCATTCAGCGCCTCGTTCACGGACCGCTCTCAGCAATCGACCAAACTGCTCGTCAGCCATCTGATGAGCGTCTTCCCCCCGCACCGGCTCGCCCCTCAACCCCCACGCATTCAAGGAAGATTCACTGTTGGCGGCCTCTGCAACACGCTTTGCGAGCTCGTACACGGTTGACGGTGAGGCGTCGGTGACTTCGACTTCGCCGGGGCTCGGTGTTCACATGCGCCGTGCGGATGCCAGATCCGTGGCCCGCTGATGGGAGAGCAGGTCAGCGACGGCCCGGACGGTGTCGCTCATGTGCCGGCGACGGTCGAAGTGGCGGGTCAGCGTCAGGGCTACCCAGTCCTTCAGGTGGGCGATGCCGTGTTCGACCCGCGTCGTCGCGCCAGAATCAGTCAAGTGACCGCCAGCGCCTCACCCCTCTCGCTCTCGTCCACGGGACCTTGTACGCCGTTCGTCTGACACGACGTCGCCTGATTGTGTGTTCCTGCCCCGTTACTGAACGGCAAGGGCAGTGAGCCATGTTTCCCCTGATCAGAATGCTGGAAAGGCATACACGAACGCGTCTACCCGGCCTGTGTCGACGCTGGACCTGATGTCCGGATCGGGTCAGTCTGTTCCTCTGTACCCGTACGGCCCGGGAGGTGTGCGGCGGCATGGGAAGTCTCGCGCTCATCGACATCGTGGCTCCCTACGCACTCGGCGGGGCGGCCATCGGTGACCCTTTGCACGAACTGCTGTCCGCGTTATTCGTGCAGGACGTGGAGACGGCCTTCGACGACAGCGGTGTCCTCGTCTCCGGGATGGCCCGCTTCAGTGCCGAGCTGACCGGTAATCCGCCGAGGTTCACCCCACCGACATCGGTCTCCTTCGGAGGGAAGGCCGCGGTGGACCACCGCACCGTGCGGCGGGCCGGTGCCTGGTGGGACTTCCCGGACATCGGCATCCGGTTCCGGCTCGCCGCCCCGCGGGCCTCCTCACCCGCGGTCGACGCGCTCACCGGCGGCCCGGGCGGCACGCCGACCCCGAAGATCGACGATGCTGCCCTGGCAGGCGTACTGGCAGGGCTCGGCCAGGGCGTACCCGGGCCTGGCGCGCCCGGGCAGGATGCCCCGGGGACGGTGTTCCACCTCGATCTACTCCTGGACGCGGCGACGTTGCACCTGCCCTTCCTGACCGGTGCGATGCTCGGCCCGGACGGCATGCTCGCCGAAGACCCCGCCCATCCCGAGGTCACCCTCACCCTTCCCCGTATCAAGCTGTCGCTCGAGCAGACGGCCGGCACCGCCACCACCGACCCGCAGCTGGGCATCTCACTCGACTCGTGGGCCGCCCACGACATCGACGACCCGGCCGGCCATGCCTACGCCGAACTGCTGCGGATGAGTCCGCCGTACGCACTGATCGGCCCCGGCGCTGTGCTGGGATTCGGGTTCCAGTCACTGATCCTCGATCTGTCGGGCACCGAGACACCTCCCGAACTGCTCGAGAAATTCGGCGTCGGCGCGGACTTCCGTGGCGTGTACCTGCCCGACGTCCGGGTGTTCGTCCGACCGCCGGGCCTCGACGGCCTCGGGGTCGACGTCTCAGCCCGTGAGCTTCTCATCGGCATCGGCCCGGAAGGCGGTGTGTCCGGGGTCTTCGGTCTGGACATCGTCAAACCGGATGCACCTCAGCACGTGTCGGTCGGGATCTACGACGAGTTCGGCGCGTTCCTCCACCGACAGGAGTTGCCGCCCGGCGGCGCGCCGTACACGGCCGAACCTCTCTTCGTACCCGCCAGGACGCAGTGGGTCGTTGACGTGGCGGGTGGGCAGCCGCCGTACAACATTCAGGTCGACGGGACGGTGCAGAACGCCGCCCCGGTCCTCGTCACGATCCCTGCCGGTCAGAGCGGTAAGGACGTGGTGGTGCAAGTTCAGGACGTGCACGCCGGAGGCCAGAGCCGCTCGGCGACGTTCCCCGTCAGGCTCACAGCGGCCTCGCTCACCGCGGGCACGCCCCGGGGCGGCGAGCAGGTCGCCAGCATCGACGTGACCACGCCCGGCTCCGCCGGTTACGTGATCACGATGGAGGACTCGCCCGCCGGGGAGAAGGTGACACTCGTCTTCACCCCGCCGGGTCCTACGGCGGTGACCGTCGACGGCGCCCCTCTCGCCGTGGACGGTTCCGGCCGGGTCACGGTCGACCTGGCGCACGGCACCCAGCTCGATGTGGCGGCGACCTGGGCGGTCGAAGCCGTGCCACCGTCGACGCCGACGACCCTCACCGCATATTTCGCCTATGACCAGCCCGCCCGTCCGCCCCATGAGGTGCGGTCCCCGGACGACCCGGTGTGGGCAGTGTTCGCCTCCGATGCCACCGCCATGCGCACGGTCCAGTCGGACGACGAGGGCGGCCCGGACAGCCCTGGGTGGAAGGAGCCCGGCCACTATCTCGCTACGAGTACCGAGTTCGAGGTGTGGCAGGCGGCGGCACAGGCCAACCCAGCCCAGCCCGTCGAGCTGAAGGGCATGGCGAGCAAGGAACACCAGCCCCTCGACACCTACAACCTCCAGCTGTCGCAACGACGGATCTGGGCCATGCGCGCGTTCCTCACCGCCCACGGGATCAGCAATACCATCGTCGAGGACCCGTTGGGCGAGCAGCCACCGCCTGCACACACCGGCTTCTTCGCACCGGGCCGCAGCGGGTATCGCCGGGTCGACGCCACGGTGCTGACCGATGGCTCGTCCGCCAGGATCGAGCATGCCGCGGTCCGTCTCTCTCGCCCGGCCCGACCGGCGAAGAACACGCCGGTGAAGCCGTCGGTCGTGCCGCGGCAGCCGGCCGGCACAGACACCGTGCGCTTCAAGGAACTGCACGTACGGGTCGAGATTGATCACAACCGGCTGATCGCGGTGGAGGTCAAGCTCAAGGTCGACATCGAGACGGCACTAGAGAGCTATCTCAGCAAGGTGAAGACCGGCAACCCGGGCGAGGTGCCGCCCGAGGGGCAGGGGCCAACGCTGCTGCCGGTGGGCAAGCAGGCCGACGCGCACGACGGTGTGCTCGACATCCGGGTGCAGTTGACGCTCGACGACACGGTGGACCGCTGGCAGGTGGTGGCCGGCCTCTTCGAGGACGACAAGGACGGCTTCCTGCAGACGCCGCCTCCGACGGCGGCGTCTGAGGGGTCAGACGCCGAGCGGTTCTGGCGGTCGTTCTTCGGCATGCTGATCGCCCTGGCGCCGCTCACCGACGCGCTCGCGGCCTCGAACACTCCAGCCGGTGACGTCGTCGCTCTCACCGTGTCGGCGGGGATTCCCTTCGCCGCGCTGAAGCTCAAGGCGGTGAGCGTCCCGAAGATCACCCTCTACGGGGGGGAACTCACGGTCGTGCGCGATGCCGCCGGGACCCGCGGTGTGCTGTTGCTGGACGTGGAGGTCGCGCTCGTCATCGTCCTCGACCTCAACGGTACCAAGATCATCGATACCGATCCGAAGAACCCCATTACCGTCCGCTACAAGGCGGTCGGTTTCAAAACCGCCGGCCAGCCGCAAGTGCGTGACCTGCTGCCGGTCTTCGACTCCTCCAAGGGCTACACCGTCAACATCCCGAGCACAGGCAGCATCAAGGTGCCCGCACCGCTCGGTGACATCCTTCAGGTGGCCGGGGCCCGCATCGCACGGTCGAACCCGGTCAACCTGGAACTCGACCTCGAGCTCAAGGCCGACCTCGGCGTGGTGTCGATCGACCGCACCACGATCCGCATCCCGCTCGAAGGGGGGAACCTCCCGCAGATCAGCGCGCTCGGTGTGCACATCAGCGTACCCGGCGCAATCGACGGCCACGGATATCTCGCGATCTACCCGGACGGCTTCGCCGGTCAGCTGGACGTGGCCCTGCCGGGCTTGGGCGTCCGGCTGGCCGCCGGACTCTCCGTCCGTCACGTCGCCGATCCCCGGGACGCGCGCCGCACCGCCACGGCGGTGCTCGTCACCCTCGAGGTCGACTTCCCCGTACCGGTCCCGCTCGGGAACTCCGGCCTGGGCATCTACGGCTTCGGCGGGCTCTTCGCCCAGCATCACAGGCGCGACGAGAACTCGAACACTCCGGTGCCAGCGCTGGACTGGCTGACCAGGGTGCATGGCAACCCGCTCGACATCAGCGGGTGGATGCCTGACATCGACGGCTGGGCCATCGGCCTGGGCGCCGTCCTCGGCACGGTCGACAGCGGGTTCACCCTGAACGTCAAGGGCATGATCATCTTTGAGCTGCCGGGACCGCGCATCCTCATGGTGATGAAAGCCAACGTCCTCTCCCCGCGCCCGCCGCGCCAGGGAGACGTCACTGCCACCATCCTCGCCGTCATCGACCTCGATCTCGGCCGCCACCGCATCACCATCGGACTTACCCTGGACTACGGGATCAAGCCGCTGCTCCAAGTCCACATCCCGGTCCGTGCCGCCTTCCCGTTCGACGACCTGGCGCACTTCGCCATCGACGCCGGCAGCTGGTACGCGCCCGCGACGGTGACGTTCTTCGAGGTCTTCTCCGCGCACGGCTACGTGATGATCCGCGGCAAGGGCATTCCCGACACCTCGGCGCCCACCGACAACTACGACGCGGGTCAGGGCAATTTCCCGCTGCCCCGGTCGCTCACCGGCTTCGCGATCATGGCCGGTGTCTCGGCGTCATTCGTATGGGGTGACCGCGGCAGCGGTCTCTACCTCTCGGTCGGCGCCTCGATCGATGTCGGCGTCGGATTCGAGCCGCTCACTTTCACCGGGGAGCTGAGGCTCTGGGGCGAACTTCATCTGTGGATCATCGGCATCGAGGCATCGGCCCGGCTCTCGGTGTTCGCCGGCCGCCTCGGCGGCCAGGACGTCGCCCACATCGAGGGTGAAGTCCACGGAAAGGTCGACTTTTTCTTCTTCAGTATCGAGGGCTCCGTCCATGTCGAACTCGGTACGAGGCCCGACAGTACGACAGCGCCGCCCCCGCTCGTCACCGGCGTCAGCCTGCAGTCACGCGCCGCTGCCCTACTCACCGGCGTCTCCAGCGACCGCCCCATCGACGGCAAGCTCTGCGACGCACACCCCGACGGTCCTGCCCCGGCCGGCGAGGCCGTGCCCATCGACTCCATCATCGTCGTGCACCTTGACTGCACACCGCGCATCGTCAAGGACGCCGCGTTCACCACCGCCAACCCCGACGGCTCGGTGAGTGTGCCGCTGGGCACTCCCGACGGCCCCGCCGCGCCGGCGGTGCGTCGTGGTGAGTCCTACTACTCCTACCGGATCAAGTCCATCGCCCTCGACCACGCGCTGACCCGTGGCGACGTACCCGTCGTCTGGTGGCCCACCGAACCGCACCCCAGCTCGGAGAGCAAGGGCGAACTGGCGCTCCTGACCCGCGTACCCGACCCGCACCCCTGCGCCGTGGAGCGGAGCCAGCACCGGGACGACCAAATCACCCAGACATGGTCGACGCTCTGCGATCCGGTCGCTCCCGCCACATCAGTGCTGTGGACCTTCCACGGCACGCCCTTGGGACCGTCCACCGTCGGCTGGGCCCTGACCGGAACCGCCTGGCCCGACCCCCCGGGCAGCACCCGCAGCATGCCCCCCGAGCTGCGTCTCGACGTCGCCGAGACCTGGCGCACCGGCGATGCCGCGATCGACCTGATCACCGACATCGCACCGGCACGGGTCATCGGCGACACCGTCGGCTGCGACGATCGCTGCCGACCCCAGCCTCCCGGCCCCGATGTCTCGCGCCCGCGCCCGGGCAGCGAACTGCTGCATCTCGCCGCCCGGCACGACCCGGTCGCCAACGCACGGCTGGCCGCAGCCGACCGCGGCGCATGCTGGGCACACGTCCTCGAAGCGCCCTTCCTGCGCCCCACCGATCCCGCGCTGCTCCGCGGACACCCGCTCGGCGACGTCCTCAGCTCTCTCGCCCAGGCGGCGGAGCAGCAGCGCACCGACCACCTCGACGACATCATCGCCTTCAAGACAGGCGCCGTCGTCTCCGTCCGCCTTCTGCTGGACGTGCCGGCGCTCCTGCTCAAGACCGACTCCCTCGTTCTGCGGTGCTTCTCCGGCAGCGGCAAGATCCTCGACGAGTTCGTGGTCGACGGCACCGGCCGCAGCCACTTCGTCACCTCGACAGGCGATGTACCGGGCAGCTGGGTGGATCCCGACGGCCCCTGGTACTGCCGCGTCCACGAGGTCGGAAGCCTCCTCACCGGAATCAACGCCGGGCAGAGGCAGCAGAGTATGCGCTTGGTGCTCGTCGACACCCCGGTCAAGGAAGGCACCTCCTACATCCAGCTCGGCATCCGCGACGCGCAGGACCTGACCGGCAAGGGGCTGAGCCGGCCCGCCTACCTCGTCGGCATCGTCGAAACCCTCACCGCCGCCGAAGTGGCCCGCGAGGAAACCGACACAGAGATCAGAAACAGCAAGATCACCACACTGGACGGGGCGCTGAAGGGCATGCCGAACCCACCGGCGCTCCTCCAGCCGGGCACGCAGTACACCCTTCACGTCGACTGGGAATGGACGACCTGCGACGCCACCGGCACCGTCGCCGACGACGCGGTGTGGACGGCCGGCGCCGGCCAGGACTTCCACTTCCTGACGGACACCGAGCCGCTCCGGCCCTCCACGGTCACCAACCCGGACGACGGCAAGAAAGTCACCATGCCCACCCACCTCGACCCCTGGGTCCTGCTCACCGACCCCGACGAGGGGGAGCACTTCCGCTTCTACGGCAGGCCGCTGCGCGTGGTGTTCTCCGTCGACTACCTCCTGACCATGTACGAGACCTACGGCGTACCGCTGCGGGCCCGAGTCCGCTCCGCGTCGTACCGCCACTCCGACCCGGCGGACCCGGACTTCGCCAAGACGCTCAAGGACCTCACGGCCGCGGCTGCACTGCCGCTGAAGAACGCCGCGGTCTTCACCCCCTGGGAGGACATGGTGCGCGCGATCGCCACCGACCAGCCGTGCGTCGACATCTCCGGTGAGGTCAGCCGCCACCAGCTCCTCCACCTCGACCTGCTGCTGGAGCCCCGCACCGATTACGTCTTCGACATCGAGCGGGCCACCCCCCAGCCGACCGCCGAAGTCCTGCAACGGCCCCTGTTCCGGCGCGCGTTCACCACCTCACGCTACCGCGACCCCGTAGAGATGGCGGAGGACGTCGCCGCCTCGGAGGTGACCGAGGCACCCGCCGAGCCCTCCGTCGTGGCCGGACTCGAGGCGCTGGTCACCGCGCCCGGACCGCTGTCGGCGGCAGCGCTCGATGCCGCGCTGCTGCAGGCCGGTCTGCGTCCCGTGATGCCGGTCACCGACCCGGCCGTCGAAGTGCTGTGGGTGAGCATGGCCGGCGTGCTCCAGCCGCGCGTTCTCATCGTCCGCACACCGGAACCACTGGTGCGCACACGCCGCGAACCAGTCGACTACGAACCGCCCGGCGCGCCCCGGCTGCAGCGCAAGGTGATCACCCTGCAGGACCGGCCCCACCTGAAGGTCGTGCCCACCGAAGGCATCGCGGGCGCGCCCGGCCTCCACATCGTCTCCCAGCCGGGACTGAACACCCTCGTCGTGATCGTCGACGCCGGACGCGGCGCACCGATCGGCCTGACGTTGCGCGAGCACGGTAACGCCTTCCTCGGCGAAGCGGCGGGCCACACCGACACCCCACTGCTGGCCCTGACCCTGGACGCGGCCACCTGGCAGGTGGTATAGGTCATGGCACCCCGCGCGAGCCTGCCGGGCGAACTGTTCCTCGACGCGATCGTCATCGACCCGGCCCGGGAGCTGAAGCTCCTCCAACAGACCGGCAATCCGCAGGACTGGGCGACCGTCGCCCCGTTCGACGCCGCGACCTTGCAGCGCGTTCAGCAACGCGCCCCCTACGTCGCGTTGCGCTGGGCGCTCAACCCGGCCCTGGGCGTTCCGCCCGAGCCCTTCACCGTCTGGCGGCGCCCGGCCGGCCAACGCGACCCCGCTCAGCCCATCCCGGGCTGGCACCGCACCGGCCCCGACACCTGGGGCTGGGACGGCGTCACCGAAATGCAGCGCATCGAAATCGACCTCACCGGCCCCCTGGTGGCTCAAGGGCTCGGCCGGGCGGCACTGGATCCGGTCCAGACCGTCTCGGGAGATGCCGGAGAGACTGTCGTCCTGGACGCAGGGCCGATGCTCGGCGTCCGGCTCGACCAGCCCGGCTCGGTCTCCGCGGTCCGCGGCCAGTCCACCGTGGCCCTGGCCAACGGGCCCGGATGGCAGCCTTTCGAGACTGTCGGTCTGCCCTTCGACCCCGGCCTGGCCGCCACCACCTACTACCAGGGCACGCAGCAGGGCCCGGTGGGAGCACCGACCAACGCCTTCGCCGCCGCCGTACGGCGTCTGAAGAGCTGGGGCCCGGTACTCGGCTGGGCCCCGCTCACCGGGACCCCGCCGTGGCGGCCCCCGGACCCCGAACTCCTGGTCAAGGAGACGCAGGAGTATGTGCTGCCCGGCCTCGCCAAGGCGATGACCGCCTACCCGCCCCCGCTCGTCGCCAGCCAGATCACGCACGAGGTCGCGCACAAGCTCGACGAGCTGCGCCAGGTCGTCGGTACCCGCTCTCAGCCGCTGAGCGGACAGAACACGTCACAGGTGACGGTACGTCCCTTGCAATCGCTGTCAGCGGCCGTCGCCTGCGACGTCTGGGCCGGCCTGGCTCTCGGCTTCGGCACCGGCGACACGCTGCCCGACCGCAATGTGGCACGGGACGGCTACGACTACATGGTGACCGCCCTCTGGCAAGGGCAGATCCGCGTCCCGGTGCCCACCCCATGGCCATGGCCTTGGCTCGCAGGCGGGCCTCCCCAGCAGTACGAGACCGCTGACGTGGAGCGGGAACTCGTCGCCATCGCCCTGGCACCACGCCCGCGCGCAGCACCCTCACCGCCCACGCCGCTGACACCCGAAACGTCCTTCGAAGAGGGCACGGACGACGTCGATACGCCGTACCGGGCCAACGTGGTGGTCCGCACCACACGTCCGGCCACGCTGCCCGGGCAGCCACGCCCCTCGGCATACGGCCTGGCCCGCTTCGACGGCCCCGGCACCGGCCACTACGCACTGCGGGAGCACCCCAAGGCGAAGGGCTGGATCCCCATCGGCTTGGCCGAGCCCGTACGCCAGCCACAGGACCTGCCCGACCCCGAGCTGCTCCCGGGCACCGTCATGCTGCGGGACAGCGGCGTCGACCGGCCCATCAGCGGCTCACCAGCGGCCTTCCAGTACGCGGCCGCCGCCACCGACCTGTTCGGCCAGTGGAGCGCATGGTCGACGGCGTGGCTCTCCCTTGCCGCCCCCGACGTCCGGACCCCTGCCGTCGCCACCGTACGGGCTCGTGCCACGGCCGGTCCGGGGGGCACCGATCCGTGCGAAATGGCGGTCACCACTGAGGTCGTGTGGAACCGGCAAGAACGTTCGCTGGCCCAGCTGCGCCTGGCCGTCGACATCTACCCGCCCACACCCGGGCCCCCCGCCCCGTACGACGCGCCGCTCCCTGCCCCACAGGGCGGAACGGTCACCGTCACCGACGTCTTCCTGTCATTCGCCGCCGACGGCACACCGGCCGCGCCGCCCGCCGGGATCACGGTCACCGCCGTACACGACGACGACACGCCCGTCACCCCGCTCGACCCCGCGGAAGGCGACGACCGCCGCTACCGCATCGAGCTGTCCCTTTCGGCAATCTACGGCAGTGAACCGGAACTGGCCGTCGCCGTGTACGCCCAGGCCGAGGAGACGGTACGGCCGGGAGAATGGAGCACGTGGTCGCATCCACGCGAAGCCGCCATCGCCGCCAGTCCCCTGCCCCCGCCCGTACCCGCCCCCCTGCCCCTGGTGTACCCCGAGCGGGCGTCCCTCCCGGACGCCGCCGGGCTGTCGTACGCCCCCGTGACCTGGGCCCCGACCGGGGCGTGGCGCTACCGGGTGTACGAGGCGACCGAGGCCGCCCTGCTGGCCGCCTGTGGCAAGCCCGGCCCCGTGCTCACCGAGCTCCTTTCCACGCGCATGCAGGCACTGTTCGATCTGCACAAGGACCCGGACAACCTGCCGACACTCAAAGGGGCGTTCCGGAAGCTCGGCGCGGACCCGGTACTGCCGGCCCCGCAGTCCGACGGCACCATGCGATGTGAGTCCCTGCTCCCGCGCGGCAGTTCACTCATCCATTGCTACGTCGTGGCCGGAGTGAGCGAGGCGAACGTCGTCTCCGCCTGGCCGAAGCCGGACGCTGACGGCCGCAAGGCGTTCTTCGGCTACGCGATCCCGCGTCCCCTGCAGCCCGCACAACCGGAGATCACCGCAACCCTCGACGACCAGGGCCATCCGCGGCTGACCGTGCACGTCGGCGGCGCCGTCCCCGCGAGCGCCCTGCGCATCCACCGTGCCACCAACGCGATCCTGGCCCGCCACACCGGCACGATGGAAGTCGTCGCCACTGTCCCCACCGATCCCACCACTCCCGCGTCCTGGCGGACGACCACGTTCACCGACGCCACCGCACCCGTCGGCTGGACACGCCTGCAATACCGCGTCGTCGCCCTCACCACCGATGATCCCGAACACGCGGGAATGGCCGTTCCGTCCACCGCGTCACGCTCGTACGCCTTGCTGAACCCGCCGCCGGCGGCACCGACGCTCACCCTGACACCGAACGTGCCGGGGAGCAGCGGCACGACGGCAGTCGTACGGGTGGACACCGATGCCGTGCAGCGCGGTTCGGACATCGGCGACTTCTCGCTGGCCTTCACCGTCACCGCCGCGCACACCGCCCCGGTCCGCTACCGGTCCTCCCTGAGCGCGGTACCTGGATTCTCCTCGGCCTCCGTGTTCGCCGGCAGCGGCGAGCCCGCCGGCTACGTGGAGGACGTCTTGCATCTACGGCTCGACCGACTCGACGGACAGCCGCTCGGCCTGGCCGTCGACGTCACCGATCCGCTGGACCGCGCCACCCACGCCGTCATCGACGTACCCGCCCACGTTCCGGACCCGCATCCCGTCGTGCACCTCGTCGCCGTACGGACCGGGGGCATCGCGCATCTGAGCATCGACACCAACATCCCTCTGCCACCCGATCCGGCGCACGACTGGGTCCTGAAGGTCCGGACCCGGCGCGCCTCCTTCCCGGTGGGGCCACCCACCATGAGGACGTTCGCCGTGACGGGCATCCCGACCGTCCCGACCGCGGCGGGAATGCCCGACCCACTGCTCGATCCCGCAGACTTCGCGATCGGCCGCATCGACGGCACGGCCCGGATCCTGATGTGGCTGCGGGCCGAGTCCGCCCTCGACGTCGCGCTCCAGCTGACCAACTCCGACGGCTCCTCCGCCACCGCACACCAGGTGACCACATGACCCTCACCGTGGCCGGACAGGCCGACATCCGCCAGCGCCTGAACAGCGACGGCCTCGCGGCACTCGGCCTGGCAGGCCCGCTTCTCTCCCCCGCCTGGACCCAGACACCGCCCGCCACGGACGAGAACAGGCTGACGTTCACCACGATGACGAGCTGGTACGCACCCCTCGCCGGGATGCTGCTGCCCGTGGC
This sequence comes from Streptomyces naphthomycinicus, assembly GCF_020400595.1. Lineage (GTDB taxonomy): Bacteria > Actinomycetota > Actinomycetes > Streptomycetales > Streptomycetaceae > Streptomyces > Streptomyces naphthomycinicus. The sequence goes on along the minus strand of NZ_JAINRE010000002.1, from coordinate 255,415 downwards.
CGACGGGAGCCGACTGGGCCTGTCCCGCCTCGACGGCAGCCCCGCCGAGCCCGGGAACGCCCCTTGCGCCGTACTGCGCGTCCACCCTCAGGCACGACTGCGCCTGGAGCGGGAATGGGCGGCGGCCCTGCAGCCGGGTGGAACACCCGACCAGTCGCTGCGCCCGGTTCCTGCCATCATCCTCGTCCGCAACCTCACCGCTCCGCTGACCCAGGCGTTCTCCCTGGCCGCAGCAGAACTGCTCATGCCAGCGGGAGAAGTGAGCTTCCACGACGAGCACGGCATCGTGGTCGACCCCTTCGCGTTCGCCGCCCAGGTCGCCGAGGTCCTCACCCGGACCCCCGCTCTCGGCGCACAGCTGCCCGGTGGGGCGGGCGCGGGCACCCCGCAGACCATCGCTGCGAGCGTGAGCGCCGGCACCTTCGTCCACCTCGTCGACCTGCACGGAAGGCCCTGGACCGATCCACCCGGCCCCAACACCGGACTCAGCTTCTACACCGGCACCGCCGGATCCCGCACGGAGGGCGCCCATCTCGGCGACGGCAGGCCCTACTCCTGGCCGGCGGGGGCCGTGCTCAGCGCCAGGGCCGACCCCGACGGCACCCAGACACCACCGCCGGCCACACTGCTGCGCTTCGGCTGGAGCACCGTCGGGCGCATGGCCACCGTCCCGCTCAGCAGGCCGTCCTCCGGGACCCACACGCCCGTCCGCGACTGGCTGCGTGTCACCGTCACCGACCCGGCCTTTCACCTGCTCGGCAACCGCACCACGACGACCCGCGACGGTGTCACCGGCGCGGACGCGACGACCGCCGGGGAGGAGGCGCCCGCGGTGCGCGACGGCAGCCCAGTCACCCTGCTCCCCGACGGCCGTTCCTGTCTCGGCTTCTTCACGCAGGCGATCCTCGGTCTCCAGGGCGGCGACCCCTCAGGCACCTTCCGGTCCGGTCCGGTCTTTGCGGCGAGCGTTATGTTCGACGAGGGGAAATGGCGGCTTCCCGTCGCCCCCGGGGCGGCTGGCCGATGGCCCACCAGCCCTGCCGCCGTGCCTGTGGCCGGCAGCGACGCAGAGGTCCTCGGCCGGTGCGCCGTCTTGCGCACCGCCACGACAGCGCAATGGATCGCCGGTGGCAACGACGTCCTGGTGACGCTGCCCTCCGGACTGCCCATCGGCGCCGCAGTGCGCTTGTACCCCGTCAAGGTCCTGCTCGGCACCAGCCCGGACGAGCAACCACTGCTCCTGCGCGCCGACGGCGGAGCCACCGTCGTTACCGGCGGATCCGACACAATCGTCCTCACCGACCCGTTCTCACTCGGCACGACGCCCGTGCGCGGCGGATCCGCGCACCTGCGGGCCGATGCCGCCGTGACCTGGCTGCCCGCCGGGGCCGGTCAGCCGAAGATCAAGCTGGTGTCGAACCTGTCGTGGCCTGTCACCGCCGACGTCCCCCGTCCGGCCGGTGCGCCGACGAACCTGCTGGCCGCCCAGTTCTGGCACGGCGTGGCGGACGCCCCGATGCTCGGCTCGCCGGCGACCGGCTCGTTCACCCTGTCCACAGGATTCGCCGACCCGGTCGCCTTCGTCCAGAGCGTCGTCCGGCAGATGACGACCGACCAGAACCCTCGCCAGGCTCCCCGCCTGCCCACCATGGCCCGTACGGAGTCTCTGCTCGCAGTCCAATTGCCGCCCACCGCCGGGGCCGACCTCTATCGCTCGGTGCTCACCGGGGGCTGGCTCACCAGCGAGACCGACACCCACTCCTATCGCATCGCCACCCCGGCCGCGGCCGGCGCGCACGAGGTCCACGCGCCAGGCGTGGGAGCATCGTCCCAGCTCGGCTTCGACCTGTGGACAGCGGCCGCGCACCGTGCACGCCCGGTGGTACCGACGGCCGACGTCGCCGGGCCATTGGGAGCGGGGCCCAACACCGGCGTTCCGTCCAACTGGGTGCTGTTGCAGGCCAACGCGACATCGGTGCCGCCTGCCCCACCCGCCACGCCGTCATCGATCGCGGGCGCCGTGCTGCAGACCGTACCCACGTACGTCGAGACACCCGAGCTTGCACTTATCCCCGACGACGACACGGCCGCGGTCGAAAACTTCGTCACCAACCAACTGCCCTCCTACCTGACGCTCCCCAACCGGCCGGAGATCGCCCGTCAGCTGACCCGGGAGATCCGCACCTGCAAGCACGGCCGCCGCGACGCCCAGTGGGCGCTGCTGCGGGCGATCCGCCACGCACGCCAGCTCGTCTACGTCGAGACGCCGCTGCTGGCACCGACGTCGCACCCGCAAGGCGCCCCCGCCGACAGCGCAGCTGCAGTCGATCTGTTCACCGAACTCGCGAACCGCCTCAGCAGCGAGCCACGCCTGCGGGCGGTGATTCTCGTACCGCGCACGCCACCCTTCACGCACGGCTACGAGCCTTGGTCGTTGTACTTCCACAGCGCGCGCAATCAGGTGGCCCAAGTCCTCCAGGCCGCGGCAGGCAACTTAACCGCACCCGGCGGCGGTATCCGCCCCCGCGTTCTCATCGCACACCCGATGGGCATTCCGGGGAGGCCCCTGGTCCTGCGCACCACGACGGTAATCGTTGACGACGTATGGCTCATCAGCGGCACCAGCACGCTCAGTCGACGCGGCATGACCTTCGACGGAGCGAACGACGTCGTCCTCACCGACTGGCAGCTCGACCGAGGCGCCGGCACGGCAATCCGAGCCCACCGCAAGCAACTGATGGCGGCCCACCTGGGCGTTGCGGCGGGATCAGGCGGTGTCGGCGGCGGCGCCCCACCGAGCGCGGTCGGCGCCCCCACGGCGGACTGGGTACGCCTGCACCAGCCCACTTCCGCGCATGAGGCATTCGCCGACGTTCTTGCGGCAGGCGGCCTCGGCAAGCTGCTACCACTCTGGAGCGGACCCGACCCCCACGCCCCGGGTGCCCCACTGGCGCATCCACCGGAGGTCGCCGACCCGGAGGGCCGGGGCGGGGCCCACCTCATCGTGACCCTCGCCGGGGCGCTCGGCGGTAACCCCACCGTGTGACCCCAGAAGGGGTACCCACGTCGATCGGCGGCTCAGCGGAAAGGCAGGTCAGTTACCTCACCTGCGCGGTGAACACCTCGTACGTCCGGTCGTCGAAGAGGACGAAGCGAACATCCCAGGGTGGTGTCCCGGTCTGCCGTGGACGCGGGCGTGACTAGCACCATCAGCAGCAGGCCGAGGCAGTCCGTCCCTCGCAGCAGGAGACGCGCGTGCATCGTATGGCCTCCTCAGGCGGCACGGCGAGGGTCGACGTCGGGCGCTGGTGGGCAGGACGCGAGGGCAGTGCCGTCGGGGCCGGTGTGGACACGGACGAGGTCCACGCGTCGGTGGACAAGGAGGAGTCCCCTGCCGCCGGGCTGCGTGGGACGGGGCGGGCGGCGACCGGCCGAGGGATCGTTCAGCCGTCCAGCTCGTGGACCTCGCAGACGATCCGATCGCTCTCGGCCCAGATCCACGGCGTGCCCGAGCCGGCACCGTGGACGACGCTGCTGGTGGTCAGCTCCGCACCGCGCTCAGAAGTCGAGGCCGAGTCCGGCCCAGACCGTTTTGCCGGGGTGACCCGGCGTGACGCCCCAGCGTCGGGCGAGCCGGTCGTCCGCGTTCGGCGTGCTGGGCGTGGGCGTGGTGCTGTTCACCGAGACCGAGCTGCTGATCGGCTTCTTCCTCCCGGGCGATTCCCTGCTGTTCACGGCCGGTCTGCTCTGCACCGGCACCGCCGGGAGCGGCCTGAAGCTGTCACTCGGCCCGCTCCTGGTCGCCGCGGCGTTGGGGGCGCTGGCCGGCTCACAGTGCGGGTACCTCCTGGGCCGTCGAGCGGGCGGCGCCCTGCTCGCCCGAAGCCGCTCGGCCCGCCTGCACGAGGGGGCGAGACGCGCGGAGGAGCTGCTGGAACGCTACGGGTACGCGAAGGCGATCGTCCTGGCCCGCTTCGTTCCGGTGGTGCGCACGGTCCCGAACCCGATGGCGGGCGCCCTGCGGGTGCCGGTGCGCACGTTCACCGTCTGGTGACCGGCGGGCCGGTGTGGAGCCTGGGGCTCACCCTGGCGGGCTACGCGCTCATCGCGGAAGCCGCCCAGTCCATGCGCACCATCTGCGACACCCTCCTCGACGACGCCCGCGACGGCACGCTCACCGCTCCCGGCACCGCCGGGGTCCTCCCTACGCTGCGACGCCTCACCGAAGTCCTCGACGCGTCGGGTCACTTGACGGTCGCCGCTGACGGCCAGCCTCTGAAGGCCGGAGTCCCACCCGCCCTCCTCGAACGCATCGTCAGCCCGCTTGTGACCAACGCCTGCCGATACGCCCGCTCCAGGAGCGCCGTCCGCGCCTACCGCGCACCCGACGGCATACGCATCGACGGCATCGACGACGGCCCCGGCGTACCGCCCCCGTTCGCCGGACAGCTCTTCGAGCCCGGCCGGCGCGCGGATCCCGGCGACGGAGACAGCGGAGCGGGCCTGGGACTGCCGCTGGCGCGACGTCTGGCTCGCTCCGCCGGCGGCGGCGAGGGGACGTACGACCCCGGACACACTCCCGGGGCACGGTTCATGGTCAGCCTGCCTGCCGGGTGACCACGCCGCACTCGCCACCGGCGTATCACGGCGTGACGTCGCGTTGGACGTCCTTGCGGGAGACGGCCAGGTAGCCGACGAAGCCGAGGATCGCCACCGTCCAGGACAGCGTGACCGGCCCCAGGCCCAGATCGAGTCCGCCCCTGCCGTGGCCGACGGCCATCCAGTCGGCGACGGAGGCGCCGAGCGGGCGGGTGATGACGTACGCGGCCCAGAAGGCGGCGACCGCGTTCAGGCTCCCCCACCGGTGGGCGACGGCCGGGACAGCGATAGCGGCGGCGTACAGCATGGCGGAGCCCAGGTAGCCGAGGCCGATCGTGGCGGTGAGGTCGCCCGCGGCGGTGCCCAGCGCGAACGTGGCCAGCACGGCGGCCCAGTAGAAGGTCTCGCGGCGCCGGGTGTGGATGCTGTGGATGGACAGGGTGCCCTCGCTGCGGTGCCAGAGGGCGAAGACGGCGGCCAGCGCGGCCATGAAGAACGGAGTCGAGAGCGTGTACGGCACGCCGAGGCCGACGTGCAGGACATCGGCGGCCATCGTGCCGAACACGCTGACCATGACGATCGCCGTCCAGTAGACCCAGGCCACGTACCGGCGGACGGCGAACTGCACCGCCAGAGCGGCCACCAGGGCGATGCCGCCGAGGCCGACAGCGGGGATCGGGCCGAGCAGGTGGGCCAGGAAGTCGGACGCCGTCTCGCCCATCCCGGTGGTCAGCACCTTGATGATCCAGAAGTAGACGGTCACCTCCGGCACCTTGCTTGCCGCGTGACGGATGTGGCCCGCGGGCCGGTTGTGAGTGAGGTGATCAGTCGACATGGCAGGCACCATGACATGGTGCCCGGCCCTCGCTCCAGACCCCTTTGCCAGAGTTTTGGCGCTCCCGGTACGGGAGTTGCCCGAGGCTCAGCCGAACCTGAACGCGACCTGAACACAGAGGCCGATGCACTGGTCAGCAGCGTGCGGCCAGTGATATCGGCTGTCTCCCGGCATCGGCCTGGCGACCGAAAGGCAGGACGCGACAGTTCGCCGACCCAACGGCCGGACATCGATCCCGTAACGGGTTCGAGTCCGTCCAGGTGCGTCTGAACGCCGCTGGGCGAGGACGAGGAGACGGTCATCGACGGACGACGAGGGCAAGCACGGTGTCGCCGGCGTTCTCGCGGCGTCGCACGCCTGAAGTCCTGGCGGATCTTCCGCAGATCCCGGTGCAGTTCGAACCGCATGACGTCAATCGCCAAAGCCGTCCTCACCCTGGAGCAGCAACACTGAAGAAGCTCAGTCATGACCGGCTGAGGAGTGTGCCTCGTTGGCGGACAGGTCACGGGGGCCAGGAGAACAGCCGCAGGGGAGGGCGATTCCGATGGGCGCCACCACCAGCGGCGGGACGGGAACAGGCCGCGTCGCGCTTGCCGCGCGACGCTTGAGCGAGTGCACCTCGTGCACCTCACCGTCGTCGGTCCACTCCTTGCCAGACGTGACGACCCCGCCCGAGAGGTTCAGCATCCCCCATCCCGTCTTTGCAAGGGGCATTGATCGATCCGAAGGTGGATGACCTCAGCTGGCCGCATAGCCGCGAAGTACATGCAACCGAAGGATGCTTCAAGATGAGGACCCCGCCCCCGCTGGCGTGCAACGGCCTCGAGCAGCCGAAGGACCTGGGCCGGATGGGGAACGGCGGCCGGATCCACCTCCTCATTGACTGCTGGCGCTTGCCACCGGAGCCCCTTGAGGGTCCTCTCTGCGAGGTACCCCTTCTCCACCGCAGTGTTGAGAGCCTGGTTGAACGCAGCCCTCCTGCGTCGGGCTGTCTTGGCCAGTTCCAGCAGTCCTCCGGTGTGACGTCGTGTGCTCGGCCGTCGCCGTGTACGTCCGGGGCGTGCTCCACGGCATGGACGGGGAACTGCGGGTCCGGGACTACCTGACCGGCCTGTACACCTACATCGACCGTGAACCGGGAAACTCCAGCCCGAGGAATACGACTCGGCAGTCTGACCAGCGCCCCGCTCGTCAGCACACCGCAGCCTGGCCGCCGGGGAGGGCGCCGGACGGTTCCGGCCGGCGCCCCGTAGGCTCTGACCGAGCCTTTTCCAACCTCACTCCCGGTGACGATGTGGGGCGGGATGGACTCGATTTGTTTTTAGCAGAGCCGGTGGAAGATTTTCGTCGGTGAACGGTGCCCGAGCCTGGTGTTCCTTGGAACGAGATCTGACGGTCTCAGCCAAGCGCGTGGGATCTCATGTCCAACCGGCAGGGGGCTGCACCATCCATTCCCCGGCGACGAGTGGCACTTCGAGGTCAGGACTGATCACGCTCCCGGAGAGGACATGCGCGACCTCGCCTTGGAGCTGCGCGCCCTCCTGGAGGCGGATCCGCTGGGTGATCCAAGGTGACCGAACCGCTCGCTCCACCACATACAGCTCATGCCCACCAACACCCCGGTGACACAGCCGGGTACCAGAGCTTGGCGGCCGGGTCGGCGGCGCGAGCGCTGCGGAAAGCCACCTCGATCCAGTCGTTGCCGTTGCTGCAGGTTGGAGTCGCGCCGGGCTCCCGAGCTACCGTCGGAACTCACGGCCCGCGATCGACGTGTACGTCGAGTCGCCCAGCCGGCCCGCGGCGATGGCGGTGCCGAAGTAGCGGCCGCTCTGCGCCGCCGCCGCGCCGAGCGTGCTCTCGGCGGCGTGTGCGGCCGGCGGCGCGACCAGCGCGGTGACCACACCGAGGACGCCGACGACCAGCGCCAGCGGCAGGCCGCGGGTCCTCCGGCGGACAACGGGGTCTGGGAAGGGCATACAAGCCCATGGCTGTGCCTCCAAGATAGACATCACGGAAATCATGGAAGGACCGAAGCGGAGGGAAACGCGTCGTCCGCGCCCACTCGGCCGACGGACGGGACGGGCCGGAACCCGGACAGCACGGACTCATCCGACATCCGCTGTCCTCGCTGTCCTGCTCGGAGGGGACATCGGCCACGGCGGGAGTCCTGGATCAGTAGCCGTAGACCATTTTGTAGGCGACCTCGGGAAGGAACTGTCCGGCCGTGGAGCCGGCTCCGACACCGCAGTTGCCGTCCGACTCGCCCGGAGTTTTGATCCACAGGAGCGTCTCGGCGCCTCCGCCCAATCGGGTGGGCGTGCCGATGCGGCGGCCCGAGGGGTTGCACCACTGTCCGTCGGAGCCATTGCCGTTGCGGCTGGTGTCCACGACGAACGGCTTGGTGTAGCCGTAGCGGGCGCTGAGTTCGCTGTTGACGGCGTTGCCATAGGCGGTGTTCTCGGCGGTGGTGAAGTAGTTGGAGACGTTGAGCGAGAAGCCGTGGGCCTGACGGAGGCCGGCTTCGTGGAGGCGCCGGGCCATGGTCGCCGCGTCGGCCCAGCGCGGGTTGCCCGCGTCCATGTAGACCCAGGCGTTGGGGGCCTGGCGGTTGAACTGGGCGAGGGCGCCGGTGAGCATGGCCTCGCGTTCGTCGATCTGCGCCTGGGTCATGCAGCCGTAGTCCCCGAGGGAGTCCGGTTCGAGGATGACGACGGCCGGGCGGCCTGCGATCCCGCCGGCGAACTGGGCGATCCAGCTGGCGTAGGCGGAGGGCGAAGCGGCTCCGCCGGCGGAGTGGCCGCCGCAGTAGTCGCGGTTGTAGATGTTGTAGGCGACGAGGACGGGCAGCTTGTCCTGGTGGTCCGCCGCCCCGACATAGGCGCCCGTGGCGGTGCCGATGGTGCCGCTCCAGGAGCCGAACCAGCGGGCCATCGGTATGTTGGCGATCGAGGCGTTGATCGCGGCGGCCCGACCGTCGCCAGGGTTGGCGGCCACCCACCTCTTCGCGCTGGAGTCGGGGTCCACGTAGAACCCGCTGGTCATGGTGGTCGGGTCGGCCGCGTGGGCGGACGGTGCGGCGGCGAACGCCAGCGGCAGAGCGAAGAGCGCTGCGGCCAGGGCGCGGAGTCTGCGGCGCATGACTGAACCTCGTTCTCCGGGTGAGGGATGCGTCGCACGCTGTCGTCCCGAGCATGTGACGCGCTGAGGGAAGTGCGGTGGTACAACCACTCCTGTTGGCGCTCCCGCTGAAGCGCTGACCGCGGGCGCCGTTCAGGTCGTGCTTGGCTGCCAGATCACCGGGGTCGTGTACTCCGCGACGGCCGCGAGCGTCCGATGACGAGTGGCTGATTGATGAAGCCATGACAATGCCACGACAATGCCATGTGATGCGTCTCCTCGGCTTCGTGGAGTGCGGACCGGCTTCCGCGTGCTCGAAATATCGAATGCCGGACGGCCTGCCGACCAATCTGGATGATAGAAGGCCCACACGCTCCGTCAACCCCTCTCGCATGCTTCGCCTATTCCGTCGAAACATTCGGATTGCGGGCACCGGATGGTGGCGACGAGCCGGCTTCGCGGCGCCGATCGCGGGCCGGAGTCGATCCTGCGGGCACTGTTGACATGTTCAGCCACACCTCTAGGATCCGTCGGGCGCGAAGTTTCCGAATGGTGCTCGAAATTTCGACCCCCCTTCCTCTTCGTCTTTGCGTGCCGAAGGAGCCTCTGGTGCCCAGACGATCAGGCGGACGACTGCTCCGCCTCCTCACGGTCGCCGCGCTTGTGGTGGCCGCGTCCGCGACGGTCTCGGCCCGGTCCACCGCCTCGGCCGCACCGGGCAGTCCGGCGCTCACCCCACCGCTGGGGTGGAACAGCTGGAACAGCTTCGGGTGCGGGATCACCGAGACCCAGGTGCGCCAGGCCGCGGACGCGATGGTGTCCTCGGGCATGCGGGACGCCGGCTACCGGTACGTCGTCGTCGACGACTGCTGGTTCGACCCGCAGCGTGACGCGGCGGGCAACCTCCGGGCCAACTCGTCCACGTTCCCCAGCGGGATGAAGGCGCTCGGGGACTACATCCACGGCAAGGGCCTGAAGTTCGGCATCTACCAGGCGCCCGGCGAGCGCACCTGCGCGCAGGCCACGGGCGCCTACCCGGGGTCCACGGGCAGCAAGGGGCACGAGGCCCAGGACGCCGCGGCATTCGCCTCGTGGGGCGTCGACTACTTGAAGTACGACTGGTGCTCCCCGAGCGGCACCCGTGACGAGCAGGTCGCGCGGTTCACGCTCATGCGCGACGCCCTGCGCGCCACCGGTCGGCCGATCGTCTACAGCATCAACCCCAACAGCCTGCACGCCATCACCGGCGCCACGTACGACTGGGGCGAGGTCGCCGACCTGTGGCGGACGACCGAGGACCTGCTGGACATCTGGCACAACGGCAACGCCAACAGCTATCCGATGGGCGTCGGCAACGTCCTGGACATCACCGCGCCGCTGGCGGCGCAGTCGGGACCAGGGCACTGGAACGACCCCGACATGCTGGTCGTCGGCCGTCCCGGCCTGTCGCTGACCGAGTCCCGCTCCCATTTCGCCCTGTGGGCCCTGCTGGGTGCCCCGCTCATGGCCGGCAACGACATCCGGACCATGTCCGCCGACGTCAGCGCGATCCTGCGCAACCCGCGTCTGCTGGCGGTGAACCAGGATCCCCGGGGTGCGGGCGGGCGCAGGGTGCGGGACGACGGCGCCACCGAGGTGTTCGCCAAACCTCTGTCGGACGGTACGGTCGCGGTCGGCCTGTTCAACCGCGGTGGCGGCACCGCGACGGTCACCACGTCGGCGGCGCAGGTCGGTCTCTCCGGCGGGCCGTTCACCCTGACCGATCTGTGGGCCGGCGGCACGTCGAGCACGTCCGGGCAGATCTCCGCGAGCGTCCCCGCGCACGGCGTCGCCGTGTTCCGGGTGACCGGCGGCAGCCCGCTGACCGCCACCACGTCGCGCCTGCGGGGCAACGTGTCCGGCCGCTGCGCGGACGTGGACAACGCCTCCACCGCCGCGGGCGCCACGGTGCTGCTCTGGGACTGCCACACGGCCGCCAACCAGCTGTGGACCACGTGGGCGGGCGGCGAGATCCGCGTCTTCGGCGACAAGTGCCTGGACGCCTACGAACAGGGCACCGCGAACGGCACCCGAGTCATCACCTGGCCCTGCAACGGCCAGAGCAACCAGAAGTGGACCGTCGGCGCCGACGGGTCGATCCGCAACGTCCACGCGGGGCTGTGCCTCGACGCCAACGGCGCATCGACCACCAACGGGACTCCACTGGTCCTGTGGACCTGCAACGGCCAGGCCGGCCAGAAGTGGTCCCGCGTGTGAGCAAAGCACTGCCGCTCCGAGTTCCGCGGAGCCCGCGACCGCGAATCACTCCTGCCCCGTTACGGAGACCGTCGCCTTCAGCCGGGTCATGGTCCTCCCCCGAGCGTCGTCGGCCGGCTCGCCGCACCTGATGGTCTCGGCGAGCGCCCGCCACAGCTTGTCGTTCCGTGCGGCGACCATCAGATGCCCGTCACCGGTGCGCAGGGCCCGGTACGGCACGATCGCGGGGTGGGCCGAGCAGGCCGAGCGGACGGTCCCAGGGGACGGAGGCAGCGAGCGCCGGGCCTTGCGGTCCGAGACGGTCCGGCGGCGGCTCAGCGCGCGGCGAGCGGCCTGCCAGTCCCCCAGCGGCGTACCGGCGGCCCCCAGCGGCGTACCCGCCTACGGCGGCGCGGCGCCCGTACCGTCGGCGGACCCAACCCCGAGCGCGGTGAGGAAGCCGTCGGCGAGCGCGGCGACGTCGTGATCATGCACACCGACAGGGGCAGCCAATGCTGATCTCGGCGTTCGTGTCGCTCAGCGGGCGGCGCTCGCCCCGGCGGCCGTTGTGCCGGCGCAGGCGGAAGCAGAACAAGATCCGGACCATTCCCGGGCCAACGACTCCAACGAGCGCACGCATCCACTCTTTACGCAGGCCAGCGAGGCACTCTCGCTGTACCACGAGCAGACGGGGAATCTGCTGGGACGAACGCGCACCACGCGCATGCGCAGCACCTCGTCCGGTGACCGCAGAGCCGAGCAGCGAAGCCGGGCCGGCCTCTCAGGTCGGACCTACCACGCAACGGCCCTGAGCCGATCGGCCCCAAGATGTCCGAGTTCAACGGAGCGTAGTCAGCACCCAGTCAGCACGCGAGGGGTGAACACGCGTGCTGACGCGGGCTTTTAGTCAGCATCAAACCAGCACGGGAGTCAGCACCGCACCGTCAAATCATCCCGAACAGCGCGTCCCGGACAGAACTCGTTTCGGCCACCTTCGAGTCCCTGAGCCGCCCTTCCGTGAGCCGGCATGGTGGCCGCACGCATAGACGCTCCCCGAACTATGTTGCCCCGCCACATGTGCCCCTGACGTGCGGCTTTCTACCGTGTGCCGACACGTACCCGTCCCCACCGCACACGAGGAAGTGGCGCACATGGCACCCGAAGCAGCAACCGCTCCCCCACCCCCCGCCAGCCTCCCCCGTATCGTCGCCGCCAGCCTTATCGGGACCACCATCGAGTGGTACGACTTCTTCCTCTACGGCTCGGCAGCGGCCCTGGTGTTCAACAAGTTGTTCTTTCCGGACTCCGACCCGCTCGTAGGGACGCTGTTGTCGTTCCTGACGTACGCCGTGGGGTTCGCGGCCCGGCCGCTGGGCGCGCTCGTGTTCGGGCACTACGGCGACCGGCTGGGGCGGAAGAAGCTGCTGGTGCTGAGCCTCGTGCTGATGGGCGGGGCGACCTTTGCCATCGGGCTGCTGCCCACGCACGCCACCGTCGGGGCCGCCGCGCCCGTGCTCCTCACCGTGCTGCGGCTGGTGCAGGGCTTCGCGCTCGGTGGCGAGTGGGGCGGCGCCGTCCTGCTGGTGTCGGAGCACGGGGACGCCCGGCGGCGCGGCTTCTGGGCCTCGTGGCCGCAGACCGGTGCGCCGGCCGGGCAGCTGCTCGCGACCGGTGTGCTCTCGCTGCTGACCGCCCTCCTGTCCGACGACGCCTTCGGCACCTGGGGCTGGCGGATTCCGTTCCTGCTCTCCGGGGTGCTCGTGGTCGTCGGTCTGTGGATACGTCTGTCCGTCGATGAATCGCCCGTCTTCAAAGAGGCGTTGGAGCGGGCCGAGGCACGGCGGGGCGGCGAGGAGGAGAAGCTGCCGCTGGTCTCGGTGCTGCGGCACCACTGGCGTGACGTGCTCGTCGCGATGGGCGCCCGGATGGCGGAGAACATCAGCTACTACGTCATCACCGCGTTCATCCTCGTCTACGCCACCACCTCGGCCGGTGTCTCCAAGCAGACCGCGCTCAACGCCGTACTCATCGGCTCCGCCGTGCACTTCGCCGTCATCCCGGCCTGGGGCGCGCTGTCGGACCGGGTCGGCCGGCGGCCGGTCTACCTGTTCGGCGCGGCCGGGGTCGGGCTGTGGATGTTCCCGTTCTTCGCGCTCGTGGACACCGGGTCCTTCGGTTACCTGATCCTGGCCGTGACCGTCGGGCTCGTGCTGCACGGCGCCATGTACGCGCCCCAGGCCGCGTTCTTCGCCGAGATGTTTGCGACCCGGATGCGGTACTCGGGCGCCTCCATCGGCGCTCAGTTCGCCTCCGTGGCGGCCGGTGCGCCCGCTCCGCTCATCGCCACCGCGCTGCTGTCCGACTACGACAGCTCCACTCCGATCGCGCTGTACGTGATCGCCGCCGCCGTGCTGACCCTGGTCGCCGTGGGTCTGGCGCGCGAGACGCGGCACCGGGATCTCGCGCGGGTGGAAGGCGAGAGCGGGGAGTCCGCCGAGGCCGCTCCGGCCGCCGAGGCACGAACCGTCTGAGCGGCGGCGACCCCGTCCGCACCGGCCGGCCTCCGCGCGAGGCCGGTCAGCGCCGTCCCGGTGCCGCCAGCCGGTGCAGTCTCAGGGCCAGTTGGATCTCCAGGGCGCGGGCCGGGGTCTGCCAGTCCTCGCCCAGCAGGCGGCCCACCCGCTCCAGCCGCTGCGCCACCGTGTTCACGTGCACATGCAGCGCGTCCTTGGTGCGGGCCGGGCTCATCCCGCCCTCGAAATAGGCGTCCAGGGTGCGCAGCAGTTCCGTGCCGCGCCGTTCGTCGTACGACACCACCGGGCCGATGGTGCGCTCGACGAAGCCGGCGATGTCCCGTTCGCCCGCGAGGAGCAGACCGAGGAAGCCGAAGTCCTCGGCCGCCGCGCCGTCCCCCGCCCGTCCCAGCAGATGGAGCGCGTCCAGGCAGCGGCGGCCCTCGGCATAGGCGGCGGCCACGGCCTCGGGGTTTCCGGCGAGGTCGGTGACGGGTGCGGACGCGCCGACCGTGACCGGCTGGTGGACGGCCGTGCCCAGGTGGCGGGCGGCGCGACGGGCCACTTCCGCGGCGGTGTCGCCGGTGCCGAGCGGCAGCAGCAGGACGGTGCCGCCGTCGCGGGCCGCGGCCAGACCCTGCCGGGTGGCCGCGAGGTGGGACGCCGCGGACCACAGCCGGCGGCGGGCCGCGGCTTCCTCGTCGGCGTCGGCCACCGGGCCGTCGAGGCGGGCGGCGAGCACGACGTGGGTGGCGTCCAGGTCCGCCTGGAGGCGGCCGGCGCGCTCGCGCAGCAGGCGCGGATCCCGGTCGCGCGCGTCCAGCAGGTCGTCCAGCAGCTCGCCGCGCACGCGGTGCTCGGCCTCGGCGGCGGAGCGGCGGGCGAGCAGCAGCAGGGAGGTGACCATCGCCGCGCGCTCCAGGGTGCGCTGGTCGACCGGGTCCAGACCCGGATGGCCGCGCAGGACCAGCGCGCCGAGGAGTTCACCGCCGGCGGCCACCGCGGCGATCCAGTCCCCGCCGTGCCGTACGGCGTGGCCTTCCGCGCGGGATGCCTCCAGTGCCTGGGCCGGGGCCGCCGCGGCCTCGGCGAACTCCACGCTTCCGGCGAGGACCTGGGAGACGGCCGCGGCCACGTCGTGGACTCCGCCGCCGCGCAGGACGAGTTCGGCGAGCCGGTCGTGGACCTCGGACGCCCGCTCGATGACGGCGCTGCGGTCCCGGATGATCTCGTTGGCCCGCTCCAGGCCGGCCAGGGCGGAGCGGGTCTCGGTGAGCAGGTTGGCGGTGTCGATGGCCGCGGCGGCGAGCGCGGCGAAGGAGCCGAGCAGGGCGATCTGCGCGCGTTCGAAGACCCGTGCCCGGCGGTCCGCCGCGTAGAGGACGCCGATCACGTGCGGTCCCAGCATCAGGGGGACGCCGAGGATGGCGACCAGGCCCTCGTCGCGGACGCCTGCGTCGATGGCCCCGGTGTGCTGGAACCGGGCGTCGCGGAAGTAGTCGTCGGTGACGTACGGCCGCGCGGTCTGGGCGACGAGGCCGCCGAGCCCCTCGCCCATGCCGAGGCGCAGCTGCTGGAAGCGGGCTGCGACGGAGCCCTCCGTGACCCGCATGTAGGTGTCGCCGCGTGCCGGGTCGTTGAGGCTGAGGTAGGCGACGTCCGTGCCGAGCAGGGAGCGGGCGCGCTGCACGATGGCCTGGAGGACGGCGTCCAGATCGCGCAGTCCGGCGAGGTCGTGGGCCGTTTCGAAGAGTGCCGACAGCTCCGCCTCGCGCCGCCGGCGCCCCTCCAGCTCCGCGCGTACGCGCAGGGCGAGCGTTCTGGCCTCTTCCAGCGCGGCGATCCGGTCGGCCGGCGCGCCCTCGGCTCGGGCGAGCAGCACGGGCTGCTCGTAGGCCTCCACGGAGGCGTCGCGGGCCAGCAGGCCGAGGTAGGTGGCCTCGGCGCTGCCGCTGGGGGCCGGCTGGAGATGATCGCGGGACATGGTCACAGGATTCCGTATCGGGCACCCGGCCCGGCAGGCCTGTGGAAAACTCCCGGAGCGGGTGCTGCCGGGCTGGTCAGTGGGCCGTCCACCCGCCGTCCAGGACGAGCGAGGTGCCGGTGACGAAGGAGGCCTGCGGGCTGCAGAGGTAGGCGACGGCCTCGGCGACCTCCTCGGGTTCGATGAGCCGCCGCAGCGCGCTGTCCTTCAGCAGGACCTCGGACAGCACCCGTTCCTCGGGGATGCCGTGCGCCTGGGCCTGGTCGGTGATCTGCTTCTCGACCAGGGGGGTGCGCACATAGGCCGGGTTGACGCAGTTGGAGGTCACGCCGTGGGCGGCGCCTTCGAGTGCGGCGGTCTTGGACAGGCCTTCGAGGCCATGTTTGGCGGCCACATAGGCGGACTTGAAGGCCGAGGCACGCAGTCCATGGACGGAGGACACATTGACGATCCGGCCCCAGCCTTGTGCGTACATGTGCGGGAGGGCGCCGCGAATGAGACGGAACGGTGCCTCCAGCATCACGGTCAGCACCGTGTGGAACACGTCGGGCGGGAACTCCTCGATGGGCCGCACGAGTTGCAGTCCGGCGTTGTTGACCAGCACATCGGTGCCCTCGGCGGCTCGTTCGGCGGCGTCCAGGTCGGTGAGGTCCACGACGCGCGGTACGACGGTGCCCGTGAGACCGCCGGCCGACTCCGCCTGCTGGGCCAGCTCGGCCAGGCCGGCCGCGTCCCGGTCGACGGCGCGTACCTCGGCGCCGGCGGCGGCCAGCCGCAGCGCGCAGGCGCGGCCGATACCGCTGGCGGCACCGGTGACGAGGGCGGTGCGGCCGGCGAGATCGAGGGAGAGGGGCTGGAACGGGAGGCCGGGACCGGGCAGGGGGGTGGGCGAGGTCATGTGGCGACCCTAAGCGGAGCCCGGTGGTCACCACATGTGGTGACCACCCATACTTCAGCCGACAGTCGTAGGGTCAAACCATGTGGGTGCCTCGGACAGCGCCTGCTTGATCCGGAAGAGGCCGAACTCGTTCAGTTCGGGCAGCGCGTCGACCGCGAACCACCCGACCTCCAGCGACTCGTCGTCGTTGACCCGGGCCTCGCCGCCCACGGCCCGGCAACGGATGGTGATGTCCATGTACTGGCAGGTGTCGCCGTTGGGGTAGGTCACCGGCTCCAGTGCCTGGACCAGGACGATGCGCTCGGCGACGCAGTGCACCGCCGTCTCCTCGAAGACCTCCCGCACCGCGCAGGCCGCGGGCTGCTCGCCCGGCTCGGGGATGCCGCCGATCACCGACCACTTGCGTGTGTCGGTGCGCCGGCCGAGCAGCACTCTGCCCTCGTCGTCGAAGACGATCGCGGTGACTCCGGGGAGCCAGAGCAGCTGCTGCCCGGAAGTGACTCTGAGCGCGCGGATGAACTCGGGGATAGCCATGATCCGACCCTAACGGGCCGGGCACGGTGTCCCGGCCGGTTCGAGGGCCGTACGCCGGTTCCACGACCGGCGTACGGCGCTCGTACGGCTACGCGTCACCGGCGCGCCGGGCGCGCAGACCGGACCCGACCGCCCAGCCGATCCCGCCCGCGGCGACCAGCACCAGCGCGATCTCCGGGAGGATGCCCAGCTCGGTGGCGGGGGTCGAGGACGTGCGCAGCGGCACCTTCTGGACGAGATAGGCGGGCACGAACATGCCGGTCTTCTGGGTGATCCGCCCGTCCGGCATGATGACCGCGCTCACTCCGCTGGTCACCGGCACGGTCACGGTGCGGCTGTGCTCGACCGCGCGGATGCGGGACATGGCGAGCTGCTGGTACGTCATCTCGCTGCGGTCGAAGGTGGCGTTGTTGCTCGGCACGGAGATCATCTCCGCGCCGTGCGTCACCGTGTCCCGCACGGCCCAGTCGAAGGCGGCCTCGTAGCAGGTGGCCAGGCCCACCTTCGCGCCGTCTATGTCGAAGACGCCCGGCTTGCCGCCCCGGCTGAAGTCCTGCCGGGCCATCTCGGTCCAGCTCTTGTTGATGGCTCCGACGAGCGAGCGCAGCGGAAGGTACTCGCCGAAGGGCTGGATCTGCCGCTTGTCGTAGGTCTGCGTCGGGCCCTTCACCGGGTCCCACAGGATCTGCTCGTTGAGCAGCTTGCCGTCCCTCTCGACCACGCTGCCGACGGAGACGGGCACGCCGATGTCCTTGGCCGCCTGCTCGATGACGGCGGCGCCGTCGGGGTACTCGAAGGGGTCGATGTCGGAGGAGTTCTCCGGCCACAGGACGTAGTCGGGCTTCGCGGCCTTGCCCGCCCGGACATCGGCGGCGAGCTTGTGCGTCTCGCGCGCGTGGTAGTCGAGCACGGCCCGGCGCTGGGCGTTGAACTCCAGCCCGGCGCGCGGCACGTTGCCCTGGATCAGCGCCACGGTCGCGGTGCCGTCCTCCGCCTTGTCGCTCACCAGCCCGCGGGCCGCGACCGCGCCCACCACCGGTACGGCGACGCCGAGCAGCGCGGCGGCCGCGGTGGCACGCCGCACGACCCCGCCGCGGCGCCGCTCGACGATCAGCCGCACCGCCTCGTACAGGCCGAATCCGCACAGGACGACCGCGAAGCCGAGCACCGGAGTGCCGCCCACCGCGGCGAGCGGCAGGAACACGCCGTCCGCCTGGCCGAAGGCCACCTTGCCCCAGGGGAAGCCGCTGAAGGGCACGCGCGCGCGTACCGCCTCGCCCGCCGTCCACAGCGCCGCGGCCCACACCGGCCAGGCGGGCAGCTTGGAGACCGCGGCGACGCCCACGCCGACGAGGGCCACGAAGATCGCCTCGATGACGACCAGCGCCACCCATGGCAGCGGACCGACCTCGACGCTGGTCCACACCAGCAGCGGCAGCAGGAAGCCCAGCCCGAAGAGGTAGCCGAGGCCGAGAGCGGCCTTCCAGCTCCGGCCGCGCAGCACCCAGCCGAAGCCGGCGAAGGCGGGCAGAGCCAGCCACCACAGGGTGCGCGGCGGGAAGCTGACGTAGAGCAGCACTCCGCAGAGCGCGGAGGCGGCGGCCGGGACCAGGCGCAGCATCCGGCCGCCGCGCACACGGGGTGCGGGGGACGGCTGGAGCTGGTCCGGCTGGTCCACGGAAGTTGCGGTGACGGTCACCCGGGTGAGTGTACGGCGGCCCACGCCGCCGCCGACAGCGCGGTCGGGACCGGTGCACCGGGGTTGTCGCTGGTGGGCGCCGGTTCCCGGCACCGGCGGGGCGGCTGCCCGGCGGTGGCCCCGCACCGGGGTACGTCCCGGCGCCGCCGTGCGGGGCCCGGCCGGTACCCGGCGGAATCGTGGCGTTTCTCCGCGCCTCATCCCCAAACGGGTCATGAGCCGCTACGGTGTGCCCAGCCTCGGCGGCGCGGCCGGACCCGGCACGCGGCCGTGGCCTGCCACAGGCCGGGGGACCGGGTACGAGGGGCGACGGGTGGGGTCGACGGGGACGGGGTCCGCGACCGGTGCGTACGGTGCGGACGTCCACAGCACGCGAAGAAACGTTTCCGACGGGGCGGGCATGATCCTGTTGGGGGCCTGCGCCGGGTGGTCGCTGATCACCGCCGCGGCCCGTGACGGACGGCCCGAGGGCATGCTGCTCGCGGTGCTCGCCGTGGCCGCCGGGTATGCCGCGGGCCGGGTCACCGGTGCGCTGCTGCCCGTGGTCGCACCCGGCGCCGGTGCGGCGACGGGGCTCGCACTGGCCGTGGCACTGCCCGGACTCTCCCCCGGTCCCTGGTACGCCGCCCCGCCCGGGCACGCCGGTGCCACCGCCGCCCTGCTGGCACTGGCCACCGGGGCCGCGTGCTGCGCCGCCTGGGCGGCGACCGAACCGGCGCTGCGGCTCGGGCTGGCAGCGCTGGCCTGCGCCGTCGTACCGGCCGGGATCGCGCTGGGGTCCGTGGCCGGGGGCGCGGCCAGTGCGGCCGTGCTGCTGTGTTCCCTGGCCGCGGGCTCGGTACGCCGGCGGGGCGCGTGGCTGGCGGGGCCGGCCCTGCTGGCGAGCCTGGTCGCGGGCACGGTCTGGGCGATCGCCGCGGGCGCGCTGCCGGACGGCCTCGCGGGGAGGCTCACGAGCCGGTTCACCGCGTACCGGGTGCTGCGATGGCAGGACGCCCTGCGGCTGGCAGGCCGGCACAGCGGCCTGGGGGCCGGCCCCGGCCGGTTCGGGGAGCTGAGCCGCGTCGCCCCACAGACGCCGCCGTCCGACGGTACACCGCACTCGGCGCCGCTCCAGCAGGCGGCCGAGCAGGGCCTGGTCGGGGTGTTCCTGCTGGTCGCCGTCTTCTGCTGGGTGCTGTACGCGCTGTGGCGCACCCCTCGGCCCACGCCGGTGGCTCTCACCGCGGGCGCGGCCCTGGCGACGGTTGCCGCCCTCGCCTCGGTGAGCAACGCCCTGAGCTTCACGACGGTGACGGCGGGCGCCGGCCTCCTGGCCGGCTGGGCCACGGCCCGCCCGTGGTCGGGCGACACCACGGCACCGGGCGGCTGAGCGAGCCGGCGCCGACAGCCGGGCGCCTGTCCCGCGGCAGCCGTCCCGGCGGCTCGGGTGGACGGCGCGCGCCGGCGGGTCGTCTCAGGCGGCGGTACCCGGGGTGATCGTGCGCAGGCGGTCCTTGATGGCCCGTACCGCCCCCTCCGCGTTGTCCACGGTGATCGTGAACATGTGGCCGTCCCACAGGCGCAGCACGATGCCCTCGCCACGGCGGACGACGACCGCGGTGCCCTTCTCGGGCCGCCAGCGGTAGCCCCAGCCACCCCACTGCCGGGGCGTGACATGGGCGGTGAAATCGGCTCCGGCCACATGGGAGAGCGGAATACGGCGGCGTGGCAGACCGATGTGCCCGCAGCGCACTTCGACGCACTCCTTGTCGAGCTTGAGGTCGACGTGCACGAAGGCGAGTGTGCCGAAGAGCACCAGCAGACCGGCCGCGATACAGCCCACGACGGACATCACGAGCGGGGCGATGCCGGAGCTCCAGGCCGAGTCGACGGCCAGCTCGATGCCGAGCGCCAGGCAGGCGGCGCCGACGAGCGCGAGCAGCCACTGGACCCGGTTCGTGGCACGTCCCGTCCAGACATCCGGGAGCGGGGTGCCGTCGGTGTCGGGGTGGTCCCTCATGTGTACGAGGTTACTCAGGTTTCGCCGCGCGGGGAGGGCACAGCGGACGGCGACCGGCCCGGGCGGGGCCCGGCGGACCGCCGTGCCGGAACCATTCCTCGCAGGTCAGCGGATGGGGGCGACGGCCTGGAGGAAGCGGCCTTCCGCATAGGACAGCGCCGTGTCCGGGAGCGTCGCCGCACGACCGCTCAACAGCACCGTGAGGGAGGTGTCCGCCGCGGTGGCCGGGACCGGCTCCGCTCCGATCCGGCGCAGGGCCTGGGCGGCCACCGCTCCCGCGGTGCCGTGCAGGACGAGGGGCGGACGGCCGGGCCGCTGGACGGCCGCCCGGATGCGCTCGGCGACCAGTTCGTAGTTCGTGCAGCCCAGGACGAGCGTGGTCACGTCGTCCGGGGTGCGCGCGGCGGCCGAGGCGATCGCGGCGTCGATCGCCGTCTCGTCCGCGTGGTGCACGGCGTCGGCGAGACCCGGGCACGCCACCTCCGTCACGGTCACGCCGTCGGCGAACTGCTCGATCAGCCCGCGCTGATAGGCGCTTCCCGTGGTGGCGGGGGTCGCCCAGATCGCGACGGGACCACCGCCCGCGGCCGCGGGCTTGATCGCCGGTACGGTGCCGATGATCGGGAGATGCGGCTCGAAGCGGGCCCGCATCGCCGGCAGGGAGTGCACCGAGGCGGTGTTGCACGCGACGATCAGGACGTCGGGCTCATGGGCGGCGGCGGCCGCGGCGACGGCGACGGCACGCTCGGTGATGTCCTCCGGGGTGCGCGGTCCCCAGGGCATCCCGTCCGGGTCCCACGACAGCACGAGGTCCGCGTCGGGGCGCAGTCGGCGTACCGCGGCAGCGGCGGGAAGCAGGCCGATTCCGGAGTCCATGAGCGCGATCTTCACCCGGCCACGATAGACGATCCGCCCTCGGAAGCCGATCGGGTGGGGCAGACTGCGGCCGTGAGCGCCTTTTCGTGGATCACTGTCGTGTCACTGGCCGCCTGGTGCTGGCTGCTGCTGGGCCAGGGCTTCTTCTGGCGCACGGACGTCCGGCTGCCACGGCGCCGGGAACCGGACGAGTGGCCGTCGGTGTGTGTGGTCGTACCGGCCCGCGACGAGGCCGCCGTCCTCCCGGCCGGCCTGCCGTCGCTGCTCGCGCAGGACTATCCGGGGCGGGCCGAGGTCTTCCTGGTGGACGACGGCAGCACGGACGGCACCGGGGAGCTGGCCCGCGAGCTGTCCCGACGGCACGGCGGGCTGCCGCTCACGGTGGACTCGCCCGGTGAGCCGCCGGCGGGCTGGACGGGGAAGCTGTGGGCGGTGCGGTACGGCATCGGACTGGCACGCGCGCGTGATCCCGAATATCTGCTGCTGACGGACGCGGACATCGCGCACGCGCCGGACAGCCTGCGGGAGCTGGTGGCGGCGGCCCGTACCGGGGGCTTCGACGTCGTGTCGCAGATGGCACGGCTGCGGGTGGCGAGCGTCTGGGAGCGGCTCGTGGTCCCGGCGTTCGTGTACTTCTTCGCGCAGCTGTACCCGTTCCGCCGGATCGGCCTGAAGGGCTCGCGCACGGCCGCGGCGGCGGGCGGCTGTGTCCTGATCCGCGCGGACATGGCGGAGAAGGCACGCGTCCCGGACGCCATCCGGCACGCCGTCATCGACGACGTGGCGCTCGCGCGCGCGGTGAAGGGGGCGGGCGGGCACGTCTGGCTGGGGCTGGCCGACCGGGTGGACAGTGTGCGCCCCTATCCGCGGCTGCACGACCTGTGGCGGATGGTCTCGCGCAGCGCCTACGCCCAGCTGCGGCACAACCCGCTGCTGCTCGTCGGCACGGTCGCCGGGCTCGCGCTCGTGTATCTGGTGCCGCCGGCCGCGGTGGCGGTGGGCGCGGCCGGCGGCGGTGCGGCGACCGCGCTCGTCGGGGCGGCGGCGTGGGCGGTGATGGCGGGAACGTATCTGCCGATGCTCCGCTACTACCGGCAGCCGCCGTGGCTCGCCCCGCTGCTGCCGGTCACCGCGTTCCTGTACCTGCTGATGACGGTCGACTCCGCGGTGCAGCACTACCGCGGGCGCGGGGCCGCCTGGAAGGGCCGCACCTACACCCGCCCGGACGCCGTGCCCGACGAGGGCTGAGCCCGGTCACTTGCGGCCGGGCGTCCAGTTCATGCCCCAGCCGTAGGCGCGGTCCACGGCCCGCTGCGGACTCGATCCGCGCTCCGGCACCAGATACCGCGCCTCGCGCTGGACGACGAGGTCGCCGCCGGTGTTGGTGATCAGCGCGAGCGCGCACACCGGGGAGGCGACGGTGCACTCGTCCAGCGAGAAGTCGACGGAGGCGCCGTGCTGCGGCTGGAGCGTGACGGTGGCGTGCAGGTCGGCGAAGGAACTCGCGCCTTCGTAGACGGTGACGAAGACGAGGATGCGCCGGAAGTCCTGCCCGTGGTCGAGGTTGATGGTGAGGTTCTCGCCGCTCGCCGTGGCGCCGGAGCGGTCGTCGCCGTCGAGCTGGATGTACGGCGGCCGGTGGAGCGAGCCGAACGCGTTGCCGAGGGCCTGTACGACTCCCTTGCGGCCGTCGGCGAGTTCGTACAGCGCGCACAGGTCGAGGTCGAGGTCGCCGCGGCCGCCCCACCTGCCGCCCCAGCCCGGGAGCTGTTTGCGCATCTGCCAGTTGAGGTTCACGCGCATGGCACCGGAGGTACCGCCCTGCTTGGCCAGCGAGACGGAGGGGGCCGCCTTCGTGAGGGTGACCTTGGAGAGGCGGACCGGCTGGGCGGCGGGTGCGGGCGGGGCCGCGGGCGCCGGGGGCGCGGCGGGCGGCGGGGTGACCGTCGGAGCCGCGGTGGGCGGTGGTGGCACGGTGGCCGGGGCCGTCGGCGTGGGGGGTGCGGCGTGCTGCGGTTCGTCGACGGTGATGCCGAAGTCCGTTGCCAGGCCCTCGAGTCCGCTGCTGTAGCCCTGGCCGACCGCACGGAACTTCCAGCCGCCCTGCCGGCGGTAGAACTCGCCGAGCACGAAGGCCGTCTCGACGGTCGCGTCGGAGCTGTCGAAGCGGGCGACCACCTGACCGGAGGCGGTGTCGGTCACCTCGATGCGGAGATCCGGGACCTGTCCGAAGGTTCCGCCGTCCGCGGAGGCGGCGAGCACGATCCGCTCGATGGTGCCCTCCACGCGCGCGAGGTCGGCCAGCAGGGTGTCGGTGACGCGTCCGCCGGACGTCCGCTTGCCCTCGTGACGCACCGCGCCGGAGGAGTGGGCGGGCTGGTTGTAGAAGACGAAGTCCCCGTCGGACCGGACCTTGCCGGCGGCGAGCAGGAGCGCCGAGGCGTCGGCGTCCGGCACTCCGGGGCCGGAGCGCCAGCCCAATTCGACGCGCAGCGCCGTGGTCGGCACCGGCGTGTTCGATCCTTTCGGCATTGACATGTCCGCCCCCATCGCGTGTCGGCTTCCGGGTTTCGCCCATCGGTCCGCGTGATCTCGGCCCGCGTCGCCCCGGCCGTGTCGTCCCTACCCGCACAACCTATTCCCGGGCACGGCGCGCGCCCACGACCGGCACAGGAAGATCGCCGGTCAACCGCCGGTAACCCGCCAGGAACTCCGCCTTTACACGATCCAAACGTCGATTGGCGTCCCTTTTTGCCGAGTTCGCTCGGATTGAGGATCCCAGGCCACTGCCGACGCGGAAAACAACCCTCTTATCGGTCTCCCCAACCAGCACATCGTGGGCTTAACTTATGTGCCATGACCTCCCCCCGCTCCACTTATGGTGGCGGCTACTACTCCGCCTCCTTCCCGGACACCCCGATCTACGACTCGCTCGTGGCCGAGCGGGGCACCCCGCAGATCGCCCCGATCCGGGTCCCCGCCGCCTACGACACGGGCAGCAGTCTGCCCGCCCTGCCGTCGGCGCTCCCCGCCCTCCCGGCGGCCCCGTCCGCGCAGCCGCCCGCCTACGGCTACCCGCAGACACCGCAGCCCGCACCGCTGCAGCACGCGCCCACGGCCTACATCCCGCAGCAGGCGAGCGCCCCGCGCGGCTACCCCGGCCCGCAGGCGCCGCAGCCGCAGCGGCCCATGGCGGGGGGCGCCGGTTACGAGGCCATGCGCCCGGCCGCACCCCGGCCCGCACCGGCTCCGTACCAGGACCCGTACAACAACCAGCAGTACCGCGGCTACTGACCGGCGCACTCTCCGGCTGTCGGTGTCGGCTGGCACCATGGTCGGTATGGGAACCGCCGAAGTGCAGTCGATCCACGTCCACCCCGTCAAGGCGTTCCGAGGCGTCTCGCTCGGGGAGGCCGTGGTGGAGCCCTGGGGCCTGGCCGGGGACCGACGCTGGGCACTGATCGACGACGGGGGAAAGGTCGTCACACAGCGTGAGGAGCCGCGCCTCGCGCTGGCCGCCGCCGAGCCTCTGGCCGGCGGCGGCGTCCGTCTGTCCGCGCCCGGCCGGGCGCCGCTGACGGTCGAGGTGCCGGAGGCGGCGGCGACCGTGCCGATGAGCGTGTTCGGCACGAAGGTGGAGGGGGTCCCGGCCGCCGCGGCCGCGCACGCCTGGTGCAGCGCTTATCTGGAGACCGGGGTCCGCCTGGTCCACATGGACGATCCGGCCGTCCGCCGCCCGGTCGACCCCGAGTACGCCCTGCCCGGCGAGACGGTGAGCTTCGCCGACGGCTACCCCCTGCTCGTCACCTCGGTGACCTCGCTGGACGCCCTGAACGCGCTGATAGCGGAGGGCCGCAACGCGGACGAGGGTCCGCTGCCCATGAACCGGTTCCGGCCCAACGTCGTCGTCGCCGGCACCGAGCCCTGGGCCGAGGACCACTGGACGCGGATCTCCGTCGGCGGGGTTCTCTTCCGCGCCCCCAAGCCGAGCGGACGGTGTGTCGTGACCACCACCGACCAGAGCACCGCCGTACGCGGCCGGGAGCCGCTGCAGACCCTGGCCCGCCACCGCAGGATCGGCGGCAAGCTGCTGTTCGGGATGAACCTCGTGCCCCTCTCCCCCGGCACGATCAGAGTCGGCGACCCGGTACGGGTGCTGGACTAGGGCCTGTCTGACCATTCGCGTCGTCGCCCGGAGGGCGGCCGCGCGGCGTCAGGTGCGTGCTCTCATCGTGCCGGCTCCAGGCCCTCGTACTGGACGTACTCGGGTCCGGGGCCGGTGCGGCGAGAGTGCGTGCATGGCGTCGCGCGGCAGACGGGAGTGGTCGGACAGGCCCTAGCAGCGGCCGGCGCGGGGACGACGGCCCGGCGAAGATCCGGCGGACCGGGAACCGGGGGGCGGGTCCCGGTCGTTGAGAGCGTGAGAAATTCATGAGAGGCCGCGTGTGCCGGACACCGCGGCGGACATGCAGTCGCTCGCTTCCGGACCGCGCCGGGGGCGAGCGCCGTCGCCGGGGGGCTGCGACGGACCGGAGGGGGTGGGGACATGCGGGCACTCAGTGGCCTGTGGCGCTGGCGGCACAATCCGCTGCGCCGCGCGACCGACATGGCCGAGGCATGGGTGGCCCTCGTGGCGCTGGTACTCATCGCCGTGGCCGCACCCGTGACGGGCTGTCTGGTCGGCGCCGCGGCCCAGGACTCGCTCCAGCGCTCCGCTCGGCAGCAGCAGCACGCACGCCATCTCGTCACGGCCACCGTGGTGCGGGATCTGGGCGGAACCCTGCCGGAGGCGGACCCCGACACCACCTCCGCGCGCGAGGCCCACAGCCGTGTGCTCGCGAACTGGACCGCGCCGGACGGCACCGCGCAGCACGGCCCGGTCCTCTCGGACCTCAGGTCCCCGCACGGGGGAGAGCACTTCGGACTCTGGACCGACCCGCACGGCCGAATAACGACCCGTCCGCTGGACTCCGCCACGGCGACGACGCACGCCGTGCTGGCCGGGTTCGGCGCGGCCCTGCTGACCGCGGCCCTGGTCGAGACCGGCCGGCGCCTGACCGTCTGGCGTCTGGTCCGCAGGCGGTACGCGCGCTGGGACCAGGCCTGGGACCGCGCGGGCCCGGACTGGGGCAAGGCGGGCACCGGCTGCTGACAGGCTTCCGGCTCTGGTCAACTCTGCGTGCGCGCACACGCTACCGTGGACCGGCCGAAGCGCTTTCGGCGACGACCCGCGGGTGCGTGGACCCCCGGGGGCGCTCAGGTGTCCACGAACGCGAACACGCTCGTGCCCCGAGGGCCGAGCGGGATCGCGGTCCGGGCACCGGCAGCCGCGCCCCCACGGGCAGCGAGCCATCAGTACGACGAGGTGGGGGCACGGCAACACCATGGCACAGGGCACGGTCCAGGTGACGCACACCGGTACTTCGCGGTGGCGGCGCCGCACGGGTGAGTACGCTTCGCTCGCCGCCGCCCTGGAGGCCGCCGCCGACGGCGACGTCCTCACGATCGCCCCCGGCACCTACCGGGAGAACCTCGTCGTCGAGCGGGCGGTGACGCTCCGTGGGCCCGAGGGCTCGCCCGGCTCGGTGCGGATCGCGCCCGCGGACGGGGTGCCGCTCACCGTTCGGGCCTCCGCCGTGGTGCAGGACCTGCACGTGGAGGGCCAGGACGTGGCGGCGCCCGCGCTGCTGGTCGAGGAGGGCACGCCCGAGGTGATGGACGTGCGGATCGTCACCCGGTCCGCCGCCGGCATCGAGGTGCGCGGCAGCGCGCGCCCGACCGTGCGCCGGTGCACCGTCGACAACCCGGCCGGCATCGGCATCGCCGTACTCGACGGCGGGAGCGGGGTCTTCGAGGAGTGCGAGGTCGTCGCGGCCGGGCAGGCGGGCGTGGCGGTGCACGGCGGTGCCCACCCCCGCCTGGACCGCTGCCGGGTGCACCACGCCTCCGGCACCGGGATGACCGTGACCGGGGAGAACTCCGCGCTGGAAGCGGTCGGGTGCGAGATCTACGAGGTGCGCGGCTCCGGTGTGCAGGTCACCCAGCGGGCCACCGCGCACCTGACCGACTGCGATGTGCACCGCACCACCGCCGACGGCATCACGCTGGACACCGACGCGGTGCTCACGCTCGCCGACTGCCGCATCCACGACATCCCGGAGAACGCGGTCGACCTGCGTTCCCGTTCGGTGCTCACGCTGACCCGGACGACGGTCCGTCAGTTCGGCCGCAACGGCCTGTCGGTGTGGGACCCGGGCACCCGGGTGGACGCCAACCAGTGCGAGATCTTCGACAGCACCGGCGACTACCCGGCGGTGTGGGTGAGCGACGGGGCCACCGCCGTGCTCGACTCCTGCCGGGTGCACGACGTGCCGGACGCGCTGTTCGTGCTCGACCGCGGTTCCCGCGCGGACGTCGTGGACAGCGACCTGTCGCAGGTGCGCAACACGGCCGTGTCGGTGAGCGACGGGGCGACGGCACAGCTGGACGACTGCCGGATCAGGGAGGCGGCCACCGGCGCCTGGTTCCGCGACCACGGCAGCGGCGGCACGCTCAACAACTGCACACTGGACGGCACCCAGACCGGTGTGATCGTCACCAAGGGCGCCGATCCGACCATCGAGCGCTGTACGGTCGACTCCCCCTCCGAGGCCGGTTTCTACGTCTCCGCGGGCGGCCGGGGCAGCTTCCTGAACTGCCGGGTCAGCGGCAGCGGCGGCTACGGCTTCCATGTGATCGACGGCTGCCGTACGACGCTGCGCAAGTGCCGCACGGAGCGGTGTGCGCGCGGCGGTTACGAGTTCGCCGACGGCGGTCCGGACGCGGGGGCCGGGACGGGTCCGATCGTGGAGGACTGCACCAGCGACGAGAGCGGCGGCCTGCGGGCGCCCGCGGTCCGGGAGCCGGCCGTGCAGACGGTGCCCCAGTCCGCCGGACTGCTGGGCGCGATCCCCGGACAGCAGACGACGGAGCGGGAGCCGCTCGTCGCCGTGGCGGAGCCGGAGCACCCGCTGCGGACGTCGAAGGACGTGCTCGGGGAACTCGACGCGCTGGTGGGCCTGGAGAGCGTCAAACGCGAGGTGCGGGCGCTGACGGACATGATCGAGGTGGGCCGGCGCCGGCAGCGGGCGGGGCTGAAGGCGGCCTCCGTGAAGCGGCACCTCGTCTTCACCGGCTCCCCCGGCACGGGCAAGACGACGGTCGCCCGGCTCTACGGCGAGATCCTCGCCTCGCTGGACGTACTGGAGAAGGGGCACCTGGTGGAGGTGTCCCGGGTCGACCTGGTCGGCGAGCACATCGGTTCCACGGCGATCCGCACCCAGGAGGCGTTCGAACGGGCGCGCGGCGGAGTGCTGTTCATCGACGAGGCGTACGCGCTGTCGCCAGAGGACGCGGGCCGGGACTTCGGCAAGGAGGCCATCGACACGCTGGTGAAGCTGATGGAGGACCACCGGGACGCGGTCGTGGTGATCGTCGCCGGGTACACCGCGGAGATGGAGCGCTTCCTGTCCGTCAACCCGGGCGTGGCCTCCCGTTTCTCCCGCACCATCACCTTCGGCGACTACGGCCCCGAGGAGTTGCTGCGGATCGTGGAGCAGCAGGCCGACGAGCACGAGTACCGGCTGGCGCCGGGCGCGTCCGAGGCACTGCTGAAGTACTTCACGGTGCTGCCCAAGGGCCCGGCGTTCGGCAACGGCCGCACCGCCCGGCAGACCTTCGAGGCGATGGTGGAGCGCCATGCGAGCCGGGTCGCCCAGGTCGCCGACCCGACCACCGACGACCTGACGCTGCTGTTCGCGGAGGATCTGCCGGAGCTGTGACCGGCTCCGCCGGACGGCCCGGTCCGCCGCGGACCGGCGTCAGTACGACTCCGGGCGCTGGCCCGGCAGGTCCGGGCACAGGCGGGCCAGGAGGCGGGCTCGTTCCCGGGTGAAGACGGGGTCCGACTGGTAGTCGGAGTGGCCGAGGATCGGGGCCGGGAGCGGGTGCTCTTCGGTCCGGCCGTAGGCGAGGGGGTCCGGCAGGGGCTCGTGGTCGACTTCCGGGGTGCTGTCGCCGGGGACGCGGACGGGCCCGCCGATGGGGTCGGTGCGCCGGTAGAGGTTGCGCCAGCAGGCGATGTCGTGGTGCAGGGCCGCGAGCGCCGGCGGGCCGAAGTGGGCCGGGAACCAGCGGCCGTACAGCCGCTCCAGCGGGGATCCGTAGGTGAGCAGGGCGACCCGTCTCCGCACGTTCGGGGGCAGTTGCCAGGCCGCCGCGGCGGCGAGGACGCTCCCCTGGGAATGGCCGGACAGGACGAGCCGGCCGCCGGTGCGCCGGGTCCAGCCCGCCATCCGCCAGGTCAGGTCCGGTACCGCGCGCTCGGCGTAGCAGGGGGGTGCGAAGGGGTGGGCGGCGCGCGGCCAGAAGGTGCCGACGTCCCAGAGGATGCCGATGGTGCGCCGGGCCGAGGCGTCCTTGTAGGCGCGCCTGCCCCAGGTGACGAACAGCAGGAAGCCGAGCCCGACCAGCCAGGAGCCCAGTGTCTGGGAGGTCTCGGCCACGGCCTGGACGACGTGGTGGCCGCGCCGGGCCGCCCCGTCGGGGGTCTTCCCCGTGGCGAGGGCCCCGGCCAGGGCCGCGGTGCCCAGCAGCAGGGTGGCGGCGGCGAGGACGGCGACGACGAGGGGCGCCCGGTCGGTGAGGGTGGCCATGGCCCGGGCATGGGCGATGGCACGGGTACGGGACGGGTCCTCGGGTTCGCCGGGGTGTTCGTGGCGCACCCGGTCGCGTTCGGCGCGGGCGAGCCGGGCCGTGCGGACCGCGAGCAGCGCGATCAGGACCAGCAGGACGGTGAGCACGGGTGGGATCGCGGACGCCTGCCAGGTCAGCAGGACGGGCGGCCCGGGCAGCACGGCGCGGGTGCCGTCGAGCCAGTCGGCGACGCGCTGGGCGACCCCGCCGGAGATCACTCCGCCCAGCGCGCAGGCGAGCAGCGCGACGGCGGGCCCGCCGAGGCCCCGCATGCCGGCGCGCGGGTCGGGGCGGCGCCGGTACAGCTCCCGGGCCACGACGCCGAGGGCGATCACGAGCAGCCCCTGGACCAGCATGAGGGCACCGAAGGCCGGGTCGCCGGGGAGCCGCCCGGTGGACCGCCAGCCGGGCCGGGACTAGCCGGCGTACACCAGGCCGAGCACCAGCAGGGCGAGCGCGGCCGGCGGCAGGGCTCGGACGAGGTGCCGGTCCAGCCGCCGGTCGAGGCGGTCCTCGCTACGGCCCCGGCGGCAGACCACGCCCACGACCATGGCCCCGCCGACGAGCAGGGCCGCGGCCAGCAGCCGTCCGAGGGTGTCCAGGGCCGCGGGACCGCCGGGCCGGTGGTCGAAGCGGATCGCGGGGGTGGTGACGGCGGCGGCCACCGTGAGCAGGCCCGCCGCGGTGTGCGCCGCGCGCAGCCGGGCGACGAGGCGGCGCCCGTACCAGAACCCGGGCAGGGCCAGCGCGCTGCCGTGGTCGTCGGGACCCGGGGCGACGGGGTCCGGGGCGACGGGGTCCGGGGCGGCACCGGTGACCGGGACGGAGCCGACGGTGTCCGGGGCGGCGGGTTCGCCGACTTGGGCGGGGACATCGGTGCCCGGGTCCGAGTCGGCGGTGACCAGGGCGGAGTCGTCGGTGAACAGGGCGGAGTCGTCGGTATGCGGGGCGGGGGCGAGGGCCAGGGGCCGGTGGGACTCGTAGGCGTTCCAGGTGCGGTGCGAGAGGTACCAGAGCAGGCCGGTCAGCGCGGCCGGCAGCGCCGCGGCGAGAGCGAGCCGGCGGCCCGGCGCGCTCCACCAGCCGCCGGATCCGGCGGACGCTGCCGGGGTCGCGGGAGTGAGGAAGCCAAGCCAGGAGTGGCGGCGGGCGCAGGCGTGGGTGCCCGCGCACTGCCAGGCCACCAGGTCCAGGGCGACCTCGCAGGCCGCGGCGACCAGCAGCACGGTCAGGGTGAGGGCGGCCAGCCGTACGAGGAGCCCGTAGAGCCGGACGGCGCGCGGCCGGCCGGGGGCGGCGGGGCGCATCCAGTGGGCCAGGTTGACCACCATGAACGGCAGCAGCAACAGCCACAGGGCGCGGCCGGCGTCGCCGGAGGTGAGGTTGCACCAGACGTACGCCTCCCGGACCGGACCGCGCCCACGGCCCCGCCCGTGCTCCCCCTCGCGGCCCCGCCCGGCCGGCCCCTCGCGGCCCCGTCCGGGATCTCCCGCGGGGTCCCGCCCGGCCTCTCCCCCGGGGTCCCCTCCGGGCGCGCCCCCACTGCCCCGCCCGGGTTCTTCCCCACGGCCCCGCCCGGGATCTCCCGCCGGGTCCCGCCCGGCCTCCACCCCGAGGGCCCACCCGGGCGCGCCCCGGAAATCCCGCCCGCGATGTTCTCGGGGATCGTCTCCGGGATCTCCTCCCGGCCCTCCCCCGAGCGGGTCGGTTTCCACGTCGTCGGCGCGCCGGAAGACGGCGGCCGTGTCGTCGCCGGTGACCCGGACCGTGCGCGGGTCGCCGAGCATCTTCTCGGGCGTGGTGCCGCCGACCCCGTGCACCAGCAGCTCCAGATCGGCCTCCGGCTCCGCCAGCCGATACCCGGTCCGCCCGACGGACCGGCCCTCGTCCCGCCCAACGGAACGGCCCTCGTCCCGCCCAACGGAACGGCCCTCGTCCCGCCCGACAGACCGGCCCTCGTCCCGCCCGGCGGACCGGTCCTGGTGCCGCCCCGCGGTGTGTTCCGCCCGCTGTCCCGCGAGCCGGTCCTGCGCACCTTCCACTGTTCTCGCACTTCCCCCGTGACGCCCGGACGTCTGTGTCGTGCGGGCTTCAGGATCTCCGGTCCGGCGCGCGCGTACACCTCTCGTCACGGAATCTCCCCGATACGTGCGACACCGGGCGGGCGCACCGGGAACGCGTGGCGGCGGCGCGAGCCGGCAGGCGGTGGCGCAGCCGGTGCCGACCCGTGAAAAGATGAGACGCCCGCGCACTGCCGGACGGATGGAACGTGCTGGTCGGAGCCGGTGCGCCGGGCGTGTCGGACGGTTGGCGGCGAAAGGACCGGAGCGTACGTGAGTGAGAATCAGAACCTCCTCGCGGAGCAGCGCCGCGCCCTGATCCTGGACGAGGTCCGGCGCCGGGGCGGGGTGCGGGTCAACGAACTGACCCGCAAGCTCGGCGTCTCGGACATGACCGTGCGCCGCGACCTGGACGCGCTCGCCCGCCAGGGGATGCTGGAGAAGGTGCACGGCGGCGCGGTGCCGGTGGTCGAGGCGAGCACGCACGAGCCGGGGTTCGAGGCGAAGTCGGGACTGGAGCTGACGGCCAAGGAGGACATCGCGCGCGCCGCGGCACGGCTGGTCGGCCCGGGTGCGGCGATCGCCCTGTCCGGCGGCACCACGACGTACGCGCTCGCCCAGCACCTGCTGGAGGTGCCCGACCTGACCGTGGTGACGAATTCGGTGCGGGTCGCCGATGTCTTCCACGCCGCCCAGCGCACCTCGGGCCAGCGGCAGGGGGCGGCCACGGTGGTACTGACCGGCGGGGTGCGCACCCCGTCGGACTCGCTGGTGGGCCCGGTCGCCGACCAGGCGATCGCCACGCTCCACTTCGATCTGCTCTTCCTCGGTGTGCACGGCATATCGGTGGAGGCGGGCCTGTCCACGCCGAACCTCGCCGAGGCCGAGACGAACCGGCGGCTGGTGCACTCCGCGCGCCGGGTCGTGGTGGTCGCCGATCACACCAAGTGGGGCACGGTGGGCCTGAGTTCGTTCGCCACGCTGGAGCAGGTGGACACGCTGGTGACCGACGCCGGCCTGCCCGCCGAGGCGCGCACGGAGATCTCCGAGCACCTGCGGGTGGTCGTCGCGGGCGAGCCCGGGGAAGACGGCACAGACATCTGAGGTCCCGTCAGCTATGGTGACCCTGCCCGGTGGACCGCGTCGCGGGAGCGACACAAGGGGGGTCTCGTCCATGGCTCGACAGCTGCGCCCGGTGGATCTCGGCTTCGTCGGGTCCGCGCCCGTACGGCTGGTCTTCGCGCGGGAGGTCGCGGCGTCCCCGGACCGGGTCTTCCACGCGCTCGCGGAGGACGTGCCCGGCTGGACGCAGTGGTTCTCGGCGGTGACGCACGCCCGGGCCACCGACGGCGGCGCCGGGCGGGAGATCCGGCTCAGGGGCGGGACGCGCTTCGCGGAGACGGTCCTCGTGGCGAAGGAGGCC
Source organism: Streptomyces naphthomycinicus (assembly GCF_020400595.1). Lineage (GTDB taxonomy): Bacteria > Actinomycetota > Actinomycetes > Streptomycetales > Streptomycetaceae > Streptomyces > Streptomyces naphthomycinicus. Next base: position 221,907 of record NZ_JAINRE010000002.1, on the reverse strand, counting down.
GAGGCGTACGCGTACCGCGTCGACACCACCAACGCACCGGGCGCCCGCGCCCTGGTCGAGGAGTGGCGGCTCGCTCCTCGCGGCACCGGCACCCGCGTGCAGTGGACCTTCGCCGCCGACGGCACCGCGCCGTTCCGGTTCGTCCTCGGGCTGGCCCGGCCGGGCCTGGGGCGGGCCTTCCGGGACGCGGTGACGGCGTTGGACCGGCGTCTGGCGCGGAGCTGATCAGCCGGCGCCGTGGGCGTGCCGCGACTCGGCCAGGACCGCCGCCATCAGTTCCGCGTCCAGCGCGGAGACGTCGGCCAGGCGGGAGGCGGCGGACAGTGAGTTGAGCAGGGTCTTGGTGACCCGCAGTGCCGCCTGCGGGCGGCGGACGACGGGCCTGGCCCAGTCGGCGACGGCCGCGTCCAGCTCGTGGGCCGGGACGACCCTTTGCAGGACGGACAGGGACTGGGCCTCCGCCGCGGTGAACGCGCGCCCCGTGAGGACGAGCTCGCGGACGCGGGCGGCGCCGACCTCGTTGATCAGGCGGGGCAGCAGGCCGCCCCAGGCCGTGGGCAGCCCGAGGGCGAGTTCGGGCAGCCGGAAGGTCGCGTCCTCGGAACCGACCCGCAGATCGCAGGCGAGCGCCAGCGCGAGGCCCGCCCCGATGGCCTTGCCGTGGACGCGGGCGATGGTGACGGCCGGATTCGACGTCAGGGCGTCGCAGACGAGCCGGGCCTTGGTGCCCGACAAGCGGATGCCGCCGCCTGTCGGGTCGTGGGCGAGATGCCGGGTGAACTCGCCGCGGTCCCCGCCGAGACAGAAGTCGTCGCCGCTGCCGGTGAGCACGAGCACCCGGACCGCCGGGTCCTGGTCGTGGAGGACCGCCAGAAGGTCGTCCAGCAGGGCGTCGGTGACGGTGTTGCCCTGCTCCGGGGTGTTCAGCTCGACGGTGAGGACGGGCCCCTCCCGCCGGGTCCGCAGGGTCTGCCGTACGGAACCGGACGGGAGGGATCTGAGGGGGAGGGCGGTCATGTCGTCACTTTCAGGGAGGTGATGCGCCGGAACACCATCCGGTTCGCATACGTCGGGGCCGCGGCCGGCCGCAGGGTGGGGAATCGTTCCAGCAGTTCGGTGAGGAGCAGCCGGGCCTCCAGGCGGGCCAGCACCGAGCCGAGGCAGTAGTGGAGGCCGCCGCCGAAGGTGAGGTGGCCGCCCTTGCGGCGGATGTCGAAGACATGCGAGGCCGGGTTGCGGCGCGGGTCGTGGTTGGCGGCGCCGTAGAGGACGTGGACGGTCGTGTCCTTCGCCACGGGAACACCGGCGAGGACGGTGTCGGCGGCGGCGAAGCGGGAGTTGAGGTGGATCGGCGGATCGTAGCGCAGCACCTCGTCGATCGCGTCGTCGACGTGTTCGGGGTGCCGCCGCAGCCAGTCGGCCCGGGCGGGGTCCCGGGTCAGGAACCAGGCGACGTTGGTCAGCAGCGTCGCGGTGGTCTCCAGGGAGGCGATGGTGATGAACATCGTCAGGTCGTACAGCGTCTGGTCCGCGGCCGCGCGGTCGTCGGGGTACTGGGCGTCCCAGAAGCGGATCCACCCGCTGAGCACGTCGTCACCGGGGTGGGCGCGCCGGTAGGCGAGGAGGCCGGTGAAGTAGGCCCTCATCTCCCGCGTGGCCTGGGCCGAGACCGCCAGTTCGCTCTTGGTGGGGACCAGTTCCTGGGCGTGCACCTGCCGGTGGGTGAAGTCCAGGATGTGCGGGTAGTGCCCTTCCGGGATGCCCAGCCAGTGGCCGACGGTGTGGATCGGAAGCTGGTCGCCGACGGTGGCGACGAAGTCGGCCTCGCCGTGGACGCGCAACTGGAGGGCGAGGCGGTCCAGGAGCCGGGTGACGTGGGCGGCGACCCGGGGCCGCAGCTCCGCGAGGGTGCCGCGGTCGAAGAGGTTGCCCAGCGCGCGGCGCTGGGCGGTGTGGGCGGGCGGGTTGAGACGGGAGAGCGTCCGCGTCATCTCCCGCGTCGCCGGGTCCTGCCAGCGTGCCGGGTCGGGCCGGCGTTCCTGCCAGGCGAAGTCCGGTACGAGCCAGTTCCTGCCTCGCAGCACCTCGTTGCAGGCATCGAATCCGGTCACGAAATACCCGCCCCAGGGAGCGGGAACGACATCACCCAGTGCGCGCAGCTCGTCCCAGACGGGGAGAGGGTTGGCCTGTCCCTCGGGGGAGCGGAGGCGACGGAGGAGGGGGAGGACGACTCGGCGGTCGGTGGTGGTACCGCGTATGACGCCAACGGCGGTCACGCAGAGCTCCTTTGGTGGCTGGGCGCTACCGTTACCGCCGGAACCTACCCTTCCCCTCTCCTCCGTCATGCGCCTGACAGTGTTGCTCCTGTCACATGCTGCACATCAGACGCGGAAAATATCCAGAAAACTGCTCCAGAATCCCTTCTTCCGGGCCGGTTCCTGACGGGCGGCGGACGCCGGCGCGGTGGGCAGCGGCTGCTCCGCGGCGGCGGGGACGGTCCGGCCCTGCAACGCGGAGGCCATCCGGGTGGCCGGGGTCGGGCTGAAGGCCACGGGCAGCGCGACCAGGGCGCGGTGGAACGGACCCGGCCGCCACTCCAGTTCCTTCTCGTGGACGGCCAGGGTCAGGTCGGGCAGGGCGTTGAGGATCTTCTCGATCGCGGTGACGGCGATGACCTGCGCCGGGTCCTTGGCCGGGCACGCGTGCGGACCCGCTCCCCACGCCAGGTGGGCGCCCTTGCTGTGCATCCCCCGCGCTTCGGCCAGCGCGGGGTCGCTGTTGGCCGCGGCGAAGCTGATCACGACCGGCGTCCCCGCCTCGGCCACCACTCCCCCGAGGTCCACGTCCTGGACCGGGTAGTGGGTGGCGTAGTTGGCGATGGGCGTCTGCTCCCACAGGACGTGATCGATCGCCTCCTCGATCAGCAGTCCGGAGTCCCGTCCGCTCGCGCCGGGGGCCAGCAGCAGGAGCAGCGCGTTGCCGATCAGGTTGCGCTCGGGCTCGACACCGGCGCCCATCAGCATGACCAGCTGGTCCTTGAGCTCCTCGTCGGTCAGCCCGGCGGGGTGCTGGATCAGCCAGGACGTGACGTCGTCACCGGGCCTGCGCCGCTTGAGGGCGATCAGCTCCATGAGGCAGGCGGTGAGGTCCTCGTTGGCGCGCTGGGCGTCCTTGCCGTCGAAGATCGCCGACATGGCGCTGGTGAGGGTGTCGCCGATGTCCGCCGGGCAGCCGAAGAGCTTGTTGAACAGCAGCAGCGGCAGCAGTTTGGCGTAGTCGTTGAGGAGGTCGGCGCGGCCCCGCTCGCTGAACTGGTCGATGAGGTAGTCGGCGATCGGCTCGACGTCACGGCGGATCCGGGTGATGTTGAGCCGGGCCAGACTGTCCGTGACGGCCTTGCGCAGCCGCAGATGCACGGCGCCGTCGGTGAACAGGCAGTTGGGCCGGTACGCCATCATCGGCAGCACCGGGTTGTCCAGCCCGATCCGCCCTTCGTTCAGCGCCTTCCAGCGACGGGCGTCGCGGGCGAACAGCGTGGAGTTCTGCAGCACGCGCAGCGCCGTCTCGTGCCCCACGACCAGGGTGGCGTCGACGCCGGGCGCGAGTTCGACCGGGCCGGCCGGACCCTGGGCACGCAGCCGGTCGTACGTCTGGTGGGGATCGGCCGCGAACGCGGCGTCGTGCATGGGGCATCTCGCCCCGGCGGTGGACTGGCGGTCCATGAAGTTCCTTCTGCTGGCTCCGGGCCGTAGGTCCGGACGGATGGGAGAGTCAGGCGGCTCGGGTGAGCAGGTGACGCACGAGCGCGATCAGCGCAAGGGCGGAGGACTGCCGGTCACGGGCGTCGCAGTAGACGACCGGGGTGTCCGGGAGCAGGTCGAGGGCCTCGCGCACCTCGGCCTCCTCGTACACCTTGCCCGCCTGGAAGCCGTTGACCGCGATGGCGTACTCCAGGCCGTAGCTCTCGACGAGGTCGATGACGGGGAAGGTCTCCTCCAGCCGGGCGGGGTCGACCAGGAGCAGCGCTCCGAGCGCACCGCGGGCCATGTCCTCCCACAGCTGCATGAATCGCTGCTGTCCGGGGGTACCGAACAGATACAGCACGAGGTCGTCGCTGAGCGTCAGACGGCCGAAGTCCAGGGCCACGGTGGTGGTGGACTTGTCCGTCACCCCCTTGAGGTCGTCCACGTGAAGGGACGCCTGGGTCATCTTCTCCTCGGTGCGCAGCGGGGTGATCTCCGACAGGGAGCCGATGAGGGTCGTCTTGCCCACGGCGAAATGCCCGACGACCAGGATCTTGGCAGCGTTGGTCACCGCGCTGGAGACGTAGATGGATCCAGGGGCCGTCTCAGCCGATGAGGGATTGGAGTCCATTCAGAACCTTCTCGAGGGTCGCTCTGTCAACGTTCTGAGCCCGGGGCGGCTCGGCGCGGCGCAGCAGGTGGCCCTGCTCGGATAAGTCGGTCAGCAGCAGCCGGGCCACGCCTACCGGCAGTCCCACGTGACCGGCCACCTCGGCGACCGAAAGGTAGCCGCCCGCGCACAGGTTCCAGATCGCCATGACCTCGGGGCCGGCTCCCAGCGGGGGCTTCCGCTCGGGAGCCAGCGTGACCAGGGTGTGCAGCGCCAGGTCGTCCGCGTCCGGCAGCGTCCGGCCGCCGGTGATGACATAGGAGCGGACGAAGTCGCTGGTGACCGGGGCTTCCCCGCCGGGCGTCGTCATGCGCCGGCGCCGTTGTCCGAGCGCGGCGCCACACTCATCGCCTTGCTGAGCGCGGCCACCGTCTTCTGCATGCGGAAGGAGACGGCCTCCATGTCGACGTCCAGCGCGGCCGAGACGGCGAGGTACGAGCCCTGGCCCGCGGCGATCAGGAAGATCCAGCCACCGTCGTACTCCAGCAGCGTCTGCTTCCAGATGCCGTGTCCCGCTCCCACGAAGCCCGCGACGGCACGGCTCAGCGACTGCATGGAACTCATGGCGGCCGCGTTCGTCTCGGCGTCGTCCCGCCCGATGCCGTCCGAGCGCTGGAGCAGCAGGCCGTCGCCCGAGACGAGGATCGCGTGCCGGGCACCGCGCACCTCGAGCACGTCGTTCAGCACCCAGGACAGGTCGATCTTCACTGGTCGTCAGATCCTTCCGTGGTCTTGGTGGTGCGTCCGAGTTGTGTGCCGCGGGCGAACGCCCCGAGCCGCGACGCCGTCACCTCGCTGGCCGGTTCGGACGTCCCCTCGCCGTCCGCGTTGTCCAGGGCGGGCACCACGGTGACGGGGCCGCTGCGCCGCCGGCGCTTGGGCAGGCCGCCCGTGGTCGTTCCCACCACGTGCGAGGGACCCACGACCGGGACCGGCGCCAGGCGCTGAGGCGCGGCCTCCGGGACCGCGGTGTCCCGGACGTCGGCCACGGGGGCGGGAGCGTCGGGCGCGAGAAGGCTTTCGGGCACACGAATCACTGCACGCACTCCGCCGTAGGGGGATACGGAGCCGACGGAGACGGCGAAGCCGTAGCGGGCGGCGAGCATGCCGCACACGGCGAAGCCGAACCGCGGCGGATCGCCGAGACCGGTGATGTCGACGGGACCGTCGACGGACAGCAGCGTCGCCGCCCGGTCCTTGGTCTCCTGGTCCATGCCGAGGCCGGCGTCGTCCACGATGAAGCACACACCGCTCGGCACGGTCTGGATGTTGACCTCGACCGGCGTTCCGGGCGCGCTGTAGTTCGTCGCGTTGTCCAGCAGTTCGGCCAGCACCACCGCCACCGGCTCGACCGCCTTGCCGACGAGCGAGACGTTGACCTGCGAGTGGACGCTGACCCGGTTGAAGTCCTTGATCCTGCCCTGGGCGCTGCGGGCGACGTCGTAGACCGTGGCGAGGCCCTCGCGCCTGCCCAGCCAGCCGCCGCACAGCACGGAGATGCCCTTGGCGCGGCGGCCGAACTGGCTGCCGGTGTGGTCGACCGCCATCAGGTCGCCCAGCACGTCCGTGGTGTCGCCGTACTTCTTCAGGAGGTCGTCGAGGAGCACCTGCTGCTCCTCGGCGAGCGACTGGAGCGTTCCCATCGCGGACTTCAGCACCGCTTTGGTCGACGCCTCCGCGTCCGCCCGTACGTCCGCGAGGTCGCGCTGATGCTGCGTGTTCAGCGCGGTGACGTGAGCGTGGAGCTGGCCGACGTCACCGCGGGCCTCCCCCAGTCCTGTCTCCAGGTCCTTCTTCGTTCTTCGGAGGGCCATGTTGGTCCTCCGGGCCCGCATCACCGCGACGACCGCAGCGATGAGCACCACCAGCAAGATCCACAGCAGTGGATCCTGGGTCAATGACGTCATGAGACTCTCTTCAAGTCGCATCGCGCCAGAGGTGTGAGCAGCGCGATGGTGCCTTTGAGACTGTCCCCCCAGACGCATTCATGACACGCCATCAGCCCACTGAAAAGTAGGATGATCTTATCAGTCACATAGGCTTCAACCCGCTTACCCAGGAAGCCGATTGAGACGACACCAAACCCACACAGTCCCGCAACCCTCCCGTCGCACGACGGCACGTCGCGGGATGGCCGGATCAGTCCGGCCACACACCCGACGCCAGGAATGCGTCGATCGCCTCCGTGTACGGCGCGATGTCCAGATCCTGTTGCGCCAGCCAGGCGTCCGAGTAGTACTTGTCGAGGTACCGGTCGCCCGGGTCGCACAGCAGGGTGACCACACTGCCCCTGCGTCCCTCGGCCACCATCTCGGCGACGATCTTCAGCGCGCTCCACAGACCGGTACCCGTGGAGCCGCCCGCCTTGCGGCCGATGGCGGCCTCCAGCGCCCGCACGGCGGCGACGCTGGCCGCGTCCGGGACCTTCATCATCCGGTCGATCGCCCCGGGCACGAAGCTCGGCTCCATACGCGGCCGGCCGATGCCCTCGATCCGGGAGCCGCAGTCACAGGTGATGTCCGGATCACCGGAGGTCCAGCCCTCGAAGAAACAGGAGTTGTCCGGATCGGCGACACAGATCCGGGTGTCGTACTGCATGTAGTGGACATAGCGCGCGAGGGTCGCCGAGGTGCCGCCGGTGCCCGCCGTGGCGACGATCCAGGCCGGCTCCGGGAACCGCTCCAGCCGCAGCTGACGGAAGATCGACTCGGCGATGTTGTTGTTCCCGCGCCAGTCCGTGGCCCGCTCGGCGTAGGTGAACTGGTCCATGTAGTGACCGCCGGTCTCCGCCGCCAGGCGGGCGGACTCCTCGTACATCTTCCGGGAGTCGTCCACGAAGTGGCACCGCCCGCCGTGGAACTCGATGAGACGGCACTTCTCGGCGCTCGTCGTGCGCGGCATGACCGCGACGAACGGCACACCGATCAGCTTCGCGAAGTAGGCCTCGGAGACGGCCGTCGAGCCGCTGGACGCCTCGATCACCGGGCGGCCCGGCCGGATCCAGCCATTGCACAGGCCGTAGAGGAACAGGGAGCGGGCGAGCCGGTGCTTGAGGCTGCCGGTGGGGTGGGTGGACTCGTCCTTCAGATAGAGGTCGATGCCCCACCGCTCGGGCAGCGGGAAGCGCAGCAGGTGCGTGTCCGCGGATCGGTTGGCGTCGGCCTGCACCTTCCGGACGGCCTCTTTCAGCCACTCGCGGTAGGCGGTGTCACTGCGGTCGACGTCGAGGGTGGTGCCGGTCCTGGTCTGGGGGGTGGTGCTCACGGCGGGGCTCCTTACGCTGATCGCCGACGGCGCCTCGCGCGGGCCGGCAAGTCGAGCATAGGCACCTTTCACATGGCTTCCCACCTGCATAAACGCATCTTTGAGCCCCCCAAAGCCACCCTGGGGCACAGGCGTGCGAGCCCACCGGGGGCGCATGGGCGGAAGTGCTCCGGGCGGCCGTGGCACGCGCCCCGTGCACACTGGTGCTCCACGCCGCGCCGGGGCAGACTGCACGCGAAGGGACGATCGTCCCGAACGGGGGCGCACACGCAACCACGGGAACACCGCGAGGGGGCGGCGAGACATGGCGGAGCCGGAGTTCACGGCCACAGGCGTGCGAATCGGCAAACGCCTGCGTTCGCTCACCCGGGCCGGACAGGTCCGGATCAGCGACGGCAGGCTGCAACTGCTCACCAGCTACGGCAGCGAGATCGACAGCGCGCCGGTGCAGGCGGTGCGCGCGTCCAAGCCCTGGTTCGTCCCGGACGACCGAGCGCTGGCCGACGTCAACGGCACGCGGTATCTGCTGACGCTGGGCGAGCGCGACCCCGCGCCGGGACGGCCGGGACCGCCCGCGGCCCGGCGGTTCGTCGAGGCGGTCCGCCGGGCGGCAGGACGCGGCGGCTGAGCGGCGCACCGTCGCGGCGAGTTGCGGGAGCGCATCCGTTGCGTCACGCTGTTCTCACGTCACTCTGGGTTTACCGGCGATAACGCTGCGAACCAGCCCGCCGGCCACGACAGCAGGCGGACGTTTGGACGCAAGCACCCTGCTGGATCCGTTGTTCTCCGTGTTCCTCCGGTTCCTCCGGACCTCACATCGGGGAGTCGCAGCCGTGATCAGTCACCCAAGCAGGCACTGCACGGTGGAGCTCCAAGCCCTGCCGTCGCGGATCGGACAGGTCCGCAGAATCGTATCTGCACAGTTGCGTTACTGGCATCTCGACCCGTTGATAGACCGGGCCGCGCTCGGTGTGACGGAGCTGTTGAGCAACGTCCACCGGCACGCCAGGCCCGACAAGTCGTGCACCGTGGAGCTGGAGCTGCTGCCGGACCGGCTCACGGTCTCGGTGCGCGACCACGATCCGCGTCTTCCGGTGCCGGCCGACCTCCCGGACGCGGTGGACGCCACCCCGCTGGCCACGTGCGGGCGGGGCCTGGCGATGGTGGCCGCGGTGAGCGAGAGCTGGGGTGCGCGGCCGGACGGCGACAACGGCAAGGTCGTGTGGTTCACGCTGCCCGCCACGGCCGCGGCCCGCAGCCGTCCCTCGGGGGCACCGAGGGGAGCGGCCCGGCCGGCGCCGCCGACCTCACCCGCCGTCGCCGTCGCGCCCGTTCCCTCCGGGGTGTCCGTACCTTCCGGGATGTCCGTCCCGGCGCGGGCCGCCGTGCCGGCCGGTGCCCCCGTGCCCGCGAGGGCCGCGGCTCCCCTCGGGAGTACCGCCTCCCTCGGAGGGACGACCGCCGCCGACCCGGGTGTCGCCGCCGTCGGAAGTACGGCCACCGGTGTCGGTACCACCTCCCTCGGGAGTCCGGCACCTGTCGGGAGTCCGGCACCTGTCGGGGGTCCGGCACCCGTCGGGGGTCCGACACCCGTCGCCGCCGCGGCCGCCTCCTCGGCCGCGGCGGCGACACCGGCCCGGGGGCACTCCGCCGCCGCGTCGGGGGCAGCGGCACCGGCTCCCGCGCCGTCGGCCGTCCCCGGCTGACCCGCGGCCGCCTGCGGCGTCCTCCCCCGTGTCCGCCGCGTGCGACGCCGGGCGGACAGCGGGCGGGCGACGGCGGCGTGCCGCCCCCGGCCCCTTCCGGGGCCCGGGGCGCCGCTCACTCCGTCGCGACGGCCCGCAGCACGTCCAGGCGGGCCGCCCGGCGGGCCGGTCGGAGACCCGCGAGGGCCCCGGCGAGGACACCGGCGAGGGCGACCACCGCGAGGCGGACGGGTGGGAGGGCGAAGGCGAACGCGGTGTCGCTCGCGCCGTCCGACGCCTTCACCAGGACCCAGCCGAGGAAGGCGCCCAGGCCGAGGCCGCCCAGCGTGCCGAAGGCGGCGACCAGGACCGACTCCCAGCGGACCATGGCCCGCAGCTGGGCCCGCGTCTGGCCGACGGCCCGGAGCAGACCGAGTTCCCGGGTGCGCTCGTGCACGGCCAGCGTCAGCGTGTTCGCGATGCCGAGCAGCGCGATGACGACGGCGAGGGCGAGCAGCGCGTAGACGAGGCTGAGCATCATGTCGATCCCGCCCGCCGAGGACCGGGCGTACGCCTCGCGGGTCTGCACCTCGGGATGTCCGTACCGCGCCGCCACCCGCCGTACCGCGGCCCTGCCCGCGTCGGCGCCGACACCGGGCCGCAGGGTGACGGCGACGAGTCTGTCGGCGTCCTGGGTACGGTGGGGTGCCCAGGCCGAACGGGTGATGACGTAGTCCCCGACGAGTTCGGACCGGTCGTAGACGGCGCGGACCGTGAAGGTGTCCGTCCGCCCGTCGGCGAAGGTCAGCCGGGCCCGGCCGCCGGGGCGCAGATGCCGCCGGCCGGCCTCCGTCCGGGTGAGCGCGATGCCGTCGTCGCCGAGGTCGCGCAGCGAGCCGGAGACGGTCCCGAGGTCGAAGGCACGGGCGAGCGCGGCCGGGTCGGTGACCGTCAGGGCCCGTCCGTCGCCGTTCACTTCGGCGACTCCGCGGCCGAGTCCGACCGCCGTCTCCACCTCGGGCAGCCGTCGCAGGGCCGGGGCGAGGCGGGGGCTGAGTCCGCTGCCGCCGGCGCCGTAGGACGGGGTGCTGACGGCGATGTCACCCGCGAAGGACCGGGACACGGTCTGGTCCATCGTGGCCTTCAGGGAGGCGGCGAAGACGGTGAAGAGCGACACCACGGCCACGCCGATCATCAGGGCGCTCGCGGTGGCCGCCGTCCGCTTCGGGCTGCGCAGGGCGTTGCGCCGGGCCAGCGCGCCGGTGACTCCGCGCAGCCGGTCCAGGGGACCGCCGAGCAGTCGTACGGCCGTGGTGGCGGCGACCGGGCCGAGGACGACGAAGGCGGCCAGAGCGAGCAGCGCACCGGCTCCCGCCGTCCGGAGGGACGGGGAGACGAGGACGCCGGTGAGGGTGGCGGCGAGGGACCCCAGGGCGAGGGCGGCTCCGGCGAGCGCGCGGGCGCGGGAGGCGCCCGAGGTGTCGACGGCCGTCTCCCGCAGGGCTGCCAGCGGGGCGGTGCGGCCGGCGCGCAGGGCCGGCAGGAGCGCGGAGCCCAGGCAGACCAGGATGCCCACGGCGAGCGGCAGGACCAGCGACAGGGTCTTGATCACCAGCGCGCCGTCGGGGAAGGGGAAGCCGATCGCGGGGAACAGCGCCTGGAGCCCGGCGGCGACCCCGATGCCGCCCGCGAGTCCGGCGAGGGAGGCGGTGAGCGCGACGGCGCCGGCCTCGGCGAGCGCGGTGGCGGTGATCTGGCGGCGGGTGGCGCCGAGGGCGCGCAGCAGGGCGTTCTCGCGGGTGCGCTGGGCGACGACGATGGCGAAGGTGTTGTGGATCGAGAAGGTGGCGACGAGCAGGGCGACGCCGGAGAACACGAGCAGGAAGGTCGTGAAGAGGGTCAGGAACCGGCCGGAGATCAGGTCGGTGTTCTCGCGCGCCGCCTGCCGGCCGGTGATGGCCTCGACTCCTTCGGGCAGTGCGGGAGCCAGCCGCCGGACCAGTTCCCGCTGGCTCACGCCGGCCGCCGCCCGCACCTGGATGCTCGCCGCCCGGCCCGGCCGCGCGGTGAGGTACTTCTCGGCGTCGGCCTGGGTCATGCCGGTGAACGTCACCTGTGCCATGCCGTCCTGGCCGCCGAAGGTGGCGAGGCCGACGATGGTGACCCGGACCGGGTCCGGGGTGCGCAGCGTGGTGGTGTCCCCGATCCTCAGCCCGCCCTGTCGCGCGGCGCCCCGGTTCACCACGACCTCGCCCGGCCGGGCCGGAGCCCGGCCCTCGGCGATCCGGTAGGGGTTGAGCCGGACGTCGGTGATCCAGTTGCCGGCGAGCGTGGGCGGTCCCTGGCCGCCGACGGGTGTGCCGTCGGCGCCGACGAGCCGGCCGGCGCCCTGGATGTCCGGTGCGGCGGCGGCCGCGCCGGGGATGCGCGCGAGGGTGCGTGCCAGCGAGACGTCCACCGGGCGCCGTACGCCCTGGGCCTCGCCGGGTGCGGTGATGGCGTCGGCCCCGCGGACGACGGCGTCGGTGCCGCCGGTGGCCTCGCCGAACATGCTGCCGAAGCTCGCGCGCAGTGTGTCGCCCATGACGAGGGTGCCGGCCAGGAAGGCGACGCCGAGGAATACGGCGAGGAACGTGCCGGCGAACCGGCGCCGGTGCGCGCGCAGGGAGGCGAGGCTGAGCCGGAGCGCCGCGTTCATGACCGCACCTCGAAGGCCTTCATGCGGTCCAGGACCTTGTCGGCGGTCGGCGCCGGCATCCGGTCGGCCAGCCGCCCGTCGGCGAGGAAGAGCACCTCGTCGGCGTGGGCGGCGGCCACCGGGTCGTGGGTGACCATGACGACCGTCCGGGCCGTCTGCCGCACGGCTCGCCCGAGCAGGCCGAGGACCTCGGCACCGGAGCGGGAGTCGAGGTTGCCGGTGGGCTCGTCGGCGAAGACGACGTCCGGCCGTCCGGCGAACGCCCGCGCCACGGCAACCCGTTGCTGCTGTCCGCCGGACAGCTCCGAGGGCCGGTGGCGCAGCCGGTCGCGCAGGCCGACGATGTCCACGAGGGCGTCGATCCATTCCCGGTCGCCCGCCCGGCCGGCCAGGTCCAGGGGCAGGGTGATGTTCTCCGCGACGGTCAGCGTGGGCACCAGGTTGAACGCCTGGAAGACGAAGCCGACCCGGTCGCGGCGCAGCAGGGTCAGGCGGCGGTCGTCCAGCGCGCCCAGTTCGGTGTCGCCGATGTGGGCGGAGCCGGAGGTGAGGGTGTCGAGGCCGGCCGCGCAGTGCATGAGGGTGGACTTGCCGGAGCCGGAGGGGCCCATGATCGCCGTGAACCGTCCGGCGGGGAAGGTGACGTCGACACCGTCCAGGGCGCGTACGGCGGTGTCGCCGGACCCGTACACCTTCACCGCGTCCGCCACGCGGGCCGCGGCCCGCTCCGGGGTCGTCGTGGTCATGCCGCACCGCCCTTGCCGGTGCGGCCGGACCGCTCCTCCAGGACGGACAGCCGGCGCCGGTACTCGTCCTCGTCGATCTCGCCGGTGGCGAAGCGGCGGCCGAGGACCGCGCGCGGCGAGCCGTCCGCCGGGCACCCGGCCTCCGCCGGCCGCCAGGGGGCACCGCGCCCGCGCCAGGCGGTGCGGCGCAGGACCGTGACGGCGCCGGCCACGACGGCCGCCCAGATCAGCGGGAGGAACAGGATCCACGGGCCGGGCCCGCCGTTCCGGTTCGCCAGGGTCTGCATCTCGGGTCGTCTCCCTCGTCGTTCGGGTCGTGGGGTGATGTCCCGAGGCTCCCTCCGGAGGGGTGTCCGGGTCGTCGTGCGGCCGGCGGCAGCGCGCGTACCCCGTGGGGAGTACGGCGACGCGGCGCGGCTGCTCCCGGCGGACGTGGCCGCGCGCGTGCCGGCGGACTGGCGAACCGACGAGCCGACGAGCCGGTGGACTGGCGAGCCGGCGGGCTGGCGAACGGACGGGCTGGCGGGCTGGCGGACTGGTGAACGGACGGGCCGGCGGGCTGGCGGACTGACGGGCCGGTGGACTGGCGGACTGTAACTACTAGTATGTACAGTGATCTCATGAGCACCTCGGAACGACTGATCGAGTCCACCCGCGAGCTGCTGTGGGAGCGCGGGTACGTGGGCACCAGCCCCAAGGCGATCCTGGAGCGCGCGGGGGCCGGCCAGGGCAGCATGTACCACCACTTCAAGGGCAAGCCCGACCTCGCCCTGGCCGCGATCCGGCGCACCGCCGGGGAACTGCGCGCCACCGCCGAGGCGGTGCTGAGCGGGCCGGGCACGCCGTACGAGCGCATCGAGGCGTATCTGCTGCGCGAGCGTGATGTGCTGCGGGGCTGCCCGGTGGGCCGCCTGACCATGGACCCGGACGTGATCGCGAGCGAGGAGCTGCGCGCGCCGGTCGACGAGACGATCGGCGCCATCCGCGAGCGGATCGCCGGGATCGTCGAAGAGGGCAAGGCACAGGGGCAGTTCGCGCCCGGACTGGACGGCCGGGAGATCGCGGCCGCCGTCCTCGCGACCGTCCAGGGCGGCTATGTCCTCGCGCGCGCCTCCGGCTCGCCCGCCGCCTTCGACGCGGGCGTGCGCGGTCTGCTCTCGCTGCTGACACCGCCGACTCCCGGACAGGAGAACTGAGTCACGTGCACATCACCAGACGGCGACCCGACACCCGGCAGGGCCCCGCGGAGAACTTCACCGGCACGGTCTGGCTGGACGAGGTGGCCGCCCCCGCCGCCCCGTCCCGGCTGCGCATGTTCAACGTCCACTTCGCGCCCGGCGCGCACACGGCCTGGCACCGGCATCCGCACGGGCAGGTGCTGCACGTCCTGGAGGGAGAGGGACTGGTGCAGCGCAGGGGTGGTGAGGTCCAGGAGATCCGCGCGGGCGACACGGTGTGGATCGAGCCGGACGAATGGCACTGGCACGGCGCCGGGCCCCGCACCTTCATGACCCATCTGGCGGTCGTGGAGGCCGCCGCTGACGGCACGACGACCGAGTGGCACACGCACGTCGACGACTACCCCGCCTGAGAAGGGAACCGCTCGATGCACGCCATGCAGTACGAGTTCACCCTGCCCGCCGACTACGACATGGGGATCGTCCGTTCCCGTGTCGCCCGGGTGGCGCATCTGCTGGACGACTGGAACGGCCTGGGCATCAAGACGTACGTGATGCGCGAGCGCGGGGTGAACGGCTCGCCGGTGAACCAGTACGGGCCCTTCTACCTCTGGGACACCGTGGAGGGCATGAACAGCTTCCTGTGGGGCGGCGCCTTCCAGGGACCCGTGGACGACTTCGGGCGTCCGGCGATACGGCAGTGGACGGGGCTGGCGTACGAGGAGGGCGGCGCGACCGCCTCGGCCCCGGCGTTCGCCGTGCGCCGCCGCCGACCGGTGCCGGAGGGCGTGGAGTTGGCCGCGTTCATGGCGGACGCCGTGGCCGAGACCGGGCGGCTGGCGGCACAGGACGGCGCGGTGCTCGCGGCGGCCGCCGTGGACACGCACGCATGGGAGCTGGTGCACTTCTCCCTCTGGGAGCACGACGAACCCAAGGCCGAGGGGGATCTGTTCCAGGTGCTGCACCTGTCCGCGCCCGGCCGGGACCGGCTGCCGCGCGGACGGCAGTGGTGACTCGCGTCCGTACCGTCCTCGGCGACGTCCGGCCCGCGGAGCTGGGCGTGTGCGACGCACACGACCATCTCTTCCTGCGCAGCCCGCGGCTGCCGGGACAGGAGCTGGCCGACGTCCCGGCCGCGCGGGCCGAACTGGCGGCGTTCCGCGCGGCGGGCGGTGCGGCCGTGGTGCAGTGGACGCCCTACGGCATGGGGCGACGGGCGGCGGAGCTGCCGGCGCTGTCCCTGGCCACCGGGGTGCGGATCGTCTGCGCCACCGGCCTGCACCAGGCCGCGCACTACGCGCCGGAGGTGCCCGGCCGGCTGCGCGACGGCGGGCTGGCCGCGCTGTTCGTCTCCGAACTCACCGAGGGCATCGGTACGACCGGGGTGCGCGCCGGCCTGATCAAGGTGGCGGGCGGCTTCCACGGGCTCGACGCGCACGCCCGCTGGACCATGGCGGCGGCGGCCGAGGCGCACCACGCCACCGGTGCGCCGATCGCCGTGCACCTGGAGCTGGGCACGGGTGCCCTGGACGTACTGGATCTGCTGTGCGGCGCGGGGGGCGTCCCGGGCGAGCGGGTGATCCTGGGGCATCTGAACCGCGCCCCCGACCCGGTGGTGCACCGGCAGGCCGCCGCGTCGGGGTGCTGGCTGGCCTTCGACGGGCCCTCCCGTGCCCACCATGCCACCGACTGGCGGATGCCGGAGGCGGTACGGGCCCTGGCGGAAGCGGGGTTCGGCGACCGGCTGCTGCTCGGCGGGGACACCGTGACGGCCGGGGCGCGCTCGGTCGACGGCGGACCCGGCATGCCGTACCTGCTGCGCCGGGTGCGGCAGCGGCTGGCCGAAGAGGTGGGCGCGGAGCTGGTGGACCGCATGCTCGTCGCCCATCCCGCGCGGGCGTTCGCGGCGGACTGGACGTGAGCCGAAGCGCGGTGGTCCGGCGGGGGCGCGGCGGTCGTCGCCCAGGGCGCGGTGGTCGCGTGGTGGGTACCCCGGCGGTCGTCGCCCAGGGCGCGGTGGTCGCGTGGTGGGTACCCCGGCGACCGCCGGGCCCGGTCGTCCGCGCCCCGTGAAACGCGGATGATCGGAAGCCGGTCCGGCCCCTAGCCTGACCGGCATGACGACACCCGTGTATCCCCCCAAGCCCGTACCCGGCGACCGGATGGCGATCCTGTCGCCCGCGTCCGGTCTGCCGGGAGTGCTCCCCCTCCCGCACGAGCTGGGGCTCCGGCGGCTGCGTGCGGACTTCGGCCTGGAACCCGTGGAATACCCCACCACGCGCACGATGGGCGCCACTCCCCGGGAGCGCGCCGACGACATCCACGCCGCGTTCGCCGATCCCACCGTCAAGGCGGTGATGGCCAGCATCGGCGGCGACGACCAGATCACCGTGCTGCCGTACCTGGACCGTGAGCTGATCCGTGCCAACCCCAAGCCGTTCTTCGGCTACAGCGACAACACCAATCTGCTGGCCTTCCTGTACAACCTGGGCATCGTCGGTTACCACGGCGCCGGCGTGATGACCGAGATCGGACGCCCGTACGCACTCGCCCCCCTGACCGAGGACTCGGTGCGCGCGGCCCTGTTCACCTCGGGCCCCTACGAACTCCGCCCCGCCGAGCGCTACCGCGACACCGACCGCGACTGGGCCGACCCGGCCACCTTCGAGCGGGAACCGGACTCGCAGCCCGCCGGCGGCTGGATCTGGCACCAGCCCCACCGGCGTGTCGAGGGGCGCTCCTGGGGCGGCAACATCGAGATCCTCTCGTGGCTGCTGATGGCCGACCGCGAGATCGCACGCGACCTCGCGGCCTACGACGGCGGCGTGCTGTTCCTGGAGACGTCGGAGGAGATGCCGAGCGCGCAGGAGGTCTTCCGGATCCTGCGGAACATGGGTGAGCGGGGCCTGCTGGCGCGCTTCCCGGCCCTGCTGGTGGCCCGTGCCAAGGCGTGGTCCTTCCAGCGGCCGAACGACCCGGACGCCAAGCGGCGTTACGCCGCCGAGCAGCGCGAGGCGGTGCTCCGCGCGCTGGCCGCGTACGCCCCGGACACCATGGCGGTCTTCGACGTCGACTTCGGGCACACCGATCCCCAACTGGTCATCCCGTACGGCGGATCGGTCGTCGTGGACGGCCCGGCACGACGCATCACCGTGACCTACTGACGCACCGCCGCCGCGAGACGGGGGAGACACAGCGGAACGCATCGGAATCATCGGCGTGGGCGCTGCACCGGCTCGCGGGCGACCACGAGACGCCGAACGGCATCAACGAGCGCATCCGCACCACGTGGTTCGACGCGGACGACGCCGAGGCCCTGACCGAGGCGCTCGACGCTCTCCTCGCCGATCTCGGCTGACCCGGCCCGGCGGCACCGGCCGGCGCCCGGAGGTCAGTGCCGCGCCCGCTCCGCGGCGCTGCGTTCCACGCAGAACTCGTTGCCCTCGGGGTCCCGCAGCGTCACCCACCCCGTTCCGTCCGGCCGTCGGTGGTCCTCGTGCAGCGTGGCGCCGAGGGAGAGCAGGCGCTCGGTCTCCTCGTCCCGGGTGCGGTCCTGCGGCTGGAGATCCAGATGGACGCGGTTCTTCACGGACTTGGGGTCATCGACCCTGACGAACAGCAGGGCGGCCGCCGAAGCCGTCACCAGGGCCTCCGGATCCCCGGGGAAGTCGTCGTCGGCGAGCGAGCCGTCCAGCGCCCGGGCCCAGAAGCTCGCGAGCGCATAGGGATCGGCGGAGTCGACGGTGATGTGCCGGATCAAGGAACTCATGCCGCAGATCCGATCACGAACGCCCCCCGCCGTCCAGGGGCGGCCGGGGTACCGGCCACCGGAGCGGACACCGAGGTCCTCAGCCGCCCCCGGCGAGCGCCCCCAGCGGATCGTCCAGCACCGGCTGCCAGGCCAGTTCCGCGGCGCCGACCAGGCTGTTGTGGTCCAGGGTGCACGGCAGGATGGGGACGCCGCCGCTCTGGCCCCACAGGCTGCGGTCGGCGACCACCGCGCGCAGCCGGCCGGGGTCCGTGTCCAGCAGGGTGCGGTGGAGGCCGCCGAGGATGATGCGGTCGGGGTTGAGGATGTTGACCAGGCCGGCCAGACCGAGGCCGAGGCGGTCGATGAGGGTTTCGGCGGCCCTGCGCACGGCAGGGTCGTCGTACTGGGTGCGCAGCAGGTCGTTGGCCTGCTGGAGCAGCGACACCTCGGGGCCGGGCTCCCGGCCCGCCTCCATGAGCAGGGCCAGCGTGTCCGCCTCGACGTCCAGGCAGCCCCGGCTGCCGCAGTGGCACGGGCGGCCCTCCGGGTTGACCGTGAGGTGGCCGACCTCCAGCGCCAGGCCGGAACTGCCGGTGTGCAGGCGGCCGTCCAGGACCAGCGCGCCGCCGACGCCCCGGTGCCCGGTGGCCACGCACAGCAGGTCCCGCGCGCCCCGCCCGGCGCCGTGCCGGAGTTCGGCGAGCGCGGCGAGGTTGACGTCGTTGCCGGCGAACGCGGGCCCGCCGATGCCGGCCGCGCGCACGCACTCGGCGAAGATCTGCCGCACGGGGGCGCCGACGGGCCAGGCCAGGTGCAGCGGGTTGAGGGCGAGCCCGGCGGGCTCGGCGACGGCCGACGGCACGGCCAGTCCGGCGCCCACACAGCGCCGGCCGGTCGAGCGCAGCAGCTCCGCGCCCGCCTCGACCACCGAGCCGAGCACCTTCGCCGGGTCGGCGTCCACGGTCTCGCAGCCGGGCGCGGTCGCCACGATCCGTCCGCCGAGGCCGACCAGCGCGGCCCGGAAGCCGTCGGCGTGGATCTGCGCCGCGAGGGCCACCGGCCCCTCCTCGGCGACCTCCAGCCGGTGCGAGGGGCGCCCCTGGGAGCCGGCCGCCGAGCCGGGCCGGGCGTCCACCCGGATCAGGCCCAGCGCCTCCAGTTCGGCGGCCACCGCACCGGCCGTGGCCCGGGTGACGCCGAGTTCGGCGGTGAGCACGGCCCGGGTCGGCGCCCGTCCCGTGTGCACCAGCTCCAGCGCGGGTCCGAGCGCACCGCGCCCCCGGTCCAGCCGTGCCCTCGAGGTGGTCCTCTCCCCCGCTGTCCGGGGATCCGCCTTGCCGTTCATGAGGGCGAGTCTCCCATGATCCGTACCCCGGGTGGCCTGCGCCGGCGGCTACAGGCCACTGACCCGCAGGGTGATGTTGAGCCGGCCGGCGAGGCCGAGCCGCTCCGGCGCGGTGCCGGGGCGGACGCGCGGCACGCCGTGGTAGGCCAGCCGCGACGGGCCGCCGAAGACGAACAGGTCGCCGCTGCGCAGGTCCACGTCGGTGTACGGCCGCGCCCGCGTCTGGGTGTTCCCGAACCGGAACACGCAGGTGTCGCCGAGGCTCAGCGAGACCACGGGGGCGTCCGCCTTCTCGTCGCCGTCGCGGTGCATGCCCATGCGGGCGTCGCCGTCGTAGAAGTTGATCAGCGCGATGTCGTACGGAGCGTCCGGTACGGCGTGCGGGCCGAGCGCGTCCGTCACCGCGCGGCGGCCCAGGTCGCCGAGCCAGTCCGGGAAGGGCTTCACGGGGGTGCCGTCGCCGTCGACGACCGTGCGCGCGTAGGCGTACGGGTACCAGTGCCAGCCCAGGCAGACCTGGCGCGCCGTCATCGTGCCGCCGCCCGGGGTGCGGACCGTGCGCAGCCCGGCGGGGGGCCGCGCCCACTCGCGGCAGGCGGCGAGCAGGGCGCGCTGCCGTTCGGCGTCCAGCCAGTCCGGGACGTGCACGGCGCCCGGCGCGACCTCCGCGCGCTCCCGGGGGAACAGCTCGTCCTCCATGCCCCCCATCCTGCCCCACCGTCTCTGATCTGCGGCTCCGCTAGCCTGGACGCACGATGAGCGACCGTATGACGACACCGTGGGGCGAGGTCGAGCTGACCCGCTTCCCCGAGGATCCCCGCGACCGGCTGCGTGCCTGGGACGCGTCCGACGCGTACCTGTTGCGCCACCTCGCCGAGGAGAAGGTGCCGCTCACGGGCACGGTCGTGGTGGTCGGCGACCGCTGGGGCGCGCTGGTCACCGCGCTGGCGGAGCACCGGCCGACCCAGATCACCGACTCCTTCCTCAGCCAGGAGGCGACCCGGGCGAACCTGGCGCGGGCCGGCGTGGAGCCGGGCGCCGTGCGGCTGCTCACCACACAGGACACGCCGCCCGAGCGGGTGGACGTGCTCCTGGTGCGGGTGCCGAAGAGCCTGGCGCTGCTGGAGGACCAGCTGCTGCGGCTGGCGCCCGCCGTGCACGCGGACACCGTCGTGGTCGGCACCGGGATGGTGAAGGAGATCCACACCTCGACGCTCCGGTTGTTCGAGCGGATCCTCGGGCCGACCCGGACCTCGCTGGCGCGGCAGAAGGCCCGGCTGATCTTCTGCGACCCGGACCCGGAGCTGGAGCGGCCGGAGAATCCGTGGCCGTACGGCTATGCCCTGCCGGACGGGGTCGGCGCGGTGTCGGGGCGCACGGTGGTCAACCACGCGGGCGTCTTCTGCGCCGACCGGCTGGACATCGGCACCCGCTTCCTCCTCCGGCATCTGCCCGCTCCCGGCGCGGGGCGGGTGGTGGACCTCGGCTGCGGCAACGGCGTGGTCGGGACGGCGGTGGCGCTGGCCGACCCGACGGCCGAGGTGCTGTTCGTGGACGAGTCGTTCCAGGCGGTGGCCTCGGCGGAGGCGACGTACAAGGCGAACGGGGTGCCGGGCCACGCCGAGTTCCGGGTCGGGGACGGGCTGGCCGGGGTGGCGCCCGGCAGTGTCGATCTGGTGCTGAACAACCCGCCGTTCCACTCCCACCAGGCCACCACGGACGCGACGGCCCGGCGGATGTTCACCGGGGCGAAGCGCGCGCTGCGGCCGGGCGGCGAGCTGTGGGTGATCGGCAACCGCCACCTCGGCTATCACGTGACGCTGAAGCGGCTGTTCGGGAACTGCCGGCTCGTCGCGAGCGACCCGAAGTTCGTGGTGCTGAAGTCCGTCAGGAACGGTTAGCGGGTACGCCGGTAACGGTAGGCGGGTACGCCGGGAACGGTTGGCTCGTCCGTCAGGAAGGGTGGGCGGGTCCGTCGGGAACGGTTGGCTCGTCCGTCGGGAACGGTTAGCGGGTCCGTCGGGAACGGTTGGCTCGTCCGTCGGGAACGGTTAGCGGGTCCGTCGGGAACGGTTGGCTCGTCCGTCGGGAACGGTTAGCGGGTCCGTCGGGAACGGTGGGCGGGCGTCTCTTCCTCGGCGGCCTGCTCGCTGTGCACGAGCTGGATCAGGTTGCCGCAGGTGTCGTCCAGCACCGCGGTGGTGACCGTGCCCGCCTCCAGCGGCTCCTGGGTGAAGCGGACCCCGCGTTCGCGCAGCCGTGCGAACTCCGCTCGTACGTCGTCCACGGCGAAGGACGTGGCCGGGATGCCGTCCTGGACCAGTGCCGTCCGGTACGGGCGCACGGCGGGGTGCCCGGAGGGTTCGAGCAGCAGTTCGGTGCCTTCGGGGTCGTCCGGCGAGACCACGGTGAGCCACCGGTCCTGCCCCAGCGGCACGTCGTGCTTCTTCACGAAGCCCAGCACGTCGGTGTAGAAGCGCAGGGCCCTCTCCTGGTCGTCGACGAAGACGCTGGACAGGTGGATCCTCATGGGGTGCTCTCCGGTCTGTCGGGCCCGAGCCGCGGATCGCACCGCGATCGAAGGGCTCGGTGTCCGGGCCGGCGGGCGGGTGGGGCCGGCCGGAGCACCGCGAAGACGTCCTCCGCCGTGCCCCTCACCATAGGCAGGGGCCGCTCGCCCCTCAACTCGGTGCCCCGCCGTCGCCCGGGGAGCGATCAGGCGGGGGCGCGGGTGAGGACTCCGATGATCCGGGCCACCTCGCCGGCCATCGCCTCGCGGCCGACGCCGAGGTATTTCCGGCTGTCGACGGCCTCCGGGTGGGCGGCGAGGAACCGGCGGACGGCGCCGGTCATGGCGATGTTGAGGGCGGTACCGACGTTGACCTTGGCGATGCCGCCGCCGACCGCCGCGACCAGTCCCTCGTCCGGCACGCCGGAGGAGCCGTGCAGGACGAGCGGTACGGTCAGCGCGGCGGACAGCCGTTCGAGCAGGCCCTGGTCGAGGACGGCGGTGCGCGTGGTCATGGCGTGCACGCTGCCGACGGCGACGGCCAGGGCGTCGACGCCGGTGCGGGCGACGAAGTCCCGCGCCCGGCCGGGGTCGGTGCGGGCGCCGGGCGCGTGGGCGTCCAGCGGGGGGCGGCCGTCCTTGCCCCCGATCTGGCCCAGCTCGGCCTCGATCCAGAGCCCTTGGGCATGCGCCCAGTCGGCGGCGGCGCGGGTCGCGGCGAGGTTGTCGGTGTAGGGCAGGCGGGCCGCGTCGTACATGACCGAGCCGAACCCGGCGCCCGGCGCCTGCCGCAGCAGGTCGTCGCTCTGCACATGGTCCAGATGCAACCCGACGGGGACGGCGGCCCGTTCGGCGGCGGCGACGGCGGCTCGGGCCAGCGGCAGGAGCCGGCCGTAGCGGAACTTGACGGCGTTCTCGCTGACCTGGAGGACCACGGGTGAGCCGGCCGACTCGGCGCCGGCGATGACAGCCTCGATGTGTTCCAGGGTGATGACGTTGAACGCGGCGACGGCGGAGCGGACCGTGGCGGCCCGGCTGACCAGTTCGCCGGTGGGCACGAGGGGCACGTGAGGTGTCCTTCCGGGAGGGGGCCGGCGGGCTCAGGGAGCGAGGATCACCGAGCGGGTCAGGTGCCGCGGCCGGTCGGGGTCGAGTCCCCGGGCGGCGGCGACGGCGACCGCGAGCCGCTGTGCGCGGACGAGTTCGGCCAGCGGGTCCAGGTCGCCCTCGATCCACAGTCCGCCGGTGGCGCGGACCTGTCCGGCGAGCCCCTCGGGCGCCGGGCCGAGCATCCAGGTGGCGGTGCCCTCGGAGGTGACGCTGATCGGGCCGTGCCGGTACTCCATCGCCGGGTAGGCCTCGGTCCAGGAGAGGGAGGCCTCGCGCATCTTCAGCCCGGCCTCGTTGGCGAGTCCCACGGTCCAGCCGCGTCCGAGGAAGGTGAACTGCGTGCAGGCGACGAGCCCTTCGGGCAGGGGGTCGCGGAGGGCGGTGCGCGCGTCGGCGACGACGGCGTCGCCGTGCAGGCCGAGATGGGCGCGCAGAAGGGTGAGCGCGCTGGTGGCGAACCGGGTCTGGACGACGGAGCGTTCGTCGGCGAAGTCGAGGACGACCAGGTCGTCGACGGCTGCCACGACGGGGGTGCCGGGGTCGGCCGTGACGGCGGTGGTGCGGGTCCGGCCGTGCAGCCTCCCCAGCAGCTCCAGCACTTCGGTGGTGGTGCCGGACCGGGTGAGGGCGACGACGCGGTCGTACGACCGCGCGTACGGGAACTCGGACGCGGCGAACGCGTCGGTCTCCCCCTGCCCGGCGCCCTCGCGCAGCGCGGCCACCGCCTGGGCCATGAAGTACGAGGTCCCGCACCCGACGACGGCGACCCGCTCCCCCGCCTCCGGCAGCGCCCCCCGCTGCCGCTCCGCCTGCTCGGCGGCCCGTATCCAGCACTCCGGCTGGCTGTTCAGCTCGTTCTCGACATGGGTCATGGCCCACACCCTCCCCTTGCTGATTGTTCCTGCAAGATATAGCGAGCTTTCGAGCACAATCAAGCATTCGGGGGGCGGGACGAGGTGCGCTAGGGTCGCCGGAAGACCGGAGACGATCAGGAAGCGACCGGAAGGCCGCCGGAAAGCCGCTCGGGGGACGATCGGGAGACCGGCCGGGGGGCGATCGGAAGACCGGCCGACAACCGAAAGACCGCTCGGGAGAACGGCCGACAACCGGAAGACCGGTCGGAGAACGGTCGGGCAGCGATCGGCGGACCGGCCGGAAGGGACCGGCCGGAAGAGGGAACGGAGGCTGCGGATGTCCCGGGACGCCCGCTGGAAGGCGCTGCTGGAACTGCTCGTCGAGCGTGGCCGGCTGGAGGTCGAGGAGGCGGCGGCCGAGCTGGCGGTGTCGGCGGCGACGATCCGCCGGGACTTCGACCAGCTCGCCGAACAGCAGATGCTGGTGCGCACCCGCGGCGGAGCGGTGGTGCACGGAGTGTCGTACGAACTCCCGCTGCGCTACAAGACGGCCCGGCGCGCCTCGGAGAAGCAGCGCATCGCCAAGGCGGTGGCCGAACTCGTCGCCCCGGGCGAGGCGGTGGGGCTGACCGGCGGTACGACGACCACGGAGGTGGCCCGTGCGCTGGCCGTCCGCGGTGACCTCGCCACCGGCTCCCCGGCGCTGACCGTCGTCACCAACGCGCTGAACATCGCGAACGAGCTGGCCGTACGCCCCCAGTTCAAGATCGTGGTGACGGGCGGGGTGGCGCGGGCGCAGTCGTACGAACTCATCGGGCCGCTCGCGGACGGGGTGCTGAGCCAGATCACGCTCGACATGGCCGTCCTCGGCGTCGTCGGCTTCGACGTCACGCACGGTGCGGCGGCACACGACGAGGCGGAGGCCGCGATCAACCGGCTGCTGTGCGAACGCGCCGAACGGGTGGTGGTCGCCGCCGACTCCAGCAAGCTGGGCCGCCGGGCGTTCGCCCGGATCTGCGGGGCGGAGCTCATCGACACGCTGGTGACGGACTCGGCGGTGGAGCAGGAGACGGTACGTCGATTCGAGGAGGCGGGGGTACGGGTACTGGCGGTGTGAGGCCGGTGCGCGGGCGCTCGCGGTGCGCGGCGGGGGTACGGGCACCGGCGATGCGAGGCCGGCGCGCGGGTGCTCACGGCGTGAGCCGGGGGCACGGGCGCCGGCGGCACGAGACAGGAGTAAGGGCGCCGGCGACATGAGGCCGGGGGCGCCCCGGCCGTCTCAGAAAGCGCCGAGGTCGGCCTTCACGAATCCGGCGCCCCGCTGGTCGTTGCAGCCCGTCACCAGCCGGTCGGCCGGGTCGGGGCCCAGCTGCTGGGCCTGGAGCGCCACGCTGACGAGCGTCAGCAGCAGGTCGACGTCGCTCGCGGCGTCCATGCGCAGGGTCACCCACGGCGAGCCGGGCACGATCCTGATCGCGCCGGAGTCCCTGAGGTCCTTGGCGAACCGCCGGATCGCCCGGTCGGTGAGCCACAGGTCGACATCCCGCTCGGAGTGGAAGTGGACGACCTCACCGTGGACCGAACTCACCGCCCGCCCCAGCCCACAGCTCGGGACGGTCTGTCTCAGGTCCGGCCAGGTCGCCAGTTGCGCCAGCGCGCGGGAGGCCAACGTCATGGGCCCATCATGGCGCGCTCACCCGCCGGCAACCAGCTCGTGAGCAAGCATTAACCGACCTGTATCCGCCCCGCGTTGCCGAACCCGCACGCTTTTCCAGCCGTCGAACAGGCCGGCCCCTGCCCCGTCCCTCCGCCCGCATCCCCCGCCCTCGCGGAAACCGCAGGTCGGCGCGGAGAGGACGGCCGCCGCTCCGGCTCCCGGCCCCTCACCCTCCGACGAACTCGTACGCCCGTTCCGTGGGTCACCGGCACGCACGTCCGAGCCACCCGCCATGACAGCACAGGCCGCCGGAGACCTCAGCCCCCTCGCCGTCACTTCCTCCCCGGCCGGCCTCGTGCGCGCACACCGCGACCGCACGTCCGGCAGGGGACCGGGAGCGGCGCGACCCCCCTTGCCGACCTCCCGGACCACCCCTACGCTGAGTTTGTGCCGCAAATAAACAAAACCCGAACGCACAGCGTCGTGCCGGGCCGGAGCCTCACGGAGCTGCGTGCGGCGATCACCGCCTTCTTCGCGCTGGACGGCTTCATCTTCGCTGGGTGGGTCGTCCGCATCCCCGACATCAAGCACCAGACGCACGCCTCCACCGGCGCCCTCGGACTCGCGCTCCTCGGTGTCTCCGCGGGAGCCGTGCTCACCATGACGCTGACCGGCCGGCTGTGCCGTCGCTACGGCAGTCATCCGGTGACGGTGGTCTGCATGGTGGTGCTCGCGCTCAGTGTCGCGCTGCCCCCGCTCACCCACTCGGCGCCGGTGCTGGGCGCCGTCCTGCTGCTGTTCGGCGCCGCCTACGGCGGCGTGAACGTGGCCTTCAACAGCGCGGCGGTCGATCTCGTCGCCGCGCTGCGCAGGCCGGTCATGCCCAGCTTCCACGCCGCCTTCAGCCTGGGCGGCATGGTCGGCGCGGGCCTGGGCGGGCTGGTCGCCGGCGCCCTCTCCCCCACCCGCCACCTCCTCGCTCTCACCGTGACCGGACTGCTCGTGACGGCGGTGGCCGGACGCGCTCTGCTGCGGCAGGAGCCCCCCGCGCCACCGGAGCGCACACCGTCGGCGGCACACACGGACGGCGGCGCGCGCGGCGGCCCGGCCGGGCGCGGGCTGGTCGTCGTACTGGGACTCGTCGCGCTGTGCACGGCCTACGGGGAAGGCGCCATGGCCGACTGGGGCGCGCTCCATCTCCAGCAGGACCTGGCGGCCTCCGCCGGCACCGCGGCCGCGGGGTACGCCTGCTTCGCGCTCGCCATGACCCTCGGCCGGCTGACCGGAACCACCCTGCTGGCCCGCCTGGGCCGGGCCCGGACCGTGATGGCCGGCGGCACCGTCGCGGCGGCGGGGATGCTGCTCGGCTCGCTCGCGCCCACCGTCTGGGCGGCGCTGACCGGCTTCGCGGTCACGGGGCTCGGACTCGCCAACCTGTTCCCGGTCGCCGTGGAGCGGGCGGGCGCGCTGGCCGGCCCGTCCGGTGTCGCCGTCGCCTCCACCCTCGGCTACGGCGGCATGCTCCTCGGCCCGCCCGCGATCGGCTTCATGGCCGACTGGTTCTCCCTGCCCGCCGCCCTCACCAGCGTGGCCGCGCTGGCCGCCGTGGCCGCGCTCATCGGGGTGACGACACGGCGGGCACTGGGCCGCTGACGCCGACACCCGCACCCGCACCCGCACCCGCACCCGCACGGGCCGTACTGCGATCGCCGTCGCGTCCACTAGCGCCAACTTCCTTGCGTGTAGGGAGCATTGTCCGAACCTATGGCTTCGTGTTCCACTAATCTCCTTCCGCCACATCGATCACCCGCTCCCGGGCGGGAGAGCATCCATGAGGGATACGTGTGTGACGACCTGGGGTTCGAAAAACTCCTCAGCGAGGAAGGCTTCTTCGCGAGCCTGCTCGGGCGGTCGCCGTCGGGCGGCGGACGCGAGACGCTGTACGGCCCGGACCTGCCCGTGGTGCTGCTCACCGGCGGCCCCGGCATGGGGAAGGCGCGGCTGCTGCGGGCGGTGCGGGACCACTTCGCCCCCAAGGTGCCGGTGATCCACCTGGACTGCGGCTCGCCGGTGTACGCGGACCGGGCGGAACCGGAGCCGGACGCCCGCTCGGCCGCGACCGAGGTCCTGGTCGAAGCGGCGCGGCGACTGTGCACCTGGCAGGGGACGGGCGGCTCGTTCGCCTTCCCGCGTCTCTTCGCGGGCCTCGCGATGATCGCGACCGGAGCCGCCGAGGGCACCCCCGAGGCGGTGGCGACCGAGGTCGAACGATACGAGGAGTTACCCCAGAAGCAGCGCCTGCGCGGCCTGGGCACCGGCGACTTCTGGCGGGGCGTGCTCCGCGGGGCCCTGCGCAACCTGCTGACTACGCTGTCCGCGCAGACACTCGACCCGTACGCGGCCTCCGTCGGCAACGCCCTGCTGGACACCCTCTTCGCGAGCCTGGCGCCCCGCGGCAAGGCGGAACTCGCCCGGATCTACGGCGCGTACCCCGGCGCGGCCGGCCAGCCCGAACACGGCCTGCGCGATCTCGCCGCCGACTTCCGGGCCGGCGGCGAGGACCGGGAGCTGGCGGAGAGCTTCCTCTTCCGGGCCCTGCGCGAGGACCTCGAGGCGGCATACGCGTCGGCGTCCGGCTGGCTCCGGCGGGTCGGCCGCCCGGCACTGCTGCTCGACCACGCCGACTCGCCGCTAGGGGAGCAGCTGTTGCGCGCCGTGCTCACCGACCGCCGGGACGGGCAGCGCGACCGCGTGGTGATCGTGGGCACGGCGCGCCGGGCGGACGGCGGGGCCTTCCTGTACGGGGGGCTGCCGCAGCGGCGGGTGCCGACCCCGGCGGAGTTCCGGATCGCCGACGGGGTACCGCCCGCGTGGTCCCGGGCACCGGAGCCGGCGGCGGACGGGGCGCCGCTGGCCGGCGGAGTGCTCCTGCTGCGTATGCCCTTCCTCACCGGCGACCAGCTCCGGCTGGAGACCGAGCGAAGACAGCGGCGCGCGGAGCTCGAGGGCGGCACGAACCGCCGCCGTGTCGACACCGCCGTGGCACGGCTGAGCGGCGGACGGCCGCACACGGTGATCCGGCTGGCCGCAGCCGTGCCGGCGTTCCGGATGCGGGCGGACGACAACGACCGGAACATACTCCAGGCCCCGCTGCGGCTCTCGGGCGACAGTGCCCCCGAGCGGCCCGTGGCGGACGTACTGCTCCAGGAACTGGTGCTGGACCAGCTGCCCGTGCGGCTGCCCGCCGAGCATCAGGACCAGTGGCTGGATCTGCTCACCCACCTGTCGGTGGCGCACGACGAGGAGTGCGCGGACGTCCTGCTGCGCCACCACCAGTCGGGCCGCGTCCACCGCCTGACCGCGCACCACGTCACGCAGCTGCTCACCGACACCGGATGGCCCCGCTGCGAACGGCACTTCATCGGGGACTTCGGACTGCGCCAGCTGCTGGTGCACCGGCTGTACGGGCTGCGCCCCGACGGCGCCGCCTGGTACGCCGACCACCACCTGCTGCGGGACCACTACGCCCTGCGCACGGCGGAACAGGCGGCGCCGGGCGGCGGGGCGTTCCGCTCGGTCGTGGCACACCGGATGAACCACCATCTGGTGTCCGGAGGCGTGGACGACGTGGTCCGTCATCTGACCGCCACGCTGCCCGGCCGCCCCCAGGAGTGGTGCGCGGAGCTGCTGGAGATCGCCCAGGCACCGTACCCGGGCGGAGCGGACGCCCGCCGGCCTGGTGGCGGTGGCCGGGCCCGCGCTGCGGCGCACGGTCGACCAGTTGCTGCACGCCGTGTGGCTGTGCGAGGAGCGCACCAGGCCGACCGGGAGGGAGACCGCCCGCACCCTGGCCAAGCTGCTGAACCTGCTCTCGATCATGGAGTTCGACGGCGCCGGCCGGCTCGGCAGGACGGCCACCGAGTGGAGCGGCCTGGCGGAGAACGAGCAGCCGTTGCTGCGCTGCGCCTGCACCGAGCAGCTCGGGCGAAGGAGGTAGCGGGGATGCCCAGGTGGAAGAAGATCCTCTACAGCGTGCTGGCCGCGGCGGCGGCCGTGGCCGCGGTCTGGTTCGGCTGGTCCCTCCTCCACCGGCCCGACACCTGCAGCCGGGGGGTCGAGCGGATCGGCGGCGAGTGCATCGGCGTCAACGGCGAGGGCTACGACTTCGGCACACCGGAGATCCATGACGTGGCCCGGGCCATCGCCCGGGAGAACAAGAAGGTGGAGGGCCGGCCTCATGTGACGGTGGCGATGATGCTGCCGCTCCAGTCGGACAAGGCGGCGCTGCGGCGGCAGATGCGCAGCGACCTCCAGGGGGCGTATCTGGGGCAGCTGGAGGCCAACGAGGGGGAGGGCGAGCCGCCGAAGATCCGGCTGGTGCTGGCCAACCCCGGGCGGGACTACGGACAGCAGGCGAAGGTCGTGGACACCCTGCTGCGCATGGCCGACTCCGGCGAGGACCGGCTGCGTGCCGTCACCGGATTCAATCTCAGCCTCGAAGCCACGCGGGAGGCCGTCGGGCGGCTGACGGAACACAAGGTGCCGGTGCTCGCCTCCCGGATCAGCGGTGACCAGATCGCGAACGAGGACGGGGCGGACGGGATGGCGAAGCAGCGGTTCCCCGGCCTGGCCCGGATCATCCCCACCAACCGCGACGCGGCCCAGGCACTGGCCAACTTCAACGGTGCGCGGGGCCGGGAGAACCGCAGGACGGTACTGGTCCACGACAGACGTCCGGACAGCTACGCGGAGTCGCTGGCGAAGGCGTTCGGCGGGATCGAGGAGAAGGGTCCGGCCGGTCCCGCCGCGATGCCCTTCGAGTCCCCGGCGATCGACGAGGCGGGATCCACCGGCAACCAGTTCACCCAGATAGCCAACAACATCTGCGACTCCGAGGCCGACACCGTCTACTTCGCCGGGCGCACCCTGCATCTGCGGATCTTCGCCCTGAAACTCGCTCAGGTGGGCTGCGAGGGCCGGCACTACACCATCATCAGCGGCTCCGACGCCGCGTCGCTGCGGCAGGACATGACGGAGAAGGACTGGGAGCGGCTGCGCGGCACCGACGGCCACGCGAAGGTCACGGTGCAGTACGCCGCCCCCGCGCACCCGGAGTCCTGGGGCACCGCGCTGGCCGCCTGGAACAGGAAGTGGTACGCGGCCCATCACCGCAGGCCCACCGAGGCCGAACTCCCCCAGTACCTCACCGAGCCCAAGGCGGCCCTGGATCACCTGAAGAAGCTGATCGACACCACGAGCCGCGACGGGACCGGCCTCGGCTCCGGCCCGGACCTGGAGGACTCCCGGACGATGCTCGTCTACGACGGCCTCGTCACCATCGGTACCGCGCTGCACCAGATGCAGAGCGGTGACGCCAGGGCGACGCCCGGCCTGGCGGACGTCGGCCGGGAGTGGCCGCAGCTCCAGTCCCGGCACCGGGTGCGCGGCACGAGCGGACTGATCTGCCTGACGAGCGGCGGCAACGCGTACGACAAGCCGGTGGCGGTGGTCGAGCTGGACCCGGGCCGGCAGGGCCGGGGCAGACTGAAGTTCGTCGGTCTCGGCTGGCCGATCGGCCGGGAGCAGCCGAAGAACTGTGTCATCCCCAGCCGTATCCCCTGACCCGTTCCGCCGCTGCTCCGTTGACGGCGGCCGAACGGGCGTGCGACGGTGAAAGGCGCTTCTCTCAAGGACCCCTGGGAACTGGAGGCAGACCCGCTGTGACCTTCGGAAACGATGACTCCCGCCCGGCCGTGCACCGCAGTCTGACCCCTGACCAGATCGAGTTCTTCGAGAAGGAGTTCGCCGCCCGTCCGGCGAACCGGCTGATGCAGAACGCCGTCACCCAGACACCCGTGGACGACGTGGCCCTGGACCGGCGGGTCCTCACCGCCGTCGACCACTCCGTCTCCCACCACCTGGACGACTGGAAGGCCACCAACCAGAAGCAGAGCGGGCGCTGCTGGATGTTCGCCGGGCTCAATCTGCTGCGGGCCGGCGCCGCGCGGAAGCTGGGCGTGCGGGACTTCGAGTTCTCCCAGAACTTCCTGCTGTGGTGGGACAAGTTCGAGCGCGCGAACCATTTCCTGGAGGCGGTCATCGAGACGTCGGACCGCGAGGTGGACGACCGGACCGTGGCACACCTGCTGACCGACCCGATCGGTGACGGCGGGCAGTGGAACATGTTCGTGGCGCTGGTCGCCAAGCACGGCCTGGTGCCCAAGTCGGCCATGCCGGAGACCGACAGCTCCTCCTCGACCCGGGCGATGAACCGGGCCCTGCAGACGCTGCTCCGTCAGGGCGCCCGCGATCTGCGCGGACAGGCCGCCGAGGGAGTCGCGGCGCAGCGGGAGCACAAGCGGGAGGTGCTGGCCGCCGTGCACCGGGTGCTGAGCATCCATCTCGGCACGCCTCCGCAGCGGTTCCTGTGGCAGTGGGAGGACAAGGACAAGAAGTTCCACCGCGACGGCTGGCTCACACCCGCGGAGTTCGCGGCCTCGTACGTGCAGTTGCCGCTGGACGACTACGTCTGCCTGGTGCACGACCCCCGGGAGTCGAGCCCGGTCGGCCGCACGTTCACCGTCGAGTACCTGGGCAATGTCGTGGACGCGCCGCCGGTGGTCTATCTCAACGCGCCGATCGAGCTGTTGAAGCGGCTGGCCATGGACGCGATCGTCGACGGTGAGCCGGTGTGGTTCGGCTGCGACGTTGCCAAGATGATGCGCGCGGACGTCGGTGTCTGGGACGCCGCTCTCTTCGACTACGCGGCCGTCTACGACGCCCCCTTCACCATGGACAAGGCGGCACGGCTGCTGCACCACGACACGCAGATGACCCACGCGATGCTGTTCACCGGCGTCGACGTGGTGGACGGGAGCCCGCGCCGCTGGCGGGTGGAGAACAGCTGGGGCGACGAGAAGGCCGACAGCGGCTTCTGGACCATGAACGACTCGTGGTTCGGGGAGCACGTCTTCGAGATCGCGGTCCGGCGCTCCGCGCTGCCTCCGGAGCTGGCCGCGGCCCTCGACCGACCCCCGATCGTCCTGCCCGCCTGGGATCCCATGGGCGCCCTCGCCGACTGAGCGGACCGCGGAGTCCGGCCACGGGAACGAGGCGGCCGCTTCCAGGACGGCCGGATGCGCCCGGCTCCGGTCCTCCTCGTCCCGTCCACCGGGAGTCGCCGCGTACGGCACACTCGGCCCCATGGAGACTGCCGAGTTTCTCGAGACCCTGGACCGTGAGGGCCGGCTGCTGGCGGCGGCCGGCGAGGCGGCGGGGACCGATGCCAAGGTGCCGACGTGCCCGGAGTGGCAGATGCGCGATCTGTTGCGGCACACCGGCACGGTCCACCGCTGGGCCGCCGGCATCGTCGCCGGCGGGCACACCGCGCCCCGGCCCGTCGACGGCCCGCCGGAACTGGACGGCGCCGAGCTGGTGGCCTGGTACCGGGACGGCCACCGTCTGCTGGTGGACACCCTGGCCGCCGCCCCCGCCGACCTGGACTGCTGGACCTTCCTCCCCGCCCCCAGCCCGTCCCCGCTGGCGTTCTGGACGCGGCGGCAGGCGCACGAGACGACCGTGCACCGCTACGACGCCGAGGCGGCACGCGGTGGTCCGCCGTCCGCGATCGCGCCGGACTTCGCGGTGGACGGCATCGACGAACTGCTGCGCGGCTTCCACGCCCGCTCCCGGAGCCGTCTGCGCAGCGAGCGACCGCGCGTCCTGCGGGTGCGGGCGGCCGGGGCGGGGCCGGACGCCGTGTGGACCGTACGGATCACCGCCGAGCCCTCCGTGACCGTGCGCGCCGAGGAGGGGCCGGCCGAGGCCGAACTGTCGGGGCCGGCCGATCTGTTGTACCTGGCGCTGTGGAACCGGACGGCCGTGCCGCGGGTCACCGGCGACCCGGCGCTCGCCGGTCTGTGGCGGGAGCGGTCCGGGATCTGAGGTCCGGTCAGCCCGCTTCTTCCAGCATCCTGACCAGCACCGCGCGCTGCACCGGCTGCACCTCGCCGTGCAGCGCGCGCCCTTTCGCCGTGAGCGCCACGCGCACCCCGCGCCGGTCCTCCGGACACATGGCGCGGTCGACGAGGCCGTCCTTCTCCAGCCGGCCGATGAGCCGGGACAGGGCGCTCTGGCTGAGATGGACGCGGTCGGAGATCTCCTGGACGCGGTAGGCGCAGCCGCCGTCCGCCGCGGTGCCCTCGGCCAGCAGGTCGAGCACCTCGAAGTCGCTGGCGCACAGGCCGTGCCCGTGCAGGGCCCGGTCAAGTTCGCACTGGGTGCGGGCGTGCAGGGCCAGGATGCCCCGCCACTCCTCCACGAGCGCCTGCTCGGCCTTCTTCGCCGCCATGACCGCACGGTAGCAGAGAACCACATTTGTTGCACCGTAATTAAATGCGCTTGCATTCGATGCACGTGCATGTAGTGTCGTCGCCATGACCTCTCCGCTCACCCCGTCCGCGTCCGAGGGGCGCTGGACCCCCCGGCTGTGGGGCACCCTGCTGGTGCTGTGCGCCGCGATGTTCCTGGACGCGCTGGACGTGTCGATGGTCGGCGTCGCGCTGCCGTCCATCGGATCCGATCTCCACCTGTCCACGTCGACCCTGCAATGGGTCGTCAGCGGCTACATCCTCGGCTACGGCGGCCTGCTCCTCCTCGGCGGCCGGACCGCCGACCTGCTCGGCCGGCGCCAGGTGTTCCTGGTGGCGCTCGGCGTGTTCGCGCTGGCCTCGCTCCTCGGCGGGCTCGTGGACTCGGGCCCGCTGCTGATCGCCAGCCGCTTCGTCAAGGGCCTGAGCGCGGCCTTCACCGCACCGGCGGGCCTGTCGATCATCACCACGACGTTCCCCGAGGGCCCCCTGCGCAACCGGGCCCTGTCGATCTACACCACCTGCGGCGCCACCGGCTACTCCATGGGCCTGGTCTTCTCCGGCCTGCTCACCGAGGCCAGCTGGCGCTTCACGATGCTGCTGCCCGCGCCGGTCGCGCTGCTCGCCCTGCTCGTGGGCCTGAAGCTGCTGCCGCGCAGCGAGCGCGAACGCGGCCACGGCGGCTACGACATCCCGGGCGCCGTCCTCGGCACCGCCTCGATGCTGCTGCTGGTCTTCACCGTCGTCGAGGCCTCCGAGGCGGGCTGGGCCTCGGCCCGCACGATCCTTTCCTTCGCCGCCGTCGCCGTCATGCTGGTCGTCTTCGTCCTGATCGAGCGGCGCAGCCCGAGCCCGCTGATCCGGCTCGGGGTGCTGCGCTCCGGTCCCCAGGTCCGGGCGCAGCTGGGTGCCCTGACGTTCGTCGGCAGCTACATGGGCTTCCAGTTCCTGGTCACCCTGTACATGCAGCAGGTACTGGGCTGGTCGGCCATGCACACCGCGCTGGCGTTCCTGCCGGCGGGCGCGCTGGTGGCGCTCTCCGCGACCAAGGTCGGCGCCGTCATCGACCGGTTCGGCACGGCGCGGCTGATCGTGCTCGGCTTCGTCCTGATGGCGGCCGGATACGCCCTGTTCCTGCGCATCGACCTGAACCCGGCCTACGCGGCCGTGATCCTGCCGACCATGCTGCTCGTGGGCTCGGGCTTCGCCCTGACCTTCCCGTCCCTCAACGTCCAGGCCACCAACGGCGTGGACGAGCACGAGCAGGGCATGGTCTCCGGTCTGCTCAACACCTCGGTGCAGGTCGGCGGCGCGATCTTCCTGGCCCTCGTGACGGCTGTGATCACCGCGCACGCCCCCGGGAAGGCCACCCCGCAGGGCGTCCTGGACAGCTACCGGCCCGGCCTGGTCGTCGTCACGCTCGTCGCCGTGGTGGGGCTGCTGCTGTCCCTCACCGGACTGCGCCGCCCGCCCCGTACGGGACGGTCCGTCGTGGTCGCCAGGTCCACCGTGCAGGAGGCGGACAAGGAGCGCGTGCCGGTGCGCGACTGACGGCGTGCCGCCGCTCCGAAGAGGGGGGAACGCCTCCGCGTGTGTGCCCGGCCGGAGTTGATTGCTCCGCCGGGCACACGCGTGTGAGACTGACCGGATGGAGGCGTACGGGGGCCGCCGCACCCAGGCGGAGCGGGACGCGGTGACGGTCGAGATCGGGTATGCGCTGTTCAGTGCCGCGTTCGCGGCGGCGGTGCTGTTCGGGGCCGTGGCCGGGCCCGCGTTGTTCTTCGATCTGCCCGGCCTTCTGTCGAAGGTGCTGCTGCGGCTCGGCGCGACGGTCGCCACGGTCGTGTTCACGGCCCGGGTGATCAGCGTGCTGATGCGCCCGCGGCCCCCGGCTCAGCCCAGCCAGCCCGGCCGCACCAACCCCGACTCGTAGGCCACGACGACGAGTTGGGCGCGGTCGCGGACGCCCAGCTTCACCATGGTCCGGCTCACATGCGTCTTGGCCGTGAGCGGGCTGACCACCAGTCTGCGGGCGATCTCCTCGTTGGACAGGCCGATACCGACCAGCGCCATCACCTCCCGCTCCCGCTCGGTGAGCCGGGCCAGGGCACCGGCCGCCGCGGGTTCCTTGGAGCGGGCCGCGAACTCGGCGATCAGCCGGCGGGTGACGCCCGGCGACAGCAGTGCGTCACCCGCCACCACCGCCCGGACCGCGCGCAGGAGTTCGTCCGGCTCGGTGTCCTTCACCAGGAAGCCGGAGGCGCCCGCGCGGATCGCCTCGAAGACGTACTCGTCCAGTTCGAAGGTGGTGAGCATGACCACCTTCACGTCCGCCAGCTCCGCGTCGGAGGTGACGCGCCGGGTCGCGGCCAGGCCGTCCAGCAGCGGCATGCGGATGTCCATGAGGACGACGTCCGGGCGCAGTTCGCGCACCCGGCGCAGCGCCTCCTCGCCGTCGGCCGCCTCGCCGGCCACCGCGATGTCCGGCTGTGCGTCGAGCAGTGCCCTGAAACCGGCCCGCACCAGCGACTGGTCGTCGGCGAGCAGTACCCGGATCACTGGTCCTCCCTGAGGTGCGACGGCAGGACGGCGAGCACCCGGAAGCCGCCGTCGGGGCGCGGGCCCGCCTCGATGGTGCCACCCAGCGCGGCGGCCCGCTCCCGCATGCCCGCCAGTCCGTGCCCGCCGCCCCCGGCGTCCGCCCCGGTCGCCGGTCCGTCGTCGTCGATGCGCAGCCGCAGGACGCCGTCGCCGTAGCCGAAGTGCACGCGCGCGTGCCGCGAACCGGAGTGCCGTACGACGTTGGTGAGGGCCTCCTGAAGGATGCGGAAGGCCGCCAGGTCGGCGCCGGGCGGCAGCCGTGGCGGCTCGCCCTCGGTCACCACGGCCAGGCCGGCCGCCGCGGCCTGTTCCACCAGCTCCGGCAGCCGGTCGAGGCCGGGCGCGGGAGCGCGCGGGGCGGCGCCCGGGGCGCGCAGGGTGCCGAGGACCTGGCGCACCTCGCCGAGCGCTTCCTTGCTGGCGGCCTTGATGGTGGTGAGCGCGGCCCGGGCCTGCTCGGGGTCGCTGTCGAGCAGAACGAGTCCCATGCTCGCCTGGACGTTGATGACGGAGATGCTGTGCGCGAGGACGTCGTGCAGTTCACGGGCGATGCGCAGCCGCTCCTCGTCCGCGCGCCGCCGCGCCGCCTCGGCCCGGTCCGCGCGCTCGCGCGCCCACTGTTCGCGCCGCACCCGGGCCAGTTCCGACAGGGCGACGACGGCCAGCACCCAGGTGGCGACGACGATCTCCTGGCCCAGGCCCGCGCCCCGGTCCCCGGCGGGCGGGAGCCACCGGTGGAGGCCGAGCGCGACCAGCACGTGTCCGGCCCACAGCAGTCCGACGGCCGCCCAGGCCGCCCGCCGGTGGCCGGCGACGACCGCGCTGAAGCAGCCGACCGCGACGGTCAGGAAGACCGGACCGTAGGGGTGGCCCAGGGCCAGATAGGCCAGGGTCGCCGCCGCCGTGCCGAACACCACGGGAACGGGATAGCGGTGCCGCCACAGCAGCAGGGCCGACGCCACGACGAGCAGCACGCGCGCACCGCCGTCGAGCGGTACGCGGTCCGGCTGGCCGTGCGCGGCGAAGCCGGTGCCGATCAGCACGAGCGCGGTGAACAGCGCGGTGGAGCGCCAGGGCAAGCGGGCGCGGTGCGCCTCGGGGTCGTCCAGGCGGTTCCACCACGGGGGGCCGTACCGCCACCAGTGCGAGGGGCCGCCTCCGTGCTGCTCGTCCATGCGGGCCACGCTAGACGCCGACGGCCCGAGTCGGCGTCAGCCGAGCGTGGTGACCACACGTACTCCCGGGGAAGTACGGCTCCGCGCCGCGGTGCGCGGTCACGCCCGCACCGGGGTGACCCGGTGTCCCGGCCCGAGGCTCACCGCAGCCCGACGCCCTCCGCCAGCCGCGCCGCCGCGTGCCGGAAGAACGTCTCCCGGTCCGCCACGACATTGTTGAACTGGCCGAACACCTCGAACCCGACCAGCCCGAACAGCTGGGCCCAGGCCGCCACCAGCGCCACCGCGGCCTCGGGCGGCAGGTCGGGGGCGAGGTCGGCGGCCACGCGCGCGGCCTCGGGGACCAGGTCGGCGGGGAGGGGCGGGGCGGCCGGGCCGGGGCCCTGCCGGGCGTCCCGGAGGATGCCGATGAGGACCAGGCCGACGCGGGCCGCGGCCCGGACGGTGGTCTGCGGGGCCGAGTAGCCGGGCACGGGGGAGCCGTAGATCAACGCGTACTCGTGCGGATGCGCCAGCCCCCAGCCGCGTACCGCCTCGCACACGGCGACCCAGCGGGCCGGCGGCGGGACGTCGGACGCGGCGTCCCGGGCCCGCTCCGCCGCCTCGCCGAGGGAGTCGTAGGCGTCGATGATCAGCGCGGTGAGCAGCTCGTCCCGGCTGGGGAAGTAGCGGTACACGGCCGAGGAGACCATGTCCAGCTCGCGGGCGACGGCCCGCAGGGAGAGCTTGGCCGCGCCCTGTGCCGCGAGCTGTCTGCGCGCCGCCTCCTTGATGGCCGCGGTGATTTCCTGCCTGGCCCGTGCGCGGGCGCCCTGTGCGGTGCTCATGACGGCAGTCTCCCACGTATGAGAGCGGTGCACACAAAAGAGAGCGGCGAACCAAAAAGAGAGCACCGCTCTTGCTCTGGAGCACCTGTCTGCCCCACACTGAAGTCGAGCGAGAGCACCGCTCTCGCACTCCGATCGTGGGGGGTCACCATGTCTTCGTCGTCGCCGTACTACCTCAAGGGCAGCCCGCTCAACGTCCGCCTGAACAGCGTGATCGGCTGGCTCGCCCGGCACGGCCTCAGCCTCGCGGGCACCGCCGAGATGTCCGTGCCCGGCCGCAAGAGCGGCAAGATGCAGCGCATCCCGGTCAACCCGCACGTCTACGAGGGCGGTCAGTACCTGGTCTCCGCGCGCGGCCACTCCCAGTGGGTGCGGAACATGCGCGCGGCCGGCGGCGGCGAACTGCGGGTCGGCCGCCGGTCGCGCGCCTTCACCGCGGTGGAGCTTCCCGACGCCGAGAAGCTCCCGATCCTGCGGACCTATCTGGAGAAGTGGGGATGGGAGGTCAACCAGTACTTCGGCGGGGTGACCGCCCGGTCCTCGGACGAGGAGATCATCGCCTGCGCCCAGGACCACCCGGTCTTCCGGATCACCGTCACGAACTGACGGGTTCCTCCGCGGCCGGGACCGCCGCCCCCCGGTCCAGCGCGGTCAGGGCACGCTGGGCGAACGGATGCGAACGGACCAGCTCGCCCAGCGAGGTCGAGCCCTGCGTGATGTCGCGGAACGCCCGCCAGGCGGGACGGAAGCCGGTGAGGGCCGCGTGGAAGATGCCGGGGCGGCGTTCGAACGCGGCCAGCATGCGCTTGCCGACGCTCATCTCCACACCGAGGCCCGCCTTGATCGCGAACGCGTAGTTCAGCGCCTGGCGCCGGGTGTCGACCGCGTCGTGCGCCTCGGCGATGCGGACCGCCCACTCCCCCGCCAGCCGGCCCGAGCGCAGCGCGAAGGAGATCCCCTCGCGGGTCCAGGGCTCCAGCAGGCCCGCCGCGTCACCGCAGACCAGCACACGGCCCCGGGACAGCGGCGAGTCGTCGGCGCGGCAGCGGGTCAGGTGCCCGGAGGAGATGGCCGGTTCGAACCCGGCGAGGCCCAGCCGGGCGATGAAGTCCTCCAAGTACCGCTTGGTGGCGGCACCTTCGCCGCGTGCGGAGATCACTCCCACCGTCAGCGTGTCGCCCTTCGGGAAGACCCAGCCGTAACTGCCCGGCATCGGGCCCCAGTCGATGAGGACCCGCCCCTTCCAGTCCTCGGCGACCGTCTCCGGAACCGGGATCTCCGCCTCCAGGCCGAGGTCGACCTGGTCGAGCTTCACGCCGACGTGGGCTCCTATCCGGCTGGCGCTGCCGTCGGCGCCGACGACCGCGCGGGCCAGCACCGTCTCCCCGCCCTGGAGGACGACGGCGACCGTGCGCCGGTCCGGCACCGCCGAGCCGTGCTGCTCGACCCGCTGCACCGTGACGCCCGTACGCAGCTCGGCGCCCGCCTTCTGGGCGTGCTCGACCAGTTGCTGGTCGAACTCGGGGCGGTTGATCAGCCCGAACAGCATCTGCTTGGAACGGCGGGTGCGGGTGAAGCGGCCGTTGTGGGAGAAGGTGACCGCGTGCACCCGGTCCCGGAAGGGCAGCTCGAAACCGGGTGGCAGCGAGTCGCGCGAGGGGCCGATGATGCCGCCGCCGCACGTTTTGTAGCGGGGCAACTCGGCCTTCTCCAGCAAGAGCACGCGCCGTCCCGCGACCGCTGCCGCATAGGCGGCCGAGGCGCCCGCCGGGCCCGCGCCCACCACGACGACGTCCCACACCCGCTGCACGTCGTCCGCCGAAGAGTTCTCGCCGCTCACGATGGTCTACCGCTCCGATCAAAGCCGCTGCCAAGTGTCCTCTCGCATCCTACGGCGATGATCCGCGCAGGCCGCTGTGGGAGGATCGGTGTACTCACCCCGTACAACGTCGCACCCACGAGGAGCGTGCCCATGCCGTCGAATCCGGTCGCCGAGACCGTCGCCTCGCTGCTGCCCCGGGCCAAGGCGGAGCTGACCGAGCTGGTCGCCTTCAAGTCGGTGGCGGACTTCACGCAGTTCCCGAAGAGCGAGAGCGAGGCCGCGGCCAACTGGGTCGCCGACGCGCTGCGCGACGAGGGCTTCACGGATGTGGCCCTGCTGGACACCCCGGACGGCACGCAGTCGGTGTACGGCTACCTGCCGGGCCCGGAGGGTGCCAAAACGGTTCTCCTCTACGCGCACTACGACGTGCAGCCCCCGCTGGACGAGGCCGGCTGGGCCACCCCGCCGTTCGAGCTGACCGAGCGCGACGGCCGGTGGTACGGCCGCGGGACCGCCGACTGCAAGGGCGGCTTCATCATGCACCTGCTCGCGTTGCGCGCCCTCAAGGCGAACGGCGGCGTCCCGGTGCACGTGAAGGTGATCGCGGAGGGCTCGGAGGAGCAGGGCACGGGCGGCCTGGAGCGGTACGCCGAGCAGCACCCCGACCTGCTGGCGGCGGACACCATCGTCATCGGCGACGCGGGCAACTTCCGGGTCGGCCTGCCGACGGTCACCACCACCCTGCGCGGTATGACCCTGGTCCGGGTGCGCATCGACACCCTGGCCGGCAACCTGCACTCGGGCCAGTTCGGCGGTGCCGCCCCCGACGCGCTGGCCGCGCTGATCCGGGTCCTGGACTCGCTGCGCGCCGAGGACGGCTCGACCACGGTCGACGGCCTGGACTCCGCCGCGCGGTGGGACGGCCTGGAGTACACGGAGGAGCAGTTCCGCGCGGACGCCAGGGTGCTGGACGGCGTCGGGCTGATCGGTGACGGCTCGGTCGCCGACCGTATCTGGGCCCGCCCCGCGGTCACCGTGCTGGGCATCGACTGCCCGCCGGTCGTGGGCGCCACCCCTTCGGTGCAGTCGAGCGCCCGCGCCCTGATCAGCCTGCGGGTGCCGCCGGGCACGGACGCCGCGGAGGCCAGCAAGCTGCTCCAGGCGCACATCGAGGCGCACACCCCGTGGGGCGCCCGGGTCACCACCGAGCAGATCGGCCAGGGCCAGGCGTTCCGCGCCGACACCACCAGCCCCGCCTACCAGGCGATGGCCGACGCGATGGCCGTGGCCTACCCGGGCGAGACCATGAGCTACGCCGGCCAGGGCGGCTCCATCCCGCTGTGCAACACGCTCGCCGGGCTGTACCCGCAGGCGGAGATCCTGCTCATCGGGCTGAGCGAGCCGGAGGCGCAGATCCACGCGGTCAACGAGAGCGTGTCCCCCGAGGAGCTGGAGCGGCTGTCGGTCGCCGAGGCGCTGTTCCTGCGCAACTACGCGGCGGGCTGAGCCCTTCAGCCCCGGCCGAGGGCCCTCGCCACCGGGCGGGGGCCCTCGCCGCGGTCGGCGCACGGACGTCATCGCTCCCCGGCCCCGGCCGCCCCTGTTCGGTCCCCCGCGCGCACGCGTCCGCGCGGGGTGCCGGTCAGCCGACCGGCACGCCCGCCTCCAGATAGAGCGCGGCGCCCCGCTCACGCGCGCGCAGCGCCCAGCGCAGCCGCTCGTAGCGGACCGGCGGCAGCATCGCGGCGGCCTCCTGCTCCGTGGCGAACCGCCACGCACGCAGCTCCGGGCCGGGCAGCAGTACCCGGGACGCCTCACCGGACGCCAGCCGGCCGCCGTCGAACAGCAGCCGCAGCCCGCCGAAGCCCGGGGGGACGGGCCGTTCCCAGTCCACGACGAGCAGCCGGGGCACCTCCCGCAGCCGTATCCCGGTCTCCTCGGCGACCTCGCGCATCCCGGCGCGGGCCGGGGCCTCGCCCCGCTCCACCACGCCACCGGGGAACTCCCAGCCCGGCTTGTAGGTGGGGTCGACGAGCAGGACCCGGTCCTGCTCGTCGAAGAGCAGCACCCCCGCGGCGAGCGTCTCCGCCGTCGGCTCGGGGGTCTGCACGATGTCGCAGGCGGGTACGGCACCGCTGCCCACGGCCTCGGCGATCCGGACGGCGGTCTCGTACGGGGAGAGGGCGCTGGAGTCGACCGGGTGGGCGTCGGCGGTGAGCCAGGCCGCGAGGGCGGCGCGGTAGGGCTCGATGTGGTCGTACGACCACTGCCGCACCCGCATCTCGCCGTCGGGGAGGTCCGGCGGTACCTCCCGCCCGGCTATCCGCTCGCGCAGGATCGTTTCGGCCGGGGCGAGGAGCAGATGATGCACGGGGATCCGGCGGGCCGCGAGACCGCCGAAGATCTCGTCGCGGTACTCCTGGCGGAGCAAGGTCATGGGCACCACGAGCGTGCCGCCCAGTTCGGCGAGCATCGCGGCGGCGGTGTCCACCACCAGCCGGCGCCAGGCCGGCAGGTCCTGGAAGTCGCCGACCTCGGCGAGGTGCTTGGGCGGCAGCAGGTTCGAGAGTGCGCCGCCGATGACCTCGGGGTCGAAGAGCGCGCTGTTCGGGATCAGCTCGATCAGTTCCCGTGCGGTGGTGGTCTTCCCCGCACCGAACGCGCCGTTGATCCAGACGACGGTCACGGACTCCCCCTCTTCTGTTGGCCCCCTGAGGCTTGCCCGCTCCACCCTGCCACGGAAACCCGCTCCCGTTGAGGGCGCCTGCCCGCCCGCACACGGTGGTGCCGGTGCCCCCGCGGCGGGGGCACCGGCACGTACGCCGTACGAGAGTGGGTCTACTTCCGGCCGAGGGGGTTCTCGTCGACGGTCAGGGTGCCGTCGTCGACGAGGTGATCGGCCGTGTCGAGGGTGCCGGAGACGTTGAGGCCCTTGAAAGGGTCCTCGTCCGCCGCGTGGGACGGGGTGACGGCGGCCACGACGAAGCCGGTGGCGAGGGTGGCGAGGGCGAGCATGCTGCGCTTCTTCATGCGCTGATCAACTGTCCGGACGGCCAGGAGTCACGCGGATCACCGCGGTTCCGCTCGCCGGGTCGACCGGCGGGCGATGCGCGGGCGCCCCGTCCTCCCCGTCGTCCCGGAGCAGCAACGACGACGAGCCGCGCGGGCCGAAGCGAACACATCCGAACGCACCGAAAGCTCATCCAGGGCGAAAACACCGTGATGTCAAGGGATCTGACGGGATGTCGGCCATCCAGGACGCGCCTCTTCCAACATACTCCGACACGTCCTACC
The DNA here is from genome assembly GCF_020400595.1 of Streptomyces naphthomycinicus. Taxonomy (GTDB): domain Bacteria; phylum Actinomycetota; class Actinomycetes; order Streptomycetales; family Streptomycetaceae; genus Streptomyces; species Streptomyces naphthomycinicus. The sequence continues at coordinate 178,609 of NZ_JAINRE010000002.1, read as the reverse complement.
GTAAACGCGCACTGATGACGCGTACATGCCGCCCGGTCCCCGTGTGCCCGTCCGGACCTTCGCATGCCGTCATCCCGCCTTTCGCGAGTTGGAGGAACGTCGACGATGCGTCACCCTCGCAGCCGCACCACCCGCCGCAGAGTGGCCGGAGCCCTCACCGCGGGCCTGCTGTGCACGGCGGGCCTCGCCGCCCCCGCCGTGGCGGCGGCCCCCACGCCCCCCGCGGCCCCGGCCGACGGCCTCGCCCTCACCCCGCCCATGGGCTTCAACAACTGGAACTCCACGCACTGCCGCGCCGAGTTCGACGAGGCGATGGTCAAGGGCATCGCGGACCTCTTCGTGGAGAAGGGCCTGAAGGACGCGGGCTACCGCTACGTCAACCTGGACGACTGCTGGGCCCTGCCGAACCGCGACGCGGACGGCAAGCTGGTGCCCGACCCCGCGCGGTTCCCGGGCGGCATCAAGGCGGTCGCCGACTACGTCCACGCCAAGGGGCTCAAGCTCGGCATCTACACCAGCGCCGGTACCAAGACCTGCAACAGCGCGGGCTTCCCGGGCGCCCTGGGCCACGAGTACAGCGACGCGCGGCAGTTCGCCGACTGGGGCGTGGACTACCTGAAGTACGACAACTGCAACAACCAGGGCGTCGACGCCCGGCAGCGCTACCGGACCATGCGGGACGCACTGGCGGCGACCGGCCGGCCCATCGTCTACAGCATCTGCGAATGGGGCGAGAACAAGCCCTGGGAGTGGGCCTCGGACGTCGGCCAGCTGTGGCGGACCACCGGTGACATCAGCGACAGCTGGAGCTCGATGCTGTCGATCCTGAAGCAGAACCTCCCGCTCGCGCCGTACGCCGGTCCCGGCCACTGGAACGACCCCGACATGCTGGAGGTCGGCAACGGCGGCATGACGGACACCGAGTACCGCTCGCACTTCTCGCTCTGGTCGGTCATGGCCGCCCCTCTGCTCATCGGCACGGATCTGCGCAAGGCCTCCCGGGCGACGTTCGACATCCTGGACAACAAGGAGGTCATCGCCGTCGACCAGGACCCGCTCGGCAAGCAGGGCAGGGTCGTCTCCGCCGCGGGCGGACGCTGGGTCGTCGCCAAGGAGATGAAGGACGGCAGCCGGGCGGTGGCCCTCTTCAACGAATCCGGCACCGCCCAGCGGATCGCCACCAGCGCGAGTGCCGTCGGCCTCCCGGACGCCGACGCCTACACCCTGCGGGACCTGTGGCAGCACCGCGGCTACAACACCGCCGGCACCGTCGCGGCCACCGTCCCGGCCCACGGCACTGTCCTGCTGCGGGTCGCGGCCGACCCGGACTGGGCCGCCCAGCCGCCCGCCGTCGAACTCGCCTCCGACGGCGACCCCTTGCTGGAGGCGGCCACGCCGACCGCGCTGACCAGCACCGTCACCGACCTCGGCCGTACGCCCGCGCGCCGGGTGTCCGTGTCGCTGACCGGCCCCGCCGGCTGGACGGTGCGGGCCACCTCCGCCACCTCGGCCACCGCCCTGTCCACCGGCAAGGCGCTGCGCACCGGCTGGCGGGTGACCGCTCCGGCCGGAACCCCGGCCGGCTCCTACGGCCTCACGCTGCGGACGAGTTACCGCTCACCGTCCGGGACGCGGGTCACCGGCGCGCTCCCGCTGACCGCGGCCGTCGTCGTGCCGCCGCCCGCCGGGACCTCCTCCCTCGGCGGCCTGCCCTGGCTGTCGGCCACCAGCGGCTGGGGACCGGTGGAGCGCGACACCAGCAACGGCGAGAGCGACGCCGGCGACGGGCACCCGCTCACCATCGGCGGGACGGTGTACGCCCACGGGCTCGGCGTCCACGCGCCCAGCGACATCTCCTTCTACACCGGCAGGGCCTGCGAGAAGGTCACCGCGGACGTCGGCGTGGACGACGAGAAGGGCACGAAGGGCTCGGTCGCCTTCGAGATCTGGGCGGACGGCACGAAGGCGGCCGCCACGGACGTCCTCACCAACGCGATGCCCGCCCGGCCGGTCACCGCCGACGTCACCGGTGCCCAGGTGGTCCGGCTCGTCGTCACCGACGGCGGGGACGGCATCGATTCGGACCACGCGGACTGGGCGGACGCCCGCCTCAGCTGCTGAGCCCCGGACTCCTCGTCTCCCGGCCGAAAGCCCGTCGGCCGACCCGAGTCCCGGGACCTCGCCGCGGAACCCGCCCGGCCGGAAGCCCCTCGGCCGGGCGGGTTCCGGCGTGTGACCCGCCCGGCCGGAAACCCCTCGGCCGCCGAAGCCCCGGGCCGCCGCCGCGGAACCCGCCCGGCCGCGAGGCCCCTCGGCCGCCGAGCCCCGGGCCCTGGCCCTAGCGGCTCGCCGCGGCCCGGTCCGGCCTGCGGATCAGCGCTGCCGCGGCGGCGCCGACCAGGCCCGCGTCGGTGCCCGTCTGCGCGGGCACCACGGTGAGCCGCTGCACGAAGGACAGGGTGGCGTAGTCGGTGAGGGCCTTGCGCAGCGGCGTGAACAGCACCTCGCCCGCCTTGCCCACTCCCCCGCCGATCACCGCGATGTCGATCTCGACCAGGGTCGCGGTGGCCGCGATTCCGGCGGCCAGCGCCTGTGCCGCCCGCTCGAAGGAGGCCACGGCGACCGGGTCGCCCGCACGGGCCGCGGCGGCCACCGCGGCGGCCGAGGTGTCGCCGTCGGGGCCGGGGCGCCAGCCCTGCTCCAGCGCCCGGCGGGCGATGTTGGGGCCGCTGGCGATCCGCTCCACACAGCCGCGCGCGCCGCACGGGCAGGGATCGCCGTCTAGGTCGACGCTGATGTGGCCGATGTGCCCGGCGTTGCCCGTCGGTCCGGGATGCAGCCGCCCGCCGAGCACCAGGCCGCCGCCGACGCCGGTGGAGACCACCATGCACAGCGCGTTGTCGTGGCCGCGGGCGGCGCCCTGCCAGTGCTCGGCCGCCGTGATCGCGACGCCGTCGCCGATCAGCTCGACCGGCAGACCCCCGGTCGCCGTACGCACCCGGTCGACCAGCGGGAACTCCCGCCATCCCGGCACGTTCACCGGGCTGACGGTGCCCGCGGAGGCGTCCACCGGGCCGGCGCTGCCGATACCGACCGAGCCGGCACGTCCCCACAGGGGCGACCCGGCGAGGTCGCCGAGCACCTCCTCGACGGCCCGCATGACCGTTTCTCCGTCCTGCTGGGCGGGCGTGGCGCGCTGGGCCCGGGCCAGGATCCGTCCGTCGTCGTCCACCAGTGCGCCGGCGATCTTGGTGCCGCCGATGTCCAGGGCCGCCACGAGGTCGGTGTGCATCAGAGTCAGATCTCCCCGTTGAAACTCGAGAACCAAAGAGAGCCAGGCCGGTCAGGCGGTGGGGGCGCAGGCCGGAGACAGCGGTGGACAGTCTCTCTCGCATCTGACAACGTTGTCCAGGCTCTATGCTCGACGCCACATCCTCATACAAGCCCACGGATCACGCACCTGCCGCGGGAAGAGACGTACGAGAGACAGGACAGACGCATCGTGCCCGAGACCACCCGCCGCGCAGACCGCCTTCCCGGGAACCGGTACGGCAACCGCCCGACGATGAAGGACGTGGCGGCGCGCGCCGGAGTCGGACTGAAGACGGTCTCCCGGGTGGTCAACGGCGAGCCCGGGGTCACCCCGGACACCGAGCGCCGGGTGCAGGAGGCGATCGACGCGCTCGGCTTCCGCCGCAACGACAGCGCCCGGGTGCTGCGCAAGGGCCGCACGGCGAGCATCGGCCTGGTCCTGGAGGATCTCGCGGACCCCTTCTACGGCCCGCTCAGCCGCGCCGTCGAGGAGGTGGCCCGTGCCCACGGCGCCCTGCTGATCAACGGTTCCAGTGCCGAGGACCCCGAGCGCGAGCAGGAGCTGGCACTGGCCCTGTGCGCGCGCCGGGTGGACGGTCTGGTGGTGATCCCGGCCGGGGACGACCACCGCTATCTGGAACCGGAGATCCGGGCCGGCGTGGCGACGGTGTTCGTGGACCGCCCGGCCGGCCGCATCGACGCCGACGTGGTCCTGTCCGACAACTACGGCGGCGCCCGCGACGGCGTCGCCCACCTCATCGGGCACGGCCACCGCCGGATCGGCTTCATCGGCGACATGCCCCGCATCCACACCGCGGCCGAGCGGCTGCGGGGCTACCGGGCGGCCATGGAGGACGCCGGCATAGCCGTCGACGAGCACTGGATGTCCCTGGGGGCGACGAGCCCGGAGCGGGTGCGCCGGGCCGCGGAGGAGATGCTGTCCGGCCCGGACCCCGTGACCGCGATCTTCGCCGGCAACAACCGGGTGACCGTCACCGTGGTCCGGGTCCTGGCCGAGCGGTCCCGCCCGGTCGCGTTCGTGGGCTTCGACGACTTCGAGCTGGCCGATCTGCTCCAGCCGGGCGTCACGGTCGTCGCCCAGGACTCGGCGGCCCTGGGCCGTACCGCCGCCGAGCGCCTCTTCCGCCAGCTCGACGGCTCTCTCCTGGCGCCGGAGCGGATCGAACTCCCGACCCGGCTGATCACCCGCGGCTCGGGCGAGCTGCCGCCGGCGGACTGAGTCCGGCCGCGCGGCGACGACGATCCGCTCCTCCGCGGGGGCGGTGGCCTGCTCCTGCGCGGAGGCCGTCAGATCGCCGCGCCGGGACGGCCTGCTACTGCGTCGAGGCCGTCAGGTCGCCGCACAGGGATGTCCTGCTACTGCGTCGAGGCCGTCAGATCGCCGCGCCGGGACGGCCTGCTACTGCGGGGAGGCCGTCAGGTCGCCGCGCCGGGGGGCCGCGAAGCTCTCCAGGTCGGCTCGGGTCAGGCCGGCGAGGCGGGCGACCTCGGCGATGTCCAGGGCGCCGCAGTCCAGGCCGCGCAGCAGATAGCCGCTGAGGGCCTTGGCGGTGGCGGGCTCGTCCATGACATCGCCGCCGGCCCGGTTGACGTACCGGGCGAGCCGGGCCGCCGCCTGCTCGAAGCCCTCGCGGTAGAAGGCGAAGACGGCCGCGTAGCGGGTGGGGATGTGGGCGGGGTGCATGTCCCAGCCCTGGTAGTAGGCGCGGGCGAGGGCACGGCGGGTGAGGCCGTAGTGCAGGCGCCAGGCGTCGTGGACCTTGGCCGTCGGGCCGACGGGGAGGACGTTGGTGGAGCCGTCGGAGACGCGGACGCCGGTACCCGCGGCGGCCACCTGCATGATCGCCTTGGCGTGGTCGGCGGCCGGGTGGTCGCTGGCCTGGTACGCGGCGGAGACACCCAGGCAGGCGCTGTAGTCGAAGGTGCCGTAGTGCAGGCCGGTGGCGCGGCCCTCGGCGGCCTGGATCAGGCGGGCGACGGTGGCGGTGCCGTCGGTGGCCAGGATGGCCTGGCTGGTCTCGACCTGGATCTCGAAACCCAGCCGGCCGGCGTCCAGGCCGTGCGTCTTCTCGAATGCCTCCAGAAGCCGGACGAAGGCGCTCACCTGCTCGGGGTACGTCACCTTGGGCAGGGTCAGGACCAGGCCCTCGGGCAGGCCGCCGGCCTCCATCAGGCCGGTGAGGAAGACGTCGAGGGTGCGGATGCCGCGGTCGCGTACGGCGGCCTCCATGCACTTCATGCGGATGCCCATGTACGGCGCCGCCGTGCCGTTCCGGTACGCCTCGGCGATCAGGCGGGCGGCCCGGGCGGCCGTCTCGTCCTCCTCGGCGTCGGGCCGGGGGCCGTAGCCGTCCTCGAAGTCGACGCGCAGATCCTCGATGGGCTCGCGCTCCAGCTTGGCCCGGACGCGGGAGTGGACGGGCTCGGCCAGCTCGTCGGAGAGGCCGAGGACGGCCGCGAAGGAGGCGGCGTCGGGGGCGTGTTCGTCGAGCGCGGCGAGGGCCTGGTCGCCCCAGGAGCGGAGGGTGTCGGCGGCGAAGACGTCACCGGGGACGTACACGGTGTGGACGGGCTGCCGGGTGCCGGGGTCCCCGGGGTAGCGGCGCTCCAGCTCCGCGTCGACCGGTGCGAGGGAGGCACTGATCTCCTCGCTGACGGCGCCCGCGAGGCTCGTCGCCACCTTCTCCTGCTGACCCATCCCACACCCTCCAGTATTTCCGCTTTATGGAATCAACAATCCGTATAGCGAAGTTATCTGCCAACCTTCCCGCAGGTCAACACCGCGGTCCATGCGCTCCACCTCGCGGTCCCGGGATGGTCAGGTCCGCCTGGCATCGCCCCGGACGGGCCCGAGGACCGCGTGGACGGGGCCACGACGGCGGTGCCCCCGTCCAGTACAGCACTCGCCGCCGGCCCCGCCCGGCGGGCGGCCGCCCCCGCGTCCGGGCGGCCGGTTCCCCGGCGCCCCGGCGGCCACCTGCCGGCGCGGCTTCCCCGACGCCGGAACGACGCGAGGCCCCCGTGACCGTCTGTACGGTCACGGGGGCCTCGTGGGGCGCGGGCCGGGCTCAGCCCTTGCGGGTCTTGATCTCGTCGGTCAGCTGCGGGACGACGTCGAAGAGGTCGCCGACCACACCGAAGTCGACCAGCTCGAAGATCGGGGCCTCGGCGTCCTTGTTGACGGCCACGATGGTCTTCGAGGTCTGCATGCCGGCGCGGTGCTGGATGGCGCCGGAGATGCCGTTGGCGATGTACAGCTGCGGCGAGACCGACTTGCCGGTCTGGCCGACCTGGTTGGTGTGCGGGTACCAGCCGGCGTCGACGGCGGCACGCGAGGCACCCACGGCCGCGCCGAGCTGGTCGGCGAGCGCCTCGATGATCGAGAAGTTCTCGGCGCCGTTCACACCGCGGCCGCCGGAGACCACGATCGCGGCCTCGGTCAGCTCCGGGCGGCCCGTAGACTCGCGCGGCGTACGACCGGTGACCTTGGTGCCGGTGGCCTGGTCGGAGAAGGTCACGGCGAGGGCCTCGACCGCTCCGGCGGCCGGGGCGGCCTCCACGGCGGCCGAGTTCGGCTTGACCGTGATGACCGGGGTGCCCTTGATGACACGGGACTTGGTCGAGAAGGACGCGGCGAACACCGACTGGGTGGCCACCGGGCCCTCGTCGCCGGCCTCCAGGTCGACGGCGTCGGTGATGATGCCGGAGCCGATGCGGAGCGCGAGGCGGGCGGCGATCTCCTTGCCCTCGGCGGAGGACGGGACCAGCACGGCGGCCGGGGAGACGGCCTCGTGGGCGGCCTGGAGGGCGTCCACCTTCGGCACGACCAGGTAGTCGGCGTACTCGGACGCGTCGTGGGTGAGGATCTTCACCGCGCCGTGCTCGGCGAGCGTGGCGGCGGTGTCGGCGGCGCCGTTGCCCAGCGCGACGGCGACGGGCTCGCCGATGCGGCGGGCCAGGGTCAGCAGCTCCAGGGTGGGCTTGCGGACGGCGCCGTCCACGTGGTCGACGTAGACGAGGACTTCAGCCATGGGATTGCTCTCCTGCGAAACGAAGTTGAGGGGCGGTCGGCGGGACGGGCCTTAGATGAACTTCTGGCCCGCGAGGAACTCGGCGAGCTGCTTGCCGCCCTCGCCCTCGTCCTTGACGATGGTGCCGGCCGTGCGGGCCGGACGCTCGTTCGCGACCTCGACCTTGGTGAACGCGCCGTCCAGGCCGACCTCCTCGGCCTCGATGTCCAGGTCGGACAGGTCCCAGGACTGAACCGGCTTCTTCTTGGCCGCCATGATGCCCTTGAAGGACGGGTAGCGGGCCTCGCCGGACTGGTCGGTCACCGAGACGATCGCGGGGAGCTGGGCCTGGAGCTGCTCGGAGGCGGCGTCGCCGTCCCGGCGGCCGGTGACCACGCCGTCCTCGACGGAGACCTCGGAGAGCAGGGTGACCTGCGGGACGCCCAGGCGCTCGGCGACCAGCGCGGGGACGACACCCATGGTGCCGTCGGTGGAGGCCATGCCGGAGACGACCAGGTCGAAGCCGGCCTTCTCGATGGCCTTGGCCAGCACCAGGGAGGTGCCGATGGCGTCGGTGCCGTGCAGGTCGTCGTCCTCGACGTGGATGGCCTTGTCGGCACCCATCGACAGGGCCTTGCGGAGCGCGTCCTTGGCGTCCTCGGGGCCGACCGTCAGAACGGTGACCTCGGCGTCGTCCGCGTTCTCCGCGATCTGGAGGGCCTGCTCGACCGCATACTCGTCCAGCTCGGAGAGCAGACCGTCCACGTCGTCGCGGTCGACGGTCAGGTCATCGGCGAAGTGCCGGTCGCCAGTGGCGTCGGGCACGTACTTCACAGTGACAACGATCCTCAAGCTCACGCCGGCTCTCCTACTGCATCGTCATTTCCGGGCTGCCTCTTGCAGGCAGCATAGGCGCCTCAAGCGGCCGATCCCGGTCGGGGCGTCCGCGCGCTCCGACCGAAATATTACTCGTCAGTACACCCAGTTCCTGCCCGCTAAGCAAGCGCTTTGAACTGTGACCTTCGCAACGCAGCGTAACCGGAACTCGACGACTTCGCAGGAGACGGCGGCGTGATCAATCCCGCAGGCCGTTGAACCGGCCCTGGTGGTACAGAAGGGGGCGGCCGGCGCCCGAGGGGTCGCCCAGGACCACCTCGGCGAGCACGATCCGGTGATCACCGGCCGGGACCCGGCCGACGATGCGGCAGACCAGCCAGGCGAGCACGTCGTCCAGCACCGGCACCCCTTCCGGGCCCTCCCGCCAGGCGGTGGGCGCCCCGAAGCGGTCGGCGCCGCTGCGGGCGAAGGTGGCGGCCAGCTCGTCCTGGTGCTCGCCGAGTATGTGCACGCCGACATGGTCGGCCTCGGCGATCGCGGGCCAGCTGGAGGCGCCGACACCGATGCCGAAGGAGACGAGCGGCGGCTCCGCGGAGACGGAGGTGAGGGAGGTGGCGGTGAAACCGACCGGGCCGGAGGCGCCGGTCGCGGTGATCACCGCGACACCGGCGGCGTGCCGGCGGAAGGTGTTGCGCAGCAGGTCGGGGGAGGCGAGCTGAGGGGTGCCGAGGTCGGGGGTGGCCGTCATGGAGTTGTTGTCCTTCTGCGAGAAGTGAGGAGCGGGTCCGTGGCTGCTCAGCAGCCGGGACAGCGCGCGCTCGCGGTGCGGGCGAGGTCGACGTGGACCCGCCCGTAGAGAAGGAGTTCGATCGGCATACGGTCAGGCTGACGATAGCTGGCGCGCACAGTCAAGTGGGTTCCGCGATCTGGAAGGTGTCTCACCCTTCCCTGACATCTCCTCACACGGCCTCCCCCAGGGCGGCGATGACGTCGGCCTTGCGGGGTTGTCCGGTGGCGCGCCGCACCACTCGTCCGCCGGCGTCCAGGACCAGGACGGTGGGCGTCTTGAGAATCTCCCACTCGCGCACGAGGTCCAGCCGGGCCTCCGCGTCGATCTCGACATGGGCCACGCCCGGGACCAGTCCCGCGACTTCGCCGAGGACGCGCCGGGTGGCCCGGCAGGGCGCGCAGAAGGCGCTGGAGAACTGCACGAGCGTGGCGCGCTCCCCCAGTTCGCCGCCGAGTTCGGCCGCTCCGAACCGCTTGCCCTCGTCGCGCCCGCGCACCCGTGTCCTCCCGTTCCGCCGCTTGTGCAGCACTCCGTAGGCGCTCGCCACCGCGAGCACCGCCGCGCACATCACCAGTCCGCTCATTCTCCGCACAAGCATTCACGAGACTGCAAAGATTCCCGGCCCCCGGGAGAGTTCCCCCTGCGGAATGCTTGATTCATGGACATCGACGCACGTGGGCCGCGGTGGGCCGCGGCCGTGACCGCGGTCGTACTGGCGGTGGGACTGAGCACGGAGAACCCCTGGGTGCTGGGCTGGCAGACGCTGGTCTTCGCCCTGGGCGCGGCCGGGGGCGTCAACCGCTCGCCGTACGGCTGGGTGTTCCGGACGGTGCTACGCCCGCGGCTCGGACCGCCGAAGGAGTTCGAGCCGCCGCAGCCGCCGCGGTTCGCGCAGACCGTGGGCCTGGTCTTCGCCGCGCTCGGTCTCGTCGGGTTCGTCACGGGAGAGGAGTGGCTCGGGCTCACGGCGACCGGCGCCGCGCTCGCCGCCGCCTTCCTGAACGCGGTGTTCGGCTACTGCCTGGGGTGCGAAATGTTCCTGCTTCTGCGGAGAGCGGCGGCACGGGTGGAGTAAAGCGGACTTAAAGATCCGAGGTGGGGTGTAGGCCGACGTGACGAGGATCTCGCCACAGGGGGGCACCAGGACTGGCTCCCCGTCCGTTCTTCGGGCACGATCTGCGAGACGCCGTAAACCTACGGCTGCGTAACTTCCCGCCGGGAGCCCCTTTCCCGAGCAGAGCAGAAAGGGTCCGCCCCGCCCATGGCAGAGCTGGTCTACCGTCCCGTCATCGGTTTCGCCAAGACGTTGTTCAAGGTCTGGGACCTGAAGATCGACTGCCAGGGTTCGGAGAACATCCCGCGCGCGGGCGGCGCCGTGCTGGTGAGCAATCACATCAGCTATCTGGACTTCATCTTCAACGGCCTAGCCGCCCTGCCGCAGAAGCGCCTGGTGCGTTTCATGGCGAAGGAGTCCGTCTTCCGCCACAAGGTGTCCGGGCCGCTGATGCGCGGCATGAAGCACATCCCGGTGGACCGCGAGCAGGGCGAGACGGCGTACGCCCACGCGCTGGACTCACTGCGCTCCGGCGAGATCATCGGGGTGTTCCCGGAGGCGACCATCTCGCAGTCCTTCACGCTCAAGAGCTTCAAGTCGGGCGCGGCCCGGCTGGCCCAGGAGGCGGGCGTCCCGCTGGTCCCGATGGCGGTGTGGGGCACGCAGCGGCTGTGGACGAAGGGGCAGCCCCGCAACTTCAAGCGCAGCCATCTGCCCGTCACGATCCACGTCGGCGAGGCGGTGGAGGCACCCCGCGACCAGTACGCCGGCGCCATCACCCGCCGCCTGCGCGAGCGCGTCCAGGAACTCCTGGACGCCGCCCAGCGGGCGTACCCGGGCCGCCCCAAGGGTCCCGAGGACTCCTGGTGGCTGCCGGCGCACCTGGGCGGCTCGGCACCCACGGCGGAGCAGTTGCGCGCCGCCGAGGCGCACTGAGAGCCGCGGCGCCCCGCCGGTGACCTCCGCCCCCCTTGGCGGGTGGTGCGGGAGCGAGCCGCCTCAGAGGGTGTCGGGAAGCGTCCGCCACAGGGACGGGCGGTCGGGAGCGGCCCGGAGAGCGGCCACGACCGCGGGATGCGGTTCCGCGTACAGGAACGGATGGTCCAGCTCCCCGGAGGCCGCGTCCGGGGTCCAGGCCAGTCGCTCGCCGTCCAGGGAGAACCGGGCGTCGACGCCCGGTTTGTTGCCGCGGGGGTCCTGCCGGTGCCAGGCCCCGTGGAAGCGGAGGGCGATCAGACCGTGCAGCGCGTGGCCGCCCTCGTCGTCGCTCAGGCGTTGATAGCACAGGGCGGTCGGGATGTCCTCGGCCCGCAGCAGGGCGGCCAGGGCGTGGGCCTTCGCGTGGCAGATGCCGGTGCCCAGGGAGAGCACGTCCGAGGCGCGCCAGGTGACGCGGAGATCCCCGGAGTCCTGGGAGTGCGGGATGGTGTCCCGCACGAACTCATAGGCGACCCGCGCATACTCATACGAGTCGTTGACCTCCGCCGCCAGGCGGGCGGCGGTCTGCCGGACCACCGGATGGTGATGGTCGATGACCTCGTCGGCGGCCAGATATGCGGACAGGTCGGCGGTCTTCTGGATCAGCTCCATGCCCGCAGAGCATAGAAATGCGATCACCTGAGCGTCAATGACTTTTCAGGTGACCGCATATCTATGCATCACTCGGAGGGTCCGCTAGCGGGCCATCTCCTCCTTGAGGGCCGCCACGAACATGTCGACGTCGTCCTCCGTGGTGTCGAAGGAGCACATCCAGCGCACCACCCCGGCGGCCTCGTCCCAGAAGTAGAACCGGAACCGCTTCTGGAGGCGCTCGCTCACGTCGTGCGGAAGCTTGGCGAAGACGCCGTTGGCCTGCACCGGATAGAGGATCTCCACGCCGTGCACCGCGCGGACGCCCTCGGCGAGCCGCTGGGCCATCTCGTTGGCGTGGCGGGCGTTGCGCAGCCACAGATCCTTGGCGAGGAGGGCCTCCAGCTGCACGGAGACGAAGCGCATCTTGGAGGCCAGCTGCATCGACATCTTGCGCAGGTGCTTCATCTGCCGCACCGCGTCCTGGTTGATGACGACGACCGCCTCGCCGAACAGCGCGCCGTTCTTCGTCCCGCCCAGCGAGAGGATGTCCACGCCGACCGCGTTGGTGAACGTCCGCATGGGCACGTTCAGCGAGGCGGCGGCGTTGGCTATCCGGGAACCGTCCAGGTGCACCTTCATACCGCGCGCGTGGGCGTGCTCGCAGATCGCGCGGATCTCCTCGGGCGTGTAGAGCGTGCCCAGCTCCGTGCTCTGGGTGAGGGAGACGACCTGCGGCATCGCGCGGTGCTCGTCCTCCCAGCCCCAGGCCTGCCGGTCGATCAGCTCGGGCGTGAGCTTGCCGTCGGGCGTGGGCACGGTGAGCAGCTTCAGCCCGCCCATGCGCTCGGGGGCGCCGCCCTCGTCCACGTTGATGTGCGCGCTCTCGGCACAGATCACCGCGCCCCAGCGGTCGGTGACCGCCTGGAGCGCGACCACGTTCGCCCCGGTGCCGTTGAAGACCGGGAAGGCCTCCGCGGTGGCACCGAAGTGGCCGCGGACGATCCGCTGGAGGTTCTCGGTGTAGTCGTCCTCCCCGTACGCCACCTGGTGGCCGCCGTTCGCGAGCGCGACGGCGGCCAGGATCTCCGGGTGGACTCCTGCGTAGTTGTCACTGGCGAAACCGCGGACCTGCGGGTCGTGATGGCGACGCGCGTCGGTCTTGGGAGGATTCACGGCTTCTCGGTCAGCCACAGACGGTTTCCGTTCACTTCGGCGGGGGGCTTGCTCCAGACGCCCTCGACGGCCTCGGCCAGGTCCTTGACGTCCGTGAAACCCGCGAACTTCGCGTTGGGGCGCTCGGCGCGCATCGCGTCGTGCACCAACGCCTTCACCACCAGGATGGCAGCCGCCGAGCGCGGCCCCTCCGCGCCCTCCGCGACCCCGGCCTTGCGGAAGCCGTCGGCCATCGCGAGCGTCCACGCCTCGGCCGCGGCCTTGGCGGCGGAGTACGCCGCGTTGCCCGCCGTGGGCTGCGAGGCGCCGGCGGCGCTGATGAGCACGTACCGGCCGCGGTCGCTGCGCTGAAGGGCGTCGTAGAAGGCGAGGGACGTGTGCTGGACGGTGCGGACGAGCAGCTTCTCCAGCAGGTCCCAGTCGGCCAGGTCGGTCTCGGCGAAGTTCGCGCTGCCGCGCCAGCCGCCGACCAGGTGGACCAGGCCGTCGACGTGGCCGTGGTCCTTCTCGATGCGCGCGGCCCAGTCCCGGGTGGACTGGAGGTCGAGCAGGTCGACGGTCTCGCCGGTGACCGTGGCACCGCCGCGGGCGTAGCGCGCCGCGTCCACGGCCTCCGCGAGGCGTTCGGGGTTGTTGTCCGCGCCGACGACGACCGCGCCCGCCTCCGCGAGCCGGACCAGCGCCGCGTGCCCGGCGGGTCCGCCCGCGCCGGCCACCGCGATCACCGCACCACTGAGAGACCCGTTCCCCACCATGTTCTTCCCCTCTTGAGCTGTGTTCCGGAGGCGGTCGCTCACGCGGCGATCCGCTCGGCGTCGTCCGCCGTGATGCCCTTGGTGGAGGCGATCACATTCTTCAGCTTCTTGGACAGCGCCTCATAGAACATGCTCAGCGGAAACTCGTCCGGAAGCACGTCGTCGACGAGCTTGCGCGGCGGCAGGCTCAGATCCAGGGCGTCCGGACCCTTGGCCCACTTGGAGCCGGGGTGCGGGGCGAGGTAGGTGGCGACCAGGTCGTAGCCGGCGAACCAGTGCACGAGCTTCGGGCGGTCGATGCCGTCCTTGTAGAGCTTCTCGATCTCCGCGCACAGCTGGTTGGTGACCTGGGGGGCGCGCTCCCAGTCGATGGCGAGCTTGTTGTCGGTCCAGCGGACGACGTCGTGCTTGTGCAGGTAGGCGAAGAGGAGCTGGCCGCCGAGGCCGTCGTAGTTGCGGTTGCGGTCGCCGGTGACCGGGAAGCGGAACATCCGGTCGAAGAGCACCGCGTACTGCACGTCACGGGCCTGCGGGACGCCGTCCGCCTCCAGCTTCACTGCCTCCTTGAAGGCGGTCAGGTCACAGCGCAGCTCCTCCAGGCCGTACATCCAGAACGGCTGGCGCTGCTTGATCATGAACGGGTCGAACGGCAGGTCGCCGTGGCTGTGGGTGCGGTCGTGGACCATGTCCCAGAGCACGAACGCCTCTTCGCAGCGCTTCTGGTCGTGGACCATCGCGGCGATGTCCTCGGGCAGCTCCAGGCCCAGGATGTCGACGGCCGCGTCGGTCACCCGGCGGAAGCGCGCGGCCTCGCGGTCGCAGAAGATGCCGCCCCAGGAGAAACGTTCCGGCGCCTCACGGACGGCGATGGTCTCCGGGAAGAGCACGGCGGAGTTGGTGTCGTACCCCGAGGTGAAGTCCTCGAAGGTGATGCCGCAGAACAGCGGGTTGTCGTAGCGGGTGCGCTCCAGCTCGGCCAGCCAGTCCGGCCAGACCATGCGCAGCACGACCGCCTCGAGGTTGCGGTCCAGGTTGCCGTTCTGCGTGTACATCGGGAAGACGACCAGGTGCTGGAGGCCGTCCGTGCGGTTCGCGGCGGGCTGGAAGGCCAGCAGGGAGTCCAGGAAGTCCGGGACCTCGAAGCCGCCCTCGGCCCAGCGGCGCAGGTCCTTCACGAGGGCCTGGTGGTAGGCGGCGTCGTGCGGGACCAGTGCGGTGAGCTGCTCGACCGCGCCGGCGACACGCTCGACGGCGGCCACGGCGTCGGCCCGCTGCGGGGCACCCTCGGCGTCGAAGTCGATCGACCCGTCCTTCGACTGCCATGGCCGAATCTGCTCCACGGCATTCTTGAGCACAGGCCAAGCCGGGTGCTCAACCACCCTGGTCAGCGAAGGAACCTGTCCCTCCGCACCCGCCTGCACAAGAATTTCCGTCATGTCCCATCCTCCACGGGAGAACCTCGCGTATGGACACCGTATGCATACCCCGTTTCTCCCAGCAAGAGCCTGATCAGAAAATTATTCTGTCCAGCAGCCTGGTCACCGATGTTTTTCCTGCCGTAAACCGTGACGGCGCTCACTTCCGCGCGTCGGCATCCGGACGCGGCAGGGCAGTCGTCCCGTCGGTCAAGGGCGCGAGGACTCGCCCACGGGAGAGTGACGGCCAGGGCGGGTACCGGCCAACTGGCGCCCGACCCGCACCCCGAATGCCCGGCGCAGCTGCGGGTTCAACGCGCGGCCAGGCCACTAGGCTGCGGCCTTGCCGCGTGGACGACGAGGTCCGGTACGGGGGCCGTCGGTCGCGCGTCGCCGAGCCGCCGTCGACGGAAGCGAGTCGAACCTTGAACTTCCTTACCATCGGTCATCGCGGGGTCATGGGCGTCGAGCCCGAGAACACCCTCCGTTCCTTCGTCGCCGCGCAGCAGGCCGGCCTCGACCTGATCGAACTCGATCTGCATCTGAGCAAGGACGGCGCCCTGGTCGTCATGCACGACGCGGACGTGGACCGTACGACCGACGGCTCCGGACCGATCGCCGACAAGACCCTCGCGGAGCTGCGCGCTCTGGACGCGGGCCGCGGGGAGCGGGTACCGGTGTTCGAGGAGGTTCTGGAGGCGGTGCGCACCCCGCTGCAAGCGGAGATCAAGGACGTGGCGGCGGCACGGGCGCTGGCCCAGGTGATGCACGCGCGGGACCTGACCGCGCGGGTGGAGGTGTCCTCGTTCCACGACGAGGCGGTCGCCGAGATCGCGCGGCTGGTGCCGGGCGTGCGCACCGCGCTGATCGCCAGCCGTTACGGCACGGACGTGGTGGAGCGCGCGGTCGCCGCGGGCGCCGCGACCGTGTGTCTCAACATCCGCCGGCTCACGCTGGAGATCGTCGAGCACGCGCGCGCGTCCGGACTTCGGATCATCGGCTGGGTGGTCAACACCCAGGATCAACTGCGGCTGGTCCGCGCCCTGGAGCTGGACGGGGCGACCACCGACTATCCGGAGATCAAGCGCACGGGCCGCTTCACGGCGTGACCCGGCGCCCGGCCTGCGCGCACGAACGTCACACCAGCGGCTTGACCAGCAGCTCGAACCGCAGGTCGGTGCGCTGCGGAATGCCGTAGCGCTCATCGCCGTACGGGAACGGCTTCGTCCGTCCCGTACGGCGGTAGCCGCGGCGCTCGTACCAGGCGATCAGGTCGTCGCGTACGTTGATCACCGCCATCTGCATCTCGGTGACCCCCCAGGTCTCCCGGGCCAGGCGCTCCGCCTCCGCCATGACGATCCTGCCGACACCCGCGCCCTGGAGCGTGGGAGTGACCGCGAACATGCCGAAGTAGGCGTGGTCACCGCGGTGTTCCACCTGGCAGCAGGCGACGACGCGGCCGTCCTGCTCGACGGTCAGCAGCCGGCTCCCCGGCGCCTTGATCACCTCCAGCACGCCCTGGGGGTCGGTCCGCTGTCCCTCCAGGATGTCCGCCTCGGTGGTCCACCCGGCCCGGCTGCTGTCGCCCCGGTACGCCGACTCGATCAGTGCGACGAGGACGTCCACGTCGGCGTCGGTGGCATCACGGAAGGTGAGTCCGGTGGCAGGGTGGTCCATGGCGGCGGTCTCCGATCTCGGGCGTGGCTGAGCCACCGATGAGAGTAACGCTGCCACTAGGCTCCGCCCGCATGGTGCATGTACTCAGCAGCCGGATCCTGCTCCGGCCCACCGACCCCGAGCGCTCCCGTACGTTCTACGGCGAGCAGCTCGGACTGGCCGTCCACCGCGAGTTCGGTACCGGCCCCGAGCGGGGCACGGTCTATTTCCTCGGCGGCGGCTTCCTGGAACTGTCCGGCCGCTCCGAGGCCCCTTCCCCGCCCGGGCCGCGCCTGTGGTTGCAGGTCGAGGACGCCACGGCCGCCTGCGCGGAGCTGCGGGCACGGGACGTCGAGATCGTCCGGCCGCCGCTGCGGGAGCCGTGGGGCCTGATCGAGATGTGGATCGCGGACCCGGACGGCACGCCGATCGTCCTGGTGGAGATCCCGGCGGACCATCCCCTGCGTCACCGGCCCGGGATCTAGCGGCTTCGGGCGGCGGCGCGTGCGCCGCGCGCCGCCGCTCCCCTCAGGCCCGCAGCGCGTCCATCCGGCCCTCCAGCCGGCCGAGCAGCTCGGCGAGCAGCCCGGCCAGTTGGCCCTGCCCCTCGGCCGGCAGCACGGACAGGACGGCCGTCTCGTAGGCGAGTTGCTCGGGGAGGATGCCGTCGACCAGGTCGCGGCCGGCGT
Organism: Streptomyces naphthomycinicus; assembly: GCF_020400595.1. GTDB lineage: Bacteria > Actinomycetota > Actinomycetes > Streptomycetales > Streptomycetaceae > Streptomyces > Streptomyces naphthomycinicus. Next base: position 161,325 of record NZ_JAINRE010000002.1, on the reverse strand, counting down.
CGGTGAGGCGGAGGTGGGCGACGCGGCGGTCACGGGTGTCGCCGCGCCGTTCCACCAGGCCGCGCTCGGTCAGCTGCTTGAGCCGCTTGGTGACGGCGGCCCCGGAGGAGAAGGTCTCCCGGGCCAGTTCGCCCGGGGTCAGCTCGTGGCCGGTGCGGCGCAGGGCGCCGAGCAGGTCGAACTCGGGGCGGCTCAGACCCGCCCGGCGCAGCGGCGCGTCCTCGGCCTGCTGGAGCAGGGCGGCGCAGCGGTTGATCCGGCCGATGATCTCCATGGGCCCGGTGTCCAGCTGTGGGTGGACGGCCTGCCACTGGCGGACGACGGCGGAGACGGTGTCGCTCCGCACGGACTCGGCGCCGGTCCCCCGCAGGGCACCGTTCGCGTCGCTGTCGGACGTCGGTCCGCCGTTCGTCGCCGTCATGGCCGTATGTCCTCCGTCGTCCTGCCCGGGTCCTGGTCCCGTCCCCGGTCACGCGGTACGAGCCCCTGACGCCGTACCGTCGCCGCGAGCGTACGGTGTCCGGACTGTTCGGTGAGCACGACCCGCTCCTCGGGCAGCGCGCGCTGCCACCACTCGCCGGAGGCGGCGTCGGCGGTGGCGCGCAGGTCGACCAGGGCGGCGGCGAGGGCACGGCGGGCCGACTCCAGGGCGCCGGACGCCGGACGCGGCTCGGCGAGCAGGCGGGCGGCGTTCTCACGGGCGCGTTCAGCCGCGGTCAGTGCGTGCTCCAGACGGTCGCCCGCGCGCCGGTTGGTGACGGCGACGGCGGCGACGAAGCCGACCAGCGCGCCGACGAGGGTGTCCACGACCCGGTCGGTGATCAGCTCGGCCGGGTCCTGGGTGCGGGCGAACTCGGTGATGAGCAGGGCCATGGGGGTGACGCAGACGCTGCCCAGCCAGTAGTTGCGGCCGATGAGCGCCTCCGCGCCGAAGTTGAGGGCGAGGCAGCACAGCACCAGGGCGGCGGGGTGCAGATGGGCGAGCGGGGCGAGGGCGGCGAAGGCGAGGACGCCCACGAGATTGCCCACGACCCGCTGGACTCCCCGGCTCCAGGTGAGGGTGACGTTGGCCTGGTAGAGGGAGGCGGCGGTCACCAGCGCCCAGTACGGGCGGCCGACGCCGAGCGCGAGGGCCGCGTATCCGGCGAGGGCGCAGCCGAGGGCGGTGCGTGCGGCGAGCGGCGCGAGGGGTGTGAGACGGTGCCACGAGGAGCGGGGCGGCAGGGCCCGCTCGGCGGCGACGCCGAGGAGTTCGTCGGCGGCCTCGCGCGGCTGCTCGGTGTGCGGGACCGGGCCGGTGCCGCGCAGTGCGCGGGCCCAGGCGCGCAGCCGGGCGGGGTCGGTGTCGGCCGGGGCGGCGAGGGCGACCTCGGCTCGGACGACGAGCTGTTCGAGGGCGCGGCGGGTCCGGTCGGGGCGGGTGCCGGCGGCGAGCAGCGACTGCCAGGCGGCGTGGATCGCGGCGGCGCTCGCGGCGCGGGCGCGGGCGTGGCCGTCGGCGGTCCCGCGGGTGTCGGCGTACGCGGCGGCGGCGTTCAGTGCCTGGGCGGTGGCGCGGCGCTCGGGGCCGTGCGGGCGCAGCAGGCCGGGGGCCATGCCGACCAGCCAGGCCCAGGCGCCGGCCGCGAGGGCCAGCCCGACGTGTCCGGGGATCCGGCCGAGGGTCTGCGGCGCGAACAGCGAGGCGGAGCTGATGAAGGTGAGGACCACATTGCCGGGCGGCCCGATCCGGGTGGCGTCGCACACCGTCTTCTGGAGCGCCGCGAGGACGGCGCCGACGGTGACCAGGACGACGGTGCTCGTGGTGAGCGCCGCGGCGAGCAGGGCGACGGCGAGGCCGCCGGCCATGCCGAGCACCACCAAGGCGAGGGCACGGGCGCGGGCGGCGTAGGGCCGGTTGTGGCCGTAGAGCGCGCACAGCGACCCGGCCATCGTGTACATCGCGAGATCCAGGCGGCCGAGCGCGAGCAGCGTGAGGTTGGGCGGGGCGACGGCGGCGACGACGCTCAGCGCGGGCTTGAACCAGATGTCGGAGGGGCGCCCCAGGCGGAGGGCCGCGGCGAGGGGGAGACGGAGGGGGGTCGCACTGCTCATACCATCAATTTAGCACGTGTTTTACTCGTGAAAGATTTTCGGGGCGGTCATCCCGGAACGACCGGTGACCGCCCGTGCTCCCCCGCATGCTCCCCGTGTACACCCTTGCGCTCGCGTACGCTCCGCCGCCCCCGGGCATCGCATCCCTGGACCGACCGTCGAGCGGGGAGGTGCGCGTGCACGGACCGGTGTCGACAGCCTGGCTGCTGGTGGCGCTGTGCGCGGGGACCGGGGCCTACTGCCTGCTGCGGATGCGCAGCGGCGTCGAGGAGCAGCGGCGGGCCGCGGGCGGCGAGGCACTGATGGGGTTCGGCATGGCCGCGATGGCCGTCCCCGCGGCGGCGTTCACGCCGCCGCGGTGGGCCTGGCCGGTGTACGCGGCCGTCTTCGGCGCCGCGGCCCTGCGCGCGCTGTGGTCCGCGCGCGGCGGCCCGCACCATCTGCACCATCTGGTGGGCAGCGCCGCGATGGTCTACATGGCGGTGGCGATGGCCACGGCCCCGCCCGTCGCCCATCACGCGCACGGGGGTGCCGGCGTACCGCTGCTGACCGGAGCGCTTCTGCTCTACTTCACGGGCTATGTGCTGCTCTCCGGCGCCCGTCTGGTGCCCGCCGCGGCACCGGCGGGCGGGCCCGGACCGGCGAGCGGACGCGGACCGGCCCGCTGGGGCGACCGCCCGGAGCTGGCGCGGGCGTGCCGGCTGTCCATGGGGATCGGGATGGTGGCGATGCTGTTGGCGATGTGAGCGACGGGAGGCGGGCGCGCGCGTGGCGGGAGAACGCCCACGCGAACCGGGAACGCACGCCCGGCCAGAGAACGCCCACGCGAACCGGGAGGGCACGCCCGGACAGAGAACCCGCACGTGCCCCGGGAGCGCACGCCGGACCGGAGAACCCGGACGTGCCCGGGAGCGCGCATGTGCCCCCGGAACGCACGCGTTGTGTGCGTCACTTCGGCGCCGGGGACCGTACCGCCGAGCGGCCCCGCTCATAGGGTGCTGACCATGATGGTCCCCGTCGCCCTGCTGCTGCTCGGCGCCCTGACCGCCGTCGTCGCCCCACGGCTGCTCGCCCGGGCGGACTGGCCGGACCGCGAGCCGGTCGTCGCGCTCTGGGTGTGGCAGTGCGTCGTGGCGGCCGTCCTGCTGTGCTGCGCCCTGTCGATGACGCTCAGCGCGGCGGCGGCCTGGCAGGCGGTGCGCGGGCCCGTGTTCGCCTCCGCCCCGCGCGCGGTCGTGGACGCGTACGCCCTCGGCGCGGCCGGCCCCTGGGCGGCGCCCACCGCCGTACTGCTCGCCTGCGGCGGCCTGTGGAGTCTGGCGATGCTCGTCCGCGAGGTGGTACGGGCCCGGGCGCGGCGGCGCGGGCGTCGGACCCGACTGCTGGTGCGCGCACCGCTGTTGCCGGGCGAGGAGCCGACGGACGGCCGGCTGGTGGTGCTGGAGGGCGACCGCCCCGACGCCTGGTGGCTGCCGGGTACCGCGCCCCGGCTGGTCATCACCACCGCCGCGCTGCGCCGTCTGAAAGGCCGCCGGCTGGACGCGCTCCTCGCCCACGAACAGGGGCACGCCCGGGCCCGGCACGACTGGCTGCTGCACTGTTCGGCGGCGCTGGCGGGCGGCTTCCCGCAGGTCCCGGTGTTCGCCGCGTTCCGCGACGAGATGCACCGGCTGGTCGAGCTGGCCGCCGACGACATGGCGTCCCGCCGTTTCGGCCGGCTGACGACGGCTCTGGCCCTGGTGGAACTGAACGAGGAGCGGGGGGTGTTCGGACCCTCGCCGACTCCGCAGGCGCACGTGCCGCAGCGCGTGCACCGGCTGCTGACCGCCCACGACCGGCTCCCGGCACTGCGCCGCCTGGGCCTGACGGCGACCGCCGCGCTGGCCCCCGTGATCCCGGTTCTGGTGGCGCTGGTACCCGGGCTTCGGGCGCTGGGCTGACCCCGGAAACGGTGCGAGACGGTCGCCGGGGCAAGGGTTCCTCCCCCGGGGCCCGCTGTCTTCTCCCGGAAGCGTGCCCTACGCACGTCTCCTGGAACCGTGCCCGACGCACGTCTCCCGGAACCGTGCCCGACACGCGCGGGTGCGGGCCCGACGCGGGTGCGCCCAGCGCGGGTGCGGGCCCGGCGCGGGTGCGGGCCCGGCGCGGGTGGCCCTGGTCCGATCGGGGTCATGCCGGTCTTGGCGCCGGCCGTTCCATGAACAAGGATCACGGCATGCACCATCCCCCCACCGGTCCCCCGTCTCCGCCCTCCTCCGATCCGCCGGGGCCGTCCCGCACCGCCGCCCGGGTGGCCGCCGTCCTCGCCGTCTGTTCGGTGTTGCTGCTCGTCCTCGTCGCGGTGCGCTGGCACCCGCTGATCGCTCTGGACGGCGGCATCTCCCGCGCCACCCACCGCTGGGCGGTCGACGACCGCGCGCTGACGCACACGTTCCGGGTGCTGACGGACTGGGTGTGGGACCCGCTGACGATGCGCCTGGTGTGCGGGGCGGCGGCGGTGTGGCTGGTCTGGCGCCGCGCGGCCTGGTGGACGGCGCTGTGGCTGGCGGTCACCTGCGCGGCGGCCACCGTCGTGCAGCAGTCGACGAAGGCCGCCGTCGACCGCCCCCGCCCGGTCTGGCGGGACCCCGTCGACTCCGCCCACTACGCGGCCTTCCCGTCCGGGCACGCCATGACCGCCACCGTGGTGTGCGGCCTGCTGCTGTGGCTGCTGCACCGCCACCGACCGGGCCGTGCCCTGTGGCGTACGGCCGTGGCGGCGGCGCTCGTCTCGGTCGTCGGCGTCGGCGTGACCCGGGTGTGGCTGGGCGTCCACTGGCCCTCGGACGTGCTCGGCGGCTGGCTGTTCGGGGCACTGCTCGTGGCGGTGGCCGTGATGGTGTACGAGTCCCCACGGAACGGTCCGCCGAAGACCCCGGCGCGTCGGCGCGGGTAGGGACCCGCCCAAGCCGCCGGCGCGTCGGCGCTGGTGAGGGCCCGCGCACGGCCACGGTGGCCCGTCAGGTGCTCGGTGCCGGCTCGGGCTCCGGCTCGGAGGGAAGCGCCGCCGCGCGGCGCGGGAGCAGCAGCGGGGTCGCCAGCACGAGCACCCCGGCCAGGCCGAGAGCCGTACGCGGGCCGAGCAGGCCGCCCAGCACCCCCCAGACGGCCGTCAGCAGGGCGGTCGACGCCTTGGTCGTCACCGCCCAGGCGGACAGCGTACGGGCGACCCGATCGGTCGCGGTCCGCTCCAGACGGTAGGTGGTGTAGACGGGGTTGAAGACCCCGCAGCAGAAGATGAGCCCGAGCTCGACGCCCATCACCAGCAGCAGCCCCCCGGTGCCCGGCCCCAGGAAGGCCAGACCGACGGGCCAGAGCGCGCGCAGCACCCCGGACGCGACCAGGACCCGGTACTGCCCGAACCGGGTGACGAGCGGCCGGGCCAGCCGCGCACCCAGCAGCCCGCCGATCGAGGGCGCGGCAAAGGCGAGGCCGTACTGCCACGGAGCGAAACCGAGCCGACCGAGCATCAGGACGGCCAGCAGCGGCTCGGCCGCCATCACCAGGCCGTTGAACAGGGCGGTGTTGAAGAACAGCGGACGCAGCGCCGGGTCACCGAGGATGTACCGCCAGCCGTCCAGCAGGTCCCCGGCCCGCAGGCGCGCGGCCTCCGGGCGCTCGGGCCGCGACTCGTGTCCGCCCATCGCGCGGATCCCCAGGGCCGAGAGCAGATAGCTGACCGCGTCGGCCACCACCGTCGCCACCGGGCCCAGGAGCCCGGTCGCCGCGCCGCCCAGCGGCGGCCCGATGATCGTGGTCGTCCAGGCCGTGGACTCGAAACGGGCGTTGGCGACGAGCAGATCCGCGCCCGGCAGCAGCGACTTCAGGTAGGCGCCACTGGCGGCGCGGAACGAGATGTCGGCCGCCGCGACGACGACCGAGACCAGCAGGAGCTGGAGGAAGGTGAGCACGCCGAGCGCGAACGCGGCCGGAATCGTCAGCAGCGCCGCGCACCGCACCAGGTCCATCGTGATCAGCACGGGCCGCTTGCGGCGGAACTCCACCCAGGGGCCGAGCGGCACCGCCACGGCCGCGCCCACCGCGGCCCCCGCCGAGGAGAGCGCGGCGACCTCGGCTGGTCCGGAGTGCAGCACCCGGACGGCGATCAGCGGGAACGCGCCGAAGGCGAGCCACGTGCCGAGCGCGCTCGTCCCGTACGCTCCCCAGAGCCACCCGAACCGCCGCCCCAGCCGGTGTCCGCTCCCCATGCCCGACGCTCCTCGCCCCTCGTCCGCACAACCGATCCGCGACCCGAGGCATCAAAGCGAGGCCCGCGACCAGGAAGCAAACAACCGAGGAGCCACAGCTCACAACCAGTGGTTGTGTCCGTAGGGTAGGCCGGTATGGACCTCGACGCCGTCCGGACCTTCGTCGCCGCCGCCGACGCGGGGCAGTTCCAGGAAGCCGCCGCGGAGCTGGCGGTCACCCAGCAGGCCGTCTCCAAGCGCATCGCCGCGCTGGAGCGCCACCTCGGCGTGCGGCTGTTCACCCGCGCCGCGCGCGGCGTCCGGCTCACCATCGACGGGCAGGCGTTCCTGCCCCACGCTCGCGAGCTGCTGCGGGTCGCCGAGCGCGCGGCCGCGTCCGTGCACACCGGCCGCCGTCCGCTGCGCGTCGACGTGATCGCCTCGCGGGTCGCGCCGTCGGGCCTGATGCGCGGCTTCCACCGCGCGCACCCCGAGATCGACCTCCACGTGCTCATGCTCGCCGACATCGACACGGCCGTCGCCGCCATCCGCTCGGGCGCGATCGACGCCTCCTTCCGTGCCGTCGCCGCGCCCGGCCGCCCCCTTCCCGAGGACATCGAGTCCGTCCGGGTGCTCGACGAACCGCTGGAGCTCCTCACCGGCCCCGCCCACGCGCTGGCGGGCGCCCGGTCGGTGACCGTCGCTCAGCTCGCCGGGCACCGGATCTGGATGCCCGGTGTCGTCCCGGGCACCGAGTGGACCGCCTACTACGACGACCTCGTCGCCGAGTTCGGCCTCACCATCGAGGCGACCGGCCCCAACTTCGGCTCCGACGCGCTCCTCGACACCATCGCCGACACTCCGGCCCTGGCCACGTTCACGGGCGAGCGGACCCGCCTCGTCTGGCCCGCCGGACACGGCCTGCGCCGTATCCCGGTGACCGACCCGACACCCGTCTACCCGCACTCGCTCCTCTGGCACCGCGACAACCCCCACCCCGCCCTGGCGGCTCTCCGCGCCCACCTCGCCGCCACGGCGGCCGGCCACGACGCCGCCGGGACCTGGACGCCGGACTGGGTCGTCCCCCGCTGAACGAGGCCGCTCCCGCGTCCGGCGCCGCCGGGCCGGGAGACAGCGGCTCGGGGACGGACGGGGCCACCGGCAGACTCCGGCTCTTCCGCGAGCACGGGCTCGACGCCTCCGCGGACGCCCGCGAGCCGCCCCGCCCACACGGCGTGCGGAACGCGTTCCGGCGGCTGTTCTCGGCCGACTGCGCAGCGCTCCGCACCGGTTCATGGCGGGTGCGGAGGGTGGGTGACGGCAGGGCGGCGGACGGCGGCACCACCTGAGTGAGCTGCGGCATCCCCTTCAAGGCTCACCCGCCGGTGCCGGCACCGCCGAGCACCGGACCGCTCTCGCCGCGTGACGCGCCGGGCGTGCGCCGACGGCTGAAATCGCACAGCTCGATGCCGCCCGTCTGAGACGATCCCCCGCGTCGCCCCAGACGGACGGCTGCTCCGGGCCGCCCCCCAAGCACAGGGGTGTCCCGCTGCGTTGAGTATAGTTGGCTGGCAGCCAGTCAACGCAGGAGTTACAGGATGTCCCCGCGCAGCGCCTCGGTCAATGAAGAATTGCGGCGCCGCTCCCGGGAGCGGCTGTTGCAGGCCGCCGTGGAACTGGTCGGCGAACGCGGCTTCGAGGCCACGACCCTGAGCGACATCGCCGACCGGGCCGGTTCGGCGCGTGGGCTGGTGTCGTACTACTTCCCCGGCAAGCGCCAGTTGGTGCAGTCCGCCGTGCACCGGCTGATGCACCGCACGCTGGAGGAGGCGCTGGAACGGGAGCCGCGCACCGACGACGGCCGGGAGCGGCTGGCCCGGGCCGTCGACGCGATCCTGGGACTGGCCCGGGACCGGCCGGTGCTGATGCGCCAGCACATGGCGGGCCTGCTCCAGGCGGAGGGCTTCGTGCAGTGCCCGGAGCAGCGCCGGCTGGCGGAGCTGCTCAGCGACACCGTCGCCCGGTACGGCGCGCAGAACGTCTCGGCCGACTACCCGATGCTGCGTGCCCTGTTGATGGGTGCCGTGTACGCGGCGCTGGTGCCGGGGGTGCCGATGCCCGTGCCGGTGCTGCGGGCCGAGCTGTTCCAGCGGTACGGGCTCGACCCGGAGATGGGCGCGCCTCCGCGGGGCGAGCCCGACGCGGGCGCGGCGGACGAGGATCTGTCCCGGTTCTTCGCCACCGAGGAGCGGCCGAACGATTCCTGAGGGCAGCGGGCCGCAAGGCGCCGGCTCAGCGCCGGACGTGACGGGCCGCAAGGCGCCGGCTCAGCGCCGGACGTGACGGGGCGCCAGGAAGCCGGCGTCCCGCGCCTGGGCGATGAGCCGGAGGGCGCGTCGGCGGCTGTGCCCGGTCGCGTCCATCACGGCGAGCACCGGATCGGCGCCCAGGCCCTGCGCCGCGCGGTACTCCCGCGCGACGAGCCGGCGCCCCTCGATGCCGCGTGGCCAGGCCGCCCGGTGCCGGGCACGGCGCGGAACCGGGGGGCCGGCGCCGGGATCAGGACCGCCCGCCGCGGAGCAGTCACCACCCCCGCCCGCGGCCTCGCCCGCGTCCCCGGCCTCACCCAGGGCCTCCTCCACGCAACCGGCCTCACCCAGGGCCTCGCCCACACGACCGGCCTCACCCAGGACCTCGCCCGCGCGACCGGCCTCGCCCAGGGCCGCGTCCACGCGACCGGCGTCACCCAGGACCTGTCCCGCGCAACCGGCTTCACTCGCGTCCCGGTCCGCGCGGCCGGCCCCCGTCGGCGTCACGCCGCAGGTCTCGAACAGCGGTCCCGCGATCCAGCCGGCGAGCACGGTGAGATCGGTGAGGGACAGCGCCGGTTCGGCGTTGACGTCCTCGATGGAGACGTGTCCCCCGTTCAGCACGGCCAGGGCGTCGACCCGTGCCCCGTCGGGGAAGGCCAGCCGGACATGGAGCCAGGACGTGACACCGTCACACTCCCGCACCTCCCACGCAGGCCACACGGAGACCGCGCCGTCCTCCGCGTCCCGATCAGAAAGATTTAGAAAGGGCGCTTCCAGCACACACGTAACGTAACCTCGCGATCACATTCCATAACGAACGGACACGAACGGAGGGGCGTCCGGATCACCCCACCGGCCCCTGCCGCCCGGCGACCGGGGGTGCCATGCTGGAGGCGTCCGCACACCCCTCCTTCGGGCGAGGAGTACCGCTGTGCTGCGTGTCGCCGTCGTCGGTTCCGGGCCGAGCGGGTGCTACACCGCCCAGAGCCTGATCCAGCGCGACCCCGGGGTCCACGTGGACGTCCTGGACCGGCTGCCGTGCCCCTACGGCCTGGTCCGCTACGGCGTCGCACCCGACCACGAGAAGATCAAGTCCCTCCAGGGCAGCCTGCGGACGGTGCTGGAGGACGAGCGGGTGCGGTTCCTCGGCGGGGTCCGGGTGGGCGGCCCCGGCGGCCTGCCGGTGGAGCGGCTGAGGACGCTGTACCACGCGGTGGTGTACTGCGTGGGCGCCGCCACCGACCGGCGGCTCGGGATCCCCGGCGAGGAGCTGCCGGGCAGCTGGTCGGCGACCGAGTTCGTCTCCTGGTACAGCGCGCACCCGGACGCCGCCGACGCGGGCTTCCTGCGCGGGGTGCGGTCGGCGGTGGTCATCGGGGTGGGCAACGTCGCGGTGGACGTCACCCGGATCCTGGTCCGGGGCGTGGCCGAGCTGCGCCCCACCGACATCCCCCAGGCCGCCCTGGACACACTCGCGGCGAGCGGGCTCACCGAGGTGCACATGGTGGGCAGACGCGGCCCCGCACAGGCCCGTTTCACCACCAAGGAGCTGCGCGAGCTGGGCGGGCTGCCCGGCACCGAAGTGACCGTGGACAAGGAGGACCTGGCGCTCGACACCGGCGATCCCGGCGCGCTGCCGGCCGTGCAGCGGCGCAATGTGGAGGTGCTGCGCGGCTGGGCGGCCCAGCCCTCCGCGGCGGCCGCGCGACGGATCCGGCTGCGGTTCTTCCTGCGCCCGGTGGAGCTGCTCCCGGTCGACGGCCGGGTGGGCGCCGTCCGCTTCGAGCGGACGGCTCCGGACGGCGCGGGCGGGGTGACCGGCACGGGCCGCTACGAGGACGTGCCCGCGCAGCTGGTACTGCGTTCGGTGGGCTATCGCGGCGTGCCGCTGGAGGGGCTGCCGTTCGACCCGGCGCACGGCACCGTCCCGCACCTGGAGGGCCGCGTCCTGCGCGACGGCGTGCCCTCCCCCGGCGAGTACGTCGCCGGGTGGATCAAGCGCGGCCCGACCGGCGTCATCGGCACCAACCGGCCGTGCGCCAAGGAGACCGCGACCTCCCTGCTCGCGGACGCTCCCGCCCTCGCCCGCGCGGACGTGCCGGCGGACCCGGTCGCGGCGCTCCGGGCGGCGGGCATCGACCCCGTGCCCTGGGACGGCTGGCTGGCGATCGAGCGGGCCGAGGCCGAGCTGGGGGCACGGCTGGGGCGGAGCGTGGTCAAGCTGTCCGACTGGGACACGCTGCTCGGAGCGGCGCGGGTGCCGTAGCCCGCGGGGCGCGGCCGGGCAGGGACACACAGCGGCAACAGTCCGGAAATCAACAAACTGTTCAAGACCCTTACGGTCTCGTCCTGTCCGGATGCCACTCCCCACCCGCCGCTGATGGAGTTCCCATGGCCACGACCCCAGACGTGCACCCCGTCGACGAGATCCCACCGGTACGGCAGCTGGCCGCGTTCGGGCTCCAGCACGTGCTCGCGATGTATGCGGGCGCCGTGGCGGTACCGCTGATCGTGGGCGGCGCGATGAAGCTGTCGCCCGCCGACCTGGCGTATCTGATCACCGCGGACCTGCTGGTGTGCGGGATCGCCACGCTGATCCAGTGCGTCGGTTTCCGGCGGTTCGGGGTGCGGCTGCCGATCATGCAGGGATGCACGTTCGCCGCCGTCTCGCCGATGGTGCTGATCGGTACGACGGAGGGCGGACTGCCCGCGATCTACGGCTCGGTGATCGTCGCGGGGCTGGCGATCATGCTGCTCGCGCCGGTCTTCGGCCGGCTGCTGCGCTTCTTTCCGCCACTGGTGACCGGCACCGTGATCCTGATCATCGGGGTCTCGCTGCTGCCGGTCGCGGGCAACTGGGCGGCGGGCGGCGCCGGCGCGAAGGACTTCGGGGAGCCGAAGAACCTGGCGCTGGCGGGCTTCGTGCTGGCCGTGGTGCTCGGCGTGCAGCGGTTCGCGCCCGCCTTCCTCTCCCGGATCGCCGTGCTCCTCGGCATCGCGGCCGGCCTCGCGGTCGCGGTGCCGTTCGGCTTCACCGACTTCGGCGGGGTCGGGGACGCCGACTGGGTGGGCGTCAGCACGCCGTTCCACTTCGGGGCGCCGCGGTTCCGGGCGTCCGCGGTCGTGTCGATGCTCGTGGTGGCCCTGGTGACGATGACCGAGACGACCGGCGACCTGATCGCCGTCGGCGAGCTGACCGGGCGCCGGGTGAAGCCGCGCCCCCTGGCCGACGGGCTGCGCGCGGACGGCCTGTCGACCGTGCTGGGCGGGGTCTTCAACACCTTCCCGTACACGGCGTACGCGCAGAACGTGGGCCTGGTCGGCATGACCCGGGTGCGCAGCCGCTGGGTGGTCGCGGCGGCCGGCGGGATGCTGGTGCTGCTCGGCCTGCTGCCCAAGCTGGGCGCGGTGGTCGCGGCGGTCCCGGCGCCGGTGCTCGGCGGGGCCGGTCTGGTGATGTTCGGGACGGTCGCGGCGAGCGGACTGCGGACACTGGCCCGGGTCGACTTCAAGGGCAACGACAACCTGACCGTGGTGGCCGTCTCGGTGGCGGTCGGCATGCTGCCGGTGGGCGTGCCCACGGTGTACGCGAAGTTCCCGGACTGGTTCCAGACGGTGATGAACAGCGGTATCAGCGCGGGCTGCCTGGCCGCGATCCTGCTGAACCTGCTCTTCAACCACCTTCCGGGGAAGGGCGGTCCGGCGACGGCCGAGGGCGGTTCAGCCGGCGTCGCCGAGGCGGCCGGCCTGCCGGTCGGCGGCGGCGAGAAGGCTGTCGAGCAGTCCCGGGAAGAGGGCGTCTAGGTCGTCCCTGCGCAGGCCGTTCATCTTGGCCGTGCCCCGGTAGACCTGCCGGACGACCCCGCTCTCCCGCAGCACCCGGAAGTGGTGCGTGGTGGTGGACTTGGTCACCGGCAGGTCGAACTGCGAGCAGGTCAGCTCCGCTTCCCCGGCCGCGAGTTCGCGCACGATCCGCAACCGCATCGGGTCCGAGAGGGCGTGCAGCACGGACTCCAGCCGGATCCCCTCCCGCTCCGGGTGCGGCAGGGTGCGGCCGGTGGTGGCGGTGTCGGTCACGGCGGCTGCCCCTCACGTCGCGGAATCCCCCGTCGGCAGCATTGTACGAGAGACGTCGTAGTTTGACATCTCTCGTAGTACGAGGGGTACCGTACGAAGCCATCAGCGGTCCGTGACGAATGGAGTCCGTCGTGAGTGCCCTCTTCGAGCCCCTCACCCTGCGCGAAGTGACCATCCCGAACCGGGTGTGGATGGCCCCGATGTGCCAGTACTCGGCCGAGCCGGAGGGCCCGCTCGCGGGTGCCCCGCACGACTGGCACTTCGCGCACTACGCGGCGCGGGCCACCGGCGGCACCGGTCTGATCCTCGTGGAGGCCACCGCGGTCTCCCCCGAGGGCCGGATCTCCCCGTACGACCTCGGGCTCTGGAACGACACCCAGGTGGAGGCCTTCCGCCGGATCACCCGCTTCCTCGTGACCCAGGGCACCGTGCCGGGGATCCAGCTGGGCCACGGCGGCCGCAAGGCGTCCACCGACCGGCCCTGGAAGGGCGGCGCACCCCTCGGGCCGGAGGCGCACGGCTGGCAGCCGCTCGGCCCCAGCGCGCTGCCCTTCGACGAACGCCACCGGACGCCCGCCGAGTTGTCGGTGGAGCAGATAGAGGAGATCGTCGGCCGGTTCGCCGCCGCGGCCCGCCGGGCGCACACCGCGGGCTTCGAGGTCGTGGAGATCCACGGCGCCCACGGCTATCTGATCAACGAGTTCCTCTCCCCGCACTCCAACCACCGCACCGACGCCTACGGCGGCTCGTACGAGAACCGCACCCGGTTCGCCCTGGAGGTCGTGGACGCCGTACGAGAGGTGTGGCCCGCGGACAAGCCGGTGTTCTTCCGCATCTCCGCGACCGACTGGCTGGAGGAGGCCGGCTGGACCCCGGACGACACGGTCCGCTTCGCCCGCGACCTGCACGCCCACGGCGTCGACCTGCTGGACGTCTCCACCGGCGGCAACGCGGCCGGTGTCAGCATCCCGACCGGGCCCGGCTACCAGGTCCCGTTCGCCTCCCGGGTGAAGACCGAGACCCCGCTGCCGGTCGCTGCCGTGGGCCTGATCACCGAGGCCGGACAGGCCCAGAAGATCCTGGAGAACGGCGAGGCCGACGCGGTGCTGCTCGGCCGCGAGCTGCTGCGCAACCCCTCCTGGGCCCGGCACGCCGCACGCGAGCTGGGGGCGCCGGTCCGGGTGCCGGACCAGTACCACCGTTCGGTCTGAGCCCGGCCCCGGCACCGCCGGTCTCGGGTGCCGGACCAGTACCACCGCTCCGTCCGAGCCCGGCCCCGGCACCGCCGGTCTCGGGTGCCGGACCAGTACCACCGCTCCGTCCGAGCCCGGCCCCGGCACCACCGGTCTCGGGTGCCGGACCAGTACCACCGCTCTGTCCGAGCCCGGCCCCGGCACCGCCGGTCCGCGGCCACGGGCCGCACAGGCCGGGCCTCGTTCGCGGGCCGCACAGGCCGGGCGGCGCCCACGGGCGTCACCCGGCGGGCCGTCTCCGGGCGACGGCGTCCGGCCACGCGGTCACGTCGGCAGCAGGCGGCCGATGGTCCGCTCCAGACGGGGCAGGGTCCGCTGGCCCGCCAGCGCCAGCGCGATCGCGGCCACGACGCCGGCCCAGGCGACCGGGCCGAGCGGCGTGCAGCCGAAGGCCTGGCTGACACCCGGGATCTGCACCGCGGCGACCAGGGCCAGGGCGGAACCCAGCGACGTGATCTGCACCAGCCGGCTGTCCCGCCGGTCCAGCAGGGTCTGCACGAGCTGCGTGCCGACCACCCCGCACAGCGCCATGGTGCTGGAGCGGCGGGCGGTGCCCGGCGTGAACCGGCCGATCAGCCAGGCCGTGACCGCGCCCAGGCAGGTGGTCAGAGCCCGGTGCCGGATCTGCCGCAGCAGGGGCTCGCCCAGCACGCCGGCGGCCTCCTCCACGTTGGCCAGGTCCGCCTCGCCCTCCTTCTCGGTCACCGCCACCGCCATCGACGGGAACAGGTCGGTGAACAGGTTCACCATGAGCATCTGCCGGGTGGACAGCGGCGCCCGTCCGGACAGCAGCGTCCCGAGGATGCCGAACCCGACCTCGCCCGCGTTGCCGCCGATCAGGATGGCGATCGCGTCGGCCACGCTGTGCCACAGGGCGCGGCCCTCGCCGACCGCGTCGATCAGCACCGTCAGGTCGTCGTCGGTCAGCACGATGTCCGCCGCGTTGCGCGCCGCGGCCGAGCCCCGCGCGCTGATGCCGACGCCGATGTCCGCGGCCCGGATCGCCGCGGCGTCGTTGGCGCCGTCGCCGACCATGCCGACCACCCGGCCCGCGTCCCGCAGCGCCTCCACGACCTGGAGCTTCTGCTCGGGCGCCACCCGGGCCACCACGCCCGCGTCGCGCAGCATCCGGGCCCGGGCCGCGCGGTCCGCCGCGGCCAGCTCGTCACCGGTGACCACCACGGTGTCCTCGGGCCAGCCCAGATCCGCGGCGATCGCCCGCGCCGTCTGCGGGTGGTCGCCGGTGAGCATGACCGGTCGTACGCCTGCCCCGTTCAGCCCGTTCACCAGCGCCGTGGAGGTCTCGCGCGGTACGTCGGACAGGGCCAGCAGACCGGTGAACTCCAGCCGCTCCAGCGGCCGTTCCAGGATCTCGGACTCCCGCTCGTCCGCGCCGAGCCGCCGTTCGGCCACCGCCAGCACCCGCAGGCCGCCCCCGGCCAGCGCCTGCGCGGCGTCGGAGGCGTGGGCCGGCAGGCCGGAACAGGCGGGCAGCACGGTTTCCGGGGCGCCCTTGACCACCAGCACGACCGGGCCGTCCCCGCCGCGGCCGACGGCGGCGGCGTACCCGCGCGCGGCCTCGAACGGCAGGCCGGCGAGCTGGGTCCAGTCCGGATCGGGCTCCGCCGCGGTCAGCACCGCCTCGTCGGTGGCGTGCACCGGCTGGCCGGAGTCGCCGTTGAGCTGCGGACAGGCCCGTGCGGCGGCCCGGATCGTCGCCGCGGAGCCGGGATCGTCCACCGCGTGGACCGTGCCCTCCGTGTCGGAGGCGCGCACCAGCCGCAGCCGGTTCTCGGTGAGGGTGCCGGTCTTGTCGAAGCAGACGGTGTCCATGCGGCCCAGCGCCTCCAGCGTGCGCGGAGTGCGGACCAGGACGCCGCCCCGGCTCAGCCGCCGGGCGGCCGCCAGCTGCGCCACCGTCGCCACCAGCGGCAGCCCTTCCGGTACGGCCGCCACGGCCACCGCCACCCCGCCGCTGACCGCCTCGCGGATCGGGGTGCCCCGCAGCAGGGCCAGACCGGTCACCGCGGCGCCGCCCGCCAGCGTCAGGGGCAGCGCCTTGCGGGTGAGTTCCTGGAGCCTGGCCTGCACCCCGCCGGCCGGAGGCGTGCGGGCGGCGAGGTGGACGGCACGGGCGGCCTCGGTACGGTCGCCGGTGTCCACCACGACGGCCCGAGCCTGCCCCGCCACCACGATCGTCCCCTCGAAGACCATGCACCGCCGGTCGGCCACCGGGGCGTGCGGAGTGGGGTCCGTCTGCTTCTCCACCGGCAGCGACTCGCCGGTCAGCGCGGACTCGTCCACCTCCAGACCGTCCTGCCACAGCAGCCGGGCGTCGGCGGGCACCACGTCGTCCGCCTTCAGCTGGATCACATGGCCCGGCCGGAGCCCGCCGGCCGCCACCGTGCGGATCCCGCCGGCCGGTGCCTCGTCCTCCGGGGGCACCAGGCGCGCCTTCTGCTGCTGCTCCGCGACCAGACCGGACAACGCCCGCTCGGCCCGCAGCCGCTGGACACCGCCGACCAGGGCGTTCAGATCCAGGGCGCCGACCACGAGCAGCGCGTCCACGACCGAGCCGAGGATCGCCGACGCCGCCGAACCGACCGCCAGCACCGGGGTGAGGGGGTCGTGGAGTTCCCCCCGGACGGCCCGGCCCAGCCGGTAGGACCAGCGGGCGGGCGCGACGGCCGGATGCCGGGCGACGCCCGCGGCCGCCCGGCGCACCCGGCCGGTCAGCGCGTCGAACGGTCCGGTCTCGGCGGCCGGTTCGTGTTCCAGCCGTTCCCGGGCCTGATCGGGATCCAGTTCGTGCCAGTGGACACGGGGGCGCGGATGGGGGGCACGCGCGGCCGCCACGCCGAGCGCTCCCCGCACCCCGGACAGCAGCGCCGACGCGGCGCCGAGGTCGACGGGGGCGTGCCGCAGCCCCGGCAGCACGGCCCGGCGGCCGCCTCCGCCGCCGGACTCGCCGACGGCGACCAGCAGCCCGGACAGCGCGGCTCCGGAGCGGGCCAGGGTCTGGGCCCGGTGGCCCACCGTGCGGGCGACCGGGATCGCGGTCAGGATCCGCCACACGTCGGGCAGGCCGTGCAGGGCGAGGATGTCCGCGCCCCACACCACCGCGCCGTCCCGGTCGGCCAGGGCGACGGCGACGTCGGCGGCGCGCAGGGCGGCCGGCACGTCGTGCTCGTCACCGTCTCGCACGCGGGCGACCACCAGCACGGCACCCCCGTCGCCGCGCGCCTCGTACACCACGTCGTCCAGCGGCCGGCGGGCGTCGACGACCTGGTCGGCGAGGCCGGTGAAGTCCTCCAGCGCCGGATCGTCCACGAGGACGACCCGGAGCCCGGCCCGGCGGGCCGCGTCCAGCAGCGGTTCCGCCCACGGGTCGGCCTCGCCGTCCTCGGTGCGCAGCGCGCCGTGGTGCAGGACGACGGTGCCGGTCAGTTCCAGTTGGCGCAGCCGCTCCGGGGCCCGGACCAGGACGCCCGTCCGGGCCAGCGCGGCGCTGAGCACGGCGTGGAAGGCGGCGGGACCGTAGCGGGCCGCCTTCGGCGAGCCGGCCAGCACCGCCTCGGCCGCCTCGGCGCCGTCGTGTTTGACCAGCAGGGTGGCCGCCGCGCCCAGGACGCTGCCCGCGGAGGCATGGGTCGCGTACTCCTCGGCCGGGGACCGGCGCAGCGGCGGGCGCGGCAGCCCCGTGTCGGCGAGGCTGACCCGGTCGGGCGAGCACAGCCGGTCGTGCACCGAGTCGAACGCGGCCGCGCGGGCCACCGTCTCGGCCAGCTGGCAGGCGCGCAGGAGGCCGTCGAGCAACAGGGACGTGGGCGTCTGGCCGGCGCCGTGCGCGGCGGCGTTCGCGCAGGCCAGCAGGATGTCCATCGGGGCGTCACCGATCCGGGCACGCAGCCGGGCCCGGAACCGGGGGTTCTCCCGCAGCAGGGTCACGGCCGCGGTCACCACCCGGGGCGAGGGCGGCAGCCGCAGCGTGTACGCGGTCACGGCGGCGGCGATCCCCACGCCGTCGGCGGCGAGCGTGGCCACCGCGGCGCGCACGCCGGCCGGGTCGGCCGGGTGCGTGGTCTCCTCCACGTCGCCGGCCGCCAGGGCGAGGCCGTGACGCGCGGCCACGTCGGCCGCGTGATCCAGGACCCGGTCGGCCGCCCGCTCCTCGGTCGCGGTCACCACCAGGCGGGCCAGCCCCTGGTCCCAGTAGGCGAAGAGCACGTCGGGATGGTCCGCCAGCGTGTCGGCCACCCGGCGCGCCAGCTGCGCCGTGCCTCCCGCGTGCCGCGCCCCGTCCGGCTCCAGCGGGCGGACGGCCAGATGGGCGCGGGCACCGGCCCGCCAGTGGTCCCCGGCGCCGGGCAGCGCGTTGCGGGCCACCCGCGCGACCCGCACGGTGGCGTCGGCGCCGCGCACGGCGGTGCGCGCGGTTCCGGCGACGGCACCGGCGGCCAGTCCGACCGCCGGTGCCGCGGCCCGTGCGAGCAGTCGCGGCGCCGCGGGCAGCAGGCGGACGACGGCCGAGGGTGTCGTCAGCAGACCGAGCACCATGACCTCCTCACAGCGTCGTACGGTCGGACCAGGTCGTACGGTCCGGCCGAGCGGACCGGACGGCGTCCGGCCCGCTCACCACGGCTTCCTCACAGCGTCGTACGGTCCGGCCGCGCGGTCGGGCCGAGGGGGCCCGAGGACGGCTTGGCCGCCGACGCCCTGACGCCGGGAGCGTCCTCGGGCGGACCGGCGGCCGCGGTGGGTCCGGGCTCCTTCGCGCGTGCCGGGCCCGCCGGTCCGGTCGCCCCGCCGTGCCCGTGCGTCCCCTTGCCGGTACCCGACCTGAGGGCCGCGGTGCCGAGATCGTGTGCGGGCTCGGGGCCCCGCGCGCCCCCGCCGTCCGCCGGCCGGGGCTGGGTGAGCCAGGCCACCGCGGCGCCGGTGAGGGCCACCGGCCACTCCACCACGCCCGCGACGCCGAGCACCCCGGCCCCCGCGTAGACCGCCATGCGCCGTCCCCGCGGCGAGACAGCGCCGATCTTGTCCAGTGTTCCCTCCGCGGCCCGGCTCACCGTTCCGGCGCCGGGCACCCTGCGCAGTACCGAGGCCGCGCCGCGCAGGGGCGCCGTGAGGGCCGACGACTTCTGCTCAGCCATGACTCTCCTCGGGTGGGATCCCTCTCACGTGTCCCACCGAGTGCCCTCAACCCCGCCGGTCATCACAGACCTTTCGGGCAAATCGACGGAGATGAGCGGACGGCAGGCGGACAGGTGCCGTCGTGGCACGCAACGCGTCCGCCATGGAAACGCTCCGCCGCCAGAGTCCGACGTCCGACACACCTCCTGCGCAAGGAGTCGATCAGAAAGCGCTTACTCTCTACGGTCCGTTCATCGGTGTGACCGAGAAGCCGGTACCGAGGACTTATGCGGTCAGCACGGGCACATGCGTTCCCCTGCCGTCCGCGTCAATGTAAGCGCTTCACATCCCCGCGCGACCGACCCCACTCGGAAGAAGGCATCCGGGACATGACCTCACGCGCACCGTCGCGCACCCTGCCGGGCGCCCTCGCGACCCTGGGACTCATCTTTGGCATGCTCATGAGCCGATCCTGGAGCCCGCCCGCCGCACGCCGCCTCGGACATCACCTACAAGTGACCACCGGCCCGACGGGCGGGCCGGTGGTCGCCTAGGGCGGGGCCGCCGTGGCGGCCCCGCCTCGGTCACGCGGCGGCGGTGTTCCTGCGCCACCGCCCGGACAGCACGAGATGGGCGGCGACGCCGAAGACCAGGCCCCAGAAGGCGGAACCGATGCCGAAGAGGGTGACGCCGGACGCGGTGGCCAGGAACGTGATCAGCGCGGCCTCGCGGTCCTTCTCCTCCTTGACCGCTCCGGTGATGCCACCGGCGAGCGCCCCGAGCAGGGCGACACCCGCGATGGCGGCCACCAGTTCCTTGGGCAGCCCGGCGAAGAAGGCCACCAGCGTGGATCCGAAGGCTCCGATCAGCAGGTAGAACGCGCCGCAGGACACACCGGCCACATAGCGGCGGCGCGGATCGGGGTGCGACTCCGGGCCGGTGCAAATCGCGGCGGTGATCGCGGCCAGGTTGATCGCGTGCGACCCGAAGGGGGCGAGTGCGGTGGACACCAGTCCGGTGCTGCCGATGAGCAGACGGTCCTCGGCCTCGTAGCCGGAGGCGGAGAGCACCGCCATGCCGGGCGCGTTCTGCGAGGCGAGGGTGGCCAGGATCATCGGCACCGCGATCCCGACGAGGGAGGCGACGGAGAACTCCGGGGTGGTGAGCACCGGCCGGGCCAGCTCGATCTTGTCGACGTGGACGTGCAGCTTCGAGGTGGCCGCGCTGCCCACGACACCCACGCCCAGCGCGATCAGCACCGCGTACCGGGGCAGCAGCCGCTTGGCCACGAGGTAGGCCACCAGCACGGCTCCGGCGATCACCGGTGCCGTCTTCAGCGAGGTGAAGACATGGGTGCCGAAGCTGAACAGGATGCCCGCCAGCATCGCCGAGACGACGGCCGTCGGCACCTGCCGCATCAGCCAGCCGAACACCCCGGTCAGCCCGACCAGCGTGATGACGGCGCCGGTGATGAGGAACGCGCCGATGGCCTCGGCGTAGGAGTACGCGCCGAGGCTCGTGACCAGGAGTGCCGCTCCCGGCGTCGACCAGGCGGTGATGATGGGCATCCGGGTGCGCAGACTCAGCCCGATGCAGGTCAGACCGCTGCCGATGGAGATGGCCCAGACCCAGGAACTGGTCTGCGCGGTGTCGAGGTGTCCGGCCGAGGCCGCCGACAGCACGATGACCAGCGGTCCGGAGTAGGACACGACGACGGCCACGAAGCCCGCCAGCACGGCGGACAGCGACGCGTCGCGCAGCAGCCGGGGCCGGCCCGCCGGCTCCGGCTCCGGTCCCCCGGGCCGCTCCGTCGCGGAGCGGCCGGCGGGGGCGGCCGGCGCGGCGGTGTGCGCCGCGCCCGAGGTGGTGTCTGTGTCGGGGGACTCGGGGCTCAACTGTCTTCCTTCGCAGCCCTTTCCAGGGCCTGTTCCAGATCGGCGACGAGGTCGGCCGGGCTCTCCAGACCGATGGAGAGGCGGACCATGTCCTTCGGTGCGGTGCTGCCCGGCCCCTCGAAGGTATAGCGGTGTTCGATGAGACTTTCCACGCCGCCCAGGGACGTTGCCCGGATGAAGAGCTGGCAGTTCTTGGCGACGCTCAGCGAGCGCTGCCAGTCGCCGGCGACGTGCAGGGAGAGCATGCCGCTGAATCCGCCGGTCATCTGGCGGGCGGCGACCTCGTGCCCGGGGTCCGTGGGCAGGCCCGGATAGGCGACCCGGCCGACGAGCGGGTGCTCGGCGAAGTGCTCGGCGAGCGCGAGCGCGGTGGCCGATATCTGCCGCATCCGCGGGAACAGCGTGCGTATGCCGCGCATCAGCAGATAGGTCTCCAGCGGGCCGAGGAGCGGGCCGGTCAGCCTGCGGTGGAGGCGCAGCCGCTCCCAGACGGTCTCGCGGGCCTCGGTCCGCTCCGGTGCCAGCACGAGGAAGCCCGCGACGACATCGGTGTGCCCGTTGAGGTACTTGGTGCCCGAGTGCATGATCAGGTCGGCGCCGAGTTCGAACGGGCGGCTGTGCACGGGGGTGGGCACGGTGTTGTCGACGCCGAAGAGCGCGCCGGCGCGGTGGGCGATCTCGCCGACGGCCGCCACGTCGGTGACCGTCCAGGTGGGGTTGGCCGGGCTCTCCACCCACACCAGGGCGGTGGGGGCGGCGGAGACGGCCGCGGCCACGGCGTCCAGGTCGTCCATGGGTACCTGGACGACCTCCAGGCCGCGCTGCGGCCCGAACTCCGTCAGCCACTTGGTCAGACCGAAGTACATCGTCTTTGGCACGACGACGCGGGCACCACCGGGCAGCACCTGGAACACGGCGGTGGCCGCCGCCATGCCGGAGGAGAACACCAGCGCCTCGGAGCCGCCCTCCAGACCCGCGACCACGTTCTCGACCTGCTCGTAGCCGGGGCTGCCCTGGTCCCGCAGATACGCGAGCCCGCCGGGCAGCTGGTACTCGGCGTCCCGGGCGAAGGTCGCGGCGAGGCTGACGGGCGGCGGGACGGCGCCCGTGGCCGGGCCGCGCCAGCCGTCGCCCTGCGCGGCCCGTGTCTCGGCCCGGTACTCCGTCGTCCAGGGCGTGAACTTCTCGCTGTTGGTCATCGCTTCCTCGTGATCACTGACGGCAGGGAGGTGCTCAGGGCGAGTTCCGCGTCCATCAGTGCGCGGGACGGCATACCCGGAGAGGGGACGTAGTGGTTGTAGTAGCTGGAGCCCTCGGTGTGCGGGCCCAGGAAGTACAGGCGGGGCTGGGCCTGTCCGGTGTGGCCGACGCCCCGGCCCTCGCGGGTGACCTCCAGGCCGTGCGCGGGGCCGCCGCGGGGACCGAGCGTGCGGACCCGGCCGGCGCCGACGAGCGTGCCGAGCAGGGACCCGGGCACGCGGTCGGGGGCGGGCTCGCGGACGTGCGCGTGCACCACGTGGTCGACCTCGCAGGACACGGGCCGCTGCAGAGCGGTGGATTCGAGGATCCAGGGGCCCTGCCCCGCCGGAGCGATGACCTTGGGCCGCGGACCGGGGCCGAGCCGGACGACGCCCGCCTCGACGAGGGCCAGCAGTTCGGCCGAGCGGTCCAGCTGCGGTCCGATGACCAGCCGGTTGACGGTGGCGTTGAACGCGCCGAAGAATCCGGCCAGGGACGCGTCGTCCAGGCCGGGCGCGTCTACGGCCGTCCGCAGCACGTCCCGGTGGTCGCGCAGGACTTCCAGCGCCTCCTTCAGGGGGCTGACGCCGAGTCCGGCCCGGGCCTCCGCCAGGTCCGCCGTCACCTCGTCGGTGAACCAGCGGGCGTACGCGTCGTGGTCGGCCCAGTGACGTCCGCCGGCCGGGGCGAGGACGCCGCTCAGCGGGCTCGGCCCCCAGCGGTCGCGGGACTCCTGGAGCAGCGTCTCGTATCCGGCCTGCCGGTCGCGGTCGGCGAACTCGCGGCCCGCGGCCGCCGCGTCCCCGCATTCGCGGGCCCGCAGGGTGCGGTAGTAGGCGAGTTCCATCTCCGCCTCGATCAGCGGCAGCACGTCCTCGCCGAAGTGCAGGCGGCCGTCGGCGCGCCGCGCGCGCAGCCCTGCGACGCGGTCGGCCGTCAGGGCGAGCGGTGCGCATCGCACCCGGTCGGGGGCGAGGTACGGCCGGCTGCGCGAGGGCAGGCCGGAGCGGTTGGCGAGGACGATGCCGGGCTCGCGCCCGCTCGGGACGTAGCGCAGCCCGGACGCGTGCGGTTCGTGCCGGCCGCCGCGCCCCAGGGTCAGGCTCGCGATGACGTCCATGGCGGTGAGGCCCATGCCGAGCACGGCCACGCGTTCGCCCGGTGCGATGCCGTCGAGCGCCTCGGGCAGCGGGTACGGGCGGGTGATCAGGCGCGGTTCGGCGGCCGGCGCGGCCGGGCGGTACAGCGAGTGGTGGCCGACGGTGACGAACACGGCGTCGGCGTCGAGCAGGGTGCCGTCGGCGAGTTCCACCGCCTCACGGCCGTCGGGACCGGGCCGTACGTCGACCGCCTCGCAGCGGTGCCGTACGACCGTCAGGCAGTCGGGTGCGGCCGCGACGATCTCGGCGGCGGCCCAGGCGAGGTACTCGCTGAGCAGCCTGCGGGGCAGGAAGTCGTTGGGCCGGATCGGGCGGCCCTCGCCGGCGCGGACGGTGTAGCCGTCGTCCGCGAGGCGCAGGTCGCGCTCCTGGCACCACTCGGCGAGCGAGGGGCCGGACAGCGGTGCGGGGCCCTCGACCATCTGCTCGTCGGCGAACGCCGTCAGCTGGGAGCAGACGGTGTTGAGCAGCAGGTGGTCGGGCTGGCCTGCCAGGTGGAAGCCGGGGCCGAGGGGCTGCGGATCCACCAGATGCACGGTCACCGGCGCGGGCCGGGTGAGGCAGTGGGCGACCAGGCGCTCCAGGAGCCCGAGGCCCCGGGAGCCCATACCGACGATCGCCACGCTCGCCGCGGTCGCCTCGGGAGGTCGTATCGGGGTCACCACCGGCGCGTCTCCCCGAAGAAGTCGGGTATCTCGATGGCCGTGCCGTCGCGGCGGGCCTCTTCGAGGACGAAGGCGCCGACCGCGAGGTCCAGCACGCCGAGGCCGAAGGGCGAGAAGACCACCGGTCGTCCGTCGTCGAGCGTGACGTCGCCGTTCAGCACGCCGGCGAGGGTCCCGGTGACGAAGTCGCGGGAGCCGGTGGCCTGTTCGGCGAGGTGCGGCGAGGTGTCGGCCTTCAGGCAGTGGTCGACGTCGTCCAGCACGTTCTGGGCCTGGAGGATCACCTCGGGGGCCAGGTCGCGCAGCGAGATGTGCAGCACGAGCTGCCCGGGCTTGAACGGGGTGGTGACGTACGGCTTGAGAGCCGTGGTGGCGAACACGACGGTGTCGGCCGCGAGGGCTTCGGCGAGGTCCGTGGTGAAGGCGGCGGGCACGTCCTGGGTGCCGCGCAGGTGCTCGACCAGCGCCTGGCCGGAGGGCTCGTGCACGTCGTGGACGAGGTAGGACGCGGGGACGCAGTCCGCGGCGTGCAGATAGTCGCAGATGTTGCGGGCGATGACGCCGGCTCCCACGACCGCGATCGTCTTGCCCTGGTGTCCCTCGGGGCGCAGCGCGGCGGCGGCCACGGCCGCGGAGGCGGCGGTGCGTGCGGAGCTGATCGAGGCGGCTTCCAGGCAGGCCACGGGGTAGCCCGTCGCGTAGTCGTTGAGGACGAGCACCGCGGAGGCGCGGGGTGCGCCCGCCTCCGTGTTCTTGGGGAAGCTCGCGATCCACTTGATGCCGGCGATCCCGGCCTCGGGGCCGAGGAAGGCGGGCAGGGCGATGATGCGGGAATCCGGCTTCTCGGGGAAGCGCAGGAAGTAGCTGTCGGGATTGACGGTCTGGCCGGCCTCGTGAATGCGGTAGGTGCGGCTCACCAGGTCCAGGACTTCGCGCCGCCTGGTCTGGAGCACGGTGCGTACGGTGCCGCCGGCGACTATTTCAAAATTGAACACTTTGCTTTTCCCCCGGCTCGGGACGCCGCCCGAGCTGCTTTGTTCGGTGACGGTCTTTCAGAGGTGTCCGGGCCAGCGCTCGGCCACCCAGGAATCGTTGTAGACGGTGTCGAGGTACCGGTCGCCGAAGTCCGGCGAGACCGCCACGACGACGCTGCCGTCCGGAATCTTCTTGGCCATGCTCTGCACCGCGCTGAGTACCGTTCCCGTCGATCCGCCGAGCAGCAGTCCGCGTTCCCTGGCGAGGGCGCGGCACATGTCCACGGCTTCGGCCTCGGATACCAGCACCACTTCGTCGACCAGGTCCTCGGTGAGAATTTCCGGCCGCCTGCTGGTGCCGAGCCCCGGAATGTGACGGCGGGCGGCCGGTCCCCCGAAAGTCACCGAACCCAGGCTGTCGACGGCGATGATCCGGGTCGCGGGGCTGTGACGGCGGAAGAACTCCGCGCACCCCATCAGCGTCCCCGTGGTGCCGGCGCCGACGAAGACGTAGTCCACCCGGCCCAGCGCCTCGAAGATGGACCGGCCCGTCCGCTGCCGGTGGGCCTGCGGACCTGCGGGGTTGGCGTACTGGTTGAGCCAGTGCAGGTCGGACTCCCGGCGCAGGCGCTCCTGGATGTAGTCGATGCGGGACTGCAGATACCCGCCGTTGCCGTCCCGGACGGTCACGGTCACGACCTCGGCCCCGAGGGTCTCCATCAGGCGGACCGTCTGCGGGTTGGCGTTGGGGTCGGTGACACAGGTGAGGGAATAGCCCTTGGCGGCGCAGACCATCGCCAGGGCGACGCCCAGGTTTCCCGAGGTCGATTCGATGAGCCGGGTCCGCGGAAAGCGGAGTCCCGACGCCTCTGCTTCTTCGACAAGGGCCACCGCGGTCTTGAGCTTCACCGAGCCCGCGGGATTGAGCCCTTCGATCTTGAGGAAGACGGAACTTCCCGGTACCAGTTGATGGAGCTGGATGAACAAGTCGTCCAGCACAAGGTCGTACACTTCTTCCGCTATCACCAGAATCCAAACCGTAGAACTGGGCACGCGCGGCGTGGTCAACGCCATGGCAGCTGGTACCCATCGGGCTTGTCGGCCGGTGCGCAACATTCAGCGCACGCTACGCAGAAGGGACTTCTTTCCCCCGTCCCCCGTGTATCGCTGTATCCCCCAGTCATTCGTCGCGATGACGCCACTCTGACATGACGCGACTTCCATGACAAGCAAATTCTTGCCAAGGGCCGTGTCGTCCCGGGGTGTTGGTGTCCGGCCCGGGTTCACACGGCTGTCAAGACCGCCTGTCCTGCGCACCCAGCGCAGCGGCCAGCTCGCTCCGGTAGTCGGCGTAGGCCGTCCGCAGGGCCTCTCCCGGCCAGTCGGAGGGCAGCAATCCGGACGGCAGGACCGGGTCGGTCAGCAGATGGCGGACCGCCGCCGCGTACGCGGTGAGCCGGTCCGCCGGACGGTCGGCCCGGGCCGCGTGGGCGAGCAGCGAACGGGCGGTGGCCGCCCACCCGGCCGGCGGCCAGAGCCGGGCGGCCAGCTCGCGCGCGGGCTCGTCGGGTCGGGCGAGCGAGGTCAGGGCCAGCCGGCGCAGCCCCGCCGGCAGGGGGCGGTCGAGATTGGCCGGGCGCAGCCACACGCCCTCACGGAGTTCGGCCAGCCGCAGTCCGGCCAACCGGGCGCGCAGATCGGCGCGTTCGGCGGGGCCGCGGCCGGTCGCCGTGATCACCACCATCTCCCAGTCGCCGTCCCACGCGCGCGTGCGCGGGTGCACGGCGTCGTCCTGCCGGCGCTGCCGG
Source organism: Streptomyces naphthomycinicus (assembly GCF_020400595.1). Classification (GTDB taxonomy): domain Bacteria; phylum Actinomycetota; class Actinomycetes; order Streptomycetales; family Streptomycetaceae; genus Streptomyces; species Streptomyces naphthomycinicus. The sequence continues at coordinate 134,489 of NZ_JAINRE010000002.1, read as the reverse complement.
GCCAGCAGCCGGTCGCTGAGCCGGTAGACGGCGTCCGTGCGCCGCAGGTCCCCGGCGGCCACCATCCGGCTCAGCGCGGCCCGCAGCGTGGAGCCGCCGACACCGAACGGCTCGACGAGCCGGACCAGGTCCTTCACCGGCAGCTCCGGCGGATGCACGCCGAGGAGCAGGCTCAGCACCACCGACCGGGCCGACAGCGGTCGCAGGCCGGCCGTGTCCGGCTCCACCGGGACGTTCGTGCGCATGAACCCGTACTGTACGTGCGCCTCTTGTTGCATCATTGCTACAGCCGCAGGAAGAGTGCAACATGCTGCCATGGTCTCGATCCCCGAGCAGTCGCAGTCGCCGGCGCGGTCCCGGCAGCAGTACGCCACGCACGACGTCACCAACCAGCCCACGCCGCTCGCTCCGTACGACGCCTCCGACGATCCGGCCCTGCTGGAGGGGCTGCGCCGGGAGGGCGCGGAGTGGGCCGAGGACGGGATCCGGCGGCTGGGGGCGCGCGCCGGCAGCGCGGAGGCCCAGGAGTGGGGCGAGCAGGCGAACCGGCACGAGCCGGTGCTGCGCACCCACGACCGCTACGGCCACCGCGTCGACGAGGTGGAGTTCCACCCCAGCTGGCACCATCTGATGCGGACGGCGGTCGCCGAGGGTCTGGCCGGCGCCCCCTGGGCCGACGACCGGCCGGGCGCGCACGTGGCCCGGACCGCGGGCGGACTGGTGTGGGGGCACACGGAGGCGGGGCACGGCTGCCCGACGTCGATGACCTACGCCGCCGTGCCCGCCCTGCGCGCGCAGCCGGATCTCGCCAAGATGTACGAGCCGCTGCTCACCAGCCGGGAGTACGAACCCGGGCTGCGCGTCCCCACCGGGAAGCCGGGACTGCTCGCCGGCATGGGCATGACCGAGAAGCAGGGCGGCTCCGACGTCCGCACCAACACCACCACGGCCACGCCGACCGGCGAGGCGGGCGTGTACACGCTGCGCGGGCACAAGTGGTTCACGTCGGCGCCGATGTGCGACGTCTTCCTGGTGCTCGCACAGGCCCCGGGCGGCCTGTCGTGCTTCCTGGTGCCGCGGATCCTGCCGGACGGCAGCCGCAACACCTTCCGCATCCAGCGGCTCAAGGACAAGCTGGGCAACCGGTCCAACGCGTCCTCGGAGCCGGAGTTCGACCGGACCGTGGCCTGGCTGGTGGGGCCGGAGGGCCGAGGGGTGAAGACCATCATCGAGATGGTCAACTGCACCCGGCTGGACTGCGTGATGTCCTCGGCGACCCTGATGCGCAAGACACTGGTCGAGGCGGGGCACCACGCCCGGCACCGCAGCGCGTTCGGCGCCCGGCTCGTCGACCAGCCGCTGATGCGCAACGTCCTGGCCGATCTCGCGCTGGAGTCGGAGGCGGCGACGACGCTCACACTGCGACTGGCCGGCGCGGCGGACCGCGCGGTGCGCGGGGACGCCGGGGAACGGGCCTTCCGGCGCATCGCCACCGCCGTCGGCAAGTACTGGGTCACCAAGCGGGGCCCGGCCTTCACCGCCGAGGCCCTGGAATGCCTGGGCGGCAACGGGTACGTCGAGGACTCCGGCATGCCCCGGCACTACCGGGAGGCCCCCCTGCTGTCGATCTGGGAAGGCTCCGGGAACGTCAACGCGCTCGACGTGCTGCGCGCCCTCGGCCGTGAGACGGACACCGCGCAGGCGCTGTTCGCCGAGATCGAGCTCGCGCGCGGGGCGGATGCCCGCCTCGACACGGCCGTGGCCGCACTCAAGGCCCAATTGGCCGAAACCGATCAGGTGGGTGCCCGCCGGCTGGTCGAGCGGATGGCGCTGGCGCTCCAGGCCTCCCTGCTCGTCCGGCACGCTCCGCACCCGGTCGCGGACGCCTTCTGCGCGAGCCGGCTGGGCGGCGACTGGGGCCACGCCTTCGGCACCCTGCCCGCCGGAGCCGACCTCGGCGCCATCCTGGAGCGCGCCCTGCCCGGCCGGAACTGACCCCTCCACGCCCGTGTACGCGCGACGCCGTCCGGTGGCCGGTGACCGCCGACGGATCGCACACAGTCAGCGGGTGACTCCGGGCCGTTGTCGGTGCCGTGGTGCACACTCCCGATCAGGTGGCATTCCCCTGGGGAGGACAACGTGGTCACGGGGATCGACGAGGTCGACTGGGCCTCGCTGCGGCACGGGCACGGCAGCGCGGAGGACGTACCCGGATGGTTGCGGGCACTGGCGTCCGCCGACGCCGCCGAGCGGGCGACCGCGCTCGACGGGATGTACGGCGCGGTGCACCACGAGGGGAGGGTCTACGACTCGACGCTCGCCTGCGTCCCCTTCCTGTTCGCGCTCGCGGCCCGCGAGGAGCTGCCGGACCGGGGCTGCATCGTGGAACTGCTGATCAGCATCGGCGCCGAGAGCGCCGAGGGCGCGGACCGGGACCGCAGGGCACGGGAGGCGGTGTGCGCGGGCGCCGAGGTCTTCACCGCGCTCGCCGGTGACCCCGACCCCGCGGTGCGCCGCACGGCGGCCGGGGCCCTGGTGCGCTTCCTGCACGATCCGCCGCGGGTCCTGGAGCTGCTGCGGCGGCGGCTGCGGGCCGAGCGGGACGACTGCGTGCTCCTCGCGCTCACGGAGGCGCTCGGCCGGTTCGCCCACCGGTACCCCGCGCTCGCCGACGGCGCGGTGGACCTCCTGGCCGAGCAGAGCGCGCCGCCCCACCCGCCGGGGCTGCGGCTGGCGGCGCTCGGCCAGCTGGCGCTGCGCGCACCCGCCCGGCTCCCCGCCGACCCGGTGCCGGCGGCGGTCCGGCTGCTGCACGAGCGGTCCGCGCAGCGCCGCCGGGTCGAGGAGCACTCCGGCACGGACACCCTGGTGCGCCGGATACGGCGGCTGCGCCCCTCGGACGAGCAGGGCGCCGTGCTGCTGCGCACCCTGCACAGCGCGCTGGGTGACCGCGTGACGGACCGGATCGCCCTGCTCACGGGGCAGTTGACCAGTCCGGACCCGGTGGACCGGTGCAATGCCGCCTGGATGTCGGCGGGACTGTTCCGCGGCTGGCGCGGCGCGTACGACGAGCCCGTACGGCTGCTCGGCGCCCAGCTGGGCACCGAGCAGGACCGGTTACGGGACGCGGCCGTCTCCGTCCTGGCGGAGCTGTACGCCCTGGCGGCGCCCGCGGCGGACGAGCTGCACGCACTGGTGACGGCCCGGCCCGACCTGTGGACGCACCGCTGGGAGCGATGTCCGCCCACGCTGGGCGGCCCGCTCAAGGCGCTGGCCAGAAGCGGTGATCCGCGCGCGGTCCCGGCCCTGGCCCAGCTGCTGGCCGGCCCGTCGGCGCCCGCCGGACTGGGCTGCGAACTCGCCCACCTCGGCCGGGCCGCGGCCCCGCTGGCCCCCGCCCTGCGGCACCGGCTCGGCCGCGTCCCGCTGGCCTCCCCCGCCGCCGCCCGGCTCGCCGCCCCGCTGGTGGCGGCGGTCGGAGCCGTCGGCGACAGCGACGCCGTCCCCGAACTTCTCCGCCTGCTCTCGGGCTCCCCCGACGGCCTGGGGGCGCGGGACGCGGTCGCCGGCCAGGTGATCGGGACGCTGACCGGCCTGGGCGCCGCCGCACAGGCGGCCCCCCTCCTGCACGCGCTGCTGCCCACCCGGCACGCGGCCGCCGCGGCGGGCGCGCTGTGGTCGGCGGACGGCGACGCCTCCGCCGTACTCCCCGTGCTGCTGCGCGAGTTGGCCCAGCCCGAGCCGGCCGCCCGGGGCGCCGCCGCCCGGCAACTCGGCAGGCTGGGCCCGGCCGCGCGCACCGCGCTGCCCGAGCTGCACCGGCTCGTCCGGTCGGGTCCGGTGCGGGAGCGGATCCCGGCCGCGTGCGCGCTCTGGCGCATCGCCGGGGATCCCGGACCGGTCCGGCCCGTCTTCCGGGCCGCCTGGACCGCGGACCCGCGCACCCGCGTCCCCATCGCCCGCTGCCTGGCCGCGATGGGCCCCGCCGCCGCGCCGCTGCGCGACCTGCTCGCGGCGGAACTGGCCCGCCCCCGCCGCCACAGGTCCCGCGTGGGGGCGTACGGACACCGCGACATCCTGGACGACGAGCGACTGCTGCGGTGGTGCGGGGAGGCGCTGGCGGGGCTGTGAGGCGGGCGAGGGGACGGGCACCACGAGGTCACACGGGGCATTCACCGGAGGCGATGATCTCGGGAATGCGGCTGTTCGCCTCCATGACGGCCACGCTCCAGCGGGTGTAGTTCCAGGTCTTGTCGGCGCGGTACTCGGCCGTCAGCTTCGGGCAGACGGTCGTGGACACCGCGTCCTGGAAGTTCGACCGCTGCGCGCGGCCCACCAGCACCTCGTTCGTGTCCCGAGCCCAGACGTAGGCGGCCTTCTCGACGGGGTCGAAGCCCAGGCTGACGGGGTCGTCGCCGCCGAACGGCGCCAGACCGTCGCCCTGGGCGATCCGTGCGTTCCACTCGGCGGTGACGGCCTTGTCCGTGGCGTCGGCGACGCGGATCTCGGCCTTGTCGCTGCTCGGTATCCCGGCGGTCGCAAGGCCCTCCTCGTCGCCCTGCCACTGTCCGGCGATCCGGGTGAGGCATCCGTCGGTGGCCTCGCCGAAGCCGAGAACGCTCGCCTCGGTGTCGCCGTCGTAGCTCTTCCAGACGACGGCGTAACGGCCGTAGGACCAGGCGGTCGGGTCCTCCGCGAGCCTGTGGGCGAGAGCCGTGCAGGCTGCCGTCTCGCCGGCCCGGACGAAGACCTCACGGTCGTCGTCGGGCAGCTGGGAGACGGGGCCGCCGGTCACGAACACCGTCTGCGCCCGCTTGTCGAAGGTGACGGTCGGCGTCATGAAGTCCATGTCCTTGGTCGCGAGCATCGACGTCGTGTCGGCGCGGACCGCCCGGTCGACGGCCGTCTCCCCGGGCGCGCTCGCGCCGACACTGGTCCGCCATTCGTCCGACGTCGGTTCGGACTCGTCACCGGCGCGGGTGAAGGCCGGATCGGACACCCCGGCCAGCGGATCGACCGGCACCGGGATCCGGCGCGGGTCGGACGGTGACGGCGCCTCGCCGACCGGTGTCGCTGCGGGGGACGTGGGTGCGGTGCGGTCGGCGCGGGGAGCGGCGGACGCGCCGGCCGGGGCCCCGGTGGCGTGCGTCCCGGCGCCGCGGCGGCCGGCCTGAGTGTCGTGACCGCCGCCGCGGAAGGCGAGGACACCGCCCGTGGCGGCGCCGAGGACGGCGGCTGCGACGAGGACGGCGAGCAGGGTGCGCCTGCGGGAGGCGGGCGCCGGTGCGCGCCAGGCGGGATCGTCCGCGGCGGGGATGTGCCACTCGGAGGTGACGAGCGTGCCGGTCCGGGTGGGTTCCCGTCCGGCGTCGGCGGCGAGGACCTGGGTCGCCTGGGCGGCCAGGAGCCGGGAGCAGCGCTCCGCCACGGCGGCCGCGGCCGGGCGCTCCCCGGGTTCCTTGGCGAGGGCCTGTACGACGGTGTCCCGCAGCGTCTCGGGGACACCGTCCAGGTCGGGTTCGCCGGACATGACGCGGAACGCGACGGCGTCCGGGGCGCCGCCGCCGAAGGGAAGGCGCCCGGTGGCCGCGTAGGCGACCAACGCGCCCCAGGCGAAGACGTCGCCCTCGGGGCCTGCCGTGCTGGTGCGGTAGTACTCGGGGCTGATCCAGCCCGGGGTGCCCGTCAGTACGCCGGTGCGGGTCACGCTGGTGCCGTCCGCGGCCCGCGCGATGCCGAAGTCCAGTACGTGCGGGCCGGCCGGGGTGAGGATGACGTTCTGCGGTTTCACGTCGCGGTGCACGACACCGGCCGCGTGGATGGCGGCCAGCGCCTGTGCGGTGCCGGTGGCGAAGGCGTACAGGGTGCCGCCGGTGAGGCGCCCGTGCTCGGCCAGGTGCTGGTTGAGGGTGAGGCCCGGAGCGTAGGCGGTGGCCAGCCAGGGCGAGGCGGCCTCGGGATCGGCCGCCAGCAGGGGCACGAGGCAGGGGCCCTGCACGCGCGCGGACAGCTGTACCTCGCGCCGGAACCGGGCACGGAACTCCGGGTCCTCGGCCTGTGCGGGGTGGATCACCTTGACGGCGACCCGCAGGTCCTCGGCGGTGAGACCGGCGTACACGGTCCCCATGCCGCCGGCCCCGAGACGGCCGATTATCCGGTACGGGCCGATACGGGAAGGGTCACCGGGACGGGGCGGCTGGACGCGTTCCGGAGAGCCGGCAGTGCTCACGCAGTCTTCCGTTCCTTCATACGATCGGGCAGGGGCGGCCGGTGGGCTCACCGACCACATCCCTGTGTCTAGCGCGTGTGTGACCAGTGAAGAATCCGGGAGGTTGCCTCGGTCCGGAGACCGTCATGCGATCGTGACCCTGCGGGTGGCGGCCGAAGAGCCCGACGGCATCGCCACAAGGACGGACGCGGTCAACGGGTCTGACGGCCACACGGACGACTGCCGCTCCGACGGCGTGGCCGGCGGGCCGGGCACCGCCGGTCGCGCGGCCGCCGGACGACGACGGTCAGACCATCCGCCCCCACTGCGGTCCCAGCCGGGCCCACTCCGTGTCCCAGGCGTCCATGCGGTGGCGTTCCAGACGGCCCCGTACGGCCAGGCCGCCGACGAAGGGGACGGCGGCGGCGCTCAGGCCGACGAGGAGACCGATGAGGGCGGAGCGGAAAGCGGCCTCGGAGGCGGTGGTGGGGCGGGTGACGAGGTGGCCCTGCGGGTCGGTCCAGACCGTCACCGGCGTGTCGGGCCTGCTGCCGGGCTCTACCCGGATCTGCCCGGTGTGGGCGGAGCCGTCGGCCGCCGTCCAGCGGACCTTGGCCCAGATCCGTTCCCCGGAGGAGGCGTGGCTGCTGCTCGCGGGGGACGACCCCGGGACCTGGGTGACGACCCGGGCCACGGCGGGGCGCCAGGCGGCCCGCTCACGGGCGAGTCCGTCCTCCACGGAACCGGCCGCCGCGAGGCCGGACAGCACTCCGGCCAGGACCGTCAGCAGACAGGCGCCGAGCACGACCCAGGCCTCCACCACGTCGGCCCGGCGTTTGAGCGGGTTGCGCCGCCAGCGCCACAGCCACACCTTCGGACCACGGAACGCCTTCAAAGGCATCCTCCTCACGAGCGCACCGACCGGCCGGAACGCCCTCCCATACGGGAGAGATCGCTCCGTTGCTCACGACGAGCCGTCACCCCGACGGTCGCACGAGACACCCCTCTCGCGCAGGCGCATGCCGGAACGGACCTGCCCGCCCTTCGCCACACCCCTCGCGACACAGGCTCTGACCTGGACGGATGCGCACTCCGAGGGAGAGTGTCAGTGGTGGGGTGCAGACTGGCCGATATCTGACGACGACTACCTGGACAACGGCGTCCCGGAGGTGATCGGCATGACCGAGGTACTGCTCGCGGTGGGCACCCGCAAAGGTCTGTTCATCGGGCGGCGAAGGGGCGACGGCCCCTGGGAGTTCGACGAAAGTCCGTATTTCAACGCGCAGGCGGTCTACTCGGTCGCGATCGACACCCGTGGTGCCCGTCCCCGGCTGCTGGCGGGCGGCGACAGCGCGCACTGGGGCCCGTCGGTGTTCCACTCCGACGATCTCGGGCGCACCTGGGCCGAACCGGCCCGGCCCGCCGTGAAGTTCCCCAAGGACACCGGTGCCTCGCTGGAGCGGGTCTGGCAGCTGCACCCGGCCGCGGCCGAGCGTGACGTGGTGTACGCGGGCACGGAACCGGCCGCGCTGTACCGCTCGGAGGACCGCGGTGAGAGCTTCACCATGATCCGGCCGCTGTGGGAGCACCCGACCCGTGCGCGGTGGGTGCCGGGCGGGGGCGGTGAGGGCCTGCACACCGTGCTCACCGACGCACGCGATCCGGGCGCGGTGACGGTGGCCGTCTCCGCGGCGGGGGTGTTCCGCACGACCGACGGCGGGGCCAGCTGGGCGCCGGCCAACTCGGGTGTGTCCGCGGTGTTCCTGCCCGATCCGAACCCGGAGTTCGGCCAGTGCGTGCACAAGGTCGCCCGTGACGCGGGCGACCCGGACCGGCTGTATCTGCAGAACCACTGGGGGGTGTACCGCAGCGACGACGCGGGCGGGCAGTGGATCGACATCGGCGCGGATCTGCCGACCACGTTCGGCTTCGCGATGGCCGCGCATCCGCACCGGGGCGACACGGCGTACGTCTTCCCGATCAACGCCGACGCCGACCGGGTGCCCGCCGAGCGCCGATGCCGGGTCTTCCGTACCGAGGACGCGGGCCTGACCTGGGAGCCGCTGGCCGCGGGGCTGCCGCGGGAGGACCACTACGGCACGGTCCTGCGGGACGCGCTGTGCACGGACGACGCCGACCCGGCCGGGGTGTACTTCGGCAACCGCAACGGAGAGGTGTTCGCCTCGGCCGACGACGGGGACAGCTGGCGGATGCTGGCCTCGCATCTGCCGGACGTGCTGTGCGTGCGGGCGGCGGTGGTCGGCTGACGGCACACACGCACGGGCGACAGGCACAGGCACAGGCGGGCGGCAGGCGGCAGGCGGCAGGCGGCAGCACGCTCGGGTGACCGGCGGCAGCACGCTCGGGTGGCCGGCGCGCACCGGCGTGCGGCACACACGAGAGGGCGGCACTCCCGAGCGGGCGGCACGCTCCCGCACGCAAGCAGCTGCGCGATGCCGCGTCCGACGGTCGTGCTCCGGCCATCGGTTGATCGCCGACGGGTGTACGGCAGTAGGGTGACGCCCGTGGCACCACGACCCTTGCATGAAATCGTCGAACCGGGCTGGGCGAAGGCCCTGGAACCCGTTGCCGGACGGATCGCCGAGATGGGCGACTTCCTGCGCACGGAGATCGCCGCGGGACGCACCTACCTCCCGGCCGGGCCGAACGTCCTGCGGGCCTTCCAGCAACCCTTCGACGAGGTACGGGTTCTGATCGTCGGTCAGGACCCGTACCCGACCCCGGGACACGCGGTGGGCCTGTCGTTCTCCGTGGCGCCGGAGGTACGCCCCCTGCCGCCCAGCCTGATCAACATCTTCCGCGAGCTGAACACCGACCTCGGGCTGCCCCAGCCGTCCACCGGCGACCTCACGCCGTGGACGGAGCAGGGCGTACTGCTGCTCAACAGGGCGCTCACCACCGCGCCGCGCAGCCCGGGCGCCCACCGCGGCAAGGGCTGGGAGGAGGTCACCGAGCAGGCGATACGGTCCCTGGCCGCCCGCGGCAAGCCGCTGGTGTCGATCCTGTGGGGCCGTGACGCCCGCAATCTCCGTCCGCTGCTGGGCAGCCTGCCGGCGGTGGAGTCGGCGCACCCCTCGCCCATGTCGGCCGACCGCGGCTTCTTCGGTTCGCGCCCGTTCAGCCGGGCCAACGACCTGCTGATGCAGCAGGGCGGGCAACCGGTGGACTGGCGCCTGCCGTGACCGTTTCCGGGTATCTCGCCGTGGACTCCGGTGGTTCCGGCCTCCGGATCGCCGTCGGCGTCCCCGGCCGGGAGCCCTCGGCCCGGCGGGAGACCCGGGAACCGGTCCGCACGGGTGCGCGGGGCATCGACCCCGGCCACCTGATGTCACGTCTCGTCCCGGCGGCCCGTGCCCTGGCCGACCGCGCGGGGGTGGACGAGCTGGGCACGGCCGTCGTCGGCGCCGCCGGCTTCGCCACCCTGGGCGACGCCCTGCGCGCCGAACTGCCGGGCGCGCTCGCCCGCGAGCTGGGCGTGCGGACCGTGGCGCTCGTCGCCGACGCCGTCACCGCGTACGCCGGCGCGCTCGGACCGCGTCCGGGCGCCGTCGTCGCCGCGGGCACCGGCCTGATCGCGATCGGCACGGACCTGACGGCCTGGCGGCGGGCCGACGGCTGGGGCCATCTGCTGGGCGACTGCGGGAGCGGTGCCTGGATCGGCCGGGCCGGTCTGGAGGCGGCGCTGCGCGCCCACGACGGCCGCGACGGGGCGTCGGCACCACTGCTGGCCTGCGCCGAGGAGCAGTACGGCCCGGTGCGGGGCCTGCCCGGCCTGCTGTACCCGCGTCCCGACCGGGCCGCCGTCCTGGCCTCCTTCGCCCCGGGGGTGGCCGCGTGCGCCGCGCACGACCCGGTCGCCGCGGACATTCTGCGCACCGCGGCCCGGCACATCGCCGACTCGGCCGCAGCCGTGTGCCCGGCGGACGGCGCGCCGGAAGTGGCCTTCACCGGGGGCCTGTCGAAGATGGGCGACCCGCTCCTCGTGCCCGTGCGCGAGGAGCTGGCGCGGAGGCTGCCGCATGCCCGGCAGGTGCCGGCCGAGGGGGATCCGCTGCACGGTTCGGTACGGATCGCGACGGATCTGGCCGCGGGCCGGCTCACGCTGCCGGGTGAGCCGTCGATGCTGTACGTCATCAACGGCGCCGCCGACTGAGGGCCCGACAGAGGCGGTTCCGTCCCGATGTCGGGTTATGCGTCCGGCATGTGCTTTAAACGTATGTCATCCATGCGTAACTCATCAGACAAAACAGGACGGATACCGCTCACCTGCACCCTCCCCGAACGGAGGAGCCCAGTAAGCCAGTAACATGCGGCGCCATGAGCTCCCCCACTGGACCCGCGTCCGGCCTGCCCGTACGAATGCCGCGACCCCGCCAGCCCGGACGGCACCGCCGCCCGGAGCCGCTGGTGGCTCCCGAGGGCGCGCCCGCGCTCGTCCTCGCGGTGCCCGGCGCGCCCAGCGCCGCCACGCGCAGCCTCGCCGAGGAGGTCGTGAGCATCGCCCGCTCCGAGCTGCCCGGCCTGGACGCCCGGATCGGGTACCTGGACGGGGACGACAACGAGTTCCCCACGCTTCGTTCCGTGCTGGCCCGCACCGCCGAGGAGCGCACTTCCCGCTACGAGCAGGCCGTCGCCGCCGGAGTCGAGGGAATCAGGGAGCCCGACGGCCCGGTCGCCGTCGTCGTCCCGCTGCTGGCCGGTCCGGACAGCTCGCTGCTGCGGCAGATCCGCCAGTCCGTGATGGACAGCCGGGTCGCCGCCGACCTGACCGACGTTCTCGGTCCGCACCCGCTGCTCGCCGAGGCGCTGCACGTGCGGCTGTCGGAGGCGGGCCTGGCCCGTGCCGACCGCGCCCGGCTGTTCACCGTGGCCACCGCGGCGGACGGCATCATCCTGGCCTCGGTGGGCGGCGAGGAGGCCGTACAGGCGGCCGGGATCACCGGCATGCTGCTCGCCGCGCGCCTGGCCGTGCCGGTGATGGCGGCGGCCCTGGACCAGGAGGGCTCGATCGCCTCCGTGGCCGAGCAGCTGCGTTCCTCCGGCTCGCAGCAGCTGGCGCTGGCGCCGTACCTGGTCGGCCCGGAGATCGACCCGGAGCTGCTGGCCGCCGCGGCGGCGGAGGTGGGCTGCGCCACGGCCGAGGCGCTCGGCGCGTACCCGGCGATCGGCAAGCTCGCGCTCGCCAAGTACACGACGGCGCTGGGCATCTCCCCGCAGCAGGCGCAGAGCGCGTCGGCGCGCTGACGCATCCGGCCGCCCGCACCGGGGCTTCCGCACGACACGAGGGCCCGCTCCCGTCCGGGGGCGGGCCCTCGCCCGCGGCCGAAGCGTTCAGCCGAAGACGACACAGGAGGCCGCGTCGACCCGTACGGAGCCGTCGTAGCGGGGCATGCCCGTCTCCTCGTCCACGGCGAACCAGGTGACGTCGCCGGAGCGTTCGTTGGCCGAGTAGAGGTAGCCGTCGAGTTCCGCCAGGGCGCGGGGCCAGCGGCCGCCGCAGGGCACCGTGCCGGTCAGCCGGAGCCCGTCCGCCTGGACGGCCAGGACCGACAGGACGTCCTCGCCGCGGGTCGCGGTCCACACGAAGCGGCCGTCGGGCGAGACGACGATGCCCGAGGGATAGGCGTCGCCGGCCGGTGCGCCCCGCAGCACGGGGACCTCGGTCAGCGGCTTCAGCGAGCCGTCCGCGGCGCCCCAGCGGCACACGGTGACCGTGGGCGTCAGCTCGTTGACCACGTAGGCGTGCTCGCCGTCCGGGTGGAAGGCCAGATGGCGCGGGCCGGAACCCGGGCGCAGGGCGAACTCACGGTGCAGGGTGGGGCTGCCGCCGGCGAGGGTGCACACACGGACCGAGTCCGTCCCCAGATCGACGCTGACGGCCCACCGGCCGCTGGGGTCGGGCTGCACCTGGTGGGCGTGCGGGCCGCGCTGACGTCGGTCGTGCGGGCCCGAGCCGGTGTGCTGGAGCCGTCCGGAGGGCGCGCCGGCGAGTGTGCCGTCCGACCGCACGGGCACGGCGGTGACGCTGCCGCATCCGTAGTTGGCGGTCAGCACGTGCCCGGCGTACAGGCTGAGGTGGGTGGGGCCGCTGCCGTCCACGCGTACCGGCGCTCCGGCGGGCTGGGGCCGGTCTCCGGTGACGCGGTAGGCGGCGACGGCACCCTCCGATGTCTCGCTGACCGCGTAGAGCGTGGCCCTGTCCGGGGACAGGGCCAGGTAGGAGGGGTCGGGGAGGTCCCGCACGGCGGACACGAGGGTGAGGGCGCCGTCGTGCGGGGCGACCTCCGCGGTCACCAGGCCGGGACCGCCGGCCGCCGTGAACGATCCGATGAACGCCCGGCGCCTGCCCGCCCTGCCGTTCCGTGCCACCGCTGTCCCCTCTCGGTCGAGCCCGTCGAGCCGGTCCGGGGCCGACGGTAGCAGTCGATCAGCCGCGGTCTAGACCAAGGGGGCGGGGTAACAGGGCGGTTCCTCGCGGAGCGCTCCGCTTTCCGCAGGATGGCCGACGCCCGAAGGGCAGCGGCGCGGCCCGGCCGGGTCGCGCCGCTGCCCTTAGGATCGCGGCGGCCGCTCAGGCCCCGACCAGCCGGGAGCCCGACGGCGTCCGCAGGGGCTCGGCCAGCTCGGCGAGGGCGCGCTCCAAGCCGTGCAGATGGGCGAGGGCGGGCTCGGCGGGCGCTTCGGCGGGGCGCAGAACCGGCTCGGCACGGCCCGCGGTGAGCGCCTCGACGGCCGCCTCCACCCGCCAGCAGGCGGCGGCGAGGCGGGCGTCGTGGGAGGCCTCGGGGTCGGCGGCGACCGCGACCAGGCCGCGGATCTCGCGGGCGCAGTCGTCGAGCAGCGCCAGGACCCGGCGGGCCCGCGCCTTGCGCGCCGGCATCGGGTTCAGCGGGTGTACCAGCGGGGCCACCGAGAGCCGGACCCGGCCGAGCAGCTGCTCCAGTTCGGCCACGCGCGGCGCGGGGTCGGCCGTGGCGGAGCCGGCCAGTCGGGCCGCGGCCTCGGCGGTGCAGCTGTGCACACAGCGCAGGGCCCGCTGGATCCAGGCGTCGGTGGTGGCGTGCGTGGTGACCGGCAGCACCAGCAGCACGGCGAGCGCGGCGCCGAGCGCGCCGACCCCGGTCTCGGTGAGCCGCAGCGCGAGCAGTCCGGGGCTGAGGACGCCCAGCAGGCCGTAGAGCAGTTCGGCGAGGAGGGTCACCCAGAGCATCATCCAGGTGTAGGAGACGGCGGCCGTGTAGAAGATGCCGAAGACGGCGACCGCGACGAGGACGGCCGTCGGGACGGGTGCCCCGTGCACCGGGACGGCGACGAGGAAGCCCAGGCAGATGCCGATCACCGTGCCGAGGACCCGGCGGAAGCCGCGGACCAGTGTCTCGCCGCGCGAGGCGGTGTTGACGAAGATCCACCAGGTGGCGCCGACGGCCCAGTACCAGCGCTCTCCCGACACCAGCTGGCCCACCAGAAGCGCGAATCCGGCACCGGCGGTCGCCTGGACGGCCTGCCGTGTGGTCACCCTGGTCAGTCCGGTCCCGGCGGGCGGGGCGGGTGCGGCGGCCGGGGGGAGCCGGCGCTCGTAGCACCACGCGCCGAACCGTACGACGGCGGCGGTGAGCACGGAGAGCAGGACGGCGGCGTACAGCTCGGGCAGCCGGTCGGGGGTGGCGTGCAGGAACTGGGCGACGAAGAAGGTCATGAAGGCGAACACACCGAGGCTGTGCCCGCGTGGACCCCATCGCCGGGCGTACACCCCGGCGCCGACCACGGCCAGGAAGGCGAGGTCGCGGGCGACGGGGACGTCGTGCAGCTCGGCCGCGGCGGCGAGCACCGGTATCCCCACCGCGGGCAGCAGCGCGGTGGTGACCGCCTGTCCGCGCACGGTCGGGTCGGCGACGGTGAACAGGGCGAGCAGCGCGGCGAGACCGCCGGTGACCGCTCCGGCGAGGGAGTGTCCGGCGAGTCCGCAGACCACGACCGCCAGCCCGATGCCCAGGACGGCCCGCGCGGCGAAGCGCAACCGCCCCCGGCCCGGGTCCGGAGCCACGAACACCCTCTTCAGCACTGCTGCCCTCCCCTGGAAACACCGGCACAGAAAAGGCGCCGCGGGGATCCGCAGCGCCATCGACACGTCCATGAGAGCATCACCGAGGACGCTGGCTCAAGTGTTGTCCGAATCACTGGGCCATCGGCACAGCAACGGCCCGGCATCCCGATCCACCGGAATGCCAACGGCCCAGGTCGGACGGCACACGGTGAGCCACGGGACCTGAGCCATTGGTACAGTCGGACATCATGGCCGTGGACGAGCTCGACACCCGCATCCTGCGGCTGCTCCTGGAGCAGCCGCGCACCAGCGTGCGCGAGTACGCCCGCATCCTCGGCGTGGCGCGCGGCACGCTCCAGGCCCGGCTGGACCGGATGGAGCGGGAGGGTGTGATCACCGGCACGGGGCCCTCCCTCTCCCCCGCCGCGCTGGGACATCCGGTCCTGGCGTTCGTGCACATCGAGGTCACCCAGGGCCACCTGGACGACGTGGGGGACGCGCTGGCGGCGGTACCGGAGATCGTCGAAGCCTTCTCGATCACCGGTGGCGGGGATCTGCTCGCCCGGGTGGTGGGCCGGGACAACGCGCACCTGGAGGACGTGATCCAGAAGCTGATCAGCCTCCCGGGCGTGGTGCGCACCCGGACCGAGGTGGCGCTGCGCGAACGGGTCCCGCACCGGCTGCTGCCGCTGGTGGAATCGGTCGGCCGCGCGGCCCGCGCCTGACGCTCACCCCCTGGAGCCCCGTCCGACGCCTGGCACCCCGGCCCCTCCTCCGAAGCTCGACACCCCGGCCGCCCCTCCGATGCCTGACACCCCAGCCGCACCCCGGCCCCTCCTCCGAAGCTCGACACCCCGGCCGCTCCTCCGACGCCCGGCACCCCAGCCGCACCCCGGCCGCTCCTCCGCCGCTTGGCATCCTGGACGCCATGAGCGATCTCGGTACTCTCGCGGTCATCTTCGATCTCGACGGAACGCTGGTGGACAGCGAGCCGAACTACTTCGAGGCGAGCCGGCACGTCCTGGCCGAGCACGGCGTCCCCGGCTTCACCTGGGCGGAGCACGAGAGCTACGTCGGGATCAGCACCCAGGAGACGGTGGCGGACTGGCGGGAGCGCTACGGCCTGCGGGCCCCGGCGGCTCAGCTGCTGGCGGCGATGAACCACCGGTATCTGGAGCTGGCCCGCACCCGCACCCGCGCGTACCCGGAGATGCGCGCGTTCGTGGAACTGCTGGCCGCCGAGAACGTGCCGATGGCAGTGGCCTCGGGATCCTCTCCGCAGGCCATCGAGGCGATCCTGGCGGGCACCGGTCTGGCCGCCCTGCTGCGCACGGTCGTCTCGTCCGACGACGTACCCCGGGGCAAGCCCGCCCCCGACGTCTTCCTGGAGGCCGCCCGCCGGCTCGGCGCGGACCCCGCCGACTGTGTGGTCCTGGAGGACGCCGCCCCGGGCGCGGCCGCCGCCCACGCGGCCGGCATGCGCTGCATCGCCGTCCCGTACGTCCCCGCACAGGCCGACGCCGCCGGGTTCGCCACGGCGTCCCTGCTGCTGCGGGGCGGCCAGCCGGAGTTCACGGCACGGTCGGCGTACGCGTGGCTGCGGGACACGGCCCGCTGACGAGCGCGGCAGGGGCCGGCCCCGTACGGAGGACATCGGCCTTTCGGCGGGGCGGCGCGGCCGACGCGCGCGGGCGCCTTCCGGGCGCGTCGGCCCGCGGCTGCTTAGCGTGACCTCATGACCACAGAGCAGGCCGGTCCGGCCCCCGACGACCGGCGGTGGAGGGCGCTCGCGGTGTCGTTGACCGCGGGCTTCATGACACTTCTGGACACCTCGATCGTGAACGTGGCGCTGCCCTCGATGGAACGCGGGCTGCACGCCGACGAGGCCGAGCTGTCCTGGGTGGTGTCCGGCTACGCCCTCACTTTCGGGCTGGCGCTCGTACCGGCCGGCCGGCTCGGTGACGTGCGCGGCCGGCGCGAGGTCTTCCTGCTCGGGCTCGCCCTGTTCACCCTCACCTCGGCCGCGTGCGGGCTCGCCCCGAACGGGGCCTGGCTGGTGCTGTTCCGGCTGCTCCAGGGCGCGGCGGGCGGCATGGTCGCGCCGCAGACCTCGGGGCTGATCCAGCAGCTGTTCACGGGCGAGGAGCGGGCCCGGGCGTTCGGCATGATGGCCAGCGTCATCGCGACCTCCACGGCCGTCGGCCCGCTCACCGGCGGCCTGCTGCTCCATGCCGCCGGCGCCGAGGACGGCTGGCGGTGGGTGTTCTACGTCAACGTGCCGATCGGCGTGGTCGCGTTCGCCGCGGCCCTGCGGCTCTTCCCCCGGCATCCCGCGACGGCGGACCGGCACGACGGCCTGGATCTGCCGGGCGTCCTGTTGCTGGGGGCGAGTGTGCTCGCCGTCATGCTGCCGTTCGTGCAGGAGCAGCAGTGGCCCGGACGGCGGAAGTGGGCGCTGCTGCCGCTCGCCGCCCTGCTGCTGGCCGCCTTCTGGGCGTGGGAGCGGCGGCAGACACGGCGCGGTCGCGCTCCCCTGGTCGACCTGGGGCTGTTCTCGCTGCGCTCCTACTCCCTGGGCACCCTGCTGAGCCTGGTCTACTTCGGGGGCTTCACCACGCTGTTCTTCGTCTACACCCTGTTCCTCCAGAACAACATGGGCTACGGCGCGCTCGCGGCGGGGGTGGCGTCGATGCCCTTCGCCCTGGGGTCGGCCGCCATGGCGACCGCCAGCGGCCGGCTGGTCGTGCGGCACGGCCGCCGGCTGGTCGTCACCGGTCTGTGCGGGGTGTCGGTGGGCCTGCTCGGCGTGGTCCTGATCGTTCAGTGGGTACCTGGGCCGGCCATCGGCTGGGCCGCCGCGCTCCCGCTGCTCGTCGCCGGCATCGGCTCGGGCCTGATCGTCTCACCGAACACGACACTGTCCCTCTCCCTCGTCCCGGTCCAGCGCGCCGGGGCGGCCAGCGGGGTGCTCCAGACCGCGCAGCGCATCGGCTCGGCGGCCGGTATCGCGGCGGTCGGCTCGCTGTACTTCGCCCACCTCGCCAACCACGGCAGCCCCCGCGCGGCCCTCCAGCTCGCCCTGCTCGGCTCCGTCGGGATCATCCTGCTGGCCCTGCTCCTCGCCTGTGCGGACCTGCGGGAACGGCAGATCGGTCCGGGACTGGAGCGGAAGGAGGAGGAGGCGACGGCGCAGCAAGGGTCCTAGCGGTCCCACGACCGTCGAGGGGAGGCGGCGTACCGCGGCAGCGGCCGGATCGCGACGCGCGTGCCGCGTTCCGGCCGGTACGGCCACGGCGGGGAGGATTCCCGGCGGTGCCGCCGGGTGCCGCTCACGACCGCCGACGCGGCCTGCCTCGCTTGGCCGCCGGCTTGCCGCCGCCGCTGCGGGCGCGCGCCGTGCGGCCCGCCGGGTTCGCAGACGACTTGCCCGACGCCTTGCCCGACGCCTTCGCCGACGGCTTGGCCTGGGACTTCGACCCCTGTGCCGACCGGGCGCCGCCGCCCTGGTCGGAGCGTCGGCCCTGCTCGTCGTCGCTCGACTTCGCCGACGTCCGGCCCCGGGTGCTGTTGACCGTGCGCCCTCGGACGATGCCGATGAAGTCCTCCACCAGGTCGGTGGTGGCCTCCTCCGGCCAGGAGAGGGCGACGCTCGACTGGGGCGCGTCGACGACCGGACGGTAGGTGAGATCCCGGCGGTGGTACAGGCGGGCCAGGGACTGCGGGACGAGCAGGAGGCCGACGTTGGCCGCGACCAGCTCGATGGCGTCCGGGGTCGTGGCGGGCCGTTCGAAGGCCGGTTCACCCGGCGGGGCGTCCCAGTCGAAGACGTCGTCCAGGGGGTGGAAGAGCACCTCCTCGGCCAGGTCGGCCAGGGTCACCTCGTCCGCGGCCGTGAGCAGGTGGTCCTTCGGGACGATGACCACCGTGGCCTCGGTGTACAGCGGGATCGCGCTGAAGAACGTGCGGTCGACCGGCAGCCGGACCAGGCCCGCGTCGGCCTCGCCCCCGCGCAGCACCTCGGGCGCTTCGGCGGCCGGGACCTGGACGAGGGTGAGCGGGACGCCGGGCAGGCGTTCGTTCCAGACCTTCACCCACTTGGCGGGCGTCACTCCGGGGACGTACGCGAGCCGGAACGACGGTGATTCCTCCGAGCCTGTCACCAGGCCAGATTACCGGCCGCCGGCCGCCCTCTCCGCCACGGGCCGCCCCGGGCCGCCACCGACCGCGCTCACCGACCGTTCTCACAGCCGGTGGTCGCCCCGCCAGTGGTCGCCCCGCCGGTGGTCGCCCCGCCGGTGGCCGCCCCGCCGGTGACCGCCCGGCCGGTGGTCGCCCCGCCGGTGGTCGCCCCGCCGGTGGCCGCCCCGCCGGTGACCGCCCGGCCGGTGGTCGCCCCGCCGGTGGTCGCCCCGCCGCTCCGGCCGTGGTCGGCCGGTCGCCCCGGCCCACCGACCGTGGTCGGCCCTCCCGCACACGGCCGATACCCTTGACCTCATGAAGTCGCAGCAGAACACCCAGACGATGAAGCCCGCGACCGCGGCGAAGAAGCTGGGTGTGTACCTCCCCGCCACCCCCGCCTCCTTCCAGGAGGGTGCGGTTTCGCGTGCCGAGCTGAACGAGCTGCAGGCCAACCCGCCGGAGTGGCTGCGCGAGCTGCGGCTCAACGGCCCCCACCCGCGTCCGGTGGTGGCCGCCAAGCTGGGTGTCTCCATCGCGGGCCTCGCCCGGGGCGGGGTGACCGAGCCGCTGACCACCGAGCAGATCGAGGCGCTCAAGCAGGAGCAGCCCGAGTGGCTGCAGAAGGAGCGCGCCACCCAGGCCGAGGTCCGCAAGGAAGCCGTGCGGATCAAGAACCTGAAGAAGGAGCAGGAGAGCGGCGCCGAGCGCGGCTGATCCTTCCACCCGTCCCGACGCCCTCCGGCTCCGCCGGGGGGCGTCGTCGGTTCTCCGCCCCTCTGCACCGGCTCTCCGGCCGGCGACGGGTCTCGCGGCACGCAGACCGGCGACACCGGACGGGCCGCCGTTCCCCCGTGCCGGCGGCCCCCCGGGCATGACGTCCGAGCAGCCGGTGTCGCCGGGTTGAAGTGTGCGGCAGCCGGGGACCGCAGGGGTATGCGTACAAGTACGTACACCGGCGGGGGGACGGGTACGTGAGGCAACCGGAGAGGAACCCGTGCGGCTGGACAGGTCCTACGAGCGCATGACGGCCGTCGCCGTGGCGGCGCTGCACGAACGGGAACCCGAGCGGCTGTGGCCGATGCTGGCCGGCACGCTGGCGGAGATGTGCGGCGGTGAGACGGTCATCCACAAGCTGGACGACTGGAGCGAGAACAGCGGCACGCTCGGCACGGTGCCCGACGCGGCCGCCGCGGGACTGGCCCGGCTCGGGGCCGCCGACCTGGGCCTGCTGCGGGCGGGCTATCCCTTCGCCGGTCACTACGCGGCCGGCCCGGACCGGACACCGGTCTCCGCGCTGCGGGCGGCGGGGCGGACCTGGCCGGGCAGCCCCACGGCACGCCTGCTCGCCGACGCCCTGGACGCCGACCACGTGCTGGGCGTGCCGCTGCCCGAGAGCAGGGTGCCGATCACCGGGTGCCTCGTGTACCGGGCCGGTACGGACTTCACCGACGACCACCTGGTCATGGCCGAGCGCGCGCAGCCGCTGCTGGCGGCGGTCGAGCGGCAACGGCAGTTGCTGGCCGAGTGGCGCCGGGCACTCGGCCCGGCCGGCGCGCCGGACCAGCGGGCGGCGGACTGTGCGCTGACGCCGCGCGAGACCGCGGTGCTCCTCCTGCTCACCGACGCGCTCACCGCCGACGCCATCGGCCGCCGTCTCGGCATCTCGGTCCGTACCGTGCACAAGCACGTCGAGAACATCTACCGCAAGCTGGGCACCCGCGACCGCGTCACCACCGTTCTGCGCGCCCAGCGCCTCGGCCTGATAGCGACACCCGGCCGGACCGGCCCCTGACCGACCCGGCCGAGGAACGCGACAGGCACGACAGACCGGCACTACCGACCGGCACCACAGACCGGCACTACCGACCGGCACCACAGACCGGCACTACCGACCGGCACTACCGACCGGCGAACTCGACCGACGGACTCGGCCGAAGAAGAGGGACCGAAGAGGCTCAGCGAGGAAGCTCAGCCGAGGAAGCTCAGCCGTACCCGGCGGTCGGGGTTGTCCTTGTTGGTGTCCACCAGGCACACCGACTGCCAGGTGCCCAGTTCCAGGCGTCCGCCGATCACCGGGAGGGTCGCGTGGGGCGGGACGATGGCGGGCAGGACGTGGTCGCGGCCGTGGCCGGGGCTGCCGTGGCGGTGCTGCCAGCGGTCGTCGGCGGGCAGCAGCGTGTGCAGAGCCGTGAGGAGGTCGTCGTCGCTGCCGGCACCCGTCTCGATGACGGCGATCCCGGCGGTGGCGTGCGGGACGAAGATGTTGAGCAGGCCGTCCCGGCCGGCCGCCGCCTCCCGCAGGAATTCCTCGCAGTCGGCGGTGAGGTCGACGACTCGCTCCCGGGTGCCGGTGGAGACGTGCAGCATGCGTGTGGTGAAGGCATCGGACATGCCCCCATCCTGACCCATACGCCGGTTTTCACGCCCCGCCGCATGGCCGGATCCTGATACGCAAGGTTCATCAAACGAGACGCCATTGACCTGCGCGCGGCCATCTGACTACGTTCAGCCGCATGTTGCGCTCAGCCCTGCTCACCACGCGCGGTCACATCGACCTGCTGCGGGTGGCCTCCGCCGCCTGTCGCCGCGGCCGCTGACGCCCTTCCCGCGAAGCCTTCTCCCTGCGCAGTCGCCGCCGGCTCCGCCGTACCACCGGCCCGCTCCTGCCGCTGGCCCCAGTAGTTCCTGCGGACCGACGCGATCGTGGTCTGCCTGATCGTCTACGCCTTCCTCGGCCTGCTCGCCGACTCCGTCGTCCGCTCTCCCGAAAGGCTGCTGCTGCAATGGCGACCGACGTCCACCGGACGGTGACCCGACAGGCGGTCCATGTCGAAGGACTGACCCGCTCCTTCGACGGCCGCGCGGTCATCGACGATCTCCGACTCGACATCGCGCCCGGCGAGTTCGTCGCCCTGCTCGGCCGCAGCGGCTGCGGCAAGTCGACCCTGCTGCGGATCCTGGCGGGCCTGGACCGGGACATCGAGGGCACGGCCCTCGTCCCGCGCCGCCGGGCCGTCGCCTTCCAGGCACCGAGGCTGATGCCGTGGAAGAAGGTGTGGCGCAACGTTCTGCTCGGACTGCCCGGCAGGCCCGAACGCGCCGTCGCCGAGCGGGCACTGGACGAGGTGGGTCTCGCTCACCGCGTCGGCGCCTGGCCCAAGACCCTCTCCGGCGGCGAGGCCCAGCGCGCCTCCCTGGCCCGCGCCTTGGTCCGCGACCCCGATCTGCTGCTGCTCGACGAGCCGTTCGGTGCCCTCGACGCCCTCGCCCGCATCAAGGCCCGGCGTCTGGTCGCACAGCTGTGGCGGCGCCGGGGGTGCGCGGTGCTGCTGGTGACGCACGACGTGGAGGAAGCGGTACTGCTCGCCGACCGCGTCCTGGTGATGGACGGCGGCCGGATCGCCCACGAAGAGCGCATCGGCCTGGACCGGCCGCGCGAGATCACCGACCCCCGGTTCGCCGCGCTCCGCGCCCGGCTGCTCGAACGGCTCGGCGTGGACCCGGCCGCCGAAGCCGCCTGACCACTCCCTGGAGCCCCGAGGCTCCCGCACACGGGCCGCCTGGCACGGCACCTCCAGGGGCGACACCATCCCGGTACGGAACGGCTCGAAGCTGACCCGGCCTCAGCGGCTCAAGGGCAGGTCCGTCGCCGTCGCGCAGGGTTCGTCCGCGCACCACCAGCCGGTCGCCTCGCTCAAGGCGGCCGGGCTGAGCCTGTCCGCCGTCGAGGTCACGCATGTGCAGCCGGGAAGCCGGGAAGATCCGTGTGCGGATCCCTGTTGGGAGAGGCGTGAACGCAGCACGCGAGGTCGAGGTCGTCGTCATCGGCGCGGGTCAGGCCGGTCTGGCCGCCGCCTATCATCTGCGGCGCACCGGCTTCGAGCCGGACCGCGACTTCGTGGTCCTCGACCACTCCCCCGGGCCGGGCGGTGCCTGGCAGTTCCGGTGGCCTTCGCTGACGTTCGGCAAGGTGCACGGGATGCACGCGCTGCCCGGCATGGAGCTGACGGACGGCGACCCGGCACGCCCCTCGGCGGAGGTCGTCTCGGAGTACTTCGACCGGTACGAGCGCACCTTCGACCTGCGGGTACGGCGGCCCGTGGAGGTGCGTGCGGTCCGCGAGGGCACGGACGGGCGGCTGCTCGTGGAGACCTCCGACGGCGACTGGTCGACGCGGGCACTGATCAACGCGACCGGCACCTGGGACCGCCCGTTCTGGCCGCGCTACCCCGGCCAGGAGACTTTTCGCGGGCGGCAGTTGCACACCGCGCAGTACGCCGGCCCCGAAGAGTTCGCCGGGCGGCGGGTCGTGGTCGTGGGCGGTGGCGCCTCCGGCACCCAGCATCTGCTGGAACTCGCCCCGTACGCCGCCGCGACGACCTGGGTCACCCGGCGGCCCCCGGTCTTCCGCGAGGGGCCGTTCGACCAGGAGGCGGGCCGCGCGGCCGTCGCGCTGGTGGACGAGCGGGTGCGTCAGGGCCTGCCGCCGCGCAGTGTGGTCTCGGTCACCGGGCTGCCCCTGAACGACGCCGTCCGGCAGGGCCTCGCGGACGGGGTCCTGGACCGGCAGCCGATGTTCGACCGGATCGTCCCGGACGGCGTGGAGTGGCGGGACGGCCGGCGGATCGCCGCCGATGTGATCCTGTGGGCGACCGGTTTCCGGGCCGCGCTGGACCATCTCGCCTCGCTGCACCTGCGTGAGCCGGGCGGCGGCATCCGTGTGGAGGGCACCCGCGCGGTCGCCGATCCACGGATCCACCTCGTCGGCTACGGCCCCTCGGCCAGCACCGTCGGGGCCAACCGGGCCGGGCGCGCCGCCGTCCGGGACATCAGGCGGCTGCTGGCCGGCAGGGCGGTCGCCGCGTGACGTCCCGCCGGGTCAGGCGGCCGGAGACGGCGCGGCGGACGGGACGGCCGGAGACCCCGACGGGCTGCCGCTCGTGGACGGGGCCGTGGCCGTGGCCTGGTGGAGAGCGTTGAAGTCGGCCACGTTTTGCAGGTGCGTGTTGTAGTCCGCGGTGAAGCGGGTGTCCCCGGGCTTGACCGTGACGAAGTACAGCCAGTCGCCCGGCGTCGGGTTGAGAGCGGCGTGCATCGCGTCCTCACCGGGGTTGTCGATGGGTGTCGGCGGCAGGCCCATGCGCTGGTAGGAGTTGTACGGGCTCTCGATCTGCGTGTCGCTCTGGCTGGTGCGGACGGTGTTGCGGTTCAGTGCGTAGTGGAGGGTGGAGTCCATCTGCAGCGGCATCCCGCGCTCCAGCCGGTTGAAGACGACCCGCGCGACCTTGCCCATGTCCGCCTTCGTGGCCGCCTCGGCCTGGACGATGCTGGCGATGGTGACGGTCTGGTAGGTGTTCATCGCGCTGCGCGGCGCCCCGGCCGCGACCGGTGCGGCGGGATACTTCTTGTTGGCCGTGTCGACCATGAACTGCAGCAGCGACTCGGGGGTCGCCCCTTTCCGGAGGGGATACGTCGCCGGGAAGAGGTAGCCCTCGGGGTTGCCCGCGGCCTCGCCCGGCAGTTTCAGGGTGGTCTTGTCGAGGGACTTGCGGGTGCTGCCGGGGGGCAGCTTCAGGGCCTTGTCGATCGCGTCGTAGACCTGGCCGGCGCGCCAGCCCTCCGGGATGACCAGCGTGGCGGTCTGCACCTGCTCGCGGCTGCTCTCCAGCATCAGCAGCGGCACCGCCACGGCGGTGCCGGCCACGACGGCGCCGGCCACGAGGACGATGAGTCTGCCCCGGCGTGTCAGTCGGATCGTTCTCCGTGACGGAGTGTTCGTCTGCATGCGGGCACGGTAATACGCATATCGTCACAAACCCGGCATATGTTCAGCTTGTCGGCTGCAGTTGCGCGTCCCGGCGCACCAGCGCCGCGTACCGGCCGTCCCGCTCCAGCAGTTCCTCGTGGGTGCCGCGTTCGGCGACCCGGCCGGAGTCCAGCACCACGATCTGATCGGCACCACGGATCGTGGACAGGCGGTGGGCGATGGTGATCGTCGTACGGTCGGCCGACAGCGCGTCGACGGCCTGCTGGACGGCGGCCTCCGTGCGGGTGTCGAGCGCGCTGGTCGCCTCGTCCAGGATGAGGACCGGCGGGTCGCGCAGGATGGTGCGGGCTATCGCCAGGCGCTGCTTCTCGCCGCCGGAGAAGCGGTGGCCGCGTTCGCCCACGATCGTGTCGTAGCCGTCGGGCAGAGCCGCTATGTGGTCGTGTATCTGCGCCGCCTCGGCCGCCGCGCGCAGCTGCTCGTCGGTGGCGTCCGGCTTGGCGAAGCGCAGGTTCTCGGCGACCGAGGCGTGGAAGAGGTACGTCTCCTGCGAGACGACGCCGACCGCGCGGGCGAGGGTGTCGAAGTCGAGGTCGCGGACGTCCACCCCGTCCAGCGTGACGCGACCGCCGGTGACGTCGTACAGGCGGGGCACCAGATAGCCCAGCGTGGACTTGCCGGCTCCGGTCGGGCCGACGACGGCGAGGCTGCCGCCGGCCGGGACGGTGACGTCGACGCCGTCGAGGACGGGACCGCCCTTGTCGTCGTAGCGGAACTCGACCTCCTCGAAGCGGACTTCGCCCTTGATCTGGTCGAGGCGGACCGGCCGCTCCTGCTCGGTGATGTCGATCGGCAGGTCCAGATATTCGAAGATGCGCTGGAAGAGCGCCAGCGAGGTCTGGATCTGGACGCCGGTCGCGAGCAGGCTCACGGCCGGGCGGAACAGGCCCTGCTGGAGCGAGACGAAGGCGACGATGGTACCGAGGGAGACCTCGGGGCCGCCGAACCGGAGGGCGAGGCCGGCGGTCCAGTAGATGACGGCGGGCATCGCGGCCATGACGATGGTGATCACGGCCATGCGCCAGCGTCCGGCCATGTTCGACCTGACCTCCAGGTCGACCAGGCCCTCGGACTCCGCGGCGAAGGAGGCCGTCAGCGAGTCGGAGCGGCCCATGGTGCGGCCGAGCAGGATGCCGCTGACCGAGAGCGACTCGGTGACCGTGGCCGCCATCGCGGCCATCTGCTTCTGCCGCTGCGTGGTGATCTTCTTGCGTTCGTTGCCCACGCGGCGGCTGATCCATACGAACACCGGCAGCAGGAGCAGCGAGACGAGCGTCAGCCGCCAGTCCAGGGCGATCATCGCGACGATCGTGGCGACCACGCTCGTGGCGTTGGACACCAGGGAGGTGGCGGTGGAGGTGACGGTGGCCTGCATGCCGCCGATGTCGTTGGCGATGCGGGACTGGACCTCGCCGGTGCGGGTGCGCGTGAAGAAGGCGAGCGACATGCGTTGCAGGCGGCCGTAGACCGCGGTGCGCAGGTCGTGCATGACCCGCTGGCCGACGGTGGTGGAGATCAGCGTCTGCAGCACGCCGAAGACGCTGGACAGGACGGCGCTGAGGATCATGCCGAGCGCGAGCAGGCTCAGCAGGCCGGTGCGGCCCTGCGGGATCGCGACGTCGAGCGTCTCCTTGAGCAGGAACGGCGTGGCCACCGAGACCAGCGAGGAGGCGCCGACGAGCACGCCGACGACGGCGAGCCGCCCGCGGTAGGGACGGAAGAGCCGCAGGATGCGGCGCACCTGCCGGGGCTGCTCGCCCGCGTCGGCAGGTGGGGTCCAGGAGGGTTCACGGTCGGGATGCATGGGCTCCTACGGAGGTGAACGGGCGTCGGCCGGAGAGCGGCCGACGATGCCTTACGGATCATAGCTCATTGTTACCTATACTCACAATGAACGGCATCCTGATATTGTTCCCGCATGACCACCCCAGATCCCGACGGCCTGCTCGCCGAGCAGTTGCTACGGCTCACCCGCCGGGTGCACCGCATCCAGAAGCACCATCTGGAACTGCGCGACCTGGGGGTCACACCCGCCCAGTCCCGGCTGCTGCGCACCCTCGCGCACTACGCCTCGCCGCCACGCATGGCCGACCTCGCAGAGCGGCTGGAGGTCGTGCCGCGCGCGGTGACGACGCTGGTCGACGGGCTGGAGGCGAGCGGCAAGGTGCGACGGGCGCCGGACCCGGCGAACCGGCGCGTGACCCGGATCGAGCTGACGGACGAGGGCCGCGCGACCCTGCGCGAACTGCGCGGCGCCCGCCGCTCGGCGGCCGAGGAGATACTGGCGCCGCTGACGGAGAAGGAGCGCCAGGTCCTCGGCGTCCTGCTGGACACGCTGATCGACGGCGACACCGCGCAGCGCTGCTGACCGGGAACGGCCAGGGCCCCGCACCCCGGACCGGGGAGCGGGGCCTCGCGCGACCGGGACCCGGCGCTCGCCCCCGCAGGCGTCGCCGGCCCCGGGCAGGGCATCCGTGTCACGGACCTGCACACCCCACGGCGGCCGGCACCCGCCGGGCCGCCGC
The DNA here is from genome assembly GCF_020400595.1 of Streptomyces naphthomycinicus. Classification (GTDB taxonomy): domain Bacteria; phylum Actinomycetota; class Actinomycetes; order Streptomycetales; family Streptomycetaceae; genus Streptomyces; species Streptomyces naphthomycinicus. The sequence goes on along the minus strand of NZ_JAINRE010000002.1, from coordinate 107,685 downwards.
TCTCAGCATCGGCCGCGGTCCTCCGTCAGCACTCCCTGGACCGTGGTCAGGGAACGGTCGTAGCAGCGGCCCGGACCGCGCAGGCGGTAGCGCTCGGCCGAGGTTCCGACCGCGTGCCGCTGGTCACGGGGAACGTCGAGCGTGTAGGCGGCGTCGCCGCTGTAGGTGTCGTCCAGCCGCGACCACGTGGTGCGCCGGCCGCCTTCCCGTGTCACCACGGACGCCCGGTCGCCGAGGGTCAGCACGGTCCGCAGCCGCTTGTCCGGGCCGACGGTGGTGGCACCGTTCGCGGTGTACGCGCGGTGCGTGTGCGTCGTCCGCGCGGGGCCGTGGCCGGCGACGCGCACCGTCTCCTCGTCGGTCCAGGTCGCGTCGAGTCCGTCCGTGTTCTCGCCGTCGGTCCAGCGGTGGACGGAGGTGTTGGCGAGCGTCCGGGTGACCGTGGTGGTCACGCGCCCGTGCGAGGTGTCCACGTATCCGGAGACGGTGAGCCGGTGCCCGGCCTCGGTGTCCACCCGGTTCTCGGCACCGGGGGTGTAGACCGAGGAGTTGGCGAGGTCGGTGGCCTTGTCCTCGACCAGGGCGCCGGGGACACGGGCGCGGTGCTCGTCCTGCCAGACCAGGACGTTCACCGGGGTGCTCCAGCCCGCCTGTCCCGCGGGCACACCGGCGACGGACACCTCGACGCGGTGCGGGCGGCCGTCGTTGAGGAGGCCGGCGAAGGGTGTGAGGTCGTACTCGACGGGCCGGACGTCGAAGGCCCGCGGGGCCGGGAGGACGTACCAGAGGAAGGGGTTGGACCAGCCGCCCGTCCACACGTTCGGGAAGGGCGCCGCGACACCGGCGAGCCGGCCGTCGACGCTGATCTGCACCTCGCGGTAGGGGCCGCGGTCGGCCTTGCACGAGTACGGCGCCGGGTCGGCCACGGTCAGGTACCAGAACTCCTCGCAGCCGCCGCCCGAACCGGTCGCGTACACCTCGGCGACGATCCGCTCGCTGTTGCGCGGGGTGGTGAGGGTCGTGCCGGCGGACGTGTCGGCGAGGGTGAGCACCCGGTCGGGAGCGGCCGTCGCGGGACGTCCCGCGTAGAAGGTCAGGGTGACGTGTACGTCGATGACACCGGTGTAGGTGTCGTCGACCACGTTGCCGATCAGCATCTCGACGTCCCGGGCGCCGCGGAAGGTGTCACTGTAACGGGTGACGTCCTTCTCGACGTGCCACTCGATGCCGTCGGGCGAGGGCTCCGGGGTGGAGGTCCGCAGGATCTCGACCCCGCCGACGTGCAGATAGCCGAGCCGGTCGTACTGACGGCCCTTCACCTTGCCGTCGAGACGCAGGACGACCTTGCTCCAGCGGTCACCGCAGCCCTCGGGAGGCGCGTACGTGCCGCGGTAGGGGGTGTAGTCGCGGAACCGGACGTCGGCGAGGGTGACCTGGCACGAGCGGGTGTGCGGCCGCTCGACGGGCGGGGCCGCGGTCACCGGGTCGTGCCAGTCGGTGCCGAACTCGGCGGGCACGTCGGCCGCTTGGGCCGTCGTCGCGCCGGAGCCGAAGAGTGTGCCCACCAGGAGGGTCGCTCCGGCGAGCATGGACATGACTATCCGTCTTCTCATGGCCGGTGTTCTACGGGGAGACGGACCGCCCCGCAATGACGCCTGGGGCGGATCGGCGCGATGAGGACGGTCGCCACCCCTCCCGCACGAGCACCCAACGAGAGGACATTTAGTGTTATAAGCACACCTAACTGGCATAGTGCGGTCATGGAGATCACGACCGCCGGCAGTCCGGCGAGGCGCACGGCCGCGAGCCCCGCTCCCCGACCCCGCGACACCCCCGGCCCCCTCCGGTGAAGGCTCCGTCCACGCGCCCGGAATCCCGTCCCCGGCGTCCCGCCCCCGCCCCCCGGCCGCGTCGCACGACGCTCGCCCTCGCCGCCACGGGAGCCGTCGCCCTCACGGGAGCGGTCGCCCTCACCGCCCTGTTCACCGGCGGCGGCCCGCCCGCGGGCCGCGGCGCCCCCGGTGCCTCGGCCGCCCCCGCCGGCCCGGCCCCGTCCCCGGGCGCGCGGGGGATCGGCGACCCGCTCATGCCGCTCGCCGGCAACGGCGGCTACACCGTCCGCCGGTACACGCTCGACTTCGACTGGCGGGCACCACGGACGCCCTTCGAGGCCGGCGCCACCATCAGCGCCTCCGCCACACAGGCCCTTTCCCGTTTCGACCTCGACTTCGCGGGCAACGCGCTGCACCACGTCACCGTCGACGGCACACCGGCCGCCGCCCGGCGCGACGGCGACGAACTCGTCGTCACCCCCGCGAAGCCGATCCCCCGCGGCAGCGCGTTCACCGTCCGCGTCACCTACACCGCCGACCCCGCGCAGGGACGTCACCGCGACGACGCGATCCAGGACTACGGCTGGGTGCCCACGTCCGACGGCACCCTGGTCTGCGCCCAGCCGGACGGCGCCAAAATGATCTTCCCGGCGAACGACCACCCGAGCCTGCGGGCGCCGATCACCTTCCGGATCACCACCCCCGCGGGGCTCAGCGCGGTGGCCAACGGCCGGCTCGTCGGCAGCCACCGGCAGCCGGACGGCCGCGTGCGGTGGACGTACGACTCCGAGGAGCCGATCGCGGCCCAGCTGGTCCAGCTGGCGATCGGGAGGTTCACGTTCGTGGACAGCCGGGGACCGCGCGGGCTGCCCGTGCGGGACGTCGTCCCGGACGACCTGGTCACGGACACCGAGGCGTACCGCTCCCTCACCCCCCGGCACCTCGCCTGGCTGGAAGGGCGACTCGGCCCGTACCCGTTCCGCCGCTACGGTGTGCTGGTCGGCGACACCGACCTGCCGGTGGCACTGGAGACCCAGTCCCTCTCCGTCGTACCGCGGGACGACCTGCTGGGCGATCAGGTCGACGCCGAACGCAATCTCGTCCACGAGCTGACACACCATTGGACGGGCGACAGCGTCGCCATCCGGCGCTGGTCCGATCTGTGGCTGAGCGAGGGTCACGCCCGTTTCTACGAGCGCCTGTACTCCGACGAGCACGGTGGTGTGAGTCTTCAGTCCACGATGCGGGCGGCGTACGAGCAGCACGACCGGTGGCGGCACGACGAAGGGGCGCCCGCCGAGCCGTCCGCGGCGACGCTGTTCAAGGTGATGCGCTACGACGGCTCGGCGCTGGTGCTGTTCGCGCTGCGCGAGAAGGTCGGCGAGGAGACGTTCGACCGTATCGAGCGAGCCTGGGTGACCACCTACCGGGGACGCACGGCCGGCACCCGGGACTTCGTCGCGCTCGCGTCCCGGGTCGCGGGCGAGGACCTGGAACCGTTCCTGACACCGTGGCTGTACGGCGCGCACACTCCGCCCATGCCGGGCCACCCCGACTGGCAGGTGGACCCGGTCGAGGACTGAGTCCGCCCGCGGTCCCGCGTGGTTGCCCCAGGCAGCCGAGTCGTTGCCGCCGACCGGGTGGCCTCTGCCGGACCGCTGGTCCACCCCGGTGACGCTCGCCACGACACGGCGCGCCGAGCACGGAAACGTACAAGGGGTGGCATGACGGGCAACTCCTTTGTCCTGGTTGCGAACGAGCGTGGTTGGGAGAGCCTCTGCGATGAGAAGAAATGTTTCTGCACATGCCCCCGGGGCCATTCGGAGGTGTCGCCTCACGGCCTGTGTGATCGCGGGGGCGGCGCTGCTGCCGCCTCTGCTGATCCTCCCGGCCTCCGGCGCCGACGACGTGGCGGACCGGCGTCTGCAGGACGCCTTCACGGACGCCGCGCGCGAGTTCCAGGTGCCGCGCAGTGTGCTCATGAGCGTGTCCTACACGCAGACACGCTGGGACTCCCATCCGGGCGCACCCAGCGTCGCGGGCGGCTTCGGACCGATGCACCTGGTGGACGCCGAGCGCGTCCCGGCCCGGGCCCCGGCGACCGGCACGCGGCCGCCGGACAACGGCCGCTCCCGGCCGCAGACGGGGGCGGCGGGCTCGCTCACCGCGGACCCCGCGAGCCCCTCGGCCCGGCACGCCGTGCAGCCGGCGGACCTTCAGCACGCGGCACGACTCATCCAGGCCCCCACCGAACGTCTGCGGACGGACGCCGTCGCCAACGTACGCGGCGGCGCCGCCCTGCTGGCGGCCACTCAGCGACAGCTCGGCAAGCCCCTCAGCGCCAACCCCGCGGACTGGTGGGAGACGGTGGCGCGCTATCCGGGCACACGTGACGTCACGTCAGCGGCGGCCTACGCCGACGACGTGTTCGCCCTGATCCGCAAGGGGGCGCACCGCACCACCGCCGAAGGGCAGGAGGTCACCCTCCCCGCCACCCCCGGAGTGCAGCAGCACCCCCGCACCCCGCGCCTCCAGGGCCCGCAGCGGTCGAAGGAGGTCGAGTGCCCGGCCGAGCTGGCCTGCGACTGGCTCGGCGCGCCGTACGTGGAGATCGAGACCGAGGACAGCGACACCGACTACGGCAACCACGACCTGGGCGACCGCCCCAGGGACCAGCCGATCGAGTACATCGTCATCCACGACACCGAGGCGGAGCTGCCGAGCATGTTCCAGACGGTGCAGACTCCGACGGAGTCGTCGTGGCACTACTCGATCCGCTCCAGCGACGGCCATGTCACGCAGCACGTCAAGACCAAGGACGAGGCCTGGCACTCCGGCAGCCAGTTCGTGAACGCCCGCTCGATCGGCATCGAGCACGAGGGCTTCCTCACGCAGCCCGGAACCTGGTACACGGAGCGGATGTACCAGGCCTCGGCGCACCTGGTGCGGTACCTGGCGAAGAAGTACGGCATTCCGCTGGACCGGCAGCACATCTTCGGCCACGACAACGTGCCGGCCCCGACCGCCGACTCCATTCCCGACATGCACGACGACCCGGGCCCCTTCTGGGACTGGCGGCACTACTTCGACCTTCTCGGCGCGCCGCTGCGGGCGACCGCGGGACCCGACAGCGACGTGGTGACCATCCTGCCGGACTACGGCAAGAACAAACCGCGATTCACGGGGTGCACCGGCAGTGGTGCACTCTGTCGGCCGCACGGTTCCAGCGCGGTCCGCCTGTACACCGAGCCGAACGAGCACGCCCAACTGATCCAGGACCCGGGGCGCAGACCTGAGGGCGACAACTCCACGGAGGACGTCAACGACCTGGGATCGCGCGTCTCCACCGGGCAGACCTTCGCCGTCGCGGACCGCAACGGCGACTGGACCGCGATCTGGTACCAGGGCCGGAAGGCGTGGTTCAAGAACCCCAAGGAGAATCCGACCGCCGTCGGTGCGTCCGGGCGCATGGTCACGCCGAAGGACGGCCTGGACGAGATCCCGGTGTACGGACGCGCCCTCCCGGAGGAGGACGCCTACCCGGAGGACGTGGAGGAGCCGACCGACTCGCCGCTCCCCTACAGCTTCCTCGCGGGCCAGCGCTATGTGACGCAGTCCGGCGTCGGCAGTTCCTACACCGCCAAGACGTTCAGCGAGACGCCCAACCCGGTGGTGTGGGGCCAGGAGAGGTACTACGAGATCCAGTTCGGCCACCGGCTGGCCTACGTCCGGGCCGGCGACGTGGACCTGGTGGACTCGTCCGCCACGACGGCGGGACCGCAGGGACAACCGCAGGAAGCGCCTGCGGGAGCGGCTCAGGGACAACCGCAGGCAGCGCCTCCGGGAGCGGCTCAGGGACAACCACAGGAAGCGCCTGCGGGAGCGGCTCAGGAACAGCCGCAGGAAGCGCTTCCGGGGGTACCTCAGGGAGCAGCCGCGGGAGTACCGCAGGGAGAACCTCTGGGCGGGCCGCTGGCCGAGCCACAGGACGACCCACGGGGGGAGACACAGGAAGAACCGCAGGACGAGCCGGAGGAAGAGGCACAGGACGAGGACCAGGAGGACCCGCTGGGATAGACGGCTCCCCCGGCCGGGCGGCTCCGGGCCGGACGCCCGCGCCGACCGCCCGGCGACGCCGGGGAAGCCCGGAACGGAGACGGGGCACGGGGCGCACGGGGGCCGAGGCACGCGTCCTCCGCCAGGGCCTGTCTGACAATTCGCGTCCGACAGGCCCTGGCTAGGCCGTCAGCGTCGCCCTGTCCCCCATCACCACGACCGGCCGGCGCGCCGGGTCCAGTGTGCGCAGCAGGAACTCCATGGCCTTCCCGGAGACGCTGACACAGGCCGAGGTGCCACTGCCGTGGTCCACGTGCAACCAGATGCCGCCGCCCCTGCCCGCACCCCAGGGGCGGCTCGCATCGCGCGGTGGCGTGCCCCGGAGACGGTTGTAGTCGATGGCGACGACGTGGTCGAAGTCGTGCCGGCGGGCCTCGCCCCACTCCCGCGGCGGCGCGTAGGCGTCCGCGTCCTGATCGTAGGGCAGCCTGGTGCCCGGGTCGGCGAGCACACCGCCCGCCTGGGTGAGGGTGAACACGCCGACCGGGGTGCGCTGGTCGCCCTCGTGATGGTCCGTGGTCCAGCCGTGGCGCCCGTTGTGCGCGGGCCAGCCGCCCACAGCCCGCCACTGCGCGCCCTGCCGGGTGTACAGCACGACCCTGGAGTCGGCCGAGTCCTCGCCCTCGCCGTACACGGCCACGACCTGCCGGGAGGCGGCGGGGATCCGTCGGTACAGGCGGTCGCCGACACCGGGGATTCGGGTCGGGCCGGCCGTGGGGGCGGACGCCGGCGGGGACGCCGGCGCGGCCCGGCCGGGGGTGCCCCGCCCGCCCTGGGCCGGGGCGGGGCCGGCGGGTGGGGTGCCGCAGGCGGCGAGCGTCGCGAGGAGGGCACCGAGGGCCGCCGTCGCGATCGCCCCGCACCGCGCACTGTGGGTATGCACCGGTCCAGGCTGTCATCGCGAACGGGCCGACGGGGCGGTGCCTGCCGGACCGTCACCGTGCCGGGTGAGGTACCTGCGCGCAGCTTGACAGGCGGAACGAGGGGGCTTGGCCGGAAGTCGGTGGATTTCGCGGGCCGTCAAGAAAAACTGTTTGAAATTCACCACTCTGCGACGCGAACCTTTCACGGCTTGTCGCCGCTCCCCGCGGCGCTCCGCTCCTGCCCCTCCTCCCCCTGACACGAGCCACTGGGACGTCATGCAGATTCAAGACCTTCCGTATCCCGATCCGGGTGTGCCCGACGCACGCTCGGGTCCCCGATTCCTGTGGTGGCTCTGGCGCAACCAGCTGGGCGGGCAGCTGAAGTCGCTCGCCTGGGGCCTGCTCCACTTCGTGGGCGTCTCCGCCCTGCCCTTCTGCGTCGGTCTCGCCGTGCAGGCGGCCGTCGACCGGTCCGGCTCCCGGCTCGCCCTGACGGGTGGTCTGATGCTGCTGTGCGGAACGGGTATCGCCCTCGGAGACACCTTCCTGCACCGCACCGCCGTCACCAACTGGATCACCGCCGCCGCCCGCGTCCAGCAGCTGCTGGCCCGCAAGGCGGCAGAGCTCGGCTCCGCCCTCACCCGGCGGGTGGCCGCCGGTGAGGTGGTGTCCGTCTCCACCGGTGACGTGGAGAAGATCGGCTGGTTCGTCGAGGCCGTCTCCCGCTTCACCGCCGCCGCGCTGACGGTCGTGGTCGTCTGCGTCGGCCTGGTCGTGTACCAGCCCGCCCTCGGTGCGGTCGTGGCCGTGGGACTGCCCGTGGTGGCGCTGGCGGTGCTGCCGCTGCTGCCCCGGGCGACGCGCCGCGCCGACGTGCAGCGCGAGAAGGCGGGCCGGGCCACCGAGCTGGCCTCGGACACCGTCGCCGGGCTGCGGGTGCTGCGCGGCATCGGCGGCGAGGAGCTGTTCCTCGACCGCTACCGCCGGGCCTCGCAGGAGGTACGGCACGCCGCCGTGCGCAGCGCCCGGATGTGGTCGCTGATCTCCGCCGTCCAGGTGCTGCTGCCCGGACTGCTGCTGATCGCCGTCGTCTGGCACGGCGTCGGCCTGGCCCGCGAGGGCCGGATCACGGTCGGCGAACTCGTCACCGTCTACAGCGCGGTCATGGTGCTCAATTACCCCCTGCGGCACTTCGAGGAGATCGCCATGGCGTACTCCTTCTCCCGTCCCTCGGCCAAGCGCGCCGCGCGTGTGCTGTCGCTGGAGCGGCTCACGGCCACCGACGGCACCCGTGCGGCCGAGGTACCGGCCGGCGATCTGCACGACCCGGCGACCGGCCTCCTCGCTCCGGCCGGCCGGTTCACCGCCGTGGTGTGCGGTGACCCGGACGCGGCGGGCAGGCTGGCCGAGCGGCTGGGCGGCCACCCCGCGGAGCCGGGCCGCTCGGTGCTGCTGGGCGGGGTGCCCCTGGACGAGCTTCCGCTCGACAGCGCCCGGACCGCCGTTCTCGTCCAGGACAAGGACCCGGTGCTGCTGTCCGGCACGCTGCGCGAGCTGCTCGACGTACCCGCCTCCGGCGCCGTACGGGCCGCGGACGCGCTGGCGGCCGCGCGGTGCGAGGACGTGCTGGACGCGCTCGTGCAGGGCTCGCTGGACGCCGGCGACCCGATGGACGCCCGCATCACCGAGCGCGGACGCTCCCTGTCCGGCGGCCAGCGCCAGCGGCTCGCCCTGGCCAGGTCGCTGATCACCGACCCGGAGGTGCTGGTGCTGGACGAGCCGACCTCCGCGGTCGACTCCCACACCGAGGCCCGGATCGCGGACGGGCTGCGCCGGCTGCGGTCGGGACGCACGACCGTGGTGTTCACCTCCTCACCACTGCTCCTCGACCGCGCGGACCGGGTCGCCCTGGTGCACGACGGCGAGGTCGTGGCGGTCGGCGTGCACCGCGAACTGGTCGCCGACGAGCCGCGGTACCGGGCCGTGGTGACCCGGGAGACCGACGAGGAACTGGCCGTGGCCGGTGAAGGCATGCTGCTGGACGCGCTCCAGGAGCTGGAAGAGATCGAGGAGAGCGCATGATCGGCGTTGCGCCACCGGCGTACGACCCGGCGGCCCCGACGACCGCCACCACTCTGCCCGTCGGCGCCGCCGCGACCGTGCGCGCCTACGTCACCGAACTGTTCCGCCGGCACCGCCGGGCCTTCCTGCTGCTCGTCGCCGTCAACACGGTGGCCGTGATCGCCTCCATGGTGGGCCCGTACCTGCTCGGCGGCCTGGTCGAGCGGGTGACGGACCGGGCCGGGGAACTGCATCTGGGCCTGACCGCCGGACTGTTCGTGCTCGCGCTGGCCGTGCAGGCCGTGTTCGTCCGGCAGGTACGGCTGCGGGGCGCGATGCTCGGCGAGCGGATGCTGGCCGATCTGCGCGAGGACTTCCTCGTCCGGTCCGTCGGACTGCCGCCGGGCGTGCTGGAACGGGCGGGTACCGGCGACCTGCTCTCGCGCATCACCACCGACATCGACCGCCTGGCCAACGCCATGCGCGAGGCCGTGCCCCAGCTGGCCATCGGTGTCGTGTGGGCCCTGCTGCTGCTCGGCGGGCTGGTCGTGACCGCCCCGCCGCTGGCCGCCGCGGTACTGCTCGCCGTCCCGGTCCTGGTGATCGGCTGCCGCTGGTACTTCAAGCGTGCCCCGGCCGGCTACCGCTCGGAGTCCGCCGGGTACGCCGCCGTCGCCGCCGCGCTCGCCGAGACCGTGGACGCGGGCCACACCATAGAGGCGCACCGTCTCGGCGCCCGCCGGGTGGCCCTGTCGGAGCGGCGCATCAAGGAATGGACGGCCTGGGAGCGCTACACGCTCTGGCTCCGCTCCGTGCTCTTCCCGGTCATCAACACCGTCCACCTCCTCGTGCTCGGCTCGGTCCTGATGGTCGGCGGGGTGTTCGTGCTGCACGGGTGGATCAGCGTGGGCCGGCTGACCACCGGCGCGCTGATCGCGCAGATGCTCGTCGATCCGGTGAACCTGATCCTGCGCTGGTACGACGAGGTGCAGGTCGCCCAGGTGTCGCTGGCCCGTCTGGTCGGTGTGCGGGACATCGAGCCGGACGCGGGGGACGCCTCGCTGGCCCCCGACGGACGGGCCGTGCAGGCCGACGGGGTGCACTTCGGCTACCGCGAGGGCGTCGACGTGCTGCGCAAGGTCTCGCTGGAGGTGGCGCCGGGCACCCGGCTCGCCCTGGTCGGCCCCTCCGGCGCCGGCAAGTCCACCCTGGGCCGGCTGCTCGCCGGGATCTACGCGCCCCGGGACGGCAGGGTCACCCTGGGCGGGGCGGAGCTGTCCCGGATGCCCGCGGAGCGCGTCCGCTCGCACGTCGCCCTCGTCAATCAGGAGCACCACGTCTTCGTGGGCTCCCTGCGCGACAACCTGCTGCTGGCCCTTCCCCACTCCCGGCACGACCCGAGCGGGGACGGTCCCGTCGGCAGCCACGACGCCGAGCTGTGGGCCGCCCTGGGCGCGGTCGACGCGGACGAGTGGGCGCGGGCGCTGGACGACGGTCTGGACACCGAGGTGGGCTCCGGCAGCCTTTCCCTCACCCCGGCGCAGGCACAGCAGATCGCACTGGCCCGGTTGGTGCTGGCCGACCCGCACACGCTGGTGCTGGACGAGGCGACCTCGCTCCTCGACCCGCGGGCGGCCCGCCACCTGGAACGCTCCCTGGCGCGTGTGCTCGACGGCCGCACCGTGGTGGCCATCGCCCACCGTCTGCACACCGCCCATGACGCCGACGTGATCGCCGTCGTGGAGAACGGCCGCATCAGCGAGCTGGGCAGCCACGACGAGCTGGTCGCCGCGGAGGGAGCGTACGCGGCACTGTGGCGGTCCTGGCACGGGTGAGTGCTCGCCGGCGCCGAGCGCTGCCGCGGGGCCGGTGCCCGCTGTGGCGGGCGCCGGCTTCACGTCCGGCGGGAGCCGCTCCCGTCTCGGTGTCCTGCTCCCGTGCGCGACCGTGCGCACCCGCGGGGGCGCGTGCCGTTGCGCGGTGCCGAGCAGGGGTGGAAGGCTGGAGAGCGGCGGCACCGGCTCGGGGCCCGCCCGGGAACCGCGCGGTTCCCGGCGTGCGGCCTCCGTGCCGTGTGTGCCGACGGCCCGCCGCCCGCTGGGGCGGCACCCGGCCGTCCTCACCATCTGGAGGTAGTCGTGGACAGCGCCGACGGCTGGGGGGACGACGTCTACCAGCCCGATTCCTCGGAGATCCGGGAGGATACGGGGGTGCTCGACGTCGAGGACACACTTGACTTCGACGGCGTCGCCGAACCTCTCGACCGCGGCTGGTCCCCTCCCGAGCGGCCGTGGGCGGTCGAACGCGTCGGCGTCACGGCGGCCGAACGCCAGGCGGGCGAGACGCTCGACCAGCGGCTGGCCGAGGAGCTTCCCGACCCCACCGCGCCCGACGGCGACGGCATCGGTGACTGCGACGGCACGGACGGAGAGCTGCTGGACAACGAGGTCGGCAATTTCCGCTCGGGCCGGCTGGTGGCACCCGACGAGGGTGCGCACGAGGACGAGGAGGCCGCGCTCGTGGCCACCGACGTCGGCATCGACGGGGCCGCCGCGTCCGCCGAGGAGGCCGCGATGCACATCGTCGACGAGGACAACCTCTCCGGCTGAGTCTGACCGTCCGGACGCCGGCCTCCCGGCCGTCCCGCACGAGGAGCCGCCATGCAGCAGGACAAGCACCCCGACTATCACGCCGTGGTCTTCCGCGACCGCGCGGCCGGCTACGCGTTCCTGACCCGTTCCACCGCGCGGAGCGAACAGACCATCGAGTGGGACGACGGCCGGACCTACCCGGTGATCGATGTCGAGATCTCCGCGGAGAGCCACCCCTTCTACACGGGCAGGGCCCGCACGGTCGACACCGAGGGCCGGATCGCCCGCTTCGAGCGCCGGTACGGCGGGGCGGACGCGGGCGAGACGACCTGATCCCGGGGGCTTCGCCGGATCGGGACGTGATCGCGGGGGCTTCCTCAGATCACGTTGAGGGCCGCGGCGCAGCCCACTCCCCCGAGCAGCATGAACACCGGCATCAGCACCTTCAGCTCGACCCAGCTGCCCGCCCGGAACCGCATCGCCTTGGGCGGCCCCAGGGGGTACCAGCGCTTGCGCCCCACCGGGATCGGCCACAGGATCGGGCAGCCGGACACGGTCAGCGCGTCCCCGATGTCGTGCACCAGCGCACCCAGCACGATCGGGAGCCCCAGCCACAGGTACTCCTGCCCGGGCGCGGTGAACAGCCAGTCGGAGCCGTTGCCCGGCTTGTCCAGCACTCCCGCGAGGATCCACGCGCTGGTCGCCGCCAGCAGCCAGACCAGGACGTCGCTGCTGGAGCCGCGCGCCGCCCGCCACAGCAGACCCTCGATCGCGAGCACCATGTGCACGAACAGGATCGCCAGCACCGCCCAGCGGCCTCCCGTGATCGCCGCGGCGGAGGAGCCGGCACCGATCATGACCGCCCACACCCAGGTGTGCGTCAGCGTACGGTGACCGCCGGAGCGCCGCGGGTCGCCCTGCTTCCTGGTCGCCTTGTAGACGGCGTACGACAGCTTGTCCACGATCTCGCAGATCCAGCGGGAGATCGGCCCGAAGGCCCGGGAAATGGTGGCGGCCTTGTGATCGAGGTCCGGGGCGAGCGCTGCGCCGGCGCAGATCAGGGCACCGGCCAGGAGGACAGGCCAGGGCATCGCGTGTCCGGCCGCCGCGGCGGCCGCTCCGACGCCCAGCCAGGCCGCGGCTCCCGACAGTGAGTGTGCTGGTCCCATCATGGCCGCTTCCCGCCCCATTCCTCGTGTGCCGCTGTCCAGTTGACCCGGTGCGCTGACGCCGCGTCGGCGACACAGCGTAGCCGTCGTGATCTTCGCATCCGCAGCCGATTCCCCGCTCGGGCGGTGGGCCAGGCAAGATGGGGGCGTGACCCTCATCGATCAGCTGCCGCCGACCGCCGACCCCGACGCCCTGTACGAAGCCTTCGAGTCGTGGGCGCAGGAGCGCGGCCTCACCCTCTACCCCCACCAGGAGGAGGCGCTGATCGAGGTGGTCTCCGGGGCGAACGTGATCGTCTCGACGCCCACCGGCTCCGGCAAGAGCATGATCGCCGCGGGGGCGCACTTCGCCGCGCTGGCCCGGGACGAGGTCACCTTCTACACGGCACCGATCAAGGCGCTGGTGTCGGAGAAGTTCTTCGAGCTGTGCAAGCTCTTCGGCACCGAGAACGTCGGCATGCTCACCGGCGACGCCTCCGTGAACGCCGACGCGCCCGTCATCTGCTGCACCGCCGAGGTGCTGGCGTCGATCGCACTGCGCGACGGCAAGAACGCCGACGTCGGCCAGGTCGTCATGGACGAGTTCCACTTCTACGCCGAGGGCGACCGCGGCTGGGCCTGGCAGATCCCGCTGCTGGAACTGCCTCAGGCGCAGTTCATCCTGATGTCGGCCACTCTGGGCGATGTGTCCTTCTTCGAGAAGGACCTCGCCCGCCGCACCGGCCGCCCCACGTCGGTGGTCCGCTCCGCGACCCGCCCGGTGCCCCTCTCCTACGAGTACGAGCTGACCCCCCTCACCGAGACGCTCACGAACCTGCTGGAGAGCAGGCAGGCACCGGTGTACATCGTGCACTTCACCCAGGCCCAGGCCGTGGAGCGCGCGCAGGCGCTGATGAGCATCAACATGTGCTCGCGCGAGGAGAAGGACCAGATCGCCGAGCTGATCGGCAACTTCCGTTTCACCACCAAGTTCGGCCGCAACCTCTCCCGCTACGTACGGCACGGCATCGGTGTGCACCACGCCGGCATGCTGCCCAAGTACCGGCGCCTGGTGGAGAAGCTCGCCCAGGCCGGTCTGCTGAAGGTCATCTGCGGCACGGACACGCTCGGCGTGGGCGTCAACGTCCCGATCCGTACGGTGCTGTTCACGGCGCTGACCAAGTACGACGGCAGCCGGGTGCGGACCCTGCGGGCCCGTGAGTTCCACCAGATCGCGGGCCGGGCCGGCCGGGCCGGTTTCGACACCGCGGGGTTCGTGGTCGCCCAGGCGCCGGAGCACGTCATCGAGAACGAGAAGGCGCTGGCGAAGGCGGGCGACGACCCGAAGAAGCGGCGCAAGGTGGTGCGCAAGAAGGCGCCGGAGGGCTTCGTCGGCTGGACGGAGAACACCTTCCAGAAGCTGATCGAGTCGGAGCCGGAGCCGCTGACCTCGCGATTCCGGGTGACGCACACGATGCTGCTGTCGGTGATCGCCCGCCCGGGCAACGCGTTCGAGGCGATGCGCCACCTCCTGGAGGACAACCACGAGCCGCGCAGGCAGCAGCTCCGGCACATCCGCCGGGCGATCGCGATCTACCGCTCCCTGCTGGACGGCGGGATCGTGGAGAAGCTCGACAAGCCGGACGCCGAGGGCCGCATCGTCCGGCTCACGGTCGATCTCCAGCAGGACTTCGCGCTGAACCAGCCGCTGTCGACGTTCGCGCTCGCCTCCTTCGAGCTCCTCGACCCCGAGTCGCCGTCCTACGCGCTCGACATGGTGTCCGTCGTCGAGTCCACCCTGGACGACCCGCGGCAGATCCTCGCCGCCCAGCAGAACAAGGCGCGTGGCGAGGCCGTGGCCGCGATGAAGGCGGACGGCGTCGAGTACGAGGAGCGCATGGAGCGCCTCCAGGACATCACGTACCCGAAGCCGCTGGAAGAGCTGCTCTTCCACGCGTACGACACCTACCGCAAGAGCCACCCCTGGGTCGGCGACCACCCGCTGTCGCCGAAGTCGGTGATCCGTGACATGTACGAGAGGGCACTGTCCTTCACGGAGCTGGTGTCCTACTACGAGCTGGCCCGCACCGAGGGCATCGTGCTGCGCTACCTCGCCAGCGCCTACAAGACCCTGGACCACACCATCCCGGACGACCTGAAGTCCGAGGATCTGCAGGACCTGATCGAGTGGCTGGGCGAGATGGTGCGCCAGGTGGACTCCAGCCTGCTGGACGAGTGGGAGCAGCTCGCCAACCCGGAGGAGATGACCGCCGAGGAGGCACAGGAGAAGGCCGACGAGGTCAAGCCGGTCACCGCCAACGCCCGCGCCTTCCGCGTCCTGGTCCGCAACGCCATGTTCCGGCGTGTGGAGCTGGCCGCGCTGGACCAGGTCGAGGAACTGGGCGAGATGGACGCCGAGTCCGGCTGGGACGCCGACGCGTGGGGCGAGGCGATGGACAAGTACTGGGACGAGTACGAGGACCTCGGCACCGGTCCCGACGCACGCGGCCCGAAGCTGCTCGTGATCAAGGAGGAGCCGGAGAACAGTCTCTGGCGCGTCCGCCAGATCTTCGACGATCCGAACGGCGACCACGACTGGGGCATCAGCGCGGAGATCGACCTCGTGGCTTCCGACGCCGAGGGCCGGGCGGTCGTCCGCGTCACCGACGTCGGCCAGCTGTGACCCGCTCGCGACCTGTGGCAAGCCAAGGAGAAGCGCACCCATGACGAATCCGGCCGAGAGACTGGTCGATCTGCTCGACCTGGAGCAGATCGAGGTCAACATCTTCCGTGGCCGCAGTCCGCAGGAGTCCCTGCAGCGGGTCTTCGGCGGCCAGGTGGCGGGCCAGGCGCTGGTCGCGGCCGGCCGCACCACGGACGGTGATCGCCCGGTGCACTCGCTCCACGCGTACTTCCTGCGCCCGGGCCGGCCGGGTGTGCCGATCGTGTACCAGGTGGAGCGGGTACGCGACGGGCGCTCCTTCACGACGCGCCGGGTCACGGCCGTGCAGCAGGGCCGCACGATCTTCAATCTGACCGCCTCCTTTCACAAGCCTGAGGAAGGACCGTTCGAGCACCAGCTGCCGCCGGCCCGTGAGGTGCCGCACCCGGATTCCCTGCCGACCGTGGCCGAGGAGATCCGCAAGCAGCTGGGCGTGCTGCCGGAGCAGTTGGAGCGGATGGCGCGCCGCCAGCCGTTCGACATCCGGTACGTCGACCGGCTGCGCTGGAACGCCGAGGAGATCGACGGCGCCGAGCCGCGCAGCGCCGTGTGGATGCGCGCGGTCGGGCCGCTCGGTGACGATCCGCTGGTCCACACGTGCGCGCTGACCTACGCCAGCGACATGACCCTGCTGGACGCCGTCCGCATCCCGGTCGAACCCCTGTGGGGTCCGCGGAACTTCGATCTGGCCTCGCTGGACCACGCCATGTGGTTCCATCGGCCGTTCCGCGCGGACGAGTGGTTCCTGTACGACCAGGAATCGCCGATCGCCGTCGGCGGGCGCGGGCTGGCCCGTGGGCGGATCTACGACCTGGAGGGACGACTGCTCGTCTCGGTCGTCCAGGAGGGCCTGTTCCGGGCCCTGTAGTCGCCGCCTGCGGGGCTCCAGGGGGGTGTTTCAGACCCGCGCGGGCCGGGCGCTTCTCCGCCGTAGCCAGGCTCGTAGCCCCCGGGAGGACCGTGGCCGGGCCGGCTGAGCCGGTTCGTGGCGCCGAAGGGCGAGTGACGCGGCCGTCCGCACCGCCGACACCGCCGGCGGCACGCACGGGTCCGGCGACAGCGCTGCCGGCAAGGGCTCTTGCGCAAGCCGCGTGGCGGGCGACCGGCCCCCAGCCGCCGAGTCCGGGAGCCGCGTCCCCGGCTCCGGTGACCGTCCCTCGCACTCGGCCCGCAGGAGCGTCGTCGTCTCTTCCGTCGGCCGGGTGACCGTCCGTGTCATCGGCGGGATGGGCCGGGCCACCGCTCGGACCGTCGGCGGGACGCGGCGGGCCCTCGGGCTCGGGGCGGGCGAGGCTTCACGAGCCTCACCGATCGAGCGCGCCAGGTCGCTGCGCAGCCAGGCGATCTCGTCCGCGTCCTGCGCCGTCATGATCCGCTCGGCGAGGTGGGCGGAGGGAGACCCGGGCACGCCGTGTCCTGGTGGCGCGGGCCGGAACCGGTTGAGGAAGGAGCGCTCGTACGGGTCCTTGACGACGTCGGCGATTTCGGCGGGCGCGAGGAATGCGGCCACCGCACCGGCACGGGCCCACAGGCCGTCGGCCTGCCGCAGCAGGAACCCCAGATGACGCCCACGCCAGTTCCGTGCCCGTAGATCCACTCCCGCCGCCAGCTGGCTCCGCAGGGTCTCGGGCGTACGCCCCTTGAGCAGAGGGGCGTTCTCCGCGGCCGACGCGAACTGACTCAGTTCCTCGGCCAGATAGAGCCAGACCACGGTCCGGTAGCGGTTCAGGTAGTAGGTGACCGGCACGAGCAGGCCCAGGCGGGCGAGCCGGGTGAACCGGCCGGCCGGGATGCCCATGAGGGCCGCTCCCTCGGCCGTACCCACGGCCCGTACGCGTTCACGGACGGACTCCGGGAAGCCGCTCTGCGCGCGGAGACGGTCGATCTCCGCATGTTCCACCCGGCGGCCCCCTCCCCCGCCCTCGTCGGGCACGGTCCGAATGCGACCGAGTTGCACGGCGAGGTTGAACTCGCTTCGCTTGAGACCCAGTTCGCGAGCCGCGCGGCTCGGCGTACAGGTGCTGGAGCCGGGTGGGCCGAAGGTGCCTGCCGACATGTCGCACTCCCCCGTGGAGTCCATGGCTCACGCCCCGCGCGTTCGCCGTGCACCCACCGTAGCCGGACTGTCGCACCTCGTGGCGAGCCTGTGGAAAACTCCGCGATCGCCGACGAAGACGCTGGTCAGGCGTCTGCTATCGGGGTCCGCTCGGGTTGTCTGGCGTCGACTCCGAGGTGTTCGCCCACCCGGTTGACCAGCAGGGTCATCTCATAGGCGATCTGGCCGATGTCGGCCTCGGCCCCGCTGAGCAGACACAGACAGCTACCGGCGCCGGCCGCCGTCACGAACAGCACGGCATCGTCGTACTCGATCATCGTCTGTCGCACCCGGCCCGCGCCGAAGTGGCGTCCCGAGCCCTTGGCCAGGCTGTGCAGCCCGGACGACACGGCGGCGAGATGCTCGGCGTCCTCGCGACGCAGGCCCGTGCTCGCCGCGGTGACCAACCCGTCGTTCGACAGGACCAGTGCGTGGCGCACATGGTCCACCCGCTCGGTCAGATCGTCCAGGAGCCATCCGAGACCCTGGTTCTGCGCCATGTCCGTCTCCCCGTGTGATGTCTCCCCCCTGGCTTGGAGGAACTCCCCGCCAGCCTTCCCCACGACCCGCGTACGGGCAAGCAGGATGGGGCCATGGCAGAGAAGATGACCGATGAGGAATGGCGGGCGTTCGTCTCGGACGGCACCCGCACCGGCAAGCTGTCCACCGTCCGCGCCGACGGCAGCCCGCATGTGGCTCCGATCTGGTTTCTCCTGGACGGGGGCGAGTTGGTGTTCAACACCGGCAAGGACACGGTGAAGGGACGCAATCTGGCCCGTGACGGCCGGGTTGCCCTGTGTGTGGACGACGACCGTCCGCCGTTCCACTTCGTGGTGCTGAACGGCCGTGCCCAGCTGTCGGAGGATCTGGACGAGGTGCGTCACTGGGCCACCCGGATCGCCGCCCGGTACATGGGCGAGGAGCGCGCCGAGGAGTACGGTGCCCGCAACGGCGTACCGGGGGAACTCCTCGTCCGCGTCGCGATCGACACCGTGCTGGCCATGCGGGACGTCGCGGCCTGAGCGGCGGTCTCAGCCGACCGAGTCCAGGAGCCGGGCGGTGTGCATCCGCCCGGCGTACTCGACGAGCCGGATCAACACCTCCTTCCCGGAGTCGCGGTCGCGCGCGTCGCACAGCACCACGGGCGTACCGCGGTCGAGGTCGAGCGCACGGGAGACGTCGTGGGCGCCGTAGCCGCGGGCTCCGGTGAAGCAGTTGACGGCGACCACGAACGGGATCCGCCGGTGCTCGAAGTAGTCGACGGCGGGGAAGCAGTCCTCCAGGCGCCTGGTGTCCGCGAGGACGACGGCGCCGAGGGCGCCCTGGGCCAGCTCGTCCCACAGGAACCAGAAGCGGTCCTGCCCCGGTGTGCCGAAGAGGTAGAGCGACAGGCCGGAGCGGATCGTGATGCGGCCGAAGTCCATGGCCACGGTCGTGGTGACCTTCTGGTCCACGCCGTCGGTGTCGTCCACCAGTTGGCCGGCTTCGCTGAGCAGTTCCTCGGTGCGCAGCGGCCGGATCTCGCTGACGGCCCCGACCAGGGTCGTCTTGCCGACGCCGAAGCCACCGGCGACCAGTATCTTCAGCGCCAGGGCGGAGGTGTCGCCGGTGGCGTCGGAGTGCTCGGAGACCATGATCACTTCTCTCGGGAGGGCCGGCCGCGGCCGGCGTCCGCGTGCTGCGGGGGTGAAGCCGGCATCATGACAACGGGGTTGCCCGTCGGGGGCGAGGGGACCGAAGTGGCCCTGACGTGAGCGGATTTCGTCCGTCTGCCGCCGTAATGCG
Organism: Streptomyces naphthomycinicus; assembly: GCF_020400595.1. Classification (GTDB taxonomy): domain Bacteria; phylum Actinomycetota; class Actinomycetes; order Streptomycetales; family Streptomycetaceae; genus Streptomyces; species Streptomyces naphthomycinicus. The sequence goes on along the minus strand of NZ_JAINRE010000002.1, from coordinate 88,472 downwards.
CCCGGAACGGACGGGCTGGGACACGGCCGGGCGCACGGATGCGGGCGCGGCGAGGCGTACGACGGTTTCCGATCGCTCATCTACAGCGCTCGCAGTCCCTCGATGACCTCGCGCAGGATCCGTTCGTCGGGGAGGTGTGCCGGCGGGACGGGACGGCTGATGGTCACACAGCCGCGTTCCAGGAGGTCACCGACGAGGACCCTGACCACGCCGACCGGAAGGTCCGCGTCCGCGGCGAGTTCGGCCACGGACTGCGTCTCCTCGCGGCACAGGTCGATCAGGCTCCGGTGCTCGGGGCCGAGCGCGGTGTCGTCGTCGAGCGCCGGTGCGGCCGGATCGAGTGTGACGAGCGCGATCAGGTCGAAGCGTACGCCGGCGGGTCCGGACTGGGTGCGGCCGCCTGTCATGGCGTAGGGACGGACCAGGGGCCCGGCCTCGCCGTCGTACCACTGGCTGCCCGGCTCCCGGGGTCCGCCGGTCGGGGTGTCGGTCATCGGTGCGGCCTTCCCGGCTCATCCGGCGGCGGGGGGCCGGGCCGCGACGCGCGGCGCCGTGTGGAGATGCTCGCCGACGCGTTTGACGAGGCGGGCCATCTCGTAGGCGACCAGTCCGATGTCGGCCGTGACCGCGGTGAGCAGGGCGAGGCAGGAACCGTCGCCGGCGGCGGCGACGAAGAGGAACGCGTCGTCCATCTCGACCATGGTCTGGCGCACTCCGCCCGCTCCGAAATGCCGTCCGGCGCCCTTGGCGAGGCTGTTGAAGCCGGAGGCCACGGCGGCGAGGTGCTCGGCGTCCTCCCGCGCGAGGCCGGAGGAGGCACCGACCGCCAGTCCGTCGTTGGACAGCACGACGGCGTGCCGTACCTCGCTCACGCGCATCACCAGCTCGTCGAGCAGCCAGTCCAGTTCGCCGGATCGCCGGCCGGCCCTCGGGTTCGGGTCCTCGATCATGCCGGGTCTCCTTCGTTGCGGTGACTGCCCGTTCCGGTCTGCGGGGCGGGGCCGCGGCCGGGCGGCCTGCCACCGCCGCGCGTCCAGCCGTCGCGGTAGGCCGCCATGCGGTCCCGTACGACCTCGGGAGTGCGCCGGTCGTCGCCGTGCCGGGCGGGCTGTGCGGCCGGTTCTTCGGTTCGCTGGTGGCGCAGTTGCGGGGCGAGGCTCGCCTGGCGCACCCGGCGCGGGAGGTCGTCGGAGGGCTCGGAGTCGTCCGGCGGACGGTGCAGCCTCAAGGTGGTGACTCCGGGGGGCGTGGGTTCGGGGGCGGCGGTGCGCTGCCGGCCGGCGTCTCGGGGGCCGGTGCTCCGGGGGCCGGGTGCCGGGCCGGTGCCGTCCGGTTCAGGAGCCGGACGGGGCGCACGGGGTGAGGGGGGCGGCGCGGTGCCGTGCGCGCCGGGCGCCGTGGCCGCCAGGGCGGGCCGGTCCGGGCGCGCGGCGACGGCGGCCTCCTGCGGCGCGGTCGCAGCGGGCATGCGCGCGTGGACGCTTTCCTGATCGGGGCGGGTCTGTCCGTCCTGGTGGGAGGAACGTTTCGCAGTGCCCCCGTGCAGCAGGGCGGTCGGCAGCAGGACCACGGCGGTGGTGCCTCCGTAGGGAGAGGTCCGCAGGTGCACCTTGATGTCGTGCCGGGCGGCGAGCCTGCTGACCACGAAGAGTCCCAGGCGGTCGCTGTCGAAGAGGTCGAGCGCCTCGGACTGTTCGATGCGCCGGTTGGCCTCGGCGAGGGTGCCGGCGCCCATGCCGAGCCCCCGGTCCTCGATCTCCAGGGCGTAGCCGTTGCCGACGGGTTCTCCGTTGACCCGCACGCGCGTGTGGGGCGGTGAGAACTGGGCGGCGTTCTCGACAAGCTCGGCGAGGAGGTGGGTGAGGTCGGCGACGGCCGCGCCCACGACGTGGGCCTCGGGGAACTGACGCACCTCCACGCGCGCGTAGTCCTCGATTTCGGAGACGGCGGCGCGCACGACGTTGGTGAGGGACACCGGCATGCGCCAGGCTCTGCCGGGTGCGGCGCCGGAAAGGATGATCAGACTCTCGGCGTGGCGTCGCATCCGGGTGGTGAGATGGTCCAGACGGAACAGGTCGCTCAGCTCGTCGGGATCGTCCGAGCTCCGCTCCATGCTGTCCAGGAGGCTGAGCTGGCGGTGGACCAGGACCTGGCTGCGGCGGGCCAGGTTGACGAAGACCCCGGAGATGCCGCTGGCGAGTTCGGCGCGCTCCACGGCGGCGCCGAGCGCGGCGCGGTGGACGGTGGTGAGGGCTTCCGCGACCTGTCCCGTCTCATCCTCGGCGGGTGGCCCGGCGGGCGCCTCGGCCTGGATGTCGATCTCGTCGCCGGCGCGCAGTTTCCGCATCGCCTCGGGGAGTTTGCGGCGGGCGATCTCGAGCGCGTCGTTGCGCAGGCTCACGAGCTCGATCACGAGTGCCCGCCCGATGCGGACGGAGATGACGAGGGAGGCGGCGACGGCGGCGAGCCCGAAGAGCACGGCCGCGCCGGCGGGGCTGACCAGACCGCGGGCGACCGGGTCGGCACGGCCGGCGACGGTGCGGCCCGTGGCCGCCGCGATGGTCCGCATGCCGTTCTGTACGCGCGCGTGGTCGGCGCTCCAGGCAGCGGGGGGTGCCGTGTCGGCCGGACCGGCGGCGAGCAGTTCGTCCTCGGCGGCGCCCAGGGCGGTGTAGGAGGCGCTGTTCGTCAGGTTCCGCCAGGCGGCGCGTTGGGCGGCGGGCAGATCGGTGACGGCGGTCTCGGTGAGGGCTCGGCGGGCGGCGACGGCGGCGCCGAAGAGCCGCAGGCGCTCGCCCCGCAGGGTGCCGGCGGCGCGTGCGCTGCCGAGCAGGGTGTCCTCCTGGGCCAGTGCCTCGGCGGCGCGGGAGAATTCGAGCAGCACGCGCGCGTCCGAGGCGACATCGGCCTGCTGGACCCCGGTGAGGGCGCCGTCCACGGCGAAGGCCGCGCCGATGTTCTCGGTGTACCGCGCGTACACGTCGTTCCAGCCCGTCCTGTGGCTCAGGACGTCCGACCGCAGCGTGCGGAGGTGCTCGGTACCGGTGACGAAGGCGCCGAGGCGCCGGGAGACTCCGGCGGGCAGTTCCTGGCTGTCGGCGACCGTGCTGCCGTGGCCGAGCCGCAGCTTGGCCACGGCCCGGTCGGTGCGGGCCGCGAGGTCCTTCAGGTTCTCGCCGTTTCCGGCGCCGGGGGCCGAGGCGTACCGCACGGCCGCGGTGCGTTCGGCCTGGAGCGCGGTGACGGCCGCGGCCACCGGGGTGCGCAGTTCGGCGTCGACCCGCTGGGACTGGCGCAGCCGGGCGACGTCCTGGGCGGTGCTGACGGTGGCGTACGCCCAGAGGGCGAGCAGGGAGACGACGGGCACCATCAGGAGGCTGACCACCTTGGCGCGCACGGTCCGGGGCCGCAGGTGCCGGCGGCTCCCCCGTGCGCGTGCCGGGGCGGTCGGCGCTTCGAGAGGGCGATCGGCGGCCTCGTCGGCGGGCGGGCCCGCGTGTGCGCGGCGGCCGCGCGCGCGGTGTGCCGGGGCGGCGGCTTTCTCGGGTCTACGGGGTGGGCGCATGGCCTCCTCGCTCGGGACGTGGGCGGTTCGTTCGGGCCGGTCCGGCTAGCGGGCGACGCTCTCGACGGGCCGCTGCGCTGAGGCGGACGCCTCGCGCTCGCCGGCCGTGGGCGAGAGGGCGACGAAGGCCGAGGTGATGAACAGATAGGACCCGAGGCCGACGGCGAGGGGGAAGATGAACTGCATCGCCGTGGCCCCGGGCAGGGCGTCGCCGGAGGGGTCCACGCGCACGCTCACCGCGAACATGCCGGTGTAGTGCATGCTGCTGACGGCCGCCCCCATGACGAGGGAGGCGACGGTGACCGCTAGGGGCGACTTGATGTTGAGTCCGGCCCACAGGGCCGCGGTCGCCGCGACCACGGCGATCAGTACCGACACTCCGACGAGTGCGGGGTCGTACGAGACGTCGCCGTGCAGCCGGACCGCGGCCATGCCCAGGTAGTGCATGCTGGCGACGCCCAGGCCGGTGGTGAGCCCGCCCAGGAGGAGGGCGCGGTTGCGGTCACGGCTGTGCCCGACGACGAAGACGCCGGCGCAGACGACGGCCATGGCGACGACGAGGCTGAGAATCGTCAGCGGCACGTCGTAGCGGATGTCGGTACCGCTGACGCGGAAGCCGAGCATGGCCACGAAGTGCATGGTCCAGATGCCCGTCCCGATGGCGGAGGCCGCGGTGACGAGCCAGTTGCGGCGCGAACGCCCGGTGGCGGCGAGCGCGCGGACGGTGCAGCGCAGTCCGAGCGCGGCGCCGGTGCAGGCCATCACGTACGACAGCACGGGGGTGAGCCAGCCGAAGGCTGCGTGGTCCAGGTGTCCCATGGCCCCGGGACGCTAGGGGGCAGGGGCGCACGGCGGGGGCGCATTTCGAAAGGTGACGGAATGTGGAGCACAATTGCGACGGAACGATCGCGTCCCGCTCGAACGTGCACACAGAGACGTCCCTCGTGACGGTGAGGAATCATGCGGAGCATGAGCGACGACCACACACATGTCCAGGATTTCTTCACCGCCCGGGCCGCCGACTGGGACAGCAGGTTCCCGGACGACGGGCCGGCCTACGCGGCAGCCGTGGCCGGTCTCGGGTTGCGGGAGGGGGACCGCGTGCTGGACGCGGGCTGCGGCACGGGACGGGCCCTGCCGCCGTTGCGGGCCGCCGTGGGGCCCTCCGGGGTGGTGCTCGGGGCCGATCTGACCCCGGCGATGCTCCAGGCGGCCGCGCGGGCGGGCAGGGACCGGGACGGGCGCCTGCTGCTCGCGGACGTCGCCGCGCTGCCGCTGCGTTCGGGTTGCCTGGACGCCGTGTTCGCGGCCGGCCTGATCGCCCATCTGCCACGGCCGGCGGACGACCTGCGGGAACTGGCCCGTGCGGTGAGGCCCGGCGGTGCGCTCGCGCTCTTCCACCCCATCGGCCGGGCGGCCCTGGCGGCGCGGCACGGCCGCCGGCTCACCCCGGACGATCTGCGGGCCGAGTCCAACCTCCGCCCGCTCCTGGCCCGTTCGGGCTGGCGCATGACCTCGTACGTCGACGAGGACTCCCGCTTTCTCGCGCTCGCGGTGCGCGAGGCCTGACGGCCGGGACGGATCAGACCGCTTCCGCGACCGCCGCCGCGAAGGCGCCGGGGTTGTCGAACATGACGTTGTGCCCGGCGCCTGCCACCGTCACCACGCGCACCCCGGCGGCTTCCAGGCGCTCCCGGCCGCCGAGTGCGCCACTGTGCTCGCCCTGGAGATAGACACGGTCGACGGGCAGCCCCTCCAGGAGCGTGCGCATCACGGGGTCCGAGCCCCTGCGCAGGCCGACGGCGCTGCGGTGCAGGGCGCGCGGGTCGGCCAGCCGCATGGTCGCCGCCCACAGGGGACCGACCGCGTCCAGCACGCGCGCGTACTCCCGTGCCACGAACTCGTCCTCCGCGTAGGAGGCGATTCCGCTGCTGGCCGCGGTCGACGGCGGGAACGCATCCAGATTGGCCTCGGTCAGTACCAGCCGGGAGACGAGATCGGGCCGCCGGTGGGCGAGGACGACGGCGACGGCACCGCCCATGCTGTGCCCGATCAGTTCGGCGCCGGTGGCGCCGGCCGCGTCCAGGGCGACCGCGACCGCGTCGGCGTGGTCCTCCAGCGTGTACCCGAAGTCCTGGGGCCGGTCGCTCGTGCCGTGTCCCGGCAGATCGACGAACAGGCTGCGCCGCCCGGTCAGTTCCGGCCGGGCGGCGATGTGTGCGTGATAGACGGCCGACATGGATCCGAGTCCGTGCAGATACACCCGGGCGGGCTCCGCCCCGGGCACCTCGGTCCAGCTGATACGGCTTCCCCTGCTGTCGAACATGGCCTGCTGCATCGCACCCCTCCTTGCGCTCTGCGGTCCAACATACATCGGTGTCGAGGTATAACGTCAAGGCAGTATTGATCGAGCGATGTATCCCTGCGGGAGAATGCGGTCATGCTCGAACTCGCCATCCTCGGATTCCTGTACGACGCGCCGCTGCACGGATATGTACTGCGCCGGCACATCGCGGCACTCACCGGCCACGTGCGCCCCGTCGCCGAGAGCACCCTGTACCCGGCGATCAAGCGACTGGAGAAGGCGGGTCTGCTGGTGCGGGCCACCGAACCCGGCGCCGTGGCCGCACCGCGACATGTGCTGAGCCTGACCGAGGAGGGCCGGACGGAGCTGAAGCGCCGGCTCGCCGAGCCGGCCCAGCGGGAAATCACCGACGAGAACCACTGGTTCGCGCTGCTCGCGTTCCTGCGGCACCTGGCGGACCCCTCCGCGCAGGCGGCCGTGCTCCGCCGTCGTCTGGCCTTCCTGGAGGAGCCGGCGAGCTTCTTCTACGAGGGCGACCGGCCCCTGCGCGCGGAGGAGCTGGACGACCCGTTCCGGCGGGGCGTCCTCACCATCGCGCGTGCCACGAGCCGGGCCGAACTGGCCTGGCTGCGCGACACGCTGGCGTCACTCGACGGAGTCGACCGCTGAGGTGTCCCGGTGCCGGACCGGGCAGCCGCCCATGCCCGGGACGGGGTGGGTGCCCAGGTCGGCCACGCGGTAGCCGTTCGGGTAGCCCTTGATCTCCCAGTTCTGACGGGCGTAGTGCGGGGCCCGGCGCGGCGGCAGCAGCCGGACCAGCCGGCCGCGTGCCCGGACGGCACGGCGGACCAGCGCGGTGGTGCCCGCACCGGGACGCGGGTAGTGGAACGCCCGCAGCAGCGGCTCGTCGAGCAGGGCGAGCGTCGCCGTGCGCAGCAGCGGGGCCAGAGGGCGGGGATACCAGGACGTCATCAGGCCGAGGGTGGCGTCGGAGACCTGCCGGGCCCCCTCGTCCCAGCCGAAGTGGGCCTCCTCGTAGGAGTCGAGGAGGACTTCGAACTCTTCGTAGGTCCGGGGGATGTCCGGGATCCCCATGTGCCTGCCGAGGGTGCGGTAGTACTCCGTGGCGGCGACGATCTCGTGCCGGGACAGCCGTCGCCAGCCATAGGTGTCGATCCAGCGCCGGGGCACCACCACGAACGTGCTCAATACGTACCGCATGTCGTCGTCGCTGATGTCGTAGCTGCGGTGCATCTGGTTGATGCGGCGGATCGCCGTGCGCCCCTCCTGTGCCGCGAAGCCGTGTTCCAGAACGGTGTCGAGGAGGAGCGCCGTGTCGTCGTACCGCTTCTGGGTGCGCTCGGTCAGCTCCGCGGTCCGCGCGAGCAGTCGCCCGATGCTCGGCACCGCGTAGGTGCGGTACAGGGCCAGTTCGAGGGCGCGGGTGTAGTCCCAGGGAAACTCCAGCGTGGCGCTGATCCGGTAGATCTCCAGCGCGTCCGCCACCGGGTCCAGCCGGCGGATCCGCCCGAGCCGCTCGAAGCGCTTCAGCACGTCGCTCCCCCTTATGCCATCGAAACTCCAACTCTAGGTTGTGGGGCAGCAGATGGGGCGATCGATACAGGTCTCGTTCAGGGAAAGGGTGGTCCGTGTGTTCGACACGATCCGCAGGTACGCCGGCAGGCTCCGCACCTCGGCGCAAGCGCGGCCGGTGGACGCTCCGGGGCGACGCGCGCACAACTTGTTCGAAGCGGCGGCCGTCCATGTGGTGGCCCGCGCGGAGGACGACCAGGACCGGATGGAGGAGGCGGCGGCCTGGGTGTCGCCGGAGGCACTGTCCTTCGGGGTGAGCGAGCTGGCCTGCCGGGCGGTCGTCGCCCTGGCCCGCGAACGCGACGAGTCGCCCGGCGCGGTGGCCCGTGACCTCCTCGGGCTGCCCGCGGCCTGAGCGGAACATCGCTCTCCGGGTGTGGCCGTTTCGCCCCTGTCCAGGTGGAAACCTGCAGCTCCGCGTGGTGCGCGGAGTCGTGACAAGCTGCTTCCGCTCGCACTAGGGTGCGCGCCGTTGGGTGAACCATTGGGGAGGCAGGGATGGCCGGAACGGACGACGAGGCCGTCGCCGCCGATGATGCGCTGTACGTGCTGACGGCGGTACTGCTTACGCCGGCGCAGTTTCCGAGCGTGCTGGGCGACGACTACCCGGAGGCGTGCACGGCGCTGGATCTTGCGCCACGCGCCGACGGATACGGCCTGGTGCTGGGCCAGGACGGGGACGGGGCACGCTGGACGGTCGTCATCGACGACGTCTCACTGGTCGCCGTGGCGATCGCCTCGTGGGACTGCGGCATGGAGTACGAGCTGTCACCGGACGAGCGGGCGGTCGTCACCGCCCTGCCGGGCTGGCCCCTGGCCGTCGCCGTCGCGGCTCCCGGCGTGCCCGCACCGCACGACCCCTCGGCCGAGGTGGCGGGCCGGTCGGCGCTGAGCCCGCCGGACACCGGCTCCTGGGGGCCGGCCCAGCGCCGTCTGGGTGCCGACGAGATCGCGCTGCAGTGGGCGGCCTGGCGGGAGCAGATCAGCGACGCCGATTTCTCCGCGCCCGGTGGGCAGGCGAAGGCGGCGGAGTCCGCGCCGGAGAGCGAGACCGGCGCTTCGGGCGGCCACGCCGGGATCCGTCGGGTGCTCGCGGAGGCCCGCGCCTACGTCGGTTCTCCGCCGCCGCTCGGCCGGGTGCGTTCGTCGTTCGCCCCGGGCGAGGCCCGGACGCTGCGCGCCGACGGCCCCGGTTGGTCGATCGTGGCCCGCACCGACGACATCGCGTTCGTCCTGCTCGACGAGGAGCCCGGCGAGGTCCTGCCGGTCGGCCGTGGGCCGGAGCTGCCGGGGCTGCTGGAGGCGCTCGACAAGATGGCCGTACGCCCTCTGTGAGCCGGGAGGGGCGGACGACGCCTCCCGTCCCGCCCGGGCGCCGGGCCCCGCGCGGCGCGGCTCCCGGCGGCCCGGCCGGTCCGAGCGGGGCTCCCCGGGAAGTGCCGCCCGGGAGTGCGCCGGCGCCTCAGCGGCCCAGCTCCTTGCGGGTGACCCGGCGCAGCCTGCGGCGCTGTGAGGGGTCCAGGGCCAGGTACGCGGCCGCGGGCACTCCCACGACGATCAGGAACGCCACCCACCAGGGCAGCCATATCAGCAGGATCAGACCGACCGCCACGCCCCCTGCGGCGATCTTCGCGTTCTTGGACATGAGCCTCGCCTCCTCCGCGGCCACTGCCGCTCTCTGATCTGAGAACGGCCTCCCGTCCCCCGCGGTTCCGTGCCCCGCCCCTGGGACATCCCCGAGGTGCGCCCCCTAGGGCCCCGGCGAGCGACAGCCGTCGGCGTAACCCGTCGGCGCCGGCCGAGCCGGCGACGCCCGACGGCGCGAGCCCGGCGGCCCGCGGACCGCTCCCGGCGCCCCCGGCTTCGGAATCTCAGGGCCCCGTGCCCCCGTCGTGCTCCCCGCGCGCGGATGCCACCACCCCTTCCCGCCGCCCGTCCCGGTCACGAGCGCGCCGCCGACCATCGAACAGATCGTGAAGTGATCCAGTTCACGATTCCGGCGTAACGGCGACGCCCCCCTCGTGCTGTACCCTCGGCGACTCCAAGCGAGTAGTCAAATTTGAGGAGTCCGGCAGAGCTGTGCAGACCACTCCCACGGCACCCCACTCCGACCTGTCCGAACTGGCCCGCTGCCGCGTCGTGTTCCTGCCTTCCGATCCCGCGCGGGCGGGCCGGATCGGGTTCTGGCGACCGGACGGCGAGGCTCCGCCCGTGTTCCCGGAAGGCTCCCCGACGTCCCTGGATCTCGTCGTCCCCTCCGCGGACGGCGGCGTCGAACGTGTCCTGCTGCCTGCCCTCCTGCTGCCGGTCCGCAGCGCTCTTCCGGTGCTCACGCGCGCGCGTGAACTACCGGGAGAACACCGGGCCGCCGCCTTCTGGCGCACCGCCGGTGAACTGGCCCTGGGCTTCCTGGCACGCGGTCTCCTCCTGCCGGGCCTGTCCCCGGCGGACCACGACGCCTGGCGCGTGGGCCCCCTGTCCGCGGGTGATGCGGAGCTGGTCCGCGAACTCGCCGCCGCCATGCCTCCGGAGGCGCACGCCGTACCTCTCACGGCGGACGGGCCGTTGCTGTTGCCCGACCCGGAGCGGCTGCTGCGTGCCTTCCTCGACGCCGTCGCCGACGTACTCCCGCGCTCCCCGGCCGCTCCCATGGTGACCGGTGGTCCCGCGTACGCGTCACCCGAGCCGCGGCGTCTGCCCGCGCTACGGGCCTGGGCCGACGACATCGCCGCCGGCCACGACGCGGGTGTGCGTCTGTCGCTGCGGGTGGAGGCGCCCGGCCTCGACGACGCCGTGCCCGCCGAGGACGCCCCGATCCGGTTCCGTGCGGTCCTACAAGTGCACGGGCATGACGGAGCGACGGACGTCATGGATGCCGCCGGCCTGTGGACCGCTGCGGATGCCGGGACCGCGGCATCCGCACCACGCGCGCGTGCCGACGCCCTTCTGGCGCTGCGCCGCGCGGCCCGCGCCTGGCCGCCGCTGACGCCGTTGCTCTCCGCGGCCGTGCCCGATGCCGTGGACCTGGCCGACGACGAGATCGCCGAGTTGCTGGGCGAGGGCACGCGGGCACTGGCCGCCGCGGGGGTCGACGTGCACTGGCCGAAGCAGCCGGTCCGCGGCCTCACGGCGCACGCGGCCATCGGCCCGCCGGACGACGGCACCGCTTCGTCCGCGGCCGCCTCCGCTCCGTCGTCGTTCCTGTCCTCGGCCACCAGGGTCACCCTCAGCTGGTCGTTCGACCTGGGCGGCCGTGAGGTGTCCCGGGAGGAGCTGGACCGGCTCTCGGAGGCCAAACGGCCCCTGGTGCGGCTGCGCGACGGGTGGGTCCTGGTCGATCCGCGGGAGGCGGCGCGGGCCCGGACCGAGCGGGAGCGGTCCCTCGCTCCCGTCGAGGCGCTGGCCGCGGCGCTGACGGGTTCGACGGAGGTCGACGGCCGACGGGTCGAGGTGCGCCCGACGGGATGGCTGGAGGGCCTGCGGGAGCGGCTCACGGCCAATGAGCCGGCCCTCCCCGTCGGACAGCCGCCGGGCCTGGCCGCCACCCTGCGCGACTACCAGCTGCGCGGCCTCGACTGGCTGGCCCGCACGACGGCACTCGGTCTGGGCTGCTGCCTGGCCGACGACATGGGCCTGGGCAAGACGATCACACTGATCGCGCTGCACCTGCACCGGCAGACGCGGCCCTCGTCGGCCGGTCCCGCACTCGTCGTCTGCCCGGCCTCGCTCCTGGGCAACTGGCAGCGCGAGATCGAACGGTTCGCTCCTGGCGTGCCGGTGCGCCGGTTCCACGGCCCCGGGCGCGAGCTGGGATCCGTGGCGGACGGTGAGTTCGTCCTGACGACGTACGGGACGATGCGCCTCGACGCCGCACGGCTCGCCGGGGTGTCCTGGGGGATGGTCGTGGCGGACGAGGCACAACACGTGAAGAATCCTTACTCCGCGACCGCACGGGCGTTGCGGACGATCGACGCACGCGCGCGCGTGGCGCTCACCGGCACTCCGGTGGAGAACAACCTCACGGAGCTGTGGGCGATCCTCGACTGGACGACGCCCGGCCTGCTCGGCCGCCTGGGCACCTTCCGCTCGCGGTACGCGCGCCCCGTCGAAGGCGGCCGTGACCCCGCCGCCGCGCAAGGCCTCGCCCGGCTCGTCGGGCCGTTCCTGCTGCGGCGGCGCAAGTCCGACCCCGGCATCGCGCCCGAGCTCCCCCCGAAGACCGAGACCGATCACCCGGTGGCACTCACGGCCGAACAGACGGGCCTCTACGAGGCGTTGGTCCGCGAGACCCTGGACCGGATCGCGGCCGCCGACGACATGGCCCGCCGGGGCCTGATCGTGCGGTTGCTGACCGGCCTGAAGCAGATCTGCAATCATCCGGCGCAGTTCCTCAAGGAGGACGACTCGCGGCTCGTGGGACGCTCGGGAAAACTGGAGCTGCTGGACGAACTGCTCGGCACCATCCTCACGGAGGGCTCGGGCGTCCTCGTCTTCACGCAGTACGTCCGGATGGCCCGGCTCCTCGAACGGCATCTGACGGACCGCGGGGTGGCCTCCCTGCTGCTGCACGGCGGGACACCGGTCGCGCGACGCGAGGATCTGGTGCGCCGTTTCCAGGCCGGCGAGGCACCCGTGTTCCTGCTGTCCCTCAAGGCCGCCGGAACGGGACTGAACCTCACCCGTGCCGAACATGTCGTGCACTACGACCGCTGGTGGAATCCGGCGGTGGAGGCACAGGCCACCGACCGCGCGTACCGCATCGGGCAGACCCGTCCGGTGCAGGTGCACCGGCTGATCGCGGAGGGGACCCTGGAGGACCGCATCGCGGAGATGCTGGGCCGCAAGCGGGAGCTGGCCGACGCGGTGCTCGGCACCGGCGAGGCGGCCCTGACGGAACTGTCGAACGAGGAACTGGCCGCCCTGGTGGCACTGCGCGGGGAGGCACGATGACGCGGGGAGACACGATGAGGCGCCACGACGACGAGCACGGGCGTGACGCGGGGCGCACCGTGGCCGCGCTGCCGCCCGCGCGCGGGCGTGGCTTCGCGCAGAGCTGGTGGGGGCGCGCCTGGCTGCGGGCCCTGGAGGACGCGGCGCTGGAAGCGGCGGTGGTCAAGGCGGGACGCCGGCTCGCGCGGGCGGGCGGTGTGGGCGCGGTGACGGTACGGCCGGGGCGAGTCACCGCCGTCGTACGCGCTCCCGGAGGCGCGGTCCACCGGGCCGACGTGCTGCTGCCCGAACTGTCCGACACGGAGTGGGGACGGTTCGAGGATCTCGCCGTGGAACAGGCCGGGCACATGGCCGCGCTGCTCGACCGGGAGCTTCCGCCGCATCTGATCGAGGACGCGGCGGTGGCGGGGATCGACCTCCTGCCGGGCCTCGGCGACCTGGATCCCGCCTGCGACTGCGGCGCGTGGGACCACTGCGGACACACCGCCGCCCTGTGCCAGCAGATGGCGCGGCTGCTGGACGAGGATCCGTTTCTGCTCCTGCTGCTGCGTGGACGGGAGAAGGACGTCTTCCTGGCGGAGCTGCACATCCGCGGCACCGCGCGGCACGCGGAACCGGCCGCCGTGGAAGGCGTGGACGCGGCCGAGGCATGGGCGGCTGCCGACATCGTGCCCCCGCTGCCGGCGTTGCCCCCACTCCCCTCGGCACCCGGCGCGCCCGCTTCTCTCGCGTCCCTCGCGGCCGGCCCGGCAGCCGCCCCCGAGGTCGACTCCGCGGCTCTGGAACACCTTGCCGGCCGTACCGCCGTGGCGGCGTACCGGCTGCTGGCGGCGACACGGTGCGGCGACGATGCGGGCGACGGCGAGATGACGGCCGCTCAGGACGCCGTACGGCTGGCATGCGGCGCCGCTCCCGCCGCCGTCGCCGAACGGCTCGCCGTGGGGTCCGGGCGCGGTCACGACGGCCTGGCCACGGCCGTCCGCGCCTGGCGGACCGGGGGTGCGGAGGCGCTGGCCGTGCTCGACGAGGAGTGGCAGGCCGAGGGCGTGGCCCTCGCACGCGCGCGTGCGGTCCTGGAAGGGGCCTGGGAGGCGGACGAGCGGCCGGCTCTCCACCGGAGCGGCAACCGGTGGACCGTCCGGGACGAAGGCGTTCAGTTGCGACTGGGGCGCGAGGGACGCTGGTGGCCGTATCGCGAGGAGGGAGGCCGCTGGATCCCGGCAGGCGGAGCGGACCGTGATCCCGCGGCGGCACTGGTTTGCGCGCGGCTCGGCACGCAGATGCCTGCGCGCGAACCGTCCTGACGTCTCGTCATCACGCGTTCCGCACGATCCGACGAGCGGCGGACGCCGGGCGTTCACCCGGCGGTCGTGCGACGTTCCTCCAGGAGCCCAATCGTGGCCGCAGTCAACGACCTTGCTCCCAGGAGGCCCGATGTCCCCGCATGCCGTAGGCCGGCGCCGCGTCCACCGTTCCGTCGTCACGGGTCTGCCCGTCGCCCTGGCCGCCGCTCTCGTGGCCACGGGGACGGCCTCGGCGGCGCCGTCCCAGGATGCGCGTGTCGTCCGCACGGCAACCCTCGGCGAGATTCCTCTCGGGGCGTTCAGCAACGCGCTGCTGCCCGGCAGCGTGGCCGACGATCACGGCGTGAAGCTCGGCGGCATCGGCAGCGACATCTATCCGGCGGGCCGCAAGGGCGAGTACTGGACGGTGACCGACCGCGGCCCCAACGGCCAGATCAAGGTGGACGGCAAGAAGCGCCGCACCTTCCCGGTGCCGGGTTTCGACCCCGCGATCGTCAGGATCCGGATCTCCGGGAACACGGTCGAGGTCATCGACGCGATACCCGTGACCACCTCCTCCGGGAAGGCCGTCACCGGGTTGCCCGACCAGCAGGTCCGGGACGAGGCACCGTACACCTACGACGCGCGGACACCGCTGTCCTACGACCCGAACGGCCTGGACACCGAGGGCATCGTGCGGGCCGGGGACGGCAGCTTCTGGCTCGTCGACGAGTACGGCCCCTCGCTCGTCCATGTCTCCGCGCGCGGGAAGGTGCTCACCCGCTACGTCCCCGAGGGGCTGAATCTGACCGGTACCGACTATCCGGTCGTGGAGGCGCTGCCGTCGATCCTGCAGCACCGCAAGGTCAACCGTGGTTTCGAGGGGCTCGCGCTGCTGCCCGGCGGGGATCTGGTGATGGCCCTGCAGAGCCCGCTCTCGCTGCCGAACGCGGCGACGGGCGACGCCTCGCGCACCACCCGTCTGCTGCGCTTCTCGCCGCGCAAGAAGGCCGTCACCGCCGAGTACGCCTACCGGTTCGACCCGGTGGACGTGGTCGACCCGAGCGAGGACGACACCTCCGAGCTGAAGATCTCCTCGGTGGTGGCCGTCGGCCGTGACCGGCTGCTCGTCGAGGAGCGCACGGACAAGGCGGCCCGGCTGCACCTGGTCGAGCTGGGGCGCAGGGCGAACATCCTCGGCGGCCGGTGGGACGACGACACGACGTCTCCGTCGCTGGAGCAGCTGGACGATCCGGCGACCGCCGGTGTGCCGGTGCTGTCCAAGCAGCTCGTGGTGGACCTGGGCAAGGTCGCCGGGGTACCCGGGAAGATCGAGGGCATCGCGCGCGTGGACCGCGACACCCTCGCGCTCGTCAACGACAACGACTTCGGGATGACCGACGGGACGGGCGCGTTCGACGCCCAGGGCCGTCTGGTGGACAGCGGCATCAAGACGACCGTGGTCTACCTCCGGCTGCCCGAGAAGCTCTGACGGAGCCCGGCGGGCCGGACATCCGGCCCGCCGGCGGCGGAAAGGCCGGGCCGGTCAGTCCCGCGCCCCCAGCAGGTGGTCCATCGCCAGCTGGTCGAGTCGTTCGAACGCCATGCCGCGCGCGGCGGCCGCCTCCACGTCGAAGTCCTCGAACGCCTCACGGTCGGCGAGCAGGTCCTGCAATCCGTCGGCCGCGGTCGGCTGGGCCAGCTGGTCCAGCCGCGACGCGCGCAGCGCCTCCCGCACCTCCGGGTCGGCACGGAAGGCGGCCGAGCGCTCCTTCAGGATGAGGTAGTTGCGCATGCAGCCGGCCGCCGACGCCCACACACCGTCGAGATCCTCGGTCCGCGGCGGCTTGAAGTCGAAGTGCCGCGGTCCCGCGTAGCCGGCGCTCTCCAGGAGGTCGACGAGCCAGAAGGCGGCCCGCAGGTCTCCGGCACCGAACCGCAGATCCTGGTCGTACTTGATGCCGGACTGGCCGTTGAGGTCGATGTGGAAGAGCTTGCCCGCCCACAGGGCCTGCGCGATGCCGTGCGGGAAGTTCAGGCCGGCCATCTGCTCGTGGCCGACCTCTGGGTTGACGCCGTACAGCTCGGGCCGTTCCAGGCGCTCGATGAAGGCCAGCGCGTGGCCGACGGTGGGCAGCAGAATGTCGCCGCGGGGCTCGTTCGGCTTGGGCTCGATGGCGAAGCGGATGTCGTAGCCCTGGGCGGTGACGTACTCGCCGAGGAGGTCGAAGGCCTCCTTCATGCGGTCCAGGGCGGCGCGCACGTCCTTGGCCGCCCCGGACTCGGCTCCCTCGCGACCACCCCAGGCGACGTACGTCTCCGCGCCCAGTTCGACCGCCAGGTCGATGTTGCGGATCGTCTTGCGGAGGGCGTACCGGCGGACGTCACGGTCGTTGGCGGTGAACGCGCCGTCCTTGAAGACCGGGTGCGTGAAGAGGTTCGTGGTGGCCATCGGGACGGTCATCCCGGTGGCGTCCAGGGCCTGCCGGAACCGCTTGACGTGTGACTCGCGCTCGGTGTCCGAGGAGCCGAAGGGGATCAGGTCGTCGTCGTGGAAGGTCACTCCGTGGGCGCCGAGCTCCGCCAGGCGCCGCACCGTCTCGACCGGGTCGAGGGCGCGGCGGGTGGCGTCGCCGAACGGGTCCCTCCCCTGCCAGCCGACGGTCCACAGGCCGAAGGTGAACCTGTCCTCGGGGGTGGGCTGGTAGTTCATGAATCGGCTCCTTGCTCCGTACGACTATTTCGTCATGGCCGTTTACAAATTAGTATGCGGACGCACCGCTGGGAAGAGACAAGATGTCTTCGACAGCAAGGTGTCTTCGACAGTGCACCGCACATCCCGCGGAGCCGCGGAAGAGGGAGAGCCCGATGTCAGCAGCCGAGGGTCCGCTCGTCGTCGGGGTGGACACGTCCACCCAGTCCACGAAGGCGCTGGTCGTCGACGCGGCGACCGGGCAGGTCGTGGCCGCCGGCCAGGCGCCGCACACGGTGACCACCGGAGCGGGCCGGGAGAGTGATCCGCGCCAGTGGTGGGACGCGCTGTGCGCGGCGCTGCGCCAGTGCGGTGAGGCGGCCCACGAGGCGGCGGCGGTGTCGATCGGCGGCCAGCAACACGGCCTGGTCACCCTGGACGGGAACGGCGAGCCGGTGCGTCCGGCCCTGCTGTGGAACGACGTCCGCTCGGCGCCGCAGGCCCGCCGTCTCGTGGCCGAGCTGGGCGGACCGAAGGCCTGGGCGGAGCGCACCGGCAGCGTGCCCGGCGCGTCCTTCACGGCCACCAAGTGGGCGTGGCTCGCCGAGCACGAGCCCGAGGCGGTCCGCGCGACCAGAGCGGTACGGCTCCCCCACGACTACCTCACCGAGCGCCTGACCGGGCAGGGCACGACCGACCGCGGCGACGTCTCCGGCACCGGTTGGTGGGCGTCCGAGACGGAGGCGTACGACGAGGAGACCCTCGCGCACCTCGGGCTCGACCCGGCGCTGCTGCCCCGGGTGGTGCGCCCCGGCGAGGTGGCCGGCACCGTGCGCGAACACCACGACCTGCCGTTCTCCAAGGGGACGCTGGTGGCCCCCGGCACCGGCGACAACGCGGCGGCGGCGCTGGGCCTCGGTCTGCGCCCCGGCACCCCGGTGCTGAGCCTCGGCACCTCCGGCACCGTCTACGCCGTGGCCAAGCGCCGCCCCACCGATCCGACCGGCACGGTGGCGGGCTTCGCCGACGCGCGCGGGGACTGGCTGCCGCTCGCCTGCACCCTGAACTGCACGCTCGCGGTGGACCGTGTCGCGGCCCTGCTGGGTCTGGACCGCGAGGCGGTGGAAGCGGGCGGCTCCGTGACCCTGCTGCCGTACCTGGACGGTGAGCGCACGCCGAACCTGCCGCACGCCGCCGGACTGCTGCACGGACTGCGCCACGACACGACCGCGGGCCAGTTGCTGCAGGCCGCCTACGACGGTGCGGTGCACGCGCTGCTCGGGGCCCTCGACCTGGTCCTCGACGAGGACGCGGACCGCAGCTCCCCGCTGCTCCTGATCGGCGGCGGGGCCCGGGGGAAGGCCTGGCAGCAGACCGTGCGCAGGCTCTCCGGGCGGCCGGTACAGGTCCCGGAGGCCCGGGAACTGGTCGCCCTGGGGGCGGCAGCCCAGGCTGCCGGGCTGCTGACCGGCGAGGATCCCGCGGCGGTGGCCCGCCGCTGGAACACGGCCGCGGGCCCCGTGCTGGAGGCCGTGGAACGGGACGGGGCGACGCTGGACCGGATCAGAGGGGTACTCTCCGACGCGGCCCCGCTGCTGGAGCGGGGCCGGACAGCCAGTGACCGAGCCGCCCGCGCGCAGCCGGGCGGGAGACACCGAGGATTGACGGAGGCATGACCGCACCGCCGCACGAGGCGCGCCCGCCGCGCGCCGGACGCGCCCTGCCGGACACCCAGCAGGGCATGCGCCGACGCAACCTCGCCCGGGTGATGCACGCCGTCAGCGCCGAGGGTTCGCTGTCCCGGGCCGCCGTCGCCTCACGCATCGGTCTCACGCGGGCCGCCGTCTCGACCCTGGTGGACGAGCTGATCCGCTGGGGACTGCTGGAGGAACTGGGCCCCGAGCGGCCGGGCCGGGTGGGCCGGCCCGGATCGGCGCTCGCGGTGAGCGGCCGGGGGCCGGCCGGAATCGGGGCGGAGATCGGCGTCGATCACCTGGCGGTGTGCGCGGTCGACCTGCGCGGCGAGGTCCGCGCCCGTGCCGTACGGCACGGAGCGAACCGCGGCCGGGCTCCCCAGGTCGTGATCGAGGAGCTGACGGCGCTGGTCAGCCGGGTCGTCGCGGAGGCGGAGAGCGCGGAACTCTGGCCCGCCGGACTCGCGGTGGCCGTGCCCGGCCTGGTGGCCAGGGACGCCAGGACGGTCGTACGGGCGCCGAATCTCGACTGGCACGACACGGATCTCGGCTCCCTGCTGCCCGGCGGCTGGCCGCTGGCCGTGGACAACGAGGCCAATTTCGGTGCCCTGGCCGAGCTGTGGCTGGGTGCCGGAACGCCGCCTGACTTCCTCCATGTGTCGGCCGAGATCGGTATCGGTGCCGCCGTCGTCGTGGACGGCCGGCTGCTGCGCGGGACGCGCGGCTTCGCGGGCGAGCTGGGCCATGTGCCCGTACGTCCGGACGGTCCTGCCTGCGCGTGCGGCGGCCGGGGGTGCCTGGAGCAGTACGCGGGCGAGGAGGCGGTACTGCGCGCGGCCGGGCTGGAGCCGCGGGAGGACCTCGTGGACCTGCTCGCGGAGCGCGCCGAGGCGGGGGACGAGAGGGTACGGGCCGCCCTGCGGGACGCCGGTACCGCGCTGGGCATCGCTCTGACCGGAGCGGTGAATCTCCTGGATCCCGAGACGGTGGTCCTGGGCGGAGCCCTGGCCGGCCTCTCCCCCTGGCTGCTGCCGGCGCTGGAAGCGGAGCTGACGGGCCGCACGGCGGGTGCCGCGTGCCCGGTGGCGGTGTCGGGGCTGGGCCCGCAGGGCCCGCTGCTGGGCGCCGCGCACTCGGTCGTCCGAGCGGTCCTGGACGATCCCGCGGTCGTGGCGGAACGTTCCTGAGGCCGCGCGAACCGCGCCTTCAGGGCCTCGTCGCACACGGCCGGTGTCCGGCTGCCGCTCGCCGCGTGGCGTTCCGCGGCCGTCGGCCGCCGGCGCCGGGGGAAGAGCGCTTCCACTGAAGGAACGATCCGCCGATCTGCGGGCATGACCGCGCCGCCGGCTCTCGGCGTGACCGGTTCGCGAGCCCTCGGCACGACGGGTTCGCGGGCCCTCGGCAGGGTGCGGTCGCCGACCCTCGGCGCGGTGCGGTCGCCGACCCTCGGCACGGTGCGGTCGCCGGCCCTCGGCACGGTGCGGTCGCCGATCCTCGGCACGGTGCGGTCGCCGACCCTCCGCGCAACGCGGTCGCCGGCCCTTCACGCCACCGGTTCGCCGGCCCTCGGCACGACCGGAGCTGACCCGATCGGGTGATCGAGTTATCCACAGGCCGCGACTTGTCCACGGAACCGCGGCATGCCCTTCTGCCCAACCGGGCCGCGCCGTACCGTGATTCACGCGAGGCGCATCCGACGGGCCGTCATGAACGCCCGGGCGCCGACGGAACGAGGGAACACGCAGGCGGCGGTCGACGGCGGACGGGCACGGATCGGGGGACACATGCACGGGAAGCAGACCGGTGCGCTGCGGCGCGACGCCATCGGATTACGCGAGGTCCTGTTCCAGAGCGTCACGGCGATGGCACCGGCCGCGGCGGTGGCCGCGTCGATCCCGTCCGGCGCCGCGTTCGCGGGCGGCAGCCTTCCGCTGGCGGTGCTGATCGCACTGGTCGCCTGCCTGTTCACCGCCTCCTGCGTGGCCGAGCTGGCCCGGGAGCTGCCCGCGGCGGGCTCGGTGGCCACCTACGCGGCACGGGGGCTGCACCCGGCCGTCGGCTTCCTCGTCGGCTGGGCCTACGTCTTCGTGGAGATGCTGGTGCCGCCGTTGCTGCTTCTGCAGCTGGGCTTCACCGTGGCGGGCACGCTGCACGCGGAGTGGTCCGCGTATCCGGAGGGCCTGTGGTGGCCGTGGGCGCTGATGGGAGCGGCCGTCATCGCGGTGACCGGCTACCTCGGCGTGCGGGCCTCGGCCCGCTTCGGCACCGTCCTCGGCATCTTCGAGATCCTCGTCTTCCTGGTGTTCGCGATCGTGCTCATCGCCCGGGCCGGCAGCGCCAACACCCTGTCGGTGTTCGGTACGTCCCACACCGCCGACGGATACGCGGGGACCGCCGGGGTGTTCGCCGGGTCCGTGTACACGGTGCTGGCGTTCGCCGGATTCGAGGCGGCGGCGCCGCTCGCCGAGGAGACCCGTGACCCGCGGCGGACGATGTACCGCGCGGTCCTCGGAGCAGCCCTGGGCATCGGCCTCTTCTATGTGCTGACGACGTATGCGATGACCGTCTACTTCGGCCCCGACCACTTCGACGGGTTCGGTGCCTCCGGCGAGGCGTCCTGGGAGGGCGTCGCCCGGGCGTCGTTCGGTCTCTTCTGGGTCCTGGTGTTCCTCGCGGTGATCAATTCCACGATCGCGAACGCCAACGCGTGCGCGAACGTCTCCACCCGTACCGCCTTCGCCCTGGCCCGCATCCGCGTCCTGCCCGGGCTCCTCGCCACGCTCCATCCCCGGCACCGCTCCCCCGTGGCGGGAATCGCCGTGCAGACCGTGGTGGCGGTGGCAGCGGTGCTGGGGCTCGGCTTCGCCTACGATCCCGTGACCGCCTACGTGCTTCTCGCCACGGTGATCGTCACGGTCGTCATCGCCGTCTACATAGTCGTCAACCTCTCCTGCACGGGATACTTCCTGCGCTCCGGCCGAGCCGCCTTCAAGCCGGTACGGCACCTGCTGCTCCCGGTGCTGGGCATCGCCGCGTTCGTCCCCGCCCTGCTGACGGCCGCCGGGCTCCCGGTGTTCGACTTCGTGACGGAACTGACGCCACCGGTGTCCTACGCCGGCCCCGTCGTCGGCGCCTGGACGGCGGCCGGTGCGGTGGTCCTGCTCGTGCTCCTGCGACGGCATCCCGAGCGCATAGCCGAGACCGCGCGGGTGCACCTCGACGCGTACGAACCCGGTAGCGGCCGACAGGACGGGACCGTCGTCCCCTGACCGGCCGCCGCCGGCAGACGGCGCCGCTCACACGGCCGGTACCTGACCTGGCCTGCCCTGACCACCCCTCGGATGGGAGTCAAGCGACGATGACCGACCTCAGGATCCTCACCGTACGCCCGGAACCGGACCAGTACGCCTGGACGTTCGGTGGTGCGGCGCCCTTGGCACGGATCGCGCCCGGCACGGTTCTCGATCTGTACACCGAGGACTGCTTCGCCGGCCGCGTCCGCTCCGAGAAGGACCTCGTGTCCGAGGTGTGCGAGTTCCCCTACCTCAATCCGCAGACCGGCCCCTTCCACATCGAGGGCGCCGAGCCCGGCGACACCCTGGCCGTGCACTTCGTGTCGATCGAACCCGCTCGTGACTGGGCGGCGTCCACGACGGTCCCCCTCTTCGGCGCGCTCACCTCCACCCACACCACGGCCGCACTCCAGCCACCGTTGCCGGAGCGGGTGTGGATCTGGCAGCTGGACCGGGCCCGCAGGACCGCTCTGTTCCGGGCGCGGGACAGCGACATCCATGTGGAACTGCCCCTGGACCCGATGCACGGGACGGTCGGAGTGGCGCCCGCCGGTCTGGAGGTGCGTTCGGCCCTGGTGCCGGACGCCCACGGCGGGAACATGGACACGCCCGAGATGCGGGCCGGCGTCACCTGTTATCTGGGGGTCAACGTCGAGGGCGCCCTGTTCAGCCTCGGCGACGGGCATGCCCGGCAGGGCGAGGGCGAGACCTGCGGTGTGGCCGTGGAGTGCGCCATGAACACGGTGGTGCTCGTGGACCTCCTCAAGGACGTCGCCACACCGTGGCCCCGGCTGGAGTCGGACACGCACATCATCTCGACCGGCTCGGCCCGTCCGCTGGAGGACGCGTTCCGGATATCACAGCTCGACCTGGTCCGGTGGCTGGTGCGCGACTACGGGTTCAGCGAGCTGGACGCGTACCAGTTCGCGACCCAGGCGGTCGAATCACCGGTGGCCAACGTGTGCGACACCAACTACACGTGCGTGGCCAAGCTCCGGAAGGAGTGGCTGCCGGTGCGGGAGACGTACCGCGGCGTGCACGCACGGCTGCGGGAGACCGCGCGGGCCCTGCGCCCCTGACGTCCGCGCCCCGGACCCGGCTCCCGCAACACCTCCGACCGACGCGGCACCCCCGCCTCCCACGGCACCGGGATTCCCGCGGCGCCCTCCCTGAACGCCTCCCGGGAAGCGCCCCCTGGCACACCGAACGGCATTCCGAAAGGCATCCCTCCTCTTCCCAGACGCCCCCATACACCCCGAAAGGCACCCCTCATGGACATGGACCGAGCGGAACCGCGGTTCAGCCGACGACGGCTGCTGAAGGGCGCGGCACTCGCCGCCGTCCCCTACGCACTGCTTCCCGACGCGCGTGCCGGCGCCGCGACCGCGACCGCGACCGCGACCGCGACCGTCGACTATCCGCCCGCCGAGTGGCGGGCGGCAAGCTCCTCCAACTACACGCTGTCCGACCGCCCCGACGAGTACGCCGTCGACCGGGTGATCATCCACGTCACGCAGGAGACGTACGCGGACACCCTGGCCATCTTCGGCAATCCGCAGAAGAAAGTGTCCGCGCACTATCTGGTCCGTTCGGCGGACGGGCACGTCGCCCAGTGCGTGCACGAAGCCGACATCGCCTGGCACGCGGGCAACTGGACCTACAACACGCGCAGCATCGGCATCGAGCACGAGGGCTGGGTGGACCAGCCCGCCTACTTCACCGACGCCCTGTACGAGCAGTCGGCGAAACTGACGGCCGCCATTTGCGCCAAGTACCGGATCCCACGGGACAGGGAGCACATCATCGGCCACTATCAGGTGCCCGGCACCGACCACGACGATCCGGGACCGGGCTGGGACTGGGTGCGCTACATCAGACTGGTCAATTTCGCCTGACCGCAGGTGGAGCGCTGTCGTGCCGGTTGTCCGCGCGGACACCGGGGGTGAGGATGGTCGCAGGGTCGTGGCATCGCCGAGCCCGGCCGCGTCACCTCCCGATCCTCCGTACCTCCCGGGGCCGCCGCAGCGCCCCACCGCGACACCACTGCCGCACCCCGCCGCCGTGCACCACCGCATCACCACTGCCGTGCCCCACCGCGACACCGACGATTCACCCTCCGGGGAGGCCGAGTTGACCGATCCATGGGTTGCCCTGGAGCCAGGGATCGACCCCGCCGAGCGCGTCCGGGTGCTGCGCCGGGCGCACGACACGTTCACCACCGTGGGCACGGTGCCGCGCCCGGTGCGGTCGGTGGTGGCGGAGTCGTGGCGGCGCAGCGCGCGGGCCGGGGTCGGGCCGGACGG
The DNA here is from genome assembly GCF_020400595.1 of Streptomyces naphthomycinicus. Taxonomy (GTDB): domain Bacteria; phylum Actinomycetota; class Actinomycetes; order Streptomycetales; family Streptomycetaceae; genus Streptomyces; species Streptomyces naphthomycinicus. The sequence goes on along the minus strand of NZ_JAINRE010000002.1, from coordinate 64,794 downwards.
CACCGCCAGCGTGGAGCTGACCGACGGCGACCTCGGCGCCTACCGCGCGGAGCATCCGCTGGCCCGGGTGATGCCCCTGTTCCGGGAACTGATGGGCACCTTCGCGGCCGATGGCGAGCATCTGCTGGCGGTGTGCGACGCGCACGGCAGGCTGCTGTGGGTGGAGGGACACGCGGCGACCCGGCGCCGCGCGGACCGGATGAACTTCGTGCCCGGAGCCCGCTGGGCGGAGAGCGCGGTCGGCACCAACGCGCCGGGCACCGCGGTCGCCGTGGACCGGCCTGTGCAGGTGTTCGCCGCGGAGCACTTCATACGGCAGGTGCAGCCGTGGACGTGCGCCGCCGCTCCGGTCCACGATCCCCGCACCGGACGTGTCCTGGGGGCCGTGGACATCACCGGCGGGGACGGCCTCGCCCATCCGCACAGCCTCGGCTTCGTGCAGGCGGTGGCGCGGGCCGCCGAGGCACAGCTCGCCCTGCTCGCCCCGGAGTGCCCCGAGGAGACGCCGCTGCTGGGCGCGCTCGGCCGGAGCGAGGCCGAACTCGCCCTGGAGGGAAGGAGAATCAGGCTCAGCCGTCGGCACAGCGAGATCCTGGTGCTGCTGTCCCGCCATCCCGAGGGCCTGAGCGGTGACGAACTGCTGTGCGCGCTGTACGCGGACGAGTCCGTGACCCCGGTGACGTTGCGTGCCGAACTGGCCCGGCTGCGGAGGTTGTTGGGGCCGGGGATGCTCGCCTCGCGACCGTACCGGCTGACGACGGCGGTCGAGTCGGACGCCACCGTGGTCGAGCGCCGGCTGGAGACGGGTGCGCTCACGGCGGCGGCGGAGGCGTACACCGGCCCCCTGCTGCCCGGTTCGCAGGCGCCGGCGATCGTCCGGCTGCGGGAGCGGCTCGCCGCCGGGCTGCGCACGGCGCTGATCGCGCACGGTGATCCGGACCTGCTGGCCCGCTGGGCGCATGCGCCGTGGGGCGAGGACGAGGTCGAGGTGTGGCGGGCGCTCGCCGCGGTGCGGCCCACGGCCGCGGTCCGTGCCCGGCTCGCCGTCCTGGAGGCCGAGCTGGCGGTGCCGGCCGTCCGGGCACCGCGGCGGACCTGCGGCGCAACGTACTTGCAACGTCCTCTTGCCTAGCCTCGCGCCGAGAGCTGCCCAACGGCGGGCAGCGCCGCACCGGGAGGCAGACCAGGATGACTCGTTACGCGGCGCCGGGCACGGAAGGCGCGATCGTCTCCTACCAGTCGCGCTACGACCACTTCATCGGCGGTGCCTATGTGCCTCCGGCGCGCGGGCAGTACTTCGAGAATCCGTCGCCGGTCAACGGGCAACCGTTCACGGAGGCAGCGCGCGGTACCGCGGAGGACGTCGAGCGAGCGCTGGACGCGGCGCACGAGGCGGCACCGAAGTGGGGCCGTACACCGGTGGCTGAGCGGGCCGACATCCTGCTGAAGATCGCCGACCGGATGGAGGCGTACCTGGAGCCGCTGGCGGTGGCCGAGAGCTGGGAGAACGGCAAGCCGGTCCGGGAGACGCTGGCGGCCGACATCCCTCTCGCCATCGACCACTTCCGCTATTTCGCGGGCGCGGTCCGGGCGCAGGAGGGGTCGCTCGGCGAGATCGACGACGACACGGTGGCGTACCACTTCCACGAGCCGCTCGGGGTGGTCGCGCAGATCATCCCGTGGAACTTCCCGATCCTGATGGCGGCCTGGAAGCTGGCGCCGGCGCTGGCCGCGGGGAACGCGGTGGTCCTCAAGCCGGCCGAGCAGACCCCCGTCTCCATCCACTACTGGCTGAGCCTGATCGCGGACCTGCTGCCCCCGGGCGTGCTGAACATCGTCAACGGCTTCGGGGTGGAGGCGGGCAAGCCGCTGGCGTCGAGCCCGCGGGTGTCGAAGATCGCGTTCACCGGCGAGACCACGACCGGGCGGCTGATCATGCAGTACGCCTCGGAGAACATCAAGCCGGTCACCCTGGAACTCGGGGGCAAGTCGCCGAACATCTTCTTCGACGACGTGTGGGCGCACGACGACGACTTCCGCGACAAGGCGCTCGAAGGCTTCGCGATGTTCGCGCTGAACCAGGGCGAGGTCTGCACGTGCCCGTCCCGGGCGCTGATCCAGCGCGGCCACTACACCGAGTTCCTGGAGGCGGCCGTCGAACGCACCCGGCGCATCAAGCCGGGGCATCCACTGGACACCGACACCATGATCGGGGCGCAGGCCTCCAACGACCAGCTGGAGAAGATCCTGTCCTACCTCGACATCGGCCGCCAGGAAGGCGCGAAGATCCTCACGGGCGGTGAACGCATCGAGCACGAAGGTGAGCTGAAGGGCGGCTACTACGTGCAGCCGACCATCTTCGAGGGTGACAACCGCATGCGGATCTTCCAGGAGGAGATCTTCGGCCCGGTCGTCTCGGTGACGTCCTTCGACGATTTCGACGACGCGATCAAAATCGCCAACGACACGCTGTACGGCCTGGGCGCGGGCGTGTGGACCCGGGACATCGGCACCGCCTACCGCGCGGGCCGTGCGATCCAGGCGGGCCGTGTGTGGACCAACTGCTACCACAGCTATCCCGCGCACGCCGCGTTCGGCGGCTACAAGCAGTCCGGGATCGGCCGCGAGACGCACAAGATGATGCTGGAGCACTACCAGCAGACGAAGAACCTCCTCGTCTCGTACTCCCCGAAGAAGCTGGGCTTCTTCTAGAAACGAGAACATGGGCGCCTGACCAGGGCAGTTTCCTGTCAGGCGCCCATGTCGGGGTCGTCTTCGGCATCCGCCTCCGCCGCATTCGGAGAACAGGTGCGGTCAGCGGGCCCGTCTCGTCACCGACCGGTCCGGCCGCCCCGGGGGCGACCGGATACAGTGCGCGAGACGGCAGCCTGGTCAGGGAGGGGAAGCGTGACCGCCACCAGCAACATCCGACCCGCCGACGGTGAAGCGCGAGCGCCACGGCAGAGCCGACTGCACCGCCTGATGCGCTACATCCCCCTGATCGCCCCCGTCCTGCTGTGGGCCGTGCCCTGCTGGGTGCTCCTCCACAGCGGCCAGCACTGGCCGCTGTCCGTCACGCTGGCCGGCACCGCCCTGTTCGCCCTCGGCCTCATCGGTATGCCGCTCGGGATGGTGCGCGGCCACGGCCGACGCCAGCGGGACCGGGCGGCGATCGTCGGTGACACCCTGCTGGGCACCAGTTGGATCCTGTTCACCTGGTCCGTTCTGCTCGGCGTCCTGCTGCGGCTCGCCCTGACCGTGGCCGGCGTCGGCGAGGGACAGGACCGGGCCCGCATCGTCACGTGGGCCGTCCTCGGCGTCACCGCCGTACTGCTCGGCTGGGGGTACGCCGAGGCCCGCCGCGTACCCCGCGTGCGCCGACTCGACGTGCAACTCCCGCGACTGGGCGCCGGACTGGACGGCACCCGCGTCGTCCTCATCACCGACACCCACTACGGCCCGCTCGATCGCGCTCGCTGGTCGGCACGGGTGTGCGAGACGGTGAACGCTCTGGAAGCCGACCTGGTCTGCCACACCGGCGACATCGCGGACGGCACGGCCGAACGCCGCCGTGCGCAGGCCGTCCCGCTCGGTACCGTGCGGGCCACCCGGGCCCGTGTCTACGTCACCGGCAACCACGAGTACTACAGCGAGGCCCAGGGCTGGGTCGACCTGATGGACGAGCTGGGCTGGGAGCCGCTGCGCAACCGCCATCTGCTGCTCGAACGCGGAGGCGACACCCTCGTGGTCGCCGGCGTGGACGACGTCACCGCCGAGTCCTCCGGCCTGGCAGGCCACCGCGCCCATCTCGCCGGAGCGTTGCGCGGCGCCGACCCCGAGCTGCCCGTCCTGCTCCTGGCGCACCAGCCCAAGTTCGTCGACCGGGCGGCAGCCGCCGGTATCGACCTCCAGCTCTCCGGCCACACCCACGGCGGCCAGATCTGGCCATTCCACCATCTGGTCCGCATCGACCAGCCCGCCCTCGCCGGCCTCAGCCGCCACGGCACCCGCACCCTCCTCTACACCAGTCGCGGCACCGGCTTCTGGGGCCCGCCGTTCCGCGTCTTCGCCCCCAGCGAGATCACCCTGCTCGTGCTCCGCTCCCCGCACCCGCCCACCTCGGCGTAGACGGGGCGGGCCGCTGCCGGATCTCCCGCTGACGATCGGCCTCGGCCGGGAGCGAAGTGCGTGCCATGATTACTACCGGCAAGTAACTCCGTGTGCACCGAGGAAAGGCAGCGCCATGGCCCGAGTCTTCACGGTGAGCGACAGCATCGTCATCGGCGTCTCGCCCGAGGCCGCCTACGACGCTGTGAGCCGCCCCGCCGACATGGGCCGCTGGAGTCCCGAGAACCTGGGCACCACGAAGGGGACGGGGGACGCGCCCGCCGCACTGGGCACGACGTTCATCGGGCGCAACAAGCGAGGCAGGTTCCGCTGGGTCACGCGATGCACGGTCACGGCGGCCGATCCCGGCCGCCGCTTCGCCTTCCGCGTCCACGCCATCGGCGTCAAGCGTCCGCGACTGCGCGGCCCGATCGCCACCTGGGAGTACCGCTTCGAGCCGGCCGCCGGCGGTACGCGCGTGACGGAGACCTGGACGGACGACCGCCGGACCTGGCCCGCCTTCGTGGCCGGTGCCTTCGACCGGATGGTCACCTCGGGCAGCACCTTCGCCGCCTTCCAGACCCGCAACCTGCGTGCGACGCTGCGCAACCTCAAGCGGGAGCTGGAGGCCAGCGCGGGGTAGAGGTCGCGGGCGGGCGGTCAGGGCGCACCGGACGGTTGCCTGTCCGCCGGGCGAAGCGGGTGGTCCTGCGCGAGGTGGTCCGCCCCGCCGGCCGTCGCGGGCGGCCGCCCGTCGCCCTCAGCGGTAGCTGAGCAGTTCGCGCCGGTCGCCCGTGAAGTGGGCGTGGTCGTTGAAGGTGAGGAGGCTGGTTCCGGAACGGCCGACGACGAGGGTGGTGACACCGGCGTTGACCGTGACGCGGTTGAGGGCCACGACCGCGGCGGGCGGCAGGGACAGCAGGGCGGCGCAGAGTGCGGCGAGGACACCGCCCGAGGTGACGACGACCGCGTCGCGGCCCTGGCCGAGGCTGGTGGACAGCTCTCTCAGCGCGGCCGCCGTCCCGTTCCCGAAGGCGGTCCATCCGTCGGGGGCGGTATCCCCCGCGTCCTCGATCCACGCTGCCAGCGCTCGGTCGAGCAGCCCCTGCACAGCCTGGGAGTCCGCCTGTCCGTCCGGGGCCGGGTCGGTGTAGCGGGCCAGCAGGGCGACGTGGTCGTACTCGTTCCAGCGCGGGTCCTCGCGCACGGGAGCCGTGAATCCGGCCGCTGCCGCCAGCAGCCGTGCGGTGTCGCGCTGGCGGGTGAGAGTGCCGGTCATGAGGTAGGGGTCGCGCAGGCCGCGGCGGGCGAGTTCCCGGCCGACGACGGCGGCCTGTTCGCGGCCGAGGGGGGACAGGGCGTCGTAGTCCTTCGCTCCGAAGGACGCCTGGCCGTGCCGGACCAGCGAGATGAGGGGCATGTCGGTGTCCTTCGCGTCAGCTGCCGGATCGGCGGATCGCCGAACGGCATCGATGGTGGGAGCAGTTGGCCGCCGGCCGGGGTGGCGGAAGTGACGGGGCCGCGACACGGTTCTGCCGGGCGGCGGCCGGCAGGCTGCTCAGTGAGGTGTGCCGGCGAACTGCTCCACCACCCGCTCCAGATGGCCCACGAGCAGCTCGACCAGGTCGGCCGTGGTGACCACCTCGTCGGTGGCGTCGACGGCCATCTCCTCGGCCATGGCCAGCCAGCCGCGCACGGTCAGTCGCAGCAGCGGCGCCGGGTCGCTGACGCCCGCCGCCTCCAGGACCCGGTCGACCAGCGCCCGACGGGTGTTGTCGAAGACTTCCAGGACCAGCTCGTCGCCGCCCGCGCCGGCCCGTACGAGCGCCACGTAGTTGCCCTTCCGGCGCCGCACGAACGACACGAAGCCATCGACGATCCCCCGTATCCGCTCCGTCGCGGTGCCCTCCGCCGGGGCCTTGGCGTGCAGCAGCACCCGCCGTGCGGCCGCCTGCACGACGGCGACGTAGTAGTCCCGCTTGGTCGGGAAGTATCGGAAGAGCAGGCCGCGGGAGATCCCCGCCTCCGCCGCCACCTCGTCGATCGACATCTCGTGGATGGGGCGGGTCACCAGCAGGCGCAGGCCGATGCCGATCAGCTGGGTCCGGCGTTCCTCGGGTTTCAGTCGCACGCGGGTGGGTGCGGACTTGGCGGTCATGGCGCGACCCTAACTTGTTGAGCAATGCTCGACAAGGCTGTTGAGCAGCGCTCAGCACGCCTCTATGCTCTGCTGCCACCCGCAGGCGGAGCCGCCTTCGAGCGTGAAGGAGTTGCACGTGCCCACTGTCGACGTCAACGGCGCATCGATCTCCTACACCGACACCGGGGCACCTCCCGGCAAGCCCGGCGCGCCCGCCGTCGTCTTCGGTCACGGACTGCTCTTCAGCGGCTGGATGTTCCACCCGCAGATCGAGGCGCTCCGCCCGGACTACCGGTGCGTGACCGTGGACTGGCGGGGCCAGGGGGACACTCCGGCGACGTCCTCGGGGTACGACATGGACACCCTCACCGCCGACGCCGTCGCCCTGATCGGCCGGCTCGGCCTCGGTCCGGTCCACTACGTCGGCCTCTCCATGGGCGGGTTCGTCGGCCAGCGCCTCGCGGCCCGGCACGGCGCGCTGCTCCGCTCGCTGACGCTGCTCGACACGAGCGCGGACGGCGAGGACCCGGCCAAGGCGGGCGAGTACCGGCTGCTGGCGAACGTCTACCGGTTCACCGGGGTCCGGCCGCTCCTCGGGAAGGTGAAGGCCGCGATGTTCGGTCCCGCGTTCCTCGCCTCCGCGGCGAGCGGGCCCGTCATCGACGCATGGGTGCGAGGGCTGCGGCGCTGCGAACGGGCGGGCATTCGCAAGGCCGTGCTCGGCGTCGTCGACCGGGCCCCCGTCCACGACGAGCTCGCCCGTGTCTCCGTGCCCACCCTGGTCGTCGTCGGCGCCGACGACGTGGCCACACCGCGCGCGGACGCGGAGCGCATCGCGGCCGCCGTCGACGGGGCGCGACTGGAGGTGGTGGCGGACTCGGGACACAGCAGCACCCTCGAACAGCCCGCGGCCGTCACCACGTTGATCCGCGACTTCCTGACGTCGGTCGACGGCGGCTGATCACGGGCGAGGCACCGCGGAGGGCCTGGGCGGGCACCGCGTCACCGACCGGCGCGCCTCACCCGTCCCGGCCGGCCGGCTCCGGTCCGCGAGGGGACGCGGCGAGGCCGAGCAGGACCTGGTGCCGCATCAGCCCGGCTGAATGGAGGCCGCCGCACTGATCATGGTCGCGATCTTCGGCGGCTTCGTCTTCAACGAGGACCCGATCATCAAGTCCATCGGCTTCGCGCTCGCCTTCGGCGTGTTCGTCGACGCCTTCATCGTCCGCATGACGCTCGTGCCCGCCGTCCTGGCCCTGCTCGGCCGGCACGCCTGGCGCATGCCGGGGTGGCTCGACCGGCTGGTGCCTGACGTGGACATCGAAGGCGCCCGGCTCCCGGTCCTCGCTCCGGCTGGGCCCGGCGCGCCGGGAGAACCGGCGGGCCGCGAGGCGGCCGTCCGGCTCTGACCGCGGCCACGACAACGGGGCCGGCCCGACGAGACCCTGGTGGGCGTGGTCGGGCCGGCCCCGTGCCTTGGGGAAGAGGGTCGCGTCACGGCTTTCCGCGCCGCGCTCTAGCCGTTCACCAGCAGGATCTTGCCGAGGTGCCCGCCGGCCTCCATGAGCCGGTGCGCCTCGGCGGCCTCGGCCATGGGCAGGGTCCGGTCGACGAGCAGCCGCACGGCTCCGCTCTCGATCATCGGCCAGACGTACTTCCGCACCTCGGCGACGATGGCCGCCTTCTGCTCCGCGGAGCGGGTGCGCAGAGTGGTGCCGTGCACGGAAGCGCGCTTGAACACCAGCTCGGCCAGGTTGAGGTTGCCCTCCAGGCCGTTCTGCAGGCCGATGACGACCAGGCGTCCGTCGGCGGCGAGGGACCGGACGTTGCGTTCGAGGTAGTCGCCGCCGATGACGTCGAGGATCACGTCGTAGGGGCCGTGCTCGGCGAAGTCCTGCGTGCGGTAGTCGATCGCCACGTCGGCGCCCAGTTCCCGCGCCCGCGCGACCTTCTCGGGGCCGCCGACGGTGGTGACGACACGGGCCCCCAGCGCCTTGGCGATCTGGATCGCCGCGGTGCCGACTCCTCCGGCCCCGCCGTGCACGAGGAGGGTCTCGCCCTTCGTCAGCCCGGCGGTCATGACGAGGTTGGACCACACGGTGGCGACCGCTTCGGGCAGGCCCGCGGCCTCGACCAGGCCGATTCCCTTCGGCACCGTGAGCAGTTGTCCGGCGGGGACGGCGACCTTCTGCGCGTAGCCGCCTCCCGTCAGCAGTGCGCACACCTCGTCACCCACCTGCCAGCCGGTCACTCCCTCGCCCACGGCGCCGATCCGGCCCGAGACCTCCAGCCCCGGATACGGCGACGTCCCCGGCGGCACGGGGTAGAGACCCCAGCGCTGCATGACGTCCGCCCGGTTCAGCGCACTGGCCACCACGTCGATCACCACTTCGCCCACGGCGGGCAGCGGGTCCTCGACCTCGATCCATTCCAGGACCTCGGGGCCGCCGGGTTCCTTGATCGATACCGCCTTCATGATGCTCCGTTCATCCGACGGGGACAGGGGCTCCCGGGGATGTCCGGGGCGGGGTGCTCGCGCGGTGTTCCTGCCGGAAGGCCGGCGCCGCATGTCCGCCACGACGTCACGCGCACCGCAGCGAGAGAGGCCGAACGGCAGCTCGTGGCCGGAATGCCCGGGAGTCCCATGTTTACAGCACACACATTAGGGCATGGGAGTGTGCAGTGCCAACATTGGGTCGCGTCAGCGGTGCCACGGCCGGCTCACGTCGGGCCCACCGCCATCCGGCCATGGCGCGGCACCTTTTCGACACGCGTCGACCAGCACGAGGCACTCCACCAGCAGATCCAGCCGCCGCGCGTCGGGCCCCGGACGGCCACCGCGGCGCGACGGCCACCCGAGAGGACCAGCGCCGCACTCGCGCAGCACCTCCCGACGGGGGCGCGCCGCTCGCTACGGCTTCGCCCCCTCGTGCGGTGCGCCTGTCTTCGGTGACAGCGCCGCGGGAGCGGTGAACAGCGCGCGGACGGCGGCGCGGACCTGGTCGGCGACGACGTCGGGGGTGGAGGTGTCGAGCTTGCCGTCGAGGTGCAGGAACGCCAGGCCGTGGACCAGAGCCCATACCGTGGTCGACAGCGCCTCCGCGTCGGCGCCGGGGAAGGCACCGCGGACGATGCCGCGGACGTATTCCGAGATCGCGGTGGTCGCGGCGACCCGTTCCTCGCTGTTCGGATCGCAGGGCTCGGCGAACATCACCCGGAACAGCGCGGGGCGCTCCAGCGCGAAGCGGACGTAGGCGACGGCGACCGCCGCGAGCTCGTCGGGAGTCGTGGGCGAGGGATGCGCCGCGGCCAGGTATTCGGCCAGTTCGCGGTAGCCCTGCGCGGCGACCGCGGAGACGAGCGCGTCACGGTCCGCGTAGTGGCGATAGGGCGCCGTCGCCGACACACCGGCCCGCCGTGCCACCGCCCGCAGGGACAGTCCGGCGCTGCCGTCCTCCTCCAGCAGTTCCCGCGCGGCACGCAGACAGGCGGCGCGCAGATCGCCGTGGTGATAGGTGCCGCCTGCTTGCGACATAGGTCACGCTCCCTCATGTTTACGTTGCTTACATCTCTGACCTAATGTGAACGCTGCATACATCGTAAGCGATAGAGATCGAGAGGGGAACTCGGATGACGAGCGAGCTGTTCTCGCCCTTGTCCCTGCGCTCCGGGCAGGTGCTGGACAACCGGATCGCCAAGGCGGCCATGGAGGAGAACATGGCCGGCGACGGCCAGCTCCCGGACGAGGAGCTGTTCGGGCTCTACCGGCACTGGGCCGCCGGCGGCACCGGACTGCTGATCACCGGCAACGTCATGGTCCACGCCGAGGCGCTGACCGGCCCCGCCGGCGTGGTGCTCGACGCTGCCGCGCCGCTGGAGCCGTTCGTCGAGTGGGCCAGGGCCGGCAAGGCCGGCGGCGGGGCGATCTGGATGCAGATCAACCACCCCGGCCGCCAGATCGGATCCGACATGCCCGGCGTCGTGTGGGGGCCGTCCGCGGTCGCCGTCGACCTGGGCAGGCACAGCAGCCGCTTCGGCCGCCCCGTCGCCATGACTCCCGAGCAGATCCAGGCCACCGTGACCCGGTACGCGGTCACGGCCCAGCGCGCCGAACAGGCGGGCTTCGACGGCGTGGAGGTGCACGCCGCGCACGGCTACCTGCTGTCGCAGTTCCTGTCCCCCCTGGTCAACAAGCGCACCGACCAGTGGGGCGGATCACTGGAGAACCGCGCCCGGATGCTGCTGGACGTCGTCCGCGCCGTACGCGCCGCCGTTTCCCCGTCCTTCGCGGTCGCGGTGAAGCTCAACTCCGCCGACTTCCAGCGCGGCGGCTTCGACGCCGACGACGCGCGCCGGGTGATCGCGATGCTCGCACCGCTCGGCGTCGACCTGGTGGAACTCTCCGGCGGCAGCTACGAAAGCCCGGCGATGTCGGGCCGCCCCGCCGACGCGCGCACCCAGGCCCGCGAGGCGTACTTCCTGGACCTGGCGAAAGACCTGGTCAGGACGAGCCCGCTGCCCCTGATGCTCACCGGCGGCATCACCCGGCGCCACACCGCCGAGAGGGTCCTCGACAGCGGTGTGGCGCTCATCGGGATGGGCACCGCCCTCGCCGTCACCCCGGACCTGCCGGACCGCTGGCGCCAGGGCCACGAGGCCGACGCGCAGCTGCGGCCGGTGACCTGGTCCGACAAGGCCCTCGCCTCGGCCGCCGGCATGGCACAGGTCCGCCACCAGATGCGCCGCATCGCCCGGGGAAGCCGCCCCACGCCCCGCACCCACCCCGCGTTCGCCCTCGTCTCCGAGCGGCGCAGGCAGCGACGGGCCCTGCGCCGCTACCGCGCCTGGCTGTCCGCGTCTCAGGGCACCGCGTAGCCGTGCCACCGGAAGGGCCCCAGGTGCTCGTCGCTCGCCGCGACCGCCTGGGGCCCTTCCGTTCGCCCGCGCCGCTCGCCGTTCGACCACGCCACTCGCCGTTCGACTACGCCGCTCGCCCTTCGACCGCGCCGCTCGCCGTGCCGCCCGGCACATCACCCCCTCACCGCCACCCGGGCATACCGTTCCCGGAGCGATCGCGGCCGGCAGGGACGATGCCTGGCCGGCCTCCTCCGGGCGAGCGTCCGGCGGACCCGCACCTGGACGGCCCCCTGCGCGTCGACGGCGCGGCTCCGTCGGAACCGCGCCGTCCGGTCTCCGCCGGGTCAGTCATCCGGTCTCCGCCGGGTCAGCCATCCGGTCTCCGCCGGCTCAGCGGACGCCGGTCGCCTTGAGGACCTTCAGCGCGCCGGTCAGGAGGGCGGCCCAGGTCTCGGGGCTGATGCCCGCCGGCGGGGTGAAGCCCTGGACGCGCTGGTGGGCGACGGTCTGGGGTTCGGTGTACTTGAGGATGCCGTCGGCTCCGTGGCGGCGGCCGAGTCCGGAGTCGCCCATGCCGCCCATCGGGGCGTCGATGCTTCCCCACGCGGCCGCGAACGCTTCGTTGACGTTGACGGTGCCGGCGTGCACGCGGGCGGCGACGGCCCTGCCGCGCGCCCCGCTGCCGGACCAGACGCTGGCGTTGAGCCCGTACGGCGTGGCATTGGCCTGCTCGATCGCCTCGTCGACACTGCGGTAGGAGTAGACCGACACGACGGGACCGAAGGTCTCGTGCTCGTGGAGCGTCATACCGGGGGTGACATCGGCGAGGATCGTCGGCTCGTAGAACAGCGGCCCCAGGTCCGGCCGTGCCTTTCCGCCGGCGAGGACGGTGGCGCCCTTGGCGACGGCGTCGTCGACGTGCGCGGTGACGGTCCGCAACTGCGAGGGGTTGGTGAGGCTGCCGACATCGATGCCGTAGTCGTATGCGGCGCCGATTTTGAGCTGCTCGGTGCGCGCGACGAACGCGGCGACGAACCGGTCGCGGATCGACTCGGCCACGTACAGGCGCTCGATGGAGACACAGAGCTGGCCGGCCGAGGGGAAGCACGCGGCGACGGCGCCGTCGGCGGCCTTCTCGATGTCCGCGTCGTCCAGGACGATCATGGCGTTCTTGCCGCCGAGTTCGAGGGACGCGCCGATGAGACGCTCACCGGCGTCGCGCGCGATCTTCCGCCCGCTGGCGGTGGAGCCGGTGAACATCATGTAGTCGGCGTTGTCCATCAGCGCGCCGCCGATGGAACTGCCCCGCCCGACCACCATCTGCCACACGTCCGCCGGCAGGCCGGCCTCCCGCATCAGCTCCAGTGACCACAGCGCGGTGAGCGCGGTCTGGGTGTCGGGTTTCTGGACCACGGCGTTGCCCGCCGTCAGTGCCGCTACGGCGTCTCCGGCGGCCATGCTCAGGGGGTAGTTCCACGGGGAGACGACCGTGACGACACCCTTGGGGTGGCGCAGCTCGGTGGTGTGGGTCAGCAGCGGGATCGCACCGCGCCGGCGCTTGGGCTCCAGATACCGGGCGGCGTTGCGCGCGTAGTACCGGGAGGTGATCGCGATGTCGACCACCTCCAGGAGCGCGTCGCGGCGGGTCTTGCCGTTCTCGGCCTGCATCAGGTCCAGCGCCTCGTCCTGCCGGGCGAGAACGAGGTCGTGGAAGCGCAGCAGTATCTTCTTGCGCCGGCTCAGCGAGGTGGCGGCCCAGGACTTCTGGGCGACGCGGGCGCGCGCGAACGCGTCCTCGACGTCACCCGGGGTGGAGACCGGCAGGTCGGCCAGCGGGGCACCGGTGTACGGGGCGCTGGTGACGACCCGGGCGGCGTCGGGCGCCGCGACGACCCGCGCGGCCAGCCGCTCGATCAGGGCCGGAGTGAGCGAGGCGGGCAGCACGGACCCGTGGGCGGCCGGGGCGGGAGGGGTGGTCGTGGGGAGGATGGCGTCGGTGGCCATGGCGGGACTCCTTGCTACCGGCTGCGGACCGAGGTCGGGACCGGCATGTGCAGGGCGAGCTGGCCCTCGCTGACGACGTCGAACTGAATCGTCCGGATCGGGTCGAGGGACCGCAGGTCGTCGGCCATGCGGCCCTCCCCCACCTGGAGCGCGAGCTTGCGCGGCATCAGTTCCGTGCCGGCCGCCAGCACATTGGTCTGGCTCAGAGTCGAATGCCACGCATCGCCGATCGACGTGTACGAGGTGAGGGTCGAGACACGCTTGCCGCTCGGGTAGGAGGTCTGGGCGGGCGTGGCCGCCAGGAGCGACAGGTCGGTGCCGCCGTCGTCGTTCGCCACACGCGCGGTCGTCCGGCGGGCGTCGATGTCGACGTCCAGGCCGGTGACCCATTTGGGGAAGCCGTACCCGTCGTGGCCGCGCACCTGGGCGATGTCCGTGCTCACCGGCAGGGACAGCACGTAGGAATCGAGGTGCTCGTTCTTCAGGGCGGCGACGAGGTCGAAGAACCCGAGCCTGCCGTGCCGGGCCGGCTTCACGGCGATCCCGACGGCCGCCTCGGTGTAGAAGTCGATGTCGCAGACGTCGTAGCGGAAGAACATCACGGAGATCAGTCCGAGACCCGGCGCGACCTCCAGCGGCGCCAGTTCCCCGGGGAGCCGGGAGCGGATCGCGCGGGAGCGGGCGAGCATCGTGATCCGGGCCGTCGAGATGCGGTAGTAGAAGTTCGGGGTGAGCGTGGCACCGATCGGTGAGTCGACCTTGGTCTTGGGCAGCTTCCGGAAGAAGTCCACGCTGCTGACACGGGGATCGCGGGCGACTTCGTCCAGATCGGTGTCCATCCGGTAGCGGTCGTACAGGCCGCCCTTGGGGACCGTGACCGTACGGCCGCCGAGGTCGACCTTGACTGATTCCTGCTGGGGCGAGGGCATCGACGCGGCTCCCTGGCTCGAATGTTGACGGTGATTACATGAGCGTAGCCGCCGATGTAAGCACCGTCAACAATCCAGGGCCGGCACGACGAGCCGGGCCGGCCCCGCCACGAGAACGTCGGCGGACCCGGCCCCGGGGCCCCTGCGCACAGGGGCGGACGCGCGTCTCCCCTCAGCTGCCGTGCAGCGCCGTCCGCAGGAAGTCGACGGCGATCTTGCGGGCGATGTTGGCGGCGCGGGTGTCGCGCAGGCTGTCCAGCAGGAGGAAGTCGTGGACCATGCCGGCCACCCGGACCGAGGTGACGTCGACACCGGCTTCGCGCAGCTTGTTGGCGTACTGCTCGCCCTCGTCGCGCAGCACGTCGGCCTCGTCGGTGATGACGAGAGTGGGGGGCAGTCCCCGGAGCAGTTCCAAGGGCGCCCGCAGAGGGGAGGCGTGCACCTCGGCGCGCTGGGAGTCGTCGGTGGTGTAGGCGTCCCAGAACCACTTCATGCCGTCGCGGGTGAGGTAGTACCCCTCGGCGAACTGCAGATAGGAGGGGGTGTCGAAGTCGGCGTTGGTCACCGGGTAGAGCAGGCACTGGGCCTTGAGGTCGATCCCGCCGCGCTCCTTGTTCATCAGCGCGAACACCGCCGACATGCAGCCGCCGACCGATTCGCCGGTGACCGCGACGCGTGAGGTGTCCAGCCCGTGCTCGGCGCCGTGCCGCAGGACCCACTGGCCGACCGCGTAGTTCTGCTCCACCTGCGTGGGGTACTTCTTCTCCGGCGCGCGGTCGTAGACGGGGAAGACCCCCACGGCGTTCGCCCCGACGGTGAGTTCACGGAAGAGGCGGTCGTGGGTCTTTTCGTCGCCGAAGACCCAGCCGGCGCCATGGATGTAGAACAGCACCGGCAGGGGGCCGCTCGCCCCCTTGGGCCGGATGACGCGGGTGCGGACCGTGCCCCATTCGCCGGCGTCCACGTCGACCCATTCCTCGTCGACGTCCGGGCGGGGCACGCTGGTGTCACTTTGCAGGCCGAGCAGGATCTCGCGGCCCTTCTCCGGGGGGACCTCGTAGATCCGGGGGTGCGGGTCGGTCGCCTCGGCCAGCTCTTTCGCGGCGGGTTCGAGGTACGGGGTGATCGGCGGCGGAAGCTGGGTCACACTCACTCACTCCACGTCTCGGGCACACGGGTGCCCAGTCGTGCGGCCCGGCGGACCGGCCGCTGCTGGTGACGGTCACCCCCCGGGCGGAACTCCCCCGGTCCATCGTTAGCGCACCCACCTCGGCGCGCAACCGCCGCACCCGGGACACGGCTCACGCCTCGGCGCCGACGGGAATGTCGACACTGCCTGCATTGCCCGCCTAGGCTCATGTAAGCAACGCACACATCGTTCGGCGCCCGGCCTCGCGGCGGTTCACCGAGCCGCTCACCGCCCCGCGGCGCCGCCTTCCGCCCGCCGCCCCGGGCGCCTGATCCGTCACCACCACCCCCAGCAGGAAGAGGCACAGATGACCGCGGTCCTCTTCGTCGTGTCCGCAGCAGATCACTGGACGCTGAACGACGGAACGAGACACCCCTCGGGGTTCTGGGGCGAGGAACCGGCCATGCCGCACAAGATCTTCAGGGCGGCGGGGTGGGACGTCACGATCGCCACCTCGGGCGGGAAGGCCCCGACACTGGACCGGCTGAGCATGTCCCGCACCGCCGGCCCCCCCGTCCAGACTGCGCGAGGTCGCCCGGTACCTCGACTCCGTCCAGAGCCGGCTGAACAGCCCCGAGGCGCTGGAGGACGTCGCCCCGGAACCCCGCGTCCTCCGAGCGACTCGCCAAGCGGCTGGTGGCCGACGTGGGGTCGGGCCGCTCCTGACGGGCCCCCTTCCGCGTATCCCGGGGGCCCGCGGTCCCATGGACGGACTCAGTCCAGCGCGTCGAGGGCGGCGAGGATGCCGGCCGGTTCGGCGCGGGTGGCGTAGTCGGTGTCGACGAAGGCCCAGCGGATGGTGCCGGCACGGTCGATGACGTAGGTGGCGGGCAGCGGGAGAGTGCGCGGGTGGCCGCCGTTGACGCGCTGGAGGTCGAAGCCGAGTGTGTCGTAGACGGCGGCGAGATCGTCGGGGAGGTCGAAGGCGAGGCCGTACTGCTTGGCCGTGTCGGAGCCGATGTCGCTGAGGACGTCGAAGGCCAGCGCGTGCTTCTCGGTCAGGGTGAGCGACTCGTCGGGGATCTGCGGGGAGACGGCCGCCAGGCGGGCGCCGCGGGCGGTGATGGCCTCGTGGTGCTGCTGGAGGGAGCGCAGCGCGATGTTGCAGTACGGGCACCAGGCGCCGCGGTAGAAGGTGAGGACGACCGGGCCGTCGGCGAGCAGGTCGTCCAGGGCCACGGTCCGCCGGGTCGCGGAGGGAAGGCTGAAGCGCGGGGCCCGGGCACCGACCGCGAGGGCACGGTCGGCCTGGCCGGAGTCGGCGAGTTCCCGGCCGGCCCGCCGCATGACCTCCCGGACTTCGGCGGGGATCTGCTGCTGGCGCGCTTCGTAGAAGGCGCGCAGTTCGGCGTTGAGGGTGGTCAAGGTGCTCATTCCTCCTGGTCGGCGGCTGAAGCGGGACCAAACTTGAAACGACCGTTCCAAGATAAGGGGATGCGTGGTCCCGCGCCAGTCGTACGGGGGCGCCGAAGCGTCAGAGACTGGTGAACGGGCGGTGGTCGGTCAGGGCGAGAACCTTGACGAACGCGGCGAGACGGACCGCGCGGCGGGCGAGGCGGCGGCGGAGTCGGGGAGTCTGCGACCCGTACGCGGCCGCCCAGAGGGTGGGTATGCGATTCATGGGGGCATGGTCGCGGCTCGGGCCGCCGGCCGGGCGACTCGTGGACGAACCTGGACGCCTCCGCGCCCCGGGCGGCCTGCCCCGCTTCGCACCGGTCGGCACCTTTGCGGTGTGCTGTACGCGGAGTATCTTGGAATCCTCATTTCAGGATGGTGGGGTGAAGGATGCCGGACATCAAGCACTTCGATCCGGACGCCGCCCTGGAGACCGTGGTGCGGCTGTTCTGGCGGCAGGGCGTGGCCTCGACCGGGATCCAGGACGTGGTGACCGCGACCGGGATCAACCGCTCCAGCCTGTACGCCACGTTCGGCGGCAAGCAGGAGCTCTACCTCGCCGCGCTGCGCCGCTACCTGGAGCTGCGGTCCCAGCCGATGTTCCGGCGCCTGGCCGAGGACGAGCGGGGCCTGCCCGCGATCTCCGAGTTCTTCGGCGCCCTGATCGAGGCGCGCTGCTCGGGCGAGTACGCCCGCTGGGGCTGCATGGTGTCCAACGCGCACGCCGGGGCCGAGAACAGCGACCCGGAGGTGCGCGCCGTGCTGGACCGGCATCACCAGGAGCTGCGCGACGCGATGTACGCCTCGCTCGTCACCGCCGGCCGTCAGGGGCAGCTGTCCGCCGGCGCCGACCCCGGCGCTTCCGCTGATCTGCTGGCGCTGCTGGCCTACGGCGTCAACCTGCGCTCCCGTGCCGGGGCGGACGCCGCGACCCTGCGCCGGACGGTGGCCGCCGCCCTGGACTCGATCGGGGTCCGGGCGGCGGCCTAGGCAGGGCCTGTCTGCCACTTCGCGTCGTCGCCCGGAGGGCGGCCGCGCGGCGTCGGGTGCGTGCTCTCGGCGTGCCGGCTCCAGGCCCTCGTACTGGACGTACTCGGGTCCGGGGCCGGTGCGGCGAGAGTGCGTGCATGGTGTCGCGCGGCAGACGGGGAATGGCGCGGCAGACGGGAATGGTCAGACAGGCCCTGGCGGTGCGCTGATCCGGCTCAACCGGTGCGGGGGGCAGGGGACGGGCCCGGGCGGAGAGCGGGACCCGCCTTCGCTTCCGCCGGTGCCGCGTCCGCCGTGTAGTCCTCCGGGGACGTGGCGTCGGTGCCCTCGGGGGCCTTGGCCGCCTTCAGGACGACGGTGAGGACCACGGTGACGGCGATGTTCAGGACGAACGCCGTGAGGCCGATGTAGCCGATCTCGCCGATGCCCGGGATCTCCCCTGCCGAGCCGCCGAAGTGCTTCTGGGCCGGGGATGCGACGCCGTACGCGGCGGCCGTGCCGTAGACCATGCCGACCGCCCAGCCGGCCAGCAGCGCCCAGCGGTGGAACCAGCGCGTGAACAGGCCGCCGACCAGGGCCGGGAAGGTCTGCAGGATCCAGATGCCGCCCAGCAGCTGGAAGTTGATGGCGACCGTCTTGTCCATGGTGAGGACGAAGACCAGCGCGCCGACCTTCACCAGGAGCGAGATGAGCTTGGAGACCTTCGTCTCCTGCTGCGGTGTGGCGTCCGGCCTGATGAAGTCCTTGTAGATGTTGCGGGTGAAGAGGTTCGCGGCCGCGATGGACATGATGGCCGCCGGCACCAGCGCGCCGATGCCGATCGCCGCGAACGCCACGCCCGCGAACCACGCCGGGAACATGTCCTCGAAGAGCTGCGGGATCGCCAGCTGCCCGTTGGTGACCTTCACACCGGCCGCGATCGCCATGAAGCCCAGCAGGGCGAGCAGGCCCAGCATCAAGGTGTAGAGGGGCATCACCGTCGTACTGCGCCGGATCACGTCGCGGCTGCGGGAGGAGAGCGTCGCGGTGATCGAGTGCGGGTACATGAACATGGCCATCGCGGAGCCGAGCGCCAACGTCGCGTAGGTCCACCGCGCGTCGGGGGCGCTGACCAGCGCGCCGCGCGGTCTGCCGGTCGCGGGGACGGTCCGGCCGTACGCCTCGCCGGCCTTGGCGAAGATTTCGTCGAAGCCGCCCAGCCTGATCGGGATGTAGATGATCGCCACCAGGATGACGAGGTAGATCAGGGTGTCCTTGACGAAGGCGATCATGGCGGGAGCGCGCAGGCCGGAGGAGTACGTGTACGCGGCCAGCACGCCGAAGGCGAGCAGCAGCGGCAGGTCCTTCACGAACCAGCCGGTGTTCTCGCCGCCGCCGACGCCCATCACGTCCAGCACCGCCTGGATGCCGACGAGCTGGAGCGCGATGTACGGCATCGTCGCCAGGATGCCCGTGAAGGCCACGGCCAGCGACAGGCCCCTGGAGCCGAACCGGCCGCGGACGAAGTCGGCGGTGGTGACGTAGCCGTGCCGGTGGCAGACGGACCACAGGCGGGGCAGGAAGGTGAAGATCAGCGGGTAGACGAGGATGGTGTACGGCACCCCGAAGAAGCCGGCCGCACCCGCCGCGTAGATCGCCGCGGGGACCGCGACGAACGTGTAGGCCGTGTAGACGTCGCCGCCGAGCAGGAACCAGGTGATCCAGGTGCCGAACGACCGGCCGCCCAGGCCCCATTCGTCGAGGCTGGGCTCGCCGGCGGCCTTGCGCCAGTGCGCGGCCGAGAAGCCCATGACCGTGACGGCCAGGAAGAACAGGGCGAAGACGGCGAGTGCGGTGCCGTTGACGTCACCGGTCACGACGCCGTGCCTCCCTTGCCCGATGCGGGCGTCATGGGCGTGAGCCGGGCGGGAACGGCCTCACCGCGCACCAGATCGCCGAATTCGGCCTCCAGCGCGACGGGTTCCCCGGAGGACTGGGCCGCGGCCCGCGGGTTGCTCCCGCGGACGGCGACGGCGATCGCTGCCAGAGCCATGGGGAGCGTGACGAAGACCGCGGCGGTGCGCATGCCTCCCGGCGCCGAGAGCACGAGGGCGATCAGGGGCGGGCCGAAGGCTCCGCCGGACTTGCCGACCGCCGCGGCCCATCCGCCGGCGGTCCCCCGGATGGCCAGGGGGTAGATCTCGGCCGTGTAGGGACCGATGAGCGCGATGACGCCCGCGGTTCCGGCGAACAGGAGCATCACGGCGGCCAGGAGGACCGGTCGGCTGCCGTCCATCCCGACGGCGGCCAGGGCCAGGAGGGCCACGACGGTCACGATCGCGTAGACGACCATGGTCCCCCTGGCCGACCAGCGCATGTAGAGCCAGGCGGCCACCGCGCAGGTGGGGATGGACAGCAGCGACGAGACGAACAGCAGGGTGGCGGCGGAGGTGCCGTGTGCGGTGGAGGACTCCAGCTGGCCGGGCAGGAAGGTGATGAATCCCCAGTAGACGAGGCCCCAGGCGAGGGCGTAGGCGCTGACCACCAGTGTCTTGGCCGTCTGCGGGCCCGTGAACAGGGCCGAGGCGGGGACGTGCTCGGCTCGCGTCTGCCGGGCGGTGAAGGCGGCCGATTCCGGGATCCACCGGTTCAGCGCGATCAGCACCAGGACCAGCGGGAGCTGGGCGAACCACAGCACGCGCCAGCCGGCCAGCGGCACGAGGACCGCGGCCAGTCCCGAGGCGGCCATGTAGCCGCCGGTGGTGGTGAGGCCGGCCTGGAGCACCATGATCGCCGCGCGGCGCCCGGGAGGCAGGCTCTCCGTCATCAGGGCGTAGACGACGGGCAGCATGCCGCCGGCCGCCATGCCCATCAGGGCGCACATGACGAGGGTCCCGCCGAAGGTCGGCATGGCGCCGCAGACCGTCGTACCGAGGAAGAGCAGGGACGCGATGAGGATGGTGGCCCTGCGGCCGATACGGTCCGCCGCGCGTCCCCACACGAGTGATCCGAGGACCGTGCCGGTCAGTGCCACCGTGGGCAGCCAGGAGACCTCGGCGGCGCTGAGGTGGTACTCGTCGCGCATCCCGGGCGAGATGAACGCCAGAGTGGCGGGCTTCATCTGGTCCACCAGCAGCGCGAAGCTGAGGATCGCGATGAGGCGGTGCCGGCTCACCGTGGCCGTCCGAGCCGGAGCCGAGGAGACAGCGGGGACCGTTCCGGACGGCTGCACCACCGCGCACCCCGAGAGCACCACGCCGACGACGATGGCGGCCATGGCCGCCCACATCGCCGACGACATCCCCATCATGGCCATGTGGAAGTCCATCGACGCGGAGTCGGCGAACATCCACAGGTGCTCGATGACGCCGGCACACGTCAGGGCGACGCCGGTCCAGAACATCACGGGCCGGGGTATGAGGGACGCTGCTCGCGGGGTCACGGTCGGCTCCTGGTCGGCGTGCGAGTGGGGGTTCCCGGAGGCACGGGGGCGGAGGGGGCAGCGGGGTCCCGGGCCGTGGTGCGCTCCGGCAGGCCCAGTACGGCGGGCCAGCGCGGGTCGTCGGGAGCGACGACGAGGAAGCGGGCGTAGAAGCTGTCGAAGAACGACAGGACGAACATCGGCAGCAGGGTCCAGATCGCCACCTGCTCCAGGACCGGGTGGCCGGTGAGTGCGGCGATGACGACCACCACGAACACGTTGGGGTAGGTCATGCCGATGTAGTCGTCGAGCGTCTGGACATGGCGCCGGCGCTTGAGGACCATGGCCAGCAGCCGCAGGCCCACGGCGATACCGGCGGCAGTCGGGGCATAGCGGGCGAAGCCGTCCAGGTCGAGCTTGAGGCAGACCAGCACGATGAACGCGGTCAGCAGCAGGACGGCCACATATCCGTTGCGCTCGCCGTACTTGGCGGTGCGGATGGGTGAGCGTTCCCGCAGCCGCCGCACCAGCAGATAGGCCCCCGTGACCACACCGGTCGAGGTGGCGGCGCTGATCGCGACGGCCGGGCCCATGTCCTCGCGCAGGGTCAGGGCCAGGACGGCGGAGAAGGAGACGGTGCCGGCCAGCGAGGAGAGCAGCACCTGCGCGAACGTCGGCATGATCATGCCACCGAGGCACCGGCTGACGGTCATCGCCACCACCGAGCCGGGGGTGGCGAGGAAGACCGCGGCGATCGCCGCCGTGCTGTCACTGCCGACATCGCCCAGGCGCAGCAGGACCGCGACGGCGACCGGCAGGACGAGATGGCGCAGGGCGACGGAACGGAGTATGCCCGGGTCGGCGACAAAGGTGCGGGCGTTCTCCAGCTCGATGCGGCACATGGTGATGACGCTGGCCAGCACCAGGAGCAGGAGCAGCACGTACGGGGACGCGGACAGGCGCAGTCCCGCCAGGTTGGCCAGGAGACCGGCGGCCAGGCCGGCGCAGAAGACCACGGGATGGTTGACGACGATCCAGTCGTAGACCATGTTCATGGTCTCGTTCTCGTTCTTGACGTAGCTGTGGATCCGGTCGCCCTGGAGCATCTGCGAGTTGGGCAGACGCAGGTCGTACGATTCCTCGGAGGGCCGGTCCAGGACGAAGCGGCAGATCAGCTCGACGACGTACTTGTGCGAGACCACGCAGACCACGTCGCCGCGGCGCAGCGCGGGCAGCAGCTCCTGTTCGTAGAAGGCGTGCACGCGTTCCTCGAACCGCTGGAACGTCTCGCCGCCGTGCATGGTCGGGCTGTCGGCGTTCATGGCCCGCTCGTACTCGGCGATGCCGTGGCGGCGCTGGAGGATGGACTTGCTCTCCAGGGTGTAGCTGCCGAAGTCGCGTTCCATCAGCCGCTCGTCGACCACGACTTCGGGTGTGTCCGCGCCGGGGGTGCCGATGCCGAAGACGATGTCGGCCGTCTCGTACGCGCGGGTCAGCGGGGACACGTAGATGCGGTCGAAGTGCTGGTCACGGTGGCCCTTGGCGACCTTCTCGGCCTGGATGCGGCCGAGGCGGGTCAGCGGGGCGTCGCGCTGTCCGGCGATGCGGTGCACGGAATTGCAGGTGGATTCGCCGTGCCGGACCAGGAAGAGGCGGCTGAGCGCCTCCCGCTCCTCGCGCTCTGCCATCACGCGCCCTTCTTCGGGGCGTGCTTGACCTGGTCGGCGTAACCGGAGTCCCACCCCGCCAGCTTGGTGATGTCGCACAGATTGTGGACCGCGTGCCTCTCCACCAGCGTGGCCAGCAGGGAGACGGTGCGCCGGGCCTGTTGCGGGGTGAGGTCGAACTCGCGGGCCAGGCCGGCGCCGAAGTCCGCGAGGTCGTCGTCGAGGATGCCGCGGTACTTGCGGCGCTCGGTGCGGTCCTGGGCCCGCAGGTAGGTGACGGCGTTGGGGTAGGCGCTCTCCCGGGCGTGGGTCCGCAGGCGCTCGCGCAGGCGGGTGACCTTCGGTTCCTCGGCGGCCACATCGGCGGCGATCCAGTCGCTGCCGCGGATCAGGCAGTGGTGGATGCCGTCGGGGACGTCCCTCCGCTCCTCGTCGCTCGCGGACGCCAGGCGGCGCAGCACCTCCATCGCCGTGTCGAAGCACTGGTTGCGCAGGGTGCCGATGCTGAACACGAACGCGCCCAGGCGGCCGCGACGGGTGGTCTCGTCGCCCTGGCGCATCGGTCCGACGGCGAACAGTCCCGCCACCGCCTCGCCGTCGGCGGCGATGAGCTGTCCGTGCGTGCCGACCTCGATACCCCGGTGGGTCTTGGTCTGCGGCCGCGCGTACCCGTACGAGTTGACCAGGGCGTTCCACAGCGGGTGGTCGGTGCGCTCGTAGTCGGTGTTGTTGCCCAGGCAGTTGACGACCCGGTCGACGACGATGTCCGGCTGGTCGGCGAAGACCACCCGGATCTTCGTTCCGTCCCCGACGAGGCGCATGTCCTGGATGCCGGCGGACATGACGCCGACGGTCTTCGGCGCGCCGTTGTACGCCCGCATCCGGTTGCGCACCACGCCGCCGATCTCCCGCACGGTGCTGGTGCGACGGGTGACGATCAGGCTCTTGTACTTGTCGAGCAGCATCCGGACGTCACGGGCGTCCATGCGGGAGAGCAGCTCGATCACGTACGGCTCCCACGCCTTCATGACACGCTCGGGGAAGACGGCGTCGAGCGCACTGCCCGGCTCCACCCCGTGCTCGTCGCGCAGGTGCGCGTACTCCGCCTTGATGCCCTCGACCACCACCTCGGGGGTGAGCTTCTCCGCGTCGAGGAAGGGCGGCCGGCGGGACTGCCAGATGTCGTGCTCGTGGTCGGCGGGGTAGGTGCCGTGCAGGTGGCCGCCGCGCGAGCAGATCAGGATCTGTCCCCGGTGGCCGGCGTGCACGAGGGAGATCACCGTGTCGAAGGCCGACAGCGCGGAGCCCGTGACGAGGACCGTCTCCTCGGGGCCGACCGCACGGAACCACTCCTGGGCACCGGGGGCATAGGGGTCGGCGAGGAAGCGGGCGGAGCCCTTGACGCGGTGGTAGAAGGGCGCCTGCACCGGCGAGAGGTGCCCGGTCGCGAGAACCACCTGGTCCGACGGCAGGTCGTGGACCCCGCCCCGAGGTCCGGCGTCGGCGTACTTGACCACGTAGCCGCCGTCCCGGCCGCGTACGTCGATGACCTCGCCGGTCAGCTCCCGCAGGCTCACGTCGGCGTGGGCGTCGGCGGCCGCGCCCCGCAGCCGCTCGGCCAGGTACTGCCGGAAGATCCGCCGCGGCACGACGCAGGCCACGCCGAAGTCGTGGTACTGCCACTTCTGCGGCCAGTCGGAGCGGTCCGCCTCCTCGTTGGCCCACTCCAGGAAGTCCTCCGGCCGCTCGCGGCGCAGGGTGATGCGGCCGGCCTGGATGTTGAGCATGTGCTCCCAGTTGGTGGACGCCAGCCCGAAGGCGATGCCGCCGTAGCGGTAGCCCTCCTCACGCTCGATCAGACATATCTCCAGCGGCGTGTCGGCGAAGTGGAGCAGCCGGATGGCGGTGAGCGTGCCGGAGAAGCCCGCCCCGACGATCGTGACGCGCCGCGTGCCGGGGGCCGGGCTGCCCGTCGGACCGTGCTGCCCGCTGCCCGCGTGTGTCGCCGTGTCCGCCGTGCCGCCGTCCGGGTCGTGGCTGTGGCTGTGGCTGTCCCGCATCGTGCTGGCTTGCGTTTCCACGGTGTTGTCTCCTTCGGTGGGGGGAAGAGTCAGCGCCATTCGTGGGTGAAGCGGACCGTCACGGCGTCACGGATCGACTGGTGGACGATGCAGCCCCGTTCGGCCTTGAGCAGGGGCTTGGCGAGCAGGTCCCGGAGGGCCGCGGGTGCCGACACCCGCACGGTGATCTCGGAGAAGCGGGTCGGCGCGCTCACGAGAGTTCCGTCCACCTGGAAGCCGACCTCGGAGGCGTCGGCCTCCGGGTCCTCGGCTCTCAGGGCTGCGAGGAAGGTGCTCGCGTAGCACCCGCCGAGAGCCAGCAGCAGCAGCTCTCCGCCCATGGGGCCGGCGTCGGTCCCCTCCTTCTGCCTGGGCCGGTCGATGGTGACCGTGTGGTCTCTGGCCCGGCCCACGACGACGCTGCCACCGGCGGGGCGCAGGGACACAACGATTTCGGGCATGGCGATACAGGGACTCCTGTCCTGGAAACGGGGCGCACGGGGATCGAGGGACAGCCGGGGCGCCGATGGGCGGGAAAGGGCCTCAGCATCGGGACGGAACACGGGCTTCCGGACGGATCGTGGATGATCCTGGATGCGCTCCGGGGCAGGAAGCCGACAGACGGAAACCGGTTGACAGGTGCAGGCCCATGTCGACTAACTTGAACCGACCGTTCCAAGTTGGTCGTGGCCCAGGTGTCC
Organism: Streptomyces naphthomycinicus; assembly: GCF_020400595.1. Classification (GTDB taxonomy): domain Bacteria; phylum Actinomycetota; class Actinomycetes; order Streptomycetales; family Streptomycetaceae; genus Streptomyces; species Streptomyces naphthomycinicus. The sequence goes on along the minus strand of NZ_JAINRE010000002.1, from coordinate 39,355 downwards.
CATGGGGGAGGATGTTCGTGCCGCAGATACCGGACCCGGGAAAAGCCCGCACGATGGACGAATTCATCGCGGAACTGAGACTGCTCAAAGCATGGGCGGGCAACCCCTCGATCACCGAGATCACACGCCGCATCCACCGGGCCTGGCAGCAGGCGGGACGCCCGCGCGGCGAATGGCCCGCCCGCTCGACCGTGGGCAACTGCTTCCAGGTGGGCCGCCGCCGTCCCAACGCCGACCTGCTGCTGGCGGTGGTACAGGCCCTCGTCTGTGCCGACGAAGCCGTCCTCTCCCTGTGGCGGCAGTCGCTTCGCGCCGTACTCGGCGAGGCCGAGGCCGCCGCGCGGGTCAACGCCTACGACCGGCTGCCCGCCGGGCTCTCCGGGTTCGTCGGCAGGACCGACCTGGCGCACCGGGCGGCGGTCTTACTCTCCCGCGAACAGGACATGACGGCAGTGGCGCTGGAGGGCATGCCGGGCGCGGGCAAGACCTCACTGGCCCTGCACATCGCCCACCGGCTGCTCGGCGGCGAACACCACGGAACACCCGTCCTGTTCGCGCATCTACGCGGCTCAACGCCACCGGGGCCGCCCGCCGACCCGGCCGCCGTCCTGGAGATCTTCCTGCGCCTGCTCGGCACCGCCGGCGACCGCATCCCCTACGGCCTCGACGCGCGCGCGGCGCTCTACCGCCGGCTGCTGGCCGGAACCGGCGCGCTGGTCGTCCTGGACGACGCCGCGGACACAGCGCAGCTGCGGCCCCTGCTCCCCGGTTCCCCGGGCTGCCGCACGGTGATCACCAGTAGGTACGCCCTGGCCGGCCTCGGTGACGCCGCCCGCCTGCCGGTGCGACCGCTCGACCCGGACGACTCCGTCGAACTGCTGCGGGCGACAGCGGGAACCGACCGCGTCGCCCCGGACGTCCCGGCCGTCCGCCGGATCGCGGACCTGCTGGGCCATCTCCCGCTGGCGTTGTCGGTCATCGGCCGTCACATGCGGGACCACCCCGCCTGGGCGCTCGGCGACTACTACCGCGAGCCTCTGGTCACTCTGGCCCTGGAGGACGGCGTACGGACCGCGCTGTCCGCTGCCGACGCGCACCTGCCGACGGGCGCGCGGCGCCTGCTGCGCCTGCTGGCCCTCCAGCCGCCGCGGGAGACCGACGCCGCCACGGCCGCCGCGCTCCTGGGCGAACCCCCCGCCGCGGCCGAGCACCACCTCGCCGCCCTGACGGCAGCGCACCTGATCGAGCGCACCGCGCCCGGCCGCTTCCGGCTCCACCCCCTCGTCCACGCCTATGCGGAGGAACGTATCTGCATCGACGAGCCGGCCACGCGCATCCGGCAGGCCCTGAGCCGCCTGCTGGAACACGGCCGCGGCCGCGACGCCGCCGTACAGCCGGAGACCCGGACCCTCCGCGGATTCCGTCTGCCCATGCCCCGCCAGCACACCGAAGCGGACGCGGGAACCAGACTGTCCCAGCACGTACGAGCAGGGCGGGCACTCGCAGCCTGACGGGCCTCCCGCCCCCACCGGCATCCGGACGCAGGAGGAGAGCACGCCCGCGGCGGCTTGCGGACGTGCTGCCCGCCGCCCGGTGGCCGACACCGCATCCACACATCCGGCAAGGAAGGAAAAGGAGGTGAGCGCGCTGCTTCTTGCAGTGTGCCGAGAAGTGGTTCCGTCACACCGGGAGTGAGTCCCGCAAGCGCAGCGGAGGTGTCGTCATGACCGATGTTCTGCACCCTCCGGGAGAAACTCCGCCGGCCGAGGGTTCGACCGCGGAGGCCCATCCGGAGCGAGCCGACGGCGGGATGTGGGAACACCCGTACTTCTGGCTGGCCCTGATCGTCATCGGCTGCCTGATGATCGCCGCGTTCTTCGTCGTCAGGATCGTCGATCTGTGAGGCGTGCGGACGGCACCCGGCCCCGGGCCCGTGCGCCGCGCCGGGGCCGTGGGGCCGCATGCCGCCCTCAGCCGTCGTCGGCAGGGCCGGGCTGGAGGAACACCTCGTCGACGTAGCACCAGGCCCACTCGTCATGGGGTGCCGCGGAACGCATGACCGGATGCCCCGTCTCCTCGTAATGGGCATGCGCGTGGGCGCCCGGCGAACTGTCGCAGCAGCCGACGTGGCCGCAGGTCAGGCACATCCGCAGAGAGACCCAGCATCGGCCTCGGGCGGAACACTCCGCACACACCGCGCCCCGCGGCACGGGCGGCTCGTCGACAGGCGTGTGCTCGCAGCGGCGGGCGGCCTGCGGGCGTCCTCCGTCCGGCCGCACGGTCCATCCGGTCATAGGCCCTCCGCTCCGCGCTCGTGTTCCTTCTTCCGTCCTCGGCCGTCCTCCGGATGAGCACGGAGCAAGGTCGCGAGCGGAACGGCGGCGGCTCGCGGCGGGGCGCGACACGGGCCGAGCCGGGCGGTACGCGCCCCGGGCCTCTCGCCGGTCAGTAGCGCTGGGCCTTGGTCAGGCGCGGAGTCAGCCTGGGTTCGGACGGTTCGTGACTGAAGACGATGGGCTGTTCCTTCTTGCCGGGCGCGAGATTCTCCGCGCCGGTGAACCGGGTCTCGACCACGTGGTGGTCCGCGTCCTCGAAGTCGACCTGCACGGCATAGGACGCCTTCTGCCGTGTCTTGTTGGTGATGGTGATCAGCACCGCGAGAACATCGCCGGTCTCCGCTTTCGGCAGACCGGTCATGCCGACCTCCGACCGGGCGTTCCCGCCTCCCTCGACGCCCTTGAGTGCCTTTTCGGCGGCGGCCGTCCTGCGGGCGGACTCGGCCGACACGGATGCCTCGAATTCCGAGGCTCGCGCCGATGCCGAGGAGGCGGCGGCCGACGCCGAGGCCCGGGCGGAGGAGATGGCCGCCGATGCGGAGGACGCCAGCGCGGAGGGCATCGTCCCGCTGCTGAAGGAGGCCGTGTCCGGGGCCGTGGGAGTCCGGCCGGCCGCATTACCGGTGCCGGTGTCGCCGTTGCCGCAGCCGGCGAGCGCACCCGCGGCCAGGCAGCACAGGGAGGAGAGCAGGGCCGCGGCACGAAGACGGCGTGGCGGGCCGGTCCAGGAAGGGGAGGGCATACGGACTTCCTCAACGTAGGGGACCTTGTCCTCATCGTCGGCACTGCGGAGACGGCCCGCGACTTACTCTGCTTCCGATGGGCGATGCCCTTGCGGCGGCACTCGGTCGTCGCGCGCCGCTCGTCGCCGTCGCGCTGCCGACGAGTCCCGCGGCCGGGCGGCGCGCGCGACGCGGCCGAGGAGAGGGGCGTCGGGCCCGTGCGCAGGCGCTCGCATGCCTCGTTCAGCGGACAGCCGGGGCGTGCGCGGACGGGGCGTGCGCGCCTCGGCGGGCCGTGTGGGCCGCCGGGAGTGGGGCGGCGACTACCGGGCATCTGCTCTCTGGGTTCGCCCCCGCGCCCGCAAGCACTCCGTTCCCCTGGTCCAACGGGAGATTCGTGTGATCCTCGACGGCATACCGGCGCCGACCGCTCGTGACACCGAGACGGATACGCAGGCCCGCAAGCAACGGCTGCGCCGTCGGCTCGAACGACTGATCGGCGTGGCCGCCACCGAGGGGAACGAGCTTCTGCCCCTCCGCAACGGTGACGAGATCTTCCCCGCCATGCTGGGCGCCATCCGCTCGGCCCGGCACACGATCGACATGATGACGTTCGTGTACTGGCGCGGTCAGATCGCCCGCGACTTCGCCGCCGCGCTCGCCGACCGCGCCCGTGCCGGGGTGCGGGTACGGCTGCTGCTCGACGGTTTCGGCGCCCAGCAGATCGAACGGCAGCTGCTGGACCTCATGGACGACGCCGGTGTGCAGGTGGCGTGGTTCCGCAAGCCCGTCTGGCTGTCGCCGTTCAAGCAGAACCACCGCTGTCACCGCAAGGCCCTCATCGTGGACGAGCACACCGCTTTCACGGGCGGCGTGGGCATCGCGGAGGAATGGTGCGGCGATGCCCGCTCCCCCCAGGAATGGCGTGACACGCACGTCCGGGTGCGCGGGCCGGCCGTGGACGGCATCGCCGCCGCGTTCGCGCAGAACTGGGCCGAGTGCCACAACGAACTCTTCGACGACCGCGACCGCTTCACCGAGCACGAGCAGGCCGGCTCGTCCATCGTCCAAGTGGTCCGCGGCTCCGCGAGCATCGGCTGGCAGGACATGCAGACCCTGATCCGGATCATGCTCATGTCCGCCGAGGAACGCTTCCGGCTCGCCACGGCCTATTTCGCCCCCGACACCTACTTCGTCGACCTGCTGTGCCGGACCGCCAGGCGTGGCGTGCGGGTGGAGATCCTGCTCCCCGGCCCCCACACCGACCAACGCGCCTGCCAGCTCGCCGGCCAGCACCACTACACGCGCCTGCTGGAGGCGGGAGTGCACATCCGTCAGTACCAGCCGACGATGATGCACGCCAAGATCATCACCGTGGACTCGGTCGCCTCCCTCATCGGCTCCACCAACTTCAACCGCCGCTCCATGGAACACGACGAAGAGGTCATGCTCGCCGTCCTGGACGAGACGTTCACCGCCGCACTCGACCGCGACTACGAAGCGGACCTGAGACACAGCGTGGACATCGACCTCGCCCGATGGAGACGCCGGACGGTAATCCAGCGGGCCAGGGAAGCCGCCGTCACCCCGGTCCGACGGTTCCTGTGAGGGGGCGGGGGCCGTGGCCGGTGCTCAGGGCGAAGCCGTCGGCGGCGAGGCGCGGCGGGTGACGCGACGCCACGGGGATGTCAGTGGCATGGGCTTGACTGACGGTCATGGGAACCACCAGTGCATTCGTCGACACGGTCCGGCGCGCGACCGAGGGGAATCCCCCCGTTCGGGACCGACCCGTCATCATGGACGCCCCGGACGGTACGGACCTGCATGAACTTGTCGCGGGACTCGGTTCGTGGGCGGGGCGGCACCGGAACCTGGCAGCGGGCGCATTCGTCGATCCGTCGCTGACCGAACGCACCGGCCTGCCGCTGGTCGAGCCCTTCGGGGCGGGGGAGCTGCTGGAGATGCGGGGGTGGGGACACCGGAACCGCTGGCTGGGGTGCGGCCTGGTGGCCTCGCCGCACGGGCCGCGTACGGTCGCCGTGATCGCCCACCGCGAGGATCCCGCGTTCGCGGGCTTTCCGGAGGGCGCGTCCTGGGCCGGGAAGCTGCGCATCCTCACGGGCTGGGAACCGGTGACCGGGCCACGCGTCGACTGGCCCGCCGTCGAGGCCGGCCTCGGCACACGGCTGCCCGGCGACTACAAGGAGATCGTCGATGTGTTCGGCGCGGGCAGCTTCGACGAGTACTTCGAGCTTGCCGTGCCCGGCGGTCCCGGCGCCGGCCGCAACCCGTGGCAAGGCTACGGCCCCGATCTGGCATCCGGCGGACTCCTGCCCTGGGGCCGGTCGGAACACGAGTGCGGACTCCTGTGGTCGACGGGCGCGACCGATCCTGACGAGTGGACCGTGGTCACCCAGTCGGAGGGCGACGAGCAGCGATTCGATTGCGGAGCCGGTGAGTTCATCGTGCGCATGCTGACGGATGTGCAGTTGGGCTACCCCACGAGTCGCGCCTCCGGGCACTTCTTCGTGAGCCATGGCCCGCCGGACTTCTGAGAGCGGGGCCGACCGCGGGCGGGCCGGCTCCTGCCCGGACGGTCAGGCGGGCGGGGTGGCGGGGGCATCCGGTTCGGGCACCGGTGCCGTGCCCGTCCGCAGGATGCCTTCGACGCCGCCCAGGAACGTCTCGCGGATCAGTGTCGGGTCGAAGAGGCAGCCGGCCGCCATGGCGCCGTCCCGGAGCATGACGAAGTGCCGGCCCGCCGCGTCGGCGGGAGCGCAGTCGGCGGCTCCCAGCAGCTGCGTGGCGGTGTCCAGGAACCATTGCCGATGGGCCAGCACGGCCTGGTGGACGGGGTGCGCCGGGTCGGGGTACTCGGCCGCCGCGTTCAGGAAGGCGCACCCGCGGAATCCCGGGGACTGGATGCCGTCGGCGATGGACCGGCTCACCGCGCGGACCGTGTCGGCCGCCGGCAGACCCTGCGCCCGGATCGCGGCCACCTGTCCCCGGATGCCGTGATCGGCCTGCTGGAGGTAGGAAAGGATCAGCTCCTCCTTTCCCTTGAAATGCCGGTACAGGGTGGCGCGAGTGACCTGGGCCTCCGCGATGATCCGGTCCACGCCGACAGAGTGGATCCCCTCGGCGTAGAAGATCCGGGTCGCCGTGTCGAGCAGTCGTGCCCGTGCCTCGGAGATGCTCCCGCCTTGTGTGCCCGTGCTCATGGCAGTCACCGTACCAGCCGATGAGGGAGAACGTTCGGTCTTGACACCGGGAACGAGGGGAGCCTTAGATGAACGACGAGACCGAACGTTCTCCCTCCCTCCTCTCTCCTCCCTCTTCTCACCTCCCTCTCTTCTCCTCTCCTCCTCGGCCTGCGCGAAAAAGGCAACGCGCGTCCGTGCACCGGTCACGGCCCCGGACGCCCCCGTCCGCAGGCATCCGCCTTCGCCGAAAGGACCCCTCGTGGACTCCTCCATCGCCGCCCCGGCCCCCGCCGCGAGCGACACCGCGGCGCTGCGCCGCCTGTACTTCCTGCGCTTCGCGTTCGCCGCGGTATGGGCCGCCCTTCTGTTCTCCTCCGCTCACACCCTGGGCCCCCTCAGCGCGACACTGCTGGTGATCTACCCCGCGTTCGACGTGGCGTGCGCGGTCGTCGACGTCAGGTCCGCCAGGGCGAACCGCGGACCCGTGCGCGGTCTCCACGCGAACATCGCGCTCAGCACCCTCACCGCCGCGGGTCTGATCGCCGCCGCCGCCTCGGGCATCCCGGCCGTCCTGCGGGTCTGGGGCTCCTGGGCCATCACCGCGGGACTCGTCCAGCTGATCGTCGGCGTCCTGCGGCGCGGCATGGCAGGACAGTGGCCGATGATCGTCAGCGGCGCCGTCTCCACGCTCGCCGGAGTCTCCTTCACAGCCCAGGCCGGCAAGGACAACGCCTCCTTGACCACCCTGGCGGGCTACGCCTTCCTGGGCGGGGTCTTCTTCCTCGTCTCCGCACTCCGCCTGAGGCACGCCGACAGGACCGGCCGACTCGCCTCCTGAGGTGGCACTCGGGCGATCACGTGCCGGAACCGACCGTGCGGCGGTCCCTGGGCGCGGGGCGCCCCGGCCGAGCGGCGTCCCGGGCCGCGTCGTCGGCCACTGGTCGATCGCGTCGCGCGGGAGGGAAGCTGTGCCTCATGACGACAACCTTGATCACAGGGGCCAACAAGGGCCTCGGGTACGAGACCGCCCGCCGCCTGATCGCCGAGGGCCACACCGTCTACCTGGGAGCGCGCAGCGCCGAGCGGGGCACGGCCGCGGCGGCCGGGCTCGGCGCCCGGTTCGTGCAGCTCGACGTCACGGACGACGCGTCCGTCGCCGCCGCCGTGGCCACCGTCGAGGCCGACGGCGGCCTGGACGTCCTGGTCAACAACGCCGGCATCGAGGTGCGCTCCCCCGAGGGCGGCATCATCGGCGCCGCGGATCTGACCGCCGACGTGATGCGGGAGGTGTTCGAGACCAACGTCTTCGGCCTGGTCCGGGTGACCCACGCCTTCCTTCCCCTGCTGGCACGCTCCGCCGCCCCGGTCGTGGTGAACGTCAGCAGTGGCCTGGCCTCACTGACCCGGGCCGGCAAGGGGTATCCGGGGGTCGCCTACCCCGCCTCCAAAACCGCGGTCAACATGCTCACCGTGCAGTTCGCCGAGGCCTTCCCGCGGATGCGGATCAACGCCGTGGAGCCCGGCTACACCGCGACGGACCTGAACCGGCACCAGGGCGTGCAGACCGTCGAGCAGGGCGCCGAGATCATCGTGCGGATGGCCCGGCTGGGGCCGGACGGCCCGACCGGCGGCTACTTCGACGCGTCGGGCCCGCTGCCCTGGTAGGGGGAACACGGCACCGCCGGACGGCGTCGAAGCCGTCCGGCGGTGCGGTCTCGTCCCTCGCCCGTGCTACGAGCCGGTGCGGTCCCGGACGCGCAGGCGGACCGGGATCTCCGGCACCCAGTAGGGGCCGTCGGTGGTCAGCGTCAGGGACGCGGTCCAGTCGCCGGGCCGGGAGAGCCGGCGTGGGTCGAGTGCCACCGTGAAGGACGCGCTCTGCCCCGGGCGCAGGGTCAGACGGTGCCTGGTCTCGGTCAGCCAGGGGACGTCCGTCTCGGTGCGGTCGTAACCCGGCAGAAGGCCGGCGGTGGGCACGGGCACCGGGAAGCGGGGCTCGTTGCTGCCGCCCACCCGGTACAGGCCGGGTGCGCCGCCGCCGCGGTAGACGGCGGCCGGGGCGTCCGGCAGCCGCTGCCAGGCGTTCGTCCCGGGGTCGTAGGCGTATCCCTCCGCCGTGAGCACCCGGTTGACGCCGACGCGCTTGAAGCCGCCGGAGACGAGCAGCCGCCCGTTGGCGGCGGCGTAGGTGCCGCTCGCCAGGCCGGTCGGCATGGCGGCGACGGGCTGCCAGCTGTCGGAGGCCGGGTCGTAGACGTAGGCGTCACCCGTCTCCAGGTAGTCGTGGGCGCCGCCCGCGCAGTACAGCCGGCCGTCGATGGCGCCGCAGTTGGCCCAGCTGATGGTCTGCGGATAGTCGGCGGCCCGGGACCAGGACCGGGAACGCGGGTCGAGGACGTACACGGTGTCCGAGCAGTCGGTGTTCGTGCAGCCGCCGACCACGTAGAGCCGCCCGTCGAGCACGGCGCTCGCCGCTCCGTAGCGTCCCTCGGGGACGTCCGGTCCCCTGGACCAGCGGCCGGTGTCCGCGTCGAAGACCTGTGTGGTCCGGCTGACGGTCTCCTCGGGGCCCCAGCCGCCCACGGTGTACAGGCGGCCGCCGATGAATCCGTGCGCGGTGGCCTGCCGGGGTTGGGGCGCGGACGGGCCCTGCTTCCAGGCACGGGTGGCGGGGTCGTACACGTACAGGTCGGCGAGGGGACTCCGGCCGTCGGAGCCGAGGGCGGAGTACAGCTCGCCCCGGTAGGTGTCGACCGCGTTGTCCATCACGGCGACGGGCAGGTCGGGCAGCGAGCGCCAGGCGGTGTCCGGGGCCGGGGAGCCCGGGGAGGTGCCGGTGCGTTCGCCGACGCCCAGGCGGATCGGCGCGGTGCCGGTGTTGCGTACCGTCACCTTCCGCGTCACGGGTGTCCGTCCGGCGGTGGCGTCGATCCGGGCCGGACGGACCGTGAGCCGGCCCGCCTTCAGTACGAAGGAGGCGGCGGTGACCCGGTCGGCGGGCACCGTGACCTGTCGCGTGGCCGTGCCGTAGGACGGCTTGGCCGCCGTCGCGGTGGCGGTCCCGCCGGAACCGGGGACGAAGAGCCGGTAGGCGCCGTCGCCCACGCCCGGGTCACCGGTCGTGGCGGTCGTCGGCGCGGTCGGCCCGCCCGGGCGGTCCGTGCGAACGGCGGCGCCGATCAGTCCCTTGCCGGTGTTCGCGTCGGTGACGGTGCCGGTGAGGACGCCGCCGGGCACGGGAGTGGCCACCCGCTCGGTGACGGTGACGTCGTCGACCGCCCAGAGCAGGCCGGGGCCGGTGAAGTGGAACCGCACCCGTACGGCGGACTCGCCGGCGTAGTCGGTCAGCGGGATCTCCACCCGGCCGCTCGACCACAGCTGGTCCTGGTGCCACACCGTGGTCCAGGTCCGGCCGGCGTCGGTGCTGATCTGCACCTCGCCCTGCTGCTCGCCGGAGCCCTCGTAGTCGGAGTCGAAGCTCAGTGCCGGGTCTCCGGCGCGGTGGAAGTCGTAGGCGGGGCTGGTCAGGGAGGTGTCCAGCGGGGTGTCCCCGGCGTGGTCGTCGTCGGCGACGGCGAAGCCGCCGGAGCCGCCCGTGCTGTTGCCCCGGCCGCCGGGGTCGTCGAACGCCCAGCCCTGCCCGGTTCCCGGAGTACCGGTGACGCTCCAGCCGGCGGGCGGTGCGGAGGTGTCGTCGAACGTCTCCGCGGCGACGGTCTGCGCCTTCACGGTGTACGCCGGGTCGTTCTCGGCCCAGGTGTCCACGGGCAGGGCCAGGGAGACGGTCTGGTCCGCGCCGTCCACGGTCACCTTGCGCACGAGGGACCGGTAGGCGCTGTCGTCGCCGACCACGCGCAGGGTGTAGGTGTGGTCCTCGGGGAGGTCGAGGCGGTAGGCGCCGGTGACCGGGTCGGACCACACCGGGGCGCCCGGCACGCCGTCCACGGTGATCTTCGCGTGCAGCGGCCAGCCGTGCCCCGAGCCGTCGGTGACGGTACCGGTGACCCGGTGGGTGGCCAGCTTGCGCAGCGTCAGGTCGCCGGTCGCGGTGCCGCCGTCGGTGACGTGGACGCCGGGCAGCGTGCCCCGCGCGTACCCGTACGCCGTCACCCGGACGTCGTGGTCGCCGGCGGGCAGGGGCAGGGTGTAGCGGCCGTGGCCGTCCGTGGTGGTGCTGTACGAACCGGCCGTCACCTCGGCCGCCGTGACGGGAGCGCCGGTGGCGGAGTCCGTGACCGTGCCGGTCAGCGTGCCGTGCGGGCCCATGGTGAAGGCCGCGGTGCCGTCGGGGGTGCCGAGGCCGGTGGGTCCGTCGTAGCCCGGGCCCGCGGTGCACAGGTAGGCCGGTGCGCAGGTGCCGTTCGATCCCGTGGTCACGTCGTGCAGTCCGGTGCCGCCGTCGGCGTACGGGTAGACCGCGGGGTAGCTGCCCGCCGCGGGGGTGCCCGCGTTCGCGTACACACCGGCGATGATGGGCGCCGAGGCGCTGGTTCCGCCGGCCACGCCCCAGCCGCCGGTGTCCCCGTAGGAGTCGTAGACGGCGACACCCGTGTCCGGGTCGGCGACCGCCGCGACGTCGGCGACGGTGCGTCCCGGGCAGCCGGTGTCCCGCTGGAACGCCGGCTTGGGCTCGTACCGGGAGCAGCCGGAACCGGTGCCGGCTCCGTCGTGGTCCCACACCGACTCCGACCAGCCGCGCGCGGCGGACGGGTCCTTGCCGAGGGTGGTGCCGCCGACGGCGGTGACGTGCGGTGAGGCGGCCGGATAGGCGACGCCGTACCCGTAGTCGCCGGAGGAGGCGACGATGGCGACGCCCGGGTGGTCGTAGTGGACGTCCGCCGCGGACTCCGCGGGATCCTCCGGGAAGAAGGTGTAGTTGGAGCCGTAGGAGTTGGAGACGTACTTCGCGCCGAGCGCGACCGCCTGGTCCACGGCCGCCCCCAGGTCCTCGATCGTGGCGCTGTCCGCCTCGACCAGCAGGATCCGGGCCTTGGGCGCCACCGCGGAGATCATGTCCAGGTCGAGGGAGATCTCGGTCGCCCAGCCGGGGTCGGGGTCCGGGTAGTGGGTGCCGCCGCGCTGGTCGGTCTTGGTGAAGCAGCCGTCGGCGGTGGTGCAGGGCGGCAGGCCGTACTGGGCGCGGTAGACGGCGAGGTCGGCCTCGGCGTCGGGGTTGTCGAAGGCGTCGACCACGGCGATCGTCGCGCCGGCTCCGCCGTCGGCGGGCAGGTCGTAGGCGCTGCGCAGGTCGGCGGGGCCGAAGCCCTGCGGGACGTCGTCGGCGCGCAGCCCCTGACGGGCCGGCAGGTCGGTGCGGCGCAGCCCGAAGCAGGTGAACTCGTGCGGTTCGGGCGGGCCGCACAGCGGTTCGGTGTGACCTCGTGCGGGCTGCGCGGCGGACGGCTCGGCGGGCCGTTCACCGGTCGCCGCGTGGGCCGGGGCGACCGCGGTGACGGCCGCCAGCACGGCGGCGGTCAGCGCGGCGGCACCGGCGGCCAGGCGTCTGCGCCGGAAAGGCGCGGCGCTTCGGCGTATGGGCAACTGGACTCCTGCCTTGAGGCGCCATCGGGTCGCGCCTCGGACAAGTCGGGCGCCCGGCCGTACGGGGGCCGGGTCGGGACGGAACGGGAAGCCGGGGGGCGGACCACGGACCGTGACGGACCGCGATGACTCGCGAGGGACCGCAACGGACCGGTCCGGAACCAGGAAACCGAGGAACCGGATCGGCTGGGACACATCGGGCCGGCACGCCATAGGCCCGACCGATCCTCTCCGTCGTCCGGCTCGCCGGGACACGGGGATGCGTGCATCGGACCCGTACGGACACAACTCCTGCCCGTTCACCCGTGTCCGGGGGTGCCGCCGCGGAAGCGGAACCCGCCGACGCGGGGCGCGGATCGCACACGAGCCGGGCCGAGGGCCCGCCGGGGCCGGCCGCACCCGACAGCTGCCGGACCTGCCGTGAACCGCGAGGGGGGCCGAGGGACGGGGGAAGGACGGCCGGTGCTAAAGGTGGATGCATGTGGGTTCAACGAGTGATCGAACTGACCGGGTGGGAGCCGCTCGGGATCTCCGTCGACTGGGCGGCGATCGAGGAAGAGCTGGGGGCTCCGCTGCCGGCGGACTACAAGGAGCTCTACGAGGTGTTCGGCGGCGGCGTCTTCAGCGATGCCGTCTACTTCCTGGGGCGCGACGAGGGCCTCGGTGTGTTCGACTTCCTGAGACAGTGGCGGGCCGACCTGTCGACCGCCCGGGACGGCAGGTTCGGGAACGTGTCCGCCGTCGAGCCCTACGCGATCTACGCGCCGGGCGGCAAGGGGCTGGTCGAGTGGGGCTCCACCGAATGGGCCGACGAGTACTTCTGGCTGATCGACGCCGACAGGCCGGGCGAATACTCCCTCCTCGCGCGGTCCCATGACATCGACGGCTGGGACCGGTACGACATGTCCACCTCCGAGTTCCTCTACCGCGTCCTCGCCGATGCCGACTTCCAGCCCTACGGAATCGCGCGGTACGACCTCGGCACGACGTTCAGCCCCGGCTCCGAAGACGCCTCCGACGACTCCTCCGACGACCGGCCGCTCTGACGATGCGACGGACCGCCGGGCCGAGGACGACCGTCGCTGTTCGCGATGGTCCGCGACGGCACCTTCTACGAGCCCGGGACGGCCGCGGTCACATGACCGGCGCCTGCACCAACTGCACGACCCGGTCGGCCGCGACATCGAACCCGAGCACGGGACGAGTGCACCTCCGTCCTGACGGCGCCGCATCGTTCACGGGTGCCGCGGCGGTGGGCCGAGGCGGTGGCGGAGGGAACGATGGACGAGCCGGGCGAGCCACCGCTCCGCCTGGCGGTACGCCGCCGGCTCGACCGCCACCAGGGAGGCGCCCCCGTGGGCTCACCGCCCGCTGGGCGGTGTCGGCCCTTCGGACGCGGCGGCGCCGGGGCTTCCCCGCGCCTCGTGTCACGGGGCCGGCCTGCTACGGCGTCAGCCAGGACAGCCCGTCCTCCGCGACCGCCGGTTCACCGGTGCCCGCCGGGTCGGGGCCGTCGAGCGGGCCCCCGTACAGGGCCTGCTCCTGGAGGCTGTTGCCGGTGCGGAAGGTGTCCCTGACGATCCGGGCGGACAGCAGCGGGTTCCCATGACCGTCGCCGGCCGCCAGCCTGTCCACCGCTTCGTCCAGTTCGGTCGCGGCAGCGCTCCAGCGGCTCGTCCGCCGTGCGGCGCCGAGCACGGACGTGTCGCCGGAGGCCATGCCCGCCGCCAGTTCCGCGAACGCGGCGGCCTCGTCGCCGTCGACGCGGGTGATCTTCTTGGCCGACCAGAAGTAGGACTTCTCGTTGCGCTCCATGTCGTAGAAGGCGACGAGGAAGTCGTAGAACACCCCGTACTCGCGGCGGTAGCGGGCCTCGAACTCGGCGAAGCCGCGGTCCTCCGGGAGGCTGCCGTCCAGCGCCGAGTTGACCGCGCGGGCGGCCAGCAGGGCGCCGTAGGTGGCCAGATGGACGCCCGAGGAGAGCACCGGGTCCACGAAGCACGCCGCGTCGCCGACCAGCGCCAGGCCCGGCCGCCACAGCGACTGCTTCCAGTAGGAGTAGTCCTTGCGGACCCGGACCCGGTCGTACGGCGGCTCGGCCGCCGCCGGCACACCCGTGAGCATCCGGTCGATGTCCGGGCAGGCCCGGATCATGTCCCGCCAGGCGCCGCGCGGGTCGGCCCGCACGGCGGCGTAGTGCTCCGGCGCGATCACGGCCCCGACGCTGGTCAGGTCGTCACGCAGCGGGATGTACCAGAGCCAGCCGGCGTCGAACGCGGCGCAGAAGATGTTGCCGCCGTCCGGTTCGGGCAGCCGTCGGCCGCCCGCGAAGTAGCCGAACACGGCGAGGTTGCGGAAGAAGTCCGAGTACACCCGGGCCCCGCCGACCTCGCCGTGCAGACGGCTGCCGCTGCCGGACGCGTCGATCACGAACCGGGCGTGCGCCGTGCGCGCCACCCCGTCGGGACCGGTGTACTCCACCCCGCGCACCCGCCCGCCCTCGGAGAGCACCCGGCGCACCGGGCTGGCCTCCCGGACCTCGGCTCCGGCCCGCTCGGCGTTGCGCAGCAGGATCTCGTCGAAACGCGAGCGCTCCACCTGCAAGGCGGTCGCCGTCGGATCGGGCAGGCGGGGTGTCATGGCGAAGGAGAACCGCCAGGGCTCCGGATCGCGGCCCCAGCGCAGGGTGCCGCCGCGCTTGAGGGTGAAGCCGGCCCGGGCGACGTCGTCGGCGACGCCGAGGAGCCGGCACAGGCCGTGGACGGTGGCGGGCAGCAGCGACTCGCCGATCTGGTAGCGGGGGAAGGTCTCCCGTTCCAGCAGGAGCACCCGGTGCCCCCGCAGGGCCACGGCCGTCGCGGCGGTCGAGCCGGCCGGGCCGCCGCCCACGACGACGAGATCGTAGTCGGGGGTCATCGGGGGTCTCCTGTTCTCGGGTTCGTGGCCGCGCTCACCTGGTCAGCCAGGCCCGGATCGCCGCCGCCGTGCCGTCGGCGTCGCGGTGGAGCACGGAGTAGTGGTCGCCGGGGAGGTCCGCGCCCTGGTGCGGGAGCGGCCAGTGCGGCTGCCAGTCCGCGTCCGGGTCGATGCGCCGCATGTCCGCCGTGGGCCGGCCGCGGAGCAGCAGGGTGGGCACCGGCGACGACTCGGGGTGCCAGTCCTCCAGCACGCGCGCGTAGCCGCCCCCGGCGATGAGCAGCGAGTCGTCCGACTCCTCGACGACGTCCGCCGGCAGCGCGGCACCGGCGGCCATCAGGGCCAGCCCCCGGGGATCGTCCCGGCGCAGCACTCCGGCATGGGTGTCGATCAGGACCACACCGGCCGGCGGCCGCCCGCTCTCGGCGAGGTGCCGGGCCACCGCGTGCGCGATCACACCACCGGCGCAGAAGCCGGCCAGGACGGGCCGTGTTCCGGCGGGCAGGGCACGGATGGTGTCGGCGTGCGCCCGGACCAGTGTGTCCATGCCGTCGGGCACTCCCCGGAGTTCCCCGAGCCCCGGATGTTCCAGCAGGAACACGTCGTGCGCACCGTCGAACCGCTCGGCCAGGGCGAGGGGGACGCGGTAGTGGGGCGAGAGGTAGTCCGGGAGGTACACGACCGGTGTGCCCTCGCCCCGGGCGAGCCGGACCGGCGGGACCGAGTACCGGGTGCGCTCGGCACGGGAGAACACCGGCAGGGCGTGGGACGCGAGATGGCGCAGCGCCATGGCCTCGAACGGGCCCTTCTCACGCAGCACGCGGTGGTAGAGGGGGCTGAAGCGGTACGGGGCGGGCGGTGGGGGCTCCGGCCGGGTCTCCTGCCGGCCGGCGTCGTGGGGCACCGCTCCCGCGGCGAGCAGGGCCGCGTGGACGTGCGCCGCCAGCCGGGCCGGCGTGGGATGGTCGAGTACGACGGTCGGGGCGAGCCGTACCCGGGTGAACGCGCTGAGCCGGTTGCGGACCTGGACGGCGGTCAGGGAGTCGAAGCCGAGGTCGGTGAAGGCGCGGTCGGCGGGGAGCGAGGCGGCGTCCGGGAAGCCCAGGACGGCCGCGATCTCCGCGCGGATCAGCTCGGCGAGCACGGCTTCGCGTTCCGGCTCCGGGACGGCGGCGAGCCGTTCCCGCCAGGCGCCGGGTGCCTGCGGGGCCGGAGCGTCGCCCCGCGCCGGGGGTTCGCCGGTCCGTTCGGTGCGGGGCGCGGGAGCCGGCAGCAGGTCACCGAGGAGCGGTGACGCTTCGGGCCGGCCCCCGGCCGCGAGGTCCAGCGGGACCGGCACCAGGACCGGTTCCGGTGTCCGCAGTGCCGTGGCCAGGAGGGCGATGCCCTCGCGTTCGGTGACGGGCAGGACGCCGCCCTCGACGAGCCGGTCGGGCGCGACCCGGCCCGCCATCCCGGCCTCGCCCGCCGTGGTCCACGGCCCCCAGGCCAGCGCCTGCGCGGGCAGTCCGTGGGCCGTGCGGTGCCGGGCGAGCGCGTCGAGGAAGCCGTTCGCGGCGGCGTAGTTCGACTGACCGGGCCGGCCGAGCACTCCGGCCGCCGAGGAGTAGAGCACGAAGGCGGACAGGTCGAGGTCGCGTGTCGCCTCGTGGAGGTACCAGGCGCCGTCGGCCTTGGGCGCGAGCACCGCCGCGAGCCGCCCTGGTGTCATGGTGTCCACCAGGCCGTCGTCGAGCGCGCCGGCGAGGTGGAAGACCGCCGTCGGCGCGGGCCTGCACGATGCCACCAGGGCGTGCACGGCCTCGCGGTCGCCCGCGTCACAGGCCGTCACCCGTACCTTCGCCGGGACGCCTGCCACCCAGTCGGGGGTGCGGCCGCTGCGGTTGGTCAGCAGCAGGTGCCGGATCCCGTGGTCGGCGACCAGATGCCGGACCAGGCTCGCACCGAGCGCACCGGTGCCGCCCGTGACGAGCACCGTGCCCTCCGGGTCCAGCGCGGGCGGTGGTCCGGCGGGCGGACCGGCGGGTACCAGCCGCGGCACCAGCACGGCGCCCGCGTGCAGGACGACCTCCGGTTCACCCGAGCGCAGCGCCGCCGCGAGCTCCCTCTCCGTGGCGGGAGTCCCCCGCTGGTCGGCCAGTACGATCCGGCCGGGGTGCTCGGACTGGGCGCTGCGCACGAGTCCGGCGACCGCCGCTTCGGCCGGGTCGGGGTCGTCGCCGGTCGCGTGGTGCGTGAGCACCAGCAGACGGCCCGGCCGGGCGCCCGAGGTCCACTCCCGCACTCGTTCCAGCACGGCCGTCAGAAGGGCGCGTACCCGGTCCGGCATGGGGGTTCCGCCGGGCAGGGCGGCGGCCAGGCGGGCCAGGTCCAGCACCTCGTGGTCGCGGTCCGGGCCGACCCCGTGGTCGCGGTCCGGGCCGGCCTCGTGGTCGCCGTCCGGGCCGGCCTCGTGGTCGCCGTCCGGGCCGGCCTCGTGGTCGCCGTCCGGGTCCCTGGTGCCGGGGGCCGGTGTCGCGGGCCGCCAGGTCAGGCGGTACGTCTCGGTGGAGGCCGGTATCGCCCGGGTGACGACGGACGTCACCGCCGCGAGGGGGCGCCCCGCCGGATCGCTGAGCGTGACCTGGAACTCGTCCGGGCCTAGCCGCCGTATCACCGCCCGCGCGGCGAAGGCGCCCGTCGCGTACACCGTCACGCCGGTGCAGGCGAGCGGCACCCGGGGCGTGGCGGGGGCCGGGCCCCGTGACGCGGCCAGCGGTGCGGCGTGCAGGGCGGCGTCGAGCAGTGCCGGGTGCAGGGTGTACGCGGCGGCCGTGGCCGCCTCGCCCGGGGGCAGGGCGAGTTCGGCGAACACCTCGTCGTCCCGCCGCCACAGCGCGGTCACCGCGCGGAACGCGGGGCCGTAGCGCAGGCCGTGGGCGGCCAGGCGCGGATAGTCGACGGCGACGGGCCGGGCACCCGCGGGAGGCCAGGTGCCGCCCGGATCGGCGGGCGGCGGTGCTGCCGGAGCGGGCGGCGGTGCTGCCGGGGCGAGTGTCGCCGTGGCGTGCCGGGTCCAGCCGGTCGTCCCGTCGGCCGGGCGGGCCCAGACCTCGACCGGCCGTGCGCCGGAGTCGTCCGGGGCGTCGGCCACCACCTGGACCCGTACCTGCCCCGCCGGAGGCAGCACGAGCGGCTCGTGGAAGGCCAGTTCGGTCAGCCGGGCCGGGCCGTCGGCGCCGGTGGCGCGGCAGGCCAGCTCGGCGAAGAGGGTCGCCGGGGCCAGCAGGCGGTCGCCGACACGGTGGCCGGCCAGCCAGGGGTGGCGGGTGGTGGAGAGTACGGCCGTGTGCCGGATCCGCGGTCCGTCGGCGTCGGGCTGCGGGTGTCCGATCAGCGGATGGCCGGCCGGGACCGGGTGCCGTACGGCGTCCAGCCAGTAGCGCTGCCGCTGGAAGGGGTAGGTCGGCAGCGGGCGCCGGCGGGCACCGCTGTCCGCGTACACCGCCCGCCAGTCGACCTCCACGCCGTGCACGTGCAGCGCGGCCAGTGTCTCCAGCGTCGTACGCGCGTCGGTGCACGACGTGAACACCGCGCCCGGGTCCGGGGCGACGCACTCCTCGGCCGCCGCGGCGAGCGAGGCCGACGGACCGGCTTCCACGAACAGACCGACGCCGTCCTCGGACAGCCGGGCCACCGCGTCGGCGAAGCGGACGGTCTCCCGGACCTGCCGTACCCAGTGGTCGGCGGTGGCGAGCGCCTCCGTCTCGGGGCGGCCGGTCAGCGTGGACACCACCGGGACGGCGGGCCGGTGGTAGGTCACCGACTCGGCGACGGCGCGGAACTCGGCCGTCATGGGGTCCAGCAGCGGCGAGTGGAAGGCGTGACTGACCCGCAGCCGGCGGGCGGGCCGCCCCAGCAGACGGGCCAGCGCGGTCACCGCGTCCTCGTCGCCGGAGACCACCACCGACGAGGGGCCGTTGACCGCCGCGACGGCGATCCGGCCCGGGACGTCCCCGAGCCGGGCCGTCACCTCGGCCAGCGGCGCCCGGACCGCGGCCATCGCGCCGCCCTCGGGGAGGGCGGCCATCAGCCGGCCGCGGGCGGCGACCAGCCGCACGGCGTCGGCGCGCGAGAACACCCCGGCGACATGGGCGGCGGCCAGTTCACCGACCGAGTGTCCGAGCAGGTGGTCCGGCCGTACCCCGCACTCGGTGAGCAGTGTGTGCAGGGCGACCTCGTAGGCGAAGAGGGCGGGCTGCGCGTAGTCGGTCCGGTGCAGCGGGCCGTCGTCGGGGGCGTCGATCACCTCCGGCAGCGGCCGGTCGAGCCAGGGTGTGAACTCCTCGCACAGGGCGGTGAACGCCGCGTCGAAGACCGGGAAGGCGGCGCGCAGTTCGCGGCCCATGCCGGACCGCTGGGCGCCCTGGCCCGCGCACAGCAGGGCCAGCTTCGGGCGGGTCCGCGCCGTGCCGCGCAGCACGGCCGGACCGTCGGCACCGGCGGCGAGGTCGCGCAGTCCGGCGAGCAGGCCCTGGGTGTCCGGAGCCACGACGGCGGCGCGGTGGGTCAGCGGTGCCCTGGTCGTCGCCAGCGAGTACGCGACGTCCAGCGCGCCCTCCTCGCCGGCCAGCTCGCTCGCCAGGACGGCGGCGTGGGCGCGCAGCCCCGCCTCGTCGCCCCCGCCGACCAGCCAGGGCGTGACCGGGAACCGGCGCCCGGGCAACGGGTCGGCGGCCGGCGCGGGGGGTTCTTCGATGATCACGTGGGCGTTGGTGCCGCCGATGCCGAACGACGAGACCGCCGCGCGGCGCGGCCGGTCGCTGCGCGGCCAGGGCCGGGCCCGGTCGAGCAGCCGTACCGCCCCCGAGGACCAGTCGACGTGCGGCGAGGGCCGGTCCGCGTACAGCGAGGCGGGCAGCTCGCCGTGGCGCATCGCCTCGATCATCTTGATCAGCCCGGCGACACCCGCCGCGGCCTGGGTGTGTCCCAGGTTCGACTTCACCGAGCCGAGCCACAGCGGGAGTTCCGGGTCACGGCCCTGCCCGTAGGTCGCCAGCAGGGCGCCGGCCTCGATCGGGTCGCCGAGCGCGGTTCCGGTGCCGTGTCCCTCGACGGCGTCCACGTCGGCCGCCGTCAGTCCCGCGTCGGCCAGGGCCAGCCGGACGAGTTCGCGCTGGGCCTCGCCGCTGGGAGCGGTCAGGCCGTTCGAGGCACCGTCGGAGTTGACGGCGGAGCCGCGCAGCACCGCCAGCACCGGGTGGCCGTTGCGCCGGGCGTCCGAGAGCTTCTCCAGCAGCACCAGGCCGACGCCCTCGGCCCAGGCGGTGCCGTCGGCGCCCGCGGCGAACGACCGGCAGCGGCCGTCCCGGGCCAGGCCCCGCTGACGGCTGAACGCGATGAACGGCTGCGGGCCCGACAGCACCGTCACCCCGCCCGCCAGTGCGAGCGTGCACTCCCCGGCGCGCAGCGACCTGGCGGCCAGGTCGAGGGCGACCAGCGAGGAGGAACAGGCCGTGTCCAGGGTCAGGGTGGGGCCGCGCAGCCCCAGGACGTAGGAGATGCGGCCGGAGGCCACGCTGCCCGAGGAGCCGATGCCGATGTGCGACTCCAGCTCGTGCGGCGAGACCCCGGTGCCGTAGCCGACGTGCATCAGGCCGACGAAGACGCCGGTGGCGGAGCCGCGCAGCGCGGGTGCGGGGATGCCCGCGCGCTCCAGCGTCTCCCAGGCGACCTCCAGCAGCAGCCGCTGCTGCGGATCGGTGGCGAGCGCCTCGCGGGGCGACATGCCGAAGAAGAGCGGGTCGAAGCCGGCCACGTCGTCGAGGAACCCGCCACGGCGGACGTAGGTGGTGCCGAGCCGGTCGGGGTCGGGGTCGTGCAGGGTGTCCAGGTCCCAGCCCCGGTCGGCGGGGAAGTCGCCGGTGGCGTCCACTCCCCCGGCCGTCAGGCGCCAGAGGTCCTCGGGGGAGTTCACCCCGCCCGGATAGCGGCAGCCGACGGCGACGATCGCCACCGGTTCCGCCCGCGGGCCGCGGGGCGGGAGCGGTGCGGCGGGTGCGGGCGTCCCGTGCAGGCGGGTGTCCAGGTAGGCGGCGACGGCGGCCGGGGTCGGATGGTCCCAGACCAGCGTGGCGGGCAGGCGCAGGCCGGTGCGCAGCGCGAGCCGGTGCCACAGGGTCATCGCGTCCATCGAGGTCAGCCCGAGGTCGGCGAACGCGACGGCGGGCTCGGCCGGCGTCCCGTGGATCGCCGTGGTCTCCTCGCACACCAGGCCGGTGAGCGCGGCCCGCCGCTCGGCGGGCGTCCGCCCGGCCTCCGGCGCCAGGACCGGGCCGGCGCGGTGCCCGCCGAGGGCCGCGCGCAGCAGGGCGCGGCGCGGCTTGCCGGCTCCGGTGCGCGGCACGGCCGGGGTGAACAGGATCTCCTCGGGCACCTTGTGGGTGGAGAGCACCTCGGCGCAGGCCCGCAGCAGGCCGCCGGGGTCGAGTGCCCGGTACTCCGGTACGACGAACGCCACCGGGACCTCGCCCAGCAGCGGATGCGCCCGCGCCACCACGGCCGCGTCCCGCACCCCGGGCAGGTCCCGCAGCACCCGCTCGACCTCGGCCGGGTCGACGTTCTCCCCGCCGCGTACGATCCGGTCGCCGGCCCGCCCGGTGACGGTCAGCCGGCCGCCCTCGTCGAGCCGGCCCAGGTCGCCGGTGCGGTACCAGCCGTCGCGCAGGACGTCCGCGGTCTCCTCGGGCCGGTTGTGATAGCCGAGCATGACGCCGGGGCCGCGCACCCAGATCTCGCCCTCGGCGTCGGCGCGGTCCGCCGCGGAACCGGGCGGGACGGTCCTGACCTCCGTGCCGGGCAGCGGCACCCCGCTGCCACCGGGCACCCTCGGCCCGTCCGGCGACTCCATCGCGATCTTGCCGCAGGTCTCGGTGCTGCCGTAGCCGTCGAGCAGCGGGGCACCGAGGCGCTCCTCGACCCGTGTCCGCAGCTCCGGGTCGCTGGGCGCCCCGGCGGTGACACAGAACCGCAGTGCGGGGACCGCGCCCAGGCCGGCGTCGAGCAACCGCTGGTAGGTCAGCGGGACACCGGCCAGGACCGTCGGCGCGTACGCGGCCACCAGGCGGACCAGCGCGGCGGGCTCGGTGTGCGCGGTGATCCGGGCACTCGCCCCGGCCACCGTGGTGCCCAGTACGCACAGCGAGTGGGCGTAGGTGTGCGCGAGCGGCAGCGGCCAGAGCACCCGGTCGGACGCCGACAGACCGAGCCGCGGCAGGTAGCAGGCAACCGAGGACCACAGCGCGGTCCGCTGGCTGGAGACCGCGGCCCTGGGGGCGCCGGAGGTCCCGGACGTGTAGAGCAGCCAGGCCGGTTCGTCCAGGCCCAGGTCGTCCGGCGGCGCGGCCGAGGGCACGGCGGTGAGGGCCTCGTAGCCCGTGGCGCCGTCCGGCGGGGGGTCTTCACCGGTCACCACCAGCCGGATCGCCCGGCCCGCCGTCAGCCGGGTGACGCGGGGCAGGTTCCGCGGGTCGGTGACCAGCACGGCCGGATCGCAGTCGGCCACCAGCTCGGCGAGTTCGGCGTCGGTGCCGCGCGCGCTCCACGGCACACCGACCGCGGCGGCCCGCACCGTGGCGAGCAGTCCTTCGGCCAGTTCCACGGCGTCGTCGAGGCAGAACGCCACCCGGGCGCCCCGGCCGACGCCCAGCCCCCTCGCCAACCGGCCGGTCCTGCGCTCCAGTTCGGCCCAGGTCACAGCGCGCCGGTCGTCGGCGAACGCGACCTTGTCCCCGTGCCGCGCGGAGTTCTCGCGCAGCAACTCCGGTATCGGCCGCACCTCGTAGGCTTCCCCCGCACCCGCCACGCTCTGCCCTCTCGCTCCGCCGCACCGCGCCGTGCCGGCCCGGCGACCAGCGTACGGCGGCACGGCGTGCGACACGCGGGGCAGGCGGGCGGCGCGTTCCGTCGCACCCCCGAATCCGGCAGCCCGCCATCCATAGGAATATCGGCCCATTAGGCCGCCCGGTGAGTATGTATACGGCAATCAACATTGCCCGGGAAGATCAACAACACTCGCAGGGGTGAAACCGGTCGAGAATATTTGGCCCCGGCGGACATGGGTCGACTACGGTGACGGATGAGCGGGTGCTGGACCTCATCGACGATATATTCGGCCCCGCGGGGAATTCACACATTCTGAGAACGGGTGCTTCCGTCCGCCCAGCTGTGCACTGCTCCGGTGATTGCAGTGCCGGGGGTCCCCGTCGTACGTATGCGTAGAGAGGATGGAGCACCATGCCGCCCGTAGTACCGCCCTTCCTGATCGGCCTGATCGCCGCGCCCCTCGCCAAACGTCTCGTCAAGCCGCTGATGCGCGGCGTCGTCAAGACGTCCGTCAGTCTCGCCCTCGAGGTGAAGAAGGCGACTCACGAGGCCGGAGAGAACCTCCACGACCTTGCGGCCGAGGTGGCCGCCGAGGTGGTGTCGGCGCAGCTCGCCGCCGGTGACACCGAGATCCGTCCGGCCGGCGGCCGGCAGGCCGCCGAGAGCAGCGCCCCGAAGGCCGAGACCGACGAGGCCACCGCCCGGACCGAGGGCGAGTCGAGGACTCCGAAGATCCGCACGACCGCCGGCGCCGGCAAGGCGCGCTGACGGTTCGTCCAGCGGCCCGGGCCGCCGCGCGGGGCTCGCGGAAATGCGCCCGAGTGGCGGTCGGCCGCGTATCCGACGGCCGCCTCGTTTTCCCCGGAATTTCCACTCCGTCGCATTGATTCGTCGTGCTCGTCACGGTTTTTGCGACCTCCACAAACAGGTGAACGTACACATGCCCTCTCTGCTGGGTGTCGCAGCCGGAAATCGCTCCGTGGATTTGGACGTGCGTCCGCGTTCGGTCGTTCCGGGCCGCCAGCGCTGGGACGTGAAGCCGGTTCTCGGACGGCCCAGGACGGCCGAAGTCCTCGCCGCGGTCCTGCGACGCCTGCCCGGGATCACCGAGGCGCAGGCCAGCCCGGTCACCGGCGGGGTCCTCGTGCGGCACGACGCGCGAGTGAAGGCCGCGGACGTCGGCCGGCTTCTCCGCAGAGCCGTCGCCCTCGTCCTGGAGGGCTCGTCCGGAGCGGGACGTCCGGCGCCGGAACGCGCCGCGGAGCCCGCTCCGCGCGCGGACCACGGTACGGACCACGGTACGGACCACAGTACGGACCACGGTGTCGTGCGCCCGGTCCTCGCCGTCGGGGGCGGGGTGGCGGCCGGCGTCGCCCTGCTCCGCGGGACGGCGCTGAGCAAGCAGCTGGTGGCGCTGGGGGCGGTGGCGGTGGCTACCGGGGCCGTCGTCCGGAAGGCATGGCGCAGGACGGTCGACGCGGCCCAGGACCTGCCGGGGACCGGCGCCGAACGGCACCCCCTGCTGGAGATCGTCGGACCGCACCGCCGGCGTCTGTACCGCGCCTCCGCGCTGTCGGTGGCCTGCCAGGTCTCGGAGATGGCGCTCGGCACCTTCCTCGGCTGGACCGCGCTGGTCCTCATCAAGGGCGAGGCCGCGCCGCTCGTGCGCTTCGGCCTGACCACCGCGTCCGCGCAGCTCTGGGGCCTGGCCGGGCTGGTGGCCGCCGCCTGTGCCGCCGTGGCGGGCCTCTCGTACTCCTCGAACCTCCAGTGGCGCCGGCTCGGCCAGGACATCGAACACGACTGGCGCAACCGGACGTACGCCCATGTGCAGCATCTCGAAGTACAGCACCTGGAGGGTGAACGGACCACCCGGATCGCCGGCGCGCTCACCGACGACGTGCGCCAGCTGGGCTCCTTCTTCGCCACCTCGGCCAACGACGTGCTGCAACTGGGCGCCAGCCTGGCCCTCCTGGTGCCGCTGTTCCTGCTGCTGGCACCGCAGATCGCCTGGATCGCGTTCCTGCCCATCCCGGTCATCGCGTGGCTGTCGTTCCACTACCAGGACCAGGTCGCGGCCGACTACGCCGTCTCCGGCGAGCAGCGCGCCAGGCTGCACAGCCAGCTGGTCAACACGCTGGAGGCCGGCGCCACCGTCAAGAGCTTCTGCACCGAGGACTACGAGGCCGAGCGCATCGACCGGCTGAGCGAAGAGGTCCAGGAGGGCAGCCGGCGGACCGACCGGAGCACGATCCGCCACGCCGAGATCGTCCGGGTCTGCACCACCAGCTCGATGGCCGGAACCCTGCTGATCGGCGGCCGGTCGGTGCTCAACGGCAGCCTGCCGTTCGAGGTGTTCAGTCCGCTGATCGGGCTGCCCCAGATGGTACTGCTGCGGATGAACCGGCTCGGCGGCATCGCCGACCAGTACCAGCGCACGATCACCGCCTACGACCGGGTCCAGCGGCTGCGCGCCCTGCCCGCCGAGACCGACGGCACCGACGGACCGCTCGACGTCGGGACGGTGCGCGGGGAACTCGTCCTGGACAACGTGACCTTCGCCTACCCCGGCCGTCCGCCGGCGCTGGCGGACCTCTCGCTGACCATCCCCGCCGGCCGGGTGACCGCCCTCGTCGGCGCCACCGGCTCCGGCAAGACGACGATCGCCAAGCTGCTGATGCGGTTCCAGGACGCGGAGTTCGGCAGCGTGCTGCTCGACGGGCGGGACGTGCGCGACGTGTCACGGCACGATCTGCGCCACGCGATCGGATTCGTCGCCCAGGACCCCTTCCTCTTCGACGGCACCATCGCCGACAACATCCGTTACGGCAGCTTCGGCGCCTCGGACGAGGCCGTGGTCGAGGCGGCCACGATGGCCGAGGCACACACCTTCGTCGCGACGCTGCCGGACGGTTACGACACGGTGATCGGCGAACGCGGCGCCGCCCTCTCGGGCGGTCAGCGCCAGCGGATCGCCCTGGCACGCGCGATCCTCAAGGACGCGCCGGTCGTGATCCTCGACGAAGCCACCTCCGCCGTGGACAACGAGACCGAGGCCGCCATCCAGCGGACGCTGCGCGTCTTCGCGGCCGACCGGACCATGGTGATCATCGCCCACCGGCTCTCCACGGTCCGCCACGCCGACCGGATCTACGTCATGGACAAGGGCGGCGTCGTGGCCGAGCAGGGCACGCACGACGAACTCCTCGCCCGGCACGGACTCTACGCATCCCTCTGGCAGCTCCAGGCCGGCGAACTCGCAGCCTGACCGCAAAACTGCCGCACCACCCCGGCGCCGACCGCGTGACGTCACCGCGGTCGGCGTGTCCCGGCGCGCCCGGCGACCACGCCGCCCACACTTCTGGAGGTACCCCCATGTCCCGTCGCGACGGTGACGTCCTTCCCCTGACAGCGGCCCAGCGTGAGATCTGGCTCGCCGAGCAGCGTGCGCGGACCGCGCTCGACGCCTATCGCATCGGGGAGTATCTGGAGGTGCACGGCCCGGTCGACGTGGAGCTCCTCGGGACCGCGCTGCGCCGGGTGGTCGACGAGATCGACGCCTTGCACGTGAGTTTCACCGACGACGGGCAGGGGCCGCGGCAGGTCGTCCGCGGGACCTGGGACTGGGAACCCCGTCTGCTCGATCTGAGCGCCGAGCCCGACCCCCGTGCGGCGGCTCTGGCCTGGATGGCACAGGACCGGACGCGTCCGCTGGACCTCGCCCGCGATCCGCTCTTCAGCTTCGCGCTGATCAGTCTCTCGCCGGAGCACCACGTCCTGTACCAGAACCACCATCACCTGGTGATGGACGGATTCGGTCTCTCCCTGGTCCGGCGGCGGCTCACGCGGACGTACACGGCGCTGGCCGCGGGCGGGCCGGTCCCGCCGTCGCCGTTCCGTTCGCTGGCCGAGCTGGTCCGCGCCGACGCCGACTACCGCGCCTCCGAGCAGTTCGCTTCCGATCGCTCGTACTGGGCACAGCGGCTCGCCGACCGGCCGGAGCCCACTCTGTTCACCGGCCGGGCCCCGCGCGGCGGGAGCGGCCCGTACACCCCGGTGGAACCGGCGGTGCTCCCCGTGGACGCACTGCGCGCGGGGACGAAGCGGACCGAGACCCACTGGTCCCGTCCGCTGATCGCGGCGGCGGCCCTCTACGCGCACCGGCTCACCGGGGACCGGGACGTGCTGATCGGCCTTCCCGTCACCGGGCGCGAGGGAAGCGGACGTGCCCTGATGTCCTCGCCCGGTGCGGTGTCGAACGTGCTGCCCCTGCGCCTGCCGGTGCGGCCCGGGACGCGCTGGGGCGATCTCGTCACGGAGGTGGCGGGGGAAGTCGACGCGGCCCTGGCGCACCAGCGCTACCGTGGTGAGGACGTGTTCCGGGACCTCGGCGTGCCCGGTCCCCCCGGGGCGGCGTTCCCGCTCGTCGTCAACATCCTGGTCTTCGACTCCGCGTCGGACTTCGCCGGGCACCCCGCCACGCTGCACTACCTGCTCCCGGAACCGGCCACCGGGCTGGCCCTGTGGATCACCGGCCGGCGGGGAGACGACGCGCTCCGGGTCGAACTCAGGGGCTCGTCCCGGACCTGGAGCCGGGACGAGCTCGCCGCCCACCAGCGGCGGCTGATCGCGCTCCTGGACACCCTCTCGGGCTGCGCGCCCGAGGAGCCGGTCGGCCGGATCGGCCTGCTTGCCGCGGAGGAACGCGGTGAGCTGTTGGCGCTGGGCGCCGGTCCGGTGACCCCGGCCTCCACCGAGAGCCTGCCGGAGATGTTCCGGGCGCGGGTGCGGACGACGCCGGACGCGGTCGCTGTGGTGGCACCGGACGCGTCACTGACCTACGCCGAGCTGGACGCACGGGCGAACCGGCTGGCCCACGCCCTGATCGCCCGCGGCGCGGGACCCGAAAAACTGGTCGCGGTGGCCCTGCCGCGTTCCGCACAGCTGGTGGTGGCGATCCTCGCGGTGCTCAAGGCCGGGGCCGCCTACGTCCCGGTCGACCCGGAGTACCCCGCCGCCCGCATCGCCCACATGCTCGACGACGCCCGGCCGGTCCTGGCGGTCACCGACGCCGGCACCCAGGGGCGGCTGCCCGAGGCCGGACCCGCCGAGCGGCTGGTGGTCGACGAACCGGAGACCGCCGCGACGGTGGCAGAACACCCGGCGACGGACCCCGAAACGGCCCTCGCCCCGGAACATCCGGCCTACGTCATCTACACCTCCGGATCCACCGGGCGGCCCAAGGGCGTGCTGGCGACACACGGCGGACTGCTCAACCTCTTCGCCGACCAGCAGCGGACCCTGTTCCCGCCCCTGCTCGTCGGGCGACAGCGGCTGCGGGTGGCCCTGACCACGTCGGTCTCGTTCGACGCCTGCTGGAACCAGTTGCTCGCCCTGTTCGCGGGCCACGAACTGCACGTCCTGGACCAGGCGACCTGGACCGACCCGGACGCCTTCGTCGGCTACGCCGCACGTCGCCGGCTCGACTTCGTCGAGGCCACCCCGTCGTACCTCCGGGTTCTGGTGGCCCAGGGGATGCTGGACGACCCCGAGTGGCGTCCCGCGATGGTGGCGGCGGGCGGGGAGGCCGTCCCGGAGCAGCTGTGGGAGCGGCTGCGCGCGGCCGACGGAGTGACCTGCCTGAACTTCTACGGCCCCTCCGAGTGCACCGTGAACTCGGTCGTCGCGCCGCTGGGGTCGAGCCGGCGCCCGGTGATCGGCCGCCCCGTCGACAACACCCGGCTGTACGTGCTGGACGGCTCCCTGATGCCGATGCCCACGGGGGCGGCCGGTGAGCTGTACATCGCCGGCGCGGGCCTGGCCCGCGGCTACCTCGACCGGCCCGGCCTGACCGCCGGCCGCTTCGTGGCCGACCCCTTCGGGCCGGCCGGCGCACGGATGTACCGCACCGGCGACCTCGTGCGATGGGGCACGGACGGCAACCTGGAGTTCCTCGGCCGCACCGACGACCAGGTCAAGATCCGCGGCTTCCGCATCGAACCCGGCGAGATCGAGGCCGTGCTAGGCGAGCACCCGCAGATCGCGCAGGCCGCCGTTCTGGTGCGTACCGAGGACGACGCCCGGCTGGTCGCCTACTTCGTGCCGGCGCCCGGTGCCACGGTGGCCGTGTCCACGCTGCGCGAGCATCTGCGCGAGCGGCTGCCGGAGTACATGGTGCCGACCGCGTTCGTGCCGCTGGACGCGTTGCCGCTGACGCCGAACCGGAAACTCGACCGGCGGGCGCTGCCGGCCCCCGAGCGGGCCGCGGCCGTCCCGGGCCGGGCGCCGCGCACCGCGACGGAACACGTGCTGGCCGGGCTGTTCGCCGAGGTGCTCGGGGTGACCGAGGCCGGGCCGGACGACAGCTTCTTCGACCTGGGCGGACACTCGCTGCTGGCCACCCGGCTGATCGCCCGGGCACGGTCGGCCCTGGGCGTGGAGCTGAGGCTGAGTGACCTGTTCGACGCGCCGACGGTGGCGGAACTGGCGGCGGCGGCGGACGTCGCGGGGCGGGCGCGGCCGGCGCTGGGACACCGCGAGCGGCCCGAGCCGGTCCCGCTGTCCTTCGCGCAGCGCCGGCTGTGGTTCCTGCATCACATGGACGGCCCGAGCGCCACGTACAACATCCCGCTGGCGCTCCGGTTGTCCGGCGATCTCGACCAGCGGGCCCTGGAAGCCGCTCTGGCGGACGTCGTCGAGCGCCACGAGAGCCTGCGCACCGTCTTCCCGGCGGTCGACGGGGTGCCGTACCAGCGGGTGCTGGACCCCGAGGCGGCACGGCCGCGTCTGCGGGTGACCGAGGCCGGCGAGGGCGACCTGCCGGACCGGCTGGCGGAGGCGGCCCGGCACGGCTTCGAGCTCTCCGAGGAACCGCCGCTGTACACCGAACTGTTCCGGCTGGGCGCCGACGAGCACGTGCTGCTGGTGGTGGTGCAGCACATCGCGGGCGACGGCTGGTCGACGGGGCCGCTCTCGCGGGACCTGGCGACGGCCTACGCGGCCCGTTCCGAAGGGGCGAAGCCGGAGTGGTCCCCGCTGCCGGTGCAGTACGCCGACTACACCCTCTGGCAGCGGGAGCTGCTCGGTGACGGCTCCGACCCGGACAGTCCGCTGAGCGGTCAACTGGAGTACTGGAAGCGGCAGTTGGCAGGGCTGCCCGAGCAGGTCGAGCTGCCGTTCGACCGCACCAGGCCGGCGGTGACCTCCCATCGGGGCGCCCTCCTGCCGGTGCGGATCGACGCCGAACTGCACCAGGGGCTGCGCGCGCTCGCCCGTGACGGCGGGGCCAGCCTCTTCATGGTGCTCCAGGCCGGGCTGGCCGCCCTGCTGGGCAAGCTCGGCGCGGGCACCGACGTCCCCGTGGGCACGCCGATCGCGGGACGCACCGACGAGGCCGTGGACGATCTGGTCGGCTTCTTCGTCAACACCCTGGTGCTGCGGACCGACCTCTCCGGTGATCCGTCGTTCACCGAACTGCTGGGCCGGGTGCGCGCCGGCGCGCTGGCCGCGTACGCGCATCAGGACGTGCCGTTCGAGCACCTCGTGGAGGCACTGAACCCGACCCGGTCGCTGGCGCACCACCCCCTGTTCCAGACCATGCTCGCGTTGCAGAACGCGCCGCTCGGCACGTTCGACCTGCCGCGGCTGCGTGTGGCCACCGACCTGGTCCACACCGGGACGGCCAAGTGCGACCTGACCTTCATGCTGACCGAACAGCCGGGCGCGGACGGGCTGTCCGGCCTGGTGGAGTACAGCACCGACCTGTTCGACGCGGCCACCGTCGAGGGGATCGTCGACCGGTGGCTGCGGCTGCTCCGCGCCGTGGCGGCCGACCCCGGCCGGCGGATCGGCCAGGTGGACGTGCTGTCCGCCGACGAGCTCCGCGCGCTGGCGCCGGCGGCCGTCGCCCCGGGCGGGGAGGCGCCGGAGAGCAGCATCACGGCGCTCTTCGAGCAGCGGGTGCGGGTGAACCCGGCGGCGGTCGCCGTGGTGAGCGGCGAGGACACACTGACCTACGGCGAGTTGAACGCCCGGGCCAACCGGCTCGCGCACCACCTGATCGCCCGGGGCGTGGGACCGGAGCAGCTGGTGGCGCTGGCCCTGCCGCGCTCGGCCGAGCTGGTGGTGGCGGTTCTCGCGGTGCTCAAGGCGGGAGCCGCCTACGTTCCGGTGGACCCGCAGTACCCCGCCGCCCGGGTCGCCTATCTGCTGCGGGACGCCCGGCCGTCGCTGCTGGTGACGACGGGCGGGACCGGCGGACCGCCGGACACGGAGCCGGTGGACCGGCTGCTGCTGGACGCGGCCGACCTGAGCGGGCTGCCGGACACCGACCCGGAGGTCCCCCTCGATCCGGGCCACCCCGCCTACGTCATCCACACCTCAGGGTCCACCGGCGACCCCAAGGGCGTCGTGGTCCCGCACCGGAACGTGGTGCGGCTGTTCGACACCACCCGGGAGCTGTTCGGCTTCTCCGCCGAGGACGTCTGGACCCTCTTCCACTCCTACTCCTTCGACTTCTCGGTGTGGGAGCTGTGGGGGCCGCTGCTGCACGGCGGCCGTCTGGTGGTCGTGGACCACGAGACCAGCCGCTCGCCCCACAGGTTCCTGGAGCTCCTCGCCCGGGAGCGGGTGACGGTGCTCAACCAGACGCCGTCCGCCTTCTACCAGCTGATGCGGGCGGACGAGGAGGCACCGGAGACCGGCCGTTCGCTGGCCCTGCGCACCGTGGTGTTCGGCGGTGAGGCACTGGACCACGCCCGGCTGGCGAGCTGGTACGAGCGGCACCCGGACGACGCGCCGCTGCTGGTCAACATGTACGGCATCACCGAGACCACCGTGCACGTGACCCACGCCGCGCTCGGCCGGTCCGGCACCGCCGCCGGCCTCATCGGCGCGGCCCTCCCGGACCTGCGCACGTATGTGCTGGACGCCCATCTGCGGCCGGTGGCCCCGGGCGTGCCCGGCGGGCTGTACGTCGCGGGCGCCGGGCTGGCGCGGGGCTATCTGAACCGCCCCGGTCTGACCGCGGGGCGCTTCGTGGCCGACCCGTTCGGGCCGGCCGGTGCCCGCATGTACCGCAGCGGTGACGTGGTGCGCCGGTGTGCGGACGGCGGTCTGCGGTTCGTGGGCCGGGCCGACGACCAGGTGAAGGTCCGCGGCTTCCGGATCGAGCTCGGCGAGATCGGGACGGCGCTCGCCGCGCACCCCGGTGTCGCCCAGGTCGCCGTCCTGGCACGGCAGGACCGGGCCGACGACACCCGGCTGGTCGCGTACCTGGTGCCCGCCCCGGGTGCCGCGCCGCGCTCCGCGGAACTGCGCGAGCACCTGCGGGAGCGGCTGCCGGAGTACATGGTGCCGGCCGCGTTCGTCACCCTGGAGAACCTGCCGCTGACCGCCAACGGCAAACTGGACCGGCGTGCGCTGCCCGCACCCGGCCTCGCTCCGGCGCACACCGGCCGCGCGCCGCGTACGCCGCAGGAGCAGCTCCTGTGCGAGCTGTTCGCAGAGGTCCTGGGAGTGGCCGAGGCCGGTGTCGAGGACAGCTTCTTCGACCTGGGCGGGCACTCGCTGCTGGCGACCCGCCTGGCCGCCCGGGTCCGCGCGGCCCTCGGGGTGGAGCTGGAGCTGCGCACCCTGTTCGAGACCCCGACCCCGGCCGGCGTGGCCTCCGCCCTGGCGGGTGCCCGAGAGGCGCAACGGGCGCTGGTGCCCCACTCGCGGCCCGAGCGGATCCCGCTGTCGTTCGCGCAGCGGCGGCTCTGGTTCCTGCACCAGCTGGAGGGTGCCGGCGCGAACTACCACATCTCCCTGGCGTGGCGGCTGTCCGGGAAGCTGGACCGGCAGGCCCTGGAAGCCGCCCTTGCGGACGTGGCGGCCCGGCACGAGAGCCTGCGCACCGTCTTCCCGGCGGTGGACGGCGTCCCGTACCAGCGGGTGCTGGACCGCGCGGCGGGCCGCCCGCGGCTGGACACGAGCCGCACCACCGAGACCGGGCTGCCGGGCGTGCTGGCGGCCGCGAAGGCCCGCCCGTTCGACCTGGCGGCCGATCTGCCGCTGCGGGCCGAGCTGTTCGAGCTGGCGCCGGACGAGCACGTGCTCCAGGTGGTGCTCCACCACATCGCGGGCGACGGCTGGTCGCTGGGCCCGTTCGCGCGGGACCTGACCGCCGCCTACGCGGCGCGCTGCCGCGGCGAGGAGCCACGGTGGGCGCCGCTGCCGGTCCAGTACGCCGACTACACCCTGTGGCAGCACGAGCTGCTCGGCGACGCCGGCGACCGGGACAGCCTGTTCGCCCGCCAGGCTGCCTACTGGACGGAACAGCTGGCCGGGCTGCCGGAGCAGCTCCGGCTGCCCGCCGACCGGCCCCGCCCGGCGGTCGCCTCGCACCGGGGCGGCTTCGTGCGCGCCGAGCTGGACGCGGAGCTGCACCGTGGTCTGCGCGAGCTGGCCCGTGCGCACGGGACCAGTCTGTTCATGGTGCTCCAGGCCGGGCTGGCGGCGCTGCTCGGCAAGCTGGGCGCGGGCGACGACATCCCGGTCGGCAGCCCGGTCGCCGGCCGGACCGACCAGGCGCTCGACGAACTGGTCGGCTACTTCGTCAACACCCTCGTGTTCCGTACGGACACCTCGGGCGATCCGGCGTTCGCCGAGCTGCTGAGCCGGGTACGGGACACCTCGCTGGCCGGGTACGCCCACCAGGACCTGCCCTTCGAGTACCTGGTCGAGACCCTCAACCCGGTGCGGTCGCTGGCGCACCACCCGCTCTTCCAGGTCATGCTGGTCCTCCAGAACGCGCCCCGGGCCGACTTCGCCCCGCCCGGACTGCGCGTCGCCGAGATGCCGTCGACGACGACCACCGCCAAGCTCGACCTGATCTTCTCGATGTCCGAGCGGCACGGGACGGACGGCACCCCGACGGGGATCGAGGGACTCGTCGAGTACGCCGGCGACCTGTACGACCCGGCCACCGTCGAGACGATGATCGAACGATGGGTGCGGCTGCTCCGTGCGGTGGTCGCCGACCCGCAGCGG
Organism: Streptomyces naphthomycinicus; assembly: GCF_020400595.1. GTDB lineage: Bacteria > Actinomycetota > Actinomycetes > Streptomycetales > Streptomycetaceae > Streptomyces > Streptomyces naphthomycinicus. The sequence continues at coordinate 5,743 of NZ_JAINRE010000002.1, read as the reverse complement.
CGGCTCGGCCGGATCGGCCTGCTTGCCGCGGAGGAACGCGGTGAGCTGTTGGCGCTGGGCGCCGGTCCGGTGACCCCGGCCTCCACCGAGAGCCTGCCGGAGATGTTCCGGGCGCGGGTGCGGACGACGCCGGACGCGGTCGCTGTGGTGGCACCGGACGCGTCACTGACCTACGCCGAGCTGGACGCACGGGCCAACCGGCTGGCCCACGCCCTGATCGCCCGCGGCGCGGGACCCGAAAAACTGGTCGCGGTGGCCCTGCCCCGCTCGGCACAGCTCGTGGTGGCGATCCTCGCGGTGCTCAAGGCCGGGGCCGCCTACGTCCCGGTCGACCCGGAGTACCCCGCCGCCCGCATCGCCCACATGCTCGACGACGCCCGGCCGGTCCTCGCGGTCACCGACGCCAACACCCAGGGGCGGCTGCCCGAGGCCGGACCCGCCGACCGGCTGGTGGTCGACGATCCGGAGACCGCCGCGACGGTGGCAGAACACCCGGCGACGGACCCCGAAACGGCCCTCGCCCCGGAGCATCCGGCCTACGTCATCTACACCTCCGGATCCACCGGGCGGCCCAAGGGCGTGCTGGCGACACACGGCGGACTGCTCAACCTGTTCTCCCACCAGCAGCCGTTGCTGTTCGCGCAGCGGCCGGAGGGGCGGCGGCTGCGGGTGGCCCTGACCACGTCGGTCTCGTTCGACGCGTCCTGGGACCAGCTGTTCGCGGTCTTCGCGGGCCACGAGTTGCACGTCCTGGACCAGGCGACCTGGACCGACCCGGACGCCTTCATCGGCTACGCCGTACGTCGCCGGCTGGACTATGTCGGCGCCACGCCGTCGTATCTGCACGTACTCGTCGAGCGGGGTCTGCTGGACGACCCCGAGTGGCGTCCCGCGATGGTGGCGGCGGGCGGGGAGGCCGTCCCGGAGCAGCTGTGGGAGCGGCTGCGCACGGCCGACGGAGTGACCTGCCTGAACTTCTACGGCCCCTCCGAGTGCACCGTGAACTCGGTGATCGCGCCGCTGGGGTCGAGCCGGCGCCCGGTGATCGGCCGCCCCGTCGACAACACCCGGCTGTACGTGCTGGACAGCATGCTCCAGCCGATGCCCGCAGGCGTTCCCGGTGAGCTGTACATCGCCGGCGCGGGCCTGGCCCGCGGCTACCTCGACTGGCCCGGCCTGACCGCCGGCCGCTTCGTGGCCGACCCGTTCGGGCCGGCCGGCGCACGGATGTACCGCACCGGCGACCTCGTGCGATGGGGCACGGACGGCAACCTGGACTTCCTCGGCCGCACCGACGACCAGGTCAAGATCCGCGGCTTCCGCATCGAACCCGGCGAGATCGAGAGCGTGCTCCTGGAGCACCCGCAGATCGCGCAGGCCGCCGTGATCGTCCGGCAGGACCGGCCGCAGGACCGGCGCCTGGTCGCCTACCCGGTGCCGGTCGCCGGGGAGGACCTCCGCCCGGACGCGCTGCGGGCGTACCTCCGCGAACGGCTGCCGGAGTACATGGTGCCGGTCGCGTTCGTGACCATGGAGAGCCTGCCGCTGACCGTCAACGGCAAGCTGGACCGGCGCGCCCTGCCCGAACCCGAGTACACCGTGCCGCGGTCCGGCCGCGCCCCTCGCACGCCACAGGAACACGTCCTCGCCGAGGTGTTCGCGCAGGTGCTGGGGGTTGCCCGGGTCGGGGCCGACGACGACTTCTTCGAGCTCGGCGGACACTCGCTGCTGGCCACCCGGCTGGTGGCCCGGGTACGCGCGGTCCTGGGCGTGGAACTGGAGCTGCGCAGCCTGTTCGAGACCCCGACGGTCGCCGGGCTGGCCGCCGGACTCGGCGGGGCCGGCCGGGCGCGGCTGGCGCTGCGCCGCGTGGAGCGGCCCGAGCGGGTGCCGCTGTCGTCCGCGCAGCGGCGGCTGTGGTTCCTGCACCAGCTGGAGGACGCCGGACCGGTCTACAACATGCCGCTGGCGTGGCGGCTCTCCGGACCGCTGGACCGGGTGGCCCTGGAGGAGGCGCTCGCCGACGTCGTCGACCGGCACGAGAGCCTGCGCACGGTCTTCCCGGCGGCGGACGGTGTGCCCTGCCAGCGGGTGCTGCCCCCCGGGGCGGTGCGGCCGGGGCTGCGGGCCGTCCCGGCCGACGCGACGGACCTGCCGGAGCTGCTGGTGGCGGCCGCGGGGCGCGGTTTCGATCTCGCCGCCGAACCGCCCCTGCGGGCCGAGCTGTTCGAGACGGCACCGGACGAGTGCGTGCTGCTGGTGGTGATCCACCACATCGCCGGTGACGGCTGGTCGCTGGGCCCGTTGGCGGCCGACCTGGCCACCGCGTACAAGGCGCGCTGCCAGGGCGAGGAACCGCGGTGGGCGCCGCTGCCCGTGCAGTACGCCGACTACGCCCTGTGGCAGCAGCGGCTGCTCGGCGACGCGGCCGACCGGGACAGCCTGTTCTCCCGTCAGACGGACCACTGGAAGCGGACGCTGGCGGACCTGCCGGAGCAGATCCGGCTTCCCGCCGACCGTCACCGCCCCTCCGTGCCCTCCTGTGCCGGCGGCCACCTCCCCGTCGAGCTGGACGCCGAGCTGCACGCCGGGCTGATCCGTCTGGGGCGGGAGCACGGGGCCAGCGTCTACATGGTGTTGCAGGCCGCGCTGGCGGCACTGCTGGACAAGCTCGGCGCGGGAACGGACATCCCCGTCGGCAGCCTGATCGCCGGCCGGACCGACCAGGCCCTGGACGACCTCGTGGGGTTCTTCGTCAACACCCTGGTGCTGCGGACCGACACCTCGGGCGACCCGGCCTTCGCCGAGCTGCTGGGCCGGGTCCGCGAGAGCGCGCTGGCCGCGTACGCGCACCAGGACCTGCCGTTCGAGCACGTCGTCGAGGCCCTCAACCCGTCCCGTTCACTCGCCCGTCAGCCGCTGTTCCAGGTGCTGCTGGCGTTGCAGAACGTGCCCCGCACCGAGTTCGCGCTGGACGGCCTGGCCGCCGAGACCGTCCTGGTGCGGACGCCGACGGCGATGTTCGACCTCGGCTTCCACCTGCTGGAGCGCGGCGGCACCGGCGGCCCGGCCGAGGGCATCGTCGGGCGGGTCGAGTACAGCACCGACCTGTTCGACCGTGCCACGGTGGAGGCGCTGGTCGCCCGGTGGCTGCGCCTGCTGGCCTCGGTGGTCGCCGAGCCGGACCGGCCGCTGAGCCGGATCGACGTCCTCACCGCCGAGGAGCGGCACGAGCTGCTGGTCGCGCGCAACGACACCGCCTGCCCGGTTCCCGACGCCGGCCTGCCCGCGCTGTTCGAGGCGCGGGTCCGGGCGACCCCCGAGGCCCCGGCGGTGGTGTTCGAGGGCACCGTGCTGACCTACCGCGAGCTGAACCGCAGGGCCAACCGGCTGGCGCACGCGCTGATCGCGCGCGGGGCGGGGCCGGAGCGGATCGTCGCCCTGCGCCTGCCGCGCTCCGCCGAGCTGGTGGTCGCCGTCCTCGCGGTCCTCAAGACGGGTGCGGCGTACCTGCCGGTCGACCCGGACTATCCGGCCGCCCGCATCGCGTACATGCTCGAGGACGCGCGACCGGCCGTGGTGCTCGACGACCTCGCGGCCGTCACACCGGCCGGCCGGCAGCCGGAGCACGATCCGGCCGTCGCCGTGGACGCGCGGCACCCGGCGTACGTCATCTACACCTCGGGCTCCACCGGCCGCCCCAAGGCCGTGGTGATGCCCGCCGCCGGACTGCTGAACCTGCTGGCCTGGCATCACCGGGCGGTCGGAGGCCGGCCCGGCACGCGCACCGCGCAGTTCACCGCGATCAGCTTCGACGTCTCGGTGCAGGAGACGCTCTCCGCACTGCTGTACGGCAAGACCCTCGTGGTGCCGACCGAGGAGCGGCGCCGCAGCGCCGAACTGTTCGCCCGCTGGCTGGACCGGCACGCGGTCGAGGAGCTGTTCGCGCCCAACCTGGTGGTCGAGGCGCTGGCCGAGGCCGCCGAGGAGGCCGGTCTCGACCTGCCGGACCTGCGGCTGGTCGCGCAGGCCGGCGAGGCGATGCGGCTGGGCGGCGCGGTACGCCGCTTCCAGGCCCGGCGGCCGGGCCGGGTGCTGCACAACCACTACGGCCCCGCCGAGACCCATGTGATCACCGCCTATCCGCTGCCCGCCGACCCCGCCGACTGCCCGCTGCCGGTGCCGATCGGGCGGCCGATCGCCAACTGCCGGGTGTACGTGCTGGACGCGGCGCTGCGGCCGGTCGCCCCCGGTGTGACGGGCGAGCTGTACCTCGCCGGGGCGGGCCTCGCCCGCGGCTATCTGAACCGGCCCGGGCTCACCGCCACGCGGTTCGTCGCCAACCCCTACGGTCCGGCCGGCGCGCGGCTGTACCGCACCGGTGACCTGGTCCGCTGGCGTGCCGACGGCGAGCTGGAGTTCGGGGGCCGGGCGGACCACCAGGTGAAGGTCCGCGGGTTCCGGGTCGAGCCGGGCGAGATCGAGGCGGAGCTGGCGGCGCACCCGGATGTCGCCCGGGTCGCGGTGCTCGCCCGGACGGACCGGCCGGGCGAGACCCGGATCGTCGCGTACGTGGTGCCCGCGGTGGAGAGCGGGGCGACGGTCGCGGCGCTGACGGCGTACCTGCGCGACCGGGTGCCGGACCACCTGGTGCCGTCGGCGTTCGTGCTGCTGGACGCGCTGCCGCTGACGCCGAACGGGAAGCTGGACCGGGCATCGCTGCCCGCGCCCGGACCCGACACCGCAGGGAGCGGTCGCGCGCCGCGCACGCCGCAGGAACAGATCCTGTGCGAGCTGTTCGCCGAGGTGCTGGGCGCGCCGCGGGTCGGCGTCGACGACGACTTCTTCGACCTGGGCGGCCACTCCCTGCTCGCCACCCGGCTGGTCTCGCGGATCCGGGCGGCCCTCGGCGTCGAGCTGGAGCTGCGCGGCCTCTTCCGGACGCCGACGCCCGCCGGGCTCGCGGCGGGCCTGGACGACGCCGGCACCGCGCGGCAGGCCCTGCTGCCCCGGCCGCGCCGCGATCCCATGCCGCTGTCGTTCGCACAGCGCCGGCTGTGGTTCCTCCAGCAGTTCGGGACGCCGAGCGCCACCTACCACATGCCGCTCGCCCTGCGGCTCTCCGGCGACCTCGACCGGGCCGCGCTGAGTGCCGCGCTCGGCGACGTGGTCGCCCGGCACGAGACCCTGCGCACGGTCTTCCCGCACACCGCCGGTGTTCCGCACCAGCGGGTCCTGGACGCCGCCGAGGCCGCCGTGCCGCTGGCCGTGCGCACGGCCGGCGAGGCGGAGGTCCCCGCCCTGCTGCGCGAGGCGGCGGTGCGCGCGTTCGACCTGACGTCGGAACCCCCTTTGCGGGCGGAGCTGTTCGCGCTCGCACCGCGGGAGCACGTGCTGCTGCTGGTGCTGCACCACATCGCCGGCGACGGCTGGTCCATGGACCCGCTGGCCCGCGACCTCGCCGCGGCCTACGCCACCCGGCGGGGCGGGGCGGCGCCCGACTGGCCTCCGCTGCCGGTGACGTACGGCGACTACACCCTGTGGCAGCACGAGATCCTCGGCGACGAGGACGACGCGGACAGTGTGTTCGCTCGCCAGGTCGCCCACTGGACCGAGGCGCTGGCCGGGCTGCCCGACCAGGTGCGCCTGCCCGTCGACCGGCCGCGGCCGGCCGCGATGTCGTACCGCGGCGACCTGCTGGACGTGCGGATCGACGCCGGACTGCACGCGGAGCTGGTGCGGT
>NZ_JAINRE010000029.1 GCF_020400595.1 Streptomyces naphthomycinicus | reverse complement strand
AAGTCGCGTCGCCACAAAGACGAAGGACGCCTTCCTTGTGGGGCCCGTGTTCTGACGTTGCCTGTCTGCTGACCGCTTTTCCTCCGATGTACGCAGCTGTCGCACAAACTGCCCACCGGCGGACCTCCGACGCCCCGGCGGTAAAGACGGCGAAGAATCCCACCGCTGCGGGGGGTCGGGCCCGGGGGCGGTTCAGACGCCGGCTCACGGTGTCTGTGGGGGCCGATCAGGGGAGTCCTGACGGGCGCTGCCATTCCGGTGAAGATGGTGGCGTAGGTAGCGTCGACGGGTTCTGTGATCGGGCGGGGGCGCGGGCATTGAGCTTGTGGCGGCCCAGACGTTGCCGGATGGGTCGACGGCCACACCGGTCAGGACGTGCAGCGCCTTGTTCGTCCAGCCGGAGGCGGTGGGCTATCGGGTGATCCGCCCGTGCCACCGAGGAGGTCTCGCTCCGCACATGCGAGCTCGGCCTGACCGCCCAGGCACCCACCGTCCCTCTGACACGGCCCCCACTGCTACGGCACCCCCGAAGGATGTCGCGAGTTGACCGCTCAGCCTGGCAGTGCCTCGGCGATCCGGGCGGGCAGGGCCGGCGCGCCTCCAGGGGCCCAGGGGGGCGCCGGCAGACGGGCGGGCGGTGGGCCGAGGGGCGTGGTGAGGAAAGAAGGAGGGAGCGGGGCAACCCAGCCGCCGTCTCGTCAGTCACACAGGCGTCACCTGTTTCACCTGGTTGTCTGGGAAGGTTCTTCGTTCACTGTGATGACTCGTACTCGGCTGATCGCGCTGGCCGCGACGGCCGGCCTTACCGCCGCGGGCGGCCTGATCACCGCCGCTCCGGCCTCCGCGGCCGTCACCTGTGCCTCTCCCGTCTGGAAAGCGCAGTACTTCGGCAACACCACCTTCAGTGGCACGCCGAAGCTGACCGCCTGTGACTCCGCCATCAGTGAAAACTACGGGTACGGCGACCCGGCAGGGGTGACGCTGCCCAAGGACAACTTCTCCGTGCGCTGGTCCATCACCCGCGACTTCGGCTCCGGCGGCCTCTTCCGGCTCTCCGCCTCCACCCAGGACGGCATACGCGTCTACGTCGACGGCATCCGGAAGATCGATTTGTGGAAGAACGTCTCTTCCACCGTCGGCAAGACCGTCGACCTGACGATCCCGGCCGGCAAGCACACGCTCCGCGTGGACTACGTCGCCTGGACCGGCTCCGCCAACGTCCGATTTGCGTACGCCCCGCGCACCGAGGCCTCCGTCGACACGGTCAAGCCGCTCGCCCCGACCGGCCTCACCGCCACGTACGACCGGGAATCGTCGAAGACGACCCTGCGCTGGACCGCCAACAAGGAGATGGACCTCGCCGGTTACCGCGTCTACCGCCGGTTGAGCACCACCCAGTGGGCGAAGGTGAGCGGCGCCTCGCCGCTGACCTCCCTGTCCTTCGTGGACGCGACACCTGCCACGGGCCAGACCTTCCTGTACGAAGTCCGCGCCGTCGACAAGGCGGGCCGTGAATCCGCCGGCAGCCTCGACGTCACCGCCGCGGCCGTGGACCGCACGGGCCCCACCGCGCCGGCCGGCCTCACGGTCACCGGCGACGCCTGGTGGGCAACCCTTGCCTGGCAGGGCCCCGCCGACGCCGCGAAGTACGAGGTGTACGCCGCCTCCGCGGCCACCGGCCCGTTCGAACTGCTGGGCACGACGACCGCACCGTCGTACCGCACCGACGCACCGGTGAACACCGCCAGGTACTACCGTGTCCGCGCCCTCGACGCGCTCGGCAACCCGTCGGCCTACGCCACTGTCACCGGCGACGGCGTCGACCGTACACCGCCGCAGTCCCCCACATCGCTGGGCTCGGTCGTCCACCCGGGCGCCACCGAGGTGTACTGGAAGCAGCCCGACGGCTTCTACGAGGATTTCGACAACGGCGGGACCTACCACGTATACCGCTCCCCCGGCAAAACCCTCGACCCGACCGCCCTCACCCGCGTGACCTGCGCTGACGGGAGCGACCACACCAGCACCGGCGGCACCTGCCACGACCTGGACATGCCCCAGGGCACACACGTGACCTACGCCGTCGCGGCCGTGGACCCGGCCGGCAACGAATCGGCGCTGTCCGCCCCGCTCGTCGTGCGCACCGGTGACCGGGTAGCGCCCGGCCCGGTCACCGGCGTGACGGCCACCCCGCACGCCGACGGTGTCCTGGTGAGCTGGGCGGCCTCACCCGAGGACGACATCGACCGCTACACGGTCTGGACCGGCGCCCGGCAGAGCGACGGCACGATCAAGTGGATCAGCTCCACCTCTTGTCGAGAGGGTGAAAGCGATCCGCTCGCGGTTCTCTGCGGTGACCTGCCGGACGGCGAGAGCTACCTGTACGCGGTCGTCGCCAGGGACCGCTGGGGCAACGCACTGTCCCCGGGCGACGCGAGGGTCACGGTCGTGGAAGGCACCGAGATGGATGTCCGGCCGTCCGTGACGGTCACCCGTGACTGGGACCTCGGCAGCGTGGGCCACGGCACGGTGATCGGCGGACCCGACGAGACCGGTCCGTCCGTCAACTGGCGATGCGACGACACGGCTCTGTGCGACAGCGTCGCCGGCTACCGGATCAGCAGGTGGAACGGGGACGCGAAGACGTACCAGCCGCTGCATGCCGGACTGCTGCCAGCGTCCACCCGCACGTACACGGACACCACTGCCGCGCGGGGGACCACGCACTTCTACACGCTGGAGGCGGTACGCGCCGACGGCGGCGTCGCGGGCACCTACGAATGGAGCTGCGTCTTCCAGGACCGTGTCTGACCGGACGACGTGGTCGGGACCCTGGTCTGCCTTCCCGGTGCCCGGGGAGGCAGACCCGCCGCCTACGCGTCGATGATGACCTCGAACTCCTCGCCCTGCATGATGCGGTCGGACGTCACCGCCCTCCCGAACTCGGAACCTGCACGGGAGTTGTCCCCTTCGTCGACATGGGCCCGGATACAGGGCGCGTTGGGCGGGGTGCCCCGGTCGACAGTCACGTTCGCGACGTCCCACACCCCGCCGACCTCGCGCGGGGTGATGTCGATACACAGTTCACCCTCGTTGCCGCCCTGCACCGACTTGGCGAACGGGTACTCGTCACACGAGTCGTTGGGGATGCCCGTGGCGCCCCGGGGAAACTTGTACGGCCCACGGTCACAGGTCAGGGCACGCCTGCCCGTGGCCTCCGGGTCAAGAGGGTCAACATGCCACCGGTTCAGCAGGTGCCCGGGGGTGCCGAACTTGCCCGTGAGGTTCTTCTGCGCCCACTCGTAGGCGACGGCCGCCCCCTTGTAGAGCGACCGGTGGAGTGTCACGTTGGCCGTGTGCCCATCGACAATGCATCCGGGCGGCGATCCGGCCTCAGGTGAGACCTTGTCGTCACAGCGCACCTTGGGGCCGGGCCAGTCCAGGAACCGGTTCACCGGCCTCCCGCCGCCCCTGACGGTGACAATGGTCCCGTTCACGTGGTAGGAGGGCTGGACGATCGTGTCGAAGCCCTTGCCGACCGACGAACTGTAGGAGAGGGTTCCGTCCTCCCTGCCCTGGCCGTTCTTCAGGAGCACGGGCGCGCCGCCCCAGGCCGGTGCCCCCGCCGTGCACTGGCCGCTGCACGTGGCGCTCAGAGCCATCGTCACAGCGGAAATATTGGGCGTCATGTCGGTGACCTGGATCACGATGTCCTCCTTCCACTGTGCATTGGGCAGGGAGTTCATGGCCGCTGCGGCGAAGACCAGGACATGGGCCTGGCCGTTCACCTTGTTGTCCTCGCCAAGGGTCACGTACTCGGCCAGGTACCGCGTGCAGTACGCCTTGCGGGTCGAGGGGATGGGGTCGAAGGGCTTATTCGGGTCGTCCTTGAGGCAGAGGTCCGCCCCCGGGTTGGCACGGGCCACCCGGGGGGCTGCGGCGGGCACGGCGGCGAGGGCGGAGGCGGTGGCCGGTCCCGTCTTGACGCAGGTCCAGGCCATGCCCTCGCGCCGGAGGTCGGGCCCGGTTTCCGTACAGTCGCCGTGGCCCCGGGGGACTGTGCGGCTCGTGGGCGGTTGGGCGGCGGCCGGTTGGGCGCCCACGGCGCACAGGGCTGCGGTGAGGGCGAGCGAGGCTACCGCCGCCAAGCCGCGTCTGAAATGTTTCACGATGGTCCCTTCCAGTGAGGTCCTTGCTGATCACGCGGTCGTACAGCTGATCGGGATGGTAAGAACCACCGATCGGACCCAGGTTCGGAATTCGCAATCGTGTCCGGATTTCATGACTGTCCGGCGCTCTCCGGGGAGTGGGCAGCCCTCCGTCGTAGCCGGATACGAGCGCCGTGCGGGGAACCAGCATGAGAAATGAGGCGGCGTGGTCCGCGCCCGCCGCGGCCGACTCCAACACCCGGCCGGGCGCGCGCATCTGCCCCCTCGTCAGGTGCGCGCACTGTCCGCCGCGTCCGGCAGACCCCCGGTCGTCCCGTTGCTCTACCCGCTCCCGGCGCTCTCGGCGCCCGTCAGCCGAATACTGGACGGACATCACGGTGAACTCGGGCAACGCCCCTGCGTACCAACCGAGAACAAGCCATTCCACCCCGGCGTAATTAAATTCACTGATCCCTTCATCGTCATTTCATCAGGTGCCGCTATTTTTCACTCGCGCTCAGCACCATCACACTGACCACACCACCGGCCGGGGTTCCCGCCTGCGCGCGGGCCGGTCAAAGGGGGAAAGACAACGATGCGTCACATAAGATCAACCGGCCGCTTCGGCAGAGGGCTCGGAGCTCTCATAGCCACCGCGACGGCCGCCTTGGGCCTGGCCGCCACCCCGGCCGCCGCCGCCCCGGCCGCCTCCGGGCAGACGGTCCAGCCCGGCCAGACCTGTGCCACAGCCGATCTCGGCACACGCCACCCTGTCATCAAGACCACCGAAGTCACCCCGACGATCACCCACTTCAAGGGCTGGTACGTCACCCAGGGCTCCACCGGCAGCCATACCGTCACCACCAGCACCCAGACCACCATCTCGGTGTCTGTCGGCCTCAACGGCACCGTGCAGGGCAGCTTCGCCGTCGAGGCCCTCGGCAGCGTCGGCGCGAGCCTGGGCCTGAACGTGCAGGTCAACTACTCCTCCACCAGCAGCGAGTCGAACTCCGTCTCCTGGAACTTCTTCGAGCCCGGCTACTACGGCGTCTACAAGGGCACCAAGAAGGTCACCGGCACCTACGGCAGCCTCAACTGCAACCGCATCCAACAGGGCGACGGCAGTTGGGCACTGAAGTGGACCGAGGGCCCCGACAGCGGCAGCTACACCACCTACACCGCCCTCGAAGAAGGCGCGGTGCGCTGCGAGGACAAGGTCCCTGCCAACAGCATCATGGCCAAGGCCCAGGGCCTGCTGGACTGCGGCTCCCCCACCGCCACTGCGAAGCACCCGGCAGGTCCCGTCCCCTCGGCCAAGGCCGACCAGGCCAAGCACGACGCCGACAACGCCGCAACAGCCGCCAAGGCCGCCCAGAAGCTGAAGGCCACCCAGGCCGCCAAGCCCGCCCCGTACGCCGCCCTGGACTGCCAACCCGGCGCCTACAAGATCGACGTCCCCGGCAAGCCCCTGAACTGGAGCGCACCGCTGCTGGCCAACGACGGCATCCGCCTGCGCGAATCGAACTTCTTCAGCGCCCACCTGGACAACTGGCGGCTGTGCAACGTGACCGAGCACAACGGCGTCATCGAGGCGTCCCTGTGGAACTGGGGCAACGGCGGATGCGCGACCATCCCGGCGAACATCGCCAACCAGGAACAGGCCTACCTGACGACGGCTACCTGCGGGGAGGACGACCTCCAGCGGTTCTACATCTATCGCGACGTACCCGGCAGCACGAAGATCGGTCTGCAGAACAAGTACACCGGCTCCATGATGGGCCACGACCGGTACGCGGACGGGGAACTCATCCGCCAGTACTCCAGCGGCCGGCAGGACGGAACGGGTACATACACCCTGACCGGAGTCTGACGGCCCCCACCCCGTGAGCGCGGCCTCGCACGTGAACCCCCGGTCGTCGGCGTGGCCCTGCGCGGCGGCGCGCTCCATGCGCTCCGCGCCGACGGCGGCCACGGCCTCCCGGTTCCGTGCGGGGCCCTCCGTGTCTCTATCCCGGGCCCAGCCTCGGGGACCTGTGCCCGCGGCCGAACGTCCCCTGCTGCATGCGGCGAACCCCTGCCAAGGTGGTTCGCGCTTCAACCCGACGACAGAAGCGAGGTCAACTCATGTGCATACAAGACCTGTTGCCGGTGGCCAACGAGTTCTCGTCTCGGTTCGTCACCGGCCCATCAGACAGGCCCCAGGAGCCACTCCGCTTCCCGAGCGTTTCTCTCCACTTTCAACAATTTCGGCTCTCGCCGCCCAGCCGTCCGGCTCGGAATGTCCGCACCCAGGCCCGCCGTGTCAACGACGCTCCCAGGGAGGGTCTGCGCCAGGCCCGCCTCGGGATTCTGCCCGCCCACCTCTCGCTGGTGATGCGCGGGGCTTGACGATCTTGTAAGCGGTCTTCCTCGGCTGAAGACTCCGTCCGGCACTTCGAGTCCGTGGTGGCCTGCGCTGAGCTGGAAGGTGTGGGTCCGGGCGTCCTGCGCCTCTCCTGGGTGCGGCTTACTTACCGGCGTTACGCCCTTCGCCGCGTTCCCGGAGCGGCAGCGCTGCCCTCGCTGTTCGTGAACGTCGTCCAGCCGACTGCCGATGGCCGTGTGTTGGCGGCCCGGATGTCGCCTTCCACGGCCGCGCCTGGCCGCTGGCAGCTGCCGGGCGGGTCCGTGGAGCCGCCCCAAGCGGGCGAAGTGCTGGATGAGTCGAGCCTGGCCGAACAGGCCACGCGGGAGCTGGTCGAGGAGCTGGGGACCGCCGCGCCTGCCGAGGCACTCAAGCTGTGGGCCGTCACCCGCGGGGAGAACAGCAGCGTCGGCCTGACCTGCATTGCCCCAGCTCTTGCGGAACCCGCGGTGCGTGCCGCCTTTGCCGCTGCCGCAGCAGGCGAACGTGCTCAGGGACGTGAGCCCGAGCTCGACGACGTCGCTCTGGTGAGTATCGCTCTGACCTCAACGATCCCCACTCTCGGGGAGTCGCCCCGCTGCCCAGCCGTGATCACGACGGACAAGGGCTTCTGCCCCTGCTCGACTGCGAGGTGGATTTTGCTGGTCAGTCCGCTGCGGGGGCGTCCGAGGCCGTGGTCGGCCGGCTCGACGAAGATCCCGCCGGGCGGTTCCTTCTGGAGGTCCCCTTTTCCGCCGCTCCGGCGGCGTGCTGGTGGGCCCGGCAGACGGTGGAGTCGACGTTGGCGTCCCAGGTGATCAGGCCCTTCGCGTCCGCCTCGGCCTGGAGCTGGGTGAGGATCCTTGCGCAGGTGCCGTCCCGCTGCCAGCGCCGGAACAGGTCATAGACCCGGTCCCACGGCCCATAACGTTCGGGCACGTCCCGCCAGGGAGCGCCGGGCCGGGTCCGCCACCGTATGCCGTCTATCAGCTGCCGCCGCGTCCACACCTGCGGACGACCCGGCTTGAGGCCCGTGTTCAGCGTTGGCATACGGCTGCCGCGTAGAGGCTGGATGCGGAACCACCCGCCGGGCGGTCTCACCCGAGGTGACGGGGTGGCTCCGCTGTGTCGCAGCCTGATATCGCCCGACTGCGGGCGCGCCTCAGGGGCCGGCGCTTGGGGCGCAGCGTCTCGGGCCGACTGGCTCAATGGCCGGCGTGCCGGCCGTCACGACCGGCGGTGAGCCGGCTTTCCAGGCCCGTGATCAGCGTGTCCATCACGAGGCGGAACATGTGGTCCTGGTCAGGGCCTTCAGGGGCCGCACCCGTAGAGCCATGGTCTGCGTCCGCGGCCCCGTCTTCGTCGGCTTCATGACCGTGGGGCTTGAGGGTCGACCACTGGTGGAGTGCGCCGTTGAGTTCTGCGGTGAGGACACCGATGACGACGGCGACCATGAGTGCGGCGATCTTCGAGACCTCTGACTGCGGTACCCCGGCAGCGGCCACGATGGCGGTGAGAGCGGTCCAGAACGGGTCGTCGGGCTGGATGAAGTCCGGCTGGTGGCTGAACGAGTACGCCAGCAGCTTGGGGTGACGGTGCGCCAGGGCCCGGAAGTCCATGGCGAGCAGCCGGATCCGCTCCTGCCAGGGAGCGTCCTCCAGTGTCACGGTGCGGAACTGCGCTCCGACCATTCTCGTCACGCCACGCAGCACCGCTTCCTTGTTCGGCACGTGGTGGTAGAGCGACATCGGATTCGCGTCGAGCTCGGTGGCGAGTTTGCGCATGGTGAGCGCCTCGACACCGTCCGCGTCGATCAGCCGCAGGGCCGCGGCGTAGATCCCGGCCTCGGTCAGAGGCACGTCTCTCTTCCTCGTTCCCCGCGGGGGCCGTCTCACCTTCTTTTCCATACTCCGTACGGTACCAGTTCCGTACGGAGTATGGAAATGAGCTTCACCACAGCCCCACCTGGGCTCCCGGGGTTGCACTCCACTTTCCGTACCGCGTACGGTTCCAATTCCATACGGCGTATGTTTCCGTATGGCGCCACGGCATCGCCTGTGTGGCGCGCCCTTGCCCACCCCCCTCCACCCCCTCCGCGCAGAGGAGCTAGACATGACCACGCACTCCGCGAACGACCTTCGCCCCATCCGGTCCCCGCGTGGGATCCCCCTGCTCGGCAACACGCCGCAGATCCCCGACACCAATCCGGTGGAGTACTTCGGTGAGCTGTCCAAGCAGTTCCCCGAGGGCCTCTACGGCATGGACATCGCCGGCATCGAGCAGGTCTTCGTCTACGACCCGGACCTGGTGGCCGAGGTCAGCGACGAGACGCGGTTCTTCAAGCAGATCGACAAGACGCCGCTGCACCACGTCCGGGACTACGCGGGCGCGGGCCTGTTCACGGCCCATCAGCATGAAGAGGAATGGGGCATGGCGCACCGTGTCCTGCTGCCGGCGTTCAGTCAGCGGGCCATGAAGGCGTACTTCGGGCAGATGCTGGAGATCGCCCAGAACCTGGTGGGCAAGTGGGAGCGCCGGGAGGGGCAGCCGGTCAACATCACCGACGACTACACCCGCCTGACGCTGGACACCATCGCTCTGTCGGGGTTCGGCTACCGGTTCAGGTCCTTCGACAAGGAGGAGCTGCACCCCTTCCTCAACGCGCTGCTGGGCGCCCTGGTGGAGTCGCTGCGGCGCTCGCAGGAGCTGCCGGTGATGACCAGGATGCGCAAGGCGGACGACCGGAAGTACCGCGACAACATCCGGCTGATGCAGGACCTGGTCGAGAGCGTGATCAAGGAGCGCCGTGAGGGGAAGGGCACCGGTGAGGAGGACCTGCTGGGCCTGATGCTGGAGGCCACCGACCCGGAGACCGGCAAGGCGCTGGCCGACGACAATGTCCGCGACCAGGTGCTGACGTTCCTGATCGCCGGTCACGAGACCACCAGTGGTCTGCTGTCGTTCGCCACGTACTCGCTGATGCGCAACCCGCACGTCCTGGCCCAGGCGTATGCCGAGGTGGACCGCCTGATGCCCGGTGACACCGTCCCGGACTACGACACGATCATGCAGCTGGACGTCATCCCGCGGATCCTGGACGAGACCCTGCGCCTGTGGGCCCCCATCCCGATGATCGGCAAGGCGCCGCTGGAGGACACCGTCATCGGTGGCCGCTACCTTCTCAAGAAGGGCACGCGGGTCAACATCCTCGAGGGTCCCCTGCACACCCATCCCAAGGCGTGGGACCGTCCCGATGAGTTCGACATCGACCGGTGGCTGCCGGAGAACCGGGCCGCGCAGCACCCGCACGCCTACAAGCCGTTCGGCAACGGTGTGCGTGCCTGCATCGGCCGGCAGTTCGCGCTCACCGAGGCCCGGCTGGCCCTGGCGCTGGTGCTGCAGAAGTTCAGGTTCTCCGACACCAGCGACTACAAGATGGACGTCCGCGAGGCACTGACGCGCAAGCCCGGCGATTTCCAGCTGGTCGTCCGCAGGCGTCAGGAGCACCAGCGGACCGTCTTCGGCGCCGCGGACGTGCAGGCCGGCGACACGCGGGCGCAGGCAGCGGTCAGCGGTGTCGGTGTGAACCTGACCGTCGCCTACGGCTCCAGCCTCGGCTCGTGCGAGGACCTGGCCCGCACCATCGCCGACCGCAGTGAGCGCTCCGGCTTCGGCACCACGCTGGTGAGCCTGGACGAGCTGGGCGACAACCTGCCCACCGAGGGCCTGCTCGCCGTCGTCGCCGCCAGCTACAACGGCAAGGCCCCCGACAACGCCCAGCGCTTCGACGACCTGCTCTCCGCCGGGCTGCCCGAGGGCTCGCTGTCGAACGTGCGGTACGCGCTGCTGGGCGCCGGCAACACCCAGTGGGTGGCCACCTACCAGGCATTCCCCAAGCGGATCGAGGAAGGTCTGCTGGCCGCCGGCGCCACCCCCGTCGTCGAGCGCGGCATCGCGGACGCCGCCGGTGACTTCGACGGCATGGCCACACGGTGGATGGACAACCTGTGGGCCACCCTGGCCGAGGAGTACGCCGCCGACACCTCCCAGGCGAGCGGCCCCCGCTACCAGGTCCAGCTGCTCACCGAGGCCGACGTGCGCCCCGCCATCGTCTCCGAGCAGGCGTACCCGCTCACCGTGGTGGCCAACGACGAGCTCGTGGCCGACGCGACCGGCCTGTGGGACTTCGCCGTCGAGCCGCCGCGCCCGTCCGCGAAGTCCATCACCGTCGAGCTGCCCGACGGCGTCACCTACGACACCGGCAACCACCTGGCCGTCTTCGCCAAGAACGAACTCGCCCTGGTGGAGCGCGCGCTGAGGCGGCTCGGCGTCGACTACGACCAGGTGCTCCGGCTCGACCAGCCGGCCGGTGGCCGCACCCACCTGCCGGTCGGCACCCCCGTCACCGCCGGCATCCTGCTCACCGAGTTCCTGGAGCTGCAGGACGTGGCTACCCGCTCCCAGATCCACACGCTCGCCGAGTACACCGAGTGCCCGTGGACCCGGCCGCAGCTCCAGGCGTACACCGCCGAAAAGGAGGAGGCCGAGGAGCGCTACGGCAAGGAGATCCTCGGCAAGCGCATCTCGGTGCTGGGCCTGCTGGAGCGCTTCCCGGCCGTCGAGCTGCCGCTGGCGGTCTTCCTGGAGATGATGGGCCCGATCCGTCCTCGCTTCTACTCCATCTCCTCCGCCCCGTCCGCCAACCCGCGCCACGTCCGCCTCACCGTCGGCCTGCTGGAGGGCCCGGCCCTGTCCGGCGACGGCCAGTACCGCGGCACCTGCTCCTCCTACATCGCGGCCCTTGAGCCCGGTGACGTCGTCTACGGCTACGTCCGCGTGCCCTCCCCGACGTTCGCCCCGCCCGCCGACCCCGCCACCCCGCTGATCCTCATCGGCCCCGGCACCGGCATCGCGCCGCTGCGCGGCTTTCTGGAGGAGCGGGCGACACAGCACGCGAACGGCACCCGGGTGGGCGTGTCCCAGGTGTTCGTCGGCTGCCGCCACCCGGAGCACGACTACTTCTACAAGCAGGAGATGCAGGACTGGGAGCAGGCCGGCATCGCCCAGGTGCACACCGCCTACTCGGCGGTGACCGGCCACCCGGCCCGGTTCGTGCAGAACGCCATCGCCCATGCCGCCGACACGGTGTGGCAGGCCATCGAGGACGGCGCGTACCTCTACGTCTGCGGTGACGGCCGCCGCATGGCCCCCGCCGTCCGCGAGGCCCTGGCCGCCATCTACCGCCGGCGGACCGGTTGCGACGACGAGGCCGCCCAGCAGTGGCTCGCCCAGCTCGAAGCGGACGAGCGCTACCAGCAGGACGTCTTCGCCTGACCGTCGCACGCCGTCAGGGCGTGCGACCCCCAGACGCCGGGAGGCGTGCGGCACCCCCACTGCCGGCCGTACGTCTCCCGGCCACCACAAGCCCCTCCAGGCACACCCCATGGCACCCCTGGATACCCGTGGTTGGTGCCGCTCACCGAAAGCAGATCTTCATGGACACCATGCTCGCCGGACGCTTCCACCTGGACAGCAAGAAGTTCGCCGTGGAAGAGGTCCCCATCCCCGTGCCGGGCCCGGGCGAGGTCCTCATCGAGGTCAAGGCCGCCGGCGTCTGCCTCTCCGACGTCCACCTCCTCGACGGCTCCCTCGTCCCCCTGTTCGCCACCTCCGACACGGTCACCGTCGGCCACGAGGTCTCCGGCGTGATCCACACGCTCGGCCCCGACCTCAAGCGCGGCCTGGCCGTCGGCGCCCGCGTCACCCTGGAGGCCGGCAAGACCTGCGGCACGTGCGCCGGATGCGTGCGCCACCGCCCCTGCACCCAGATGCTCACCGCCGGCATCGACTACGACGGCGGCTGGGCCGAGTACGTGATCGCCCGCGAGGACACCCTCGTCCCCATCCCCGACAGCCTCCCCTTCGACCAGGCCGCGATCATCCCCGACGCGGTCTCCACCCCCTACGCCGCCGTCGTCGCCACCGCGGGCGTCCGTGCCGCCCAGTCCGTCGGCGTCTGGGGCGTGGGCGGAGTCGGCGCGCACAACGTGCGCCTCGCCCGCCTGGTCGGCGCCGCACCGATCATCGCCGTCGACCCGCTGCCCAGCGCCCGCGAGCGCGCCCTGGCCTTCGGCGCGGACCTCGCGCTCGACCCGGCAGCCCCCGACTTCGCCGACCAGGTCCGCGCAGCCACCGGCGGACGCGGCCTCGACTTCGCCTTCGACTGCGCCGGCGTCCCCGCCGTCCGCGACCAGGCCGCCTCCGTGCTCGGCCTGGGCGGCTCCCTCATCCTGGTGGGCATCACACCCCGGCCACTGGCCATCACCGAGGGCCTGACCTTCAACTACCTGCAGAAGCAGGTGCGCGGCCACTACGGCGGCTTCCCCGAGTCCGTCTCCGAGCTGGTACAGCTGACCGCGGCCGGCCGCCTCGATCTGGCCCCCTCCATCACCGACCACATCCCGCTCGTCGAGGCCGCCGACGCCGTCCACCGGCTGGAGAACAAGATCGGCGACCCGATCCGCCTCATCCTCGTCCCCTGACGCCCGTCAGCAGGACGACAAGCCACCCTGGGCAGGGGTGAGTGGGCGCCGGTGTGTGAGGGTGCACCGGCGCCCGCGGCTTTCCCGCAGCCAGAACCCGTGGAGATGGAGCCATGCACACGACCGACGCCCCGCGCCGCACTCCGCAGCGCAGCGACGCTCGCTCGAACCGCCGACGCATCCTCGGCGCTGCCCGGCAGAAGCTGCGGGACG
Organism: Streptomyces naphthomycinicus; assembly: GCF_020400595.1. Classification (GTDB taxonomy): domain Bacteria; phylum Actinomycetota; class Actinomycetes; order Streptomycetales; family Streptomycetaceae; genus Streptomyces; species Streptomyces naphthomycinicus. The sequence continues at coordinate 97,066 of NZ_JAINRE010000029.1, read as the reverse complement.
ACCCCGACGCAAGTCTCGACAGCATCGCCCTGGCGGCCGGCATCGCTCGACGCACCTTCTACGGTCACTTCTCCACCCGTCAAGCGCTGATCGCCGAGTTGACGCAGGAAGCAGCTCGGACACTGCGACAGGCGTTCGCTGCAACCCGTGTCCCAGATGCCGACCCGCTGGAGACGATGACGCGGATGGCCCTTGCGGCATGGGCGGTGGGCGACCAGTACCGCATGCTCATCTCCCTGGGGCGACGCCATCTGGGAGAGGAGACGATCCGCGCCACTCTGGCACCCGCTCGCGAAGAGGCCGTGGCGGCCATACGACGTGGCCAGGACGAGGGCGTGTTCGCGCACCACGTCCCCGCGCCCGTCCTCGCTCAGGCGCTGGAAGCCCTGATGCTGGCCCTCGCCGAGGAGAACACCACCTCCGCCTGGGCGGACCCTGCGGGTGAGGATGCGGCGACCGCGTTCCTCGTCGCCGCCGGAGTAGCACCACACATCGCATCGCGCCGGGTTCGAGCCGTGTTGCGCGAGTGAGTGCGACTCCCGGAACGCTGCCTGGCCACTGGGGCCCCCTCGGGCAGCCGTAGCGCCGGCGCGGCCAAGGGTCCACTCTCCTGCCCCGGACTCATACGCTGCGGCCAGTTCACCATCCACCTGCCCGGTCAGCCGGCCCGGAGGGGACGGTGCCTGGCCCAGGCCAATGGTCGTCAAGCGTTACGCCTCGGTGACCCGACGCCGCCCTCGGCGTCCCCATTCCCCCTCCCCCTCCCCCTGTGTCGTCACTCCACTTCTGTCCGGAGATTCACCCCCTGTGGGAGTTCATTCATGCCTGCCATTCTGATCCACGGCGTGCCCGACACCCACCATGTGTGGGACGGCGTGCGCGAGCATCTGACCCGCAGCGACGTGGAGGCTTGGGACCTGCCCGGTTTCGGTTCGCCGCGACCCGAGGGCTTCACCTGCACCAAGGAGGACTACGTCTCCTGGCTCATCGAGCGGTTGGAAGGAATCGGTGAGCCAGTCGACCTGGTCGGCCATGACTGGGGCTGCCTCCTCACCGCGCGCGTGGCTTCCGTACGTCCGGATCTGATCCGCACATGGGCCGGCAGCAACGGTCCGGTCAGCGCCGAGTACGACTGGCATCCCCTGGCCAAGCTGTGGCAGGACCCCGTCGCGGGCGACCGCTGGGCCAAGGAGTACGACGCCGCCGCGTTCGCCAGGGACCTGACCGACAACCTCCAGGTCCCGGCTGAGCCGGCCGAACAGACAGCCGGCCGCGTGGACGAGACCATGCGCGACAGCATTCTCAAGCTCTACCGTTCCGCATTGACGGTCGGTGCGGAGCGGGAACCGGATCTGGCGAACCTGGCCGGACCGTTCCTGGTGTTCTGGGGGGCGCTCGACCCGGTCTGCCCCGTCGAGTTCGGCGAGACGATGGCCGCTGCCGTGCGCGCCACCCGTTTCCTGAGGCTCGACAGCAGCCACTGGACGCCGATCCAGAAACCGGCCGAGGCCGCCGCGGCCGCCCCGTGCAACCGGTGTCCACCGCATCGTGTCTCGCTGTGGCCCGGCTTGCAGGGCGACGGTGCCGTCGTACGAGTCCCACCGCGCCTTGGTCGGCGGCGCAGATCCCACCGATTCCTCAGTCGAGGCCCGGCAGCGGGCGCCGGGTGACCTCACGGGCGTCCTCCGAGGAGAGGCCCAGCATGCGCAGGACCATCGCGGCGAGGTCGGAGGCGGCCTCGTCGCCGTCGAGGTCGGGGCGGGCCAGCCTCAGCGCCACCAGGGACAGCAGGGTCCCGCCCAGAGCGGACAGGGCCGTGGTCGGATCGGTGCCGGTGAAGCGTCCCGAGGTGATGCCGCGTTCCAGGTCACGAAGCGCTCGTGGCGACAGGCCGCGATCGGAGTGGATGTGGGCCAGCCCGCGGTCGCGCAGGATCCGCATGAGTTCGGGATGTGAGTCCGCCATCCGTGCGGTGAGGCGGAAACCCGCAGCGACGAGCTCGGCGGCGTCGTCGATGGCTTCCACATGCTCGTCGATGACCTGACCGAACTCCTCCAGGGCGTCCGTCACGGCGGCGTCGAACAGTGCCGTCTTGGACTCGAAGTGGTTGTAGAAGGAGCCGAAGCCGACGTCCGCGCGCTCGGCGATGGCCTGGATGCTGGCGCTGGTGTCCCCGGTCTCCGCGAGGATCTGCCGCGCCGCACGGATCAGTGCCTGACGGGTCTCGGCGCGGCGCCGTTCGAAGCGGTTGCGGGGCGGGGCTGACGTCGGCATACGACGAGTGTATCAACCGTGCCGATGACACCCACATGACTGATGATTTCCTCAATTCTTTGGGACTGCTCTATTGACGATGAGCGACGGCAAAGTTGATGATTTCCTCATTACGGCAGTGTTGCTTGGAGGGCACCATGTCCCACACCCCCGTTAACAGGGCCGATCTGCAGACGCCCCACCAAGATCTCCACAGCGAGCTGGGCGCCCTACGCGGTGAACACCCCGGACGGGCGAGAAACCCCGTCATCAAGGTGGCCGACCTGGCCTGGCTGGAGTTCGAGAAGCCGGACCTGGACCGGGCCGAGGTGTTCGCCCGCGACTTCGGGTTCGCCATCGCCGCCCGCACCGAGCGGGAACTGTGGCTGCGCGGCACCTTCGCGGGCTCCCCGTGCATGGTCATCCGCCGTGGGCAGGCGTCCCGCTTCGTCGGGCCGGCGCTTCGCGCGGCGGAGCGCGCCGATCTCGACCGGCTGGCCGCAGCCACCGGCAATACCGTCCGGGACATCGACGTACCCGGCGGCGGACAGTCGGTCACCCTGCTCGATCCCTCCGGCTTCCCGGTCCGGGTCGTGCACTGCGCCGAGCAGCTGCCCGCGCTGCCCGAGCAGCAGCCGCTGATCCTCAACACCGGCACCGAGCACCGCCGTACGAACGCCGCCCAGCGGCCGCCCCGCGAGCCGTCGCGTATACAGCGCCTCGGGCACGTGGTGCTGGAGACACGGGTGTTCATGCGGGCCCTGAACTGGTATCTGGACACCCTCGGGATGATCGTGTCCGACTTCCTGTTCCTGGACGGGCAGCGCGGGCGCGGGCCGACCATGGCGTTCATCCGCTGCGACCAGGGCAGCCTGCCCGTGGACCACCACACACTGGCCCTGCACCTGGGGCCCGGTACCGGCTACGTCCACTCCGCCTACCAGGTCACCGATCTCGACGCGATCGCCGCCGGCGGTGAGTACCTGGCCGAGCGCGGCTACCGGCGCAGCTGGGGCATCGGCCGGCACATCCAGGGCAGCCAGCTCTTCGACTACTGGCGCGACCCCGACCGCTTCATGCTGGAGCACTTCGCCGACGGCGACCTGTTCTCCTGCGACCTCGAACCCGGCTGGGCCCCGATGTCGGCGAGCGGCCTGGCCCAGTGGGGCCCGCCCGTCACCCGCGACTTCCTGGGCGCCAGCCCCTCCCCCGCCAAGCTCCGCGAGGTCATGACGGCCCTGCGCGACGACAACGAACTCGACCCCGCACGCCTGCTGGGCCTGATGAAAGCGATGACCTCATGAGCACCAACGTTCTGCGCACCTCCGACGGCTGGTGGGCCGTCCGGGCCGAGCGCGCCGTCCGCATCGAGACCAAGGCCGTCACCACCGCCGAACTGCTCGCCGACCGGGACGCGGTCAGCGAAGCCGCCGCCTCCGACGACAGGGGCACGCCCGTCGCCGACCTGGTGGCGCTGTCCCCGGTGACCACCCCCTGCCGCGTGGTCGCCCAGATGGTCAACTACCGCAGCCACGCCAAGGATTCCGGCTTCACCGGCGACATCCCGCCCACCTTCTTCCGCAAGGCGTCCGGCTCGGTCAGCGGGCCCCACGACACGATCGTCCGCCCCGCGCACGTGAAGTTCCTCGACTACGAGGTGGAACTCGGGCTTGTCATGGGCGCCCCCCTGCCCGTGGGCACCGTCATAGAGGAGGACGAGCTGCCGCACTACATCGCCGGGCTCGTCCTCACCAACGACGTCAGTGCCCGCGACGTCCAGCTGACCAAGACCCAGTTCTACGAGAGCAAGTCCTACCCGACCTTCACTCCGACCGGGCCGTACCTGGCCCTGCTGGAGCCCGAGGACTTCGCCCACCTGCTGAACCTCCGCCTGCGGCTGTCCGTCAACGGCGTGCCGCGCCAGGACCGCACCCTCGCCGACATGATCGTACGGCCCGCCCAGGCGCTCACCCTGCTCGCCCGTTTCCAGACCCTCGACCCAGGCGATCTGCTCCTGACCGGCACTCCCGGCGGCACCGCCCTGAAGGCCCCGCCCAAGCCGGTCGAGAAGATCGCCGCGCTGCTGCCGCCCGCGCTGAAGTGGAAGGCGTTCTTCAACGGCCAGGCCAAGAACCCCCTGTACCTGCGCGAGGGTGACCTCGTCACCGCCACCATCGCCACCCCCGACGCGCGGATCGACCTGGGCGAGCAGCGGACCGCCGTGGCGGACGCGAGGTGAGCGCCGAGACCCGGAGGCCGGTGGTCATCATCGGTGCGGGACCCGTCGGAGTCACGGCCGCGCTCCTGCTCGCCCGGCACGGAGTGCCCAGCCTGCTCCTCGAACGCCACCGGGACATCTACCCCCTGCCGCGTGCTGTCGTCGTGGACGACGAGGTCCGCCGGATCCTGCAGAGCGTCGGCGTCCACGAGGAGTTCGCCGCCCTCGCCCGCCCGGCGCCCGGGCTACGGCTGCTGGACGCCCGGCGCCGCGTGATCGCCGAGTTCCCACGGTCCCCGCACGGCCACCACGGCTTCCCGCAGACCAGCATGTTCGACCAGCCAGAGCTGGAACGCCTGCTGCGCGACGCACTGGCCCGCCGCCCCGAGTGCGAGCTGCGGGGCGGGGTGGAGGTCGTGTCCGTCAGCCAGGACAGCGACGGATCGCCCGCCGCCGCAGGTCCGGTGCGGGTCACCTTCCGCCGCGAGGGCAGCGACGAGGACGAGCACGTGTGGGCCGATGCAGTCCTCGGCTGCGACGGCGCCGGCAGCATCACCCGCGACGCCATCGGTGCCAGCTGGGAGGACCTGCACTTCGAGGAGAGCTGGCGGGTCATCGACGTGCGCACCAGCCTCCCGGTACGCACCTGGGAAGGCGCGGAGCAGATCTGCTGCCCCACCCGGCCGGCCACGTTCATGCGCGTCGGCGAGGACCGCTACCGCTGGGAGTTCCGGCTGGCCGAGGGTGAGCACTTGGACGGCCCGGAAGGGCTGGAGCAGCTGCGCGAGCTGGTCGCCCCCTGGGTGGACCTGCCGTCCGCTGCCCACGGGGGCGACGACTTCGAGGTGATCCGGCAGGCGCGGTACACCTTCCGGGCCCGCCTCGCCGACCGGTGGCGCAGGGGACGCGTCTTCCTGCTGGGCGACGCGGCCCACCTCACCCCGCCTTTCATAGGGCAGGGCCTGTGCGCGGGACTGCGCGACGCCCGCAACCTCGCCTGGAAACTCGCCCGTGTCCTTCAGCAGGGTGCGGACGACCGACTGCTGGACACCTACCAGCAGGAGCGCAAGCCGCACGCCCGCCACGTGATCCGTGTCGCGGTCGCCGTCGGCTGGGCCATGACCGGCGGACAGGACCGCGGAGCGGCCGTCCGCCGGGCCGTGGTGGGCGCGGCCTGCCGCATCCCCGGCGTGACCGCGGCGGTGAGCCGCGACCTCAGTCCCGCGCTGACCGCCAATCCGCTGGTACGGCGCCGCCCCCGGCTGACGGGCCGTTCACTGGCCGGCACCTTCTGCCCACAGCCCTGGGTGCTGTACGACGGCAGGCGAGAGCGCCTCGACGACATCCTCGGCAACTCCTTCGCCGTACTGACCGCCGTGCCGCCCACGGCACGGATGACGGGCGTGGCCACGGCCCTGGGCGCATCCGTGATCCATGTCGACCACGTGGACGACGACGGCACGCTGGCCGCCTGGCTGGCACGCGGCCGGGCGGACGCCGCGCTGCTGCGCCCCGACCGCGCCGTACTGGACACCGTCCCCACCGGCACCGGCCACTTCACCGACGCCGCCACCTGGGCTCCCCTGCTGCACACGGCCCGCCGCCCCGCCGAAGTCCGGCCCGCACCCTGACGAGGAACACCACACCATGACCACCCCGCACTCCACGCCTTGTCCGGAGCCCTTCCTTCCGCCCGACCTCCAAGCGGCCGCCGGCAGCCGCATCGCGGACTTCGCCCGCTGGGCCGCCCGGCACGCAGGCGCCGAAGGCATCCAGGCCCCTACCGACTACCAGGCCCTGCACCACTGGTCCGTCACCGACCTGGAAGGATTCTGGGCCGCGGTGTGGGAGTACTTCGGCATCGACGCCACCACTCCGTACGAGCGGGTGCTGGCCGAGGAAGCCATGCCCGGCGCCCGCTGGTTCCCCGGCGCCACCCTCAACTACGCCCACCACGCACTGCGCAACCTGCACCCGGACGCCCCCGCGATCACCGCACTGGACGAGACCGGAGCCGCCTACGAGATCACGGGCCGGCAGCTCCGCGCCCAGGTCTCCTCCGTCGCGGCCACCCTGCGCGACCTGGGCGTCGGACCCGGCGACCGGGTGGTGGGCTACCTGCCCAGCACCCCCCATGCCGTCATCGCCTTCCTCGCCGCCGCCAGCCTGGGCGCGGTGTGGTCCGTGTGCGGCCAGGACTACGCACCGGGGGCCGCCGCCGACCGCTTCGCCCAGCTCGAACCCACGGTGCTCATCACCGCGGACGGCTACCTCTTCAACGGCACCCGTCACGACCGCCGCACCGCTTCCCTCGACCTGGCCGCCGCCCTGCCCACGCTCAAGGCCACGGTTGTCGTGGATCACCTGGGCCTTGCGTGGTCCGAGACCCGGGCCGCGGGCCTGACGGTTCCCTGGGAGGACGCGGCCGGCCGCACCGAGTACCTCGCCATCGCCCCGGTGCCGTTCGACCACCCGCTGTGGATCGTCTTCTCCTCCGGCACCACCGGCCTGCCCAAAGGCATCGTCCACGGCCACGGAGGCGTCCTGCTGGAACACCTCAAGACTCTGGGCCTGCACAGCGACCTGGGCGTCGGAGACCGACTGCTGTGGTACACCACCACCCACTGGATGATGTGGAACCTGGTCGTCTCCACCCTGCTGACCGGCGCCACCACCTGCACCTACGACGGCAGCCCCGCGCCGGTCGCACGCCCGGACATCCTGTGGGAACTGGCGGCCCGCCACAAGGTCACCGTCTTCGGCACCAGCCCCCAGTACCTGCTGGCCATGGCCAAACTCGGCATCGAACCCTCCTCGTACGACCTGTCGGCGATCCGCGTCATCGGCTGCACCGGCTCCGCCCTGCCCGCCTCCGCATACCCATGGGTCCGCGACCACGTCGGCGCAGGCATCCAGCTGGCCTCCACCAGCGGCGGCACCGACGTCGTCTCCGGCTTCGCCGGCAGCGCTCCCACGACCCCGGTGTGGGCGGGGGAACTGTCGGCTCCCAACCTCGGGGTCGCGCTCGCGGCGTACGACAACGCGGGACGGCCGGTCGTCGACCAGGTCGGCGAACTAGTCGTCACCCGCCCGATGCCGTCGATGCCGCTGTACTTCTGGAACGACCCCGACGACAGCCGCTACCGCGACGCCTACTTCAGCGCCTACCCGGGTGTGTGGCGGCACGGGGACTGGATCACTCTCACCTCCCACGGCTCGGTGATCGTGCACGGACGCTCCGACGCCACGCTCAACCGCAACGGCGTACGGCTGGGCAGCGCCGACATCCACGACATCGTCGAACGCCTCCCTGAGATCGCCGAGGCCCTCGTCATCGGGGCGGAGGAACCCGACGGCGGTTACTGGATGCCGCTCTTCGTGGCCCTCGCCGACGGGGTCGGTCTGGACGAGTCCCTGTGCGAGAAGATCCGCGACGCGATCCGCACCGGCGCCTCCCCCCGCCATGTCCCCGACGAGATTCGCGCCGTGCCGGCCATCCCGCACACGAAGACCGGCAAGAAGCTTGAGGTCCCGGTCAAGCGCCTCCTTCAAGGTGCACCCGCCGAGCAGGTCGTCAATCCCTCCTCGGTCGACAACCCCGACCTGATCGCCTACTTCGCCGGCCTGGGAGCCGAACGCCGCCAGGCCCCTTGTCCGCACACCCCCGAAGGCGTCTCGTGATCCTCTCCGCCTCGCTGACCTGTCTCATCGCGTTGATCTTCGCCCTGCTGGGCGCGGCCAAGACCCTAGCCCTGGGTCCGATGCCCGAGCTGGCCTCCCACGCCGGCTTCACCACTGCGGCCTACCGGGTCATCGGCGGGCTGGAGCTGGCGGGCGCCATCGGCGTGGCCCTCGGCCCGGTCGTACCGCTGTGCGGCGGCCTGGCCGGTATCGGGCTGCTGATGCTGCTCGCCGGTGCCGTGACCACGCACGTACGCAAGGGCGACGGGCTGACCAAACTCCTCCCCGCGGTGACATGCGCGGCCCTGGTCGCCTGGTATCTCGTACTCCTCGCCGGCCTCTGACCCGTTCCGGGAGACTGTCGGCGGCCACTCGTCCTGTTAGCGAGCCCACGGCGGAGCTGGCAGACTGACTCTGTGGTTCCGCTGACGGTCGCGGCGGATCAGATCGCGTCCTCATCGCTTACCGGCGCCAGTGTGGTATCAGTCTGCGCACTGATCTTCACCGTCGCGTCGTTCTGGTGGCTCAACGCCCGACAGGGACGCCTGCAGGCGTGGGAACCTCATTCCTTCGCGGCGATCGTCCACGGCTCCACGGCACGCCTACGACTGCCTCTCGTCCTGCACAACACCGGTCCCAAGCCGATCGTCGTGCAGGACCTCATTCTGACCTTCCCTGATGAGCCCGCCTCTCATCTGCCCCTCCTGTGGGTGTCCTCGCCGTCCCGGCTCCAACCGGGGCCGGACGAGGAGGCGAAGCTGCCCGCCGGATTCGTCGTGCCCGGCAGGGAAGCGCAACAGCTTTTCCTCGAGTTCGAGGCACCGTTTTCCGGATTCCTCCCGGAGGCCCGTGACTACAAGGCCCAGATACAGGTGCGGGTCGGCCACCGCAAGGGGTGGCGCCCCCTGCTGACGTTCATCTTGAGGGCCGCCAACATCATCGATCCAGAGCGCTACACCGTCTACAACAACGCACCGGTCGAGCTGACGAAGGAAGACCAGAAGAGAGCGGATGCCGCGCTCCTCGAACTGCTGGAAGATCACGGGGACGGCTCCCCTCCGGGCGGCAGGAGGCAGGGGAACCCTCCGAATGACGAAGGTGACGCCGACACGAGCCGCTGATATCGCCGTCTGTCCTCTGACAAGGCCTTGCGGCCTCCCACAAGCCATCCGGCACGATCCATCCCCACCGTCCACTCCCCGTGCCCAGGACAACCGGCAACTGACCACGTAGGACACGGTCTCAGGAAGGTGCCGCGCCCCAGTTCCGGGCGCGGCAGCATGTTCAGCCCAGTGGCACGCTGGCGTAGGTTTCCCATTCATACATGCGGTTGTCGCGGTGGACGACGGTGAGGGCCGCTGTGCCGATGTGGGCCCTGGCAGTCGAGGTGGCCAGAGGCAGGGCGAAGCCCCAGCGACGGGAGCTGGCTGACAGCCGACCGTCGCAGCGACCGAACGTCGGCGTTTCGGCCAACCTCCCCCGAGCCGCAGGCCCTTGCGCGGCAAGGGTCGATGCACTGCGCACCCTCGGAAATCCGCTGAATCACAGGGCGCGCAACGCGTCCGAAAGGAACAGGTGCTCGAAATCATGCGGCGTCGTTGAGCACGGCGACGCCACCGCCACGTCCACGAGAGGGGAACACCCTGACGCCAGTCGAACCAGGCGGCGACAAGATCCACGAGGACCTGATCTCCCGTAAGCACGGCCTGCACCAGGTCGTGTTCACCACCCAGGCCCCCCAGTACGGAATGACGCCGTCGAACGACGGCGTACCCGGCCCCCGAGGCGCCAAGCCGTCCGGCCACGGAACGGCGAGCTGAACCACTGGAGCTTCTTCCCCCCCGCCTGCCCGCCCCCTGACTTCGAAGGCGAGACGACGCCCATGCCCCCCAACTCCACCGCGATCCGCAGGACCGTCGAGGCGTACCTCGGCCGGCACCCCGGCGAGCATGATGCCCTGGCCGAGCTCCTCGCCGCGCTGGACCGGCCCGGCGACGTGACCGCCCGTACGGCGCTGCCCGGCCACATCACGTGCAGCGCCGTCGTCGTCGACCGCCACTGCCAGGTCCTGCACATCCGGCACCGGGCCACCGGCGGCCTGATGCTCACCCCCGGCGGCCACGTCGAGCCCGAGGACCGCACGCTGCTCGCTGCGGCGCTGCGCGAGGTGGCGGAGGAAGCCGGGATCCCGCCGGGTGCCCTGTGTCCGACCCGGCAGCTGCTCGGTTCTCCGATCGACATCGACGTCCACGACATCGACGCCAGCCCTTCCAAGGGGGAACCGGTCCACCGCCACTACGACGTCCGCTACGTCTTCTGCCTCGCCGGCGAGGAGCCGCCGACGATCGCGCTGCAGGACGAGGAGGTCTCCGGCGCCCAGTGGCTCCCGCAGCCAGAGGTCACCTCGCCGACACTGCGCGCGAAACTCCTCGCAGCGGGCCTGGACGGCAGGCCGGAGCCGGTGAACGCTTCCGCGCTGATCCACGACGGGGCCGGCCGGTACCTGCTTCATCTGCGCGACCACAAGCCCGGCGTCCTCTGGGAGTCGGGGGCGTTCGCCCTTCTCGGCGGCGGTCGCACGCACGACGACCAGAGCCTTGAGGGCACCCTGCTGCGGGAGCTGTCCGAGGAGGTGCCCGATCTACGCCTCGAGGATGTGGAGCCCTACGCCGTGGCGGCCGCCAGCAGCATCGACGGCCTCAGCGTCCCGGTGCAGGTCTTCGCCGGCCGGTGGCGCGGCAACCCCGACCGACTCGCGCTGCACGAGGGCGTGCTGCTGCGCTGGTTCACGCCCGACGAACTGGACCGGCTGCGCCTGAGCCCCGCCACCCGGGATCTGATTCGCCGGCATGCGGCCGAGAACCCCCCGGACAACAAGCCGGCCGCGGCTCCGCCCGTGTGGGACGGGGGCAGCCGGGTGGTGCTGAACGGCGTCGGAGTCCACCTCCACCTCGAAGACGCCGAAGGCCGGGTGCTTCTCGGCCTGCGTCACCCCGACTCGAAATTCGCGGGGGCCACCTGGCACTACCTCGCCGGGCGGTGTGAGCGGGAGTCCGCGCTCTCCTGCCTGGTCCGCGAGGCGTGGGAGGAAGCAGGGCTGGTCATCGAACCCGCCGACGTGGAGCTCGTGCACGTCGTCCACGTCGTCGACACCCCGGGCAGCCTGCCCCTGATGCAGCTCGTCTTCCGAGCACGCCGGTGGGAGGGCACCCCCGAGGTGCGCGAGTCCGACAAGTGCCTGACCTGGCAGTGGTGGCCGCGGGACGAGCTGCCGGACCCGATCGTCTCCTACACCCGCACGGCCATCACCGCGATCGCCGAAGGCCGACCCTATTCGCAGCTGGGCTGGTGAGCAGGGTGAGCACACCCACCGGTAGCGGACCCGGCCGGCGGGCCCAGGCCGAGTCCAGGTACGTGCTGCGGGGGCTCCTGGCGGAGCCGAGGGAGGTGCCCCGTGCCGCCCTGTACTGAGACCCCCTCCGTCACCGGCACCTCGCTGTGGCGGCACCGGGACTTCCGCCGGTACCTGACCGGCCAGGCCGCGAGCGTGGCCGACAGCTCGATCACGCAGACGGCGCTGCCGGTACTGGCCGTGCTCCACCTGGACGCGACCACCGCCCAGGTCGCCTGGCTGGCGTTCCTCGGACAGCTCCCTCCCGCACTGCTCGCCCTGCACGTCGGCGCGCTCGCCGACCGGCACTCCAAGCGCCGGCAGATGATCACCGGTGACCTGGTCAGCGCGACGGTGCTCACCACCGTGCCGGTCTCGGCCGCGCTGGGCACCCTCACCCTCACGCAGCTCATGATCGTCGCCGTGGTGCAGGGGGTGGCGAGCGTGCTCCACGACGCGGCGGCCATCAGCCTGCTGCCCAGCCTCGTCGACCGGTCCTTGATCCAGCGGAGCAACAGCCGGGTCGGCGCGCTGTTCGCGGTCGCCGCGGCCGCCGGAAGCCACCTCGGCGCCGCGCTGACCTCGCTGCTCGGGCCCGCACGGGCCCTGTTCGGCGACGTCGCCTCCTACCTGGTCAGCGCCGTGTGCACCGCCCGCATCCAGACCGCCGAACCCGCCCGCGCACGCGCGGAGACCCGCCGGCTGCGCGATGAGATCGGCGAGGGCCTGCGGTACGTGCGCGGCGATGACCGGCTGTGGACCCTGACCCTGGTCAACGCGACGACCTCGTTCGCCCTCGGGCTGCTCAACACCCTCTGGGCGCTGTACCTGTTGAGGTCCCTGGTGATGAGCGCGACCGCGTTCGGCGTGGTGCTGGGCCTCGGCGCGCTGGGCGCGGCCGCCGGAGCGCTCACCGCACCGGCGTTGGCCCGCCGGTGCGGGCCGGGGCCGATGATGCTGGCCGCGCTCGCGATCACCCCGCTCACCCAGCTCCCGCTGCTGCTCGCCTCCCCCGGCCTTGTCTGGCAGATCACGATCGGTGCGGCGCTCTTTGTGCAGCTCGCCTGCGCCGGTGCCGCGGGCACCACCCAGCGATCCATCCGCCAGATCGTCACCACGGCCGGGATGCAGGCGCGAATGCAGGCGGTGAGCACCTGGCTGACGTCCGGCGCCCGGCCCGTGGCCGCGCTCCTCGCCGGCGCCTTGGGCACGTGGATCGGTGTCCGGCCCGCCCTGACCGCCGGAACCCTCCTGCTGCTGATCCCGCTCGTCGTCCTCGCCCGCTCCCCGATCCGCGCTCTACGGAAGATGCCGGACCCGCTCGCCGCCCCTCTGCCGTCGCCGCCTGCAACCCGGACGTCCCCTCCCGCCGTGCCCACTCCAGCGCGCACGGACGACGCGCGGCACGACCGCGCACTCGGAGGCGATGCCTTGTGAACAAGGTGCCGAACTCGGCGGCGATGCCCGCTGCTCCCCCACCCGATCCCCTGGAGTGCACCGTGCTGAGCGACTCCACTGCGCCCGCCGCGCCCCTCCTTCCGGCGCAGCCCGCCGGCGACACCTCCGGGGCTGTGGCGGCCCGGGCGGCGATGGTCGCCCGGCTCGAGGAAAGCGGAGCGCTCGGCCCCGGACCGGTGCGAGAGGCGCTGCTCGCGCTGCCGCGCCAGATCCTGATGCCCCAGGCGTACGTGCGGCGCAGCGCCCCCGACGAGACGCCGCCGCGCTGGGATCTGCTGGACTTCTCCCGTCCGGCCGACCGGGAGGAGCTGCTGGAGCGCCTGCACAGCGGGGACAGCGTCGCGATCCAGCACGACGGCGAGCCGATCCTCGGCCGCGTTCCCGGGCCGCGCCGCGGGGGCGTGATGACCGCCATGTCGAGCACGATGGGCCTGACCGCGGGCCTGCTGCAGCAGCTGGACCTGCGGCCCGGCCAGCGGGTGCTGGACGTTGGGACCGGCGCCGGGGTGACCGCGTCGGCGGCCTGCTTCGTGTGCGGCGACGAGGGCGTCGTCACCCTCGACATCGACCCGCACGTCACTGCGGCCGCCCGCGAACGGCTGTCCGCCCTCGGCTACCGGCCGGCCACGGTGAACGGGGACGGCACCACCGGGTGGGCCGCCGGTGGCCCTTACGACCGGATGTTCGTCTCCTTCGCCGTCCGCTACGTGCCGCAGGCCCTGGTGGAGCAGCTGGCGCCGGGCGGGCGCGCGCTGATGACGCTCGGGACGTCGTCGCCGTCGTGGCCGGGCTTGGCCGTGATCGAAAGACGACGGGACGGGAGCGTGGAGGCCCGGCTTCGGGCTGTCGAGTTCGGTCACCGGGCCGGTTCCGGCTTCGACCGGCTGTTCCTGTCCGCCGCGTTCCGCGCGGAGATCACCACGGCCGACGGGTGGACGCAGTGCAGCCTGCTCGCGCCGCCGAAGGACACGGCACGCGGAATGTGGCTGGCCCTGGACCACCTGTATCCGGGCCTGGTGCGCGACTTCGGCGCCGAGAACCTGACGATCGGCGCGCCCGAGTGCCGGTCGTGGATGCGCGTGCGGGCCGTGGGCCGAGGCCGGTGGGACGTGACGACTTCGGGACCGCGGGACATCTGGGCGGAGATCCAGGATGTCGCCGGACGGTGGCGGGCGGCCGGTGCACCGCACGTCTTCCGGCTCCAGTTCGACGCCGACGGCAGCCAGCGGGCCACCAGCCCGAACAGCGCACTGACCTGGCAGCTTTCCCCTGGCGAGACTGGAGCTTCACGATGATCCGCGCCGACCGACCGGCGTCTGCGGCGGTTTCGGACGATGCCCTGTTCGGGCCCGAGGCCGCCGGCCACGCCCGCTACCGTCCCGGCCTACCGGACGCCGTGGTCCGCCTCCTGGCCGCCACCCAGCACGGTGTGCCCGCCCCCGTCCTCCTCGACCTGGGAACCGGAACCGGCCAGGTGCCCCGCGCGCTGCTGCCCGTCCCGCACCGACTGGCGCACATCGACCTGGTCGACGTGAACGCCTCGATGCTGAAGTCGGCCCGCGCCGCACTCGAACCGGTACGCGGAGCATGCACGGTCGACGTCTTCACCGGCGCCGCCCACACCTTCGCCCCCGCCGCGCCCGGCCGGGCGCCCACCCTGATCACCTGCTCGGACGTCCTCGGCTACCTCCGCACCACCGGCTTCGCCCGCCCCGCCCTATTCGCCGGCCGCCACCCCAGGTTCGAAGCCGCCGCTCTCCGCCTGCTCCAGGACCCTGCCGGCGGCGTCGTCCTGAAGGAGGACGCGGTGTTCACCGTGCTGCTCGCGCGCCGCCCCGGCGGTGACGCGTGAGCAGCGCCCAGCGGCACACCGAGCCGCTCGACGTCCACCTGATCGCTGTGCGCGAGGGCGCGGCGGGGCTTGAGGTGCTGCTGTCCCGGCGGGCCGGGAACGTGTACGCGGCTGGCTGCCGGCATCTCGTGTCCGGGCATTTGGACGGACCGTGGGAGGACATGGTCGCCGCCCTGATGCGTGAGGCCCGGGAGAAGGCCCGTGTCGTCATCGACCGGGCCGATGTCCGGGCGGCCGTCACCGTGCACCACCGAGCCCCTGCCAGCGGCGCCCGGATCGGGGTGTTCTTCGAGGTGAAACGGTGGGAGGGCACCCCAGAGGTCATGGAGCACCATGGGTGCGACGCCATGGGGTGGTTCTCCTTCGGCGCCCTGCCGGAGCCGATGGTGGCGTACTGCCGCGCCGGATTGGATGCCTGCCAGGCCGGCGCGCGGATGGCCGTGCACTTCCAGGAGCCCGACGACCCGATCGCCTACGACCGGTCCGTCGACCGGCTGGTCCTGCTCCCTGAACCCGCCGCGCGCGGCGCAGTCCCGGACCAGGCGGTGCGCGCGTTCACCGAGCAGGCGGTCGGCCGGATCACCGAGTGGACGGACGCGTCCTGGGCGCGGGAGGAGAGCCGCGTGTGGCGGGCGGCCGGCGCCGAGGGCGGCGAGTGGTACATCAAGATCCACCAGAACGACCGGTTCCACCATCGTGAAGTGGACGCCCTTCGCAGCTGTGTCTCCGGCCTCGGGGCGGCCGCACCCCGGCTGGTGGCCGCCGACCCCACGCTGCGAGCCGTCGTGCTCACCGCGGTGGGCGGCCGAACCCTGCACGGCGCCCTCCACCCGCCCGAGCAGCAGCGCCTCATCTTCCACCGCATCGGGCAACTCGCGGCGGCCATCCACCGCAGCGCCCCGCCCCGGCCGGCCGCCGACGGCCTGCCGCTGGGGAAGCTGGAGCGCCACCTCGCGGGCGCCCTGCCCCACCTCGCTCCCGGCGACGAGAAGTTCATCCGCGCCACCACCGAGAGGGCCGCCGGCCTGACCCCCTTGATGACGGTGTCCACGCACGGTGACTTCCAGCTCCGCAACCTGCGCTGGGACGAGACCGCCGACGCTCTCTACGTGATCGACTTCGAGCGGTCGGAAGAAGGCCCGGCCGTGCGGGACTTCGTACGACTCTCCGACGCCTGGCACGGCCGGCCCGACCTCTTCCAGGCCGTCATGGACGGCTACGGTCGCCGCTTCACCCCGGACGAAGAGGCTCACCTCACGGTCCTGTCCGTCCTGGATGCCGTCTCCGGTATCTCCTACGGCGCCGCCCACGACGATCCCGAGCTCGTCGAGCGCGGCCGGCGCACGCTGGACCGGCTCCGCGCCGCACAACGCCCCTGAACACCAGACGCCTACGTACGAGGAGCAGCACGTTGACGTACACCGCCCGCGACGAGTGGGAGAAGCACTTCAGCGACGGCACGAACTTCCGGCAGGTCGGTGAGCGGGAGCGGGAGCTCCTTGCCGAGCACACCGTCGCCCCGGATGGCGGCGGCCGCGCGCTCGAAGTGGGCTGCGGCACCGGCGAGCTGGCCGCCTACCTCGCGTCGCTCGGCTACACCGTGGACGCGTGCGACTTCACCGACAGCGCGCTCGCACGGGCCCGCGAGGATCACGCCGACGTCGAGGGCGTGCGCTGGCTACACCTGGACATTGAGCGCGACGACCCTGCCCCGCTGCATGAAGAGGGGTACGACCTGATCACGCTCCGCCTGATGTACCCGTTCGTGCAGGACAGGGGGCGCGTCCTTCACGGGCTGGGTGAGCGGCTCCGGGACGGCGGCGCTCTCGTCATCGTCACCCCGGTGGCGGAGACCACGCCCGAGGAGCGGCGCGGCATCGCCTTGGACGAGGACGAGATCGCCGTGCTCGCCGCCGGCTGGGAGACGGTGGAACGCCTGGACGCTGACGGCCTGGCCGTCCTGGTCCTGCGCGGCCCCTGCCACGCCGACACTAGGGCCGTCGAGAAACGGCCGACCACCGCCCATGCCCTGACCGGCGCCCTCGCGGTCGTCACCGATGGCGCCGGCCGGGTCCTGCTCGGCCGCTCCCGCCGCGGCATGCTCGAACTGCCCGGCGGCAAGACGCGCGGCCCGGAGGGCTTCGCCGCCGCGGCGGTCCGCGAGCTCGCCGAGGAGACGGGGCTGGTCGCCGACACGGCGGATGCGTACGTGGTGACGATGCTGGTCGACGACAGCCTCGGCATCCCGCGGCTCACGGCCGTCGTCCGCATCACCGCGTGGAGGGGCATCCTGACCAACCAGGAACCGCAGCTGTTCGACCGCTGGGAGTTCTTCGACCTGCACGCTCTCGCCTGCGTCGGCCCCGTCTTCGCCCCGGCCGCGTCCGCGCTGGACGTCGTGTGGCCCGGCGTCATCCCGGACCTGCCTCCCGTGATCTCCTACCCGCTCGCCACCGATCGGCCGCCCGCGCCGGGGGAACCGGCCGAGGCCGTCCGGCTGCGCCAGGCGATGGCCCAGACGGTGATCGACGGCGGCTGGGCCCCGTCCGAGCCCGTCCGCAGCGCGCTGCGAACCGTGCCCCGCCACCGCTTCGCCCCGGAGGCGAACCTGGCGGCCGCGTACGACGGCGGCGACCGGGCCGTCATCACCCGACGCGACGAGACCGGGACGGCCATGAGTTCGGTATCCGCGGCCTGGCTCCAGGCCGACATGATCGAGCACCTGCATCTGAAGCCGGGCGCGATCGTCTTCGAGGCGGGATCTGGCGGCTACAACGCCGAGCTGATCGCCCACGTCGCCGGGCCCGGCGGGCGGGTGGTGACCGTCGACATCGACCCGTGGGTCGTGCGCCGCACCCACGCCTTCCTCACAGAGGCCGGCAGCGGCCGCGTCACCGCCGTCCAGGCCGACGCGGCCCTCGGCGCACCCGGGCACCTCGTGCCGCGCGGCGGCTTCGACGCCGGCGTGATCACGTACAACTGCTGGGACGTCGCGCCGGCCTGGCGGGAGCAGCTGGCCGAGGGCGGCCGCCTGGTCCTGCCGCTGGAGATGGGCGGCTGCACCCGGGCGGTCACCTTCGAGCGGCACGGCGAGGTGCTGCGCGCCCGCCATTTCACGTACTGCGGTTTCGTCCGCGACCAAGGGCAGCAGGCTCGTACCATCCCGGTCCTCTCCCTCATCGACGGTGGGCTGACGCTGCGCTTCGAGCACGGCACCGCCGCCGATACGACGGGCTTGGAGGAGGCGCTGCGCGGGCTGCGGCACGAGGTCCCCACGGGCGTGACCATGGGGGCGAACTCCTACTTCGGTTCCCTGCAGCTGTACGCGGCCACCACCCTGTCTGGCTTCTGCCGCCTGGCCGCCCACCAGGAACCGGACGAGGGTGTGACCGGCATCGCGAAGGACCGCGACGCCCCCGCGATCGTCGGTGACGCCTCGCTCGCCTACCTGATCCACGTCCAGACGAAGGAGGGCGACAGCCCGCAGGACAAGGAGTGGGAGTGGACCGTCCACGCCTTCGGCGAGCTGGGGCCGGCGCTCGCCGAGCGGCTGGTGGACACGGTCCGGGCCTGGGACCGCCACGTCCGCGCAGACGACAACGACCGGCACGCCGATCCCGTCCTGACGGTCCATCCGGCGGGGACGCCCGACGACGCGCTGCCCGCCGGCGACGTCCTGGACAAGGACCTCTGCCGCCTGGTGTTCCGCTGGCCCGGGCGTGACGTGCCGCTACCCCGGCCTGTTGAGCACCCCGGGGCCGACGTCGTGGCGGAGGGGGTGTGACGGTGGAACGCGCGGTACGCGAGGCGGTGTTCGTCGCACCGGCAGAGCGTGGTGATCGAGAACGGATGCGGCGCGCGCACGCGGCCGCCGCCCGGCAGTTCCAAGTCGCCGCGTCGGGGCCGGAGGTGTGGGGGTGGCAGGGCCGCACCCTGGGGCGCCGGGCCGGGGACTGCTGGCTGCGCATCGTCTCCGCCGAGATGGATAAGGCGGGCGGACGGCTGTGGGAGGGGACAGCGACCGCAGACACGCACGTGCCCCCGTCGGTACCCCGGCCGCAGCTTCGCGGCGTCCTCGACTGGACCTCGCCGGACGTCGCCTACCGGGCCGAGCTCACCGAGTACGTGCCCGTCCCGCCGGTCACCAGCGGAACTCCCGCTCTCGACCAGGACATCGCGCTGCCCGACTCGTGGTGGGCGGAGCTGAAGTCCGCGCTCGACGCGCTCGCAACGGTGCCCACCGACCGGGAATCCGTACGGCAGAACTGGGTCGACCGGAACTTCCGCCGCTTCCTCGGCATCGACCCCGTCCAGATCCGTGAGACCACAACCGGGCACGCCGATCTGCACTGGGCGAACCTCACCCGAGCGCCCCTGATCATCTTGGACTGGGAGAACTGGGGCCGCCTGCCCGTCGGCTACGACCTGGGTCTGCTCCACGCGTACTCGCTTGCCGCACCGGCGACCGCCGCCCGGATCCGGCGCGAGTTCGCCTACGTCCTGGCCACGGACGCCGGCCGGACTGGCGAACTCGTCGCGCTCGCCCAGCTCCTCCAGGCCTGCTCCCGAGGCGTCCACCCCACCCTCGCCCCGCTCATCGCCCGCCGGGCCCAAAAGCTCACCCACACCCCCGTCCCCACGCTCTGACCGGCTCGGAGGCCCCCGTGACGCAACCGACCGCCGTTCCCTCCCTGCTCGGAGTCTTCGCCCACCCCTGCCGCCTACTCCAAGGGAACCAAAGATGACGAAGGGCGTACCGGCGGCTGCCTGTGCGGACGCATCCGTTTCACCGCACGAGGCCCGGCCGTCTTCCCCCACACCTGTGCCTGCTGCCACTGTCAAAAGCTCGGCGGCACACCAGTGATGTGGTGGGTGGGATTCGAGACGGTCACCTGGACCGGTGAGGGCGGCGAACCAACCTGGTACGAGACCTTCGAAGGCGAGGCGAAGCGCGGCTTCTGCCCGACCTGCGGCAGCCGCCTCGCGGCAATCGACAACGACATCCCAGAGGTCGGCATCAATGTCACCGCCCTCGACGACACCAACGGCCCGGACCTCGTGCCGATCCACGCGTCCTTCCACGACAACGCCGTGCACTGGATCTCGCCCCTCACCCTGTCGTCCCCTCATCGCTCACCGCGCCGCCTGCGGCGTCCCCGGTGGCGCAGTCGCGTCCTGCCGGTCTTCGGTCTGACCGTCGCACTTGCGGTGAGGGCTGGTGGACATGAGGAACCTGTCTCAGTCGGTGCTGGGCTGGAGGAGCTTGAAGACCAGGCGTGCGGCGATGCGCTGCGCCGCCTGACGCAGGCGCACGGGGGCCGGTGGGGCTGGGGGCGCCGTCGGTGAAGTGGCGGCCAGACGGGGAAAGAGCGCTTCGGCGTTGGTGCGGTTGACGGCCTTGAGCGTGTCCGGGTCGACGTAGCCGTCGAGACCGCTCGCGAAGTACTGCCCGGCGGGAGTGGGGGCAAAGGGCCAGTCGCTGCCGAAGAGAACGTGTCCGGGGCGGGCGAAGGCGAGCAGGGTGGGCAGGGCAGCGGGGCTGGAGGACAGGGCGGTGTCGAAGTAGAAGGAGCGGAAGTCGTCCAGTACGTCGAGCGGGCTGCGCGCGGTGTCGTTGGCGATGGTGAGGGCCATGCGGTGTGAGGAGTAGGGAACGAAGCCGCCGGCGTGGCTGAGGATGAACCGGATGTTCGGGTAGCGGCGCGGGATGCCGTTGCGGACTAGGAGGTAGGCGGCGCGGGTGGTGTCCAGCAGGAAGTCGGCGGCGAAGGCGGGGATGCCGTCGACCGGGGGAACGGGCAGCTGCGCCGGGTGTACGAAGACCACTGCGGCGCGGTCGTTCAGCGTCTGCCACAGCGTGCCCTGGCCGTCCACGCCGAGGTAGGTGCCCCGGTTGTTGGCGAGCAGGGTGACGCCGTCGGCGCGCAGGTGATCCAGTGCACGCAGGGCCTCGGCGGCTGAGGCATCGGCGTCGGGCATGGGCAGCGTGGCAAAGAAGCCGAAGCGGCCGGCATGGTCGGAGGCCAGCGCCGCGGAGTGATCGTTGAGGCGTCGGGCCAGGTCGGCGGCCTCGGCGGGGTCGGTGAGGAAGCCGGTTCCGGGCGTGGACACGGAGACGATCGACGTGGTGATGCCGAGCAGGTCCATCAGTCGCAGGGCGGACTCGGGGCTCCAGTCGGGCAGTGCCCGGCCGCCGGCGTCGGCGATGCCCGCCTTGGCGAGCTCGTCGCGGTAGAAGGCGGGCACTACGTGCTGATGCACGTCGATGCGCTGTGTCGAAGGGGACATGAAGCGGCCTTTCATGCGGTCTACGGAGTGCGGCGGGGAAGTCGCGTCATCCCGGCCGTCGACCGTGCACTGCCGACCCATCCGACGAGGCCGTAGATGCCGGTGCCTGGGGTTTCGAAGAAGTCCGGCGTGGCGGTGGTGGAGGGCCGTTGGGCGAGCGGCAGAGAGGGTCGGGGCGGACCGGGTGGATAACGGAGTCGCGAGTGTGGCTGGTGATGTCACATGCGAGTGGAGGGTGGGCTGTCGTCAGATGAAAGACACCGACACTGAGCCGAGGGCTCCGAAATGTGCCGCCGCCTTCTGACCGGTGCCGATGAAGGGAGCGGTGGTCATGGCGCCGGGCAGGATTACGTGTCCGGCGTCCAGTTCTCTGCCGAAGGCGGCGAGGGTGTTGGCCAGCCAGGCGACTGCGGTGGCCGGGTGCCCCAGGACCTCCTTGCCGTTGCCGGTCGCCACCTGGCTTCCGTCGACGAGCAGGTCCACGCTGACCGCCGCGAGGTCGGGTGTGTGCTCCATCGGGGTCCAGGGACCGCAGACCAGTCCCGCGGAGCTGGCGTTGTCCGCGACGGTGTCGACCAGTGTGATGCGCCAGTCGCGTATGCGGCTGTCGACGATTTCCAGTGCGGGCGCGACCGCCCCGGTGGCGGCCAGTACGTCAGCGGTGGTCACGCCGGGGCCGCGCAGTGGCCGGGCGAGGCGGAAGCAGATCTCGGGTTCGATGCGCGGGTCGCAGTAGCGGGCGGCGCGTACCGTGGCGCCGTCGCGGTGGGCCATGTCGTCCAGCAGGTGCCCGAAGTCCGGCTCGTTCGCTCCGAGGAGTTGCCGCATCGGGGCTGAGGTGAGACCGGCCTTGTGGCCGATCACCGTGGCTCCGGCGGCCAGGCGGCGGGCGATGTTGTCCTGCTGGACGGCGTAGGCGTCGGCGAGATCGAGATCGGGCCACGTGGTGGAGAGCGGTTCGACCGGTGCCGTGCGGCGTTCGGCCTCGCGTAGCAGCTGGGCGGCTTCCACGCGGCGCCGGGCAGCCGCCGGCGTCATGCCTTGCTCCTCGCGGCCATGCGTGTCGCCGCCTCGTAGACCAGCTGGGCGTGCAACTCGAGCATCGCCACCAGGTCGACGGCGTCACCGTTGATCTCCCGCTGGACGAACAGCCCGTCGGCGCCCGCGACCGCGTAGGTCGTCAGGATCTGGACCGACTCCTCGTCGAGGCCCGGAACCAGCGCTTCGGCCGTCTCGGCGATCTTCGCGCGCGCGATGTCGCGGACTTGGAGGAACATCGTGCGGCCGCGCGGTTCGGCGGGGCGCCGCTCCAGCGCGAGCATCAGCCCCAGACGGAGGAAGTCGGGGGCGTCGATCAGTGACTTCGCCACGTTCCTCGCCATGGCGGTGACCCGCTCCAGTGGCGTGCCCGTCTCCTCGCCCGGGAGTTGGACCGCGGCCAGCCAGGTGTCGAAGCTGCGCTCGATGACGGCGGCGATCAGGTCGTCCTTGTCCTTGAAGTGCCAGTAGATCGAGCTCGCGGGCAGCCCGCACGCGGCGCTGACGGCGGCGATCGACGTGCCTTCGTATCCCCGCTCGCCGGCGATCTCCACGGTGGCGTCGAGGATGCGCTGCCGCGACTCCACTCCGTTCGCGCGCTTCTGGCGGGTCGTCTGCGGCTTCGTCATGGCAGGTGCTCCTCCTCTTGGTGCGCTGTGCGCCGGCCGCTTGACCGTCCTCGGCGGCAAGCCTACCGTAGCACTCGTTCCAATTGGAGTGAGCGTTACATCAAGAGCCGTGCGGCGTGATCGACAGTGAGGGGGCCTGATGAGTGAGACCAGGGCCGTGACAGAAACCGAGGACAACGCCTACGACGTGGCGGTGGTCGGTTACGGGCCCACGGGCGTGACCGCGGCGAACCTGCTGGGGGCGATGGGGCTGCGCGTTGTCGTCCTGGAGCGGGACGCCGCGATCTTCACGCGTGCCCGGGCCATCTCCACCGACGAGGAGGTCGTCCGCATCTGGCAGCGGATCGGCCTGGCCGAGCGGCTCAAGCAGGACATGCTGACCGAGCGGGAGGTGGACTTCGTCGACGCCAATGGCCGTACGTTTCTCAGCGCGCACCCCGCCCTGCGCGGGCACGGCCACCCACCGCAGATGTTCATCTACCAGCCGGCCCTGGAGCAGGTCCTGCGTGACGGTGTCGACCGCTATCCGAACGTGAAGATCCTGTTGCGCCACGAGTGTCTGCGGCTGCGCCAGGACGCCGACGGGGTGGAGCTGACGGTCGTCGGCACCGCTGACGACTCCGTCCACCGGCTGCGCGCCTCCTACGTGATCGCGGCCGACGGCGGATCCAGCCTCACCCGTGCCCAGCTGAACATCGGCTACGAGGGCAAGACGTACGAGGACCGCTGGGTGGTGATCGACACGAAGATGCTCAAGCCCTGGCCGGACCATGACAAGCTGCGCTTCCACTGCGACCCGGCCCGTCCGGCCGTGGACTGCCCGACCCCGCTCGGCCACCACCGATGGGAGTTCCCCGTCCTGCCCGGCGACGACGAGAAGCAGCTGACAACCGAGGAGGCCGTGTACCAGCTGGTGGCCCGGTACGGCATCTCCCGCGACAGCATCGAAGTCCTGCGCGCCACCGTCTACAGCCACCACGTGCGCTTCGCCACCCGCTTCCGCATGGGCCGGGTCTTCCTCGCCGGCGACGCCGCCCACGCCATGCCGCCGTGGATCGGCCAGGGCATGGCCGCCGGCGTGCGCGACGTGGCCAACCTCTGCTGGAAACTCGACGCCGTACTGCGCGGAGAACTGCCCGAGACGGTCCTCGACAGTTACGAGGCCGAGCGCAAGCCGCACGTCAAGGAGGTCACGAAGCGGGCGGTGTTCGTCGGCCGGATCATCACCGAGCGCCGCCTACCCATCGCCCGCATCCGCAACGGCGTCCTGCGTGCCATGGATCGCATACCGGGCTTCGGTGACTGGATGCAGGACTCGAACTGGATCCCCGTCGCCCGCTACGAAGCCGGTCTGCAGGCCCGCCCCCGCACCAAGGCGACCGGCCACCAGATTCCCCAGCCCTGGGTCACCGGCCCCGACGGCACCCGTGTCCGACTCGACGACGCGCTCGGCGGCCGATGGATCCTGCTGCACGCCGGCACCGCCATCCCCCAGCCTGCCTGGAACCTCCCTGGCGTTTCTTCCCTGACCATCACACCCACCGGCTCCCGGCCTGCCGAGGGCACCCTCGTCGACAGCGACGGCGTCCTGCTGCCCTGGATGACCCGGCACGGCGCGGCCACGCTCGCTCTGCGTCCCGACGCCTATGTCTACGCGGCGGCCCCCGGGGGCGCCCCGCTTCCGCCGCCGCCCCGCGGCTTCACTTCGTCCACGACTCCGCGCCCTACCGCGTCCACCGCCCAGTGAGGACACCGGCATCATGACGACGACACCGACCGGCCTGCCGACGATGCAAGAGACGACGTACGACATCGGCGGAAGGAAAATTTTCGCCGCGGAGACCGGAGACGGCCCGCCGGTCCTGCTGCTGCACGGCGGAGGTCCCGGAGCCTCCGGCGTCTCCAACTACGCCCGCAACATCACGGCGCTGGCCAAGGAATACCGGGTCATCGTGCCCGACCTGCCCGGCTACGGCCGCAGCACCAAGGGCGTCGACGGCAGCGACCCCTTCGGCCACCTGGCCGACGGCATTCGTGGCATGCTCGACGCACTCGGTCTGGAGCAGGCCCATCTGGTCGGCAACTCCTACGGCGGCGCCTGCGCCCTGCGCCTGGCCCTGGACACCCCAAGCCGGGTCGATCGCATGGTCCTGATGGGCCCCGGCGGCATCGGCACCACCCGCGCCCTGCCCACCCCAGGCCTCAACAGCTTGCTGAACTACTACACCGGCGACGGGCCCTCGCGGCAGAAGCTGGAGAAGTTCATCCGCAACTATCTCGTCTTCAATGCTGCCGACGTCCCGGACGCAGCGATCGATGAGCGCTACCAAGCCAGCATCGATCCGGAAGTGATCGCCTCACCGCCGCTGCAACGGCCGTCCGGACCCAACGCCCTGCGGACCGTGTGGAAGATGGACTTCACCCGTGATGCGCGCCTGTCCCGACTGCCCGTGCCCACGCTGGTCCTGTGGGGGGCGCAGGACAAGGTCAACCGGCCGTCCGGCGGCCGGATGCTCGCCGAGCGCATGCCCAACTGCGACCTGTACCTGGTTGCCAACACCGGGCACTGGGTCCAGTTCGAACGCGCGGAGCTCTTCAACCGGCTGTGCGCAGACTTCCTGGCGGGCCGTCGATGAACACCGCAGCGACCGGCACCGCCTCCGTCTTCGGCGCCGTCCACCTCGGCTACATCATCATCGAGACCAACCGCTTCGCCGACTGGCGCCGCTTCGGTACCGACGCCATCGGCATGCACCACGACACCCTCTCCCCCGACCTGATGCGCTTCCGCCTCGACGACCAGGCATGCCGTTTCCTGCTCAGGCGCGGCCCAGCCGAGGACGTCGTCGCCACTGGCTGGCACATCGACGACCACGCCACGTTCGAGCTGATCGAGGCCCGTATCCGGGCCCACGGCGTCCCGCTCGTCCAGGGCTCCGACGAGGAGGCCGCCCTGCGCGGCGTGGAACGCCTCCTGCGCTTCCCGGGCCCCAAGGGCATCACCCAGGAGATCTGCACCACCCCGGTGACCTCGCCCGAACCGCTGCGCATGCTCGCGTCCGGCTTCGTCACCGGCGACTCCGGCATGGGACACATCGCGCTGACCTCCACCAAGCCCACGCAGATCCGCGGCTACTTCAACACCGTCTTCGACGCCCGCCTGACCGACTACATCGACGAGACCGTCAGCGGCGTCAAACTCAGGATCCGCTTCCTGCGCGTCAACGAACGCCACCACTCCATCGCGGTGGCCGGCACCCGCGGGCTGCCCATCGATCCGATCCGCACCCGCGTCCAGCACCTCAACATCCAGGCCGCCACCCTGGACGACGTCGCCCAGAGCTACCAGCGGGTGCACGAACTCGGCTTCGGCATGGCGCTGTCGGTCGGCCAGCACACCAACGACAAGGAACTGTCGTACTACGCCCGCACCCCCTCGGGCTTCGAGTGGGAAGTCGGCTGGAACCCGATCGTCATCGACGAGACGACCTGGGAACCCACCACCCACCAAGGCATCAGCATCTGGGGCCACCTCCCCGTCGGCCAG
Organism: Streptomyces naphthomycinicus; assembly: GCF_020400595.1. Classification (GTDB taxonomy): domain Bacteria; phylum Actinomycetota; class Actinomycetes; order Streptomycetales; family Streptomycetaceae; genus Streptomyces; species Streptomyces naphthomycinicus. The sequence continues at coordinate 70,711 of NZ_JAINRE010000029.1, read as the reverse complement.
ATCATCGTGGACAAGCTCGCCCAGTTCCGCGCCGGCGCCCGCTCCCTGGCTCACCCCGAGAACACGGTGCCCGCCCTTAGTGGTGCAGGCATCGCCGACGACTGACCCGGGACGGTCACTGCGCCGCCCGGCGGAGTGACCTACTCGCCCGATACACGGCAGCGCGGCGCAACACCGCCGCCAGGCCTCTCGCCCGGTCGCACATCCGTCGCACTGGGGCTTCACCAGGCACCTAGCCTCACGGCCCGATCACGGGCACCTCTTGCGGTCCCGGCAATCCCGGACGCCTGCGGTTCTACCTGCCTACCTGTCGCCGTCCCGCACTGCTCGGTCCGTCAGGCATACCGCTCGCCGTGCTTCTCGTCATGGGATGCCGGGAACCGTGCTGCCGAAGACCCCGGTGAGTGACCGTCTACCTCGCGAGAGGACCCCGAACTCATGTACGTCCCGCTCCCCCGGCCCGGCAGCCGGCCCCCCGTCAGACGACCGGCACCATGAGGCTGTCGCGGGCGCCCTGCACCGCCTTCGTCGGAGTGCTGATGATCGGCTACACGGTGCTCGGCGGCATGAGAGGTACGAGCCTTGTCCAGATCGTCAAGGTGGCCGTGGTGTTCACCACCATGCTGCTCCTCGCCCTTCTGGTCCTGCGGAACCACGACTTCGACCCGGGCGCCCTGCTGAGCGCGGCCGAGCAGGAAAGCGGGCTTCACGACCGATACTTCGAACCCGGGCAAGCGCTGGACGACGGTGCCGCCGGGCGTCTCGACTTCCTGAGCCTGCAACTGTCCGTCGTCCTGGGCGGCGCGTGCAAGCCGCACGTCCTGATGAGAATCAACTCGGCCGCCGACGCCGCCACCGCCCGCCGAGCGACCCCCTACGCCGTCGCCATCATGGCCGTCTTCTTCCTCTGCGTGGTCATCGCAGGACTCGGTGCTGCCAGAGTCGTGGGAGGTCAGCAGATCCGTGCCGTCGAAGGCAGCGGCCAGATGACCCTCCTGACTCTCGCCGCCTCCACGGTCCTACCCGCATGTGTGTACGGCTGTTCTGGAGCCGGTACAACCGGACCGGTCTGCTGTGGACCGTGTACGGCGGTGTTCTCTGCACCAGCGCCCTGTGCGTCTGCTCCCTCTCCTTCTCAGGCACACCCGCCTCGCTGCTGCCGGCACACAACTTCCACTTCATCGGGCTGCAGTCGACCGCCGTGATGGCCATTCCGTGGGATTCCTGCTCGGGTGGGCGGGCAGCGCCGTCGGACCGCGTGCACGGCCCACGGAAGGAGCCGGGACAGATTTCCGATGGCGTGAACGGGTTCTCGTCGGAGCACGCGAGGAATGACGTGTGCCGCGGCTCGGCAGTTCGGCCGGGCCGCGGCACACGCTGCTGGCTCACTCACAGCCGCAGGGGGCTCACCGTCGTTGAGCCTCACTCAGGCCGGCCTGGCCCTGATCCTGGCGGCCAGTGCGGGGAACTGAGCCAGCGCGTTGGACCGCTCGACGGCCAGTCGCTCGGCGGGCGAGAAGGTCTCGTCCAGCTGTGGTGCGGGGTCTCCGGCCGCGGGGAACAAAGCACTGGTGAACGGCCAGTCGGTGGCGAAGAGAATGTGCTCGGTTCCGGCCAGTTCGCGCACGGACTTCATCGCCTGAGGCGCCGGGGACAAAGCGGTGTCGTAGAAGAGCTTGCGGAAGTACGGGCTGCTGGCGTCCAGCCCGGCGGCCCCCACCTGCTGCGCGATCGCCGGAGTCAGGGTCAGGAGGCTGGTGCGGTAGGAGATGTACGGCAGGGTGCCGCCGGCGTGCGCGGCCAGCCACCGGATGCGTGGGTACCGCTGGTAGACGCCCCTGTAGAGCATGCTGACCAGTGCGCGGGTGGTGTCGAATGTGAACTCGTACAGGAACGGCGGCAGTCCCAGATCCGGGTAGCCCTGGGGGGTCACGGGGTGGATGAACACCATGGCGCCCAGGTCGTCGAGCGCCTTCATCAGCGGTTCGAACACGGGATCGCCCAGGTACTTCCCGCCATAGCTGCTGAAGATGCCCACGCCGTCCATCTCCAGGTCCCGCACGGCTCGCCTGGCCTCGGTGACGGCGTGGGAGACGTCCTGCTGGTCGGCGGTGCCGCCCAAGGGGAGGACGGCGAATCCGCCGAAGCGCCCCGTCAAGCGTGCGGACGTCGTGTGGACCAGATCCCGGCTCGTGAAGGTGTTCAGACGCTGTGCCATCGCCACCCGGTCCTTCGCGGAGGACAGGTAGGTGACACCCGGCTCGGAGACGGAGACCACCTGGGTCTGGATGCCGTAGCGGTTCATGAAGTCGACCGCGAGGGTCGGGCTCCACGCGGGGACCGGCACGCCTCCGATCTCGGTGATGCCGTGCGCCGCCAGGGACCGGCGGTAGAAGTCCGGGATCAGATGGCAGTGCACGTCTATGCGGTCCACGCCGCGGCGTGCCGGAGCGTCCGAGAAGGCGCTGCCGGTCGCGCTCGCCGACCCGGTGCCGAGGGCTGTCGCGGTGGCTCCCAGCGGCAACGCCGCCTTGAGCAGTCCGCGCCGTCTCATGCCGCGTGAGTCGGCTTGTTCAGTGGCGCTCATGGAAACACCTCACCGAAGGAGCGAAAGGGGGGAAGACGCGTCCGCTGGAGGGTTCACGCGGACACCGGTGCAGCCACAGGTGACTGGCGCAGCGATAACCGCACCGGCACCGACGTTCCTGTAGTGGTCACTACAATGGCTGGAATGATCGCTACGGTAAGAGGGGTGGGGGCGGGCGTCAAGGATCGCGGCAGTGATGATTCATGGACGCGCGGGTCTGCCGGCTTCGCCCGCCGCCCTCGGCCGGTCGCCCGGTGCCGGCTTAGGAAGAGGTGGCGCCCATCGTTCCGCTGCCCGAGCGCAGCACGCGGGACAGGCCCAGAGCGGCTGTCCGCACGGCGGGCGCCAGCTGGGCGGGGTGGAACCGGCCGCGCGGCACGGCGACGGACAGGGCGGCCACCGCCGTCGGCCCGTCGAAGACGGGCGAGGCGATGCAGCTGACGCCGAGGGCGGCCTCCTGCTCCTCGTAGGCAAGACCGGAGACCTGGATCTGCTCCACGGCGGTACGCAGCCGCGCCGGGTCGGTGACCGAGTGCGGAGTGAGCCGGGGCAGAGGCCCGGCCAGTACCTCATCCGCCAGCTCCGAGCCGGAGAAGGCCAACAGCGCCTTGCCGACGCCCGTGCACGTCAGGGGAAGTCGCCCCCCGACACGGGAGGGCAGCGTCAGGGTCTGGTGGCCGTGAATCCGCTCGATGTAGACCACGTCGTGCCCCTCCCGAATGCCGAGGTGCACGGTCTCATGAGTGGCCTCGAAGAGATCCTGGAGGAACGGCAGCGCCGCCTCCCGCAAGTCGAGCCGGCGCGGCACCAGTGAGCCCAGCTCGAAGAGCTTGCCGCCGAGCCGGTAGCTCTCGCCGTCACGCTCGAGCAGACCGAGGCGCACCAAGTCAGTGCAGAGACGGAACGCGGTCGTTTTGGCCAGTCCCGTGCGGGCGGCGATTTCTGTCAGACGGAACGCACCGCCGTCCGGGCGGTAGCAGTCGAGGACGGCAGCCGCCTTGTCGAGCATGTTCCCCTGCGCGCTGTTCCGTGTCATGGAACGCATTTTGCCGCCGCTCGGACCGTGCGCCTATACCTCTCACGTGCATCGGCGGACGCCCATCGCCGCGTCTCCGACAACCCCGCCACACTCCGCCCGGAGGTAATCCCGCATGTTCGCTCCGCACCGCCGCACCAGTCCCCGCCGGGGGCGACCGTGAGCACCCACAAGCCGGCCGACGCCGTGACCAAGGTGGCGGCCGTCCTGGAGGCGGCCACCCGCACCGGTGTCCCGTGCGCCCCGGTGCGCTCGCTCCTGCCCGAGGGGGACATCGAAGCTGCGTACGCCGTGCAGCGCCTGCACGTGAAGCGCGGGGTCACCGCCGGGCGGCGGCTGGTGGGCCGCAAGATCGGCCTGACGTCACCCGCCGTGCAGCGGCAGCTCGGCGTGGACCAGCCGGACTTCGGCGTGCTGTTCGCCGACATGGCGGTGCCCGAGGGACAGCCGATCGCCCCCGGCCGACTCCTCCAGCCGAAGGTCGAAGCCGAGGTCGCCCTGGTGCTGGGCACGGACCTGCCGCATCGCGACCCGACCGTCGCCGACCTGTTGCACGCCACGGCGTTCGTGCTGCCCGCGCTGGAGATCGTCGACAGCCGCATCGCCGACTGGGACATCACCATCGTCGACACCGTCGCCGACAACGCCTCCTGCGGCCTGTACGTCCTCGGCGGAACCCCCGTTCCCATGGACCGTGTCGACCTGCGGGCCGTGACGATGACCCTCACCAAGAACGGCGAGATGGTCTCCGAGGGCACTGGCGCCGACTGCCTGGGCAGCCCCCTCACCGCCGCCCTTTGGCTCGCCTCCACCCTCGCCGGGCTCGGCGACCCGCTGCGGGCCGGCGACATCGTCCTGACCGGCGCGCTCGGTCCGATGGCCGTCGCCGCCCAGGGCGACGAGTTCACCGCGCACATCGAAGGGCTCGGCACGGTCACGACCACGTTCGCGTCCACCGCCACGGAAGGAGCCGGAGCATGAACACGAAGGTCGCCGTCATCGGGTCGGGCAACATCGGCACCGACCTGATGATCAAAGTTCTGCGGCTCTCCGACTCCCTGGAGATCACCGCGATGGCCGGGATCGACCCCGGCTCCGACGGCCTGGCCCGCGCCCGCCGCCTGAACGTCGCCACCACCCACGAGGGCGTCGACGGCCTGGTGGAGCTGGACGAGTTCGCGGACGTCGAGATTGTCTTCGACGCCACCTCGGCCGGTGCGCACCGCCGCCACGACGAGGTGCTGCGCTCGCTGGGGCGCAGAGTCGTGGACCTGACGCCCGCCGCGCTCGGCCCGTACGTCGTCCCGCCGGTCAACGGCGACGACCACCTCGACGCACCGAACGTCAACATGGTCACCTGCGGCGGCCAGGCCACCATTCCCATCGTGGCCGCCGTCGCAGCCGTGACACCGGTCCACTACGGCGAGATCGTCGCCTCGATCTCCTCGCGCTCGGCCGGTCCCGGCACCCGGGCCAATATCGACGAGTTCACCGAGACGACCTCGTCGGCCATCGAGAAAGTGGGTGGCGCCGCCCGAGGCAAGGCGATCATCGTCCTGAACCCTGCGGAACCCCCGCTGATCATGCGGGACACCGTGTACTGCCTGGTCGGCGAGTGCGACGACGCCGCGGTGACCGCCTCTGTGGAGGACATGGCCGCCCGGGTCCAGGCGTACGTGCCCGGATACCGCCTCATGCAGAAGGTACAGTTCGAGCGCGTCGCAGACGACGACCCCCTGCGCTCGCTGCTGCCCGCCGGCGCGCGCTCCACCGCCGCCGCGAAGGTCTCGGTCTTCCTGGAGGTCGAGGGCGCCGCCCACTATCTGCCCGCCTACGCCGGCAACCTCGACATCATGACCTCGGCCGCCCTGCGCACCGCCGAACGCATGGCCGCCGTGCGGCCCTTCACGGAGGTGGTCTCCCGATGACCGCGAACCAGCCCTCCGCCCTGTACGTGCAGGACGTGACCCTGCGGGACGGCATGCACGCCGTACGCCACCGCTACACCGTCGACCAGGCCCGCACCATCGCCGCCGCACTCGACGACGCCGGGGTCGCCGCGATCGAGATCGCCCACGGCGACGGCCTGTCCGGCTCCAGCATCACCTACGGCGTCGGTGCGCACACCGACTGGGAGTGGATCGAAGCCGTCTGCGACAGCGTCCACCACGCGGTGCCCACCACGCTGCTCCTGCCCGGCATCGGCACCCTGCACGACCTGCGGCAGGCCCACGCCCTCGGCATCCGCTCGGTCCGCGTCGCCACCCACTGCACCGAGGCCGACATCTCCGCCCAGCACATCGCGGCCGCCCGCGACCTGGGCATGGACGTGGCCGGGTTCCTGATGATGTCCCACATGGCCGAACCCGCTGAACTGGCCCGCCAGGCCAAGCTGATGGAGTCCTACGGAGCCGGGTGCGTCTACGTCACCGACTCCGGCGGTCGCCTGACCATGGACGGCGTCCGCGATCGCGTCCGCGCCTATCGCGATGTCCTCGAGCCGGACACCGGGATCGGCATTCATGCCCACCACAACCTCGGCCTGGGTGTCGCCAACTCCGTCGTCGCCGTCGAGAACGGCGTCACCCGCGTCGACGCCTCCCTCGCCGGCCAGGGCGCCGGAGCCGGAAACTGCCCGCTGGAGGCGTTCATCGCGGTCGCCGACCTGATGGGCTGGGAGCACGGCTGTGACCTGTTCCCCCTGATGGACGCCGCCGACGACGTCGTACGTCCCCTTCAGGACCGCGAGGTCCGCGTCGACCGCGAGACCCTCACCCTCGGCTACGCGGGCGTGTACTCCAGCTTCCTGCGCCACGCCGAGGCCGCCGCGCACCGGCAGGGCCTCGACACCCGCGCGATCCTCGTGGAGGTCGGGCGACGCAAGATGGTCGGCGGTCAGGAAGACATGATCACCGACATCGCCCTCGACCTCGCGGCGGCCGACTCCGTCGGCTGACCGGGAATGGCCGGTGCCGGAAACCTGTGGCCGTCCGGCGGCGACGGCACCACCGACGCCAGGGGGGTTACCAAGTTGGTGGCGGAGGCAAAGCACCCTCAGCACCCCGCCCACCTCGCCGAGCGTCATGAACGGCTGTTCTCTGGAGTCACACGAAACTGAATCAAAGAATCAGGACCGGCGAGTTGAGCCGGGCCTGGACGTGGAGAGATCGCCCGCGAAGTGGGGAGGCCAGGCCGGCACCGGCAGCGGGCTGCTGCGGGCTGGGCGCGGAGGCGGGCGGCCGGATGGGCGCGGGAACGTTGTCCCGGGTCATGATGCTGCTCCTTTGAACAGAGGGGCCCGGCTGTACCCGCTACACCGCGACCAGCGGATACCGGACTCCGCTACGGCCGGAGTTCACTTCTTCGCCGCCGATCGGGCTCGATCCCGGTCCGCTGTCCATCCCTGCCATCCCCTGGTGGAGGGAGCAGTGACCGCGTCTCGGCGGGACGGTAGGCGATGTAGCAGGAGATTTCTTGTGGGCGGGCGACGCTGCGGCGGGCGATCGCCCAGTGGCGGCGGTCAGGGCGGTGCCAGGGCCGCACCTCGACACGCGCCCAGTCGTAGATCCTCAGGCCGTGAGCCCCGGTTAGGCGGCGAAGACGCCGATCTGGCAGTTCTCGGTGCGCCGGCGGTGCTGGAGTACTGGCGCTGCACCCCCGCGGAGGTGGTGCCCTTCTTGACGAAGCCGGTGTCGTCGAGGATGAGGACTCCGTCGGCCTCGCCGAGCTTGTCGGCGATGCGCAGGAAGAGGTCGTCGAGTTCACGGTCCCAGGTCGCGTCGGCAAGGTCGTCGATCACGCGGGGAGACTGCCCTCATCACCGCGCAGACAGTTCTCGATGTCATTCGTTGGAGGGGCGGTCCGGCAAGACCGCCCCTGACGTGCCAGCAGCCAACTACACTCCCGACGATGCCTCTGACCAGGCCAGATAGCGAAACACTGCTGGAGTACTAAGCCTCAGCCGACCAGGTCGGATTCGCCCTGCTGTGCGCATCTGGGTGACGCGGTGGCCTCTTCGGGTGCGAGCAGTCGGGCGAGCAGTTGGGCGCCGACGGGGGTGACGGTCCAGCGGGCTGAGTCGCACAGAGCATCGCTGTCGGGTGTGGCGTCGGTGTTTTCGGCGTGTGACCGCAGTGGCAGGACGGCCCAGCAGCGCTTGCCGGAGGCCGCGAGTTCGCTGCCGTGGATCAGGCAGAGGGCTGCGACGAGCACGAGTCCGCGTCCGGTTTCGTCGCAGGGGCCCGTCGCGCGCGGTCGCGGGGTCGTAGTGCTGCCGTCGTGGACCTCGACGAGGAGAAGGTCGTGTTCCAGGGCGATCGAGACGGTCAGCCAGCCGCCCGCGTGCAGCACGGCGTTGGTGACGAGCTCCGATACGACCAGTTCCAGGCGCCAGCACAGGTCCTCATCGAGCGATACGCCCCAGCCCCGCACCTCCGCCGAGATCCACTGGCGCACGGCGGGGACTGCGGCCGGGGTCGCCTCGAGGGTGAATCGGGTCTGAGCAGGGTGCATGGGGCGGTATCTCCTCGCAGCGTGGGGCGGTGCCCCACTCCTATCGGCTGGAGGGCTGCGCCGGTGGCCATGTGCCGCAGCTGGCGCCAGGTGGCCAGGGGCGGTGGGAGGTGCCGTCGGCGTGCAGCACGGGCAGGGCGTTCACGGGAAGGGGTGAATGGCCGAAGCGTGCGGAGACGGCCCCCGGCAGCGTGGCGGGGGCCGTTCACGGGCACCGCCACGGTCGCAGGCAAGCTGTCTGCGACCGTGGGAAGTTGCTGGGAATGTGCGGCCGTCAGCACTGGATGACGTGGAGAGCGAGGCCTGCGCGGGAGGTTTCCTTGTAGTTGGTGCTCATGTCGGCGCCGGTCTCGCGCATGGTGGTGATCGCTGCGTCCAGTGAGACGATGTGGTGCCCGTTGCCTTTGACGGCCATGCGGGCGGCGGTGACTGCCTTGACGGCCGCGACGGCGTTGCGTTCGATGCAGGGGATCTGCACCAGGCCGCCTACCGGGTCGCAGGTCATGCCGAGGTGGTGTTCCAGGGCGATTTCCGCGGCGTTCTCCACCTGCCCGGCCGTGCCTCCCAGCCTTTCCGCCAGTCCTGCGGCTGCCATGGCGCAGGCGGAGCCCACCTCGCCCTGGCAGCCGACCTCCGCGCCGGAGATGGAGGCGTTCTCCTTGATGAGGCTGCCGATGGCGGCCGCGGTGAGCAGGAACCGGATGATGCCGTCGTCGTCGGCTCCGGGGACGTCATCGCAGTAGTGGTGCAGGACGGCGGGTATGACACCGGCGGCTCCGTTGGTGGGTGCTGTGACGACCCGGCCGCCGGCGGCGTTCTCCTCGTTGACGGCCAGGGCGTGCAGCGCGACACGGTCCATGATCCGCAGCGGGTCCTCACCGGAGCTCCCCTGTGCCAGGGATCGGCGTAGTCCTGGGGCGCGGCGCGGGACGTTCAGGCCGCCGGGCAGGATGCCGTCGCTCTCGCAGCCTCGGCGTACGCAGTCCCGCATGATGTCCCAGATTTTCAGCAGGCCGGACCGGACTTCCTCCTCGGGGCGCCAGGTGGCCTCGTTGGCGAGCATCACATCGCTGATCCGGCGGTCTCCTGTCCGCGCGAGGAGTTCCTCAGCGGATCCGAAGGGGTGGGGCACGCTGTGGCCGTCGGCGGCGGTAGCGGGTAGCTCGCCGTCCAGGAACCCGCCGCCCACCGAGTAGTAGGTCTGCGTGTGCAGCACCAGCCCGTCGTTGTCGCGGGCGGTAAAGGTCAGGGCATTGGGGTGCCGGGGCAGGGCGTATGCGTGCAGCACGAGGTCGTAGTCGGCCGGCCAGACACCCTGCAGTGGGACCCGCCGGTCCTGCGCCAGTCGGCGGACTCGTTCGTCGGCCGTCTGCACGTCGACGGTCGCCGGTTCCTCGCCCATCAGTCCGAGGAGGACTGCCTTGTCGGTGCCGTGGCCCGGTCCGGTTGCGCTGAGCGATCCGTACAGTTCGATGCGCACGGACTCGACACGGTTGAGAAGTGCCGCCCCGGCCAGGTCGGTGGCGAAGAGGCGGGCGGCGCGCATCGGTGCCACGGTGTGGGAGCTGGAAGGCCCTATGCCGACGGTGAAGAGATCGAAAGCGCTGATCACTGGGCCTCCTGGGTGGTGGTGCCGAGGGCGGCGGGGGACTCCGCGTCGGGGATGAGGATGCGGGGGGTGCCTGTGCCGTCGGCCGGGACCTTCCACACATCGGAGTGGCCCCGGCCCCGGGAGACGGCGTAGGCGACGGTCCGGGTGTCGATCCAGGCGGCCTGGTCGTCCACGCTGCGGGTCTCGGCGAGTGCGGTGACGTGGCGGGTGGCCAGGTCCAGGACCGACAGGCGCCAGCCGTGGGCGGGGTCGCCGCCGCGGGCGGACTTGAAGGCGATGCGGGTGCCGTCGGGAGACAGCGATGGGCATTCGACGTTGTCCATGAGGGCCGTCAGGTGGTGGGTGGTCATGTCGGCGAGGACCAGGTAGCGGTGGCCGGCGGTGGTCATGGTCGCGTAGAAGTGACGGTCGTCGGCGGTGAAGGTGACACCCCAGAAGTTGAGGTCCCGGGCCTGGTGGGGCTTGCCGTCCACGGTGACCGCCCAGTCCTCCAGGGTGGGGATCAGCTCCTGGGTGCGGGTGTCGAGGATGCCGGCGCGGGTGGAGAAGCGTCCGCCGTTGTAGGAGTCGCCGGTGACGAAGACTGTCCAGGCCACCATCCGGCCGCTGGGCGAGACCCTGGCCCGGTTGGGCACCCCGACCAGGGGGATCTCCCTGACTGTCTCCAGGTGCGCATCGAGAACGGCGAGCTGGTAGGTCGTCAGCCCGGAATCGAGGCGCAGGCACAGTCCGGTGCCGCCGGCCGCGTACACCCTGGCGCATGACAGGGAGGAGACGGTGCGCTTCCCGGCGGGGTCGCCCGCCGACACGGAGACCAGGCGGCCCGTGCTGTCCGAGGCGGTGCTGCGCGCCACCAGGCGGGGTCCCGGAGCGAGCGAGATCTGGCCGGTGGCCGCCTGCGCGGACGGCCCGGTCCCTCTGGCGATCACGATGGCCAGGACCGCCACGACGGCCAGTGCGGTGACGGATGCCATCTGGATCGTGATGCGGGTGGTGCGGCTGGTCACGCGGCCTCCTGCTGTGGGCGGCCTGCCAGGACGGCGGCCGTGACGGTGACGGCTAGGACCGCGGTGACCGCGGCGGCCGCGGTTGCCGCGGTGGTTCCCCATGTCGTCCAGGCGAGCCCGAAGGCCGCGGAGGAGACGAAGTAGGCAAGTGCTTGGACGGTCTGCACGCAGGCCAGGCCGGTGGTGCGCAGGTCGGCCGGCAGCAGGGGAGAGGCCAGGGCCATGAGGACTCCGTCGGTGGCGGCGTAGAACGCGCCGTAGCAGCAGAGCACGGCCACGACCACGGCGGTACCTGGCAGCGGGCTACTCAACAGCAGATAGACCGCGATGAGCGCGCCGTAGCCGGCGAGCAGTACGGTGCGGCGGCCGTGCCGGTCCGCGAGAGCCCCGAGCGGAGCGGCGAGGAGCAGGTAGACGAGATTGGTGCCCACCGCCATGAGCGGGAACCAGCCGGTCGACACGGCCTCGCGCCGCAACAGGAGCAGGTAGACGAAGCCGTCACCTACCGTGGCCAGTCCCAGCAGGCCGGCGGCGCAGAGCAGTCGGCGAACGGGGGCGGCGTGCAGCAGTCCCAGGGCGGCCTTCAGACGGACGGGGATGGCAGCAGGCTGCTCGTCGCGGCGGTCGCGGGCGCATACGGCCAGGGTCAGCAGCCCGGCGGCTGCGACGCAGAAGCTGGTGACGAACAGCGCGCTGAAGGCCGCCGGGCTGGTCGTGCCGACGGCCGCCAGGACGCCGAGCGCGGCCAGCGGCCCCGCGAAGGCGCCCATGCTGTCCATGGCCCGGTGGACACCGAACGCCTGGCCGAGTACCGGTTCGGGAACCGACAAAGTGATGAGCGCGTCGCGTGGTGCGCTGCGCAGTCCCTTTCCGGCACGGTCGGCGACGATGACCGCGCCGAGTGCGGGAAGGGAGGATCCGGCGGCCACCAGGCCCAGCTTGGCCAGGGCGGAGATGCCGTAGCCGGCCGCTGCGACCGTCTTGCGCCTGCGGAAGCGGTCGGCGACATAGCCTCCGACCAGTCGCAGCAAGGCGGTCGCGCCGGTGTAGAGGCCGTCCATCAGACCGTAGGCGGCCGGGCTGAGCTGCAAAGTGAGGATGAAGTACAAAGGCAGGACGGCGGTGACCATTTCCGCGGAGACGTCGGTGAGCAGGCTCACCGTCCCCAGTGCCAGGACGTTGGCACCGACGGTGGCGGCTGTTGCGCGCGGGCCCCGGCGCGTGCCGTCTCCTCGGGATCGGTCGATGGTGGACAGATACACGGCCGGGTTCGCCTCCTCGGGGCGGTCACACAAGAGGGCGCTGGAGGCCGGACCGATGGCAGCGGTTCCGGCCTCCAGCCGATCCGGGGGCTACTGGTCAGCCCTGGGTGATGGTGAGGTCGTCGAGTTGGGCTTCGAGGAGGCTGGGGTTGCCGGCGTCGGCGGCTTCGAGGTAGACGCGAATGGTCTTGCCGGCGAAGGCGGACAGGTCGGCGGTGGCGGTCTGCCACTGCCCGGCGACCTCGCTGGCCGATCCGGTCTTCTCGAACACCGTGGTGGGCGTGGAGCCGTCCAGGACACGGATGCGCAGGTAGTCGTCGGTACCGGAGTTGTCGCCGTTGGCGACGTTGTAGGTGAAGTGCAGGCTCAGCGGGCCGCTGGCGGGCAGGGTGATCTGCGGGGAGAAGACGGTGGTCTCGCCGCCGTCCAGGTCGTTGTCCCCGTAGGCCGCGCCGGCCGCCGCGCCGGTGGTCAGCGCATAGGAGCCGGAGGCCGCGGTCAGCTGTTTGGCCTGGTTGCTGTGGGTGGAGGTGGTCTGCTGCGGGACGCCCCGCTCGAACACACCCGAGGTCGCGGTGTCGGTACCGGCACCGTCGACCCGCCAGCCCTTGTCCGACTCGAAGTCGTCCGAGAACACCGCGCTGGCGCCACCGGAGGCGGTCACGGACCAGGCGAAGGAGGCGGACGCGGTGGCGCCGGTGGCGTCCTTGACACTCACCTTGACCGTGGAGGTACCGGCGGTGGTCGGAGTGCCGGTGACCCGTCCGGTCGCGGAGTCGATCGACAGCCCGGCGGGCAGCCCGGTGGCCGACCAGGAGTAGGGGCTGCTGCCCCCGGAGGCGGACAGCTGCAGAGAGGCCGCCTGACCGACGGTGCTGCTCTGACCGCCGGGATCCGGGACGGCCAGTGCGGATGTGGACGACGTCCAGGCGTCGGTGATCGGAGACTTGCCCGACGCGTTGCCCAGGGCGGGCAGGCCGTACATGTCCTCGATGGTGCGCAGGACGTTGAAGTGGTTGATCTGCGTGTTCGACTGGTAGCCGGCCTTGACGTGGGCGCCGGCGAAGACGGTGTAGATCTGGTTGACGGAGGTGAAGTTGTCCTCGTCGAAGGTGGCGATGAGGAGGCTGTTGTGGGTCTTGGCCCACTGGACGTAGCCGTCGAGATGGTTCTTGGTCCAGGTGTCACCGGTGCCCACGGAGCAGTCGTGCATGTCATTGCACATGTCCGGGATGACGAACGACACCGTGGGCAGCTTGCTGTAGTCGCTGGGGAACGACGAGTACGGCACGTTGTACGCGGAGCCGCTGACGGTGGGGAAGTCCACCCAGGGTGCGTGCTTGCGCCGGTAGTTGCCGCTGCTGCAGCCGGTGTACCCGGCGCTGGGAAGCCCCTCGGAGTAGCCCTTGAAGGTGCGGCCGGCGTTCAGCAGCTGCTGCCCGAGGTTGCCGGTGGAGAAGGACTTGGGGCAGTCGTCGTTGGTGACGCCCTGCTGCGAGCCGGAGAACAGGGAGATGTAGTTCGGCTGGCTGGGGTGGGTGACGCCGAAGGCGTTGGTGAACAGCGTCCCCTGGGAGGCGAGGGAGTTGAGGTAGGGGGCGCTGGAGCCGCCCTTGATGGTCGAGTAGTTCTTGTTCTCGAACATCACGACGACCACGTGGTCGAACTGCGGGACGGCCGAGGCGACCGGGTCGGCCGAGAAGCCGTGGGTGGGCCGCGGGGATGACGAGAGCATGCTGGCTCCGGTCAGGAGGGCGAGGGCTGAAGCCCCGGCCAAGGCTGCGATGCGCAAGCGGCGCATGAGTGCTGACCTCCTCATGAGGGTGGAAAGGGGAGCGAGACGGGTGGTGCCGCACCGCCGCTGGTGCGCTCGGCGCCGCAGCGGCGGAGACCGATGGGGTTTCAGCCCTGGGTGATGGTGAGGTCGTCGAGTTGGGCTTCGAGGAGGCTGGGGTTGCCGGCGTCGGCGGCTTCGAGGTAGACGCGAATGGTCTTGCCGGCGAAGGCGGACAGGTCGGCGGTGGCGGTCTGCCACTGCCCGGCGACCTCGCTGGCCGATCCGGTCTTCTCGAACACCGTGGTGGGCGTGGAGCCGTCCAGGACACGGATGCGCAGGTAGTCGTCGGTACCCGAGTTGTCGCCGTTGGCGACGTTGTAGGTGAAGTGCAGGCTCAGCGGGCCGCTGGCGGGCAGGGTGATCTGCGGGGAGAAGACGGTGGTCTCGCCGCCATCCAGGTCGTTGTCCCCGTAGGCCGCGCCGGCCGCCGCGCCGGTGGTCAGCGCATAGGAGCCGGAGGCCGCGGTCAGCTGCTTGGCCTGGTTGCTGTGGGTGGAGGTGGTCTGCTGCGGGACGCCCCGCTCGAACACACCCGAGGTCGCGGTGTCGGTACCGGCACCGTCGACCCGCCAGCCCTTGTCCGACTCGAAGTCGTCCGAGAACACCGCGCTGGCGCCAGAAGTGGGGGCGCCGGTGTAGAGCAGCCGGTTCGGGGTGTTGGTGCCCGCGCTCATTATCTTGCCGGTCGTGGCGCTGTTGATCAGTGCGGCCTGGACGTCGGCGGGGGTGGCGGTGGGGTGGGTGGCGAGCCACAGGGCGGCGGCGCCGGTGACGTGCGGGGCCGCCATGGAGGTGCCGGAGATGGTGTGGGTGGCCGTGTCGCCGCTGTTCCAGGCGGAGGTGATGGACGTGCCGGGCGCGAAGAGGTCCGTGCACGGCCCGTAGTTGGAGTCGGAGCGGCGGGTGTCGCTGGAGTCGGAGTTGTTGACCACGATCGCGGTGTCGATGTCGCCCGGGGAGTTCTTGCAGGCGTCTGTGCCGCCGTTGCCGGAGGAGACGACCCAGGTGACGCCGGAGGCGATGGACTTCTTGATCGCCGTGTCCTCGCTGCTGATCACCGAGCTTTTGCTGTTGATGCTCATGTTGACCACGGCGGGTTTGGCCGCGTGCGCGGTGATCCAGTCCGCGGCGGCGATGATCGACGAGGTGCTCGCGTTGTTGTTGCAGTCGGTCACGCGGACGGCGACGAGCTTGACGCCCTTGGCCACCCCGTAGTCCTTGCCGCCCACCGTCCCTGCCACATGGGTGCCATGGCCCAGGCAGTCCTGCCCGTTGCGGCCGTCGCCGACCTCGTCCACACCGATGCTCGCCCGGCCCTGGAACTGGGTGTGGCTGGTGCGCAGACCGCTGTCGACAAGGTACACGGTGACGTTGCTCGCCGTGGTCCCGTAGGTGTAGCCGTGGTCGAGGGGCAGGCTGCGCTGGTCGATGCGGTCCAGCCCCCAGGACGGCGGGTTCGTCTGGGTGGTGGAGCTGTGCTGCACGGCGTCCTGCTCCACATAGGCCACGGCCGGGTCGGCGGCCATCAGGCGCGCCTCCTGGGCGGTCATCTCGGCCGCATACCCGTGCAGCACCGTGGTGTAGGTGTGCCGGATCTTCCCGCCGTGTGCTCGGGTAAGCCGGGTGGCCTCGTCCCGTGCCGAGGCCACAGGCCCGGCCGTGTCCTTGAGGACCACGATGTACCGGTCGGCGAGGGCGCCGGCCACGGGCCGGACCCCGCCTCCGCCAGAGGATGCCGGCGCTGCCTGGGAGGGCTGTCCGGCCAGGGCGGTGAGGGCGGCTGCCACAAGAGCGGCCAGGACGGGTCTGCGGGCACGTGGGCGCACGTCGACTCCAGAAGAAGGAGGGGAGGCTGGGCCCGGTGTGAGACCGGGCTCGCCCTGGTGTACTCCCCGGCGCTGCGTCGTGGTGGCGACCTGTTGCCAGCGGCTGAAAGAAGACAGGCGAGGCAAGCAGAATTCGGAAAGCTACAGCGCGCGGAGGCCGGTGCGGATCTCCTCGTCCCGGACCTGTTCCAAAGCAGCCCGTCCGTGCCACCATCTCGGCCCGGAACCATCGCGTCCGGAGCACCGGATTGTGCCCCGCCTACAAGCAGCCACGTCCGCCCTCGGTGTGAAGGGACCCCTCATGAGCGACGACGACCTGCTGGCACATCTGCAGTGTCTCGGGCTGGAAGCCCGGGAGGCGGGACTCTACCTGGTGATGCTGCGCACCGGCCGTACTGCCGCTACGGAGTTGGCTGAACACCTGGGCTGGAAGCCTGATGAGGCCGAGCAGGCCCTGGAGCGCCTCGTCGAAGGCGGCCTGGCCGCAGCCTGTGCGCCGGACCGGTCCGAAGCCCTTCCGGTGGATCCCACCATCGCCCTCGACCACCTGGCCCACACCAGGGCGGCGGAGCTGTGCAAGGCCCAGACCTCCGCGGCCAACGCCTACCGCGACTACCGCCGCTCGGTACGCCCCCAGGCCACCGACGACCTCATCGAAGTGGTCACCGGCGCGCAGATCATCGATCGGATCCGGCACGCTGAGAGTTCGGTGGAATCACATGTCCTCCGCTTCGACTCCCCGCCCTACCACATCCCAGCCGGCGCCAACCCGGCCGAGGTGGAAAACCTCCGACGCGGCGTCGAATACCGGGTCGTCTACTCCAAGTCCGCGGTACAGAACCATGCCTACTACGCCGCCAACATCCAACCCTGCATCGCCGCCGGCGAGCAGGCCCGGGTGCTGCCCACCGTCCCTGTCAAACTCACCATCTTCGACCGGCGGCTGGCGATCGTCTCGATGTCCTTCGTGGAGGCGGAGGTCAACGACTCCCTGCTATTGGTGCGGCCCTCAAGCCTGCTGTCCGCGCTCACCGGACTCTTCGAGACCTCTTGGCGCTCGGCGTTCCCCATGCACTTCAGCGACCGCGTCCCGCCGGCGCTGCGTCCCATCCATGTCCGGATGCTGGAACTGCTCGGCGCCGGCGTCACCGACGAAACCATCGCGGAGCTGCTCGGCATCAGCCGCCGCACCCTGTCCCGCAACCTCGAACAGCTCAACCAGCGAGCCGGCACCGTCACCCGGTTCCAGCTCGCCCTCTACGCCGTACGCAACGGATGGATATGACCCGTCGCCGCCGTTCGGCTGCGCTCGAGGAGGAAGGCCCCGCGCCCTGCGGGGAGCTGGAGGGGTAGCCGACTCCCAGGCGTAGTCCCCGTCGCCGCTGCCCGCGACCACCGCGACGCCCGGCTGGTTGAAGTACGGCCGGTCGTAGCTCGAGTCGGAGGAGGCTGCGTCGTGGTGGCGCGCTCGTCATCATCACGCCGGTGGCGGAGCACACGCCGGAGGAGCGGCGCGGCATCGCCCTGGATGAGGACGAGATCGCGCTCGTCGGTGCCGGGTGGGAGCCGGTGGAGCGGCTGGACGTGGACGGCCTGGTGTTCCTGGTCCTGCGCGGCTCCTGTCCCTCCGACACCCGGGCCGTCGAGAAGCGGCCGGCAAGACGCACATCATGGACGGCGACACGGTCGCCGTCAGGGTGCAGCCGGACGCCGAGAACGGCGAGATCGTCGCTTCCAGCGCGGGGTCAACCGTTGTGCAGCGTGATCCGATGAGGATCGGTGCAGCTCAGCAGCAGTGCAGAGGGCGCTACCGTGTGCAACAGGTGTGGCGCTATCACCCGATCGGGTAACGGACTCACCGTCTCCTTGAGACCCGCATCTCAGGTCGAAGGCCAGTGCGCGTTGTCTGGGGCTCGGGCGAGCAGTACGCCTGCTGATGGCAGGTGGGCCGAGGGGGTTCCGTGTGGCCCTGCGCCACGAATGCAGCCGCCAGCAATACTCCGGCGGCCGCCACGTTCAAGTGCTCCGCGAAGGCCGGAGGCGAGGCCGGCGCGGGGTGCTGCTCGGCTGGCTCCTCCAGCTCGTGGGTGCTCAGCGGTCTCCTTCGGATGGATCACGGCGTGGGCGAGCTTGGTACCGTCTGCCGGGCGGGCTCCGTTACGCCGAACGTCCGTAGGGGGCAGGGAACATTGTCCTGTCAGGTGAGCGGCCAAGAGCCGACCCGCAGCCGACCGGACACACGACTCATACGTGCGTAGTTGTGTGCCACTGCCGAGCGGGTTCGGAAGGGTGGGGTAGTCACTCATGGTGTGAACCTTGACGACCTTGCATATTGCGAAATCCACCCGGCGGTCGGCGTCGCGCGTCTCGGGAACAGCCCGGACGGTTTCTTCGTCGGTCCCGAGGCGCCCGGAGTAGCGGCTCGTCCGGCGGACGGGTTCAAGGATGCCGACGGACGGGTCAAACGACAGGCGTCGCGCTTCCGTGTGTACGGATTCGACAAAGACCACAACCCGTTGGGCGAGGTGACCGCGAACGAGGCGACCATCCGGTGGACAGTCGAGCTCGCGAACGGAAAAGCGGCCTGGTTCAAGTTTCATGGCCGTTTCCACCAATCGGACGCACCCGAGAACCGCCGCAACCCCACGATCGGCGTGACCGATCCGGAGCAACGGACGGCACTGGTGATCAGTCCCGGCCCCCGCAGCGTCGAGGGCGCGAACGCCGATGGCACCGGCGCGAAGTTCGATACCGGTACCTTCCTGGGCACCCCCGTTCCGCTCGGTGAGCTGCGCACGGACGAGGCGGGACGGCTGCTCGTCCTGGGCGGCATGGGGCACTCGGCGTCCGTCAGGCCGGCCAACCCAGTGGTGAACTACGCCAACAACGACTACTGGTTCGACGACACCTCGGACGGCCCAGTCACCGCCACCGTGACCGTCGGCGCGGGGCGGACGATCCCGGTGACGCCCGCGCGGGTATTGGTGGCGCCACCCGACTTCTCACCCGACACCACCAATCTGGTGACGCTCTACGACGTCGCCCGCGAGGTCGCCGAGAACGCGGGCCAGCTGCCGCGGACGTCGGACGTCTCGTTCACCCGCGACATCCTGCCGCTGCTCACCCGCATCTGCGGGTACGCCTGGGTGAGCGGGATCGCGGTGCGCGGCCACGGCCGAGGGCGTGCCGGTGACTTCCTCGATCCCGGCCGCCTCGCCCGCTTGTCCTCGAACGCCCCCGAGGACGCACAGCAGCGCAAGGAGATCTTCGGCAAGCTGCGCACCCCGGGCGCCGAAGACGTAACGCAGGCGAACTACTCCTTCATGCCCCAGCTTGCCGGGGACGACGGAGATTGCGCCGAGGGCAAACCGCTGACGTGGTTCACGATCCTGCCGGGACAGTACGAGCGGATGCGCCGCTGGGCGGACGGAGACTTCATTGCCGACACGGGCACCGGCCCCGTGCCGCTGGCTGATCTCCCGCTCGCCGAACAGCCGCACGCGCTCGACCGGGCGGCGCTCGAAGCATGCAACGGAGGCCCGTTCTTCCCCGGCATCGAGATGACGTTCACCGCGGACGACCCCGGCACATGGGCGGCGCCGTTCCGGCTGCGCGAGGACCTCGCGGCCGGAGACGTCACCAAGTACATGGCCGTCCCCTGGCAGGCCGACTTCTACGAGTGCAACACGCACTGGTGGCCGGCCCAGCGCCCGGACGACGTACTGCCCGAGGAGCAGTACCGCGAGCTGATCCGGACGGCGGCGGACGCGTCAGGGGAGCAATACGTGTACCGGACGCCCTGGGCGCGCGGACTCGGCCTGCAGGCGCTGGAGCTCCCCCAGCTGGAGCAGCTGCCCGGCGAGACCGATGAGCAGTACGAGGACCGCTACGCGCGCACCTGGCAGCTGATCCGCGACCACGCAGGCGACAACGACATGGTCGAGAAGTGGAGCTTCCTCGGCTTCGTCGTCGCACGTACCGACGCCTCCGGGGGAACCATGCTGGTCGAGACGGAACGGGCGGCGCAGGTCGGCATCAGCGACCGGGAGTGGTTCTACTTCCTGCAGCATCCGGACCGCTTCCCGCAGCAGGCGCAGGCCGCCCGGCACTACGCCCAGGCCGTGCTGGACGGTGCGGCGTCCAACCCGAGGCTGCAACCGAGCTACCGCTCGTTCCGGTACTCGCCCGAGGCGTTCGCATCACGCCTCGAACTCATCTACAGCAATCTGGTCGAGGACGGCGACCAGGCGGACCCCGCGAACGACAAGTTCTTCCGCACGCGCCAGGACGTGATCGAGAGAATCCGTCAGTTCGCACCGTTCAACCTGATGGACGGCGCTTGGCTGCGGAACGTCACCCAGGCCGGGCCCATCAGCGAGGTCCACTCCCTGCTCTTCGCCATCTGGGTGGACGAGCAGGGCAACGGCAACCCGGCTCTCAACCACGCCAACCTCTACACCGACCTGCTGCACAGTGTGGGTCTGTATCTGCCGCCGGTCGACTCGTACGAGTTCGCCATGCTGCCGGAGATGCTCGACTCCGCGTACACCGTCGCGGCCTTCGAGCTGGCGATCTCCCAGCATACCGAGGAGTTCTTCCCCGAAATCCTCGGAATGACCCTGTGGTTGGAGTGGGAGGTGCTGGGACTCAAGCCGACGGTACGACTGTTCGAGTACCACGGCATCAACCCGCAGTTCTACACGATGCACATCGGCATCGACAACGCGACGAACGGTCACGGGGCGAAGGCGCGTGACGCGGTCGTCCAATACCTGGAGGGCGTCTACGACAGCGGTGGCGACGAGGCCGTGCAACAGCAGTGGCGGCGGATCTGGAACGGCTACGTGGCCTTCGCCACTTCCGGCAACATGGCGAACGACCTGTGGGACCTGCTGCACAATCCGCCTTCCCTGGAAGACCGGATGCTCGATCTCATCGCCCGCAAGGCTCCGTACGCCTCCCAGAACCATGACGGGAAGAGACTGGGTGCCAACAGACTGAACGACTGGTTCCTCGACCCGCCAGGGCTGCTCCAGGAACTCCAGGACTCCGGCCTCATTCTGCCGGGTGATCCCGAGAACAGCCCCTTTTTCGAGAAGACCACCTACACCGGCCCCATGTACAAGGTCTTCTCCGACGACGAGTTGGAGCTGTGGCGCCGGTGGACCCGCTCGCTCACCGCTCCGCCGACCGCGCCGGTGCTGACCCCGCTGAAGGCGATGATGGTCCTGGTGGACGCCCTCCGCTCACGTCAGGCGGGCAACCCCGCGCACACCGCGGTGACCATCACCGGTCCCGACCCGGCCGACCCGGTACGGACCAGAACGGAGTCGGTGGCCTGGTGGTTCACCCAGCCGACGGGGGCCCTACTCGCGGCGCTCGCCCACCCGGACAACCAGCTCGTCTCGCCGGGCCATCCGCAGGACAGCTCGTTCGTCAACGATCTGCTGAGCCCGGCCAACGCGATGGGCACGGCCTTCGCCGGGACGATTCCGGGCACGGGCAGGACCGGCCGAGACATCGCCGTCGGCTGGATCACCGCGGGCTGTCCCTTGCCGGAGCCGGCACCGTCGGCGGGCCGTGCGCTGCTCGGCGCGACCGTGCCCTTGGTGGCCGGTGATGTGGCTGCCGGAGCGGACGGAGGCGTGCCGATGTTCCACGGCATGGGTGTGGTCCACTGATGACGCCAAGCGCCGACGACACCGTTTGCGACGTGGTGATCGCCGGTGGTGGGCCCGCAGGATCGGCGACCGCGCTGACCCTGCTGCGCCAGGGAGCCTCGGTCGTCCTGACGGACCCCGTCGCCGCGGATCCCGGCCGGAGACCGGAGTGGAAGCTCGGGGAGAGCCTCGCACCGAGGGCCCGGCCCCTGCTCGAACGCCTCGGGGTGATCGGCCGCGTGGCGCGTGGACCGCACACGCCGTGTTTCGGGAACCAGTCGTCCTGGGGCGGGACCGTGCTCACGGACGACGCCTTCCTGTACGACCCGCACGGAGTGGGGTGGCATCTCGACCGCGCGCATTTCGACCGCACGCTGTTCCAGGCAGCCTGTGCCGCCGGGGCCGGGCGCCGAGCCCACAGCGTCAGGGCGGTGCGCCGGGTCCGTGACCACTGGCGGCTCATGCTGGGCGGCGAGACGATCCGCGCGCGCTACCTCGTCGACGCCACCGGCGCCGGTGCGGGCGTCGCCCGCCGTGTGGGCGCGGCCGTCCAGCGCGAGGACCGTCTCATCGCACTCGCGGCGCGTCTGCCGCCGGGGGGCGCTCCGCAGCAGCCCTCGAGGACGTCGCTCGTCGAGTCGGCGGCGCACGGATGGTGGTACGCGGCGCCGCTCCCGGACGGAACGTCACTCGCCATGCTGATGACCGACGCCGATCTCGTCGCCGAACACGCCCTGCACCGTCCGCGGAACTGGTGGGCGGGGCTCATGGCGACCACGCACGTCCGTGCGCGTGTGGGCCATCCGGACCCCGCAATGGTCCGTCTGCGGATCGTACGCGCCGCCACTGCCCACACCCTTCCGGCAGCCGGGCCCGGTTGGGCGGCGGTCGGTGACGCCGCCACCGCCGCGGACCCGATTGCCGGCCGGGGCATCCTGACGGCGCTCGCCACCGGCGTCACCGCGGCGCAGGCCGTCGGGGCGGACGCGGCCGGCGACCGGGGAGCACTCGGCCGGTATGCGGAACGGGTGCTGGCGATCCACACGGAATACCTGCACGCACGCGCCGTGTGCTATCGGGCCGAGGACCGCTGGAACACCCGCTTCTGGATCCGTCGCCGTAGCCCTTCGCCCGAGCGGGCAGACGGGCCGGGGCCGGGGCCGGGCGGGTGACGTGCCCGTCGCATCGGCGCGGCAGCGCGGCGTTGCCCGGTCCGGCTGGTGGCATGGGCGGCGACGGTTCGTTCGCACCTATGAGCGACTTCGGGCCCCACCAGCTACGGAGGCCAGTAGGTGAACGCTAAATCAATTGGTGCCGACCAGATCGCGCGGGCCGCTGCCGAGGGCGTCGCGATCGCTCTCGCCGCCCGCGACGTGGCGGAAGACCTGGAATTCGGTGGACCCATCGTGGCCGGGCGGTTCCCGGACGCACTCTTCGAAGTGAGCCTGCAGAGGGACGAGGTCACGGGAGGAGTCCAGGTACGCAGCATCCAGCCGTACCAGTCGGGCCAGTAGCCGTCATGTCGCACGACGAGCAGCCGGACAGGCAGCAGGAAGAGCTCCATTGCCCCAGCGCGGGTGCTCATTCCGATTCGGTTCCGATCGGCGTCGTATCGGGTTCGGCGGATGCTCCACGGGTGCTTCACACCGATCAGGCGATGCCGGTGACACAGGAAGTCATCGTTCTGGCACACCCGGTGGCGCCCACCGAGGTCTTCCGGTTCGCGGCTCCGTGCGGTAACAGCGGCTGTATTCACTTCAGGGATGCGGCCTGCCAGATCGCCGCGCGGAGCACCGTGCTGCTGGACGAGGTGGTGGCGCACCTGCCGAAGTGTCCGATCCGCTCGCGGTGCCGCTGGTTCCACCAGGAAGGCGCGGACATGTGCCGGCGCTGCCCTCAGATCGTGACCACGCAGTGTCTGCCGACCGCCGAGATGCTGCGGATCGTGAACGAGACCGATCCGCCCGCGGCCGCGTACGCCCCGCACTGACCGGGCCCCCGCCCCGGCCGGTCCCGTACGCGGTGCCCGTCCCTGAGTCGCAGAACGCGGGCATGGCTGCCAGGATGGGGAGCTGTACGGACAGCACACTCCCGTGCGCGTCACCACCGCTTCGCGGAGGCGCACCATGGCCGTCATCCCCGCCTCACCGCCCCCCGGCCCCGGCGAGGGAGAGAACCGTCCGGCACCGGACTGCGCGATCGATCCCGCGGCGGCCCTGAAGGACATGTTCGTCGATCTGACCCAGGGCGACCGCATCGCGCGCGGCCAGAGCCCCGTCGAGCGCCCGGTCTTCCTCAAGCAGCACGGGACGGCCCATGGCAGGCTGACCGTCCCTGCCGACCTGCCGCAGGAACTGCGCGTCGGCTTCCTGGAGACCGCGAGGCTGCGGCCCGAGGGCCTGACGGCATGGGTGCGGTTCTCCAGCGACACCGTGCCCAGCCGCCCCGACCTGCGCACCACGCTCGGCATCGGCATCAAGCTCTTCGGCGTACCCGGACCCAAGCTCCTCCCGGGAGACACCCGGGCCGACACCCAGGACCTGCTGCTGCAGAACCACGACGTGTTCTTCGTAGACACCGCCCTCGACATGTGCGAGTTCACCCGGGCCGGCGTGGTCGACCACGACTACGAGTCCTATCTGCGGGACCACCCGGTGACCAGACAGATCCTTGACGCGATGGCGAAGACCGAGGAGAGCGTTCTGACGGCCACCTACTGGGGTGTTCTGCCGTACGGCTTCGGCGCCGACCGGACCGTCAAGTACAAGCTCTCCCCCGCCGGTTGCGCACCCGCCGACCCCGACGCCACGCCGCCGGACGAGAACCCCGGCTACCTGGCCGCAGACCTCGCCCATCGGCTCGCCGAAGGGGAAGCGGCCTTCGACCTCCTCGTCCAGTTCCGCTCCGACCCCGACGCCATGCCCCTCGACCGGGCCACCGTGCGCTGGGAGGAGACGGCGAGCTCACCGGTCCCCGTCGCCCGGCTGGTCCTGGACCGGCAGGACGTCCAGGGTCGGGGGCAGCCGGAGTACGGTTCCAGCCTGGCCTTCAACCCCTGGCACACCCTCGCGGAGCACCGCCCCGTCGGGAGCATCGCCGAGGCCCGCGGGGACGTCTACCAGGCGTCCGCCGGACGGCGCCGCGACGCCAACGGGGTCCCGGCCGCCGAACCCGGTCCCGCTCGCGGACCGTCCACCGAGCCACAGGGACGTGACAACCGGATCGTGCGGGCCGCCATCCACCCCGCCATCGGCGTGGCACGCGTCGGTGACAGCGCCGGTGAGTTCTTCCTGGCGCCGGAGACGGAGGACGAACCCGCCCTGCCCACCGGCTCGTACAAGGACGCGGCCGGCGCGCTCAAGCGGCAGGCCGTCCGGTTCCGGGTCTACGGCTGCAACGCGGCGGGAGAGCCCGTCGCCGAACTGACCGCCGACAACGCCGAGGTGCGCTGGACCGTGCACGTGGCCAACAAGAAGGCGGCCTGGTACCAGTTCCAGCTCGCCCTGGACATCCCCGAGGCCGCCCAGGCGGAGAAGAGCCAACTGCGCAACCCCAAGGTCACCGGCGAGCAGCGTGCCGGGCTCGTGATCGATCCCGGGCCGCGCTCCGTTCGGGGCCGCGACCGGGCCGACCTGCCGGAACTCCGCTTCGACACCGGGACCTTCCTCGGTACCCCGGTCTACCTCGGCGAGCTGCGCACCGACTCCGCCGGGCGGCTCGTGTTCCTCGGCGGCCGAGGCCACTCGGCCTCCGCCGACCACCTTGAGGCCACCACGTTCGCCAACAACGACGGCTGGTACGACGACGTGTGCGACGGACCGGTGACGGCCGAGGTCCGGCTGGGCGGCCGCAGCATCCCCGTCGAGCCGGCCTGGGTGCTGGTCGCGCCACCCAACTACGCCCCCCAGCTGAAGTCCGTGCGCACCATGTACGACCTCGTGCGCGACGTGTTCGTCACGGCCGGAGTGCTGCCCGAACCCGCACAGGTTTCCTTCGTCCAGGACGTGTTGCCCGTGCTGCGCCGACTGAGCGAACTGCAGTGGGTCAACCGCGGTCTGGCCGCCCTGTTCGGCCACGGCGGTCGCGAGGACTTCCTGACGCCGGATCGGCTGGCCGCCCTCGCCGACCCCGGGCAACGCCACGCCGAACTGCGCCGGCAGGTCTGGTCCACCATGCGTGACCTGGACCGTGACGGCCCCTCGCCGGTTCCCTGGCCACCCGTCTACGGCGATGCGATGAGCCTGCCGCCGGTCTCCGCGCGTCAGCACGTGGCCTTCTCCCCGCTGCAGTCGCGGCTGCTGCTGCGATGGGCCCGGGGCGAGTTCGTCGCCGATCTCGCCTCCGGCACGACGGCGCCGGCCGAGCTCGACCGGCTTCCGGTCGCCGCGAGGCCGGCCGCCCTCGACCGCGCGGCGCTGTCCTTCTGCGTCGCCGACGCCTTCCATCCCGGCTGCGAGATCACCTGGCCGATGCGTCACCCGTGCCTCTACAGCGCACCGTTCCGCATCCGGCACCGCACCTCTGACAGCCGGGAGCGGTATTACGGCCCGGACCTCACACCCGAGGCGGCACAGGCCTACGACGGCCCGCTGTACGCCCAGGGCCCCGGTGACCTGACCCGCTGGATGGCCGTGCCGTGGCAGACGGACACCGCGAGTTGCCGCTCCGGTTACTACTTGGGCTTCGGCCCCCGGTACGACCCCTACCTCCCGACGTTCTGGCCCGCCCGGGTGCCCAACCAGGTCCTGACGGAGGAGGACTACCGGACAGCGGTCGACAGCACACGTCCCCCCGAGGAGCGGCTGACGGCCTTCGAACGGCGTGCCCCCTGGAACCGATGGCTGCCGGCGAACTACCAGGCGAACATCAACGCCATGGTCAAGGACTTCGGCCGGCTCGGCCTCGTCGAACGCCGGCCGGGGACGACCGATGGTCTGCTGCCCGCGGAGATGCTGGTGGAGTCCGAGGTCTCCTTCCCTGCCGAGCCGGCGCCACCACTCGGCCGCAACCTGATCACCCTTCATGTGCCGCTCGCCGCGGACGAGGAACTCAGGGCGGCCGCACTGGCCAACGCTGCCGCCTTCGCGGAGCAACCGGACGAGGAGGTCGCAGTCGGCTACATCGACAAGGTGTCCAGGTTCCCGGGCGAACGGTGACCCGCCGACCTGGCGCCCCGTACGTGAGCACGCAGGCAATCACCCACAGGAAACACACGCTCTGGGAGTTCGGCCATGGCCACGCAGACACAAGCAGTCCTGGACGCCACCGAGATCACCCAGGCCGTACAGGACCTCGACCATTCGGTGACGCTGATCGCGCGCAAGACGACCGTCGTCCGCCTGTATGTGAGCGGCACGTCGGGCCCCGCGGCCCAGGTCCGCGGTGTCATCGCCGTCCGGCGGTCCGACGCGGGCCCGGCCGTCACGGTCGAGTCCGTCAACGCGATCACCCTCGATCCGGCGCACTCCCCCGACCTGGCCGCCCGCCGCGGGAACGCTGATCTCAGCCTGAACTTCCTCCTCCCCACCGGGCTGACGACCGAGGGAGAGTCGACCATCAGCGCCATGCGCGTCGTCGACGCCGTCAGCGGAACGCAGCTGCCGCTCACCGGACCAGCCGGACCGACCGTCCGATTCCAGGCCGGGCCGCCCCTGCACGTGCGGATCCTGGGGATCCGCTACGAGTACGGGACTCCGCCCACCGTCCACGCCCCGCGCGACTTGGACTACCGGGCGCTGATCTCGTGGCTCACCCGCGCCTACCCCGTGCCCGAGGTCATCAGCACCCGGGCGGTCGTCGACGCGTCGGCTCCGCCGGACTTCACCTCCGACGACGTCAACGCACAGCTCGCCGCCCTGCGGGCGCTGGACATGAGCACCGGCGGCGACCAGCACACCCACTACTACGGGATGGTCGCGGACAGCGGGTTCTTCATGCGCGGTTCCGCCGCGGGCATACCCGCCACGGTGGCGTCGGGACCGACCGGACCGGCCACCTTCGGCTGGGACTTCGACGGCGTCTACGGCGACTGGTACGGCGGCCACGAACTGGGGCACACCTTCGGCCGCAAGCATCCGGGCTTCTGCCGCGAGAGCGCGGACGACCTGCTGCACTACCCGTTCCCGCACGGCCAACTGGGCGACACGACCCATGAGTTCATGGGCTTCGACGTGGGCGACCCGGCACTGGGCCTGCCGATGCGGGCAATGCCCGGGGAACAGTGGCACGACGTGATGACGTACTGCGACCGGCAGTGGATCAGCTCCTACACCCACGAGGGCATCCGGCAGCGACTGCTGGCCGAGGACGCCCTGCTGGCGGGCGCCGGCCCGGCCGCCGGGCCGGTACCGGTACCGGCGCCACCGCGCGCCGGCGTCGGCGTCGGCAGCGCAGGGCCCGGCGGCAAGGGCGGGCGGCCCGACGACCGCTACCCGACGCGCACTGCCACCGTGGTGACGCCGCCTCGTGCAACCTCGGACGCGGCGGCGGGCCCCGGCCCGGACGGTCCGGCCGAACAGTACGTCAGCGTGGTGGGCACGGTTAATCTCACCCAGGGCAAAGGCGGTATCCGGTACGTCAATCCCGTGGAGCCGCATGCCGCACCGCCCTCCGACGCGGCCTCGGCTGGGCCCGCGCCGGACGGCGCGGAAGCGCAGACGGCCGTCCTGCGGATCGTGCAATCCGGCGGAGCCGCGCCCAAGGAGATCACGGTCCCGGTCAAGCTGAGCTCGGAGCCGGACCCGGGCGCCGACCGGACCGGCCTGATCGACGCCGTGGCACCCGCGGGAACCACCCCCGAGGCGATCGAACTCGTCCTGGGCGGCCATGTGGTGGACACCTTCCGCCCGGCAGGCCCCCCGCCCGCGCTGCGGACCGCGCGGCACACCGGCACCGAGGGCGGCGTGCTGGGCATGGCCTTGGAGTTCGACGCGGGCCCCGAACCCGGGCAGACGTACTCCGCACAGGTCAGCCCGGACGGCGGCCGCACGTGGCACACCGTCGGCGTGGGCCTCAAGGATCCGACCGTCCACCTCGACCGGAACCTGTTCCGGCATTCCACCGACGTCCTGCTGCGCATCACCACGACGAACGGGTTCAGCAGTACGACGGCGGAGACCTCCGTGGCCGGCTGACACGCGGCACGGGGCAACCGGCATGTTCGACGTGGTCGTGGCCGGAGGAGGCCCGGCCGGTGCGGCCGCCGCCCTCACTTTGGCCCGCGCCGGTCGCTCGGTCCTGCTCGCCGCGCCGGGCGGCGGACCGCTTCCCGTCGGTGAGGCGCTTCCAGCCATCGCCCGGACCCTGCTGCGGGACCTCGGCGCCGACCACGCGGTCCCGGGAGGCGGCCATCTGCCCTGCCACACCACTCTGTCCGCCTGGGGCTCGCCCCTGCTGTCCGCCGTCGACGGCATCCGCAACCCGCACGGCCACGGCTGGCATCTGGACCGGGCGCTGTTCGACCAGCGGCTGCGCCGGTGCGCCGAGGAGCACGGCGCCGAGACCGTCCCCGCTCCAGCCGTACGGCCGGTGCACCGCGACCGCGGGACGTGGACGGTCGCCCTCGGCGGGCGGCGCCAACGGACCGCCCGCTGCCGGTGGTTGGTGGACGCCACCGGACGCCGCGCTGCCCTCGCCACCGCCCTCGGTGCCCGCCGCCGCATGCTGGACCGTCTGGTCGCCCTCCACCTCACCCTGGGGCCGTGCTGTCCGCCTGCCTCCGACACCGCCACCCTCGTCGAGGCCGCACCCGACGGCTGGTGGTACACCGCCCCGCTGCCCGGCGGTCGGCGCCTGCTTGTCTGGTACACCGATGCCGACCTGCCCGGAGCCGCACCGGGCGCCGACCCGGGGCCCTTCCGGACCCGGCTGGCCGGCACCCTGCACATCGCCGCCCGTGCCGCCCCCCACCCGTTCCCCGCTGAGGCTGTCCCCCGGCGGGCCTCCGCGCACACAGCCTGCCTCGACGCTGTGCACGGCGACGGTTGGATCGTTGCGGGCGACGCCGCGATTGCCTTCGACCCGCTGTCGTCGCAGGGCATCCTCACCGCCTTGTACACCGGCATGCGCGCCGCAGAGGCCGTCCATGCCCACCTGGCAGGAGACCCCGTGGCGATGGCCTCCTACGCCACCGCCGTCGCCGACGTCCACATCGCCTACCTGCACAACCGCCGCCTGTTCTACCTCTACGAAAAGCGGTGGCCGTCCCATCCCTTCTGGTACAGGCGTCACACTGAGCCGGCACCTCACCCAGCTGCATTCCGGACGCCTTGGCAGGCGGGTTGACGGTGACTCCGTCCCGTGCCGGTCTCAGAGGTCGCAGGAGACGACCACGCCGGCGCGCCCGACGCGGAGTGCCAGCCGGCCCGGAAGGATCCCGGTCCGCTCCATGGCCCATGCTGCCGTCCTTGGCCAACGCGACTCCCCTGTCCCACCAGCCCTATGGCCTGCCATACTGGAGAAGTTCGGCCCGTCTCTTGCGCTCCATGGCGAGGGCGGCTTCTGTGGCACCGGACGGCACTACGTCCGGATCTACAGGCTGAACGCCGCAGCCGACGACATCGAACAGCCCGCGGCCCTTCGCCAGGTCGGCGAGGAACCGAATCGCTGAAACAAGGCACTGGTCCGGACATCCTCCCGGGCCGGCCCCCGGACTGGACAAAGGCCCAGGCACAATGAACGGGTTCCCCCGGCACTGGCATCTTGCAGACCTTGAACGAAGGCTGACCGTGGCGCTTGACATCGCGCTCCGGGCGCTGGAAGTCCTGGTACCCGAGGGCTACGCCGATGAGGCGGATCCGGCCGCCGACGTACCCGCCACTCCAGGCATCCCCCCGTCCCCGGTGGGCCGGCCTTTCGGCGAACCGGGCGCCGGACGCGCGGCCCAGCCCGCCCAGTCCTCCGAGTCCGTCACTCTCGCACCTTGCTGATCGAGGGCGTCAGGATCCTCGGCCGCCCCGGAGAGCCACCGGTATACGGTCATCGAAGCGGCCCGCCGCGCACGAATCCGGTGGCGCGCAGTGCACGCGCACAGGCATGGCGAGATGCCGTCATGCCTCATGGGTCCCACTTGTCAAAAATCATCTGAGCCCCGTCGGGGCTGACCGGAAGGGGAACGGTCAGGGCGGCCTCTGGGCTTCAGAGCGCCAAGGCGTCAGGCGGTTGACGCTGCCGCGTCCCAGTGGGATGCGTGTGGTGAGGGCCGGTAGACGACGATCGGACAGACTGCGCAGGCACGTGATCCCTCTTGGGCGAACCATCGGCAGTCGGCCCGGATGGCGCATCGCGGCAGGCTGCTGTCGGATGCCTCAGGCGTACTGCCGGGGCCGGCGCTGATCAGCCGGCCGACGAGGGAGCAGTGCCGTCCGCTCCAGTGCTCACAGCTGTCCTGCCGACATCCGTCGGCGAACCGCAGGCGCGACTCGGGGTCGCCGTGTCGCCCGCAGGCCTCGACGAACTCCTCGTCGACGGGGAGGGCGGGGCGGAGGTACCCGAGGCGTCCGTCCTGCCCCAGTACCGCAATGAGCACGGCGCCCGGATGACACGGGGAGCTCGGGCATGTCATACCCGGCGTCGCCGCCGCAGGGCGGTCCGACGAGCCGGTACCGGAGTCCGGACCCGGCATCCAGGCCTCCATCTTCCGCACCTGGACCCCCTGCGGGTGCCCCGGCTCACCCAGGGGTACCACCGAGAAGCCTCGGCTCAGGAGGTCGGCGGACCGGCGCCTGGCCGGGTGACGCGGGGCCACTCCCGCGACCTCGTCCCGACAGGTGTGTGCCGGCGTTGTCCGGCTCGGAACCCGAGAGTTCGGGCACCAAGGAATTCGGTGCGGATCGCTTGGATCCGTTCCGCGCATCTGGTTGAACCAGCCCATCGGGTGAACGCCGACGCCCGGTGCCTCCGGGCCCACGAAGAGCCGTCACGTGTGCGGAGCTCCCGCTCGCCCGCACGGCACCCGTCACTCTTCTGGGACGCCGGATGGGCAATCGGGCTAAGCAGCGCATGCTCTGATGCAGGAGTGGGATGCCTTACCCATCACAAGCACTCTCAATTAATGCCCGAGGAAGGGGCGGAGGAATGCCTGAGAAGGATTTCATCGACGCGCTGTCCGACGTACGGCTCGACGAAGTCACCGTGGATCCGACCGGCCGGATCGTCATCGACAATGCTGCCGCGGCAGCCCGAATCTCCAAAATGGTGGAAACGGAGCAGTTGCTGCCCGACATGACCGTCCGCAGCATCAACGTCATGTGCCGCCCTCGTGGCCGATGACGAGGGCGACACTCAGCAGGCCACAGAGAAGCATGCTGACGCGGCAGGGCGCTGCGTCTCTGGCCAACGACAGCCTGCATCTCATCCTTCTCCCGACCGAGCAGTGCAATTTCCGGTGCACCTACTGCTATGAGGACTTCTCAACCGGTCGTATGCCCGGCTCGGTGGTCGAAGGCGTGAAGCAGTTGATCGACCGGCGTCTGGACGGGTTGCGTTCGCTCGATGTGTCCTGGTTCGGCGGTGAACCTCTGCTGGCTCTGCCCGTCGTCGAGGAAGTCTCCGATCACATCGTCCGCAGGGCGGCCACCAGGCCGGAGCTTGCCTGCACAGCCGAAATGACCACCAACGGGTACACCCTGGACGCCGCCACCGTCGAAAGGCTCGCGGGCCTCGGCATCAGGCGCTATCAAATCTCCCTGGACGGCCCCCGGGAGATGCACGACCGGAGTCGCGTACGCGCCGACGGAAAAGAATCCTTCGCCAGGATCTGGAACAACTTGCTGGACATCAAGGATAGCGCCGCTCACGTTCACGTATCGCTGCGGATCCACTTGACCGCCGCCAACCTTGTGGGCATGCCGGACTTCCTCGTGCAGATCCGTGAGACGTTTCTCCGCGACGCCCGCTTCTCGGTCAGACTCAAGCCGGTGGAACACCTCGGCGGACCCAACGACCGGAACATCGGCATCGTCCCGAACAAGGACCGCTCGCGCGTCCTCGCGCAGCTGACCGCCATCGTCTCCGTCGGAGATTCCGGCGATCCGGACAGCTCCGGTTCTCTCACCGACCAGGTCGGGGTCTGCTATGCGTCGCTTCCCGACTCATTGGTGATCCGCGCTGACGGATCCGTCGGAAAGTGCACCGTGGCGCTGACCGATCCGGCGAACACCATCGGTCGGCTGCACCCCGACGGCTCCCTGAGCATCGACAACAGTCTCTTGCGCCCTTGGCTGCGGGGATGGTTCACCCAGGACTGGGAGGCGGTCACCTGCCCGTACCAAGGGATGCCCGGGCCTACTGCACCTCCCCTCCTGCAGATCACACCGCGCTGAAGCTGCTTCGCCGCGGGGGGGGGTCCCCCGTCGAGGACGCTGGAGCATAGCCCAGCGTCCCCATCGGCGTCGCTGCGGGCGTGCGCGATCCGAACCGGGGCGCTGGTGTTCTGCGGCGACCCACGACACCAGCGGCATGCCGAGGGGCCCGGGGCAGCCGACTCACCTGCTGAGGGGCACACAAGGAGGCGGGCGCGGCCACACGCACGACAAGTCAGCACCCCGAACCCATGCCGTGTTGTCCGGAAACGTGCTGTGCGGTTCTCTCGACCATTCTCCACGATGAGCGCGTGTACAAGGTGAATCCTAAGGAGTCGTCCAGCCTGTCCCGATACCAGCGAAGTGCTGGCGGGCAAGGGCCACTGATCACCATGTCGAGTGAGGCCGTGCGGGCCGTGGACCGTTTCGCGTGGTACTCCGAGCAGGTCCGCCAGTACATCTTCCCGATCACGCTCTCAACCCCGTACACCTCAGACTTTCGTTCCGAGGTGTCGGCGCTTCAGCTCGACACGATGCAGGTTGTGCACTTCACGTTTCCTCCGTTGCAGGCAGCGCGCACGGCACGGCATATCCGACGTCTTGATCCCGACGGCTACCAGTTGGGGTGGATACGCCGCGGGGCCGTGGGGGTCACTCAGCTCCGTAGCGACGCGTTCGTCGGCACGGGCGACATGGTCTTCTTCGACACGTCCCACCCCCTGGAAGCCGACATACGGAGCAAGGACGCCATGGCCGAGATAACAGTGCTCCGTATCCCGAGGAACGCCTTATCCCTGCCAGCGGCGCAGGCCGACCGTCTCCTCGCACGACCGCTCGCCCCCGACGGGGTGAGTGGTTCCCTGCTGCAACAGCACCTGAACACCCTGGTCGCACGCGCGTCTGAGCTCGGGCCGGCAGAAGCTCACCGCCTGGGCGCCATCACCACCGCCCTCGTCGCCTCCTTCGCCGCCGACCGGCTCGACAGGGCAGAGCACGTGCCCTCGGAGGCCCGCACCACAGTGCTGCGCGCCCAGATCAACGCCTTCATCAACCGCCATCTCGGCAACCCCGAACTCCGGCCGGCCGCCATCGCCGCGCACCACCACATCTCCCTACGGTCCCTCCACGCCCTGTTCCGACACGAACCGGTCACGGTCTCAGCGACAATCCGGCACCGGCGCCTGGAACGCTGCCGCGCAGACCTCGCCGACCCCCGGATGCGTGATCAGCCGATCGCCGCTCTCGCCGCCCGCTGGGGGCTGCTCGTTCCCGCCGAGTTCAGTCGGGCCTTCAGGGCTGCGTACGGAATGAGCCCGAGCGAATACCGCGCGGAGGCAACCCGCCCTCAACCGTCCGCACGGGGCCACAAGCCATCCTGCACGCACCCACAAGCCGATCCACCCAACCGGCGGCACGATGAGAGCTCGCAGTCCCGGGGCAGTTGCTGAGTCACCGGGACTCCGGTCGGCGCCGCTCGTACCGGCTCGTGCACCACATCGGCTCGGGCAGAAAAGGCGAAGACTGCCACAACGGGTTCCTCCGACGGGAAGAGGGAAATGATGAAGAACGTCAGCGTGCTACGGATGGTCGCCATAGCGAGCGCGATGGTTGCAGCGGCACTCCTCGGGACAGGGCCCGCCTCTGCGGACAGCATTACCTACACAGGGCCTGCGCCGTACACCTACAGCGAGTTCGTTGGGTGCGAGGGTTTCGTGGAGATGGGCCGTGATGATGCCCAAAACCCGTACGCCCGCGGAAGCTTCTCGCTCGGAACGAGCACCCGAGGCACGGTGTGCAAGGGCTGGCTGGAGCGCCGCGAATCTCCGAACAGCCCCTTCGTGAGGATCTCCGCCGTGCACACGGTCAGTGACGTCACGGGGTGGTACTGGGACGGCATCCCCTATGAGGCCCGCGTCTGCGTGGGTGATCTTCTCTACTCGAACTCCTACTCCTGCATCGGCTCCTGGTAGCGCGCCCGCCACGAAGAACTTCGCAGAGTGGGCCTTCAGAATATCCGGACGCCCTCGTCGTAAGTCAGCGGAAGTCGCAAGTCCAGCGCTGAGGCGGTGCTGCTGATGTCGATCCGAAAGCGACGACCAGGACGACAGTCCTGCTATCGCACCGAGGCGTTGAGGACGATCTGCTACGGCACCACGGGCAGCGTTGCCGTCTACAGCTCAGTGCTCGACGTCAAGTGTCTGTAGGCAAGGCTGCCGTGGGGCGGAACCGTAGTGGTCATGGAAGCCGAGATAGCGGCAAGGGAGCGGCTCGCCCCCTCGGATCACGGACAGCTTCCTCAGTGACGAGGCGTTCGCGGACTCCCTCGGCGGAGGGCTGCTCAGCCTCTGAGTCCACCCCGACGGCTGGAGCGTGCCCGCCCGGCACACGCACCGGCTCACTCTCGGACACCAGGGCATTCGGCTGGCAGTTCATCACCCAGCACCAGATCCTGCCCACCGCCCAGTACCCCGGGGTGCGCGGTGACGACGTTGTTCATGTTGGAGGCGAGCGTCATCTGCACCCACGGATTTCCGGTCAGGCGCTGCTGTGTCTGCTCCCGCAGGCGGTGCGCCGCCCGTGCCGCAGCAGCCGCGGTCCACTGCCCGTCCTTATCCCTGCTGCGTTCCCGCTTGCCCCGGCTCGCCTTTCCCACCCGAAGCCCCCTCCGCGTTGGCCAGTTGCCGAAGGCGTACCCGACCGGCACGGACGCGACACGGCGCGATCCAGCCGACGGCCCTATGGCAGCGTGGCTCCCTCACCACCGCTGATTCGGCGGGCCGCGTCCTGTCGGACGCGAACGGACTGCCCCTGGTCGTCGGTGTCTCGGCCGCCAACGTCCACGCCAGCGAGGGCCTGAGCCCATGGTTGCGGGTCTCCAAACGCAACACGACCCACATCGAGGCCGTCACTTCAAACCCCTGCGGCTCCACGCCGACAGGGCCTACGACATCCACCACCTGCGGAAACGGCTCTGGGGCAAACACATCGGTGTCCGCATCGCACGCAAGGGCATCGAGTCCAGCGAACGGTTGGGCCGCCGCAGGTGGGTGATCGAACGGACCATCTCCTGGAGTGGGTCGCTTGGGACTCCTGCCGCTATGCCCTCTACCGGATCCGCGACACGACCGCCAGCCGCTGTATGACCGCGCTCGGCACCACCGCTGGCAGCCGCCTGATCATCCGGAACTGCAACGGCTCCGCCGGCCAGCAGTGGCGCAGGGACGTGGGGACGGTGAGTTGAGCGTCCGGGCCCGGGTGGACGCATGAGCAAGAAGGAGGCGCTGAGCCGGGCGGCGGTCGGCGGTCGGCGGTCGGCGGTCGGCGGTCGGCGGTCGGCGGTCGGCGGCAAGAGAAGATCCTGGCCCCGTTGACGGACGAACAGCGGTCGGTACTGGGCAAGTTGCTGGACACTCTGATCGACGGGGGCGCCTAGCAGGGCTGCTGAGCGCCGACGAGGCCGGGCCGCAGAACCCGCGGCCTCGCATTGCGGCGACTTCACCTCCCGGAGCGTGTCCGATCGGCTACGTTGAGCCAACGAGCATGCGTGGGGGAGGACATGTGCTGACACCGGCGGTTGCGCGGGTCCCGTTGGCGCACGGGGGCTCGATTCTGGTGCAGGCGGACCCGGACGAAGTGCCGGCCGGCTCTCGGGGGCCGGTCAAGGCGGGCCGGGGCACTGACGCCGTACGGGAACTGCCGCAGCATCTGCAGGCGGCCGTGGAACCGGTGACCGACATGGCCCGGGCCGTCCTGGAACAACTGCGGCGGGCCGGACCGGACGGAGTCACCGTGGAGTTCGGCGTGAACCTCGCCGCGCAGGCCGGGGCCGTCATCGCCGAGAGCGAGGCGGGCTGCCATCTGAAGGTGGCGATGACCTGGAACGCCGCCGCGAGTACGGGCGAGGGCTCGGGCTGAGGACGGCGCCGCCATGCTGACGGAACGGAGCGAAGGGCCGGCGCCGTCGCAGCCGCCCAGCCCCGAGGCCGCCGTAGCGCAGGTCTTCGCGTCCGACGGCGCTGTGGCCGGCGCGGGGTTCCTGGCCGGCGACGGTCTGCTGCTCACCTGCGCGCACGTCCTGCACGCCGTCGGTCACGGCCCCGGCGACGATGTCCGGGTGTGCTTTCCGCAGGCCGAGAACGCGCCGCGTGCGCTCGGAACGGTCCTCGCCGAGCCCTGGCGGGACCCGGAGGGCGAGGACATCGCCGTCGTCCGGCTGCACGAGGTGCCCGCCGGCCTTCCGGTGCTGGCGATCGGATCGGCCCAGGGCTTCGAGGGGCAGCGGGTGCGGTCGTTCGGCTTTCCGGCCCAGGCGCACACCGACGGCCGCCACGGAACGGGCGTCGTCCAGGGGTATCTCAACGCCGACGGCCGCGTGCTCCTCCAACTGGACGGCGCGAACTCACTGGCGCAGGGCTTCAGCGGCGGACCGGTCCTCGACGTGGAATCAGGTCTCGTCCTCGGCATGGTCACCGAGATCACCGCCCCCGACCGTCACCACCGCGGCCTGAACGTGGCGTACGCGACCCCGGGTGAGGCGCTGCGCGCCGCCTGCCCCGTGCTCGCTTCCCAGGCGACCTGTCCCTATCTGGACCTCGACCCCTTCGGCAAGGAGCACAGCAAGTGGTTCCACGGCCGGGACGCCGCCTCGAAGGAGGTGCTGCGGAAGCTGAAGCGGCACCGTGGCGTCCTGCTGCAAGGTCCCTCCGGTTCCGGCAAGTCGTCCCTGGTGCAGGCCGGCGTCCTCCCCGGGCTGCCGCACGACTGGCTCACCTGTACCGCGCGCACCGGCCGGGACTGGGCCGCCGACCTGGAAAGCGAGGGGCTGCCGGGGGTCCGTGGGACCGGGCTGCTCGACGCCGTACGCTGGCGGCTGGCCGGCGAGGAGGACGGTTGCCGGCTGCTGCTGGTCTTCGACCAGTTCGAGGAACTGCTCACGGCCGCCGGGTCGGCCGCCGAGCCGCCTGTCCACGCCGCCGACGCCCTGCGGCAGCTGACCGAGGTCATCCACTCGCACGAGCCGGTGGTCGTGCTGCTGGTCATGCGCGTCGACTTCTACCACCGGCTGCACGTGCTCGCGCCCGACCTGCTGGAAGCCGTCAAGCACGGGCAGATCGACCTCTTCCCCACGCTCAAGGCCGAGGAACTGCGCGCCATCGTGACCCGGCCCGCGCACAGCGTGGGGCTCCGTTTCGAGGAGGGCCTGCCGGAAGCCATCGTCACCGAGGCCCTGGCCGCCCGTCCCCGTTCGGCCGCGGACGGCAGGGCCGATGTCGCTCTGCTGCCGCTGCTGGAGAAGACCCTGACGCTGCTGTGGGAGAACCGCAGCGACAACCGGCTCACCTGGGAGGCGTACGACGACAGGGTCGGCGGGTTCAGCGGAAGCCTGAAGGGCTGGTACGAGCGGGCCTTCCGGGAACTCGGCCCCGGTCGCCGGCCCGTGGCCGAACGCATCCTCAGCGCACTGGTCCGTCATGACGAGACGGAGCAGACGCCCGACACCCGTCAGACGCGTTCGGTGGAGGAACTGCGCGATCTGATCGCCGACTCGTCCTTCGACGACGTCCTGGCCGTCCTGGCCCGTCACCGGCTCGTCATCACGCACACACCGTCGGGCGGCAGGTACCGGGGCCGGCCCATGGTGGATCTGGTCCATGAGTACCTCATCAGCACCTGGGACCAGTTGAGGGAGTGGGTGGCGCGGGACGCCCCGTTCGACGCCTGGCTGCGCCAGGTGGAGTCGCAGCGGCGCGAGTGGGAGGCTACGCCGGACGCCGGCGGTCTCCTGCAACGCGCCGATCTCGACGCCGCGCTCGGCTGGGCCGCCCGCACCCGTACCCTCCCGCCCCGCATCAGCGCGTTCCTCCGGCTCAGCGACGAGCACCACAAGGCGCGCGAGCGGCGCCGGCTGCGGATCCGCCGCGCCGTCATCACGGTGCTGTCCCTGCTGACGGCCGGTCTGCTGGCCGTCTCCACCGTCGCCCTCGACTACGCCGAGGGCGAGCGGCAGGCGAAGGAGGAGAAGGCGCAGGGCGAGCTGGTCGCCACCGCCGAGGGGCTCGCCGCGCAGGCCGAGCGGCTGCGCGAGAGCGATCCGCGACTCGCCCTGCAACTGGGCATGGCCGCCGACCGGCTACGCGGCACCGCCAAGGTCCGGGCCAGCCTGGTCAACACGCTGAACACCACCAGGCTCGCGGCGACCTTCTCGGGTGTCGGCATCGGATTCACGGACGACCGGGGCGAGCGGCTCCTCGTCCAGACCGCCAAGACCGGCGAGGACGGCGTGCTCTCCACCACCTACGCCGTCGGCAGGACCCGGCCCGGACGGGCGCTGCGACGCCTCGACATCGGCACCATGGCCGACCTCAGTCCGGACGGAAAGCGGCTGGCCACGTTCGACGCGAACCTGCGGGTGCGGGTGCGCTCCGCGGGCGCTCCCAGCGCCGACGAGGCCACCGTGTCGCCGGTGCTCGGCGCGGCGGCGAGCGACGCGGAGTTCGGCATGGACGGCAGACGTCTGGTGATCGGCCACCGGGACGGCACGGTGACCCTCTGGGACGTCTCCCGGCCTGCCCACCCGACGGCGACAGGGGCGCCGTTCCGGGTACTGCCGAAGCCATCCGACGACGATGCCACCACCTGGTCGGCCTCGCCGTCGCTCTCCCCCGACGGCCGTCTCATCGCGGTGGCCGGCGAACGATCGGTCGCCCTGTGGAGCGTCGCCGCGCCACGGCGCGAGGTGGCGCGCCTGCGCCTGCCGCCGCTCACGACCGAGACGTACACCGACCCGTACGAGATCTCCCAGATCTCCTTCAGCCGGGACGGGAGGACGATCGCCGCCGCCGCGACCGGCGGTGTCATGCGCTGGGATCTGGCCGATCCCGAACATCCCGTGCTGCTCGAAACCCTGACCGACGCCCGCGCGGCGGCGGTCTTTGCACCGGACGGCCGGACCCTGGCGACGGCGGGCGACGACGGCAGCGCCGTGCTCTGGGACCTCACGGACCGCTCCCGGGCCCGTCGCGTCGACGCCTTCCCCTCGCCCCACGAGAGCGAGGCCGTCGGGATCCGCTTCTCGCCGGACGGGCGGCGCGTCATGGTGCGGCACGGCGGTTCCGCCGGGGGCTACGCGACGGTGTGGAACCTCCGCCCGCCGAGCCGACCACAGGCCTTGGGCGGCGAACTGCCGTTCCACTCCTCCTCCCTTGCCCTGCGGGCGGACGGCCGCGTCCTGGTCACCGCGCGCCAGGACGGCCGGATCGACTGCTGGGACATCACCTCGCCGGATCACGCGGTCCGGATGTCCACCGTGCGCACACGCGTCCCGGGCGGCGTCACGGCCCTGGCGTTCCGCCCCGACGGCCGGGAACTGGCGGTGGGCGGCGCTGGCACGGTCCAGCTGTGGGACGTCAGCGACGCGAGGCGGCCGGTACGGCGCGGCGCGACTCCGAGGACCACGCTCGACCGGGTCACCGCGCTGAGTTACACGCCCGACGGCCGGACGTTGCACATCTCGGACAGCGCCTATGTGGTGCGCTGGCGGACGGGTTCGCGCACGATCCCCCTCACCATGGGCACGGTCTTCCCCCAGTTCGTCACGCGGGTGGCGTTCAGCAGGCAGACCGACACGATGGCGCGGATCGCACCCAACCAGCCGCTGTCCCGAGTGGTCCGGGAGCGCGGCGACCCGGTCGGGGCGAGCGTGCAACTGTGGCCGGTAGGCGAATCCGGCCCCATGCCCGGCAGCGGGGCCCGGGAACTGCCCGGTCCGGGCAACGTCGGTTCGGCGGTGGAATTCAATCCGGCGGGACGGATCCTGGCCGTCGGTAGCCCGTCCGGCACGCTGACGCTGTGGCGGATCGGGGGTGCCTATGAGGAGCACCGCCGACTGGGGCTTCCGGTCAAGGGTCACCGTACGGCGATCTCCGCCATCGCGTTCTCACCGGACGGGACCACGGCGGCCACCGGGGCGACCGACGGCACGATCGTGATCTGGGCGTCCGACGAGGACGGCCCGCAGAACCTCAGCGGCGCGGCAGCGGAGAGCCACTCGGGCCCCGTTCTCACGATGGCGTTCTCCTCCAGCAGCCGCACACTGGTCACCGACGGCGCGAACGGCGTGGCGCGGTTGTGGAACGTGGGGGCCATCGCGGACGCGCGCGCCGAGCCGACGGAACAGGCGTGCGCCCTCGCCGGCGGCGGGCTCGATGAGGTGGAGTGGGAGTCCTTCGTACCGTCGCTGCCGTACCGGAACACGTGTGCGTGAGCCGGGGACACCTCAGCGAGGGGGCCGTGGCCTGCGCCGGAATGGCACGGTGACCGCGGCGGGCCAGCGTGCCGGCGCCTGTCGTCAACCGGCCGGGCGGCATACCAGCCGCGACGGCCATGGGGCGATCCAAGTCGGCCACCCCGTATCCCCCTCAGGCAACACCTACGTGCCGACACCTGCCGACCGTTCGTGCTGCAGAGCGGAGAGAACTCCGTGATCGCGGACGTCCGTGCCTGCTGTGTAACAAACCCCGCCCAACATGACGAGACGTCAGCAACCGGGCGTCAGCCGACTACGCCGAAGGCCTGACGGGAAGAGGGCGCGGTAATGCGCGACTTCCGGGTCGCGCTCCATCCAGACGTCGCTGGGGGGCTCCGTTGTCGCGTCGTCGGGCCATCCAGTTGGTTTCCACTGCGCTCTTCGAGTTACACGACGAATGGATCGCCTTACCTCGCCACCACCTCCCGGAAGGCGATATGGTCGATATCTACCATAAACTCTATTTTGGTACCTCAGCGCTACCCAACGCACCGAAACGCAACCGCCAGTTGGCCCCCAACGCCATGACGAGGGACACTACTGGCGGATGCGTGTTCCCGACCGAGTGGCGCTCGCTTCGGTACCCTCCCGTGCAGGTCTTCGGAGGTCATTTACCCAAAGAGTACTGGGCAGTTGACCTCAGGATTTCGTGGTAGCGTATTTGTTCGGAGGGACAGTGCAACCTGAAAGGGAAATCGTGAACACGGAGAAGATCGCCGCTCGCCGCCTCTCGCTGGAAGAGGTGACGCAGCTCGGCGTGAAGGACAGGCTCTTCGTTTCCGCCGACACGGCAGAACTCAAGCTTCCCGACTGCTATGTCCCTGCTTTTCTGACCAAGTCCGGTGAGGAATTCGAGGGCGGCTCGATCACGGTGAGAACCGTGTTCCAGGAAGAGGTCTCCTGCCTTCCCGGCGACGAGAATGAAGCTGGAATCTACTTGGCCGACGAGAACGGCTCGGTGACCATCGAGGTCCTCCAGTCCGCCGGTGTCGTGCTGGACCTGGCACTTTTTGTCCCTGGTGGGGACAAGGGGGCCCTCACGGCCCTTTACGCTGCGGCCCGGCAGGCATTCGGCGCCGACATCGTGCAGATCTGGCGCCAGGGCCTCAAGGAGGTTCCCGACGTGAAGGTCGACATCTTCGAGGAGCAGATTCCCCGGGGGCGCAAGGGGAGTGACAGCCCCAAGCGTGACCGTCGCGCGATCGACACCTACCCCACCCGTGCGGACTTCATCGAGTTCTCCGCGGGGTGGAAGCCGGTCGTCGAGATTCACAAGCCGGTTGTCGACGACACCCCGACCATCTGAGGCGGCGTTACCTCTCGGTCTCGGCCTGAGAGAACGCCGAGAACGCATGCGCCGGACCCGCTCGACCCCTGAGATGCCCAGGGAGCCGTCGGAAAGTAACTCACGAACGCCGAAGCGCCGTTCCACTCGATGATCTCGCGGGACAGACGGCCTGACCAAGATCAAAGCCTGGAGTTGTTCTGCGACAGCCCTCAGGGCTTCGGTGTAGTCGAGTAACGTCCACTTCGTGCTCAGGCGAGGCCGACGAGCGTGAGGGGCCGGCAGGCGTTACGTGCATTGCGGCGACGGCCGGAGGCGATGTCCTTCGCGCCGTTCAGTCGCAGGGCGCCGACCGCGAGGTTGCGCCAGGTCGCCATAGCGCGGGGTGGGCTGTCGGTCCGCCACCGCGCACGCGGCCAGGTCGAGAACGACAGCCAGCGCGTGCCGCACTCCTCGCAGAACGGACGCCCGCTGGTAGCCGGGCCGCGCAGTATCCGGCCAGGTCCGATGGCTTTGTGCCATTCGTCGGCAACCCACCCTCAACATCACTGCCGCGCGGTTACACAAGAAGGCTCGGGGTGGCGTCCGGAAACCCTGATCCGGTCGAACGGAAGCGGCGGCGGCACCAGACGGCCACGTTCCTCTGCCTGACCGCGCCACCCCGGGGCCATGGCCGCCCGGCGGAACACTGGCTGGTTACCGCTGCTCTCCCGAGGAACGCCGACCGGCTTCCGGGGGGCTGCTGTGTCAGGACGGCCAGGACAGCGCTGTCAGCAGGACGACGCCGGTCACGAAGGCGAGCGCGGTCAGTGTCAGCGGACGGGCGCGGCCCGGCCCGGCACCGACCGCGGCCAACGCGACGGTAGAGACGGAAACCAGAAGCCATACGGCAATTCACGCGGTGAAGGCCGTGGAAGCGCCCACGGCCAGGGATGCCCAGGTGGCCGTGCGGCCCAGCACCAAGCAGGTCCCCGCGGTCAGCAGTGCCCAGACGGCGCGGGCGGTCCATTTCGCGGTGGGGTCGGCGCTGTCGAAATCGCGGTGCAGACGGGACCAGAGCCCGAACCAGCGGCGGTGCCAGGAAGTCACAGGGCCAGTGTGCCGACCCGCCATCTCGGAAGGACGCAGTTCCCCGAACACGAGGTCCCCGTCCGGCTTGTACGCGCCGGGGGCCTGGCCTGGCATGTATGCGGCCGACAGCGGTGCTGAGCTCCGGGCATGGGCTGACAGCGCCGTTGAGCCGACGCAGGCTGGGATAGGCGGCCGCATTTGAGGGCCGTCATGGGTCTCATATGCCTTCGGTGTCCAGGAGAACGGCAAGTCGGCGTCAAGTCCACGCCAAGGCCCGGTGGGCACCGTGTCGTATCCGCCGTCGGCATTCGATCCTGGAGCAACCGAGCGTGTCACCCAGCAGTACCTCCGAACCGCCCCGCCCCTACGAGACGATCGTGGACCACCGCGAGCTGAAACCGCTGTCGCCCCTGCTCCCCGCAGCCCCGCACGGTGCAACGGGCCGGGCCGCCTCGGTCGCCCACCGCTTGACCGAATACGGGCTGCACCGCCACCGCAACGGTGGGGACGAGTCCGCCCGGCCATCGCTCCGCGAACGCACCGCGCAGCGGACGCCGGCCGTACTCGTCCGCGGAGCGGCGCGATGACGGTACT
The DNA here is from genome assembly GCF_020400595.1 of Streptomyces naphthomycinicus. Taxonomy (GTDB): domain Bacteria; phylum Actinomycetota; class Actinomycetes; order Streptomycetales; family Streptomycetaceae; genus Streptomyces; species Streptomyces naphthomycinicus. The sequence continues at coordinate 26,817 of NZ_JAINRE010000029.1, read as the reverse complement.
CGACTGCGCTCCCCACGACGTCCTGGACGCCTACCGCACCTGCGAGTTCGTCACCCTCGGCAAGACCGGAACGCCGTTGGCCTGGCCGACGGCCGTGGCTCGGCGCGAAGACGGAACCCTCCTGCTGACCACGTCCCTCGCCTTCGCCCAAAAGGCGCTGAACGTACGCCGCGACGGCCGGGTCGCGCTGCTCTTCTCCGACCCCACGGGCAGCGAACTGGACCGGGCTCCGCAAGTGTTCGTCAGCGGCCGCGCCCACTGCCCCGACGCGATCATGACGGGTCCGGAAGGGGCCGAGGAGTACTGGCGCAGGCTCTTCGAACGCCAGCCGCACAGCCGCGCCTACCTCAAGCGCCCCCTGAGGCCGGTGATGTCCTGGTACTACCTGCGCCTCCTCATCACCGTCGAACCCGAACAGGTGAGCATAAGGCCGAGCCTGGAGGAGCTGGCGTGGCCCGAGGCGCCGGCTCCCGCCGCCGCGACGCAAACGCTGCCCGGGGCCGCGCAACTCGGCCGTACGGCGACGGCGGTACTGGCCGGCCGGGACGCCTCGGGGGCACCGCTGCTCGCCCGTACCCGCCCGCAGCCGACACCGTCGGGCTATCTGGTCCAGGTCCCACCGGACTGCCGTGTCGAGCCGGGGCCGGCCAGCCTGCTGGTGCACCGGCACGACGAACTGCTGAACCACATGTACAACGCGCTCGTACGCGGAGACCTGAGGCAGACCGGTTCGGGCTGGCTCCTGGTGCCGTCCAGCGTGATCGAACCCATGGGTTCGGGCCGGGTCGGCGATGCCCTGCGGGTCCTGCGCCAGACCAAGCGGTCGACCGACCGCTATCTCGCGCGGCGCGGTCTGCCCCGCCCGAAAGTGCAGTGGGATCAGTTCCGTTCCCTGGCGGCACCGTCGCCTACAGGGCGGAGCCGCCCCTGCTGAACTGCCGCCTCCGTGCGTGAGGAGTCTCCGTGCGAGCCCTGATCGGCCACCTCGCCGCAGCACTCGCCCGTCTCGGGCGTCGCTCTGCCCGCCCAGCGTTCCCCGCACCGTCGGACGGGGACCGCCTGGCGGCCGTCATGAAGTCCCCGCACCATTGATCACCACTCCGGCTCGTTCGGGGCAAGCGGACTGACGGCACGGCGGAGGAGGGGATCAGGGCGAGGTCCTTTGGGTTCTCGGCACGGTCGCCGGAGGTCGTCCACGGTGCCGCGCCGTTTACGATGTGGTTGACATGGTCACAATGAAGGTGCTCGGCGCGTTCCGGGTCGAGGTCGACGGCCGCCCGGTTGCCACACCGGGTCGTCTCGCGCGGATGGTTCTGGTCCAACTCCTGCTCGCCCGTGGAGAGGTCGTCTCCACGGAGCGGATCATCGAGAGATTGTGGCCCACGCGTGTCCCGTCGAGTGCGCAGGCGTCGCTGCACGCCTACATCGCGCGTCTGCGGCGCCTTCTCGAACCGGAACGAGCACCGAGGACCGCCGCTCGGCTCCTGCTCAGCGCGCCGTACGGCTACGCCCTCGCCCTGGAACGGGCCGCGCTGGACGCCTGGGTGTTCGAGGACCGGGTCGCGGCCTGCTCGGTTGCGGGTCTGCCCGCCCACGCCGCGGCCGAGGGCTTGGCCGAAGCGCTCGCCTCGTGGGGCGGGCAGCCGTACGCGGAGTTCGCGGACGAGCCCTGGACGGCCGGTGAACGCACCCGCCTGGAGGAACTGCACCGCGCTGCCCGCGAACGGCTCGTCGCCACGCGGCTGAGCCACGGGCAGGCTGCGCAGGCCCTCACCGACGCGGGCGCGCTGACCCGGGAGCAGCCGTTGCACGAGGAGGGATGGCGGCTGCTGGCGCTGGCGCTGTGGGCCCGCGACCGACAGGGGGACGCCCTGGCGGCACTGAGGCAGGCCCGGCACGTCCTCGGAGAAGAACTGGGCGTCGAACCCGGTCCGGCCCTGCTGGAGCTGGAGCAGGCCCTGCTGCACCAGCGCCTGGACGTCCTTCACCGAGAGACCGGGGCACCCACCGCGACGACCGCGCGAACCGGGATGGCCGCCGCCGTGACGCTCCCCAGCTCCGTCACGGCTGCCGGACCGGGGACGCCGACTGCGCCGACGGTCCTCATGGCAGGCCGGCTCCTGGGCCGCGACGAAGAGCTGGCGGCGATCGCCGACGCGGCGGAGCGGGCACGCGGCGGCCGCGCGCAGGTGATCCTGGTCTCCGGCGAGGCCGGAATCGGCAAGTCGAGCCTTCTGCAGGCCGTACTGCGCCAACTGCCCCCACAGGGCTGGCTGGTCGGATCTGGGCAGTGCCCGGAGACCGACGGCGCCCCGCCCGGCCGGGCCTGGTTCGATCTCCTCCCCGGCCTCGCCGGAGACGCGCCACCAGGACCGTACGCCGACGAGCTGGCCCCCCTTCTGGCCCCGGGCACCTCTAGCGGCTCCGAGCAGCCGGACGGCAGCCCGGCCCGGCGCTTTCGGCTGCACCGGGCGCTGCTGGGCTGGCTCCGCGACGCAGCCGCGCGGCAGCCGCTGGCGATCGTGCTGGACGACCTGCACCGTGGCGACCAGGAGAGCATCGAGCTGTTCCTGCTCTGCGCCGAGCAGTTGCGCGACGCACCACTGGTCCTGGTCGGCTCGTACCGCACCGGCGAGGGCGACCTGACCGGCGCACTGGCACGCCTGGCTGCCTGCTCGCCCGTACGAATCAAGCTCTCGGGCCTGTCGGACGCCCAGGCGAAGGAACTGCTGCGGCGGTCGACGGCCGACATCAGCGAGCAGGCCGCGGCGGCCCTGGCCGAACGGGCCGGGGGCAACCCCTTCTACCTCCGTGAAAGTTCCCTCCTGCTGGCCGGCGAGGGCGAGCAGCAAGCCCTGGCCCGGATCCCGCAAGGGGTCCAGGACGTACTGCGGCGCAGGCTCGCCCTGCTCGCACCGACCGTCACGGCCGGACTGCGGCTCGCAGCCGTCGCCGGACGCGAGGCCCCGATCGCCCTCCTGGTGCAGGCCGCGGACTGCGATCCCGAGCAACTCCTCGACGCCCTGGACGCCGGCGTGACCGCCGGGCTGCTCACCGAGCCGCGGGCGGGTACGGTCCGCTTCAGCCACGCCCTCGTACGAGACGCCCTGGAGGCAGACCTCACGCGCCTGCGGTTGGCCCGGATACATTCCCGACTGGGCAGGAGCCTGATCGCCCTCGGCTCGGACGACGTCACCGCCACCGCCCACCACCTCCTGCGGGCGGCCGCGGTCGTGACCGCCGACGCCGGCCCCGCGGTCCATCATGCCCGGCTGGCGTGCGAGCAGGCCGTGCGCCGCTATGCCCCGCAGAACGCCGAAGCCCTGCTGAACACGGCCCTCGGCCTTCTGGCCGACCATCCGGCAGCCTTCGCAGACCAGGACGCCGCCCTGCTGCGTGTGATGCTGCTGGGCCAGCTCGTCGACTGCCGGATCCGGATGGGGGCCGTCGTACCGGCCCGCGACGCCCAGCAGCAGGCCGTCCGGGTGGCCCGTGCCGAGGGCCGGGCAGACCTGCTGACCGCCGCCTACACGACATGGACCGAACCGACGCCCTGGCGCGTCCGCCCGTACGCGGCCTGTGATCCCGAGGCCGTCGAGGAGCTCACGAACCTGCTGGAGAACCACCACCCGGACGACCGGCAGCGGTGCCTGCTCCTGGACCAGCTCGCCGACGCACTGGACGACACCGACCCCCGCGCCGTGACCGTGGCACGCCAGGCCGTGGAGCTCGCCAGGACCGTGGGCGATCCCCGGCTCCAGGGCCTGACCCTCACCTCCTTGCTGCGCCGCATCGACTGCGAACTGGAACCCGCCGCCTATCTCGAACTCCACGAGGAACTTGCCGAGGTCGCCGCCTCCCAGGACAGCCCCGAGTACTCCTGGATGAGTTCCTACATCGCCGCCCGGATAGCCGCCGCCGGCAACGACCCGGCGCGGATGGAGCGGTGCCTCGTACGCGCCGACGAGATCGCCCGCACCTACGAGCTGCGCGGTGCCTTCGCCATCGCCAGGCTGCGCCGCCCCATGGTCGCCATGGCCCAGGGCCGATTCGGCGAGGCGGAGCAGGACCTGGCGTCTGCGGTGGCGGAACTGCGAGCGCGTGGGGCGGTGGACCTCAGCGGACTGGCGGGCCTGGCGGCCGGATGCATCCGCCTGCAGCAGGACCGGCTCGCCGAGGTCCTGCCGGTGCTGCTCGCGGTGTGGGAGCAGTACCAGCCGCACAACGAAGCCCTCACCGCCCTCGCCCTGCTGGCCGCGGACCGCGCCGAAGAGGCCCGTGAGGTTTTCGCCCGCAGGGCGCCGATCCGCCGCGACTTCGCCTACTCCATCCTGGCCGGCCTGCGCGGCATCGCCGCCATCGCCTTCGGCGACCGGCAAGCGGCCGCCGAGGTCTACCGCGATCTCCTTCCCCTTCAGGGGCTGGCAGGCGGAGCGAGCAGCCTCAGCCTCGTCTTGCGGCCCGTCGCGCAGACCCTGGGCGAACTCGCCCAATTCCTGGGCCATGCGCAGGAAGCGCAGCGCCACTACCGGGAGGCCGCGCGAGTGGCGGCCGCATGGGACTCCCCGCACTGGTCGGATGCCGCCCGGGCGGCCCTGGCCCGGCTTCCGCTGTCGGGCGAGTAGAACGGGAGGCGGTCACGGGGGTGGTGCCGGTCCGATCGCGCAACGCTAGGCCAGCTCGGCCATGAACTCCGCCGCCAGCTCGAGGAACCTACCGGGCGAGTCCGTTGTCAACTGGAGGTCCACGAGCACCTCGTCGGTCTCCGCCGCGCACATCGTGCGCAGGTGGTCGCAGATCTGGCGCACGGTCCCACGGTGGTGGCTCTCCGCCAGGTCGGCCGCGGACTTGGTGACGTCAGGGTTCACACGCAGCACCCGCCGCAGTCCTGCCGGGTCCCGCCCCGCCCGTTCGGCCGCCTCGGAGGCCACGGCCCACAGACCGCGGAAGTACTCAAGCGGCATCGAGGCCGCGAGCCAGCCGTCGGCACGCCGGCCCACCCGCTCCAGGGCAAATGGGGTGAATCCTCCCAGCAGCACCGGTGGCCTCGGCTTCTGGAGGGGCTTGGGCAGGACGGTCGACTCGCGGATCGTCCACAGCGGGCCGGTGTGGACCACCGACCCGGGCCGCCATACGGCGTCGAGGACGTCAAGAGTCTCCTCCAGCCGGGCGCCCCGGCCTTCCCAGGGCACTCCGGTGGCCTCGTACTCCTCCCGCATCCAGCCCAGCCCGATGCCCACATCCAGGCGCCCACGGCTGAGCAGGTCGAGTGTCGTCAGCGCCCGGGCGAGCACGAGGGGCGGCTGCCACAGGGCGTTGAGCGTACTGCTGCCCAGACGTACCCGTTCGGTCGCCATGGCTGCCACGCCCAGCAAGAGCAGCGGGTCGAGGTGGGTGCCGTACCGGACGGGCATCTTCCCGCCCGGGTACCCGTCGGGCGGGCTGAGCGGGGCCAAGAGGCGGTCGGCCACCCAGAGGCTGTGGCAGCCCAGCGCTTCCAACGCCGTGCACATGCCGACGGAGAGGTGGGGGTCGGCGAACGGACCGAACTGGGGTACGGAGAATCCGATGCGCATCGGTGAGGTTCCTCGATCGGTGAGGGGTGGACAACGGGGCCGGACGCACGGGCGCGCATCCAGCCCAGCCGGCAAGAACGACGGTCACGCGGTTGTACGCCGGCCCCGGATCCGGTCGGTCTCGCGGCGGTACTGCCGCTGCCCGAGCAGCTTCCACAACACCCGCGCCGGAACGGGCAGCCGGGCGAGGAACTCCCTGCGCTCCTCGGAAGAGGCGTCTTCCAGGATGGCGCCGAGCGCGATCATCAGCCGGTTGCGGGGCGTCTCGGCGAGGCCCCGCTCCCCGACCGCATGCCAGTCCTTCTCGTTCACGTGGAGGGCGACAAGCGGCATGACCTGCCGTTCCTCCTCGTCAAGATGGGCGCACAGCTGCCGGTGATGCCGACGCAGCGCCTCGGCCAGCTCGTCACGGTCCTCGGACAGGGCCTTCGCCTGCCACCGGTCCATGAGCACCTGGACCTCGCTGATCCCTTCGGAGAGCTCCCGGTGCTGCGCCTCCATGGCCAGCACCTGCTCGGCATCGAGGTCCAGATGGGGCAGCAGGACCGGCCAGAGCATCTCGTCCTCCCCGGTGTGGTGGGCGTGCAGGCCGATTGAGTAGAGCCGCCAGTGCTCGGCGAGGATCCGGGCGCGGGCGGTGTCTGCGGGCCGAACGTCCTGGACGAGGTCGGCCAGCAGGCGCGACTCGCGACGGAACACCTGGTGGATCATCGCCATCTCGCGGGTGTAGGGGTGAACGGCGGAGTCTGAAGCATTGCTCGTGGTCATGACCCCAGTCTTCGGAGCCCGATTGCCGGACACTTGCACCCGACTTGCCGTACCTGGCTCACGCGAACGCCGGCTCGAGGTTCGGCTGCCTCGCAAGCCGGTCTCCTCCGCCGGCGCCGATCGTGTTCGGGCCGATGGTTACGGGCTGCAAGCCTCTCTCCTGATGAAGGGAAAGACATGGAGCGCCCAGGCCAGGGCCTGGTCCACTGCGCCGATGAGCTTGTTGGTCGATGTGTTCACCGCACCTGACCACGAAGAAGTGCCGGCGAATCGGCACACGGGCGGCGGCGAACAACGTTGAGATCGTCTACACGCCGACCAACTCCTTCTGGCTGAGTCGGATCGAGGCCCAGCTCATGGCCCTGCGCTACTTCACCTCGACGGCACCGACCACACTGACCACAAGGCCGGCCCCGCGCGGTCGTCGATCCGCGGCAGGTGACCTTCGTGGACTCCGGCCGCATCGTCCTGCTCGCCGCCCACCGTGAGCTCACTTCGGCAGAAGGCCGGCAGTGACTGGCCGGCCCGCAGGAGTCCATAAACCCCTCCCGAACGCTCGGAAGCCATGATCCGCCTCGTCATGACCGACCTCATGGCCCGCCGTCTCACCGGCGAGGGAACCATCTCCTGGCGCGACCCGACATCACCGGACCAAGCCCGCTTCACGGTATGAAACAACGGAAGAAAACGCCCTCTGAGGAGCTGGCTACAGGAGGGTCTCCACAAACGGAGGGATTGACAGATCTCCGATTCGCCGCGGCCGGCCTACCCCGCTCAGCACGCTGCGGACGTCTGAGCAGCGGCTGCCGTGGGGTTGCCTGGACAGGAGATCCGACACCCGCAGCGCTAAAATGAGGTGACAGGCAGACTCAAAAGCGACTAGGGCCGGACACTAGCGGCCCCCGTGATCGGCCTGGAGCCACCTCCTCGCCGCGCTGGCCGAACGGGGCCACCGAAGGGGCCTGAGGGCGTGCCTCAAACGGGCACGTCGGCGTCCCAGCCATCGACAGTGACGGCAGCGTTGCCCCACCGGCCGAACGTCACCACTGCCAGAACAGCGGGGGTCCGTACCTCGCGGCTCGCTTTCCGAGGCCGAGGCGGCTGACGGAACCGGGCCCTTCGCGAGGTATGCGCCGGACAACCGCGAACCGGGTTTCCCGGTGCACACGTCGAACGAACGAAAGGAATGCTATGCGCGCCCTCACTCACCGACTGCACGGTGCATGCGCTGCCGCGTGCGCAATCCCCTTGCTCGTGCTGCCCGCCGCAGCCGGCGCAAGCGCCGCCCCCGCCGCCCCCGCCGGGCCCAACACCGTACAGCAGGCCAACGCCAGCGAAATCCTGGCTCTGGAGAACGCCGAACGAGAGAAGGCCGGTTGTTCGGCGCTGAGCATGAACAGCCAGCTCACCGCGGCCGCGCAGGCTCACAGCGAGGACATGGCCAAGAACAACTTCTTCTCGCACACCGGCTCCGACGGATCGAGTATCGCGCAGCGGGTCGAAAAGGCCGGCTTCAGCCCGTCCATACCGACCGCGGAGAACATCCACCAAGGTGGCTCCACCTCGCAGCAGGTCTTCGACAGCTGGATGGGCAGCGCACCTCACAAGGCCGCCATCCTGAACTGCCAGTGGAAGCAGACCGGACTTGCCGGCGCCTCCGGCAATCTTTGGACCCAACTCTTCGGCACCTAGACCGGTTCCGGAAACACGCTCGCGTGGCCGCTGATCGTTTGTTGGGCTAGCCGGGCTACGCCGAACGGGGGACGGTTATGCCCTCGTCCAGCGCGCCATGTGTTCGGCGAGCGGGAATCTGCAAGCCCAATTCAGGCGGGTCGGTCGGCGCGAGGCGGGGTGGGGCGGGGCGGGCCAAGCAAGCACTGCTTGGCCCGCCTTCGGGCGATCAACGAACATCCACATCGGCGGAGTATCCGATGGAACCTACAGTCTTTTACAGCAGCTACTGCCATGCTACGCGGCCTGATCATGACGGGTCCGGCACCGGTTGCATTCTCGCAGGGCAGTCTTGACACGAACGGCAACGAGGGAGAGAACCTCTTCAATGCCTACCCTGGCCCGGCACGCCCGATGATGGCGCTGGACCCCTCGGGGAGCTTCAGTTGGGTAGCAGAGAAGTCCAAGTTCGACGCCGACAACAACGCCCTCGTCAACAATAATGCGGCGCCCGGAACCAACGACCATGCCTGGGGTCATTACTCGCAGACGATATGGATGTCCCCGACGTCGACCACCACGTCGATCGGGTGTGGCGTGAAGCAAGGCGTGCCCGTGTCGGGCAGTACAGGGTGGATCCTGGTGTGCCGGTACCTCGCCGCCGGCAACATGGACGGGCAGCGGGCGATTCCCGCTGGCGGCACGCTTCCACCATCCCAGCCGTCTTCCCTCTCCGGGATGCGAGTGGCGATGGCGAAGCAGACGGACAACCAACTCACCGCCCTCACCATCGACAAGAACGGCCGCCTCAACGTCACATGGGCCGCAAACGGACAGGCCTGGCACGACCCAGTCCCATTCGGCCCACCAGCATTCCCGGTATCGCAGTAGTCCGCGTCCCGCCGAGGGGGACGGTTCCGGTCCCGTCCCCCCGAGACGTCAGCGCCCGCCAACACGCAGGCAGCGCCCGCGCCCATCCCCCGTCGGCCTCTGCGCCATAAGACGGCACCGAACTTGACTGGCCGTCCTGGCGGACCTCCGCCGCCACTCAGGCCCCCCTCTCAGGCCATGGGGGCAGCAGTACGTGCCGCTGCGGTAGAAGTCCTCGCGGGCCTTGCACGACGGGCGGTTCTCCTCGTACTGGGTGACGACCTTCCCATCGACAGGGGCCCGGGTATGGTCATTCCCCAGCGAGGAGCTCGCCGCTTAAGCGCGCCGGGGATTCTCCGCGCTGAAGAAGGAACAGGCCCGCCCGTTGGGGCAACGGCAGGGGATCTGACCAATTGCAACGATGTCTCTTAGCATGGGACGGTGCGGACTTTCACGTACGGTGCGGCCGTGTGGGACGTCGCGTGCCCGCAACAGCCCAGCCGGGTGGCCGGTGTGTCCATGGCCGGGTTCCGCGTCCGTGATCTGGACGCGCTCCGGATGATCCCGCACCCGGCCGTGACGCTCCTCCTGGACTTCGGCGCCGGTTCGCCGGTCCTCGACGGTGCGTCCGGGCGGCAGCAGCGGGGAAGCCTCGTCGCCGGACTCGGCTTTGGGGCCGGGGGCGCGGTCCGGACGTGGGGAGAGAACGTCGAGTGCGTGCAGGTACGTCTGTCCCCGGTGATCGCACGGGCGGTTCTGGGCGCCTCCCCCGCCGACCTCGACGGCGCCGTCGTACCCCTGGGCGACCTGTGGGGGCGGGAGGCGTCCCGGATCCGCGAGCGGCTGGGCGACGTCCCGTCGTGGCGGGAACGCTTCGCGCTGACGGACGCGTTGCTCGCCCGCAGGCATGAGGCGGGGCCGCCGGTGGACCCCGAGGTGGCCTGGGCCTGGCGCCGGATCGTCGGCAGCCGTGGCGCGGTCCGCGTGGACGGGCTAGCGGACGAGGTCGGATGGAGCCGTAAGCGCCTGTGGTCCCGGTTCCGGTCACAGCTCGGTCTGCCGCCCAAGAGCGCCGTGAAGCTGGTCCGTTTCGACCATGCCGCCCACCGACTGGCCGCGGGTGACGGCGCGGCCCGAGTCGCGGCCGACGCCGGTTACGCCGACCAGTCCCATCTGCATCGGGACGTCATGGCGTTCACCGGGGCGACCCCCGCGACCGTGGCCGGCGAGGCGTTTCTCGCCGTCGACGACATCGCATGGCCCAGCCGCGGAACCCCCGCCTGGCCACACGCGCCCAGGGATCTCCGGGCCGGCCGCCGGCCAGAGGTGCGACGGCCGATGCTCTGAACGTCGGCGCGGTCGCCTTGCGCGCATGCTCCCCTGCTCGGGCCGCCCACCCTCGTCGTGCACGGTCACCATCGGCACGGTCACCGTCGTGCACGGTCACCATCGGCACGGTCACCGTCGTGCACGGTCACAGCACCCTCGGCTCCGGCGAAACGCCCGGTGTACGGGAAGGTTCGCACGCGCCCGGTCGCGCCCAAGCCCGTACGCGCCCACGCGTCCCTCCGGCACCGCGAGCACCATCGTCGGCGATTCGGCCAACCACCCTTCATCGCACACCCGTTGTGCGGTCCGGGTCCATGCATCCGCCACACGCCGCCAGACGCTCTCTCCCGGGATTCCGAGACCGACCGAAACACATGTGTTCGATATCCCAGCCGGGTCGTTGAGCCTCACGACCATGCCGGACGACCGTCAAGGGAGCCCCACGTTGACCTCGGCCGCTACACACGCGCAGCAGACCACCGCGCCTCCTCCGCCGCCGCCGGCGGAGATCACCTACAGCGGGCAGTACTCCGTCAATCCGCTCGCACAGGTCTCCTTCCGGCGGATGTGCGCTCAGATCCCTGCCGTGCTGGGCCGGATCGCCCGGCTGTCGTGGCGGACCGACCGGCGTGCCGTACGACTGCTGCTCGGCTGTCAGGTGGTCACCGGAGTCTCGGCCGCCGTGCTGCTGACCGCCACCGCCCGCGCCATGAAGCCCGTCCTGGGCGGTGGCTCCGCCGCCGACCGGTTGCACGGAGCCGTGCCCGCGCTGATGGTGGTCGCGCTCGCCGCCGCGCTGGGCCGCGGCGCGGCGGCGGTGGCCACGTACGCGGAGCGGAGGATCACCCCGCGACTGACCACGGAGACGGACACCGCGCTGGTCGAGGCGGTGTGCCGGGTCGAAGCGTCCGCGTACGCGCAGGAGGGGTTCTCGGACCGGCACGAGGCGGCCGAGATGGGGGTGATCCGCACCCATGTGATGGTCACCGACGCCCAGCGGTTCCTGTCCGCACTGATCCGCATGGTCACTGCCGGCGGCGTGTTGTCGGTGCTGAATCCGCTGATGCTGCCACTGCTCCTGCTCGCCGTGCTGCCGGCCGGCGTCGGCGCCGTGCTGACCGCCCGGGTCGACTACGAGATCCACTACGCCAACGTCGCCGACCGCAATGTGCGCGGCATGATGCGCTGGTGGGCGACCACGTCGAAGTACGGCGACGAGGTCCGCGCCAACTCGATGTCCGACTACCTCGTCTACTGGTACCGGGCCCTGTCCGACCGGTGCGACCGGCGCACCCTGGCCGCCGCGCCGCGGACCCTGCGGATCGCCCTGCTGTCCGCAGCGGCCGGCGGCGCCTTCCTGGTGGCGACCTGGGGGGCGCTGGCGTGGCTGGCGGTGTCCGGCCGGATCGAGCTCGCGGTGGCCGCGACGGCCGTCGTCGCCGTGCAGACCACGCTCGCCGCGCTCTCCCAGGTCGTCGTCAACGGTGCCGCGGTCTTCCACACCAGCCTTTACCTGAGCGACATGCAGTCCTTCCTCGACGAGGCCGCCGCGCGCACCCCCCGGCGCGGCCCCCGCGCACACGCCGCTCCGACCGAGGAGATCCGGCTCAAGGATGTCGTCTACCAGTACCCGGGCAAGGACAGGCCCGCCGTCGACGGGGTCTCCCTCACCCTCCAGCGCGGCCAGATCCTCGCGATCGTCGGCGCGAACGGCTCGGGGAAGTCCACCCTCACCCGGCTGCTGACCGGCATCTACCTGCCGGACAAGGGCAAGATCACGTGGAACGGCACCGACCTCGCCGAGGTCGATCCCGCCACGCTGTGGACGCACACCGGTCTGGTCCCCCAGATCTTCGCGCAGTGGCCGCTGCGGGTCCGCGAGAACGTCACCCTCGGCCAGCCGCGCACCCATGACGACGCCCCGGTGTGGGAAGCCATCGACGCGGTCGGTCTGCGCGAGGCCGTCGACGACCTCCCCGCGGGCCTGGACACCCTCCTGTCCCGTGACGTCTTCGGCGGCTCCGAACTCTCCGGCGGCCAATGGCAGCGCGTCGCCTGCTCAAGAGCCCTGTACCGGCGCCCGGAGCTGTTGATCCTCGACGAGCCCACCTCCCAGATGGACCCGCGCGGCGAGCACCAGATCTTCGAGCAGATCAAGGCCATCGCCGCCGACCGCATCACGATCGTGGTCACCCACCGCCTGGAGAACACCAGGATCGCCGACCACATCATCGTGATGGAGCAGGGCCGGATCACCGAACAGGGCCGGTACGACGATCTCGTCCACGGCGGTGGAACCTTCGCCGAGCTGCTGGAGCTGTCCCAGGACCGCTGATCGCTTCCGCCCCCGCCCGTCCTGCCGCGCGGCAGGACGGGCACTGCCCACGAGGCCGTCCTGGAACTCCACGCCGCCACCGGCGAAGTCGCGGTGCTCGCCTTCCTCGGTCAGCTCCCCAGCACGGTCGCACTGTGGGCCGGCGCTCTGTCGGACCGCCACGCCAAGCGCCGCCAGCTCATCACCTCGGATCCGGCGGCGGCCGCGGTGCTCGCCAAGGGGGTTCGCGGTCAGCCCCCTCGCCCAACTACCGCTGCTCCTCGCCGGGCCCGGCCGCGACCGCCGGCGCCCTCGCCGCCCTCCTCGACGTCCGGGCCGTCCTCACCGTCGGGGCGCTCCTGCAGACCGTCCCCGTGGTCCCGCTGCTCACCTCCCCCGTCCGCACCCTGCGGACCATGCCCGCCCCGCCCGACTCGAATTGAGCCTCGACGCATCCACCCCGTTGCGTGAAAAGGTATTTCGTGGCCTTTCCCGGACGCCTATACCGTCGAATCCATGGAGTGGAATTTCCCGACGGCCGAAGAACTCGCGGCCGCCCTGCGTGCCGGTGAAGTGACCTCGGTGGAACTGACCGACGAGGCGATCGCCCGTATCGAGCGGGACGACAAGGAGATCAACGCGATCTGTGTGCCGGATTTCGACCGTGCACGAGCCGCCGCGCGCGATGCCGACCAGGCACGCGCCCGCGGTGAGGACGAGCCGCTGCTCGGCATCCCGGTCACGGTCAAGGAGTCCTACGACGTCGCCGGGCTGCCCACCACCTGGGGCATGCCGCAGCACCGGAACCACATACCGGCCGAGGACGCGGTGCAGGTGTCACGTCTCAAGGCCGCGGGCGCGGTGGTGCTCGGCAAGACGAATGTGCCCGTGGGGCTACAGGACGTGCAGAGCTTCAACGAGCTGTACGGCACCACCAACAACCCATGGGATCACGGTCGCACGCCGGGTGGGTCCTCCGGCGGATCGGCGGCGGCCCTCGCGTCCGGCTTCGGCGCGCTGTCCATCGGATCCGACATGGCCGGTTCATTGCGCACCCCCGCGCATTTCTGCGGTATTTACGCGCACAAGCCGACGCTCGGGCTGGCGGCGAGCCGCGGGATGGTCCCGCCGCCCGGGCCGGCGTTGCCTGTCGACATGGACCTGGCCGTCGTCGGTCCGATGGCGCGTTCCGCCCGCGACCTCACGCTCCTGCTCGACGTCATGGCCGGCCCGGATCCGCTGACGCTCGGCGTGGCGTACGACCTGACGCTGCCGCCCGCGCGTCACGAGCGGCTCTGCGACTTCCGGGTCCTTGTTCTCGACGAGCATCCGCTCGTGCCGGTCGGGGGCGCTGTGCGGGCGGGGGTGAACCGGGTGGCCGACGCGCTGGCCGACGGCGGCGCCCGCGTCGAACGGCACAGTGCGCTCCTGCCCGACATGGCCGAAGCCGGGGTGCTCTACACGCAGTTGTTGTTCTCGGGTTCGACCGCGCATTTTCCCGTCGAGACGTTCGAGGAACTGCGCGCCCAGGCCGCCGGACTGAGCGCGCAGGACCAGGGCCTGGAGGCGGCACGGCTGCGCGCCATGGTGTTCAGCCACCGCGACTGGATCGGGGTGAACGTCCGTCGCGAGCTCCACCGCCACGGCTGGCGGCAGCTCTTCGCCGAGTTCGACGCCGTGGTGTGTCCGATCACGTCCACTCCCGCGTTCCCGCACGACCACAACCCCGATCCGAGAGCCCGCCGGATCGACATCGACGGCGTCGAGTACCCGTACTTCGACCAGCTCGTCTGGGCCGGTCTGGCCACCATGCCCGGTCTGCCCGCCACCGCCGTCCCGGCGGGCCGCTCCCCCGAGGGACTGCCGGTGGGAGTGCAGCTCATCGGTCCGCTGTTCGAGGACCGTACCCCGCTGCGGCTGGCCGAACTGCTCGAGCGGGAGATCGGCGGCTTCCAGGCACCGAAGTAGGGCGTACGACAGCGGGGCGCACGACCAGGGTGTCCGTCGAGGCCACGGGGGGGACCACGGACAGGCCCCGTCCGTCCTCCTCCCCCGGCCCCGCACGACGAGGCGGGCTGTAGGAGACGCCCGTCGCTCGCCCGTGCGGGTCCGGCCCGGTCCACCCGCCGTCGATGCGGTGGGTGGACCGGGCCGGGCGACGGGCACGGCGCCCCGGGCACTCCGGCGGTTTCGCGGGGAGGCGACGGCCGGCGCTGCCCGGAGGTCAGGCCGCGCAGCCCGCGACGACCGCCCGTGACGCGTCGTCGATCAACGCGTCGTGCGCCGCCTTCAGGCGCCGCACGTCGGGCTTGGTCACCTTGCGGTCGTACGTCATCAGGCCGTTGAGTTCCCCTTCCACGTCCGAGATCTGCGTGTACACGGCGCCGTTTCCGCCCTTGCAGGCCAGCGCGTGCACCTCGCCGAGCTTTTGCAGATAGTCGTCGGTGTAGGTGCTGGGGTCCACGTCGACGTACGACTGCTGCACCGACCAGGCATGGCCCGGCACCGCGAGGCCGAGACCGCCGTACTCGCCCGCGACCAGGGCCCGTTGGCCGTCCGGATGCGGCGGCAGGGCGGGGCTGGGATAGCCGTGCTCGTCCATGATGTCACCGGCTCCGCCGTCGGCACCCAGGTTGAGGCCGGACATGTTGTTCACCACGCGGGTGGGGTCCCATGCCTTGGCCTGGGAGGCGACGCGGCCGATGTCGTACTGGCCCCAGCCCTCGTTGAAGACCACCCACATGACGATCGACGGGCTGCTGATGTGCTCGTCGATCATCTGCTTCATCTCCCTCTCGTACTCGGCGCGGGCGGCCGTCGACGGGTTCACCCCGGCCGTCATGGCCGGCATGTCCTGCCACACCAGCAGACCGAGCCGGTCGGCCCAGTAGAACCAGCGGTCGGGTTCGACCTTGATGTGCTTGCGGACGGCGTTGAAGCCCATCCGCTTGTGCATCTTCAGGTCGTAGGCCAGGGCCTCGTCGCTGGGCGCGGTGTGCAGGCCGTCGGGCCAGAAACCCTGGTCGAGGGTGGCCATCATGAAGACCGGTTTGCCGTTGAGGACCGTGCGGGGGACGCCGTTCACCTTCTCCACGGCGATGGAGCGCATCCCGAAGTAGCTGCCCACGCGATCGTCGCCGACCTTCACCTTGAGGTCGTACAGGAACGGGTCGTCCGGCGACCACAGACGCGCGTCCGGGATCCTCAGGGTGAGGGACCGGCCGGTACGGCCGCTGGCCGTGGCCACCCGGCGCTTGCCGTCGTACGCGGTCGCGGTGACCGCGACGCCGTCGCGCACGCCCTGCGGCTCGACGGTGAGCGTGCCGGTGTCGGTGTGCGGGGTGAGCTTCAGCTGGTCGACGTGGTCGGCGGCGACGGGTTCCAGCCACACGGTCTGCCAGATACCGGAGGACGGGGTGTACCAGATGCCGCTCGGGTCCAGGCGCTGCTTGCCGAGGGGCGGGTTCTCGCCGCCGGAGGCGTCCGTCGGATCGTAGACCCCGACGATCAGTTCCTGGGTGCGGCCGGGCTTGAGGGCGTCGGTGATGTCGGCGCTGAATTTGTCGTAGCCGCCCTTGTGCTCGGCGACCTCGGTGCCGTTGACGTAGACCTCGGCCTGCCAGTCGACGGCGCCGAAGTTCAGCTGGAGCCGCTTGTGGTCGCCGACCTTCCAGCCGGCCGGGACGGTGAAGGTGCGGCGGTACCACATGCGGTCCTCGTGCCGTTCGATGCCCGAGAGCTGGGACTCGACGGGGTACGGGACGAGGATCCGCTCGCCGAGGGTGCGGCCCACGGGCGGCTGTTCGCCCTCCTTGGCCGCGGCGAACTGCCAGCTGCCGTTGAGGTTCTGCCAGGCGTCGCGGGTCAACTGGGGCCGGGGGTACTCGCGGTGGGCGTTGGCCGGAGTGACGTCGTCGGCCCACTTGGTGCGCAGTTCGTAGGCGGAGTGGTTGGCACCGCTGCTCCAGAACGCGCTGACAACGTTGCCGTCCGTGCCGGTGAGGCCGCCCTCGCCGTCGTAGCGGACGTCGGCGAGGCCGGACGCGGTGCCGGACTTGTTGCCGACGACGGGTTCCTTCAGGGAGACCAGCAGGGACCTGGGGTCCTCGGGGTTCAGCCGGGCCGTGCCCAGCGGCCAGGCGGCACCGCCGATGACGGCGTCGAAGTGGCTGCTCAGCTCGGCGGTGGGCTTGGCCAGTGCCTGGGCGAAGTCCAGCCGCAGGGTGCGGCCGTCCTTGAGGACGGTGGTGGCGATGGCGCCGTCGTAGGCGTATCCCTCCGGCAGCAGGAACGCCGACTGCGGTACGGCGGTCTTGGCGCCGCCCGGCGGCGTCCAGCGCAGGTGGAGGTTGGAGCCTCCGTAGTGCTCGAAGTACTCGACCTTGATGTCGTAGGCCTTGCCCGCGGTCAGTTCGACGGGGGCTCCGGTCTGTTCGCGGTCCCAGTCGTCGACCCAGTGGTCGATGACGAGCCTGCCGTCGACCCAGAGGCGGAATCCGTTGTCGCCGGTGATCGAGAAGGTGGTGGGGCCGGTCTTCTCGGGCACGATCCGGCCGGTCCAGCGGACGCTGACGTCGTCCGACCGGCCGGTGGCCGAGTTCAGGCGGGACTCCAGGGAGTCGAAGTCGAGTACGGCGTCGAATCCGGTGGCCTTGAGCTGGGCGAAGTCGAAGGCCCCGGGGGCGGATTGGGTGTAGTACTCGCCCTTGAGGCCGTGGACCTCGACGGGGTCGTCCGCCGCCGTGGCGGTGGGTGCCGCGGTCATTCCGGCCACGCCCAGAGCGGCCGCGAGGAGGAGTGAGAGGCGATGTCCGAGTGTTCTGATGCGCACGGATCTCCCTATGGCTGAGGAAGGGTGGCGGCTCACTGCTTCAGTCTGTACAACGTTGGAAGCATGGCAGTTGGCATGAGAGCACGCCTCCCGGCCGCTGTCCAGAGTCATGGCAAGGCTCCGCCCTCCGGAGCGCCCATCGATGCCGAGGAGATCCCCTTGCGGGTCAGCCTGAAGGACGTGGCCGAGCGGGCCGGCGTCTCGATCAAGACCGTGTCCAACGTTGTGAACAACTATCCGCACGTCACACCGGCGATGCGGGCCCGGGTGCAGCAGGCCATCGACGAGCTCGGCTACCGGCCGAACCTGACCGCCCGGCACCTGCGCAAGGGCCGCACGGGCATCATCGCGCTGGCCGTGCCGGAGCTGGGCAACCCGTACTTCGCCGAACTGGCAGGCGCGGTGATCGACGCGGCGGCGGAACACGAGTTCACCGTGCTGCTGGACCACACCCGCGGCAGGCGCGAGCAGGAGATACTGGTCAGTCAGGGGTTCCGGGCCCGGGTGATCGACGGGCTCATCCTCAGCCCGCTGGAGCTGGAGGCCGAGGACCTCCAGGGGCGGTCCGACGACGTGCCGCTGGTGCTCCTCGGCGAGCGCGAGTACGACGCTCCGCACGACCACATCGCCATCGACAACGTGGCCGCCGCCCGGACCGCGGTTCGCCATCTGCTCGGCCGGGGCCGCACCCGGATCGCCTACCTGGGCGCCCGCACGGACTCCGCGAACCGTCCGGCCCATCTGCGGCTCGTGGGCTGGCGCGAGGAGTTGGCGGCGGCCGGGGTGCCGGCGCCGGACGACATGGTGGTCCCGGTCGGCGGCTGGGACCGGGACGACGGTGCCCGGGCGATGGCCCAGCTGCTCGACTCGGGCGTGCGGCCGGACGCGGTCTTCGCGCTCAACGACCTGATCGCGATCGGCGCGATGCGGGTGCTGCACGAGCGGGGCCTGCGGGTGCCGTGGGACGTCGCCGTGGTGGGCTTCGACGACATCGCCGAAGGCCGTTTCAGCGCGGTGTCGCTCACCACCATCGCACCGGACAAACAGGCCATCGCGCGGATGGCGGTGGCCTCGCTGCTGCGCAGTCTGTCGGGGCGCGAGGAGCCCGGCGGGCGCGAACTCGTCGCCGAATTCCGGCTGGTGGAGCGGGAGAGCACGCTCGGGCGGCGGTGAGGCGGGGCCCGGCCCGCCCGGCCGGGATTTCGGACGGGAGGGTTTACAGCACCCTTCCAACGATGTAAAAACCTCCCCTGAACGACGTGCACGCCAAGCTGACCGCAAGAGCCGTCCTACCCCCGAGAGCGCTCTCGGCGCCCCGGGGCCACGCCGTTTGGGGACTCCCATGAAGCCCACAGCACCACTGCGTCGCACCTGTGCGCGGACCCTCCTCGCCGCCGGCCTCGCCACGAGCCTGGCTCTGATGGCCGGATGCGCCAAGTCGGAGGACGACTCGGGCGGCGACCAGGCCGCCACGCAGGACAAGGACGCCGGACAGGTCGTCGCCTCGCCGAGCGGCGGTTCCGGACCCACCTGCGCCCTCGACGCCTACGGCGGCGAGAAGCTGGACCTGAAGTCCGCCACCGTCGGGTTCTCCCAGTCCGAGAAGGAGGCCAATCCCTTCCGTATCGCGGAGACGGCCTCCCTCAAGGCGGAGGCACAGAAACGGGGCGTCAAACTGCTCACCGCCAACGCCCAGTCGCAGTTCTCCAAGCAGATCAGCGATGTCCAGGACCTCATCGCCAAGGGCGCCGACCTGCTGGTCATCGCGCCGCTCAACTCCGACGGCTGGGAGCCGGTGCTGCGCACCGCGGCCGCCAAGCACATCCCGATCGTCACCGTGGACCGCAAGATCAACGCCACGGCCTGCAAGGACTACGTGAGCTTCATCGGCTCCGACTTCGTCGAGCAGGGCAAGCGGGCGGCCGACCAGATGATCGCGGCGACCGGCGGCAAGGGCGAGATCGCCATCCTGCTCGGCGCGGCCGGCAACAACGTCACCACCGAACGCACCAAGGGCTTCGAGGACCGGATCGCGGAGAAGGCCCCGGGCCTGAAGATCGTCTTCCGGCAGACCGCAGAATTCGCCCGGGAGAAGGGCCAGTCGGTCACCGAGAACCTCATCCAGTCCAAGCCGGGGATCAAGGGCGTCTACGCCGAGAACGACGAGATGGGCCTCGGCGCGGTCAACGCCCTCAAGGGCGCGGGCAAGAAGCCCGGCGACGTGAAGATCGTGACCATCGACGGCACACGCAACGCCGTGCAGGGCATCGTGGACGGCTGGATCTCCGGGGTGATCGAGTCCAACCCGCGCTTCGGGCCGCTGGCCTTCCAGACCCTGGACGGCTTCACCCAGGGCCGGAAGGTGGCGCAGGACATCGTCATCCAGGACGGTTCCTACACCGGGGCCAACGCCAAGTCCGACCTGGGCAAGGCCTACTGAGATGCTCACGGTCACCGGACTGTGCAAGACCCTCCCCGGCGTGCGGGCGCTGTCCGAGGTGGACTTCACCGCCCGCGCCGGCGAGGTGCACGCCCTGGTGGGCGAGAACGGCGCGGGGAAGTCGACCCTGATCAAAGTGCTCACCGGCGTGTACCAGCCCGACGCCGGCGAGATGACGCACGACGGCGCCCCGGTCCGCTTCGCCACCCCGTCGCAGGCACAGCAGGCGGGCATCTCCACCATCTACCAGGAAGTCAACCTCGTCCCGCTGATGAGCGTGGCCCGCAATCTGTTCCTCGGCCGCGAGCCACGCGGCCGGCTGGGGCTGATCGACTTCCGCCGTATGCACCGGGAGGCGGAGGAGACCCTGCGTGGTCTCGGCATCCGGGTCGACGTCCGCCGCCCGCTGCGCGAACTGGGCGTCGGCGCACAGCAGATGATCGCGCTGGCGCGCGCCGTGGCGGTCGACGCCCGAGTCCTGATCATGGACGAGCCCACCTCCTCGCTGGAGCCCCGCGAGGTGCGCACGCTGTTCGGGGTGATCCGCACCCTGCGGGAGCGGGGCATCGCGGTGGTCTACGTCAGTCACCGCATGGACGAGCTGTACGAGATCTGCGACGCGGTCACCGTGCTGCGCGACGGCCGGGTGGTGCACACCGGGCCGCTCGCCGAGCTGGACCGGCTCCGGCTGGTGGCGCTGATGCTGGGGCGGGAGATCGGTGAGGTGCGCCGGGAGGGGCTCACCAAGTTCACCGGCTCCCGCGACACCACGGCCCCACCGGTTCTGGTGGCCGAGAACCTGCGTGTCCGTCAGCGGCTGCACGACGTGTCGGTGTCCCTGCGCCCGGGCGAGGTGGTCGGTCTGGGCGGGCTGCTCGGCTCGGGGCGCAGTGAGACGGCGAAGGCCGTCGCGGGCGCCCTGCCCGTCGACGGCGGCCGGATCGTGGTGGCGGGTGAGCCGGTGCGCGGCGGCTCCACCGCGGCGGCGATCCGGGCCGGCGTCAGCCTGCTTCCCGAGGACCGCAAGACCGAGGGCATCGTGCCGGGCCTGTCGGTGCGGGAGAACATCGCGCTCGCCGCGCTGCCGGGGCTGTCCCGGTTCGGCCTGGTCGACGACGCCCGCGTCGACCGGATCGTCGACACCTTCATGAAGCGGCTGCGCATCAAGGCGGCCGGGCCGCACCAGAAGGTGGGCGAACTGTCCGGCGGGAACCAGCAGAAGGTGCTGCTCGCCCGATGGCTCGCCCTGCATCCCAAGGTGCTGCTGCTGGACGAGCCCACCCGGGGCATCGACGTGGGCGCCAAGGCGGAGGTGCAGGCACTCGTAGACGAGCTGGCCGACGACGGCCTGGCGGTGCTGCTGATCTCCTCAGACACCGAGGAACTGATCGAGGGCAGCGACCGCGTGGTCGTCCTCAAGGACGGCGCGGTGGTGCGCGAGCTGACCGGCGACGCGGTCACCGAGGAGGAACTGATGCGCGCGATCGCCGCCGTACCCGCCGGAGGGCACGATGACTGAACTGAGCCTCGCCCGGGGCACGGTGGACCGGGACCGGGCGCTGCGTCTGCTGCAGGACTACGGCGTCTACGGCGGCGTGGTGGTTCTGCTGCTGTTCAACTTCGTCTTCACGCCGCACTTCGCCTCCGCGGAGAACTTCCGCACCCAGGCCGTCCAGGTCGCGCCGGTGCTGATCGTGGCCCTCGGCATGGCGCTCGCCATCGGCACCGAGGGAGTCGACCTGTCGGTGGGCTCGGTGATGGCGCTGTCCACCTCGCTGCTGTCGCTGTACCTCGGTTACGGACCCTGGGTCGCCACGCTGATCGCGGTCGCCGGCGGGGTCGTGTCCGGTGCCGCGAGCGGGGCGCTGGTCGCCTTCGTGGGGGTGCAGCCGATCGTCGCCACGCTCTCCCTGATGGTCGCCGCACGGGGCCTCGCCCTGGTGCTGCTTCCCCAGCTCAAGGATGTCCACGACCCCGGCCTCACGGCCCTCGGGTCGGGGGACGCACTGGGCATCCCCTATCTGGTGCTGATCGCGGCCGCGCTGGCCCTTCTCCTGGCGTTCGTCATGCGACGCTCCACGTTCGGGCGGCAGTTGCTCGCCATCGGCGACAGCCGGCCGGCGGCCCGGCTGTCGGGGCTGCCCGTGCGCCGGGTCCTCGTGGTGGCGTACGTGTGCTCCGGCGCGCTGGCCGCGATCGCGGGCGTGCTGGCGACCGCCCGGCTCACCGCGAGCGATCCCACCTCGCTGGGCACCCTGATGGAGCTGTCCGCCATCACCGCGGTGGTCGTCGGCGGAACACCGCTCGGCGGTGGCCGAGTCCGCGTCGGCGGCACGGTCGCGGGCGCCGTACTGATCCAGCTGCTCACCACCACGCTCATCAAGCACGACCTGCCCCCGTCCTGGACACAGATCGCGCAGGCCGTGGTAATCGTCGGTGCCGTCTACGCGGCACGCGAACGGGGGAGGCGATGACCACGGACACCGGGGAAGCCACCATGCGGAAAGAGATCCCTGCCGCCCAGGCCGGCGACGAGCCGGCGGGCCCGAGCCGTGCGGAGCGGCTGAGCGCGCTCGCCCAGCAGCACGGAGCTCTGGTCACCCTGGTGATCGCGATGCTCACCGCCTCACTGAGCTTCGACACCTTCCTGACCGGTGACAACCTGGAGAACATGGCGCTGTCGTCGGCGTTCCTCGCCGTCGTCGCGCTCGGCATGACCTTCGTGATCGTCACCGGCGGCATCGACCTGTCGGTCGGCTCGCTGTTCGCCCTGGGCGGGGTGCTCGCGGCGTGGGGTTCGCAGTACGGCACCGCGGTGGCACTGCTGCTGCCGCTCGTGGTGTGCGGGCTCGTCGGCCTGGTCAACGGGCTGCTGATCGCGCGTTCGGGGCTGGCCCCGTTCATCGTGACCCTGGCCTCCATGCTCGGTGCGCGGGGCGTCCTGCTCGCACTGACCGACGAGGGGTCACGGACGTATCTCGTCGACAAGAGCGCGTACTTCACGAAGCTCGGGCAGAGTTCGCTGCTCGGCGTCGGCGTGCCGGTGTGGATCACGCTGGGACTGTTCGTGCTGGGCGCGGTGGTGCTCCGGCGTACGCGCTTCGGCCAGTACGTGTACGCGGTCGGCGGCAACGAGGACGCGGCGGCGCTGATGGGCGCGCCCGTGGCCCGTACCAAGGTCGCCGTGTACACCGTGTCCGGGGTGTGCGCGGGCCTCGCGGGCGCGCTGAACGCGGCGTGGCTGCTGTCGGGGGTGACGATCCTGGGTTCCGGCATGGAGCTGGAGGCGATCTCGGCGGTCGTCATCGGCGGGACGCTGCTGACCGGCGGGTTCGGGTTCATCAGCGGCTCGCTGGTCGGCGTGGCGCTGCTGAAGGTCATCCAGAACGTCATCAACCAGATCGGTTCCCTGGACTCGGCCTACCAGCAGGTGGTCAGCGGTGCGTTCCTGGCGGTGGTCGTCGTCGCGCAGACGTGGCTGGGGCGCCGGCGGCGGGTGCTGTGAACGCGGCGGACGGATCGCCGCGCGACGGCTGTGGTGGACGGTGCCTGTCCGAACGCGGCGTACAGTGGCGCGAGGCTCCGTCGCCGGGGCCTCCGAGGGGAAGGTCACGGGTATGAACCAGGCGGCCAGGGACGGGTGGTGGGAGGGTCTGCCGGCCGGGATCCGCGACGAGATCGACGGGTACGTCCTTCAGGACCGCCTTCTCATGGCGGTGAAAGTCATCACCGACATCGGCCGTGTTCCCCATGGCATAGGGGTCGGCACCGCTCAGCTGATCGCCAACGACCGCTACCTGCACTACGGGGACCGGATCGCCCGTGTGCCGGAGAGCCCCCTCGACCTGGAGTCCCTGGCCTGCCGGGCGGCCGGGTGCGCGGGCCGCATCGTGGCGGTCGAGGCGATCTGGGACGGTGACACCGTGCACGACTGGTTCGTGCGGCTGCTGGCCATCACCGCCGACCCGGCGGGAGAGTCCCCGATGGCCACCGTCTACGGTTCGACGGCCAGGCGGTACCTCGGCGAGGGAGAGGACCGCCACTCGCGTCACCCCGCGTCGACAGCGGCCGAGCGGGCCGGCCGCGCCCTCGCCGCCCACCTCTCGGTTCCCTTCCACTTCGCCAGCCCGGACACCCCCGACGACGAGGCCCCGCGCTGGCGCCCCTGACCGACGACCGGGCCTTGGCACGGGGATCGCCGGCGCTGCCGCGGACCTGTGGCCGGTGTCCGGCGTCAACCGGGGCCCGTACACAGCGCATTCGGAGGCATCGGCTACCGGGCGTCGCGCAACGTGAGTATGTAGGCGGCGGTCAGCGCGACGGCACGGTCCTCGTCATGGGACAGATCCACGAGGGCACGTGACGCCGTGGTCCCCGGCACGTCCGCGAGCGCCTGTGCCAGCCGTCGACGTGCGGATGATCCCACGGTGACGTGGGCGAGGCGGTCGACGAGGCCCGTGGCGATCCGGCACGCCGACGCGGGATCACTCGCCAGCGTGCTCAGCGCGTCGGCCGCGTCGGCGTCGTTCCTCTCGTCGACGATCATGTCGATGAGTGTCGGGACCGCGTCGGGCACTCCCCGTGCCCCGAGCGCCAGAGCCGCGTATCCGCGGACCACGATGTCGGGGTTCGTGAGGGCGTCACGCAGCAACGCGGTCGCCTCGCCGTCCGGGATCTCGGCGATGGACCGGACGGCACGTTGCCGCACCTCGGCCGCGGGCGAACGGAGGCCCTCCGCCAGCAGCGGCAGCCCCTCCGCGCCCGACTGCGCCAGAGCCCAGCGCAGGGCTCCTGCGACGTTCGGATCCGCCTCGCTCAGCACGGCCTCGACCAGCGCCTCCACCGGCAACGGGACGTCCTCCACCGCGGACAGCGCCGCGCGCTGCCGTGCCCCCGCGCTGTTCGACCCCAACGCCTGGAGGAGCGCGACGATCTGGAGGACATGTGTCCAGCCGGCGGGTTCGGCGGCACCGATCCGCCGGAGTCGCGTGAGCAGCTCCGTCTCCGCTGCGATGCGGTCCCGTGTCCGGCGGATGAGGTCGTCGACGAGCTCCGCGGGGGCGAAGGCGGGTTCGTCGAGCGCGCGCCCGACGTCGCGCAGCGACAGCCCCAGCGACCGCAGGCTCTCGATGTGGAAGATGCGCCGGATGTCGTCGCCGGAGTACTCGCGATAGCCGGATCCGGTACGACTCGTCGGCCGTACCAGGCCGAGTGCTTCGTAATGCCTGAGCATGCGGGCGCTGACCCCGGACCGCCGCGCGACATCACCGATCAACACTGCCTACCGCCCCTCCTCGCCGGCCCCGCCGAGGGCTACGATCCGCTTCGCCTCCTCGATCGCGAACTCGAAGCGGGCATCCGGGTCGTGCCGCAGCCGTTGCGTGGCGATCGCGTGGGCGCGCACGCGAGGGTCGGGATCCGTCGTCGCGGCGCCCAGTACCGGCACCGCCACCTCTCCGAGCGCGATCAGCGCCCGGCTGAGGCTCATGTGCGTCTCGCGTCCGCCGCGCCCGAGCTGTGCCGCCAACACTACGGCCAGCTCCTGCTCCTCATCTTCGGGCACGAGCACGACCGCTGCCCGCCAGGCACTCCGGGCCACCTCGTCGTCGGCGTCGGACAGCAGGGCCGGTGTGATCGCCGGCCACGCCCGCCGGTCCCCGATCTTGGACAACGTGTGCAATGCCTGGCTCCGGGCCCGCGCACACTCCGAGCGGACCTCGTCGACCAGCAGCGGGACCGTCGTCGACGCCGCGTGGCGGGTGAGCGCCCACGTCAGCATCTCGCGCACGGAGAAGTCGGGTTCTCTCGCGCATCGCTCGACGAGCCTGCCGATGAGCCCCGGATCCGGGGTCGTGCCGACCGCCAGCGCCGCCCGCAGCCGGACCGACGGCCTGTCGTCGTCCAGCCCCTCAAGGGCTCGTCTCGTGTCCGTGTCCTGTTTCGACATGGTCATCCGGACCACCTCCCGAGCCCCAGCGAAGACCTTGACACCGTGTCAAGGTCAAGCGGCCCCAGCAGGTCCGTCAGGGCGGACTTCGGTGGACGGCGTCTGCTGCTGGGGCGGTTCGACGAGGCGGCGCGGTGGTATTGCCTCCCGCACACCGCCTGACATTTCCCGCAGCATGCCGCAGGACTGTCGTGGCATATTCACGCGGATACCGGCTGCATAATTTCCACGGAAATCCGAACCTCAGAGAACACTCAACTCAGTTGCCGCCCCACTCGTTCACACGGAAGGATGATCGCACAAGCCGAAGAACGGGGAACGCGGTGAACATAAGCAAGAAGCTTTTGACCACTCTGGCGGCACCGGCTGCCGCCGGAGTTCTTCTGACCGGCCTGGCGGTCCCGCAGGCATCCGCCGCCACGCACAAGGCGGACGCCACCTGCTCCGCCTCGCTCAATCCCACGGCGGACGCCAAGATCAAGGTCCGGACGTACTACACCAAGAAGTCGAGCACGACCTGGCAGCACCTGAGCCGGTACTTCTACCCGAGCAGCCACGGCATCAGGAAGTCGCGCTCGGACACGGACATGGAGAGCTGGCTGCTCGTCGGCTCCAGCCGCAAGGGCTGGGAACACGAGAAGCCGGGCACTATCCGCTGGGACCTGATCAACTACCACTACGACTTCCCGCAGGGGCAGCGACCGGTGACCAAGAAGGGCAAGACCCGCCTGGTCACCCACGGCTGGTACGCGCTCGACACCTGGCCGACCGAGTGCAAGGCCCAGTCCTGGGTGTTCTAGTCCGCCGGCCGTCGCGTGGGTGCGCAGCGGCGCTGCGCACCCACGCGGTGTCACCCGACACCGGGAAACGCATGAGCACCCGGAAAAGGCTTTTCGTACTGGCTTCGGTATTGAGCGGACTTCTTCTCGCCACCGGATGCACTGCGCCGCCGGGATCGAAAGCAGCGCCTGCCGGAAACCGTTCCATCGTGCTGGCCGACGGGGATTCCAGCGGGTACATCACGTACGACACGAAGCATGAAGTACTTGCCGGATATACGAGCGACGGCAG
>NZ_JAINRE010000028.1 GCF_020400595.1 Streptomyces naphthomycinicus | reverse complement strand
CGACAAGCTTAGGGCCACCCTGACAGCTCGGTGGACAGAGCCACGCCGTCCACCATGTGGTCGGGGCTCCCCCGATGCCCCGACCACATCCGGCTCGGCGATGTCAGGAGCCGGAAGGTGCCAGCCGCCGCCGCGGAGCGGGCGCCGGCTGGTACCGCGAGGTGGTCATGTGCCGGTCTCGACGATGTCAGAACACGGGTCGGTGACGTTCGGCTCGTCACGGCAGACGCGCAGGTAGATCACGCGTCCCTCGACGAGGTCTCGGTCCACCGTGTAGCTGTACGGGTAGTCGACGGGCGCCCCGTACGTTGTCCAGGAGTCGGCGATCCCCTTGTAGTTCCACTGCGCGTAGACGCGCAGATCGTCCTTACGGTTGTCCCAGATCTCGAAGTTGTCGGTGGTGGCCTCGTACGAGACGCCGGCCTCGTTGGGGAACTTGTTGTTGAGCTGGGTCCAGTTCTGCACCGGGTAGGCGGCGGCCGGGGCGGTGGCCAGGCCGACGAGCACGGCACCACTCAAGGCTGTGCCTGCCAGCGCCCTCACAATCACCTTGCTGATCAATCTAGCCCTCCAGTTCCGAGTTGAGGGCTCCTGCTGATGTGTGCCGCAGAAGCCGCTGTAAAGAAGCCTGCCGCCCACCGAATACGGTCACGAGGCCTTTCACGTGTAGCCAAAAGGGTCTGGACGCATGAGCATCGTGTTCATGTTGCGCATCCACTTCACCGACGCCGACCTGCGTAAGATCACTCTCGCTCCGGTGCCCAACGCATTACTGGAAGCCGCGCTCAGCGTGCGCTTCTTACGCTCGGGACCGACCGGCACGGTCCGGCCGCGTCCCGGACTCACACAATGGCGCAGGACCGTCGTCGCCAGTCTGGTTCCCCGAGCGGGGGTGCTTCTGGACCTGGATCCGCGCCAGGGTGGCTTACTCGACTTCTTCTTCCAGCTGTCAACGCCCGCATTGCGCGACGGTGTCGCGCTCGCCGCAGCCACACCGGTCGACGTGCTGGCGGCTGAGATCGCCTATCTGGACAGCCGAGCCCGTGAAAAAGCACAGCTGCGTGAGCTTGCCGACGGCACTGCCAAGGGCCGTGAAACTCTGGCACACGACACTCGCCGCTACTTCGACTCCACTCTGACCGCGCTGTGGCCGCAAATACAGTCCGCCGGCGTCGCCGACCGTGCCTTGCGCGCCGAGACACTCTTGCGCGGCGGAGTCGACGCGCTCCTCGCCACCCTCGTCCCCGGCTGGCATTGGCAATCCCCGACCTGGCACGTCAGCTCACGGTGCGATCCCACTGACGTGCACCTAGGCGGCCACGGCCTGATTCTCATCCCCTCCTACTTCGCCCAGGACCCGATGTACGGCCGCGTCCCCGGACAGCCCTGGACCCTGACCTATCCCTTGCGTTCCGAGGAGCACCCCACGCATGCCTCCGACACCCTCGGTCCGCTACTGGGACGTACTCGGGCCGCCGTCCTGGCCAGCCTGCGCCACCCGGCCACCACCACCGAGACAGCCGACCGGGTGGGCATCTCCCTGCCCTCAGCCAGCCAGCACACCACCGTCTTGCGCAACGCTGGGCTCATCACGACCACACGTACCGGTACCGCCGTCCTCCACACCCTCACGCCACTTGGAACAGCTCTCCTGGACCAGGAGGCCACCGCCTGACAACGGCTGAGACCATGCAACACGTACACGGCTTCGTCGCCGCCCCTGGAGTCGGCCGCACTAGCTGGCATCGTCGCTCTGTCCGACAAGGACCGCCTCTTCTCGAAGCTGACCGGGTTCGGCGTGCGAGGACCCTTGTGGGCGGGCATCCTGCTGATTCTGACCGCTGCCGTCCTCGCGATCCTCGTGGTCACGCCCTGCCTGCGGGCTAAGAAGAAGCTGGAAGCGGAGTTCTCCGAGAACTTCATCTTCTTCGGCCACTTGCAGTTCTGGGAGCCCACCGCCCTGGCACAGAAGCTCCAGGAGCAGGACCTGCTCCCGGTGGCCGCAGGAGCCGTAGCGCATCCCCGGATGTCGGTGCCGCGGGCCGTCTACTCCGAGGGGGCTTCCCCCGCGTGCCGGACAGCTTTCTTCACGGCCTGCTCCAGCTCGTAGCGGTTGGCACCGGTCGCCTCGGCGTGCGCGGTGATGGCGGCCTGCGCCTGCTCTGCGGCGGCGCGCCAGCGACGCCACTGGGCGTCGTACCCGTCGCCGGTGAGGCCGGCGAGCTCGACGCGGGCGTCCTCGGCGGATCGTTCCAGCTTGATCAGCTCATCGGGAGTCTCTGCCACGGGCAGGGATCCTAAGCGGCCCGCCCCGCGTGCCGGTGTATCAGACCTACCGTCTGATCGGGTACAGCCGCGATCGGGCCCGGCCGGTCGGCGCGGGAGCCTGTATGCGGCGGAACCAACCCGGCCCACTGTCACCGCGCCCGTCACCACACGCGACCTCCCGCATGCGACGTTGAACCCGGGTATCGGCACAGCGGGCCGGGCCGGGCCCGTCGCTGCGGCTACACGCGCCGCGTTCGGTCCCGGGGAGCGCCCGCGGTACTCGGCGCTGGCCATGATCCCGGGGCGGCCTGGGCGGGGGAGTTGGGGCGGCGTGCCTGAGTGCGCCGGTGCGCCCCCGAGTGCCTCCGTCGTGCGCGGGCGAGCGGAGTGCGGGGCGGGGTGGTTGTCAGTGGGCTGAGCTACCGTCGTTGCGCCCGGTTGTGGGCTGCTTCAGAGCTGGGGCAGCCCACCCTGACGTGTCATGGGCCCCGACGGTGACCTGTGCGGTGTCGGGTCTGCTCTGCGCGGCCGGCCAGGTCAAGGGTGGGCGGGGTGGTGAAGGTCAGGGCGGCGCCGATAACCCTGCTAGGACGGCGGGGCTGGGACAGGCGGCCGGGCCGGGCGGGGCGGGTGAACTCCACCGCGCCCTGCATACCGCAAGCCTGTACGATCGCAGGCGCGTTCCTTCTCTGGGGGGAGTTCACGCGGTGGCCGGAGCCGCCGTGGGGATGGAGCACACAAGGCCCGCGGAGGAGTCCGCAAGACACCTTCGTGCCCGCCACACCCGAGAAAGACGTGATGATGCCTGAAGACGCCGGCGAGGAAACAAGGCCACCTGAGGACGCGATGCAGGCGCGGCAGATAGGCGACGCATGGCAGCGGATCGAGACGTGGCTTCGCCGCTATGCTCCCGCAACGCATGCCGCGCTCAGGCCGGGTGCGTCAGAGGGTGAGATTGCCGCGCTGGAGGAATCCACTGGCGTGCGGGCCCCCGCGGAGCTGCGGGCGCTGTGGCGCTTGCGCGCGGGGAGCTGGGACGTTCCAGCGGCCGGGCTGTTCCCTGATCAAGGGTGGGCGTTGATGGATCTTGATGCGGTTGCGCGGTCGTACCAGTGGCACATAAACAATCAGCGCAGGCAGGCGCTGCACGATCCAGAGACGCTGGTGTGGAAGCCGTCATGGCTGCCCTTCTGCTCGTGGAGCGTCACCGACCTGAGTTACGGCAGGTTCGTCGACGCTGAGACGGGCGAGACTGGCGTATGGGATGACACGGCTGTACGCACGGTTGAGGACACGTCGCTGACGATGGTGCTTGAGGAGATCGCCGACAGGCTGGAGTACCCGAAGCTGGCCACCGGGTACAAGCCGGGTCTGATCCGCGGCGCCCTGGTATGGGGGCCGCCGGACAGCGAGGATGAGGCGGCTCTGTGGGAGCCGTGGACCGGATAAGACGGCAGCAGCCGAAGGGGCCGGACGCTGTCCGCCCCCTTCGGCCTTGCTGTTGAGGACTGGCTAGAACCGGCTGCGCCAGTTACAGGTGGTGTCCGCGTTCGCGCAGTGCTCGAATCCGGGATTGGAGACGAAGAAACCGTCACCGTCCAGAAGGCGCCACGTTGCGGGATTCAGGTCGCTGAATGCCCCCTGGTTCTGGACTGAGCTGATTCCGGCACGCCCGCACCGCTCCGCACCGGTCGGTCCGTTGGCGACGGTCCGGGTGTCGGCGAGGATCCCGAAGGTGGCTGCGGGGGTGCCCATCTTGTCCGTGAAGAGCTGAGCGCACTTGCTTCCGTCGCTCACCTGGTTGACGCCGCCGGGGAAGCCGCCGCTCTCGTGGGTGGAAGCCATGGCGTATTCGTCACAGTCGGTCGTTCCCACCGACGCGTCAGCCGGGTGCGGGATGAACTTGGTGGTTCCGCTCCCGCAGATCTTGTTACGGCTGTTGGTGCTCGTCCACGGGGTCCCGGTGCTGGGGTTGGTGACGGTGGTGTCCGGACCGAGGTAGTGAAGAAGAGAGTCCCACTTCTTCGATCCGGCGTGGTCGGGCATCTTCTCCTGCATCAACCAGTAGTAGGCCCCGGCCGCCGGGTAGGCGTTGGTGTCCACGGTGTAGGTCGGCTTGAAGAACGGCAGCACACAGCCGGGCGCCGGAACGGTGAGAACGCTGTCGCAGCGCGGGGCGAGTTCACGCACGGCGTCGATACCGCTGCTGCCGAAGTCGGCAGTAGCGTCCAGGGAGTCGCTTGCGTCCACGCTCGCGGTGATCGACCAGCCTAGGTCGATCTGTTCCTTGCCGGTACCGGTCCACCGGGTCACCACAGTCCCCCACCGGCCGTAGTAGCCGCCTGCGGGGTCGTATGTCCAGTGCGCGCCGTTGGTGGGGTTGGCACCGTCATCAACCCACTGGATGGGGGCGACGTCGCAGGCTGCACACGACGAGTCGACGTTCCACTTCATCGTGACGCCCTCAAGAGCGGGATCGATGTAGGTGGGGATGATGACGATCTGCTGGTCGAACTCCGCGAAGTCGCTGCCACTCTCCGACTTGTTGCGATAGGTCTTCATACGCTGCTCGAACTTGAAGGTGGCCCGTCCGAGCGCGGGCTTTTCCGGATCGGAGTCGAAGAACCACAGCTCGCCTTCCCCGAGATCCTTCAGACACGCTTCGGTGCGGTTCATGTAGTCCACACCGTCAGCGGCGTTGGTGCACCAGTCGACCAGGTCGACCGCATCGTTCCCGCCGGGGGTTCCGTCGAGAGCGGCGCGGCTGAGGCTCTGGGGGGCCTCCTTGGTCTTGCCGGGCTTGGGCCTGTCGGCCTTCTTGTTCTTGTCCGGCTTCGTCATGATGAAGCAGACACGCCGGTCCCGCTTGTCGACCTTGGAACAGTCCTTCTTGTCGAAGTCGCCAAGGGTAGGCGCCGGTGAAGACGACGACGTAGCGGAAGCGTCGGGGTCGGTCCGGGTGAACTCGACGATCTTCTGTGCGGCCTGGTCGATTGTTGACTCCGCTTGCTGCGGCGCGGGGAACGTCACGTACGGGTCGATGCGGAACTTCGCCCACGGCGACCAGGTTGTCTCATACAGGCTGCCGTCGAACGCGGACGTGTGGACCAGGTAGTTGACTCCCGGTTTCAGCTTGCCGTAAGCGACCTTGAACTGAGCGGTTGCCCCGGAGGCGACGTAGCCGGACACCCCAACTCCGTACGAGTTGGAGTCATCAATGTTGACCTGCGCCTTCGGTGTACCGTCCGCATTGGCTGTGTAGACCTCGAAGGTGACCGTCGACTTGTCGCCGTCCGCGTCGGTGACCGTGTTCTTCAGCACCACCTCGGGGGCGATGACCTTCCACGTGTCACCGCTCTTCTTGAACTGCGGACCGGCGGACGGATTCTTGCCGGATACGGGACGCGAACCCGCCGCGAGGGACGTGACTTCCGGACCGGCCGCCGGGCGCGTGGACGGCGCCGCGTACGGATCGGGCTGGGAAGATGTGGCGGCTGCCGCTGGAATGGCGGAGACCATCGTCAGGCAGGCGCCCAGGGTAATCGCCGGCCGCACGCCCCACCATGGACGCTTGTAGACAGACACGAAGTGCTATGCCCTTCCTCGTGGATTAATTCAAATGTGCGTTCGAGCAGCTACGAGTGAAGGACCCTACGCCCGGGAGATCAGTCAAGGTAAGGGCTAGTTAAAGACAAGCGGCCATCATTCAACTCTGCGCCCACTTAGGGCTGTTGGCCTGTCAGTGTGTGTCAGTTCCAAACGTGATCCAGATCATGACGGACTACCGGATGGCAAAGCGCCCATGAGCCGCGAGTACGACGCCCCCCCGCCGGTACCGTCCGACGGGGGGTCGCTTGTGCAGGCTCGGTCAGCCCTCCCCAGTACCTGGAGTGCCTCGACTGCGGTCGGCAGATCAGCAACGGGATGGCGCCCGGCCAGACCACGCACGTGGTCATGGCGCCAGCCATGACGGTGCCGATGGTGAGGACCTCGTTCGCGATCGTCTTCGGACTCTGCGCCGCACCACCGAATTACCACTGACGGCGCTCAGTGGAATGTCACACCGTCGGCTTTCGCCGCACCTCTAGCAAGTGACAGCGTGATCCTGCCCCGGAGTCCCGTGCCATCTGCGTGAGGAGCCTCGCCATGACGCACACCGGGGGCGCCAGCAGCCCGAGTCGCGTTGCCGCCGCCCGCGCCGCGGCATCCGGCTTCTCCCGCGTGCCGGGCAGCTTTTTTCACGGCCTGCTCCAGCTCCTAGCGGTTGGCACCGGTCGCCTCGGCGTGCGCGGTGATGGCGGCCTGCGCCTGCTCTGCGGCGGCGCGCCAGCGACGCCACTGGGCGTCGTACCCGTCGCCGGTGAGGCCGGCGAGCTCGACGCGGGCGTCCTCGGCGGATCGTTCCAGCTTGATCAGCTCATCGGGAGTCTCTGCCACGGGCAGGGATCCTAAGCGGCCCGCCCCGCGTGCCGGTGTATCAGACCTACCGTCTGATCGGGTACAGCCGCGATCGGGCCCGGCCGGTCGGCGCGGGAGCCTGTATGCGGCGGAACCAACCCGGCCCACTGTCACCGCGCCCGTCACCACACGCGACCTCCCGCATGCGACGTTGAACCCGGGCGTCGGGCGGGCCGACACGGGTCCGTCGCTGCAGTCGAGCACGCCGCGTTCGTCCCCGGGAGCGCCCATGGCACTCGGCGCTGACCGTGACCCCGGGGCGGCCTGGGCGGGGGAGTTGGGGCGGCGTGCCTGAGTGCGCCGGTGCGCCCCTGAGTGCCTCCGTCGTGCGCGGGCGGGCGGAGTGCGGGGCGGGGTGGTTGTCAGTGGGCTGAGCTACCGTCGTTGGGCCCGGTTGGGCGGCTCCGCTCTCGCCTGGTCGCTAGCTTCGACCAGGCGAGAGCAGTCAGCACGCCCCCAGAAAATCTCGGCACGGGGGCGGGCTCTTCCGGATGGAAGGCCGACACCCAGTGGATGCCTTGTTTCCATTGACGCGGCTGAGCGCGCTGAATGCAAGGAGAACCGGGAACTTCCCCCCGGACGCGCCGTATTTGTGCGGTTCCTTTGCCTGCCGCGCGCTGGGCGGCAGCGCCCGCGATGTGGATCTTATTGTTCCGTGATTCCTTGATCACGTTGTGTGCAACTGCCGTGCCACACATGCTGGTTGGCCAGCAGCCCGGAGGGACAGCGGCCGGCACCCGCCGTCTCTTCCCGGGCGCCTGAGGCCCCTTCCCGGATGAGGGGTCTCCCCGTCCCGGCCGACACCCACGGCTTGCCTATCCAAGGAGCATGCATGGCGCTCAAGCAGATACTGATCATCACGGTGGTGGTGACCGGACTCGTCCTCGCGTGGAGCGCGGTCATGGCCTGGCTGGGCCAGACGGTCGCCATCGCCTCCCTGGCGCCCGTGCTCGGGCTGACCGTCGTCCAGATCATCCGCGCGGTACGCGCCCACGCACCGGCCTCCGGCCGCCGCGTGGCGGCCGTCCCTGACGAAGAGGACGACGCCGACCGATGATGCCCCCCGACCCCTCCCAGCCACCGGCCGGACGACCGGGCCGCAAACTCGGCCCGATCGCCGCATCCGCCGGCAGCATCCACCGCGCCTGGCTCGAGCCCGTGCGCGAGGCGTATCTCGCCAGCGGCCGCACTCTGGGCGGCCTCAGCGTCGAGGTGCCCCTGGCGAAGTCGAAGCTGTCCGAACTGCTCCGCGGCACCAACCTCTATCCCCGGTGGGAGATCGTCTCCCGCCTCGCGACCCTGCTCGGCCTGCCCCACGTCCCACTGCACCGGCTGTGGAAGCAGGCCGCCCTCGAAGCGCACAAGAGCCGCGAGTGGGTCGACCGCTCCACCGACAACGCCACCGCGCTGACGACCACGCACGCAGCACCCCCCATCGACCACCGCGCGTTCTGCGAAGACGTCGAGCAGGACTACCTCCTGTACGCCCAGGCCTTCATCCCCGACGACTGCCAGTGCGAAGCCGCCGTCACCGACACCTTCGACATCCTCTGGCTGTCCTGGAACGACGCCCTGGCCAGCGCCGACACCCGCCGCTTCGCGTGGGAGGTACTGCGCCGCACCGTCATGTCCCGCACCCCCCACATCGACGGCCGCCCCTGCTTCAGCCAGGCCGCCTTCGACACCGTCGCCCTCACCTACCTCACCGACGCAGAAGCACGAACCCGCCACCTCACCGAGACCATCGCCCTGTTCCACGTCATGAGCCAGCTGCCCGCCAACCAGTTCGACGTGATGGCACTGCGCATCCTGTGGCGCATGCCCAGCGAACGCGTCTCCGAGCTGCTGGGCCTCCCACCGGCCCTGGTGCGCTCCAACCAGCTCCACGCCGAGCACTTCCTGAAGAGCACCCTCTATCCGTCCGAGAACGACGAAGGGACAACTCCATGACACGCTTCGACGACCTGCTCTCCAGGGCCTGCCTCGTCCGAGAACGCACCGTGCCCCGCGACACCGTCCCCCTCTACTCCCCGGACGCCTCCAGCCCGGCCCGCCCCGGCGCGCACCGCACCGAAGCCGACTCACGGGAAGCCGCCGAGGACCTCAAGGCCCTGTGCGAGACCGTCCTCACCCACACCCCGCCCACCACCCTCGCCGACTTCCTGACCGAACAAGTACCCCAGCCCCGCGGCGCCCTGGCCCTCGCCTGCATCCTGCAGCTCACCGACACCGACGACGGCGCACGCATGTGGTGGCAGTTCGCCGCCGGCGCCGGCCAGCCCGCCGCCGCCTACTGCCTCTACCTCCACCACCTCGCCCAAGGCGAGCAGGTCACCGCCCAGTGGTGGCACCAGCAGACCGACGACCTGGAACCACCGCCCGAGCCCACCCCTTGCCACGCACGTCACGAGCGCCGGCCCGCCCCGACCTGGCAGTCCACCACCGACACCCTCACCAGCACATCCACCACAACCCTCCTCAGAATCCTGCGGCACCTGGCCAAACACACCGTCCGCCCTCGCACAGCCGCCGCCACCGAACTCATGGCCTACGTCACCACAGCCGTCACCGCAGGCTGGCTGCGCGAACCCGACTCCGACATCCCCCTGCCCGGCCCC
This sequence comes from Streptomyces naphthomycinicus, assembly GCF_020400595.1. GTDB lineage: Bacteria > Actinomycetota > Actinomycetes > Streptomycetales > Streptomycetaceae > Streptomyces > Streptomyces naphthomycinicus. The sequence goes on along the minus strand of NZ_JAINRE010000028.1, from coordinate 101,510 downwards.
GACTTCGCCGACCGCATCACCGCGCTCCTCGAAGCATCGGCAGACAAGCCGGACATCTCCGACACACTCCCCCCACGTTCCACCGACGAGGCACTGCCCCCCGACCCCGCCCCGAGCGCCCACTCCAGGCGCACCGCACGCCAGCACATCCAGGAGCCGGCCCAACGGTGAAACATGCACGCCAACAAACCGCACCGCCGCTGCGCGGCCACCCGGAGCGAGCACACGAGGTCTGCTCTGCACATCGGTAGGGCCAGCACAGCCCTTAGGCACCGGAAAACCGGGGGCGCACCTGTTACTCACTTTCGGGTGAGCGCCGTCGCCGTGGTGGGGTGGCGCGTGCTGGCGCTTCTCTTTCACGGACCGGTGTTCCCAAGGGCCCGGAACCCGACGGACCGTCAACACGGTGCATCAGCATCATAAATGGTCATTACAGGTGTGCATTACAGGAATCTGTTGAAACGGTAACGGGCTTCGCGTTTCCCTCACAGCGGTGAAGATGCGGGCTGCAGGGTGTGGGTGTGCGGCCGGCCGGCTGCACACCAGCACAACGCACCAGGCTGGGCCGGGGGATGTGTTTCCGTGGGCCTGGCCGGGTGTGTGCACCTGAAGGGGGACCTCGTGTCCGTTTCTTCTTCCGCCCGTCGTCTGACCGCCGCCGCTGCCGTGGCCGCCGCCGTGGTGGGGGCGGTGGCGCTGCCGGCGTCGGCCGCCGACCACCACTCCCGCCCGCACCACCCCGCGGTCGTCATCAGCGACGTGCAGTACGACTCCCCGGGCCGCGACGACCGCTCCAACCGCTCGCTGAACGCCGAGTGGGTGGACATCACCAACAACACCCGCCGGGCGGTGAACCTGGACGACTGGACCCTCGAGGACGAGGACGGCCACACCTACACCTTCGACCACTACCGTCTCGCCGGCCGGGCGACCGTCCGGGTCCACACCGGCCACGGCCGCGACACCCGCACGGACGTGTACCAGGACCGCCGCGCCTACGTGTGGAACAACGACTCCGACACCGCGACCCTGCGCAACGACCGCGACCGCTTCATCGACCAGGCGTCCTGGGGCCACCGCCACGACCACCACGGCGGACACCGCCACTGACTGGTGAAGCCGGCGGTAGGTAGCGCGAGCGCACCGGTCGTTGGTGCCTAGAGGTGGGTTGCTCCGGCACGGGGCAACCCACCTTCGATGTGTCCGGGCTCAGGCGCGTGCGCCCCAAGCGGGGCGGAGGGGTGAGGTCCTGGCCGTGACGGCGTCTGGCAGACAGACCCGTCGTTGCTGCGCGGGGAGGGCCTGCTGAACGAGATTCAGGGGACGGGGTTGATGGCGACGCTGGTGTCCGGGCAGTTGGCGGCGGTGCTGATCAGCTTCTGCTGCTCGGCCGGGTCGACCGACAGCCCCCACTGGAGCTTGACGGCCGTCCAGTTGGCTACGTAGCGGCAGGTCTGGGAGGGGTTGTCGGGTACCAGCCAGGTGGTCGGATCCTGGTCGGCCTTCTGCCGGTTGGACCGCTGGCTGACCGCCTCCAGGTGACGTTCGTCATCGAGGTAGTTGGCGTAGGCGACGCGGCGCTGCTTGGTCCACTGGCTGGCGCCGGAGTCCCATGCCTCGGCCAGCGGCACCATGTGGTCGATATCGGTGAGGGTGACGTACTTGTTGTCGTACCACGAGTACCACAGGCCCCCGCTGAGCTTGCAGCGCCCGGTCACGATCGGGGGCTCGACCGCTTCGGTCAGGAGGACCTCGGCCCGGGTGTTGCAGCCGTCGCGGTCGGCGTCGATCCAGCCGCCGAAGGCTTCCTCGCGGTCGTAGCCGGTGCGGTCCTCCGCCGCGACGGGGAGTGCGCCGATCGCGTCGGTCAGGGGCAGGGTGTAGGCAGCCGCAGATGCGGCATGCGCGGTGGGTGAGGTGACGGCGGCGGGCAGCAGGGCGAGAGCGGCAGCCGCGAGGGCGGTCCAGGCGAGGCGCACGGCGGCACCCTTTCGAAGGTCACGACCAGGTCGTCATCTTCGTAGCGGCTCGAGCCCGTGACACGCCCGGAGCTTTGAGGGGCCGTCACCCGCAGGGACGGTAAGTCAGACAGTCGGTAGGGCAGGGACTTTCTGTGCACTGGTGCCTGCTCTCGCCGGAAGGCTGGCCTTGCTAGCGCCCCGATGCGTGCCTCGGACCGCCATCAGGGCCAGCCGCTCAGGCAGATATGGCCAGTTCTGTAGACGGCGCTACGCGTCGGGGTCCTGGTGGAGGTTCAGGAAGCAGCGCAGCCGTACGCCCGGTTCACCTGGTTCCCGGGTCGTACGGTCTGCCGGCGCGATGGCGTATCGCGTGGCGAGCAGTTCCTGGACCGCGAAGGCGGTCTCGTCGTCGGCGGCCGCGACCTCCACCACCGCCAGGCCCGGCATTGCCACGTGCGCTTCATGGATCTTCCTCACGCACAGCAGGACGTGCAGGGGTTCGCAGGAGTTCTCCCACCCGAGCTGTTTCACCCGACCGGGTAGCGGCGGGCCGGCGGTGCCACGCGTGCTGTCGTGGTCCAGGGGCGCCCGGTCCCCGCGGTCGGGCCGGACAGTGTGGGTCACTCGCCGAACGGCGGCACCTGTGTGGCGCTGATGTCGGTGCGGACGCGGTGCGGCCTGGCTGGGTGCCGCCACCGCCCGGCCGCATCGCGGCGACGTCGACGGCGACCTCCATCATGACGTCGGGCTGCACGAGGTACACCTCGCGCCTGGCTGGCCAAGGCCCGCCACCGGCACCGCTTAGGCCAGCTCCCCGAAGCGGACGCACGCCTGGTTGCCGCGCGCTTCGACGGCGACTGGACGACCGAGGACGCTGTCGAGGCTGTCCTGGCCTGAACGCTTCGCCCAGGCAGGGGGCGGTTCGCCGGCCCCGTATGCTGCGCCGGCCCGGCGAACCGCCCGCTGAGGGAACCCCCACCGTGTTTTCGTGGACTCCCGTCTACGACCGCCTCGCCCCCGAGCGCGGCGGCGTCCCCATCCTGGTCCGCGGGGACGCCGACGGGACACGTGGCTGGATGCGGGCAGACCCGCCCTGTACGACGTCGGAATGACCGTCCTCCACAGCGGCATCACCCAGTACATGTGGGTCACCGACGTCGACGGCGGGTCTCGTTGGCCGATCACCTGCAGTACACCACTCACTGCTGACGTGTTCGCCGGAGGTCTGCCAGCGGGCGGCCGGCAGGCGCGAGGAGTGGTGCTGGAAGGTCACGTGGCGCCGCAGGGGGAGTCGTTGTTGCGCAGGCTGTGAGTGGTGTCGTTGAGCTGGTAGGAACGCAGGTCGCTGATGGTGCCGCCGTCGCGTCCGACGCAGACGTGCCGGCCGAAGTAGTTGTCCTTCTGGTAGACGCGCGCGGTGCGGCTGCTGTTGTTGATGACGGAGCTGCCCTTGCCGCGGATGTAGTCCGGCAGGTGCCGCACGGAGCCGTCGACGGCGCGTTTGACGTAGGGCTGGCCGTTGAAGTTGATGTCGGGGTAGATGCAGACGAACCCGCGGGGACACGTGATCTGGTCCCGGGTCACGGCGGGGGCGCCCGCAGCAGTGGTGGCGTGGGCGGGCGCGAGGACGGTCAGTGATGCGGCCAGGACGGTCGGGACGGCGGCGGCGAGCAGCGCAGTCCTGCCGGTGCGGGGCCGGCGCGTAGGCAGAAGTCTCATGGCATCGGCCTGTCCTGGCGGAACGGTTCGTCATTCCGCTTCCCGCCGATGTTCAGTCAGACGAGCGAGTCGCGTCCGCTACAGCCACCGCAGGGCGCATGCGCCTGCGGTGGTCCGAGTGAAGAAGCGCTGCCTCTGCTGAGACTGGCCGAATAGAACGCGAGTTCGTCTCAGAGTGGCCTGTGTTGGCGATGGGCCCCTGTAGTGATCACGGCGAGTGACTGATCTGCTACAGAACTTCACTCGTCAACATCACCACGGGGAGACATCTGTGCATATCCGCTACAGAAGACTGCTCTCGGCCGGAGCAGTCACACTGGGCCTGCTCGCCGGCTGCTTGACCACAGCACAGGCTTCGACGGCCACCTCCACTGCCGCGCAGGCGCCCGCGGCCATCACGCCGACGACTGCCGCCCAAGCGAAGTCCGCCTGTGACGAGCAGTTGAAGGCGGCACGTGACGACGGGAGCAGCAAGCCCGTCGCCTGTGTTTCCTGGGCGAAGCCGACCGCTGGCGATCGTCAGGCAGCGATCACGGCCTGGCCGGCACCGGAGTGGTGCGACGACCACGGCGCCAACAACACCTGGTACATCACCCGCTTCAAGGCATGCGGCGTCTTCGCCGCCGACGTCACTGTGCACGATGTCCGCACCGGGCGGGTCACCGGCAAGATGCACTACCTGGTCATCGCCTACGCCTACAGCGACTACAGCATCGAGAGGTGGGCCTACCAGGTCGAACTGGTGCAGGTCAGCGCCTCCGGCGACGCCAAGGGCAGCAGCGCGAACGGCAAGGGCACGTGCAAAGGCAAGTGCAAGGTCAACGACAGCAAGTTCCCCTCCCAGAAGATGGGACAGGACAAGGAGGCCGTCGGCCAGTTCTTCTTCGACACCACGATCAAGGCCCGGCCCAAGGGCGACAAGGGCAACGGGACGGGGACGGCCCACTGGAAGTTCACCAACCCCAGGTGGGCGGCGCCGACCAACGAGATCACCCTCAGCTCGCCCACTGTCCGATGCGACAACGCACTGCCCGGCACCTCAAGAATCGGGTGCGTCATGCCGTACATCCCGGAGCTGGTGTACAGCAAGCGGGGAGAGTTCCCCGAACTGGCCAAGCACATCGAGTACGCGCAGAACACCAAGCACCTCCCCGGCAAGCACGGCACGAGCAAGTACCTGACGCGCCTCACCGACAAGGCGAAAATCAAGAAGAACCGGGCCAAGGCATGCCCCTCCAGCCGGCCCCGGCCCGCGGGCAAGGAGTGCGACGAGTACCCGTTCGCCTCAACCTGGCAGGGCGCGTCCACCGGCAGCGGCAACTTCAGCTGGCGCATGATCCCCAAGAAGCAGAACCAGGACGGTGGCAAGGCCCTCGGCAACTTCTACCTCTACAACCGCATCCTGGAGAAGGATAGGTTCCTCGTCTGGATCAGGAACTAGTCACCCGCCGACCATCCGGGACGCCGCATGAACGAGCAGGCCACGCACGGGCGACAGCTCGTGCCCGTGCACTATCACCAGTTCAGGATCAGCGATGAGGACGGCCCCGTCGGCTCCGAACTGCCTCGTGAGCACAACGGCCTGGTCGAGGTGCAGGACGGCATCGCCACCATCCTCACCGGCATCCACACCGGCGATGTCGACGTCACCGTCACCTTCCACACCGACACCCCCCACCCCGGGGACGGCCAGTGGGAGGAGATCGTCGAAGTATCGCTGCACTCGGTATCGGGTGAACTGATGGTCCGTGGCCTGATGGCCGACCTCGACGAGGAACTGCCCGAACTGTCCTTCAACGGCCCCGGCGACTACCGGCTGCGCGTGCATGCACGCGGCCGGGACACCGCCGTCGACCTCGCCCCGGACGATGTCACCGAGTGGTACCTCATCCAGGTATGGCCTGCGCCCCCTCACGAGGCTGTGGTGCTCCGTCAGGCCGACAGCTACGGCGCCAGCGTTCGAGCAGAGGGACCGTAGCTGCACTGGAGCTGCTGCTGTGACGGCCGTGAGCTCGGACACGGGTCTGGGCTCACAGCCGTTTGCAGCGCCAGCGCTGGGCGGAGGCGAGGCTTTGGAGGTCGGTGGTGAAGCGGGGAAGTGTCTTACGTGGGCACGGTCTCCTCCGGGCAGCACGACGAAGCCCCGGCGGTTGCCGGGGGCTGATGGGCGGTCGTCCTTTGGCGGTGCTTGTCGGCTGGTGCGTGTTCGGTGTGCTCGGTGGTGTCGTTGAGGTGGCTGTCGGGGTCCTGCCGGAGAGCGATGACACTGGCGAGCCGGCCGGAGCTGCTTTCCGTCTGACGGGCACCTGAGAAGAAAGTTCGGCCGTTGCTCCCGCGTGGCGGGACGTGCGGCTGATCGTGCCTTGATTGCGGGTCAGGGCCGTGTGGCGTGGCTTCCATGATGGATATCGCGCTGATCACTGCCGGACAGATGTACCGCTACTACCTGCGCCAGGTCGTCGTTGGTGACGGCCGCCGGCCGGCTCGCACGCCCCTGGTCCAGGCGCAGGACGAGGCCGGGGTCCCGGCGGGGCGATGGATGGGCCGGGGCCTTGCCGTCCTCGGCCTGGCGGCGGGCGACGTCGTCACCGACGCGCAGCTGCGCAACCTCTTCGGCGAAGGCCGGCACCCGCGCGCCGACCGGATGGACGGCCAGCTGGCCACCGGGAAGAAGCCCGCGGCCGCGCGCCGGGCCGGGGCGCTCGGGCGGCGGGTGAAGGTCACCGGTTTCGACTTGACCTTCCGCCCGCAGCCCACTCTCACCCTGCTGTGGGCGCTCGGGGATGAGGAGACCCGGCGGGCGATCGAGGCCGCGCACGAGCGAGCCATCGCCGCCGTGCTCGACTGGATCGAAGACGAGGCCGCGATCATCCGCGTCGGCGCCCAGGGCGTCTACAAGGTCCGCCCGGTGCACGGTCTGGTCGCCGCGCGGTTCCGCCACTACGAGGCGCGCTCCGGGATGCCGCTCCTGCACGACCACCTCCTTCTGTCCGCCAAGGCACTGCGCCCCGATGGAAAGTGGGGCTCGGTGCACTCCGAGGTCCTGTACGAGCACGCGGTGGCCGCCTCCGCTCTCTACAACGAGCTGGTGATGGTCGAGGCGTGCGAGGCGCTGGGGCTGGCCTCCGAGCCGCGCACGGTCACCGCCGGGCGCCGACCGGTGATGGACGTCGGTGGCGTCCCGCACGAGCTGATCCGCTGGACCTCCCGGCGCGGCGACCAGATCGCCGCCTGCCTGGCCGAGCTGGAGCACGAGTACGTCACCGCCGTCGACGACGATGGCGAGCTGCGGTTCCTGCCCGTGGTCTCCGAGCGGGCCCGCGCCAAGCTGAACCGGATGGCCGCGACGATGACGCGCCCACCGAAGCAGAAGGCCCGCCCACTTGCGCAGCTGCGCGCGTGGTGGAAGGCGAGCGCGATCCTCACCTCCGGTGTTGCCGCCGACGTCATCAACTCCCTCCTCGAGCACGCCCGCGGCGCAGCCGCCGTCATGCGGGCCCGGGTCGCCGCCGTGGTCGACGTCGCCTTGGCGGCCGTCGACGTCACCGCGACGGTGTTCGTGATGAAGAGCGGCGGCTGGTTCCACCGCCGGCACCTGCTCGCCGAAGCCCGCCGTCACCTCGCTCTCGTCCTGCGCGGCCGCCGCCGCGAGCCGGGCCTGGACGAACAGATCGTGGACGCCGCGCTCGCCACCTATTGCGTGGACATCAGCGAGCCGAAGACGCTGCGCGGCCTGCTGCCCGCCTACCGCCTTTACACCGCCCGCTGGTCACTGGCCGACCTCACCTCCGATCGCCGACGCCCACCAATCACCGCCCCCGACCGGCAGCCACCAGCCGAACCGAGCGCACCCGCCGCGCCCCGGCCTTCGGACCTGGGGCCGGGGGAGTGGGAGATACCGCGCGTGCCGTTGCAGTACGCGCGGGCCCTCCTCGCCGGGGCTACGGTCCGCGAGCAGCTGCGCTTAACCGTCGCCACGCGCGGCCGGGCGTACGACGTCGTCCAGCATCAGCAGGCGGCGATGCCTGCGCAGCTGCTCGCGCCCGAGCCAGCCGATCCCGAGCACGACCACCAGGAGCCGGAGGCCGGCTGACCGGAGGCGCTGGACCTGACGGCGCTGCGGGCCCTGCGGGAGTCGCGCACCGACGTGAAAGCCCTCGATCTCACCGCCGAGCGGCTGCGTCACCTCGAGGGCGCCTTCACCGCAGCGGCCGACCAGGCCCGCGCCACGATGGACCGCTACGCCCACCGCGACGATGCCCAGAGGCCGCGCCCGGTGCGCGAGGACGATCAGCAGGCGCACCGCCCGCAGGAGCCCGGACCGCACCGCGGCCGGGAGGCCGGCCACCGAGTACATCCGATGCAGTGCATCGCACCGGCGATGCCGCGCATCCACTCCACTCGGTGGTCTTCACTCCAGCGAATGGAGACCACCGGCCGGGAGTGGTCGACACCGTGAGCCTCCGCCAACTTGAAGTCGCAGGTCAAAGGGCTGGTGTGACCGGTTCTCGCGGTGCTCACGCTGGTCGTGGGCGGCTGTCTGAGGAGTAGATCGTCTGTCAGCGGTTGACTTCGAGGTTCGTCAGGACGAGCAGAGCGCGCAGGAGGTGGGTGGCGTGGGCGGGGTCGGTGCGGAGTTTGGTGAGGATCCGCCAGTTCTTGAGGTGGGCGAAGCCGTGTTCGACGGGGGCGCGGCCGACGGCGAGGACGCGGTTGGCGGTCTTCTCGGCGGGGGTGAGCTTGTGGGTGCGGCTGGCGTGGAAGCCGGTGACGATCACGGGGTCGAGTACGTCGTTGTCCAGGCCGCGGAAGCCGAGGTCCGCCAGGGCCCCGAGGCCGGCAGCGCGCAGGTGGGCCAGGATGTGGTCCTGGCGGGCGGCGGTGTTGTCGTGGGTGCGGCCGGGCCGGGCGGCGGATATCCAGATCAGCCGGCCCCGCTCGTTGGTCAGGGCGAGGAAGTGCAGGCCGTGATGGTGGTGTTTGCCGGAGTAGTTGCGCCGGTCGCCCTTTCCGGTGCGGCGCTGGGTGGCGATGAGGGTGCCGTCGATCAGGACCACCTCCCCGCCCTGCCTGGCGACCTTTTTCAGGGCGCGGTCCAGACCTGGGGCCTGTGCGGCGAGGAGGGTGATCAGCTCGTCGCGCCAGCGGCGGACGGTGGACTCGGACACGTTGTTGCCGCCGGCCATATCGGCCAGGCGCTGGTCGTGGCGCAGCACGGCCAGGACGATCACCGCGATCTTCCCGGGCGGCAGGATCCGCCATCTGGACCGGATCACTTTCAGGTGCCGGCGCAGGAGATCGGCGAGGTGGTTGACGGTCCGCGTGGACAGCGGCAGGCGGCACTGGTAGACAAGCGGGCAGGTGTCCTCGGCGTGCTTTTTGGTTTTCGTCACACAATTCCAACGGCCGCCGGGGGCACCCCGGTTACGCCCGCGCCGCACCGTTCCGGGTGGAGGGTCGCGGGTCACAGGCGGGTGGTGAACCGGCCCGTCGGGCAGTTTGTGCAGCCAGCCGCGGTCGACGAGTCTGACCAGCTTCCCGCGCAGCGGTTCCAGCTTCGACCGCACGCTGACGTCGATTCCCAGCACGTCGCCGACCTGCCGGGCCATGACCGGTCCGGCGGCCTGGCGCACGACGGCGAGAATGCGCTGGTAGTCCGGCGGGAGCATGGTCTCGTCCATGTCCGGGGTACGGTGCGGGATCAGCATCACCGCCCGTCCGCCCACCTGCCCGGGCGCCGGCGCGGCCGGCGCGCGCTCGTTGGCGATCTGCTCGCTCATCCGCTCAAGAACACGTTCCGCGACGGCGAGCTCGTCCCGCTCCGCCCGCACCTCCGCCAGATGCTTGGCCAGATGTTTTTCGAGGTCGTCCAGCTCCGCCCGCCGCGCGGTGATCCGTTCCAGCAACTCGGGATCCATGCACCGGATCGTAGAGGGACGCTCGGCAACAGCGAGCAGGAACCGGCGCGCGACCTGCACGCGCGGCGGACAGCGTGCTATGCCCAATGAGTGAGGTCGTAGACGGCGTCGCAGTTCGGGTCACGTGCGTCCGGCACCAGGTGCACAGCGAGAGTGGTCGGCTCGTCAGGGGTGAGGATGGCGTTGAGCTTGGTCGAAGCCCACCAACCCGTCGAACGGGGCTTACCCGAGTCCTCATCGACAACAGCCAAATCGACGCCGATCGTACGCGGAGCATACGGAAGATCCAAATACACGCGAAGGCGATCTTCCGCCATAAGGTCGAACCCGATGAGTTGGTACAGCTCAGGAGCCGGGCTGTGCTGACCGTGCCAGGCAGGGTCAGCGAGGAGATCGCCGATCACGTAGTCGAGACTGTCGTCCGCGGTCGTTTCGGCTGCAACTGGGATTACCCCGTCGGCGATCAGCGTCTCACCGTCGAGTACCTGCGCCTGTTGCCCTGCGCGGGAGAGTCGGCCATTGGCCTCAGCCCACCGCGCAGCATGGCGGAGGGCGCCCACATACCACCAGGTGGCGATCGGGGATGCCTCATTGGGGCGGCGCACGGGAAGGACGAGTGTCATCTCGCGGCGTTCTGGATCGGTCAGACGCAACCGCAGAACTTCGCCTGCCCTGACCAATCCGCGCAGCCGCAGGCGGGTGTCCGGAACAGGTACGCCGATGAAGCGCCGCAGCGCCAGCAGAACGTCGATGGTATGCGTGTCCTTCACAGCAATTCCTCCCCTTGTATGCCGGCGCTGCGGGCTTGGGTCAGATGTGGTTGACCCAGTCGGGGCAGACGGTTTGGCCTCGGCAGAAGGCGGTCACGGTGCCAATGGGGCGGCCGTCGGGGGTGTGGACGCCGCCGGGGCCTTTCTCGCCTTCCTCGGCGCTGCTGGTGGTGACCATCCTGACACTCGAGCCGTCGGTGACGACACCGTCGTACTCAAGCCGGGTGCCGTGCTCCCTGTCGGGGGTGCCGTTGTACGGGGCGTTGATGGCCGTCTTCGAGCACATGTTGTGTTTCTTGCAAGTGTGGTGCTGCCCGAAGTCGTTGTTGCCGTGCCGCGTAGGGATGTCGCGGTGCTCCCAGTCGAGCGTCGACCAGTAGATGTGGTACCACGGAATGCTCGGATCCCTTCGAGGCAGGACCGGGCCATTCTCGGCAGTGCCAGACGGCAGCGGCACCCCTTGTTCGAGGGCCTTCTTCACGCCGAAGCGCGCGACGTACTCGTCATTCGACATGACCTGAAGGTGCTTGGCCTCAGGAGCGTTCCTCCCGGAAGCACGCGCAGGTTCCGCATGGGCGCCACCAGCCAGCGCAGAGCCGAGTATGCAGAGTGCGGCAGCGCTCGTTAACGCCGTCCTCTTGAAGCGCGAACTCATAAATCCCTCCCGTTTGCGGGCGTCCACGACGCCCAGGTCAGCCCGGGTTGTCCGGGCATCTCCGCATCCGCGCCCGTGGTCAAAGGGGCGGTAGAGGTGCTTGCGGCAGCAGAGACCAGCGCAATCTACAGAGCGTAAAACAGCGACTACAAGCAATATCAGTGCAAGGTGACGACATCCGGCCACCCGGCACCCTGCCGATGATGCGGAACCTCGAAGTCAGCAACTGACGGATGATCTACTCGGCAGACAAGCGCCGACGATCAGCGTGAGCACCCCGGGGGCCGTCACACCAGCCCTTTGACATGCGAATTCAAGTTGGCGGAGGCTCACTGCACTGCACGCCGCACGACTTCCGCAGGATCTTCGTCACCGACGCCATCATGAACGGGCTGCCACCGCACATCGCCCAGGTCATCGCCGGCCACCAGGACATCAGCGTCACCATCGGCTACAAAGCCGTCTATCCGGAGGAGACCATCAAGTCCCACCTGGCCTTCCTGGCCCGACGCCGGGCACTGCGGCCCAGCGAGGAATACCGCACCCCGACCGACGCCGAATGGGAGGAGTTCCTCGGCCATCGAACGGCGCAAGGTCGCCACCGGCCTCTGCGGACGGGCCTTCTCAACCCCTTGCATCCATGAGAACGCCTGCCTGCGATGCTCGATGCACTGGCCCGACCCGGCTCAACGAGCCCGGATCGTCGACATCCGCGACAACATCATCGCCCGCATCGCGGAGGCCGAGCGAGAGGGCTGGCTCGGCGAGGTCGAAGGACTCCAGATCACCCTCGCGGGAGCGGACGACAAGCTCGCCCAGATCGACCAGCGGGTTCCGCGAACCGTTGACCTCCCCATGCCTACCGCCACGACCGGCCCCCGGAGTCGGCTGTCAGAGCCAGCTGAGAGGGTGCGGCCATGAACATCGACGAATTCTGGACCGTCATCGAAACGGCACGCGCCGACGCCGCTTCGACCTTCGGAGACCCGGGCCAAGCATTCGCATCGGCCCTGGTCGAGCGGCTCGCGGCGACCTCGAAGCAGACGATCCTCGAATACCAGCAGTGCTTCGACCAGCTCCACGGGGCGATCTACCGCTGGGACGTGTGGGCTGCCGGCTATCTGATCGGTGGAGGCTGCTCCGACGACGCCTTCATGGACTTCCGCGCCGGCCTCATCGCCCAGGGCCGAGAGTGGTACGACCGGACCGCTACTGCACCCGATGTTCTCGCCCAGCATCCGGACGTCATCGCTGCGGCGGCCGAAGGCAACGACGAGGCGCTGTTCAACGAAACCGTCAACTACGCAGCCTCCTACGCCTACGAGCGCATCAACGGAAACGAGAACGACTGCACCTTCTACGACGACTACGACCAGTTCTGCGGCCCCCGAGGCAACCACGAGCCAGCCGATATGGGCGAGAGCTTCGATTTCGACAACGCCTCGGAGATGCATGCCCGTCTTCCCAGACTGGCCCAGCTCTTCCTTGATCACGGAGACGACTGAATTCGCGGAGCCTCTTCACCGCCAAGTTCAGAGAACAGATCCCGGTCCGCACGAACCGCTACTCCGTCCCTATCCGGCTGATCGGCAAACGGGTGCGAGTCATCCTTCACGCCTCTCACCTGGTGGTTTACGACCAGAACGTGGAAGTGGCCCGGCACGAGCGGCTGATCGCCAAAGGCGCCGTCCGCCTGGACCTGGACCACTACCTGGAGGTCCTGGTCCGCAACGGCATGCGCGGTAGCCACCCGCCCACGGGCGGTCCCCCAGACGCGGTTGGTGGACCGGGTTGGTACGCAGAATGTGCGCTTGAGGTGCGGTGTGAGGTGCCCTATGGCGGGTGAGGCTTTCGGCGTGTCGCGCGGTGTGTGGAGGGGAGGGGAATGACGTCTTTCCATGATCGATGAATGGAGTGGATGGGAGGGGGGTGCCTGGAGGCTGTCCGTAGGGGTGGTGCGGTCAGGCGTGCGCTGCGCTGGCGGGCCAGTGGGGGGATGCGTTCGGCCGGATGGTCGACGGGTTGCCGGTGCGGTTGGTGCGGCCCAGCGACACCGAGCGGCCGACCTGGAGCGTCTATCAGCACGAGCGGTATCTCGGAACGGTGCACGCCCGCCCCGACGGCGACGGTCTGTGGCACGTGCAGTCCGCGGCCGAGCAGTGCCGAAGCTTGGACGATGCGGTGAGGATGCTGCGCCGGCCGTCTTCCTGGTCCCGTCAGCGGCAGCGGGTGGCCTATTGGGCGCACGCCGTGCTGGCTGATCCGGCGCTGCTGGTGATCGATGTCCAGACCGCCGGCCTGGGCGCGCGGGCTTGGGCGGTACAGGTCGCGGTACTGGACGGCCGGGGCCGGACGCTGGTGGACGAGCTGGTCGATCCGGGTGAGCCGATCACGGCGGCGGCCAGCGGGCTGCACGGCATCACCTGCTCCCACGTTGCCCGCGCTCCTCGTTTCCCCGACCTCCTGCCGGAGCTGACCGGGGTGGTGGCGGGGCGGCGCTGCGTCGCCTACAACGCCCGCTTCGACTCCCGGTGTCCTGGCCCGGGAACTGCTGCGCCACCATGCCGACGTCTCGTCGGTGCGGGCCTGGCTGGCCGGAAGTCGCTGGGAGGATGCTATGGCGCCTGCCGCGGTGGCCGCGGGGCTGTGGGCAGTCGATCGTTCGCAGTACCGCTGTCAGCGCTTGGGTGGCCGCTATGACGCGGCAGATAAATGCCGGGCCCTGCTGCGCTGCCTGCATAGCCTGGCCTCAGCGGTGTAGCGGAACGTGCTGCCCGGTCGAGAAGCCGGCTGCGGCAGCCCGGGGACTGGCCGGGTGGATCTCCATGTTGCCGTCGGCGTTCACCAGGACCCGGTGACCCGATAGGTCCGCTGCGCGGTGGTGGCATCGCGCTGATCGAGGTCGCTGGTGAACACCCAGACACCCAGGGCGAGTTCCGTGCGCGGCGGCGCAGTCGGCCGGCGGCCCAGCCACGCCGCCACGGTCACGAGCTCATTGATCAGCAGGCCGGTCGGCTGCTGCCGTCACCGGAAGACTCCTGCCGTCGTTGCGACCGGTGCGCTGGCGGAGGGGTAACCCTGGCGGAGGTCGGTGAGGAGCGGGCCGAGGAGGCCTTCTTCGTAGGCGGGCCGGCCGCACGCGTGCATGGCGGCGGCGAGCGGGGGGTCCCAGGGGGTGTCGCCGAGGTGGTCGAAGTCGAGAGCACCTGGTTCGAAGGGGGAGGGGTGCAGGCTGGCGGTGTAGTCGTCGGCTGTCATGTGCCATGCCTCGGCTTCGGGGACCGTATGCAGGACGGACCGTACGAGGGCGAGACCGGCTGCGTCGAAGTCGGCGCGCACGGCGATGCGCCAGCCGCTGTCCGCGAGGCGGGCGAGCGCCTGCAGCTCTGTGCGCGAGGGGGTTCCCACGGTGCACAGCAGCCGTACGCGGCCTTCGACGTCGTCCAGGGCCGCGGCGGCCACGGCGGGGTTTTCGGTGAGGAAGATCCAAGGACGCTCGTGTTGCCCGGGTGCCGGCCACTGGGCGTTGCGCAGCACGTGCGGGGTCAGGACGATGGGCTGGTTGGCGGGGATGTGCCAGCCTGCGGGGTGGACGCCCAGGGTGAGCAGTCCGCCGGTGAGGGTGTCCAGGTCGACACCGAGCCGGTCCCAGGCCTCGCGGGCCGCTCCTGCGGTGTCCGCGCGGCCCCCGGCGGCGGCTTCGGCGAGGACCAGGCACGCGAGGTCGGTCCCGGCATCGAGGGCGTGGGGATTGCCGACTGCCGTGTGGGCGAGGCGGCGCCGGTCGGCCCGGCCTGAGGCGGGCAGGTGGTGCAGAACGGCGAAGCAAGCCCTCAGCAGGCGTTCAGGATCAGGGTGCTGCTGGAGGCGGGCGAGGGTGCCGCGGCGGCGCAGACAGTCCCATCCGGCGTCGTCCGGCCGCACCGGTGCCGTTGTGGGAAGGGCGCGGGCCAGGCGGCTGCGCAGGTGCTGCAGTGTAGTGAGGCGAGCGGTTTGCCGGGCCTTGTCGGCCGCGCGCCTGGCCAGGGGCCGGCCCAGCGCGTGCGCGGTGACCGCTCCGGGGGTGAGGCCGGGTTCGCGACGTCTGAGAGCCTGGGTGAGCTGGTCCAGATCGATGCGCCGGGTAACACCGGGTGGGAGAGTGCTCGCGGCCAGCAGGCCGATCACGGCGGCGCGCTGCGCGGGCGAGTGCGGCGTGGTGATCTTCATCGTGCCGCTGTTCATGACGGCGTCGCCGCGCCGGTCGGCCCGCTGGGCGATCTGGTCCCACAGCCACCGCACATTGGGCGAGAGCAGGGGGGGCAGATCGGTTCTCCGGCAGGCTCCGTTGTGGCAGAGCTGTTCGGGACAGGTGGTCGGGCCGCTGCTGAGGAGAGTCATCACGAGCCTGCCGAAGACGGGGCGGTCGCGTCAGGGGCCGCTGCGGCGTGGTGGCCGGTGGCGTACTGGAGCTGGAGGCTGTAGACGCGGACGGGAAAGGCGATGACGGTGTCATCGGGGCCCGTTTCGAGTTCGAAGATGTCGATGCCGTCCCAGGCTCCGGGGGAGCCGTCCCAGTTGTGGCTGGTGCTCATCAAGTCCAGGTCGAGGCTGGCGAGGTAGGCGGCGATGCCGTCTCTGCCCTGGTCATCGACGTCTCCGGGTACTTCGTCCAGGGCGCACAGGCGTGCCGCGTGCGGCGGCAGGTCGCGGTATTCGGCAGCGAGGGCGGCGAGCAGGGGGGCAAGGACGATCAGGCGGCTTTCGCCTTTGGAGACGGTCACGCCGCGGGCGCCCCAGCGTTCACGTCGCGTCGCACCAGGCCGGGTGATCATGTACTTCACGGTGACCCAGGTACGGATGTCGATGGCTTCGGACAGCCGGTCGGCCCGCTGGGAGGTGGGGCCGGCATGATCTTGTTCGCCGAGCCGCATCACCGCCAGGAGTTCCTGGCCGATGCGGCGCTGCTGTTCCGGTGTGCGATTGGCCTCACCGACCTCGCACGTCAGATGGTGGATGGTGGCGATGGAGGGGGTCAGGTCACGGCGCAGGGTGACGTCGATCTGCACGCCGACACCGGAGGAGGCGGCGGTCAGCTTCATCTGGTCGTTGATCCTGCCGACCCAGTCCTGCAGTTCGACCCAGGCGGTACTGATGGCCGCGGGGATCCGGCCGAGGACGAAGTTTTCCAGAGCGTGCTCATCCGCCGCGCTGTAGGCAGCGCGTGCCTCAGTCTGGCGTTCTGCGGCCACCTGGGCGGCTCCGTGCGGGGACATGCGCCTGCCGGCCAGGGACATCTGGTGGGTGGGCATCCTTTCGGGAGCCGGACCGTGTCCCATGCACCAGTCCTCGCCCGCCGCCGCGGCCAGGTGGTGGCGCAGGGCGTCGGCGCACGCATCGAGACCCGCCGACGGCCGTGGGATGGTGGCCAGGCGCTCCCGCAGTTGCTCCAGCCAGGGCCCGGCGTCCTCACAGCCCGGCTCGGTGTCCGCTTGCGTCCAGCCCAGGGCTTGAGGAAGGCCGTCGAGCGCGAGGCACCGGCGTACTTCGTTCAGGGAGGCCTCGGCCCGGGGCCGGCTTTCCTGCAGCCGCCGCGCCGCATCCTTCTTGGTCTGTGCGGCCGTGGCCGCGGCAGCGTTCGCCTCGCCCATATCGGCACGGGCCTGTGTCAGACGTTTCAGCACGTCGCGGTGTGCCTGCCGGGCCGCGGCCGCTTCCTGCACGAGGGCAAGCTTGTCCATGCCGCTGCGCTGCTGGCATGCCTGCAGCGCGGCCAGCGCATCGCTCAGCCGCCCGAAACTGCCAACAGCGACCTGTCTGCTGAGGTCCGCCTCCTGGCGTGCGACGGTGGCACGCTGCGCCGCCCGCGCAACGCCGTCGAGCAGGGCGCTGACGCCGCGCATCTCCTCGGCGGCCCGGCCCAAGAGGTCGGCGCCCCGGGCAGCTGTCTCAGCTTCGACGTGGACCAGATCCAGGCGGTCGGGGAGCCCGTACGCTGCGGCTTGCGCGCGCCACTGCGCCAGGACGCGGCGGAACTGCCCTTCCTTCTCCTGCGCCAGTCTGTCCTCCTCGGTGGCACGGGCACGGGCGTCCTGTTCGAACACCGCGCACTCGGCGCGGACGGCCTCCGCCTGCGACGCTGCTCCCGACAGCTCGTGCGGGAACCGCTCGGCCGCCTCCGCCACCAGGGCCTCGTACTGGGTGAACCGGGCCCAGGCCCGCGCGTGCCGTGCTGCCGCCTGCTCGAAGTGGTCGCATTCGCGTTGGGCTGCGGCAGCCGCCCGCTGGGCTGCGGCGCGCCGCGCTTCGGTTCCGACGTGCGAAGCCATGGGTGCACCGCCGTGCACCGCCCAGGGTGGCCGTGCGGTGAGAGGGCCGCAGCGGTAGGTGCCGTCTGCGCCGATCAGCAGGTCCGGATCGCTGCCGGCCGGCAAGTACTGGTACGGCGTCAACGAGGAACCGTCATCCGACAACGAGGTAGCAACCGCAGGGGGCGCTGCCAGAACGGTGAGTACGGACGCGGTGGGGGTGGTGGCACAGGTCGTAGTCGTCTGTGCCCAGGCTTCGGTGAGTCGGCCGAGGTAGTCGTAGGATTCGTCGGCGGTACCCAGGACAACAGCACGGGCCTCACCCATCTCGGCGCACGCGACTACGACCCGGCAACCGGCCACTTCCTATCCGCAGACCCCCTGCTGAACCCCAACGACCCGCAACAGCTCAACGCCTACGCCTACGCCAACAGCAGCCCCGTCTCCCTCAGCGACCCCTCAGGGCAGCTGCCCATCGCCCAGGACGGCACGAAGTGCGGCAGCCAAGGAGAGGACTGCGACCGGCCGGCCGACGGACCACCCAGCACTTCAGACAACGGGTCAACGAAGAGCAAGTCGCCGTACGGCCGCGGCTACCACACTGGGAAAGACGGCCAGCCTGTCGTGGATGGAATCAGAATCCCGACAAAGAAGGAACGTCATCGGCTGATCAAGGAGGGGTTGTATGCCGGTTAGTCAGCGGCTTGCTAGGAAGATTGAACAGGAATTTCCTGTGGACTCCACGGCGGTAATTTCAATGCTGCACGACGTGGAGAGTGAATCGTTCGGTGGTGAGGCGAGTGAGCGTCTCCTTGCAGCGGTAATCCTGATGTCCAGGGGTGACGTCGACAGGTTCGTTATGGCCCTGGAGCTGATGAAGGAGGACTGGCGAGATGTGCTAATGGGTGCTGGCCTGGGATCGGAAGGCTGGGCTTCGAAAGTGGAAGAATTCCTCGCTCCAGGAGAGGGATGATCCAGGGGCGTGTCCGCTAATGATCTTGTGATCGTCCGGGGTGAGTTGCCGGATGCGTCGTTGGAGCGGATAGCCCCGTTGCTGCAGGGTGTTGATGGTCGTGGGCGGTCTTGGCCGGATCACCGGCAGGTCGTCAACGGCGCGTTGCGGCGAGAGTGGACCGGGGCTGCCGCCACGGGACCTTGCCCGAACGCTATGGTCTACGGCAGCCCGTCTGTGAGTGCTTCCCTCGCTGGCGACGGGATGGGATCTGGGTGAGGTTGCTGAAGGAAGGGCCGCCCCCGCTGTTCGGCCTGGACGTGCACTTCATCGGCCAGGACCCGCCGTACGCACAGTTCGGTGATCTCGACTTCGTAGTGCGGTAGTCGTCCGCGGGCCGGAGCGGCGGGACGGGGTGCAGGTGCCAGCTGTGCGTGGTTGACCGCCACGGCTGCCGGCCAGCCTCGACGAAGGTGCCGTAGTGGTCGAGGAAGATCACCGCGATATCCGCGTAAAGTGCAGTGACGACCGGTCTCCCGCCGCGCGCTCCGGGCAGTCGTACTGCCCGTGCTACCGCCAGGTGCCGGTCGTAGCTGGCTGTCAAGAAGCGGCGTGAGTCCGCTGCTGGATGTAGATCGGCCAACGCGGAGGCGGTGGACCTCGACACGGCCAAAGGCCTCCGGACGGCGTGCGGCTCGTTGTAGGGCAGCACGCTGAGCATCGCTCGGTTGTTCGGTGCGGTAGACGACGTCCACAAGGTCGGTGATCGAGGCGGCCGGAGGAGGGCCATCGATGGCGCTGCGCCCGCCAGGCTCGCCGCCTGCGCACGTCAGCACAGCCCGCCGTGTCCGCGCGACACCACTCCGGTGTCCTGACCGGATCTGGGAAGCTTACGGCTGAGCCGGGTGGCCGGAGCAAAGGTGCTGGGCCTCTCGGCGGCGAACGCTTACCACGCGACCGCCGGCGCGGCCCGGCCCGGCCCGGCCCGGCCCCCATGAGCCTCCAGGGCTCGTTCGAGAGGCCCCGGGGGCACCCCGACCATGAGCCCGACCGCAACGCGGACCCGCCCCGGCCGCGGCTCCGAGGGCGGTGTCCGAGGTGACACGAAATCCGAACAGGCAATCGAATATCGATATGGATGCGACCCCCTTCTCCGACGACCTGGTTCAGACGCAAGCCGCATGGAACGACACCTACGCAGAGCGTGCCGCCTCCTGCCCCGCGACACCACCGCCCAACGTCGCCGCCTGCTGCGCCTGTCCGTTCGGCCGTGGGGGCACCCCTACTGGGAGACCGTCCTCTCGATGCAGGCGGCACGCTCCGAGCTGCGCCAGATGGTCCACGCCCGGGGAGCCGTCCGGGCCGCATGACGGACGCCTCGGTCCATCGAGGGCCGGGGGTGCGCCGATTGGTTGCGCCACCCCACGTAAGCCTCCGCAAGTGACCGCGCGGCACGCGCCCCTCAGGCCGGATTCGACAACAAGATCAACCTTTCCAACAGGCTCTAATGTGGGGCGACCGCGCGGCGGAAGCTGTCCCGGCCGGGCAGCGGCACCGTGCCAGCGCCGTGGTCGGCGTCGAGGCGGTTCTGGGTGCGGCGCATGAAGCGGCTGCCGATGGTGGCGGTGCTGTCGGCGCGCTCGGCTGCGGCCTGGTCCCGGATCGCCTGGATTACCCGCGGATCGAGGTTGCGCAGAGGGTTGCGGATGCGGGCCTTGCGCTTGTCCACCAGCCCCCACAGGCCCTGCTCCGTGCGCCGAGCCCACAGCTTCCACAGCCACCACTCCGAGACGTCCAACTCTGCGGCCTTGGCCTGGATGCGGGCTCGCTGCGTCAGGGCGGGGTCGGCGGGGTTGTACGGCGCGCGGGGCTCGCCCGGCTCCGGTGTGAGGGGATCGCCGGAGCGGTAGCCCGTCACGGCCTCCAGCAGATGGCCCTCCAGCTCCAACGCCGCCTTCTTGGCGCCCTCATCCAGTCCCTCCAGCACACCGGCCGGATCCAGCCCCGACCCGTTCTCCTCCAGCGTCCGGGGCGGCGGCTCCACGGCCGCGCGGAAACTGTGGTCCGCCAGGAGGACGGCGAGCATGATGGTCTGCATCCGGCCGGTCTCGGAGCGCAGCCGCACGGTGAGCCCGTCCAGGCCCGCCACCTGGTGCACCTCGTCCTCGAACTCGACCCAGTCGGCGGTGGCCAGCCGGTGACTGCTCATGCCTCACCCCCACGGCAGGCGGCGCGCACCAGGGTGTGGTCGCGCAGCGGGCGGGTGGGATCAAAGACGAGTTGGTGGTGCCACAGCAGGTGATAGACCACCGGCCGGGCCAGCTCGGGGACCGGCTGGAAGCTCAACAGCCGCCCGATCGCCACGGGCTCGTGAGCGAGCTGGAGCAACGGGTCGGCCAGGGGCTTGCCGGCCCGCAGGGGGCGGCGGTATCCGGCGAGCCAGGAGACCGTGGCCCAGCGCAACGGGGCCGGCTCGCCCACCATGGCGTAGTCCCAGCCGATCCGCTCGCATAACTCCTCGGTCCGCCGGGCTTGCTGCACGACGGCGGGGCCGTCGATGCGTTCGTCGTGCTTCACATCCACCACCAGCGCCGAACCGTCCCGTCGGCGTACGAACAGGTCGGGGGTGTGCACCCAAAGGCCCTCCTCGTCCTCGCCCTCGATCAGGAAGGGCTGGGCGGAGAAGGCGGCCACATTGGCGTCGAAGTCCAGCAGCTTCATCCACTTCGACTCCAGGAAGGACTCATACCCCAGCACGCGGTCGGTGGTGGCCGCCCAGTACTTCCCCGGCGTGTGCCTCTGGCCCGCGTAGGAGGAAAACGTCCGCGCCGGCAGTGCGTCCTCGAAACACACTTCCGCCGCGTCCGCGGCCGCCACCCGGCGTTCTTTCTTGTCCGGATCGAGGTAGCGGAGGTGGACACGGTCGCGGGCACCGCGCACGGGCCGCAAGGTGCGCGGACTCCGTGAGGTCATGCGCTTCCTTTCCTAGCGAGACAGGTCATCCCCCATACGGCCAGAGCGTGTTCGGCTCCGGCGGGCAGGTTGGTGTGGAAGCGTCGCCAGCCCTCGCGTACCGACGCGGTGGTGGTGCCGTCCTCCCAGCCCAGGGCGTAGGCAGGCGCTTCGCGCACGTCGCCTGCGGTGAAGTACTGCCACACCCAGGCCGCGGCGTGCCGCTGCCGCTGCCACGTCACATCCCGCCCCAGCGGGTGAAAGATGGGAGTCAGGGCGCGGTGGGGGATCTCTCGCAGATCCACGAACGCGGCCCGGCGGGCAGCGTAGTTCACCAACCCCCGTTTATGTAACCGATCGATCACTGTCCGCGCATCTGTCCAGAACGCATCGGGGTCGGCGATCCGCTGCACGAGCGTGTTGGCCGCACGGGCGGCTTTGCACGCGTCCATCTCCAGCGCGGCCGCAGCCTCCCGCCAGCTGCCGGCCCCAGCCAGTCTGGCGAGCGCCAGGGCCGTCAGACGCCTCCCCGACACCTCGGCCGTGCCCAGCAGGTGCCTTGCCATCAGCTCCCGGTAGTCACCCGGGTCAGCCAGGTGCGGGATGTGACGGACTTCGAACGCTGGCACCTGGGCAGTCGGCAGGGCACCGGCGACGCGGGACGGCCGCGGTGTGACGGCGGCCGTCATCTGGGCCACCACCGCAGGACGGGGCAGATGCCGCAACGGGTCGCCGCCGCCCACCGCGCGGCGCTGCACGGTTGCCCGCTGGATCCAGGACGCCAACGGGCCGGCGGTGTCCGTGCGGGAGGCGCTCAGTACCCGGTCGGCGAGTGCGAGGGCAGCCAGGGCCTGGGCTGCGGACGCGGGCATCGCCGTCAGCCGGGTGCCGCCGCCCCCGCGCGGCCGGTCCACCCGGCGCCGCTGGTCCTCGACGAACGCCTCGGCCGCGAAACCGGGTAGGTCAGCGACATCCTCGCCCGTGGCCGCAAGCCTGGTCAGGGCGGTCACATAGCGCAGGGCAGCGAACCAGTCCGCACCGCTTACCGGCTCGCCCTGGATCCGGACAGGCGCACCCCCCCCGCGACGGCCAGCACACGGCGCTGAAGATCCGCCCACACCTCCGGCACGGCCGTAGCAGGAATGTCGGGCAACACTTGGCGGCACAGGCCCGCACGGCCCCTCGGGCCGTGCGGCGGGCGGTTGGCGCACTCTCCCACCGCCGGAAGCGGCTCACGGGTCAGCAGTCCGCGCGGGACCCGCTCGCTCCCGCGCAGCAGCCGCACACCACACCGCGGACAGACATCGACCAGCAGGCACCGATGCACCGGGCAGACCGCGGCGATACCCAGCCGCCACCACAGCGGCCACACCCCGTCCCGCTTGAGACAAGGCGGACAGGCCCTGCTCCAGGTCGGCATCATCCACTCCCTCGCCGCCACCGCCGTCAGCGACGCCTCCCGGCTCAACTCCACACCAGACAGGTCCAGTACGGTCCCCGCGTAGCGGTCCAGATGCATCTGCCGGAGCTCCGCGGCCCGCAGCCCCGTCGCATTCCGCAACCCGTCGAGGCTGGCGGGGGTGAGCGTGACGCCGAAGAAGAGCGGGCGCGTGGACGAGCCCCACTGTCGGCACTCCAGCCCCAGCGCACGAGCTGCCACACCCGGCGGCACCTCCAGCACGGCAGCGACGCGGTCCACCCAGGAGGCGAACCCCTCACCTCGCACCGGGCAGGGCACCGCCGGCAGGCGACGGACGCGGGACACGGCGACGAGCCGCCGGCCGGACACTCGGGGCAGTGGTGGCACGACTCGGCCATGGGCCAGCGGCCTCGCACTCCGCCCCGGCAGGCAGGCAGGGCCGTCCGGCCGGGCAGACAATGAGCGTCGCCGCGGAGCAGAAATGGAGCTCCCGTCCCAGGATCGGCGTTCAGGTGAGGGGTGCATGCGCGCGAAGGTGCCAGCTACCCGCCGTCCACCCGCTACCCGGGCCCGCGAAGTCCACCGATCGGCCGCACCCGCGGCAACATCCGTCCGAGCGTTCGTGCAACCACTCGACACAGCAGGCCCGATCGGACGATTTCCGCCATGCGGCGCTACTGAACAGATTCCTGCGCAACTGGCCTTTTGGCAGCGCAGCTGAACTT
This sequence comes from Streptomyces naphthomycinicus, assembly GCF_020400595.1. Lineage (GTDB taxonomy): Bacteria > Actinomycetota > Actinomycetes > Streptomycetales > Streptomycetaceae > Streptomyces > Streptomyces naphthomycinicus. Next base: position 78,151 of record NZ_JAINRE010000028.1, on the reverse strand, counting down.
TCGACTGTCGCTGAACAGTTCGCCTGACAGCGTCGCCAGCATCACTCGGAAACGGCCCGCAACGACGTAGGCAGGTTGAAACGTCCAGAGATGTACCTTATGGCGCTGAACGGTTCACCGCGCTGCTGAACTACATGCTGAACTCTTTATTGCGCTGCTGAACTCTTTTGTGCTGTTCAACACCGGGCGGGCGGGGAGGGGGCCGCAGTCGACGAGGGTGGCCCGTCCTGCGAGCTGGGCGCCTCGTGTCCCGGTGAACAGAGGGGTGTCGGTGACGTTGATGCCGGCGTAGACGAACGTGGCGGGCAGGCGTTCGGTGAGGTCTTTGAGGAGGTCGGCGGTTTGGGCGCCGTTGGTGGTGCGGGGGTTGAGGCGGTGGATTTCGTCGATGAGGACGAGTTGGACGCCGGCGGCGGTGTAGGTGTGGCAGACGGCGTCGGTGATCTGGGTTTGGGTCATGCGGGTGGTGACGGGGATGCCGAGGTAGCGGGCGAATTCGGTGATGAGGGTTTTCGCGGTGGCGCCGGGCGGGACCAGGACGTACGCCACGGGGACTGCGGTGTGCGCTGATCCGGGCGGTGCGGGGTTCTTGCGGGTGTGGGCGAGGTAGCAGGCGCGGCCGACGTTCAGCAGGGCGGTGGTTTTCCCGGCTGCGGCGGGTCCGGTGACGATGAGGGAGGGCCGTGCGGTGATCTGCTGGTGGCGGCCGAGGATCATCAGGGTGCGGACCTGGGTGGCGAGCTGGCTGATGGCGGGGGTGCGGATGGTGACGAAGGCGGAGTGGTAGGCGAGGCGTTCGTCGCGGCTGCGGGGCGGGTCGCCGGGCTGGGGCGGGGCGGGCGGGTCGGTGGTGGCGAAGTGCTGCCAGCCCTGCCAGGTGGTCAGGGGCCAGGACGGCTCGGCCGTAGCGTCGCTGCCCGCGTCGGCGGGTGCGCTGCTCGGGTTCTGCGCTGCTGGGTGGCGGGGGTTTACCACTTGCCGGCTTCCTCGTGGGCGTCGTAGAGGCCGAAGCCGGTGGCCGCGGCGGTGTGGGTGTCGTCCTCGGGGAGGTCGTCGAGGTCGTCGATGCTGTCGTCCTCGCCGTGCTGCGCGAACTCGTCGTGCTGTGCCGGTGCGTCGGTGGTGGGGCCGGTGCCGTGGTGCGGGTGCCGGGCGGCGGGAACGGGCAGCGTGGTGGCGCGGGCGAGGAGAGCTTGTTCTGTGCTGGTGGCGTGTCCGCTGTTGACGCGGCGCATGAGCTGGTCGAGGGCGTCGGCCAGGTCGGCTTCATGCTGCTGGCTGTCGTCATGGTTGCTGCGCTGGGCGTGGGTGCGGATGTGCTGCCAGGTGTGGTCGTTGAACGGCTGGTGGACGTGGTCGCGGTCCCCTGATGTTGCGGGGAGATTCCCACCGGACAGCGACAGCCGTTGTCTCCGGTGCCCATCAGGCCGCAGCACCCCACCCCGATCGGACAGAGGCAGGGCACGGCGAACGCTTACGAAGGCGGCCCCAGGGAGGTTCATGGCCAGTTTGAGCAGCGAGAGTTTCTGCGGAGCTGCGAAGGATGCTCGTTCGTCAACGGAACTGATGCCGCCGACCGTACCGTGACACCTAGCATGCCGGAGCTGCCGGAGCTGCCGGAGCTGACGGAGCTGACGGAGGTGGGCGTGGAGCGCGGGGAGCTGATCGCGGGCCGTTACGAGCTGCTCAAGCGGCTGGGCCGGGGCGGTATGGGTGAGGTGTGGGCCGCACGAGATCGCATGCTTCACCGTGACGTCGCGGTCAAGCTGCTCGACCTGGACGGGGTCGTCCACCCGGAGCTGCCCCAGCGGTTCGAGCGCGAGGCGGTGGCCGCCGCGCAGATCAACCACCCGACCGTGGTCGCCCTCTACGATCGGGGGATCCACGAGGACATGCTGTTCCTGGTCATGGAGAAGGTCGAGGGTGCAACGCTCACCGAACTCATCCATGGCGACAGTCCCATATCCCTGCCGCGCGCCCTGGAAATCGCCGGCGAGATCTGCACCGCGCTGGTGGCCGCGCACCGGGCCCAGGTCATCCACTACGACATCAAACCGCACAACGTGATGCTCACCCCGGACGGACAGGTGAAGGTCGTCGACTTCGGGATCGCCGGGTTCGTCCAGACCACCTTCACGGTGGCACGTTCCTCCCAGCTGACTCCGGCCGGCACCCCGGAATACGGCGCACCCGAGCAGTTCCTCACCGAGCGTGGTGACGAGCGCTCCGACCTGTATGCCCTCGGCGGCGTGTTCTTTGCCATGCTCACTCGCAGGCCGCCCTTCACCGGCCACAGCGGACTTGCGGTCATGCGGCGCAAACTCGACGAAGAGGCACCACGTCTCGATTCGCTCCGACCTGACCTGCCTCCGGCGGTCACTGAGCTGGTTGCCGAGCTTCTGCAACGCGACCCCGACCATCGCCCCCAGACGGCACGACAGGTCCATGAACGCCTCCGGCAGCTGCAGACAGACCTTTGCCCGACGAGGGAAGGCCCCTCCGGTCTGCAGACCACGGTGGTCCGGACACCGCCGACACTGGATGACCCGCCGAAACCGCTCAGTCCGGAAGGCCCGTTCATCATCTCCTGGACAGGAAAGGAGCCCCTGTCCGCCTACGCCAACGCCGGGCCGATGCGGGCGAGGATCGTCTGGTACTCGATCGTGATGGCTGCCTCGCTGGTGGGTTGCTTCATCTGCGTGGCCAAGGCGGTTGAGCTCGGCGCCCCCGACGGCAAGGGCTGGCGGATCACGGCGATGCTGTGCGGCGCCATCGCATTCGTTACGGTCATTCCCCTGCTCGGGAACAGCATGAAAGGGCACGGGTGGTCTCTGAAGGTCGGGCCGCCAGGCATCAGGATCACCAGCGGCCCCCAGAAGCGTGAATATCCATGGAGTCACATAGAGGTGTTTGCCGTCGAAGAGGTCATCGGAAGTAGGGATAGCCATCGGGCCACCGCCGGACTCCACATCAAATTTATTAAGAGTGCCAAGCCCCGCACTCATCCCAATCCCCCAGGGTGGCCGTACGGGCACTACTCAGACACGGTGCGTGCCCGCGTCCGCGACGGGATGGTTCCCATCTGCGTCCTCGGGCCAATGACCGACCAGCAGCAAGCGGCACTGAGAGAAGCCCTCACCCGATACGGTCAGGGAAAAAGTTACGCCGATCCCTGGGGCGAATGAGCGCCCAACGGCACCGCGGCAAGCACCCCCGGCCGTCACCGACTACCGCAGGCTCACCGCCCGACTACCCGCCCTGCCCAGCGTGGCGGGAAACGATCAGGGCAAACGGGGGAAGCGATCAGCGCCCCTATTCCGCCACCTGAAAGACCACATTCCGTCGGTGAGCCTCGTTGGGCTGGGCATGACGACGTACGACACCGCTCCCCGGCCAGCTCCGAAGTACAGCAGGTGCGACTTGCCCGTGCCGGTGTCGCCGATGAGGCACAGAGACTCAGCGACATCACTCTCCCGTGGAACCAGGCGTTCGCACCAGCTGAGCAACAGACGTTCTCGTAACGGGATATCGCTGTACGCGTGACTCCACAGACGTTTGATGCCATGGTGGCCAAACGGTGGAATAATGTGAACCCTGGTTCGGCCCGGGGGCGTACCGGAGACCAGGCAATCGCAACCGGTAAGATCACCGCTGGTGATTCAATACCAAAACTCAGTGGATTGCGCAATCAGGTGCAGGAGATACTGGGTAATGAGGTAGATCACGTTGACGTGTCGATCATCAAGATGGGAGGGGCTTTCGATAATGGGCCGTTCATCGACATCAAGTGATGGGCCCGGTGAAGTTCTGGACTGCTCCATCTATGTTGACACGAATGACTGGGGGGCTGTTAAAGAGATCATTGGGGTTGGCGATGAAAACGCCGGAGTACTGGTAGGTCCTGGAATGAGAGCCTACGTGGCTCACAACGACTACGAGGTAGGTCTAACTCACGGCTCGGATTTCCTATCGTGGCCGACCGTCCTGGAGTGCGAACAGACTTCTGGAAGGGAAGCGTTCGTGAGCGGTGTTAGGCATAGCTTGGAAGCTCTATGGGGGGCGGGTATCTCGGCAGTGGCTGCTTGCGAGTTCGAGGATCTCCTTCCGCACTCGGGGTGCATCGAACTGTTTCGCTAGTGGAGCGGATGGCGGCCCATCCTCGGTTGTGGGCTGCTATCCGCTACATGTCGATCAGAGGGGGAGGCCGTCGGCATGCGCAGCCGGGCGTCGGTGCACTACCAGCTGGGCGAGCTGGAGGTGAAGTGCGCGATCGCTCGCGAGCCGGTTTGCACTCGCGGGATCCGTCTCGCATGACCGGTCCCGGCTGCTACCACTTGCTGGTGGCCGCCGGGGGCCGGCCGGTGCTGCACGGCTGGTGGGGCCGGGAGGAGACCGCGCGGGAGAAGTTCCGGCGCTGGATCGGCGAGTACGGGAGCGTGCCCGGTGCCTGGTGCCCGGCCCGCGTCACCCTCATCGATGAGACGACCGGTGAGACGCTGGCCTCCTGGCCCGACCCGCAGTAGGCCCGCCGACCTGGCGCCCGCCCGGGTCGGCCGGGGGGTGCCGGACGGCCTTCTTCACGGCCTGCTCCAGCTCGTACCGGTTGGCCTGGGTGGCCGCGGCATGGGCGGTGATGGCTTCCTAGACTGCTTGGGAGGCTTCGCGCCAGCGGCGCAGCTGGGCGCCATACTCGTCACCGGTGAGGCCGGCGAGCCGGCCGCGTTCCTCCTCCGCGGAGCGTTCCAGCCTGATCAGCTCGTCGGGGACCTCGTGCACGTCAGGGATCCTAAGCGGCGGGTACGGGGCGCCGGCCCTCGCACCCACCGGCCGATCGGGCGCAGCAGTGGCCGCTGACGTCCCCGCTGTGCTTGCCGCCCTGGCCCGGCCGGAGCTCGGCGCGTTCTACCTCGCCGCCGCGGCCGTCGTGCGCCGTCCCGATGCCTTCCCCGCCGGCCCGGCCGAGGCCGTCCACGCCGCTCTCATACTGAGCCGCGCCCTGCCCGCGCCCGCCGGCCCGCACGTCCCCGACGCGGCGGAGTACGCCGGCCGGGCGTGGTCCGGCCTGTTGGACGTCGTGGGGCGCAGCGGTATCGGCCTCGGCGGCGACCTGCCAGCCGTCCTGGAGCGTCTGCACACCCTCGCCGGGCCCCTCACACGCCCCGCCGCCCGGCCGCAGGCCGAGGCGGCAACGCGCACCACCAACACCGCCGGCCCGCCCGGCGGCCGTGCGGTAGGGGAAGAAGAGGAGCTGCCCGCGGGCCTGCTGGACACCCATCCCGCGGTGCGCGCGCTGGACTGCCTCCTGAACTACGCCGCCGGCCGGGCCACCGGGGACGGGGAGATGCCCGGCGCTGTCCTGGACCTGGTCGCCGGGGTCCTGGCCGCCCGCGGTGGCGACGAAGCGGTCGCCACCGCGGGCGGCGCGCACCTGCCGCTTCTGCACCGTCGCGCCACCGCCTTCACCGCCGCCCACCACCGCGAGTTGTACGCGCTCCTCCCCGGCCGGCCCTCGCCGGCCGCCGCGTGGCTGCACGACCGCCGCGGCCCCGGCCTCGATCCGCTGCTGCTCGCCGCCCTGGACCGCCGCCAGCTCCTGGCCGCCCTGCGCGAAGAACCCGCCAGCGCCATCACCTTCCGCGTGGTCCACACGCTGCTGACCGGCCATGACGGCCTGCTCGGCGATCCCACGGCTGCCTGGCGGGAGCTGGCCGCCGGCCCGGGCGGCGCCGAGGTTGCCTCCGGCTTCCTCGGGTACCTCGCCTTCTTCACCTCGATGGGGCCGGTCGACCGGACCGCGGTGGGCACCGAGAAGGTGTGGTGGACCGCCGCCCGGCGCGCTCGCGGGCGCCGGCGACTTCGCCGCGGCACTGCCGGATAAGGTGTGGCTCCCCCTGGCCCGGCGCAGCGCCGCTCACACCCCGGCCCAGAAGGACGCCGGCCGGGTCGCCGAACGCGCCGCCGCCCACCCGGACAGCTCCGACGCCCTGCTCCTGGCCACGCACCTGCTCACCCGCCCCGCCCCTGAAAGCGCGTACGACGGCGACGTCCGCCGCCACGCCCGCGCCCTGCTCCAGGCCGCCGAGGCGCTGCCCATATCCGACCGCCCGGCCGAGGTCGCGCAGCTGCGCCGAGCCCGGTCGAAGCCGGCGAGGTGGACCTGGCCCGAGCCTCGTCGACGGCCGGCAGAGTGGACCGGCGCTGACCGATGGCCTCCCCTCCGATCTCGCGCCGGGGCAGATGCCGCACCCTGGCGGCCGGGACGAGCTGCGCGCGCTGGCGGCGCTGCCCCAACGCACCGTGGACGCTCACGTTCACCGTCCCCGGCCTGCCGGGGACGTGTCGGCTGCAGCTGTTCACCGCGGCGGGTGCGCGTCCGGTCGCGGTGGTGACGCAGATCGCCGGCGAGGAGGGGATGGGGCTGATGAACGGGGTGGAGCGGTACGCCGGCGCGGTGTGGGAGCGGCACTGCCCGGATGAGGAGGTGCCGCCGGTGTGGGTGGAATGGCAGCTGTGGCCGGAAGGGGCGCGGCAGGAATCCCATTTCACTCTGGGTGACGGAATCCCGGAGTTCAATGGGGTTCGCAGCGGGCGCCCCTGAGGGCGACTGGCAGACCGAGGGTCTCCTCAGGCCCTCCGTGATCCCGAGGGGGAGGGCTTACCCGAACGGTGCCCGGCCAGCCCAGGCGTATAACAGCCCCCACCTACGCGGATGACTCTCTTGGTCAGGGCTCTGATCGCCTCTGGTGGGGCCGCAGAACCCACACGCCTTCGCTGGTGGTGGGATGCAGATCCCACCCGGACGGCCAGAACCTCTCCACAGCAGGGGCTCCTTGAAGCGTAACCACATCTGTTACTCGTGCGTCGGAGAAACGGGTGGCGCCGATGAAGGTAACGTCATCGAAGGAGATGGCGCGGCTGAAGGTGGCAGTATCGAAAGAGGTGTCGCCGAGGAAGCGTGCCTGCTTGAACGAGACGCCACCGCCAAAGGTCGCGCGTCTGAAGTTGCTGTCGCCGAGGAAGCGTGCCTCGTCGAACGAGGCCCTCTTGTCGAAGTCCGCTTTGCGGAACACCGCAGTGTCGGCGAAGCGTGCGTCCGAGAAGTCGGCATCGTCGGCGAAGTGCGCGGACTCGAACGAGGCGTGGTCGGCGAAGCGTGCCTGGGCGAAGGATGCAGTGCCGGCGAAGTGTGCGTGCGAGAAGAAGGCACTGCTGGTGAAGGTGGCGTAGGCGAAGTCGGCGCGGGTGACGTGGCAATACATGAAGTCCAGGCCGATGAGGTTGGCGTGGGTGAGGTCGATGCCCATGCCATCCCAGAACAGGGGGTCGGCCGGGGCGGTCTCCAGCTCGTCTGAGGCGCGACGATCGCGGAGATGGGCAGCGAGAATGCGTTGGGCGGTCACACGGACCTGAAGTTCCTGGCGACGCTGGTTGTGCTCCTTCCCCCGAATCATTGCGCGCGCAGCCCTCTGAGTCCGAGAAGCTGCCCGCCGCCACTGTGTCCTCTTCTCTGGCGGGGAATCAGCCAGCGGCTCCACCGCGTGCGGCGTGTAGGGCATGCGTAGGTAGGCGCAGATGACGTCTACGATGGTCTGCCGGTGGACGGGCACAGCCTGTCCAAGCCGCTCCAGTGCGTACAGCCCGCCCAACCGCACCGGGGCTTTATCGTTGCCAAGCTGCTCGACAGCTCTGGTGTACAACTCGGTGATCCGCCGTTCGTCCGCGTCGTGCTCGGTCCTCTTCGTGGCCTGCTCGTGGTGGTGCTGTCGGCGAAACGCCAGCAACACCGTGATTGCGGCGCCCACCCCACCGCCCGCGGCCAAGCCAGTGCGCACCGCTTCGATCTGCTGTTTCGCCCGTTCACTCTCCGGCTGCGTAGCGGCGATTTGCGTGAGCAGCAGGCCGGTGGTCGCCCACACCGCGGCCAGTACGGCCACGGATGCAAGCAAGACCCACCACCAGCGGATCGGCGGGACGAACCCTGGAGGCTGTTGCGGCCGCGCGCGCCGGTACACCTCAACGGCCGCCACCGCGCACGCCACTGAGGCGCCCACGAAGGTCAGCGGAACCAGCGGGATCTGTGTGATAAAGCGGGTCAGCCGATCCCACGGGAACAGGGCCACAACCAGAAGTCCGACAGAGATTGCGGTCAAGCCAAATGCGGCGATCCGCCCCCGCCGTACCGAGCCCATTCCGCGTCTCCCCGACTGATCCCGCTGCCTTTGCGTGGGATCAACCCTGGCTGGCTTAGTCCGTTTCGAGCACCGCCGACTCGCTCACTCCCAGCCTCCACCACCCGAGCAGGTCAGCGGGCCCAGGCCTCCGCCGCGTTGGCCCTCGGGAGCTTGAGGGCAGGGTGCGTGAAGCGCTCCCAAGGAAACGCTGAGTGACGACTGAAAATGGTGAAGCATGTGCTGTAGGGAATGCTGGCTTCTGTGGATCTGTCGGCATGGAAGGGGGAGAGGTTCTCGCCGTGGACGACGGACATGGGTGAAGGACCCCTATGTCGGCTCGTGCTGCGCCTGCTGCCTCATCGACCAGCGACAAATCGGCTCATTGTGTCAGCCCCTGTAAGGGCGCGTCAAGCTTTGAATATCCCCTGCGAGTCGATTTATCTGCTCATTGAGTCGAGCAATCTGTTCCCTGAGTGTGCTAAGGCCGTCCTCCTGCGCAACCCGGGCTTCCAGGTCAACTCGGGCTTCCTCGTCAGCCGGGGCTTCCGCCTCAACCTCGGCGGATGAAGGGCCTGCCATGATTCGCGCCTCCTCTGCGAGGTTAATCGGTTCCGCGAGTGCACTAAGGCCGTCGCCCTACCCGATCCGGGCCCCCTCGTCAACCCTTGATTCCTCCTCAACCCGGGCGTCCGCCTCAACCTCGGCGGATGGGTGTAGCGGTGCAGGTGGTCCTGGCGGTCCAGGGGAGCCCTGACTGCCTTGGGGGCCTGGCGGGCCCGGCGGCCCTTGGGGGCCCGGGGGCGACGGCGTTTCGATGGCCTCTTTGGCGGTGTTAGCAACAGCCTTAATCCCAAAGTACGCTGTCGTGATTGCGGTGATTGCGGTGAATGCGCTGGTGAGCAATGGTGTCACTTGTTGAAGCTGACCCACCGCTTTTGTTATGCCCCAGAGTCCCGCCACGGCGATGACAAGATCACTGGCTACGACAGCTAGGAGACCAGTCCACGACCGAGTCACTTCGACATTGCGCTGATCCCCGCCTGAAGTAGCTCTTTGACGTCTCTTCGTCTCGGTCAAGAGCCAGATGACAAGGCCCACCACGGCAAGGATGGCAATGAGAATTAAGACGTGTGGCAATCCCATGGGTCCCCCTGGTCAGCACTAGGCTGAGTGCTTGCCATAGCAGCGTGGGTCAGGACCCCTGGTTCCAGTGTTACGCGGTAGCGTCAGACTCGCACGTCAGGTGGGCTGTGCCGCCACCGATTTTCTACTGAGCCTCCGCCACGAGCAGGGCGCGCAGGAGGTGGGTGGCGCGGGCGGGGTCGGTGCGGAGCTTGGCGAGGATCCGCCAGTTCTTGAGGTGGGCGAAGCCGTGTTCGACCGGTGCGCGGCCGACGGCGGGGATGCGGTTGGCGGTCTTCTGGCCGGGGGGTGAGCTTCTAGGTGCGCGTGGCGTGGAAGCCCGGTGACGATCACGTCAAACGATCTAGTCCTCAGAAGCCGCCCACGACCGAGTACAAGGAAAGCTACGCGTCCAAGATCCCCGACTCGGTCGCGGCGATGGCCAACAGCTACGGCGGCCTCGTCCTGGTCGGGGTCACCGAGCGGAACGTGCCCGATCGGCTCATCCGCGTTCCGGAGCCCACGATCGTCCAGATCGTCAGCGGTTGTCACCAGAAGCTGGAGCCGCCGTGGGTGCCGGAGATCATCCCGGTACCCCTGCCGGAGACCGACGGCCTGATGGTCCTGGTCGTCCGTGTCGACCCTGCGATGGCACCCCGCCCACTTCTGGTCCAAGGTGCCGCCCCGATCAGGCTGCACGGACGCAACGCGGTGGCAGACCGGTCGCGACTCACCCAGCTCATCACCGAACCGGCCCCTCAGACCGCGGCCGCCGGGCTGCGGCTGTCGCCAGTCGAGCTTCCCCGAAACGACCAAGCGCAGGAGACAGCCGACTTCCTACTGCGCACCGGGATGTTCGTTCCGGTCGACGCCTCTGCCACCTGGCGCCCGCTGTCTGAACGCGGTGTGCAGGCCTTCACCGACGCGCTGAACAACTCCCCTCTGCACCAGGCACTGTTCCACTGGTGCGCGTCGCTCGGCGACGGCGGCATGAACCCGTTCCACCGGTCCGGCTTTAACCGTGCCCGCAAGGTCCGGCTGCTGTGGCAGGGCGGCCCCAACCGAGCCCCAGCCTTTCCCCTCGAAGCCGTAGCCAAGATTGATCTGCCCGACGCTTACGGGACTCCCGTCTCCCATCTGCAGGTGTCCCTGGAAGTCAGGGCGGGCTTCCACCATGCCCTGGGAAGCCGACCGGCCCTGTCCGTTGCCCGTCTGCACGAGCTGGTCGACGCCCTGGCTGCCTCCCTGGTCGATGAGGAGGTCGTCGGTGCGCTCGCCACTCTGGCCGGAGTCGACTCTCTCCAGGTGCCCCAGCCCCTTGGGCTGGACTTCCTCAGCGGCATCGACGTGCCAGACCTGCGCGCCGGGAACGGCCTGACCCCCGTACGGGACGCCGGGACCTCGCGCGGAGCCAATCTGCTCGCCGACCCCGGCGTCGACCAGCGCGACCCCGCAGAGCGCCGCACCCTCATCGACAGCTGGCTCCAGCAGATCAGCCTCGATGCCGGTCTGCTCGGCATGGAGCAGGCCTTGGAGCGGCTCCACGCCGCCCCACCTGCCGAGCCGGTGCGCTCATGACCGCCGGGCCGGCCCTCTCATCGAAGGACCGGCCCGGCGCGTGTCTGGCAGGGTCAGCGGGCGCTGCGATCGATGAGCGGGCCGTGCTTCCAGCAGACGGCCTTGGTGTCCTCATTGCGGGCCATCCACACCATGCGGGGCCCGTCCTCGGAGGCGGCCTGGGCGATGTGCTCCACCAGCGTCGTGCAGAGGTCGGCGGCTTCGTCTTCCTCAAGGTCGCCGGTCGGGAACCCAGCTCGCGCGTCCTGCCGGGCTTCCTGACCGTCGCGGAGGGTCAGGGTCAGGAACGCGGGCTGCTTCACGTCCCACCACACCTGTTCGATGGTGTCGGCCCGCACCAGCCGCGTGCCGAGTGTCTCGCTCCACAACTCCACCCAGACGTCCACGGTGGCCATCAGCCCTGGCCTCCCGCCGTACGCCGGCCCTGCTGCAGGCCGATCGCTTCGGCGACGTCCTGGGACAGGCTTTCGTAGGGCAGGCCGGCCTTCTCCACGATCTGCCGGACGGTCTCCGCCCGGGTGCGGGACAGGACATCGAGAATGGCGGCCTCCAGCCTGGTGAGGCGGCGCAGGAACTGCTCCATGTCGACGCGGCCGTCGGGCCGCCGGATCTGCTTCCAGACGAAGGCGTACTTCGACGCCCAGTCCTCCAGCTCCGCCCACTCCAGCCGGGTCACCAGCCCCGGCGGCGTCGACTCGCCCGCGTAGTCGTTGCCGTGCAGGCCCCACGGGCGCAGGTTGTGATGCCGGGCGTGGGAGGGGCTGCGGTAGGCCCACAGAAAGGACGTGTCCGCCGTGCCACGGTGGCCGGGGTCCACGACGACGGACCCGGGCGGCAGTTCGTAGGCGTAGGCGATGTCGTCTGCGGCCTTCTCCACCTCACCGGAGTGGTTGGCCCCGGGCACGAGCTGAACCTGCCCGCACCAGCCGATGTTGCTCACCACCGGATCGAGCGTGGCATCCGGCAGGATGCCGCGCCGGTGGGCGATCTTCTGGTCCCAAACCTCACGGACCAGCGCGCACTCCTGGAGGTACTCGTTACGCCGCCGCTGCTGTTCGTGGTCGGTCATCGGCCCCTCTTCCCGTAGATCGGCCAGAACCTCCCGTTGTACCGACTCCACAGCCAGCGGGTGCGCGCCCCCACAGAAATTGGCCTGCAATGCCTCCCAGACCCAGCCGTTTCGGGGCGGGGCTACGCGCTCAGCCGCCGTCACGGGGCCGCACGCCGGGACGGCTCCCGAAGTCGCCGCGCCACCCGGCGTGATGACGAAGGCCAAGGCGCGCACTGCGCCCTGGCCACGGCGTACTCAGGTATTCCGACGTCATCAACCGGAAGGTAGCCGTGAAGCTCAGCAAGCAGCAGAACAAGGACGTGCCCTTGATCAGGCACGACAGGGACACCTCGGGAGACCTGTGGTACGCGATGACCCGCCTCCACGCAGGCCATCCCGACTCGGTTGGCCCCATCCCGCCGTTCGAGCGGCCGGTGGCGCGGCTGTCGATCGCGGATCCGAACGACATCGTCCTGTCGGCGCGCGTGGAATTGTTCGAGGATGAGCCGGTGGGCCGCCTTCATGATGTGATCGACACGGTGACGCGCGACCTCGCGGGACCCAAAGGAATCGGCGAGTACGCACTCGTACCCGACGTCGCGCTGGAAGTCATGATCGGAGTGCGGCAGGAACTGCCCCTGCCTGCCGCCCACGTCGCAGGCCTCACCCGGCTCCTGTGGGACGCCATGGGGACCATGGGCACCCGCAGCGCACCAGGGGGCGGTCAGTGCTTCCACTGCGAGGGGACCGGGCGGGCCCGCCCGCTGTGGGCGTAGTCGTTGTCAGCCCGCTACGACGTCGCGTAGTTCCCGTACAGCGCGTTCGCGGTGGTGTTGGGCGGGGATCGCCTCGTACAGGTCCAGGGCGCGGCGGCGGACCAGGCCGGTGCGATAGTCCGTCGGCAGCGCCGTCAGGGCGTCGATCGCACGGCGGCACGCCTGCTCGGTGTCACCGTCGTGATGGGCACAGGCGGCGCCGTCGATGGTCAGCAGGGTGCGCGTCATGGTGCTGGTCGGCGCGGACAGCTCCAGCGCCCGAGCCTGGCTCTCCCGGGCGCGGCGGGTGTCCCCGAGGGTGGTGTAGGCGTGGCTGAGGTGGACGTGGTGCTTCTGCTCGCCGTACGTCAGCCAGGTGTCCGACCGCTCGGATTTCGGGAGCCGGTTCATGAGGGCGTCGGCTGCGGTGAGCGCGGCGCGGGCCTGCTCACTCTGGTTGTTGAGGGCGTAAGCGCGGGCTGCGACGGCGGCCGCCAGAACCGCGGCGGCGGTCGGCCGGGTGCCGGCCGCCTGCCGGGCCTGGTCGGCGAGGCCGGCTGCCGCCTTCGGGGCGCCGTAGTTGAGTGGCACCATCGCCTCGCGGGCGAGGACCCAGGCGTGCAGCTGGGGGTCGCCGGATTCGGCGGCGGCCCGGGTGGCGGTGGCGAACCAGGCGCGGGACTCCCGGCGGCTGCCCAGGTCGTGTAAGACGATCGCGGTCATCCCGGCCATCTGCCCGGCGGTCCGGCACAGCCGCGCCCGTACCGGGGCGGGCTGCGGGACGGTGAGCAGCGGGCGCAGGGTCGTGAAGTCGGTGACCAGGTCGGCCAGCACACGGGTGGGCGCTTGTCCGTGGTAGCCGTATCCGTAGCTCTCGGCTGCGGCCTCGAGGTCGGCCAGGTCCTGGGGGACGTTGGGGGAGAGGGTTTGGTCGACGTCGGTCCGGGCGGCGGTGAGTGCGGCGAGGGCCGGAGCGGTGAGGCCGGCGGCCAGCGCGCCACGCAGCAGGTTGCGGCGCTTCATCGGATCTTCTCCATGGTCGGACTGCGTGCTGTGAACGGCGGTGTCCTCCCAGGGTTGCGCAGCAAGCCCCAGTAGGGCACCGGGAATGCGCAGTCCGCCGGCGATTCGCTCGACAGTCGTGAGGGCGGTGACAGCTGTGGTGCCCCGGGCGATCTGGCTGACCCGCTCGGCTTTCAGCAGGCACGCCTCCGCGATCCGGTTGAAGGAGATCCCCACGTCGTGGGCCATGGAGAACACCGTGGTGAAGTCCCGCTCACGCAGGGCCCGAACGAAGGCGGGGTCGGTCAGCAGACGGTGCGGCACTTGGGCGGGTGACGGCGGTAAGTCGTCCACAAGTCCCCCTGAAAACTCGTGGAATGACAGTGCGTCAGCATAACGACCATACCCACCGTGGGGGCCCCGTCACGGGGTTATCGCCCGTGTGGTTCGCGGCTGTACTGGCGGTGTTCGCGGCCGTGCCGTCCAGGGCCCGGCCACCAGCCACGCAGGAGGATTCCATGCAGAGTCCCGCCACGCCCCCGCCCGCCACGTCCGAGGCGCCGTCGACCGGCGGCCTGGTCCGCTCCCGCCGGGCGATCGTCGCCGCCCGGGGCCGCAACGCCATCCCCTCGGACGGCGGCGGCACCGGCAAGAGCGACGGCAACGACTGACGGACCGGGAGCCCTGACGCGATGACGCACACGTCCATCGCGGCGTGCCTGGGCGAGGACTTCCTCGCCCAGGCACTGCACCGCGAATACCGCCACGTACCCGGCGTCCTCGATGTCGCCGGGATCATGACCTGGGACGACCTCAACCAGATCCTCGCCGCACACCGGCTGGAACCGCCGCGCATGCGGCTGTCCCGCGACGGCGAGACACTGCTGGTCGGCGGCTACACCACGCCGGTGGCCACCCGCCGCCACACCGTGTGGCACCGCCTCCACCCGGCCGAACTGCACGCCCGCCTCCAGGAGGGCGCATCCCTCGCCCTGGACAGCGTCGACGAACTCCACCCGCCCCTCGCCCGCCTCTGCGAAGCGATCGAGCGCGACCTCCGCACCCGCGTCCAGGCGAACCTCTACGCCTCGTGGACCAGCACCGAAGGGTTCGGCGTTCACTGGGACGACCACGACACCGTCATCGTCCAGCTGGACGGCGCGAAGCGGTGGCGGATCTACGGCACCACCCGCCCGTTCCCGCTCTACCGCGACATCGACGACCCGGGCGAGGCACCCACCGAGCCGGTCGCCGACCTGGTCCTGTGGCCGGGCGACGTCCTGTACGTGCCGCGCGGCGTGTGGCACGCGGTCTCCGCCGACCAGGGCACCCGCTCCCTGCACGTCACCTGTGGCCTGCAGACCCACACGGCGACGGACCTGATGGCGTGGGTGTCCGAGCAGCTGCTCACGCACGAGGACTGGAGGCGCGACCTGCCGCTGCTCGCCGCACCGGACGTCCAGGCCGACGCCATGGACGGGATGCGCAAGCGGCTCGCCGAACTGCTGGACGACCCCGGGCTGCTCGCCCGCTACCGGGCCGCGATGGACGGCCAGGCCGTCGGCCGGATGGTGCCGAGCCTGCCTCACATCGACACCGTCCCCGTCGACGGCGGCCTGCGGGTCCGGCTGACAACCGCCCGCGCCCCCGGTCCTGGCCGCCCACCCGTCCCTGCGGATCGCGACGCCGGCTACTTCACCGCGGCCACCGGTGCCGATGCCGTGCACGCCGCTGTCCTCACCGAGGACCAGGCCATGGTCGGGCACAGCCTCGCCCCGCAGTACGTGCGCTGGCAGATCGGCCGCAACCACGAGCACCTCGGGCGCGAGCGGCTGGACCTGGTCCTGCTGCACAACCCAGAGCGAGCCCACCCCGGCGACCGCCTGGCCCTGCACCACGCGATGCGGGATGCGTTCGTCGTCCTCGAGGAAGCCGTGGCAGCCGGGCACGCGGCCGGCTACGGCATCGCCACATGGGCGGGCCTGGAAGAGGCAGCGTTCACGGTGGGGGAGCTGCTCGCCCTGGCCGCCGAAGCCGCGGGCGGCCAGCACCACCTGGTCGCGGTCCAGATGCCGGTCAGCCTGGTGATGATGACGCCGATCGCGCAGGCCCTTCACGGCCGGGGGCCGCTCCCGGCCGCAGCCGGGGCGGGGCTGCGGGTTATGGCCTCCGCTCCGCTGCACGGCGGTGAACTCCCCGGCATCGTCGACCAGGAGCTCGCCGACCTCATCCGGCCGGGCCTGACCCCCGCACAGGCGTGCATCCTGGCGGTCGCGTCATGCCCAGGAGTGACGGACGTCCTCCTCGCTGCCTCCGGTACGTCACACTGGAGGCAGGCGGCCCACGCCGTCGCCCAAACCTCCCTGACCGCAGCCAAGTTGCGGGAGATCACTGGTGTACTCGCCGCCCCCTGACCCGGACACCGAACAACGCATGCGCGCCCGCCACGCCCGCGCCGCCCAGGCCCTGGACGTACGAGTCGAGCCGGGCGGGGCGTTCTGGGGTTGGGCCGGGCGCACCCTGGGTGCCCCGGCCCGCACCGCCGACGGGCAACCGGCGTGGCTCCGGCTCGTGTTCGCGCCGCAGGACAAGGCTGCGGGGAAGCTGTGGGACGGCGGCCTGGACGCTCAGCACGTCTTGGGGGACCTTGATGGGCGCCGGCCCGCCCTCCTGGCTGTCCACGACGCCGTCGACGAGGGAACCGCCTACCGGGCGGAACTGTCGGCCCGCGTCGATGAGCCGGTCCTGTCCGACGACCCGATCCTCCAGCACGACCTCCAGCTGCCGGACTCCTGGTGGGAGGGCCTCGCCGGGACGCTGGAGAAGGTGGCGGCCGTCGACACCGACCGCGTCGCCGTACGGCAGCAGTACATGGACCGGGCGATCCCTGATTTCGTGGGCATCCCGGCCCCGGGCGTGACCCGCTGGACCGCTGCCCACTCCGACCTGCACTGGGCGAACCTCACCTCGCCGCTGAGGATTCTCGACTGGGAGGGCTGGGGGCGCGCTCCGGAGGGGTTCGACGCCGCCACGCTCTACGCCTACTCGCTGCTCCAGGAGGACGTCGCCGCCCGCGTTCGCGCCGCCTTCCCCGTCCTGGGCAGCCCGGCCGGCCTCGCCGCCGAAGCGACCGTGTGCGCTCAGCTGCTGCAGACCGTGAGCCGCGGCGACAATCTCACCCTCGAAGACCAGCTCCGAGACTGGTCCGAGGAGCTCCGCCGCCGCTGACGAATCAGCCTGCCCAGCCGATGTCACGGACCTCGATCGCACCGGCGTGCGGCATGTACTGGATCCAGCACTGTCGGCCGAACGCCTCGCGGATCTCCTCCACGGAGCCCGGGGCACGGACATCGGGCCAGGCCCGCGGATCCATCCGCGCGACCTCCACGAGCGCCATCACCTCCCGCCGGGCATGGTCGTCCGGCAGTTGTGCCATGACCTCCACCGCGAGCTCCTCCACCACCACGCCGTACCGCATCTCGCACCTTTTCGTGTGATCGACTCGGGCAGCAGAGTACGCAGGAACCGCCGATCGCGTTCCGGCCTGTGGATAACCGGTCGCGGATCGCTGCCGAGGTGAGGCCTCGGGCATGACTGGTTGGATGCGGTTGCCCTGACCATGGCCCGACCACAAGGCCGACCATGCGTGTCCAGCCCCCGCCCACGGCTGGTCAGCACGGTGTGGCGCATCCGGGGAGGTGCCGTAGCGGGCGGGGGCCGCGACCAGCGAGGATGCCCGCCATGGCCATTGACAAGGACCTCGCTCCCATACCTTCGACGCGCTCAACGCCCCTGGTGTTCGGTGCGGGGGCGGTCATCGGCGTGCTGGGCGGACAGGCCGGCCGACGCCTACCACTACGCCGGCCAGGGCGCTGCCACGGCAGCGAACCTCCGCGGCACGGTGGGTCTGTGGCTGCTTGGTCTCAAGGCGCGGGCCGCCGCCGTCCTCGGGGACGAGGTAACCGTGCGTGCTGCGAATCAGGAGGCCATGGACAGGCGGGAGCAGGTGGTCCCCGACGATCTCGACCAGCTCGGCGGCCTCTTCTTCTACGCCCCGGAGAAGCAGCTCTACTACGACGTGGAGTCGCGTGCCCTACTCGGGCACGGCGACGACCAGCTCGCCGTGATGGCCGAGAACGCCGTGGCCGGGTTCAGTGACCCGGCTGCCCCGAACTGGGCCTTCGGCGACCTCGCGGGTGTGCAGTGCGACCTGGCGCTCGTCCGGCTCTATGGCGGCGATCTCGACGGCGCTGCCGACGCAATCCGTCCCGTCCTCAACCTGCCGGCCTCTCACCGCAACAACGGCATCGTCGTGTCGACCGCACGTGTCAGGAAGGCGCTGGAGAGCGGTCCTGCCCGGACGGCCGTCACTGCCCGGGACCTTCGCGCCGAGATCGAAGCCTTCCCGGCCAGCGGACACGCTCTGCCCCGCGGGTAGAGTCCGGTCATGCATCCGGTCATCCGATCCAGCACCCGCCTTGTCCTCCGGGAACTAGCTCCCGAGGACATCGACGCGGTGTTCGCCATCTACGGCAGCCAACGAGCGACAGAGCATCTGTCGTTTGAACCGCGCAGTCGTGAGCAGGTCGGACAGCTCGTGACTCGCTCCATCGCGGCGGCAACCGAGACGCCTCGTACGGAGTACGCTCTCGCAGTCGTTCAGCGGGAGACGGCAGCAGTGATCGGATTTGGTCGCCTGGCCACGGACCCCCACCAGCAGCGCGGAGCCACTGTCGGCTTCGCGCTGCACCCAGAAGCATGGGGCACCGGCTACGGCACGGAGATGCTGACGTTGCTGCTTCGCGTCGGCTTCGAAGACTTGGGCCTCCACCGGATCTGGGGGGCGCGATCCCCACTCAACGCGGCCTCCGCCAAAACCATGGCGGCCGTCGGCATGGTTGAGGAGGGCATTATCCGCGAGCACGTGCAGAAGGCTGGCAGATGGCGGGACTCGGTGGTCCACGCCATCCTCGATCGGGAGTGGCAGGCACGGACGAACTAGGGTCCGTCTTCAAAGATCGTCGGGTGGTGGATCATGTGAGCCGAAGCACGGTAGATGTCACCAAGGCAGGTGTTCTGTCACCAGAGCCGCTGGAGGGGTGCGCTGGGTGTAGCTGAGTGCTTGAGCTGGTGGGCGAGCGTCACGATGGCCAGATGTGGGGTTCGTGTGCGTATGGGTAGGGAACGCGAGTGAGTGCTTCACCGTGAGGAGAGATGTCGGCGCACTGCCGCGAGGGTTCCTGTGCCGAGGGCCAGTAGCAACAGCACGAGGCCTATGAAAATCACGGGATTCACCCAACCCGGGGCCAGCTCGGTTCCCACGCCGTCCGATGTGACGCACTGCGCACTGACCGGCAACGTCCATCGCGTCACTATGTGATCGCCAGGTACGCCCTTCGCCGCGCACATCTGATCCGGGTCCAGGATGTAGAACCCCGACATCACACCCCACGAATACGCGCCGAACGCCGCCGCGCTGCCCATGACCGCTACCAGAATGCAGGTGGCGACGCTCGGCAGGCGTCCGACCAGTGCCAGCTGCTGCTTACAGGCCCGTCGGACCAGTGCGACAGCAGTGCCCAGGACAACGCAGGGTGCCAGGAACGGCGCAAGGGCCACGGAGAGAAATAAAAGATCACCCACGCCTACCCAGACATCGCCCGGGCAGGACCGGTTCCACCAGTCCTCCAGAGCTGACCATCGGGGCCGCTGTGCATTTGAGGAGACCGGCAGAACGCCGAAGCCGGTGACATCCACCGTGCTTTGCGCGCCGTTGGTGACAAGTAGCACGCCAACCTTGTGACAGTAGCGCGCTTCACGTGACCAACATTGCAGGTCAGTGGACGCTGTTGGTGCCAACGGTGCTTCGGCTCATCATGGTGGGGTGATACGTCGCCATGAACTCACCGATGAGGAGTGAGAGTTACTCGCTCCCCTCATACCGCGGGCCGCGACAGGTCGTCCGCGCGTGGAGGATCGGCAGGTCGTCAACGGGATGGTCTACAAGATCCGAACCGGGATCTCCTGGCGCGACCTGCCGGAACGTTATGGCTCATGGCAGACGGTCTACACCCGCTTCCGCCGCTACGCCCTGGACGGTGTGTTCACCCGAGCTCTTCAGCAGATCCAGGCCCGCGCGGACGCGGCCGGCGGTGTCGACTGGCTCGTGCAGATCGACTCCACCATCGTCCGCGCCCACCAGCGCGCCGCCGTGACAGGGCGAAAAGGGGGATCCACCGGCCGGACGAACCGGACGATCACGCCCTCGGCCGATCCCGAGGCGGACTGACCACCAAGATCCACCTCGCCTGCGACGGCAAGGGGCGCCCGCTCGCGATCCTGCTGACCCCGGGCCAACGCCACGACAGCATCTGCGCACGCCCCGTCCTGGAACGCATCCGCGTCCCACGCACCAGCCAGGGCCGGCCGCGCTGCAGACCCGACCAGGTCGTCGCCGATAAGGCCTACAGCTCCCGCTCTTTCCGTGCCTACCTGCGACGACGCGGCATCGCGTGCACCATCCCGGAGAAAGACGACCAACAGCGACACCGCCACAACCGCGGCCGCCATGGAGGCCGACCGCCGGCATTCGATCGGCAGATCTACCGCCGACGCAACGTCGTCGAACGCTGCTTCAACCAGCTCAAGGGCTTTCGTGGAATCGCCACCAGATACGACAAGACCGCCGCCTCCTACGAGTCAGCGGTCAGTCTCGCGTCATTCCTTCTTTGGGCAAGATCCGTTTGAAGACGGACCCTAGTTCTCGTCAGTGTGCTGCTCGCGCGCTTGTGCAACCGCCACGTGCGCCGCACCGCCGTACAGCGGCACCGCGGCGAGCGGGTCACGCGTGCCGACGCCGTGCCGGCGGTCGTAGACGGTGTCCGCGGTGTGGGAGCCGTCTGCCCACCGGCCGGCCTTGTTCCGCTCCGCGAGCGGGACACCCTTTTCGGCCATGTCGGTGTTCGCCCCGGCCCGCCAGGAGTGCGACGTCACCTTCTTGCCCGTCGATGTACGGCACGCCCGCACGCCTGCACGCTCGGCGAGGAGCTGGAGCCGTTCGTTGAGCGTGCCGGGGCGCATCCGCTTGCCCCGTTTGCGGTCCGGCTTGTACTTCACCAGCTGTCCCTTGACGGTCAGGGCTCTGAAGAGCGGGTCGCCCGGGCCGTCCGCCCCGAGCTGGTGGAGCACGCCGAGCCAGGCGCGGGCCCGCCGCACGAGCTGGGTGTGCGCAGGAGGAGCGGGGTGTCGGGTGGGCAGGAGCGGCGGCCGAGGTAGGGGGCGAAGAGCGGCTCGGTCAGGGCGTGAGCGGCGAGTGCGGCGGTGTCATCAGGGCCCGTGACGGCGATGGTGAATGCGGCGTCGGCGGGATACCACCGCTCGGTGATCATCGTCCCCTCCCCGAGCTTCTTCCGTCTGCCGTCAGCGGTAGGCGGGTGAGTTCCCTGGCTGACCACGGGCATCAAACGCAGGCCCCTGCAGGAACTCACCCCCACCCAGAAGACCGTCAACCGAGCCCTGGCCGCGGCACGGGCACCGGTCGAACGCGCCGTCGCCCGCCTGAAGTCCTGGCGGATCTTCCGCAGATCCCGGTGCAGGCCCGACCACATGACGTCAATCACCAAAGCCGTCCTCACCCTGGAGCGGCAACGCTGAAGAAGCTCACCGAACCCTGGTAATCACGCACCTGGACACTACGAGGTCAACCTGAAAGGTAGCTGAGAATCTGCCATTCCGCAGCCGAAACCAGTCGAACGGGCCACTCCAGACATCATCCGTCACTGTCAGGCTGATAGACATCACGTAGCGATAGACACTCAAACCCAACTTTGGGGGAAACTTGCTGTCCAAGCACACCAGGTGGTTAGGAATCGTAGGTCTTGCTACGTCGCTAGTGCTGCTCGGCACCACCTCGGCGACGGCAGCTCAAAACGGCAGAGAGTCGGCAGCAACCGCCCTTTCTGCTGCTGAGACTGGAGATTTGACGCAAGCCGCACAAGGCTATCTGCAGCTCCGGGCAGACGCAGTAACGGTGAAGCATACTGGGGTGCGAAGATTTTCCCAGATGGCCGCGACTCAATCGATGATCGCTCGCACTGACGAGGAAATGGCTGAACTTGAGGAGAAGGGGGAGAGGTACGAGAACGTTGACGGCGGATACACGAAGGCTGAGGTCGATGTCACTGTCAATGGTGTAGAGAGGGCTGGGGACAACGCCACTCTTAACATCACTGAGGATGGGCGTCTCTATATGCCCTTCACGGCTGAACAAATCGCGAACGGGGCGCCAGAGTACGAAGAGTACTCGCTGCCTCACACCCTGAAGTTCACCCTTGACTCCACTGGAAGCTGGCTCCTCGCGGGAGACAAGGCAGAAATCGGCTCAGGGCCAATCCCGAGCACGCAACTCGGCGAACCCGAGGCGCTGGACGACGGCGGGGGCGTGCCGGAAGAAGACGAGGGTGGCAAGGGATCAACTAGTTCCGCAACTGAGGCTTCTGGCAGCAGCGTGAAGGTTACGGCCAGCTACAGCTACTCGAAGATGATCGACTACGCCAATAAGTACTGGAAGAATCCCAACAAGGATGACTACAGAACCTACGGTAATGACTGTACCAACTTCGTGTCGCAGATCATGAAGGCTGGCGGGTGGCAGATCGTTGGGCCAACCTACGCATCTCTAAGGAAGCAAAACACGAAGTGGTTTTACACCATCTTTGTCGATAGAACTAGCTTTACGTGGGCTGGCGCGGAGAACTGGTACTGGTTTGCAACTAAGCATTCGAAGCGCACTAAGATTCTCAGTAACGTGTACCAGATGGAGCCGTCCGACGTCCTTCAGGCGGATTGGGATCGAAACGGTAACATCAATCACACGATGTTCGTGACCAAGAAGTACAACGGCGTCCCCTATCTCACCTATCACACCACCAACACGCACAACAAGAGCTTCAAGAAGATCTACGCTGACCATAGAAACGCCTGGTGGTATGCGCACCGGACGTGAGACTCTCCCCGGGGGACGGCGCGTCATGGTTCAAGGAGGCAGGATGCACCGGCGGTGCCTTGTAGTAGCGAGTCTGGCGGCGGCAGTTCTTCTGTCGGGCTGTAGTTCTGAAACCCCCAAAGACAGGGAACGGGACGCCCGCCATGCTGTCGAGTCCTATGTGAGTGCCTTGAACTCCAAAGACGAGGGCAAGCTGATCGCGGTGGGCGGCGTCCCCGACGACTCGCGCGCCCGTCGCGAGGCTCGCGAAATCCTCGCAGCCAAGGGCGGTCAGGAGCTGTCGATCACGAGCGTGAAGATCGACTTCGACATGGGGGATTCGGCCGGCTCGGCAAAAATCATTGCGAGGAGCAACTCAGGCAAGACCATGCACGATTCCTTGAGCGTAGTGAAGGAAGATGGCGAGTGGCATCTTTCCATCTTCGCCGACCGGCCTGCGCCATCGGGTAAGTCCACGTCTTCCGTGTAACGCCCGTGAAGCGTTTCGCTCCCGCTGCTCGAGCTTGCCGGTGAGGACGGACTTCCTACCTGCACATCAGACGCACGATTGTGCCCCTGCCTGGCAAAAGGCCAGGCAGGGGCGCAAGGTTGATCGGAAGCAGCTACACCGCCCCGGCCGCACCGGACACCCTGGACGAGGGCCTGGCCCAGGTCGTCGCCGCGACCGAGGACGACGCCGCCCACCGCGCCGCCAACGCGGCGTTCCACATCGACCGCGGCGAGAACTTCCTGCGGGACGAGAACCGCTGGCGCGGCTACGAGGACGGCGAGGCGTCCTTCCAGCTGGCCCTCGGCGTCTGGCTCCACTACGCCAACACCGAGGCCAAGTACGGCACGCGGGACCACCACTTCACGCTGCTGACCGGCGACGGTGACGAGCTGGTGACCATCACCAGCATCGACCAGATCCGCCACCACCTCGCCGCCCGCGCCGCCGGCCTCCCGGCCTCCCCGGCCACGGTCGCCGACGCCAGCGAGGACCGCGACGAACGCGACGTCCTGATCGAGGAGCTCACCGGCCTGCACGCGAACTGATGGACTGCCCGTTCCGCCCCGACCCGCGAACCGTGCGGGCCGGGGCGGTGCGGTAGCTCCTCAGCCCGCCGACCATCCCAGAAGGACACCCACGTGCAGTTGGCGGTGAGCTTACCGGGTCCCGGTTCCGCAGCGGCGTGAGAAAGCCCCGGGCTGGGTGAGCAGACCGGCCGCCGCGCCGTGACCCTGGCAGGACGACCGTGGCTGTCCTGGCTGGTGTTGCCCCTTACTTGCCGCGCTGTGACGGTGCCCGGCCGAGTGCCGCATCAGCCCACGACGGACGCGGACGAGTAGGCCCCGGATGCGCTGCGTCACTCACGGGCCCGCGTCGATCTCCCTCGGCAACCGATCACCCAGGCGGTGTCACGAGGTTGCGGCTCACCCGGTGGTCACCAGGCTGCACCTGAGGGGGAGTCCGGCCGTGCCCGGGGGTGATATGCCGGCACTCGGATCCGGCGACGTTGACGCGGGTGGCCAGGTGCTCGGCGGAGCTGCCGGCCGGGACGCCTTGCTTCCGCGTGTGGATTCACACGTCGTGAACTTTCACTGCGGAACATTTCACCGCGGCCACGGATGGATATTTCACTTCCGCTCGGACGGCAAACCGAATCTGAGGTCTGAAATGCATGCGCGGACAGCAAAGCATTTGGTGTGCGGCGCGTAAATGTGAAGAGTGGTTCGTATAAGTTGAAAGTTCACACCGGGCAATATTTCGCCCAGGCCCTCACGTGCTTCGCCGATCGGACATGACCCTCGGTGCCCGCCTCACGCTCCGCTATTCCCACAAGCGTTTGACGACAGTGGGTAGATGTAATCCGGCCGACTGGGACCATCGGGACGCTACGCGGGTCCCGGGGGCAGGTGGACGGTCATGATCAGGTGGCAGGTCTCGGCGCCTGAACCGCGGTAGGTGTGGGTGGCGTCGGCGTCGAAGGTGGCGGTCTGTCCGGCGGCGACGGGGTACTCGGCACCGTCGACGACGAGCACCATCTCGCCCCTGGTGACGCTGACGGTCTCGGTCACGCCGGCCTGGTGGGGGTGACTGGGGTACTCCTCGCCGGGTTCCAGTGTCCAGCGCCAGACCTCGGTGGCCGCCGGGCCGCCGGTGGTCAGCATGAGCCGGGCCTCGCTGCCGCGCTCGCCCTTCCACAGGGGCATGACGGTGTCGGCGCTCACCACCCGCACGCGCTGTTCGGGGCTGCCTTCCAGCAGGGCGGAGACGGAGATGCCGAGGGTGTCGGCGAGGCGGACCAGGGTGGCGAAGTTGGGGTTGCCCTGGGCCTTCTCTAGGGCGACGAGGGCGCCCTTGCTGACCTTGGCGCGGCGGCCGAGTTCGTCCAGGGACAGTCCGGCGCGGGTGCGGGCTGCGCGGACGTTGTGCGCGAGCGTCCGCAGTGCCGCCTCGGTCTCGGCCATCGGTTTCATCCCTCCAGGCACGCGCTGCGCGAGCACATCGAACGCACCACCGCCGCCCTCATTCGCTACGCCGAGCAACTCGACGGCAACGACGCCGAGAGCACCCCGGCCTGAGCGAACGCCGCGAATTCATCGCCATACCGTCTCCGGCTTCCCTCTCGTGGCGCGAGTGCGAGGCGGCAGGCCGCGTCCTTTCCGCGCGGAGTTGTGTTCATCGCCGCCGCGCTCCGACTCGCCGCGCTCCGACTCGCCGCGCTCCGACTTGCCGCACGCCGCGGGCGCGCGGTAGCGAGTAAGGCCTGCGAGGGGTGGGACTCGCCTGCCTCCATCGGGCCAACCGGCGCACAAGCCCTCTCGATACTCGTCCGTTCCCGGGGCGTCGGAGGCCCGGGGATCCCGTCCCTGTGTGTCCCGCCGCGAGCCGTTGAGCCCTGCCGGATCGCTCCGGCAGGGCTCAACGAGTACGCAGAGGCTTCCTCTCAGCGGGCGAGTCGAGGGAAGAGGGCCTGCGCGTTGCCGTGGTTGATGGCGGTGCGCTGCTGGTCGTCGAGCGGGTACGCGTCGAGGTGCTGGGTGAAGTAGGCGGACATCTTGGCCGGGGTGTAGGGGAAGTCGCTGCCGAAGGTGATGCGGGTGGGGTCGGCGAAGGCGAGCAGGGTGGGGAGGGTGTCGGGGTTGGCGCTCAGTGCGGTGTCGAAGTAGAAGCGCCGCAGCTCGGCGAGGATCGTCTCGTGGTCCATGGCGGGCTGGATGCCGTTGACCTGCTGGTGGGTCTGCAGCGCGAGGGCGATGCGGTGGGCGGCGTAGGGGAGGAAGCCGCCGCCGTGGGACAGGATGAAGCGGATGTCCGGGTGGCGGGTGGTGGTGCCCGACAGGACGAGGTTGATCGCGGAGCGGGTGGTGTCGAGCAGGAAGTCCGCGGCGTAGGGCGGGACGCCGGGCACGAGCGGGCCGGGCAGCTCGGCGGGGTGGATGAAGACGGCGGTGCCGCGGCGGCCGAGTTCGGCCATGAGCGGCTCGAACGCCGGGTCGCCGAGGTAGGTGCCGCTCTGGTTGGCGAGCAGGACGATCCCGTCGGCGCCGAGCTCGTCCAGCGCTCGGGCGGCCTCGTTGAGCGCGCCGTCGACGTCGGGCAGCGTCAAGGTGGCGAAGAAGCCGTAGCGGTCGGGGCGGTCCTTGACGATCTCGGCCGCGTAGTCGTTGACCTTGCGGGCCCAGACGGTGGCCTCGGCGTCGTCGCCGAGGTGGGTGCCGGGGGTGGACACGGACAGCACGCCGGTCTGGATGCCCTGGCTGTCCATGAACGCGAGGTCGGTGTCGACATCCCACTGCGGGATGGGCAGGCCGCCGGCGGTCTCGCCGTGGGAGATCAGCCAGTCGCGGTACTGCGGCGGAACGATGTGGTGGTGGGTGTCAATGCGTCCATGCTCGGTCACGGTTACTCACCTCTGAGTGACTTAGCAAGCTAACTTTTAGCTTTGTTGCTACCGTAGACCCATGACCCCGCCCATGCAAAACGGACACTCCTCACAGGACCCGAAGAGCGCCCGTCCGCCGCAGATCGACGACGCACAGTTCCAGGAGTTCACGCGGGCCGTGCAGGATCTCCTCACCGCCGTCCGCCGCAGCCGCGGCCGCATCGCCGGCCAGACCCGCCCCACCCTGTCGCTCTCCCAGGTCCAGCTCCTGGAATCGCTCGCCGACCACGACACCCTCGGCGTCAGCGAGATGGCCGAGCACGCGGGAGTCACCACCCCCACCGCCACCCGCATGCTCAAACAGCTCGAACGCGACGGCATCGTCACCCGCACCCGCAAACCCGGCGACGAACGCCGCGTCGAGATCGCCCTCACTCAATCCGGCGCCACCCTGCTCACCGACCACCGCGACCGCCTGCGAGAACGCCAACTGCGCGCATTCCGCGAACTCACCCCCGACCAGCGCGCGGTAGTCACCGAGCTCACCCGTCGACTCAGCGATCTGGTCGACGAGATGTGAACCCTCCCGGAGTCACCGAGCAGTCGGGGGCGCCGTCATGTATTGCCGCAGTGCCCCTGAGGAGGCGTGAATCCTCCAGGGGAAAGGAAGCCCAGTTCACACACCAGCTCCAACGACAGCAGAACCACCAGGCTCTCGCCCAGCACCGGCCCCTGCGCCACCCGTACCCCGCAAAGCCGGATCGTCGCGCGGCGGAGGTTTGGGCCTGCGGTCGCAGCCCTTAGGGCCTGATCAGCATGGTCGCCGTGACTGAGCGCTTGGCGAGGGCTATTCGAGGGCGAACTGAGCACTGCAGTTGTCGAGTCCCGCCAGGTAGAGCGCTCAGTCACACCAGGAGCGCATCCTGCGCTGCATCCGCCAGCACATCACCGACGACGGCCAGGCTCCGACGATGCAGCAGATCGGAGCAGCCGTCGGCATGCGCAGGCGGGCCTCGGTGCACTACCAGCTCAGCGAGCTGGAGGCGAAGTACGCGATCGTCCGGGAGCCGGGCCGTACCGGGGGGATCCGCCTCACATGACCGGCTCCGCCACGGGCCGTTATCACCTGCTGCTCACTGCCGAGGGCCGGCCGGTGCAGCACGGCTGGTGGGAGCGTGAGGAGACCGCGCGGGACAAGTGCCGGCGCTGGATCGGCGAGTACGGTGACATGCCCGGCGCCCGCCTCACCCTCACCGATGAGAGGGACGGCGTCACACTGGCAGCCTGGCCAGAGAGGCGGTAGACCCGGCACTCAGGAACGGCGGCCGCAGCGGCAGACACCACGGGCACAGCACCACGGCGCTGTCAGGCTGCGCTCCGCGAACAGGGCCTCCAGCGCCGCACGGCGCCGGGCGTGCGGCCAGTCAGGTCGTCGCCTCGGTAGGGCCACAGCGTGTGCGACGACTGCAAGTGGGTCGAAGGCTTCGTCACCCTGGCCGACCAGCTGCCCTTCGTAGGCCCCCAACGCCCTCTGCCACCGCCACACGGCCGACCACGTCGAAAAAGCCACGCGGAACGCCATCAGCTGAGCCTGCCCGCGTCTGGAGAACCCGGCCGAGGACCTGACGACAGTACGCCGGCCTCCGGCACGAGGAACTGGAGGCCAGCGCCGCACTACTGCCTCCTCGCTGCCCGGCGCCCTTATCTCCACCCGAGGCGGGAGATGCCCGGGTGCGGCGGGAACCGGGTCAGCGGACTTCCGTGAGCCTGCCCGTGGCCACGTCGAAGACGAAACCGCGGACGCGGTCCTTGTGGACGACGAACGGATCGGCCTTGATGCGCGCGACGGACTGCCGTACGTCCTCCTCCAGGTCGGGGAACGCCTCCGCCGCCCAGGGCGGACGGATCCCGGTGTCCTTCTGGACCGCGTCCTTGAACCCGTCGTCGGTGAAGGTCAGCATGCCGCAGTCGGTGTGGTGGATGAGGATGATCTCCTCGGTGCCAAGAAGGCGTTGGCTGATGGCGAGCGAGCGGATCTCGTCCTGGGTCACCACCCCGCCGGCGTTGCGGATGACGTGCGCCTCGCCGTCGTTCAGGCCGAGGATCGCGTAGACGTTCAGCCGAGCGTCCATGCAGGCCACGACGGCCAGTTGGCGAGAGGGCGGCAGCGGGAGCGGACCGGAGAAGGTCTCGGCGTAGCGGGCGTTGTTGGCGAGCAGTTCATCGGTGACGGACACGACGGACCTCGGTTCTCTCGTACGGGGAAGGGCACGGACGGGGTGATGGCGCGGAGCGAGATCACGAGGTCCGGCTACAGAAACCGTCGAAGAGATACACACGACGCGAGGGCCAGAAGCCCGTCAACGTCGCGACCAAAGTCGGCATCACACCAGTGAACTCCTCAACGCCGGGCCGGGCAAGAGAATGCATGTTCGGCGCCGGGGCCGCGACGGCCGTCGGACCGTCGTAAGATCCGACAGAGCCACCCCGCGCCGGCGGCCGGCGTGCTGGGGTGGCAGGGCGAGGGTGAGGTGTCGCAAGCAGGCGTCGTCGGTACCGCCGGCGCTGCGCCGCGCTGACCCGACCACCCTCCGGCCCCGTACCAAGGACCTGGCCCGCAGCCCCGGCTCCTGCGGCCGGCAGGGCATCCACCGTCCCGACCCCGGGGAGCACGGACACCGCCGCTGCTCCGCCAGAGCCGCCTCATCCCGCGGCTGCGCAGCCAGACCCCCCAACCCTCCGGGCCATCCTGGCGGCGCTCACCAGGACCCGGCAGCCTGTCCGGCGCTTCCGGCACGGCACTTCACACCGTCGGGGACCACCAGCCTGAGACACCGCCTGCTGGGCCTCGTCATGCACCCACGAGAGTGAGGGCAGCGCCCCAGGCGACCACCCCGACTGTGAGGTTCGCTGGCGCTGTCACTGGGCAGCCGGTGCCTCCCCGCTGACGACGGCGCCCGGCCTGTCACGCCGACCGCCTCACGGGCCCGCGGCAGAGGCTGCTCCGGCGGTACCGCTCAGGTAGCCTGCCGTCTCCCGGCCGCGGAACATGCACGAGGACGATGAGGTGATGGGGCATGGGCTCGTCGTCATGGGGTGCCGAGCTGCTGAGCGGGCTCAGGCCGTTGTCCCGGGTGGTGCTGTCGGTCTGCCTGTGCGTTCTCGCGGTGCCGTTGTGGTTCGCCGCGCAGAACACGTACCGGTTTGTCGAGGGCCACCACACGAAGACGGAAGGGTACGTGCACTGCGAGTCGGGCGGCCCGTGCTACGGCGCGTGGCGCCTGCCCGGCGGGCAGCGCGGGAATGGTGAGATCCGCGGTCTCCCCTTCGCCGCCGACGAGGAACTCCTGACGGACGTACCGCTGTACGCGGGCCGGGACTGGGCCGTCGCCGACCGCTCCGCTCTGCTGGCAGGCGCGGCCTGGGAATACGCCGGCACGGGGATCGGCGCGGCCCTCACCTTGTCAATCGCCTGGAACCGGTCCTACAGCAGTGGCTCGCGCGATGACGTGTGTCGCCAGTGCCGTCGCCGCGGCCACGCCTCCACCGCCGCAGCCGGTCACGAGCATGGTTCCGCCGACTAGCACCCGTGGGTGTGCGCACACGAGCCGCCGGCCCGGGAGTCGGACCGGGACCGGCCGTCACCGGTGTCGCCCGGGCGCCGGGCCACCGACCACACCTGGAGGAACATGTCCCCCGACAAGGAAGCGCCGTCGACCACTACGACCGCCTTGGCCGGGCCCTCGATCGGGCCGCAGGAGGTGTTGCCGGTCCGGTCCCACACGAAGACGTCCTCCGCCTGGCCGTCCTGGTAGGCGACGACACGGCCGTCGCCGCTGATGAACGGCGAGTAATGCTCAAGACCTGTGGATCGACCCCGGGAGGACGTACCTTCCCGGGTGATTGATCGATAGGTCACCGAGCAAGGCCGACGTTGCAGCGTCGGTCGGGAAGGCACGTCCGTGCTCACCGTAGTCAACGCTGATGGCACCACCAGCGGCGGGCCGTCGCTGATCGACGAGATCGTCCGGGAGGGCGCCCGGAGGATGCTGGCCGCCGCGCTGGAGGCCGAGGTCAACGCCTACATAGCCGAGTTGGCCGACCAGCGAGACGAGAACGGCCGCCGCCTGGTGGTCCGCAACGGCCACCACCAGCCGCGGGAGATCACCACGGCGGCCGGGGTGGTCGAGGTGAAGGCACCGCGTGTGAACGACAAGCGCGTCGACGAGGCCACAGGCGAGCGCAAGAGGTTTGCCTCGGCGATCCTGCCGCCGTGGTGCCGCAAGTCCCCGAAGATCAGCGAGGTGTTGCCACTGCTCTACCTGCACGGCCTGTCCTCTGGCGACTTCGTGCCTGCGCTGGAGCAGTTCCTCGGCTCCACGGCCGGGCTGTCGTCGGCGACGGTCACCCGCCTCACCCAGCAGTGGCAGGCCTACCACCAGGCGTTCGGCGAGCGTGACCTGTCCGGCAGCGACTACGTATACGTGTGGGCCGATGGCATCCATCTGCGCATACGTCTTCGGGAGGCGAAGTCGTGCGTGCTGGTGCTGATGGGCGTCCGCTCGGACGGCACGAAAGAGCTGATCGCTATGAGCGACGGCTACCGCGAATCAGCCGACTCCTGGGCCGATTTGCTGCGCGACTGCCAGCGGCGCGGTATGCGGGCTCCCGTGCTCGCGGTCGGCGACGGGGCGCTCGGCTTCTGGAAGGCCCTGGCCGAGGTGTTCCCCGAGACCCGGCACCAGAGGTGCTGGGTTCACAAGATCGCCAACGTTGCGAACGCCCTGCCGAAGTCCGCCCAGCCCGGAGCGAAGAAGGCCCTGCAGGAGAGCTACAACGCCGAGGACCGCGACCACGCGCTCAGGGCCGTCGCCGCGTTCGAGAAGAGTTACGCCGCGAAGTTCCCCAAGGCCGTCAAGAAGATCACCGACGACATGGACGAGCTGCTGGCGTTTTACGACTTCCCCGCCGAGCACTGGATCCACTTGCGCACCACGAATCCGATTGAGTCGACCTTCGCCACCGTCCGCTTGCGGACCAAGGTCACCCGAGGCGCCGGCAGCGCGGCCGCGGCCCTGGCCATGGTCTTCAAGCTCGTCGAGTCTGCCCAGGCCCGTTGGCGGGCCGTGAACGGACCCCACCTCGTTGCCCTCGTCCGCGCCGGAGCCCGCTTCGAACGCGGCCAGCTCCCTGAGCGTCCCGAGGCCCACGCCGCTTGACCTATCTCAACTCATCCCGTACGGACTTTTCGAGGAGCGTGAACGACTTGGACGTACCGCCCGGCTGCGGCTTGCCCTCCTTGCGTCCCACAACCCGATAGCCGGCGTTGAGGTAGTACGCACTCAGGCGGGCGTTGGTGGCCAGGCAGTCCAGACGAACCAACGGTCGTCCCGCCTCGGCCACGCGGCGCTCCGCGACTCGTAGAAGCTGCCGCCCTGTCCCGGGCGGGACACTTCTGTGGTCCACCATCAGCCGGTGCACATAGCCGGCCGTCGGCGGCTGCGGCCCCCAGGCGTCCTCGTCCTCCCACCAGAGCTCCCAGGCCCCGACTACACGATCGGCAGCCTCCGCGAGCCATACCTCCCCGCTCTCCATGATCCGGCGGAAGTGGTCCCCGCCCAGCTCACCAGGCTGCCACTGACCAGTGACGCCTTGGGCGAGCATCCAGCGGGCCGCGTCGTCGCGCAGACGCACGACGGCGGCAAGATCGGCGTCGTCAGCGAGACGGAAGCGTAGATCGTTCACGCCGCGATCTTCGCACAGGCGTACGCCCCTGCATCGACCGGCCGCAAGGGGGCCTCCCTGGAAAAGGGACAGGCGCTTATCAGCCGCCTGAGCAAACTCAACTGATCCACAGATATTGACAATTACTCATGAACCGGCCGGGCCGCGACGGTGTGGAGGACGAGCAGCGCCGTGCGTCGGGCCGTCCAGAGCACTTCCAGCCGCTCCGCCTGAGACAGCGCCGTCCCAGCCGTTCCTCGCAGTACCCCACTGCCTCCTGCGCCCACAGGGCCGGGAACAGATGCCGGCTCACCAGCGCGTCCAGAGCGACCGCGTGTCGCGCCTCGTCCAGCGGCCACTGTCCCTCCCGTAAATCTGTTGCCGCCCTGGACGCTTTCTCACGAGTCGCTGACGGGCTTGTACGCGTTGGGCGGGGCCGGGCCATCGGCCCCGCCCCGCCCGGCGTGGTCGGTCACCGCTGCAACGGTGCACGACCGGTTTCCCCTGTTGTGTCGAGTGGCAACGGCCGGGGAGGGCCGCAGATCAGACAGCTACCGGCGGGCGGAGCTGCTGATCGTCGAGGGGTCGGCCAGGTACGGGCCGGCGGGCGGAGCGGCCGAGCGGATCCAGGGCTGGGATTCGCGATCCGGCTGCTGGGAAAGGGATACCGGCGCCGGGCCGGCGTGACATGGGCGCCGGGCGGTGTCGCGTCGGTCGGCCGGGGTGGGTCTGTCGGGCCGTGAGGCGGTCGCCGGATGCACGGGGCCCGGGACCGGTGAGCACACATGGCCAACGTCCCGGGAAGGCCTGCCGGGTGGGGTGACAGCGGGGTTCGTTTGCCGTCGGCACCATGCTGTGGACGCAGTGGTCCGGGTGTCCGGGCCGCGAGCCGGCACACCGCTTCGCCGTGGGGGCGTGGGCGGGCACGGTGCCGGCGAGGATGGTGTTGTGCCGCGTCTGTGCGTAAGGGCGGGTGCATGCCGTCGGCGTCGCCGCCGGATGGAAGCGTGCTGCCCGCGGCAGGCGGTTCCTCACGTGGGTGAACCGGCGCGCGGCGTGGTCGACGGGCCGGTCCGGCAGAGGAGGTGCGGCGGCATCCGGCTCGCCGGGGACATCGCCGGCGTCCGCGTCCGCGTCGGCGATGCCGAGGTCGGCCGCGAAGATCCGTAGGTCCTGGATGATGACCGAGTCCCGGGTTACGCCCGGCACTCGGGCCGACTCGGCCCTGAGGTGTTCGGGTTCGACGCGGCTGCCGCGCAGCTTGTCCTGGTGGTCGGTGCGGCCGAGGTAGTCGAGGGCGCCGTCGGGGCGGCGGCGCACGAGGTCGCTGGTGCGGTACATGCGGGCGCCGGGCTCGGGGGCGTACGGGTTGGCGACGAAGCGGTCGGCGGTGAGGGCTGCCCTGCGGTGGTCGCCGCGGGCCGGCTGGACGCCGGTCAGGTACAGCTCGCCGGGGACGCCGTCGGGGACCGGGCGCAGGCCAGTGTCGAGGACGAGCAGGCCGGTTTTACGGCCGGGCCGGCCGATGGGCACGGCGGTGTCGGACGCCCTGTGGCAGCGGTGGTGCGCGATGTCGAGCGCGGTCACGGTGGCGCAGCAGACGTTGTGCAGCGGGACGCCGGTCGGCTCGTGCCAGCGGTGCGCGGCGGAACCGGTCACGGCCTCGCCGCTGCTGGACACGCGGCGCAGACTGCCTGTCCATCCGCGGTCAACAGGGCCGCGGTATCCGTCCGGTGCGGCGAGGTAGGTGACGGCGGCGATGTCGCGCAGCGCCGGGAGGGGCTCCCAGACGCTCCCGTGGAAGCCGGCCGGGGTCTTCTGCAGCACCAGGGCGTCAGCGGTCAGTCCGTACGCGCCCTGCATCCAGGCGAGCCGGTTGCCGATGGCGCGGTGGGTGACGCCGACGCCCTTGGGGCGGCCGGAGAGCAGCAGGCGGGTCGACCTGCTGGTCAGCAGGAGGACGCCCACGCCTTCCGGAGCGTCGTGCAGCAGCGCATCGTACGCATGGGGCATGGCGCCGGCGAACACGCCCGTCGGGATGCCGTGCAGCGACTCCGGGAGGGTGCATGAACGCACGAAGGCCCCCCAGGTGGTGTCCGCAAGCAGCCGCTGCTGCGGGTCCACGGCCAGGGTCTCGCGCGGGACGATGCTGAAGAAACCGGCATCGAACCCGCCCGCATTGCACAGGAAGCCGCCTTC
The DNA here is from genome assembly GCF_020400595.1 of Streptomyces naphthomycinicus. Lineage (GTDB taxonomy): Bacteria > Actinomycetota > Actinomycetes > Streptomycetales > Streptomycetaceae > Streptomyces > Streptomyces naphthomycinicus. The sequence continues at coordinate 43,676 of NZ_JAINRE010000028.1, read as the reverse complement.
ACGGACGTAGCTCTTTCCCTGCTGGTAGGGGGCGGGATCGTACCGGCCCTTGAGGTCCCAGCTCCGGTCCGTCGGCAGGCCCGCGATGCCTTGGCTGCCGGAGGCGAGCAGTTTCCACACCTTCTCCGGGGACCCGATGCGGCTCATGCCCACGATGGCGACTGGCTCGTGTTGCGTGGCGGCCGTGACCACGACTTGGGCGGCGCCCGCCGCCTCTCCGAGCAGTTCGCCACGCAGGTAGCGGGCCATCGCGGCCGGCGTCGGATGGTCGAAGACCGCTGTGGGTGACAGGCGCACGCCGAAGCCCGCGCTCAGGCGATTGCGCAGTTCCACCGAGGACAGCGAGTCGAAGCCGATGTCCTTGAACGTACTGTCCGGCCGGACCGTCTGCGGACTCTGGTGCCCCAGCACGGTTGCGGAGTAGGCGCGTACCGCTTCCAGCAGGGCGCGCTTGACGTCGGCCGCGGGCATCCCGGCGGACCGCCCGTCGGCCGCCGAACCGGCCGCGGCGGTGCGCCGGGCGTTACGGCAGTGCACCCGGGGGCCGAGCACGGAGACCAGCGGGCCGCTGCCGCCGCGGGCGAGCCACGCGATGTCCGGCCGCGCGGGCACGACCGTCGGCTCGTTCCGCGCGATGGCCGCGTCGAACAGGTCGAGTCCCTCCTGGGAGCGCGAGAGAAGCGTCAGGAAGGAGCCCAAGAAGCCCTCGGGGAGACCGGCGGGATCTGCCGTCGGCTGAAGCCGTTGTGCCGGCCGCAGGCTGCTGCTCATGTCGGTTTCCTGGAGTAGGTAGCCGTGGACAGGACGGGACGGCAGGGCAGTTGCGGTGGCGTACCGCGGGAGAACGTCGGCCGACGGGCGCGTCGGGATGTTGGCGTCGGTCCATCGGGCCGTCGGAAAAAGCGCGTTGAAGATGCTGAAGTGCCCCGGCGCACTGCCGATGCGGGAGACAGCGCGGAGGGCGGTGAGCCGGTCGGCGACCTCGGACGCCTGGAAGGCGCGGATGAAGACCCGGGTACGGCGGCAGTGGCACATCGGCCACTCAGAGACGGCCAGACTCCAATGAGCCTGGCGCCACCCGTAGGGGCTGCTCGCCGCAGGTTCGGACGCGGACCCTAGGAGGACGATGCGACCAGCACCCGCCGTGGTGAGGCGCAGGGGGAGGCTCCTCAGAGCAGCCTGGGCCGAAGAGGGTGTCGCGTACATGGCGCGCATCTGGCTCAAGGTGGAGGCGGAGAGACGCGTCAGGAAGGAGCCTTCGGGGGAACCGGCGGGGATGAGCGTGGTGTCGCGAACAGGGCGCTCAGTCCTCCACCGCGGGGGTACCACGCCAAGACCAAACAGGTGGCTGATGGGAGCCATGGTCTGGTCCCCCTTCCCAGGGATCGGTCGGTCTTGCCCATTCGGCGGCTCCGTTCGCAGTCACCGCGCAGAACCCATGGCAGCAGGCTCGGGTCCGGGACTCAACCCGCCCCGGCCCGCCGGACCCGGACGCCAGCGTGTGCGCTGCGGAACTGACGCGTCATGAGCTGGAGCGATACAAGGGGGCCCGCTTCACGGCGGTTGGGACAAGGTGAAGCGCTCCAGCGGGACGGCCTTGCCGCTGCTCGCCGGCGACCTCGAAGGTAGAGCCTGAGGCCCTCTATCGACGGCTCTGCAAAGCCGGCGGATGACGTGTGGGGTCTCAGTGTCGAGTGGCAACGAGCTCAGGAGTCAGCGATGTTGAAGAAGTTCGAGGATGGGGACGCGCGGTGCGTTGCGTGTCCGGCGGGAGCCGCCGGCGCCTGGATGCCGGTCCCTGCCGCGCTCGTGGTCGTTGTGGTGCTGGTTCTCACCGTGATTCCGGTAGCGGCGGGGGTGGCCAGGGAGCAGGTCATCGCGGCGGTCGTCGCAGGAGGCCTGATGGGCACGGAAGTGGTTCGTCGGCTGGTCACCGTCTCTTCCCGCCGAGCGCGATAAGCGGGAGAGCCGGATGGGGCGCAGCAACGGCGCCCTGGCACAGCACGACCCGCTTGAGGCCCTGGCGCAGTGGCTTGACGCACTGCGCCAGGGGGCGGGCATGAGCTGGGGCCAGCTGGCGCGGAAAGTTTCCGAAAGGGGCCTGGCCCCCTCGGAATCGACTCTTTACCGGGCGGTCAAGAGGAAGACGCTCCCGAAGTGGGAGACCGTACAAGCGTTCACTCAGGTATGCGGGGGTGCCGAGCACAAGGCGAAGAAGCTGTGGACCGCGGCCGACCGGCACGCGGCCGGCCGCTCACACCGGGCATTGAGGAGTGTGCCGCTGCCGCCACAGCTCATTACCGAGCCGTGGCAGCTCATCCAGGCGATGAACCACAGGCGCCGGGCCAACGGCAACCCGCCCCTCAGAGAACTGCAGGCGAGGGCGTACGTCGACGCAAAAGGCACCGCCAGTCATCTACCGAAGAGCACCCTCGGCGCGGCACTGCAAGGTCGGATGCCTCCCAAGGCCCTCCTCAGGCACTTCGTTCGCTGCTGCGGGAGCGCTACGGAGGACGAGGTCGCGCAGTGGGAGGCTGCGTGGGAGCGGGCGCACGCTCACCTGCGGGGCGTACGGCTGCCAGAGGAATCCGCCGGACAAAAAACGACGCGGCTCCAGGCGGAGTTGGCCGAGGCTTACAAACGGCTGGCACAGGCCAAGGCGGACTTGGCGCGCACCTTACGGACCCCCTACAGAGAGCCCGCACTGGTGGCGGATCCCTTGCCTGAAACGGCCTGCAGCCCACTGGGTCGATTCCATGCATACCTCAGGCCCGTCGTTGAAGACTGGGACCGGGGCGTGTCCTTTCCCACGGCCCGCTGTGGGGAGCCCGGCGGGGGCCAACAACCCGGGCAGAGATGGGGAGTGCCCGGCGGCCAAGCGTGCGACGGCCCTGAGACGAAACCAGGGCTGCCGACGCGCGCCGCGCAGCCCGGTCCCGCGGCGGTGATTCCTATGGGCAAGGGCCGGATGGCCGTTCACGTTCTCTATCCACGCATCTTGTGAGCCGGTGCCACCGCCCGCGCATCGGCTGCTGGTTCTGTTCGAGGCGGTGCGCACGCTGCGCCGCCGTGGCATCGAGGGGCGGTCCCGGCGCGCGGATCCGCAGCTGGCGCGTGGGCGGAGCAGTTCACATGTGAAGATGCGATCCGCTACGGCTGAAGCCGTGATCTGACCTGGCGGGTCCGCACCGGCGTTCCAAGGGGGCCACCTGCGGGCCGGAGGGGGGCGCGTTTGGCGTGCGCGAGACGGGACGGGACGGAACGGACGGCCGCAAGAGCAGAGGCCGAAGCGGGCCGGGTGCCGCGAGTTGTGGGCTGCGGGTCGCTGCGGGCCGTTTCCTCAAGGCGGTCCCATGCGGGCCGCAGGGCTGGACGGGCCGGTGTCAGCTGTGGCCGGGGCGGCGTGTGGCGGCGGCTCGGGGTCCGCTTTCTCACCGCTGCCCTCACCGGCCCGGCCGCGAGCAGAAGCGCTGCTCCCGGCATCGGGGCCGGCCGTACCCTCGCCCACCGCGGGCACCTCCCGTCCTCAGCGGGCCAGGTCCGCGCGTCCTGACCCGGATCGGTGCAACTCGGGGTTTGTGAAGCTTGCGGTTGCCAGGGGGGCGACGGCTTTCAGGATGGTTCGGCTCGTTCATCAAGCGTGGCCGCTGGATTGGCGGAGGTCTCCGATCCATCTCAAGGCGGACAGGGAGGGCATGAAGAAGTATTCGCCGCCGCCGGGCACGTTGAATGTCTGGATGCCGTGGATGCGACGCCGCACCGGATGTTGCGGGATGGTGAACGTCGCCCCGTCCTCCTGCAGCCCGACGTTCGGATCGCGTTCGTCGCCCAGGTCCATGAAGTTGCCGTTGTTGATCCACTCCTGGCTGAAGTGGATCCACTCCGTGGACCAGGCGACGGCCGTGCGCGTTGCCCGGCGCGCTCTTCAGGACGCGGCCGACGATTATCTTGGGTTCCCGAATCCTCGCAGGCATGTAAGGCATGTATGGTGATCTTGCACTTGCCTTAAAGATATCCAAGGGGTGTAAGGCACGTTGGCCATCTCTACTGTCCTGCACCGACACTTCCGAGCCTAACGTGCCATATCTGGCGACGGCTCCACCTACTGGGTCGTCGTCAACGAGTCCTTCGAGCTGCACATCGAGGCGTGTGCCTACCTGGCGGGTCTGCGTGGAGCGGACCGCACGTACAACACCGAGCGGACGTACGCGGGCCGGATCGCCCTGTACCTGTCGTACTGCGCCGCCAACGGCGTGGACTGGACTCGCCCGAGCCTGCCCCAGCTGATGGCGATGATGCGGTGGCTGGTGGACGAGCCGCTTGCGCCGCGGGGCCTAAGGCCCGATCCGGTGCCGCGATTCCGGAGCAAGGGCACCGCGAACGCGATCATGGGGACGGTCGGTGAGTTCCTGTCGTGGTGTGAGGACGGGATCGTGCGGCACCTGGGCTCCGGGCAGATCTCGACCCTGATCCGCGAGTGGACCAAGCGCATCCCCGTCCTGCTGGGCGAGGAGTTGGGCAAGAACGGTGAGCGGGTGCCCTTCGACACCTCGCTGATCTACCCGTACGCCTTCCGGCACTCCTATGCCCAGCGGCACGCGGACGCCGGGGTGCCCATCGACGTGCTGCGCGAGCTGATGGACCACAAGTCAATGCAGACCACCCAGCGCTACTACAAGATCAGCCAGAAGCGGAAGCGGCAGGCGGTCAACGTGATGCGCCTGCACACGGTGGACCGCAAGGGCCAGCCCGCACCGATGAGGTCGGCCACCGCGTACGAGGCCCGGTCGGTGGCGGTGCCGTTCGGCAACTGCACCGAGCCGTCCAACGTCAAGGCCGGCGGTAAAGCGTGCCCGATCCGCTTCCAATGCGCCGCCTGCCCCTCCTACCGGCCCGACCCCTCCTACCTTCCCGCCATCGAGGACCACATCCGCTCGCTGAAGGCCGACCGGGAGATGGCCGTCATGATGGAGGCGGACGAGTTCGTTGTCCGCAACCTCGATGACCAGATCGCGGCCTTCAAGGGGACCGTGGAGACGATGAGGAGGCTGGTGGAGGCCATGAGCCTGGTCGAGCGGGAAGAGGTCGAGCAGGCCGCGACCGTTTTGCGTAAGGTGCGGGCCGCCCAGGGCAGCCGTGCCGCGGTCGCACTCGGCATGCCCGTCTTCCCCACCCCGCGGGACGGGAGCACGGCATGAGCCAGGCCAAGCGCACCCCTGGCGACGTGCTGCGGGCATCCCGCCAGAAGGACAGCCAGACCAAGCGCGCCAAGGTTCTGGCCACTCTGGAAACTATGGCCGAACGCGGGGAGACGATCAGCTTCACCGCGGTAGCCCGCACCGCCGGGGTCTCCAACTGGCTCGTCTACGCCGAAGGCGTACGCGAGCACATCGAGGCCGCCATGAAGGGTCAGGCCAAGGCCGGACGCCGCAAGAGCCAGGCCGGGGCGGACGCCTCTGCGGCGAGTTTGGCCACCGACCTGGCCTTGGTCCGTGAGGAGAACAAGGCCCTGCGCGAGGAACGCGACCGCCTCAAGAAGGCCGTCCAGCGCTCCCTGGGCGCCCAGCTCGACCAAGTCGGCACCAGGGAACTGACCGCCCGGATCGACGAGCTGCTGACGGCCGTGGAACGGCTCACCCTGGAGCGCGACGCGATACGCGCCGAACGCGATCAGCTGAAGGCCAAGCTCGCCGCAGCCGAGGACGACCTGGCAGCCGCCCGCGAGGCGGGGCGGCGCATGATGCGGTACGTCAATCTCGAACAGCAGTGACCCAGGGCATCCTATTTATGGGTAATTCCCTAAGCGTCGCAAACTTTGACGCCAAAGGTCACAGAAATCAAAGTAAGGCCTGTGCCACACCGAACGACGAAGCTGCGCTCAATTCTGCATGAGTCAGCCTGGTGATGCGATTTGCGCGCCTTCCCAAGTTGCAGCACTCTGGCCACAGGGCGGGAGCGTAATGCCAAGCCGGGGTGGTCAAGCTTCCCGGTTTCTTGATTATTGCCTGGAATCCACCTTTTGCGAGCTGTCGAAGATTGACAGAAGAGATGAAGGTGAGACATGCAAGCCGCGCGCAAGATTGAGCAAGGTTGTCAAACTTGGGTTGCGCCGCCCGTGTTCGATGTATACCAGCCCGCGGAAGCTCATGCCGCTTCTATCGGCCAACTCCTCAAGGGTGAGTTCCTGCGCTTCCCGTAGACGTCTCAAATGCATACCGAAGGCGTGTAGCTGTGGGTCCGGAGGATTCGATGACGGCACGCAACCGACTCGAACATCGAATCATGCTTGACTGGTATGAACAGCTGTGCATAATCGTTCGCTGTTCGTGATGCGTTCGGGCTTGTCCATCGGCGCTGACCGTCAACCAAGTCGGATTTTCCTTCGAGAGGAAGTTCCACATGCCCGCCCCAAGGAAGTACCCGCCTGAGTTGATTGAGCGCGGGGTGCAGATGGTCGCGGCGATAAGGGATGGCGATCCAGGCCGTCCTGGCGTTATCCGCCAGGTAGGCGAACTCCTTGATATTCACCCCGAAGTGTTGCGGCATTGGGTGAAGAAGGCCGATGCCGAAAATGAAGAAAAGGCCCACGGCGTGGGGCGTGAAACTCTTACCCTCCGTCAGCTGGAGCGGGAGAACGCAGAGCTTCGTCGAGTGAACAGTATCCTCAAAGCAGCTGCTATCTTGTTCGCTGCCGAGATCGATCGAGCTTCATAGGATTGCAGGTCAATACTCTCTGCCGGGTGCGAAGGGATCGAAGTTTCTAAACAGTCTCTGCCTGGCGGCCGTACCCCTGCAGCTGTGTGTTCAGAGTTGACCGACAACGCTGAACACACAGGCTTGACAGGGAAGCTCGGTCCCTCGGATCCGGCGCGCTTCGTCCTAAGCTGAGGCGCTGGACTGGCGCGAGGTTAGCTCGGCGACTTGAGCTTCCAGGTCAGCAATCCGCTGAGCCTGACGCCGCATGGTGCCGTGGGCCTGAAGGACTTTGCTGCCCAGGCCCTCCACACCGCTGACCGTCTTCATGCAGCCTTCGGCGGCCTCAGCCATCTGCCCGAACGCCTCAGGCTCAATGCTGTTGGGGTTGTTGGCCTCGAATGTGCAGGCCCGGTGCATGTCGCCCATGTACGCCACGGCCTTGCGGCAGGCGAGTAGGGCATCCCGGGCGCCGAACTCGTCGCCTTGTCCGGACTTGTGGAAGCGGGTCACCCTCGCTCCACGCCGCTGGGGGTCGCGGGACGGCATGAACTGTTCGAGGCGGTGGCCGAGCACGTGGGCGGCGGCGCGGGCCCGGGGTACCGCCCGCCGCAGCCGGCTGCCGTCGGGGATGCCGGTGCCGCGGGCGATGTCCGCGTAGGACAGTTCGCGGCCGGTGTTGTGGTTCAGCCACAGCAGCACGTCGATCGCGTCCTGCTCGGCCTGGGAGGGGGTGCCGCTGTCTTGCTTGGGGCTCATCCCAGCTTCTTCTCGCTTTCGTCCAGGAACGCTTGCAGAGCGTCGTCGTTCAGCGCGGTGTAGGGGCCGGCGACCAGGTCGCGGATGAAGCCGATAGCCGCCTCGGCGGCACCGCACAGCTCGGCGATGGCCCGGCTGCGGTCGTCGGTGAACTGCACCTGGCTGCGTTGCAGCAGTGACAGCGCCCGCAATGTGCCCAGGCGGACCTGCGTCATCTCGGTGAACACGGCCAAGGCCACGTCCGGGTCGGAGGTCTCCCGGGCGACGGCCCGTACGGCCCGCTCGACATCCGCGGCTTCGATGTCCTGGTCCTGGCAGCCTGCGGGGGCTTCCGCGCGTTCGAAGGCCCGGTCGCGCTCCTCGGCCGCGTGGCGGGCCACTGACCGGTCTTCGGCGTCCGCGTGGGCCTGGCGCCGCTCGAACTCGTCCAGGGCCTCCTTCGCGGCGGCACGGGCCGTGGCGTCGGCCAGGATCGCGGTCTTCAGGGCCTTGGGCTGCTGAGCCACATAGACCGGGGAGCCCGGCTTGATGCCTGCCCGCTCGGCCTCCTCCTCGATCGCCTGCCGCCGCTCACCGTTGTTCATACGCGCTTCGTAGCTGCGGTAGTAGCCATGCTCGCCGAAGAACGGCACCTCCTCCTCGTCGGGCAGGTCCACGTGCAGGCCAGGTTCCAGCTCATGGACCGGCGGAACGATCCCGTCGGCCGCCGCACGCTTCCACGCCTCATGAAAGGCCATGATCCGCTTGTGGCTGGTGCGTGACCTGCGGGCAAAGTCTCTTGCGCTGATACGACGGAAGACTTCGGTTCGGCCGAACCGAGGTTGCCGGTCCGTCCGCTCGCCCTGGCCCTCGCCCGGCTCGACGCGGCGGGCGATCAGCAGGGCCCGGGCCCAGCCGCCCTTCCTGTCGTGGGTGGCGAACTCTTCGATATCGGCGTTGAGGCGGTCCTCGCCATCGTCCGCGACCGGGTCCATCACACGGCCACCAGATCCCGGGCCTCGGCCCGCTCGGCGCCGGCGGCGGCCGTCTCCCTGCCGAGCCGGACCTTGACCCACATCGCGAGGACTTCGACCGTGCCGAGCGCTTCCTCGCAGGCGGCCCGCTGTTCGTCGGTGAACGAGACCGCCCGCGGGTAGCGGTTCATCAAGGCCACGGCCTGGTCCCGCAACCGCACCAGGTCGCGGGCCAGAGCCTGGGCCTTGCCGGGCTTCTCGCCGGGGCAGTCGATGCGGTTTTCGCGGTCCCGGCGCCGCTTGTCATCCATGGCCCGCTTCACCGCGTTCCGGAAGTCGGCGTCCTCCTCCACCAGGTCCCTGAGGATCTTGTCCCGTTCGGCGGGGTTGTCCTGGAGCAGGGCACCAAGGTACTGGGACACGGACGTCTCCCCGGCCGGGTCCAGAAGGTCCTGCAAGGCCGGTCCGGTGCCCAGGGCCCGCTGGTACTGGGCCACGGAGACCCGGACGGTGCCCGTCTCGCGGGCCTGGCTCAGCATCACCCGCAGCGTGCCGTAGTCCTCGTCGTACGGTTTGCCGGAGGGGGTCAGGCGGGCGCCCTCCCGCAGCACGCTGTAGCTGACGTGGACGCCGCTGTCGGCGACGAGCTGCCGCACCGGTGGCGTGCACATCCGGGCGGTGTGGCGGTACTGGCGGGCCGTGCGCGGGTTCAGGCTGATCTCGTCGCAGTACCGGTCGAAAACACCCTCGCCGCCCGCAACCGTGACGGACAGCAGCTTGTCCCCGATCACCAGCCGGTTCTCCCGGCCGTCGTCCATCAGCTGGCGCCCCTCGCGCACGTCGTGCTCTGTATAGCTCATACGGATTCCTCATTGAACCGACAAGGCGAGTACACAGGGTAATCGGGTGAATGCGCACCGTTTGATCTCCAAGGTGCCGTCACACAAGCGCAGTTGACGCCTCGGCGATGGTGAACAGCGAGGATGCCAGTCAAGGTGGAGGCAAGCTGCACCTGTGTGGGTGACGACCGGGGCTCAGTGCTGGCGGGCGTCGCGGAGGGCTGCCACGAGCGTGTTGAGGTCTCCGCTGTAGACGATCACTTCCTCGTCCTCGGCCGGGACGTCGAAGCGGGCGAAGAAGTCATCGAGGGCGTCGGGGGTGACGGTCAGCGCGTTGGCGTCCTCGCGCTGATTGCGCTCGGCCAGGCGCCGCAGCAGCTCGACTCGGTCGGCGGGGAGGTAGACGACCAGAGGGTGGCCGCCCGCTTCGCGGGCGGCCTGCCGCCAGGCGTCGCGCTCGGTGCGGCGCCACAGCCCGTGGTCCAGGACGACGTCATTCCCAGCCTCGATCTCCTTGATGAACCGCTGCCGGATCGCTGCGACGACGGGTCGTTCACGCTCGAAGTAGGTGTGCTCGGGGTAGTCCACGCCGTAGCGGCCGTGGAGGCGGTGGACTTCCTCGTCGACGGACAGCCGGGTGAAGCCGTGGCCGGTCAGGGCCTGGGCGACGGTGGTCTTCCCGGAGCCGGTCAGGCCGGCCAGGAGCACGGCGAGGGGCACGTGGTCATCCCTTCCGCGGCGAGCGTGAGCGAGCGTCGGGCATTGTCTCAGTCCTGGCCCGTGTGCGCGTAGGGCCGCCAGGTGGTGAAGATGCCGCAGGCCTCAGCGGGCCAGCTGAACGGCATCCGGTCCAGGCTCACCCGGCGGAAGGCGAACCGCGGGTCACTGGTGTTGATCACGCCGCCGTGCTGGCCGACGTGGGCCAGCAGGCGGCCGGCCTCGTCACGGACGGCCGGGGTGTGTTCCTGCCAGGTGCCGGTGGATAAGTGCTGGACCCGTCGGCGGAGGTCGTCCAGGATGCCCGAGCGCCACTTGAAGTGGTGGACCGCGCAGATGCGGTCCGCATCCGGCCGGTGGCCAGGAGCCCGGTGGTTTCCGGAGGCCACGGTCACGTCGTGGCGGGCGAGGACGATCTTTCGGGGGTCGCCGTGCAGAAGCCGGTGGGTGAGGTGACCGCCGAGGGGGTAGGCGAGGTCGAGTCCGCCTTTGGGCCGCCAGCCGGTCAGGCGTCCGCTGGCGGCGACGCGGTCGAGCATCAGCCCGCCGACCACGCGGTGCCCGGACTTGTCGGCCTGGGCGATCACCTCGGCGAGCGGGGCGGGGTACTGCTGGAACTCATCAGCGTCGGCGAGCAGGTGCCAGCCGGGCCCGGCCCGGTGCCGCAGGGCGTCCCTGAGCTGGGTGTTGGTGTGCTCGTGCCACGGGCCGGTGCTGGTGCCGGTGGGGATGAGGCCCAGCTCGCGGACGGTGGCCTGGAGCTCGTGTCGGCGAATGTCGGGGACGTGGTCGGGGAAGTGGAAGGCGATCAGGAACCGCTCGACGCCCAGCCACCGGTAGTGGCGGACCCAGGCGGCCAGCAGGAGCGGCTCGACGGGGCCGACAACGGCGATCAGCGCGGGAGGCGTGCTCAGCATTCAGGACTCCTTCGTGCGCAGACAGGCGAAGGTGCGGGTGAGGAAGTCGGCCTGCCCGGCGGCCGACCGCATGCCCAGCAGGCCGGGGGCGTCGGGGCCGGGCAGCGGGGGCGGCTGGCGGATGACGGTGTGCAGTACGTCGGCGAGCGCGTCCGGGTCGCCGGCAGCGAACGTCAGAGCCCAAGGCTGGCCGTGCAGGCGGGCGGTGAGGGCCGGGTCGTGGTCGGAGACGATCAGGGGGACGCCGAGGCGAGCGGCATCCATGACGAGCCCGGATTCCTTGCCGGTCCCGGGGCGGCGGGTGACCAGGGCGGCGTCGGCGGCGGCGTACACCAGCCGCAGCACGGCTTCACTGACCGGGCCGGGCACGGTATGCACCCGTAGGCCGGGCAGGTCCCGCCACCGCTTTAGGACGGCTTCGTCCAGCGGAGAGCCGGTGACCACCAGGTGCACCGGCTCCTTTAGCCGGGCCAGGGCGGCGTCGACGGTGCCGATGTCCTTGTAGGGCCACCAGCCGCCCACCAGGCAGACCACGACCTCGGCGGCGGGGACGCCGAACGCGACCCGGCCGCCCTCGCGTTCTGCAGCGGACAGACGGCGGCCGTCATCGACCGCGAAGCCGCCGACCACCGCGGGCAGCTCGGGGAAGGCCGCGGCGAACTGGTCGGCGACGGCCTGCGTCGGATACACCGCGATCACCCGCCCCTCGCCCCGGCGGGCGAGCCGGTCGAGCAGCCGTACGGCGGCGTCCTCGGTGGTGACCACCTCGTGGACGAACCGCAGGTGCGGCTGGCCGCCGAAGAGGGCGGCGGCGCCGTGCAGGGCCTCGCTCGCGGTGAGGATCACCACCGCGTCGGCGCCGGGCTCCAGCCGGCGGGCGGCCCGCAGGGCCGCCCCCTCGGTGAGGCAGCGGGCGAGAAGGGTGACCTGGTGCGGCAGCCGCCGCAGGCGGCGGGGCCAGCGGCGAGAGCGGAACAGACGCTGTCCGGCCGCGGAGAGCGCGGCGGTCAGCCAGGCGGCGGCCAGCAGACCGCCCGCCGCCCGCCCGGCCGATCCGGTGAGCAGCCGGGAACCCGCCTCGCGCAGGGCACGGACCGACTCGGTGGTGATCCCGTGCGGAGCGATGACCAGACTGCCGGGCCGGGCCTGGGCGAGGGCCACCAGCGTGCGCTGGTGGTGCCCGCCCAGGCGGTTCGCGTACGGCTCGATGAGCACGAGCGGACTGGTCATCCGGACACCGCCTGATCCCCGTGGGCGGCGGTGAACCTCTCGCCCAGCCAGGCGGGGTCGTTGAGGCGGTCAAACCGCTGCGGATCGCGGGCGGCTTCGCGGGCGAAGGCGACGCCTTCCCGGGCCCCGGCGGCGGCGTAGGCGGCGAACTCGCCGCTGTGGCTCGTCGTCCATGCCTGCACCCGCTGGTGGGCGTCGTCGTCGGCCATCCCGTACTCGCTGCCGCGGGCCAGCATCGCGCACTCGCGGAAGCCCGCCTTCCAGGCGTGGAAGGGGCTCTGGTTGCATCGGGTGACCCCGGCGGTGTGCTGGGCGAACTCAATACGGCCAGGCAGAGCGGCAAGCACGTCCACGGCCTCGCCCATCTCTCGCAGGGCACTGCGGCGGATCAGCTTTAGCCCGCCGTAGCCGTAGGTCAGGCCGTTGACCGGGTTGACCGCCCGCCACACCCGCATGGACACCCCCTCGTCCAGCGGCTCCACCGTGGCCGGGTCGAAGTCGGCGTCGATGGCGAAGTCGCCGTCGGCGAGGAAGAACTGCTCACGGTCGACGACCTCGGCGCACAGCCGGTAGGCCCGGCGCATCCCGTGCACGCCGTGCAGGCGCTTGACGGTGCCGCCCAGCGTCCGCTGGAGCCGGGAGTGCAAAGAGTTGGCCATCGGCTCGTCGTATGAGAGGAGCACCGCGTCGAAGCCGGTCACGAGATGGCCTCCAGGTAGCGGGCGGCGACCAGGGCTGGGGCGAAGTCGGTGGTGGAGGCGTGGGCCCGCTTGGCGTGCACGGCGTGGAACTCGTCGTCGGTGGCGAGGCGTTCGGCCAGGGCGACGGCCTCGACCGTCGTGGTGAAGCACAGCTCGGGGTCGATGTGCTCGGCCAGCCAGCCCAGCCGGGGCGAGATGACCGGCAGGCCCATGCCCTGGCAGTCGATCACGCTCATCGACCAGGGGCAGCCGGGCCTGAACGGGGCGATGCCGAAGCGGGCGCCGGCCAGCAGGTTCTTGTAGCGGACGCGGTCGCCCCGGTCGGAGACGACCTGGACGTGCGGCAGGGCGGCGAGCTTGTCGCGCATCTTCTCCGGGCTGTCGTCCAGCCCCTTGCGTTCGGCCCGGCGCTGGCCGAACAGGTCCATCACCCGCAGCCTCACGGTGCCGGAGGCGACCAGGTCGCGGGCCAGGTCCACGAACTGCTCGGTGCCGTAGTGCGCGTACAGCCGGTGGTTGTAGACGCCGATCGCACCGCCGGCCGCGGGCCGGGCGGCGGGGGCGCGGAGCAGGCGCTCATCGCGCGGGGCGGGCACCACGCGCAACCGGTCGCCCAGGTCCACGGTCATCCGGGCGGCGGCGGCCGACAGCCAGGAGGCGGCCGTGGAGGAGTGGACCATCACCCGGTCGCAGGCGGCCAGGCCGGCGGCGAAGGCCAGCAACACCGGCCGGCCCAGCCCCGCGTCGTTCAGAGACGGGTCCAGAAGGAGCTGACCGTCGCTGGTGAAGGAGAACGGCAGGTAGTGGCAGTATCCGGCGAGCAGGGCGTCCGATCCGGCCTCCAACAAAGCCGTGCGGACCGCCGGGGCCTCCTCGACCTGGTTGGCCACCACCACATCCGGCCGCTCGGCCCGGATCAGCGCCACCAGCTCGTCGATGTCCGCCGAGAACCGGGCCCGGTACTTCGTTTCCGGCACCTTCGTCTGGTGGAAGCGGCAGCGGGTGTCCCCGGCCGCCGCCGGGGCCGCGACGGTCACCTCCGCCCCGGCATTCACCAGGGCCGGGGCCAGCAGGTCCGCGAAGATCCAGCCCGAGTCCGCCGACAGCCGGTCGGGGTTGGAGATGTTCAGCAGGTACAGCACGCGCATGGGGCGTCGCCTCCCTCATCTGCCCGGACGGGTCGATCCGGGTCGGTGAGGGAAGGAAACCGGCGACGTGAGCCGTGACGGGATGATGAACTTGGATCACTCACGGTTCATTCATGCTCACCAACAAGTGACGCGGGGCGGGACTTCGATGGACGCGCACAGCGAGGAGATCACCGTCGAGCAGGCGGTCGAGGACTTCGCGGCCGAGGTGGCCAGGTGGCGGGAGGTGCGCGGCATGTCCAAGCGGGCGTTAGCCAAGGCCATGGGCTTCGACCCGTCCTACGTCAGCCACATGGAGTCCGGCCGCACGAAGCCCACCGAGGAATTCGCCCGGCTCGCCGACGAAGCCCTGAACGCCGGGAAGGCGATCTGGCGCCGCTTGTGCGACTACGAGCAGGCCCGCACCCGCGACAGGCGCCCGCCCGCGGCCCCGCCGGCCCCGCGCAGGCCCGAGCAGCCGTACGCCACCGGCTCCGCCCTCGTGGTCGAACACGACGCCGCCCGGCTCCAGTACGACGGCCGTTCGTACCGGCTCACCATGCGTCGGCTGCTGCGGAACACCGGCGCCGAACCGGTGACTCGCTACCTGATCCGCATCAGCGTCGACCGCTACCCCGGCGACCCGGAGCGGTCCAACGCGCACTACCGGGCACACCCGCTGACCTGGGATGAACTCGACCTCACGGCCACCTGCCGGGGCGAGGCCATGCACTGGCAGGCCAAGCACGACCGCGATGCCTTCAAGGAAGTCTGGCTGCTGTTCGACAACGAGCACGGCCGCTTCCCGCTCTACCCCGGCGAGTCCGTGTGGATCGAGTACGCCTACACCGTCGGCGACGACAAGTGGGGCAACTGGTTCCAGCGCGCCGTCCGTCTGCCCACCGAACAACTCGAAGTCCAGCTCGCCTTCCCCGCCCACCTCGACCCGGTGGTCTGGGGCACCGAGACCTCGATGACCGCCGAAGCCTCGCCGCTGCGGACCCCGCCCGTCCGCAGCGACGACGGTGACCTACGGCAATTCACGTGGATCACGGCCACACCCGCTCTGCACGCTCGGTACCGTCTTGAGTGGCGGTTCAGGGCACGGCCCGAACGCGAAACGGATCAGGGGAGTTCAGGTGATTGACGTGCGGCCCAGCCAGCAGATGCGAGACCTCGGAGTCGTCCAGCACGGCGCCGGCATCCTCGCCGAACCGGCCCGCGCCTTCGACCTACCCGCCGAGCGCGACGAGGTCGAGCGCATCACCGACGAGCTGTTCGCCGCCATGGAGCGGATTGGTCAGGTTCACCCCTTCGCAAAGGGCATGGGCATCGCCGCCCCACAGATGGGCATCGGCCGGGCCGCCGCCGCCGTCCAGCCGCCCGGCGCCGCACCCGCGGTCATCCTGCTCAACCCGCGAATCACCGACCGCTCCGACGACATGGACGAACAGTACGAGGGCTGCCTCAGCTTCTTCGACGTCCGCGGTCTCGTCCCCCGCCCCCTGGAGATCACCGTCGAGACCACCACCGTGACCGGCGAAACCGTCACTACCGTGTACGAACGCGGCCTCGCCCGACTCGTCCACCACGAGATTGACCACCTAGACGGCCTGCTGTACACCGCCCGCATGCGAACCGGTGTCGCGCCCATCCCTGTCGAGGAGTACAGGCAGACCGGCCGAGCCTGGGTGTACGACGGCGCTTGATCCTGGAACCATGCCCCTATCAGGGCATTCAGCGTGACTTCACTGAAGAGCCCGCCACGTCGCGCAGCCGATTCAGAGTGACAGCTACTTGCTGGCCGAGGTCCGTGAGTCGGTAGGTGATCGTGACCGGCCGGGTTGCAGCAACGTGCCGGGATACCAATCCGCTGCTCTCCAGATCAGCAAGGCGACTGGAGAGCATGCGGTTGGAGATACCAGGGACGACTGCCTGGATTTCGCCGAATCGTCGCGATTGTTCAGAGGCGTGGAGCGCCAACAGGATGTGCATCGTCCATCGGGCCGAAAGGGTTTGAAGAAGGTCATTCTCGGCCCGGGTCAGCGGGGCGCTGCGGTTGCTGGCGGTCATGGCCTTCCCTCCTCGGCGGTGGCACGAGCTTAGAAGGGAGGCTGCTCTCCGGTCTCGACAGTGTCGAACAGAGCGCCGCTCTGCTTCTCGTCGCCGTCCTGGTTCGCTTCGGGCTCGGCCTTCGGCTCGTGTTTCTTGAGCATGATGAATTTGGGGAACTTGCTTGGGTTCTTCTCGTCTTCCCGGGCCACCGAGACCCACTGGTCGGGGTACAGCTGGTCAAGGGCCTGTTTGACCAAGTTGTTGCCCCAGGCGAAGGCCGATCCGTCGCGCTGGGCGTGCGCGGGGGCCTTCTCGGCCAGCATGTAGGCAACCCTTCCCCATTTAATGCCGCGGGCGGTGTCGATCATCTTGTGGAACTCGGACTTGTCGCGCAGGTGGACGATCGCGATCGCGCTATCGTCCCCCGCGAGATCCTCCCCGGCTGCCACACTGGTGGTGCCCTGGGGGTGGGTGGCGGCGAGGCTGGCGGTAGCGGCCCGAGCTTCGGAGCGTCGATCTTCGACAGCGGTCCGGGCCCTGGCGGCGAAGCTGTCGGGGGCCGACAGCGCGTAGTCGGGGTCGGCCATCGTGTACGAGTCCTCGAAGCTGAGGACGCGCACGGAGACGGGGTAGGGGCGCGAGTGGCGGTCGGTGCCGGGTGCGCTGGACCAGTAGATGCCGTTACCGACGAGCGGTTCGTTGAGCAGGGTGGCGAGCAGGTCCTCGGAGAAGTGGGCGTTGGCCTTCTTGAGGGAGATCAGGTCGCCCTGCGAGAGCAGGTGGAAGACAAAGAAGTTGTCGCCCTGGCTGAGGAGTTCCTGCGGGAGGCTACCCGGCTGCTGCGTGATGAGCAGGGCGCCGAGGTCGTACTTGCGGCCTTCCTTAACCCAGGAGACGAAGGGTCCGTCCTCGCTCTGGCTGGAGCCGCCGAGGACGGACTGAGCTTCCTCGATGACGGCGATGGTGGGGATGGACTTGGGGTCGGGCTCGGTGAACTGGTTCTGGTTGTGCTCGAAGATGTCGCCGAGGATCACGCCGGCGAGCTGGAGTCCCTGAGAGCCACGCATCTGCGAGATGTCCACCACGCAGAGCTTGCCCTGGGACAGGCAGTCCTTAAGAGCGCTCAGGAGCTGGCTGTCGGGGTCGTGGAGCGCGTTGACGACGCGGGTCATGTTGCCGATCGCGGCGTTGGTCTCGGCCTCCTGGCCGGGGTCGAGATGCAAGATCTCCCGGACCTGGTCGCGGTCGGCTCCGTACTTGTCGCGGTGGATCAGGTCGACGAGACGGGCCCACCTGGGAGGGTCGAGGGACTTGAGTTTGACGACGTTTTGCTGGTCCTGCTTCTCCGGCGGCAGTGCGATACCCAACACGCGGGAGGCCTGCAGTTCCTTGATGTTCAGCTTGACGCCGTTGACGACGAAAGACTGGTAGAAGTCACTGGGGCCCTTGCGGTTTGTGAAGACCACCAGCTTGTCGCGCAGGTGCGGCACGTCACACAGGGCGGGGCGGCCCTTGAAGTCGGGCCAGAAGTACTCGCCGTCCGGGTCAAAGATGACCGTGCCCACAGGGGCCTCGCCAGAGCGGCGAGGGACGGTGGGCTGGTGTTCGTACAGAGCCGAGAAGAGCAGCTTGACGAGGTTCGACTTGCCGAAGCCAGCACGGGCGAAGACGAAGCTGCGGCGGGCAACGAGCTTGTCGATCTGGAAGGTCGGCATGATCGTGGGCTGCTGGATCTGCATCCAGGAGGTGTCGCCTACACGCTTGTCGTTACCGGCGTAGACGAATTCACCGAAGGCGAGGTAGCCGATGGGCACCGCACCGTCGGCGGTGTCGTTGGCGTTGACGACCTCGGCGAGCAGGTCGTCTCCCAGGAGCGCGACCTGAGCGCCGACGTGCGGCAGGCGCCGATGGCTGGGGACGAAGATGTGCTTGTCGCCCTCCATGCGGAGAACGCCGAGGATGCGGATGTCGACCTTGTACTTCAGGTAGCGCTCGCGCAGCTCGTCGGGGATGGGCCGCTGGTCCCGCACAGCGCGGGTGGCGTAGTCCTCGCCGATGGGGGACACCAGGCGACCCTGGGAGGAGATGGTGGTGATCCGCCCAAGGATGGCCTCACGCTCGTGTTCAAGCTGGACAAGAACGAACTGGCCGTGCATGGCCATGGTCTGGAAGTCGTCGTGGTGCGGCAGGACGAGATCGGCATGGAACTCCATGCCGCTTTCGGCGAAGCCACGGAAGGTGCCGACGACTTTGTCGCGCTCGAACAGGCTCATGACGGTTCTTGCTCCACAGTGCGCGGGGCGGACAGAAAGAGGTGTTACTCGTAGCGGCGGGCGGCCACGTCGGAGGCCAGCCGCAGAGCGTCGATGACCGGGGCCTTCTCCTCGCCGACCTGGTCGCGGACGGCGTCGACGAGCTGGTCTTCGATGATGTCCATGTCCAGGTCGGCGACGCGGGAGAAGCTGTCAGCCTGCTGGATGCAGTTCGGGTAGAGCGGGATCGGGAAGCCGGCAACGGCGTCGGCCTGCAGGTAGCCGAAGATTGCCTGGGCTTCCTTGTCCTGGCGGGACATGATGTCTACGGTCCAGATGGGGTCGCCTGAGTATGGTCCGAAGCGGACGAAGTACATGGAGCCGATGTTGAACTTCGGTTTCTCGCCCTTGGACTCGTCTTCAATGCCCCTGGTGTACTCGTCCCACAAGTACACCTCGTCCAGCATCTCCGAAGGAACCTTGGCGAAGCAGGCGGCGCCGTTGTCGAAAACGGCGGACAGGGAGATCGCAAGCCGGTAGTACTCCAGGACCTGGGTCTTCTTCGCCAGCCCCACCAGCCACACCTTGCGGCGGTCAACGCGCCGGATTCGTTCGATGGCCTCGTACATCAGCTCGCCCATCTTCACGAAGAGCTCGCCGTGGAAGATCTTGCTGCGCAGCAGGCCGTCGCGGACGATCAGGGTGTCGACCGCGTAGTCCCGGTGGCAGATCAGGTCGTACAGGGTGGCCCACTCGCACAGGTCCCGGAAGACCTGCACCCAGCTGGGCGACTTGCCGGACATCATCGGGGAGAGGTCCTGGAGTCTGTCGACGCCAAGGCCGTGCATCATCCTGCCGAGGGCGGTGCGCGGACTGCCATCCTCGTGGAACTGGCGGCGGCTCAGGGCGTCGATGTCGGAGATCGGGGAGACGACCTCCATGCACAGTTCCTTGCCGTTGGAGTCCACGACCCGGACGACCTGAAGGTAGAACGGGTTGAAGGCGACCTTGTTGTTGCCGCCGTCGGAGGACATCAGCGCGACCGACGTGGCCGCCCTGGGCTTAATCACCCGGACCTCGGAGCGGATGGCGCGGGCCTGCTCGACCAGCTTGTCCAGCTCCGCGCGGCCGGCCTCGACCTGATCGCCGATCAACTGCTTGAGCTGCTTGATCTGGTCCGCGTCGAACATGCCTCTCCCCCCACCACGTCCGTGCTGTCGCAGGCGAGTGATTCACTCGTCTGGCCCCACAGCATGACACGGGCCACTGACAATCCGTCACGTAGTTGCGAGAAGTAACTGGGTTACCCGATCAACGGGCAAGTCCGATCAGCTCGGCGACAAGATCGATCTCGTCGATGGCGGAGCCAGCTTTGCCAAACTGCTCGGCCTGCCTTTTTCGCTTGGCCGGAGTGCCAGCCTGCCGAACTTCTTTGACGACCCACCCGGCTTTCGCCTCCCTCACGGAAGCCAGCAGCATCTGCTCCGGGTCGGTACGGGCGGAGGGCAGGGCACCGAAGCGGATCGCGAGCCGGGCGCCTTGGCGGCAGCGGCGGGCGGTGGCGGCCCACACCTCGGCCAACGCCTCGATGAAAGCATCCTGGTTCGGCTGGCGGGCAATCTGCCCGTGCGTACCGTAGGGGACCTCCGGAGGGCCACCAAGGAACCATGAGCGCAGCCACTGGTCCGCCACGTAGGTGCGCATGCCGTAGTACGGCGGCGAGGTGACCACCAGATCGAAACTCTGGCGCAGCCCCCTGAGGGTCTCGACGGAGTCGCCCAGATAGACCTTCCCGCCATGGGCGAGAGGGACCGCCTCCAGCAGGCGCTTGGCCCGCCGCTCGATGACCTCCAGAGCCCGGATGCGCACCGGCTCCATGTCGCGCTTCGACCAGAACTTCACCGCGTAGGCGGGCTTAGAGGCGTAAGTGCGCGGCATCTGGTTCGACAGGTACGACGGAAGGTTCTTGTTGCGCGGGCCGTGAAGGATGCCCAGCATGACCGCCCGCAGCATCGCCGCCGTCGGCGTGGTCATCTCCAGCAGGGCCTCGCGCAGGGTCACGAGCTCGCGCAGCGTCTCGCGCTCGAAGCACCACTGCCAAAACTCGCCCTCGGGTACCTCGCCCCGCATACCGCCGTCGAGGATCTGCCGGGCGAGCCGGACCACGGCGGCCGGTGTGACCTGGATGAGCTTCGCCTGGGCTATGGCGGCGGCCACCGGGTTGATGTCGATGCCCACGGACGGCAGCCCGGCCAGGCGGGCGGCGTACAGCGTGGTACCTCGCCCGCAGAACGGATCCAGGACCCGGCTGGCCTGGGGGAAGGCAGCAAGCTGCTGAAGCGGGAAGTCCAGCGGAAACATCGTGTAGTACGGGCAGACGGCATTCAGCCGCAGCACATCTTCAGGCCAGATGGGGGAAGGGGCCGCCGCGGTCACCGTCATGAGTGTAATGGTACAGGTATAGTTACACCCATGCCACGAAGGAGGCTTGATCCCGCCGCCCAGCGCCGCGGACAAATGCTCGCCTCCCGCCTCACGCAGGCCCGCCGCGCCTCTGGGCGGTCGGCCGAGGCCGTCGCCCGCGGAGCCGGCATCTCCGTAGAGACCGTGCGTAGCATCGAGAAGGGCCGCACGACCACGCCCGAGTTCTTCACTGTTGCAGCTCTGGCCACCGAGCTGGGGCTATCGCTCGACGAGTTGTACACCTCCACCCGTCAGCCCACTCACCAGGACCTGCAGGAACCCGTCGACCCTAGAGCGACGACTCCGACTGACGCCAGTAGCGCGTACTAGTCGTAGTCGCCATGGATGACGGCGTCTGCGACCTCTAGGGATATAGCCAGGTCGGCACCCGAGGCATCTATCTCCTCTGGGCCACTCAGATGGAGTTGGCACCACGGGCAAACCAGAGCCACAGCGACCGCCCCGCCCTTGGTCGAGGAGGGCTCGACCGTTACGTGCGCCTGTCTGCCGCAGGCTGGGCAGCCGGTACCGCCGTCCACAGATACCTCGTCTCCGTCAGCGTCGGGACCTACCGTCGCAAAGAAGAAGCTGAAACCGGACTCCTTGGGCCACCGGACCTCATTGGGCAAGGGCAGCCCCTCAAGACGATCATCAAGGCGGTGCCGAGCCTGCCTGATGCGGAGCTGGACGTCCCGCTCGATCTCGCTCCGCTGCTCATCGACAGCGATGTTGACGGCGCTCGTCAAGCGCCCCCAGAAGGCGTGCTCCGACATTTCGAGATGCTTCAGGATGGCTGAGATGGCCTTCGCCAAGGTCGGGATATGGGGCTTCGCTTCCTCGCCGCCGGATGCGTGAACTGTTCCGTTTCGTAGGTCGATCAGCAAGCGCAGGGACGGAGTGACCTTGCCGATGCCAAGCTGTGCCAGACGTGCAAGGGCCTCTGACATGCTAATTGTGTGGATCGTGAACTTCTTCTGCTCGGTCACGATCTGTACCTTGCCGCTCGCGATGTAGAGCGGATTCATCTTGAACAGGGCCGCCTTGGCGAGACGCTCGATCGCGACTCCGGCATGGAGGGCGAACTCGTCGTACTCGCCACGAGCATGGTCTTCCATGGCCTTGTGCGCGGCCTTTTGGGCACCCTCGAAGAAGCTCTCGAAGGAGAGGGAATCGTCCATGAAGGGACGGTAACGGCGCCTGTACTACAGTTGCGATCGATTTCACGAACCTGGCCCTGGCTCAGGGAGCCGGGGCCATCTCGGCACCACCATGGAGGTTGAGGCCAACTACACCGACAGCCATGGCCAGTCGGAAGTTGGGTTCGGCATTACGAAGCTGCTGAACTTCGACCTGCTGCCGCTCAGGTGAAGCTGTACCGGCCGCCGACCGCCGGACGGCGGACCGCGTTGGAATCGTCGAAGTCCCTGAGGCCCGGCTATGCCCCTGGCAGCACGTGGGCCCCGGCACCGTCCCTCCCGGTGCGGGGGCCCACGTCTGTTTCTCGTGCAGGCTGTGGTTTCGGCCAGCCGGGAGTCAGGTGCGCTGGCGCGGCATGCGCGTCCGGTGCACGAGCGGGATGCCGAGGCGGGCGGCCACGGTTTTCTCCAGGGCGGAGACGACGTGGCCGGGGGTGGCGTCATGTAGCGGGATCACCCAGTACTCGACCCACTCGTCCCGCTTCGACTCGCTCCCGTTGACGTGCTGACTGAGCCTGGTCGCGGCGGCCCCGCGGTTCAGAACCCGGGTGGGGGCGGTCTTTCCGCAGTAGCAGGCGTTGCCGTTGCGGTTGACTGCGATGTAGATGGCCTTGTCCTCGTACCCGGACTCCTCGCCGATGGGGATCGGCTCGGGCTGCGGTTCGACGAGCCACTGGCCCGCGAGGCAGGCGAGCATGGCGTACCGGTCGTCGGTGACGGTGACGACGCCGGCCCAGGTGATGTTGGTCATCAGCGCGGCTCGTCCTCGGAGATGCGGGCGAGGTCCTTGTCCATGAATTTGAGCTGCTTGAAGGACGGCTCCACGACGATCCAGGAGAGTTCGGTGTCGGTGCCGTTCTTCTTGCGCATGGCGATCAGGTCGTCGAGGTTGGCGGCGGCCGTGGTGAGGGAGGCCTGGAAGGCCGTGAGGGCCTTGTCCTCGAGTTCGGTGGCGGTGGGGTCGTTCTGGTAGCCCTCGGGGGCGAACCCGTGGTTGGCGGCGAGGCGCAGGTGGGCGTTGAAGTCGCTGCCTTTCCAGTCGTCGCGCTCGATGAGCTGGCCGTCGGCCCACCACCGCGGGCGCTGGTTGGCCCGGATCCGTTTGATCGCGTCGGCGAGTACCTGCCGGCCCTCCTTCTTGTCGAGGACGGTCTTGATGACCGTGCCGACGCCGGTGCGCATGACCTTGATGCCGCCGACGATCTGCTCGGCGGAGCCGCCCGGGGCGAGAAGGTAGCCGCTGGTGACGAGGGTGACCATGGCGATCACGCCGAGGAGCAGCCGGGCGGGGATGTCGTTGTCGGCTCGCTTGAGGAGGTCGTCCACGGCCTGGTCGTTGTCGATGTTCTCGACGGTCCACTCGTGGTCGGTGAGGGCCTGCCACAGGCAGCCGGTGTCCAGCGCGGTGCGCACGGGCGCCATCTTCTCCTTGGGGAGGCTGGAGTAAGAGCGCAGGCCGAGTTCGACGATCGGGCCGCTGCGGTGGGTGACCTGAAGGCGGCGCTTGTCGAGCTTCGCAGCCATGATCGCGTTCAGCCGGGGCTCCTTGCGGGTGAGCTGTTGGACGACGAACGTGAACCGCAGGTCACGGAAGGCAGGGTTGAGTCCGAGAGACTTCATGGCGTCGGTAACGTCGACGCGACCGAGGAGAACCTCCCTCACGGCCTCGGCGTTCTCGCCGAGTTCGCCAGCGTCGAACAGGGCAGTGACGATCTCCTCGGCGGTGACGCCGTTCTGTGAGGACGCGTCGAACGGCTTGACCCCGATGTTCATGCGCATCAGCAGCGAGCGGACCGCGACGGGGAAGCGCCGCATGCCCATGTCCGGTTTGTCGTCGGTGTAGCCGACGATGACCTGCACCGGGACGGTCATCGCGTTGAGGAGCTTGGCGGCCTGGTCGCGCTTGGCACGGGCGGCCTTGCTCGTGCCGGTGGCGGCGTTGATGTCGCGGTGGGCGTTCTTGACGATCTCCCGGACGAGATCCCGCCGCTCAGCCAGGGGAAGCCGCATGAGGTGAGACGGGAGCAGCGGGACGGTGTCCTTCGCGGTGGTGGGGTTGATCGAGCTGACCGGGATTTTGATGCCGGCGGTGCAGGACGCCCAGCGGCTGTTGCCGTCAACGATGTTGAGGTCGTCGTCGGGATAGCGTCCGGGCTTGAGGAAGGTGGCGGGGACGGCCGTCAGGGGCCGCTCCACAATGCGCCGGCCGACTTCCTGCGGGTTGTTCCCCCTCACGCGCATGGACGCCCGGTCGATGGCGGCGAGGAGGTCGTCCATGGCGTCGGCGTAGACGAGGGTGGCGTCGGTCTCGTGTGCAGTGGGCATGGCCAGGACCCGCTGGTCGTCGCTGGCGCCCGGGTCGGCCGCGTAGTGGGCCTTGTCGAGGAGCCGGTCGTTCTCGATTGCGGGGGACAGCAGCAGCGTGTACGCGCGGTAGGTGATGACGCTCAGCCAGCCGGTCTCGACGCGGTGGCGCTCCAGGCGGACGTCTTCGAGGAGCCCGGGCTCGACCGCTCCGAAGACGATCCGGCGGACTGCGGCGGGGGAGATATGGACGTCGGGGTGGTTCTCGAGGAACTTGATCGCCTTGGTGGTCTTGCTGACCGGCTCGACGCGGTGCTCGAACGGCGTCGAGCGGTCACCGGAGCGGATGTCAATGACGTCGATGCCGTCGATGTCGTCGTGCTCGTCGGGAATATCGATGGTGCTCACAGGGCCCTCATTCGCATGGGCCGGCGCGAGGTGGGCTCGCGGCCGGTGATCGGCGTACGCGAGCAGAGCGCCATCGGACGCAACGCACCCGTGCCCGCTCGGTGAGGACCGCGGTCCGTCACTGGGCTGACCCGGCGTCGCTTCGGTGACCTGCAGGCGGAATCCGGGTACCCGCCCGTGACATGCAGGCGGCGCACTCAGGTCCTGCCGGTGGATACCGCGGTGTCCACCGGCTGCACAACAGGCCGCCCTCAGCGGCGGCGATGGCAAGAGCGTACAGCCATCCAGCGTTCGTAACAGGCGAGTTGACGGACTTTCTGGTCCGCCCGGCTGTGACCTGCCCGATCTCGCCCGACGGCCCATCAGGGACTGGGCGGGCGGTTGCATACCGTGTGCACTCCGGCTTCGGTGACCAGTCTGTAGCGCTCTGCGGCAGGACGCGGGCATTGAGCGACACGGCACTTACGATCGGCGGTGTGTGCGCTCTCGGAGCCTCCCGCATCGGCTACCGCGAAGACCAGCGGCAGGCTGCCCGGTGGGTGACCGCAGCAAATGCGTGGACCGGGACCTCTTCGCGAGCCGACGTGCTGGACCTCAGTGGTCGGTGCTCCCGGAGATATCCGCCAGTCGTTGCCCTCAGACATGTCTGTGGGCACGACAGCGGGCAGCCCTGGAGATCTCCCCTCTGCTGGCAACCAGACTTGCCTAACGTGCCAGAACGCCTGCTTCTGCTCTGACCTGCTGCTTCAGCTTGACGACCCTAGATAACGATGAGGGCGACAAGCATCCCGTGCCCCTCAGGGAAGCGGCGCTGTGCCTGCGGCACTCGCTGACGCAGGCCAGCGGGCCGTACGGGAAGTGGTCAGAGGAGCAGGCGGAGGCGTTCGTGACCGCCGTCCTCCTGGACATCGGCTGACGCCGGAGACGCCTACATCCCTTCACTGTCAGCGGCTCCGGCCGGATACGCACCAGCAAGAGCGATCACCCACCGTGGAACGCCCCACAGCGTGCGGGGCGCACAGGGCGAGGGCTGCGCCGTCTGCAGGGGTGCCCGCGTAGTCCTGGCCCTGCTCGTGCTCGTACTGGGCGTGGGCCTCGGTCATGGCACGCTGCCAGCTGCGCTCACCGCCGCCGTGCTCGCGTGCCAGGCGTGCGGCCATGCCGCGCCGGGATCCGACGCCTGCTGGAGCTCGGCGAGGACGATAACGAGTACCCGAACCCGCTGGGCGCGTCCGGATGCCTCCCTGGTTGCCCCGGCCGTCTCCGGCGCTGTCCAGCCGCCCCGAGACAGGGAGCCAGTGCCGACGTCCTCCTGCTAGGTTCTGTCCGGCGGATCACGTGTACTCCCCTCGTGTAGCTGGGTTTGCTGCCTACGGTGGTAGCTGACACATCGGCGATGGGGAGGGGGACACAATGATCACGGGCTGCGTCATTGGAGAGAGCCTTCGGTCGGGCGCGGTGCTGGAGCTAACTGGCCTGCGAGTGTGCCGGGTGACCCGAATGGATCTGACTGATTCGGCACGCGGAAGCCAGCCGCCGGTGTGGACGGTTCTGGAATTTGAAAGTGACGCGGAAGACGACGCCCCGTTGGCTCAAGCGCTGGCAGATGGCCTCTCCCCTGATGGGGGCTGGTATGCCGACTACCGAGTGGGCGACAAGGAACGAGTGGTGGTTTTCGCTGGCCGTGTCTTTCGCTATACAGGCGCCAACGACCCTCGTCGCACGGAGGCCATTGCCTACGGAGCGAGTGTGGGCGTGCCGGAGCACCAGCTTGACTGGAAGGATTGAAGAGCGCTCGGCGTTCAGCGGGTCATTGCCGAAGCCACAGGCGGATCGATGCGACGGTCACGGTGCCCGTGAAGACGTAGGCGCGCTTGTCGTAGCGCGTTGCCACCGCCCGGGAGTGCTTGAGCCGGTTGATGGTGCGCTCGACCTCGTTGCGGCGCCGGTACCGCTCCTTGTCAAAGCTGGCAGGCCGGCCGCCTCGGCTGCCCCGACGCCGGCGGTGGGCCCGCTGGTCCCTTCGCTCGGGGATGGTGTGCTTGATCCGACGTCTGCGCAGATAGCAACGATTACGTCGGGAGCTGTACGCCTTATCCCCGGCCAGGTGGTCGGGACGGGTGCGCGGACGGCCGCCTTCGGCACGCTTGACCCGTATGCGCTCAAGTACTGGGATGAGCTGGGGGCCGTCGCCCCACTGGCCGGGGGTGATCAGCAAGGCCAGCGGCCGTCGGCCGCCCTCCCCGGCCAGGTGGATCTTGCTGGTCAGCCCTCCCCGAGAGCGTCCGAGTCCCTCGTCGGGGCGGTGCTGGCGGGGAATCGATCTGCGCTTTGGGACCCGGGGCGGTCTGCGCGGCGCTCCGGCCGCGTGCTGGTGGGCCCGGCACGTGGTGGAGTCCACGCTCACCATGCTCCAGTCGATTCGCCCCTCGGCATCGGCGTCAGTGAGGACGGCCTGAAGGATGGCAGCAAGCACCATGTGATCACCGACCGGCACGGAACACCCCTGGCTGTCTCCCTGACCAGCGGAAACCGCCACGATGTCACGCAGTTGATGCCCCTTCTCGACGCGATCCCGCGCATTCGTGGTGTCCGCGGCCGACCGCGTCACCGCCCACGCCGGCTGTTCGCCGACCGCGGCTACGACTACGACAAGTACCGTCGTCTCCTCCGGGCCCGCGGCATCACACCGAAGCTCGCCCGCAAGGGCACGGCACACGGCTCCGGCCTGGGCAAAACCCGCTGGGTCGTCGAGCGCACCTTCGCCTGGCTGCACCAGTTCAAACGGCTCCGCACCCGCTACGAGATACGAGCCGATCTCCACCTCGGCCTACTCCAACTCGCCTGCGCCATCATCTGCTTGCGACGACTCCGAACCTCATTCTGAAATGATCAGTAAGACGCCGTTTCTAATGGCGCGATCGCTCGTTGAGCCGTGCATGGCGAATCTGGTGGAGCGGTTGGTGCCGGACGAGTTGTGGGTGCTGTTCCGGCGAGTGGTCCCGTCGATGGAGGTCATACGCCCGCTAGGCGGCGGGAGACGGCGGGCTGGCGACCGCGAATGCCTGGCAGCGATCATCTTCGTGGCCACCTCGGGCTGCACCTGGCGACAGCTGCCGCCAGTGTTCGGTCCAGCCTGGCCCACCGTCTACCGGCGTTTCGCCCAGTGGAGCCGGGACCGGATCTGGGCCAGGCTTCACCGCGTCATCCTCGACGAGCTCGGCGCTCGGGGCGAGCTGGACTGGTCGCGATGCGCGATCGACTCCGTCAGTATCCGGGCCGCAAAGGGGGGCCACTGACCGGACCGAATCCGACCGACCGCGGCAAGCCGGGATCGAAAATCCACCTGCTCACCGACCGGAACGGACTGCCCCTGTCATTGGGCATATCCGGCGCCAACGCACATGTCAGCCTCGGTCTGAAACCGCTCGTGCGTGGGATCCCGCCCATCCGTTCCCGACGCGGACCGCGTCGCCGGCGCCCGACCATGCTCCACGCCGACAAGGGATACGACTACGACCACCTGCGCCGATGGCTCCGTAAGCGCGGAATCCGTCACCGCATCGCCCGCAAAGGCATCGAGTCCTCCACCCGGCTGGGCCGCCACCGCTGGGTCGTCGAAAGAACGGTCTCCTGGCTTGCTGGTTGCCGACGTCTGCACCGGCGCTACGAACGCAAGGCTGAACACTTCCTCGCCTTCGTCGGCATCGCCGCAGCCCTCATCGGCTACCGCCGATTGACGACCCTGCTTACGGCCTGAGCCGGTCCTGCTGCACATCGAAACAGACCAGGCCCATGGACTCTGCCACGGCTGCCGCGTAAGCCGACGCCTCCTCGGCCATGCTCCACCGCATGGGGAAATAGATCAGCGGACCGCTGGCCTCGCCGATCAACGGGCCAGTCGACCAGGGCGAGGTGTCCTCCTCGTCCTCGGTGATGTCGCACCACCGCTCAAGCAGCGCGGCTACGTAAGCCGCTATGCGTTCTGACGGAGGTTCTTCCACCTCACCGTCGATGTAGCGGTCGTACAGGTCACTGAAGACCCGGCCGGCGGTCTTGTCATCTGCCGGCCTCTCGCCTTCCCAGACAGCAAGGTCATAACTCATGCCACGGAGGCTCCCACACCGCACTGACACCAACCCGGCCCAAAAGAAACGGCGTCTAATACTGCAACGGTGCTTGTTCTGATTGCTGGGCAGTTTTCAGGGACTGTGGCCCCGTCGTTTGTAGTGACTGAGGCGGGCTTGGTGTTGGCGCCTGCGGCGCCATGTCGACCAATGCAGGATGTGTTCGATCGGGGTGGGGCAGCGGTCGGTGAGCCGGGTGATCAGTCGTCGGATCTCGGCAAGGCTCAGGCGGATGAGCTGGGAGGATCCGTTTCTGCTTTGTCCGTGTCCAGTTCTCGGGCCCGCAGCACTGTCAGGCAGGCATGGGCGGCCATGGCGAGAGTCATGTGGCGGTGCCAGCCGGGATAGCGGCGGACTTGGTAGTCGTCCAGGCCGCACTCCTGCTTCGCGGTCTGGAAGCACTCCTCCACCGCCCATCGGCTGCCCGCGATGCGGATCAGCTCGTCCAGCGTGGTGTCGGCGGGACAGTAGGCGATGTAGTAGGAGATCTCCTCGGGCCTGCTCACGCTGCGGCGGGCGATCACCCAGTGCCGGCGGTCCTCGCGGTGCCAGGGCCTCACCTCAACGCGGGCCCAGTCATAGATCCGCCGGCCGTGGGCTCCCTCACCACAGGAACGGCGTTTCCACTTCTGCCGGGGCAGAGCGGGGAACAGATCATGGACGGGGTGGTCGATCGACCAGCGGGTGACGACGGTGTCGTGCCGGGTGGTGGCCATGACATGGAAGACATCGGCCTGCTCCAGCTCGAACCGCCAGCCCTTGCTGAAGCCGTAAGCAGCGTCCGCCGTCACCCAGCCGAACGGGATCCGGTCAGCGATGGCCTTGCGGACCATCGCCTTGGCCATCGCCACCTTCGTCTCGAAGGCGACACTGTCGTCGATGCCCGCCCGCCGGCATCGCTCACGGTCATCCGTCCACGACGTGGGCAGATACAACCGCCGGTCGATCAGTGTGCGTCCTCGGCCCGTCGCGTAGGCGAGGAAGACCCCGATCTGGGAGTTCTCGGTGCGTCCCGCGGTGCCGGAGTACTGCCGCTGGACCCCGGCCGAACGGACACCCTTCTTCAGGAAGCCGGTGTCATCGACGATGAGCACTGCATCCCGGTCACCGAGGTGTTCCACGACGTAGTCACGTACGTCGTCCAGGACCTCGTCGGCGTCCCACTCGATACGGTTCAGCAGCCGGTGCATGCGATCGGGACCGCCATGACCGGCCTCCTCCGCCAGCGTCCAGCCGTTCTTCCGCTCCAGCGGCGCGACCAGCCCGCGCATATAGGCCAGCGCCGACTGACGCGGCTCCTCCCGGCTGAACCGGTGCACGAACCGCTCATGCACCGCTTCGAGCTCACCCGCCCACAACCTGACATCAGCAAGGTCCCCACCCATAACCAGACCAACGACCCAACTGGCCACCAGTCACGGCAAGCACCGTTGCAGTACTAAGGCGGCGCTGGCGTCAGCGTGGATCGACGCCGAGCCACCGGGCGCGCTCGATGGCGGCGCACCTGGCCGGCTGCGGCGGGGTGAGGCCGAGCGGGTACGGGGCGATCCACTTTTGTTGTCCGGGCAGTTCCCGGCCGCTGGGGAGCACGGTCGTCTTTGACTCTTGCTGGTTGCTCGTCATCGGGCCGACCGCCAGTCGCAGATCACGCCGGTCCGGGCCGACCGCGGCAGTGAGAACATCGTGTCCTCGTTGCCGTGACTGGTTTCTGCTCAAGCTGATTCGGGCTTGATCACCGCGCAGGGAAATCTCAGCGGCCTGGATTTTCATCTCGCATTTTTCGGCAACAGTCCTGCCTGGCTGCCTCATTGTCATGACTTCCCTACCCGGGAGGCCCACAGGGCAGCAAAAGACGCTAGGGCAGATCAGGTCAATGTGTGGCCGGTTCTGTCTCGGTGAGGCTGTATTTTTCGCCAAGGACTGTCCGCAACAGAATCGCCATTCTGTGGTCCAAGTCACTGGTGTATCTGGGTCTCTTTGCATTGTCCGGGGTGCGATGTCCGTTTCAGAAGGCCTAGACCTCCCCTAGAACTCACGTTTACCGTCATGTGCACGATCTGTAAGAGGTCGGTCACATGGGGGCAGGGTCTGGGGAGGCCCTGTGGGGAGGGTGTGTCATGCCTGCGGGGAGACGATGGTGCGTTGCTGGAGTGGTCTGTGCCGCAGTGGGGTTGGGTCTTCTCCCGCCAACGAATGCGGTGGGAGCCAGTCGCAGCAGCACATCGGTGGGCCAGACGTCGCACTTCTCGACTGCGGGGGATACCGAGTCAGCTGCTGCTGCGACTGAGGCTGAGGCGATGGCCCGCGCCAAGAAGTCGGGCCAGCCTGTGGAGATCACCTCCCTGAGGGGCGAGAGCAGCGAGGTCTTCGCCAGGCCGGACGGCAGACTCCAGGCACGCGAGCACCTTCGCCCCGTTCGGGCACGCGTGGACGGTGCGTGGAAGGCCATCGACACCGACCTGATGCAGACGAGCGGCGGGATGGTCGCACCGAAGGTCACGACCATCGGCCTGGAGTTCTCCGGCGGCGGTGACGTTCCGATGGTCAGGATGGCGAAGGCGGGACGGCATCTGGCCCTGTCGTGGCCGGGAAAGCTGCCCACGCCACAGCTCCAGGGGGACACCGCGACCTACCCGGACGTCCTGCCCGGCGTCGACCTCCGACTGGGAGCACAGCAGGACGGCTTCACCCAACTCCTGGTTGTGAAGTCGGCCGAAGCCGCTTCCAGCAAGGAACTGGCCGAACTGCGCCTGAAGCTGGATGCCGACGGTATGGACGTGAAGGAGACCAGCGCCGGCGGCCTGCAGGCCGTGGACCAAGGCGCCGGCGGCCCGGTGTTCGAGGCGGCGCAGCCGCTGATGTGGGACTCCAGCACAGGTGCCTCGACGCAGAAGACAGCCAGTGCACCCCCTTTGGCGGCGCCGAGAGCAGCGTCAGCCTCCGGCGATGACACGGAGCCGGCCGCGGCGGATTCAGGCAAGCTGGCCCCGGTCGGCGTGGGGGTTCCGGCAGCTCAGGACGAGCTGGTGCTGACACCCGACGCCGAGGTCCTTCGCGGTAAGGACACGGTGTATCCGGTGTTCATCGACCCGAAGTGGGACGCCCCCAAGGCCACGGCGTGGACGGTGGCGTCGAAGTACTGGGCGTCCTCTGCCCAGTGGAAGTTCAATGGCGACCCGGACGCCGGTATGGGCTACTGCGGCTGGTACTACTGCAAGCCTTACGACACGAAGCGGCTCTTCTACCAGATCCCGGTCTCGAAATACGCGGGGACGGACATCCTCTCGGCGGAGTTCGTGGTCCGCAACACGTGGTCGGCCTCCTGCAGCGCGCGGGGTGTGCAGCTGTGGCGGACGAAAGGTATCTCGTCCTCGACCACGTGGAACTCCCAGAATGATTCCGGCTTCTGGATCGACCATCTGGCGACCGACTCGTTCGCCTACGGCTTCGAGGGCTGCGCAGCCAAGGACGCCGAGTTCAACGTGAAGTCGGCCGTGCAGCAGGCCGCTGACAAGAACTGGTCGACGATGACGTTCGGCCTCCGAGCCAGCGACGAGTCAGATGCGGACGGCTGGAAGCGGTTCTCAGACGACGCGTATCTGCGCGTGACGTACAACCGGCCACCGTCACAGATCAAGATGTCGCAGTTGGAGATGGAATACGGGGGCACGTGCAAGAAGCCGGCGGACGCTCCGCGCGTTCGCACCCTGGGAGTGATCACCGCGAACGAGGTCACCGATCCCGACCGTGAAAACGTCGCCGTACAGTTCCAGGCCAAGTGGGACGCCGGGGACGGCAAGGGCATGATCGCCCGCTGGAAGCCGCCCCTGACCAAGTACAAGGGATCGGGTTCTGACTTCACGGTCTCATTGCCCTCATCGATCCCGGCCAACAAATCGGTGAACTGGTACGTCCGCTCCTACGACGGAGCCCAGTACTCGCCGTGGTCATACACCGGAGGCGCGACCGGCTGCTACTTCGTCTACGACACGTCCGTACCGAAGGCGCCAGCGATCTCGTCCGGCGAGTACCCGGCCTCCGACACCGAGAACCCGAATGATCCGTGGTTGGACGGTGTGGGCAAGTATGGGTCTTTCGAGTTCAGGGGCGCCAACAGCGATGTGGTCAAGTACTCCTACGGCGTCAACGAGGACCCCTCGTCGAAGAACACCCTCACCACGGCGGATGGAGCAGCGAAGGTTGCGAGGATCCTCCCCTCCAAGCCCGGGCTGAACTTCGTGACCGCCAAGGCGTTCGACGCCGCCGGCAACGCCAGTGAGATCCGCACATACCGCTTCCGTGTCAAGGCTGGGCAGCCGGAGCGCGGGATGTGGCAGATGGACGACACTGCCAGTGCCTCAGCGGTGCGGGGGACGGCTCCGGAACGCACCGTGGAACTGGCCGGCGGCGCCACGCCGCATGTGGCCGGGGCCAAGGGGACGGCGGTGTCGTTCGACGGTGTGGACGACTACGCAGCCACCGACATCCCCGTCATCGACACCGCCGGCAGCTTCTCCGTCTCGGCCTGGGTCAACCTCTCGGCCGTCCCCGACCATGCGGCCGTCGCGGTGACCCAACCCGGCAACAACTCACCTGGCTTCGAAATCTACTACTCCGCCGGCTACGACCGGTGGGTATTCAGCCAGCACACCGCCGACACGCCCGATGCGAGCAGTGTCAAAGCCATGCCCGCCACCAGCGGCGGTGTCAAAGCCGGCGAATGGACCCACCTCGTGGGCACCTACAGCTCCGGCAGCGACGAACTGAAGCTCTACATCGACAACCAGCTCGCGGGCACCGCCACCTACAGCTCCCCGTGGGACGCACGGCGCGGCCTGCAGTTCGGTGCGGCAAGCCTCAACGGGAGCAGGACGAACTTCTTCCCCGGTGCCATCGACGAGGTGCAGATCTTCGACAAGCCACTGTCGGCCGCCGAGGTGACCCAGCTGTACGGCAAATCATCCCTCACCGTGGGCCGTCCCGCACGAGCGGCGTTCCCGATGGACGAGGCGGCCGACGCCACACAGCTGACCGGCAGGGCAGAGGTACCGGACGCCACCCTCATGAACGGGGCCAAGCCCGGGCAGCCAGGAATCGCGGGCAAGTCGCTGACACTGGACGGAGTCGACGACTACGCCACCACAGGCCGGCCCGTCCTGAACAACCAGAGCAGCTTCGCCATCTCCGCCTGGGCCAAACTGCCCAAGACCAAACCCGACCACGCGGCCGTCGTCGCCACCCAGGCGGGCACCCACCGCGCAGGCCTGGAGCTGTACTACTCCAAAGCATTCGACCGGTGGGTGGTCAGCGAGTACGCGGCCGACTCTGCGGACGCCACTCCGATCCGCGCCATGCAAGCCGACGGGCAGATCGCCTACGGCGACACGTGGACGCACCTGCTCGGGGTACACGACACGGTCGCCAATAAGCTGATCCTGTACGTCAACGGCACCAAGGCCGGGGAGACAGACCTGCAGGCCAACTGGTACGCGGGTGGCGCGGTACAGATCGGCGCAGGCTCCTACGACGGCCAGCCCGGCTCCTTTTTCCCCGGTCAGATCGACGACGTCCGGCTCTTCGACCGGCCCGCCTCAGCCCAGGAGGCCCAGCAACTGTTCAGGCAGCGACCGATGGTCAAGGGACGCTGGACATTCCAGAAGGCGTCCGGCTCGCCGCTCGTAACCCCTGACAACTCCGCCTGGTCCAACGACATGACCCTCTACGGTGATGCCAAGCTTGGTGCAGGCTGGGTCGACGGCGGAGTAAGCCTCGACGGCGTCAACGACTACGGAGTGACCTCCGCCGTTCCGGTGGACACCAGTGGCAGCTTCACCGTGACCGCATGGGCCCAGGCGGCAGCGATCCCCATCAAGGGAGTGACCCTGCTCAGTGTCCCCGGAACCACCAAGAGCGCCTTCACGGTCCGCTATGAGCCCAGCGACATACCAGGCTCCGACCCCGGCCGATGGCGGATCGAGACGGCCGCAGCCGACACCAGCAGTGCCACCGTCACCCAAGTCGACAACAGCCAGTTCTTCAGCCCCACCGAATGGACACACCTGGCCCTCGTCTACGACGGCTTCTCCAAACACCTGACGCTGTACGTCAACGGTGAACCGGAAGTAGTCGCCTGCAAGGACAACGACGGCGACGGGGACGCAGACGACCCGGCCTGCACGGACAAGTTCTCCTGGGCGGACGACGTCCTGACCTTCAAGGCGGCGCAGCCCATGCAACTCGGCCGGGCCAAGACCGGAGCAAGCACCTGGGGAGAGTACTGGCCGGGCGCAGTCTCCGACGTGTGGGCCTTCCAGGGCGCATTGACGGACGCGCAGATCGAATTGCTGGCCATCGGACAGCCTGGGATGGCAACCGACGTCCCCGGCACGGGCTGACGAGTCCGGCGGGTCCTTGTACGCAGGGCCCGCCTCGCCTCTTCCCAGGCTTGGCCTCCCAACCTCACTTCCGCTCCACCGTGCGCTCGGCATACACCCGGACCACCGCAGCGAAGGACGTAGGACACGATGAACGGCAGATCGAGCAGGCGCTTCGCAAAGCTCCGGCGACGCCTCGCACTGGCTTCGGCCACAGTGATGATGGGCACGCTCCTGCAGGGAGTGACGCAGCCGGCTCTTGCCGTGGACAACGGCAAGGGGAAGCCTGCCCTGCCCAGTTCCGAGCGACCGGTCGCCACCACCACAGGCAAGGTCAAGCCGCGCACCCTCATGAAGGGGCCACGGACCCCGAAGGCAGTGCCCGATGCTGCTTGGCCCAAGGCAGCGACCACGGTGCTGCACATTCCCTCCGCCGACGCAAAGAGTCCCACGGCATCCGTCAGGGCCACGGGCCTGCCGCTGACACTCGACGCCCAGGGCGCGGCGCGGAAGAAGCCTTTCCGCGGGGACATCGAGGCCCGCCTGCTCAGCCACAAAACGGCGGAGAAGGCAGGCATCGACGGCCTGCTGTTCACCCTGCAGCCCAAGAGCAAGACGAAAGCCGGGCAGGCAGGCCGTGTTCAGGCCCACCTCGACTACTCCGGCTTCGCCGACGCCTACGGCGGCAGCTACGCCTCCCGCCTCACCATGGTCGGGCTGCCCGCCTGCGCACTGACCACGCCGGACAAGGCCGCTTGCCGCTCCAGCAAGCCGGTCGCGGCAGTCAATGACGCCGAGAAACAAACCCTGACCGCGCAGAACGTGAGCCTGAAAGCCGGCTCCGCCACGGTGCTCGCAGCCGTATCGGGGTCGCAAAGTACCCAGAGTGACTACAAGGCGACATCGCTCTCTCCCTCGGCAACGTGGAACACGAGCCTCAACACGGGTGAGTTCACCTGGTCCTACGACATGCCGGCCCCGGAAGTTCCCGGCGGACTGGCTCCGAAGGTGGGGCTGTCCTACTCCTCCGGATCGGTCGACGGCCGTACGGCCAACACCAACAATCAGGCCTCCTGGGTGGGCGACGGCTTCGACCTGTGGCCCGGCTACATCGAGCGCCGCTACAAGCCCTGCGCCGACGACGGCGTCAAGCACGCGGACGGCAGCAAGCCCGGTGACCTGTGCTGGGGCTACGACAACGCCTTCATCACCTTCAACGGCAAAGGCGGCGAACTCGTCCCCGCCGGCAGGGACTCCTGGAAGCTGCAGAACGACGACGGCACGAAGATCGACCACCTGAACTCCAGCGACCGCGGCAACGGCGACAACGACAACGAGTACTGGCGCCTCACCACACCTGACGGCACGCAGTACTACTTCGGTTACAACCGCCTCCCCGGCTGGGCCGACGGCAAGGAGACCACCGACTCCACCTGGACCAGCCCCGTCTTCGGCGACGACGCCGACGAGCCCTGCCACGGCTCCACCTTCGCCGCCTCCTACTGCCAGCAGGCCTGGCGGTGGAACCTCGACTATGTGGTCGACGTGCACGGCAACGCCATCGCCTACTACTACGACAAAGAGACCAACTCCTACGGCCGCGACCTCGAGGCCAAGGACAACACCCGCTACGTGCGCGGCGGGACACTCGACCGTGTCGATTACGGACTGAAGTCGTCGTCCGTATATAGCACCAAGGCCCTGGCCAAGGTCGACTTCACCAGCAGTGAGCGCTGCCTGCCCGACTCCCACACCACGTGCTCGGACATCTCCACCGACGCCTACTACTGGTACGACACGCCCTGGGACCTGAACTGCGACACCGGCAAGGACTGCGACAAGGGCCGCTTCGCGCCGGTGTTCTTTACCCGCAATCGGCTCACCGAGGTCACCACCCAGGTCTGGAACGGCAGCACGTACCACGACGTCGACTCCTGGAAGCTGGCCCACCGCTGGGGAACGGCCGACACCGACTACCAGTTGCTGCTCGACTCCGTCCAGCACACCGGACGCAGCACCGAACCGGCGA
Source organism: Streptomyces naphthomycinicus (assembly GCF_020400595.1). Lineage (GTDB taxonomy): Bacteria > Actinomycetota > Actinomycetes > Streptomycetales > Streptomycetaceae > Streptomyces > Streptomyces naphthomycinicus. The sequence goes on along the minus strand of NZ_JAINRE010000028.1, from coordinate 6,532 downwards.
TCTCCCTGCCCAAGACCACCTTCGTGTACAACCAGCTGGCCAACCGGCTGGACAAGACCGGCGACGGCTTCCCGCCCTTCATCAAGGACCGCCTGTCCACCGTCGCCGACGAGTTCGGCGGCCAGATCGACGTCAACTACTCGGCGCCGGCCTGCGACTGGGACACCCTGCCCACGCCCGAGACCAACACAACCCGCTGCTTCCCCCAGTACATCGGCGGCAGCTCGACGGACGACGCCGAGCGGAAGTGGTTCAACAAGTACGTCGTCACCTCCGTCACCGCCACCGACCGCACCGGCGGTGCCCCTGACCAGGTCACCCGGTACGACTACCTGGACGGTGCGGCCTGGCACTACGACGATGACGACGGGCTGACCAAGGAGAAGGAGAAGACCTGGTCCCAGTGGCGCGGTTACGGGCACGTCCGGGTCCGCACCGGCGGCCAGGGCGGCGACTCCGCCATGAAGAGCCAGCAGGACAGCTACTTCCTGCGTGGCATGGACGGCGACCGCAAGACCACCAGCGGCGGCACCAAGAGCGTCGCCGTCACTCTCGGCGACGACGAAGGCGCCCCGATCACCGACGAGGCACCGGGGGCCGGCTTCACCTACAAGACGGTCACCTACTCCGGTCCCGACGGAAGGGTCCTAGGCAAGACCGTCAATCGTCCCTGGCATCACGAGACGGCGAAGAAGGAGCGGGCCTGGGGTACCGTCACCGCCAACTTCATCGGCACCGCCAGCTCCAAAATCTGGACGTCCCTGGACAACGGCGCTGGCACCTCCTGGCGGACCACGTCTACGGCCACGACCTACGACACCGTCGCCGGACGCGCCACGCAGGTCGACGACTCCGCAGACAGCGCCACCAAGGCGGACGACACCTGCACCCGCACCGCCTACGCCACCAACTCCACCGCCAACATCCTTTCCTTGCCCTCCCGTGTCGAGACGGTCGCCAAGCCCTGCTCCGACCCGGTAAGCCGCCCGGACGACGTGATATCGGACGTGCGTTCGGCCTATGACGGCGGCGCCTATGAGGCGGCTCCGACCAAGGGGGACCCGACCAACACCGCGGTCCTCAAGCAGTACGACGGCACCACCGCGGTCTACCTGGAGTCCGGCACCACCTACGACGACTACGGGCGCCAGCGCACCAGAACCGACCTGACCGCGGACGTCAAGGTCAATGCCGCCGGCACCGTCACGCGTACCGCGCGATCCGACGGCCGGACCACCACCACCGCCCCGGACCCCACCACCGGCTTCGCGACCAAGGTCAGCATCACCACACCGCCGGCCAAGACCAGTGACGCCACCACCGCCCAGACCACGAGCGTCACGTACGACATCCTGCGCAACCTGCCCAAGACCCAGACCGACACCAACGGCAAGGTGACCAACTTCGACTACGACGCGCTGGGCCGCTCCACCAAGGTTTGGCTCGCCGACCGCCTCACCGGCCAGACACCCACCTACGAGTTCGCCTACACCACCAGCGACAGCAAGCCGGTCACGATCGCCACCAGAACACTCGGCAACAACGGCGCACAGCTGACCTCGTATGCCCTCTACGACGGCTTCCTGAGACCGCGCCAGACCCAAGACCCCGGCCCGGACGGCGGCAGCCTGCTGACCGACACCTTCTACGACGAACGCGGCCTGACAAGCAAGGAATTCGCTGCCTACTACTCGACCAAGCCGCCGACGACCGTCCTGGCCAAGCCGGAAGACGCCCTCGACGTCGAGACCCAGAACCGCTACACCTACGACGGCCTCGGCCGGCAGACCGAAGCCAAGCAACTCGCCGGCAATGGCGACGGCGGACCCGTGCTGTCCACCACCAGGACCGTCTACGGCGGCGACCGCACCACCGTGATCCCGCCCGAGGGCGCCACCGCCACCACCACCCTCGTCGACGCCCGAGGCCGCACCACAGCCCTGCGCCAGCTCCACGCCCGCAACGTCGACGCCGCCTACGACACCACGACCTACGACTACACTTCCCGCGGCGAACCGAAGAAGGTAACCGACCCGGCGGGCAACGACTGGACCTACACCTACGACCTGCTGGGCCGGCAGATCAAGACGGTGGACCCGGACAAGGGCACCACCCTCAGCACCTACGACGACCGCGGCCAGCTCACCACCACCGACGACGCCCGCCCCGACAGCGCCACCGACGACCGACCCGACACGCCGCGCCTGTGGTACGGCTACGACAACCTCGGCCGCAAGACAGAGGTGAGGGAGAAGTCCGCCACCGGCACCCTGCGCGCCCAATGGGTGTACGACACCGTCAGCGGTGCCAAGGGCCAGCTCGCCGAGTCCACCCGCTACGACGGCACCAACGCCTACACCAGCAAGGTCGTCGCCTACGACCGCCTGTACCGGCCGCTGCGCACCTCGGTCACCATCCCGGCCGCGGAGAAGGAACTGGCCGGCACCTACATCTCCACCACGTCGTACAACACATCGGGGCTTACCGCCGGCGTCGGCTACCCGAAAGCCGGCGCCCTGTCCGCGGCAACCGCCGTCTTCACCTACGACGACGCCACCCTGCGCCCGACCGCCGTCACCGGCAGCCAGGGCATCAAGGCGACCACCAGCTACAGCCTCACCGGCAAGCCCCTGCAATACGAGCTGTCCAACAACGACGGCAAGAAGACCTGGGTCACCAACACCTACGAATGGGGCACGCAGCGCCTGGCCACCTCCCGCGCAGACCGCGAGAACATCGCCGGCGTCGAGCAGAGCAACACCTACCGCTACGACGAAACGGGCAACGTCCTGGCCGTGTCGGACGTCTCCCGTGACGGCACCGACACCCAGTGCTTTACCTACGACTACCTGCGCCGTCTGACGGAAGCCTGGGCCCAGAACACCACGGCCTGCGCCACCGCCCCCAGCGCCGGTGTCCTGGGCGGCCCCGCCCCCTACTGGCAGTCCTACACCTACGACCTGCTCGGCAACCGCCGCACCGAGATCCTGCACGACACCACAGGTGACGCCGCCAAGGACACCAAGCGGACCTACACCTATCCCGAGCCCGGAAAGGCCCTGCCTCACGCCCTGTCCACGGTGACCACCACCGGTCCCACCAGCACCGTCCAGGACAGCTACCAGTACGACGAGACCGGCAACACCACTACCCGCGCCCTGAATGGAGACGACCAGAACCTCACCTGGGACCCCGAAGGCCACCTCGCCAAGGCGACCGCCGCAGGCCAGACCACCACCTACCTCTATGACCCCGACGGCAACCGACTGATCGCCCGCACGCCCACCGAGACCACCCTCTACCTCGGCGCCACCGAGATCACGCTGCCCAAAGACAGCACCACACCGAAGGTCACCCGCTACTTCGACCTAGGCGGCGGCAACCAGGCAGTCGAGCAGAACGACGGCACCGTCTCCTTCACCCTCGCCGACCACCACGGCACGGCCCAACTCGCCGTCGCAGCAGGCACACAGAAACTCGCCCAACGACGCACCCTGCCCTTCGGTGGAACCCGAGGCGCCAAGCCGACCGCCTGGCCCGGAACCAAGGGCTTCGTCGGAGGCACCGACGACACCGAGGACACTGGCCTCACTCACCTCGGCGCCCGCGAGTACGACCCGACGACCGGCCGGTTCATCAGCGTCGACCCGCTCATGACCCCGGCCGACCCACAGAGCCTCAACGCCTACGCTTACGCCAACAACAGCCCCGTCACGAGCAGCGACCCGTCCGGCCTGTGCATGCCCGATCAGTGCGGCATCGGCGTGCCTCGGGGGAATGTGGTGGGCGGTGACAGCGGAACCATCACCAAGGCGCCGCCGGGCGCCGGCGGAGTAGGCGTTCCCAGCTCCAACGGGGCTGGATACACGGGTCCGTTGCCGGCTGCCGCCAACGGCGACTCGAACAGAATGGTGAAGAGGCACGGCGAGTGGCACGTCAAGATCTACCCCGGTGTCTACTTCCCAGCTGACAATTCCCAGGTCAATGAAGTCGCCGAAAAGTTCATCAAGTGGGTCGGCACCCAGTGCGACGGCGTCGACTGGAATTGTCTGGCGCCCAGCGAGGATGGCACCCTCGGTCTTGCGGATTACACGCGATTCCAGGGAATGATGGCCTCCTGCAGGAGGGATTGCGGAAAATATTGGGCCAACCCTGCCGATGCGATCGAGGCTGGCGTAGCAGGCGGCCTGGTCGCTGGAAATGGACAAGCGAGCCGGGTAGCCAGCCGCGGGGCTCGGAGAGGCGCCTCGTCGGAAGGCGGCCCCTGTAGTTTCGACCCAGACACCCTCGTCCTCATGGCGGACGGAAAAACCAGGCCCATCGTCAAGGTGAAGCCCGGCGACCGGGTCGAGAGCGCCGACCCCGCAACCGGCAAGCACCGTGGTTCGCGCAAGGTCACCGCCTCCTTCGTCAACCATGACGACGACTTGACTAACGTCCAAGTCCAGGGGCCTGACGGGACGGCCCAGACGCTCCGCACCACGTCCCTACACCCCTTATGGGACGACACCACCCACACCTGGGTACAAGCCGGCAAGCTCAAGCCCGGCCACATGCTCAACACCGCTTCCGACAAGCACGTGCGGATCACCGCCGTCACGGTGCGCGCCGGCGTCGCAGACATGTACAACCTCACCGTCAGTGAACTCCACACGTACTATGTGCTGGCAGGCGAGACGCCGGTACTCGTTCACAACAGCAACTGCGGCCCGTCCCTGAAAGATTTGCAGAAGGACTACCCGCGGCGCACTGTGGGAATTCTTGACGTCGGGGGTGATCAGCTGCCGATGATCAGTGGTCCAGGCGGTCAGTCTGGACTCCTCAAGAACCTCCCAGGTCGTACGAAGGCCAACGGGGAGCACGTGGAGACTCACGCAGCAGCGTTCTTGCGTATGAACCCGGGCGTCAGAAAGGCCGTGCTCTACATCGACTACCCGACGGGGACCTGCGGAACATGCAGAAGTACATTGCCTGACATGCTGCCCGAAGGTGCTCAGCTGTGGGTGATCTCACCGCGTAGGACTGAAAAATTCACGGGACTTCCTGACTGAGTTAGGAAAGGAATCGGCGGCCGATCCAGGTGGATCGGCCGCCGATTCGTGTTTCCCTGTCTACCAGGGCAGTGGTTCATCGGTTGTGTAGTCCTGAGCGCCGGAGTATGAGCGCCATTTGACTCCTGGCGTATTCTCCGCCCAGGAGAGATCGCCTGGCGCCCTCGCTGCGAGGGTGATGTCATGACCCGCGTCGGGATCGTCGCTCGGGTGGACGAGGGCCAGCCAGCTCTCGCCGAGGATGATGCGCGAATCGCGGGCCGGCCAGTTCCACGCAGGGAAGGGGAGCTCATGGCTTCCTTCCCGAGACCAGAGCCAATCTACCGGGACTCCTTGCGCCACTTTCGTCGCAGGAGCCCCCAGGATTGCCTCCAGGATTGTGGCGTGAATCAAGAAATCTGAGAGCCGCTCGCCAGTCCGTCGCCACGGGGTCGGTTCGTCGGACGGCTCTCGCTCATACACGGAGCAATCTTCACTTTTCGGGTCGAATGCCCAAACCCAAGTTCCTTGGTTCTCAACCCAGAACGGAATCTTTCCGGCTTCTGCTGCGAGTTCTGCGAGGGGGATGGCGTAGTTGTGTGAAGTGATCTCACCGCCCCACTGGGCAGAGATTTCATGCCACTCGACAAGCGCCCTGGGTGCATCAGGCGATTCCCCCAGTCTCGCATTGGGTGATTTTGGGGCGCCGTACCACCTCCGCAGAAATTGCAGCAGGCTCGGGCTGTCTGTGGGGGCGAGAGAGTCCATGTGAGACATTATGCGACACGTGCCGGGCGTCGGCGTGGGCTGATCGGTAAATCGCTAAAGCAAAACGGGAGCCCCGTAGGTGGGGCTCCCGTGGGCCATGACGGCAGTAGTTGACGGCAACGTCAGCGGACGAGTGAGGCGCAGGGTGGCGGTTCGTCGCCGTCGGAGCGTGCCGTCTCGGTGGTCTCCCGGCCGACGAGCGCGGTGCCGAGGGTGTCGATGGCGTCGCGCTGGAGGCGGAGTCGGACGTGGGCGTAGACGGTGGCGGTGACGCCGATGTGGGCGTGGCCGAGGAGTTCCTTGATCACGACGAGTTCGACGCCCTGAGGGGCTGATCTACTCGGTCCAGGGCCGGGGCGTGTTCGTCCGCCAGCTCAGCCCGCACGACCAGTTCCTCAAGCGCTACCACGAGATGCTTGACAAGTCTGCGGCCCAGCGCCGCGCGGACGAAGAGGCCGTACGCCTCAGCGGCAAGACCGACGATGAAGTCGCCGCCGAACTGGAGGCCGCCGAGGAACGCTTCGCGAAGGCCAGCGTCGAATTCGAAGCCGCCACAGCCCACCGCGACGCGATGCGAGCCGTCATGGAGCAACGCAAGCGCCTCAGCGGCAGCTACACCCCCGAGGAGAAGGCCGCCAAGGCCCAACTTCTGCGCGACAGACTTACCGAAGGCCGACGCCGACGCTGACCCCGAACCACGCCACGGCGTGGCAGCAGGGGGGTTGACTTCCGGA